>BPIL01000008.1 GCA_026004095.1 Meiothermus sp.
GCCGGGCCCAACCCCTGGGCGAACCCACAGTCGGTGGGCGCTTCAGGCCGTAAGCTGGAATGGATGTATAAGAACCTCCAGGCCTTCATTCACGAACTCGAGCGCCGCCAGGAGCTCGTTCGCATCAAGGAACCGGTCTCCTGCGAGCTGGAAATCACCGAGATTGCCGACCGCATGGTCAAGTCGGGCGGCCCGGCCCTGCTGTTTGAGAACGTCGAGGGGCGCGACTTCCCGGTTTTCATCGGGGGTTTTGGCACCGCCGAGCGCACCGCGCGGGCCATGGGCGTGAAAAGCCTGGACGACCTGGCGGTGCGGGTGGCCAACCTGATGAACCTCAACCCCGGCAAGGGCGGCCTCAAGGCGGCCTTCGCCATGCTGCCCAAGCTGCGGGAGCTCAAGGGCTTCTTCCCCAAAAAAGTGCGCGGCGGGCCGGTGCAGGAGGTGGTCTGGCGGGGTGACCAGGTAGATCTCTTCCGAATTCCCATCCTCAAGTGCTGGCCCCTGGACGGCGGCCCCTACATCACCCTGCCGCTGGTGATCTCCAAAGACCCGGAAACGGGCGAGCTTAACCTGGGCATGTACCGGATGCAGGTGTTGGACAGGCGCAGCACCGCCATGCACTGGCAACTGCACAAGGTGGGGCGGCGGCACTACGACAAAGCCAAAAAACTGGGGAAGCGGCTGGAAGTGGCGGTGGCCCTGGGCGGCGACCCCATCCTGACCTACGCTGCCACCGCCCCTGTGCCCCCCATTCCGGGGGTCAACGAGTTCAACCTGGCGGGGTTCTTGCGGGGGCAGCCGGTCGAGCTGACCCGCGGTGTCACGGTAGACCTGCCGGTGCCGGCCGAGGCCGAGTTCGTGCTCGAGGGCTACATCGACCCCGCCGAAGACCTGGTGGTGGAGGGGCCTTTCGGCGACCACACCGGCTTTTACACCCTGGAAGACCTCTACCCCCGCTTCCACCTCACCGCCATCACCCACCGCAAAAACGCCGTCTACCCGGCCACCATCGTGGGCCGCCCGCCCATGGAGGACGCCTACCTGATCGAGGCCTCCGAACGGCTCTTTCTGCCCGCGGCCCAGCTCATCCTGCCGGAGATCCACGACTACCACATGCCGCCCGCCGGGGTGGCCCACAACTGGGTCAACGTGAGCATCGAGAAGCGCTACCCCGGCCAGGCCTACAAGGTGGCCAACGGCCTGTTTGGGCTGGGCCAGATGATGTTTGCCAAGGTGATCGTGGTGCTGGATGCGGGCGCTCCCCTGAAGGGGCCCGAGGCCCTGCAAAAAGCCCTCGAGCACGCCGTGCCGGGGCGCGACACCCTCATCTCGCGCGGCCCCATTGACGTGCTGGATCACGCCTCCCGCGCCATGGGCTACGGGGGCAAGCTGATTGTGGACGGTACGGCCAAGCTCGAGGAGGAAGGCGGCGCCCTGCCCTTTACCCTCCGGGCCCACCCCAGCCTGCCGGGTATTCCGGGGGTGCGGCAGAAGCAACTGCCGGGCATCTGGATGGTCACCTTCGAGAAAACCCGCCCCCACCAGGCCAGAGAGATTGCCGAGCGCCTGCTGATAGCCCCCCAGAGCGCGGGCATTCGGCTGATGCTCCTGACCGATGCCGACACCCACCTCGAGTTCGACGAGGTGATGTGGGCGGTGCTCAACAACATCGACCCCGAGCGCGACGCCTGGGTGCTGCCGGGGGTGGAGGGCCCGGTGCTGGTGCTGGACGGCACCCGCAAGCTGGCCGAGGAGGGCTTTACCCGCCGCTGGCCGCCCAAAATTGTGATGGCGCCCGAGATCGTGCGCCGGGTAGACGAGCGCTGGAACCGCCTGGGGCTGCCCCCGTTGCCGCCCAGGGATACCCCGGTCGGCCAGTCCTGAGGCAAATAACCCAGCAGCCCATGGCCTAGCCGCTAGGCTTTTGCTATGAAGAACCTTCTGCTTGGCTTGTTACTCCTGCTGGGCGCCCCGGCCCTGGCCCAGACCCTGGTCGAGGTGACCACGGTGGCGGCCATCGCCTCCAGCCTGGATGCCAGTGTGCGCTTTCCCTCGGGCTCCTTCAAGGCCGGGCGCGGCAGTGAGGCCATTGTGGCCCGCATCCCCGATGCCAGCCGGTTCAACCTGGAGGTCTACGCGGCCCGGGGTGTGGCGGCCCGGCTGCAACCCGGCTTCGTTCAGCAGATTCTGACCGGCTTTGCCGCCGCTGGCTACTTCGTGGAGAATCAGCAGGAAACCCAGGTAGCAGGTGAGGTGCGCACCCGCTACAACCTGCGGGACGAGACCGGCAGGGCCGCCCTTCTGTTTGTGGTGCGCAAGGGCGACGAGCTGGTCTTTGCTTTCGGGGTTGCCAGGTAGGGCGGGGCTCCGGCTATGCGAACAGGCTGGCCCTCATGAGCACCGTGCGCTGGAGCGCCCTCGAGGCTGCCCTCCCGCTGAACGAGCTGCCCGCTTTCCACCGGGCCTTCCTCAAGCTGCACCGCCCCGAGCTGGCCGTCGAGACCCTCCCGCTGCGGCGGGTGCAGCAGTATGTCAGCCAAACCCTGCATTTGCTGGCCCAAGCGGGCAAGGCCAGGGCCGTGGAGGGCGATTTCGAGCTCGAGGCGGACTGTATCCCCCCGCCATACCGCCCCTAAAGGCCCGCTGCGCATACCACCGCGGGCAATTTCCGGCTAATATATTGGGCGTTATGCGCGTCATCGTAATAGGGGCCCGGGCGAGCCTGCTGGCGCAAGCCCAGACCCGCTGGGTGGTGGAACGCCTCAAAGAGAACTGGCCCGAAACCGAGTTCAAAATACGTACCATACAGTCCAAAAGCGCCTCCGAGCAGAGCGCCGCCGAAGCCTTGCGACAGGCCCTCGGCAAGCGAGAAGTGGATATTGCTGTGTATTCGCTCAAATACCTGCCCACCCAGGAAGCACCCGGCCTCCGGCTGGTGGCGGTGCCCAAGCGCATGGAGCCCCGCGAGGCCCTGGTCGGGCGCAGCGCCAAACGCCTGGAGGATCTGCCCAAAGGGGCCGTGGTGGGGGTCAACAGCCTGCGGCGCAAGGCCCAGTTGCTGGCCCACCGCCCCGACCTGAATGTGTGCGACCTCGAGGGCGATGTGGACGACCGGCTGAGCGCCCTCGGCACCGGTGAGTACGACGCCGTGATCATCGGAGCGGCCAGCCTGCTGCGGCTGGACTTGAGAAACCGCATCGACCAGCTTATAGACCCCGAGGTCATGCTGCCCGCGCCCGGCCAGGGGGCCCTGGGCCTCGAGGTGCGCCAGGGCGACGACTGGGCCGAGGAGCTGGCCTACAGCCTCAACCACCGGGCCTCCTTCGTGCGGACAACGGCCGAGCGGGCCTTCTTAAGGGCCCTGGGCGCGGGCGACGGGTGCGCTGCCGCCGCGCTGGCCACCCTCGAGGGCGACGACACCCTGCTGCTGCAAGGGGTGGTGGCCTCACCCGACGGCCGCGAACTCATCCGGGCCGAGATCGAGGGCGACGCCGAAGAAGCCGCCGAGCTGGGCCACGACCTGGCCCAGGACTTGCTGGCCGAAGGGGGGCGGGAACTGCTGAGCGCAGTACCTGCACCGCAACACTGAGCCATTTTGTGCGCCGGCTTAATTTCCTCAGGGGTTTTGTTGTAAACTTGAGTTTAATAGTCGGGATTCCGCACACGCCCCGACCCATCCCTGAAGAACCGCTATGAGAATGAAACGCCTAACCAAGCAGCGCAAAGCCGTGCTCGAGGTGGTTCGCAGCGCCAAGGGCCACCACCCCGATGCTGCTTGGGTCTATGCTGAAGTGCGCAAGCAGGTACCCAGCATCAGCCTGGGCACGGTGTACCGCACCCTGGACGCGCTCACCGAGGAGGGCTACCTGGTGCCCCTGGCCCGACCCGGGGAGGCCCTGCGCTACGAGGCCAACCTGGACGGCCATCTGCACATGGTCTGCCGCAAGTGCAACCGCTTCTTCGACATCGTGCACCCGCTGCCCGACCTGCTGAGCGAGGTCAAGGCCAAGTACCCCGCCTTTGTAATTGAAGACGTGCAGGTCGAGTACCAGGGCCTCTGTCCGGCCTGCCAGGCCGCTACTGCAAAATAAGCCGGGCCAGCTCGAGGGGTTTTTCCTGCTGGGGCAGGTGGCCGCAGCCGGGGATCACCTGAAGCTGCGAGCCCGACATCCAGCTTTGCAGAGTTTTGGCGGCCTCGAGGGGAATTACCGCGTCCTGCTCGCCCCAGACCAGCAGCGTAGGGGTTTTTACCTGGCCTAAGCGGGCCCGGCCCAGCAGGCTCTCCAGCGCCATCCAGCGGAAGGTGGAGAAGTAGGCCCGCCGCTGGTCGTCGCTCCAGACCCGATCCCAGACCCGCTCCCGCAAAAACTGGCGGTCTTCCGGCGGCAGCGCCTCCAGGCTGGCATAGTAGGGCCGCAGGCTCTCAAAAGCAGCCTCCTGTGAGCGGCGGAAGCTATTGTATAGCTTTTCGCCCTGGCCCGGTATCAAGAACATGAGCTGCACCCGGTTGAGCCGACCCCGCACCGGCGGCCCCCCCACCAGCACCAGCCGCGACACCAGGTCAGCCCGCCGCTGGGCCAGCCGCAGGGCCACCGCGGCCCCCATCGAGCTACCCACCAGGACGGCCTGCGAAACCTTCAGGCTTTCCAGCAGGGCGGCCATCGTATCGGCAAAAAAGTTGAGGGTGTAGGCCCGCCGGGGGTGATCCGAACGGCCAAACCCCGGCAGGTCGGGGGCCACCACCCGGCCCCGCCCGGTTAGCAGCGGAAACACCTTGCGCCAGCTATCGGCCTCGTCGCCCAGGCCATGAATCAGCAGAAAGGTGGGGTCTGGGGCCTGGGCCGGCCCCGAGTCGTAGAGGTGCAGCCCCACCCCGTTGGCGCTCATCCGGCGCTGATAGGGCTTTAGATGGTCTGGAACGGTAAATTTGGGTGTCATAGGTTCCTAAATCGCCTCCGCCAGGCGCCGGAAGGCCGCGGGCAGCTCGGGCCGGGCCCCGCCGTTGGCCCAGCCAAAGCGCAGATCGCGCAGGCTGCCCGGCCCCACCCCCATGCCCTCGGGGAACAGCCCGGTGTAGTCCAGCGGCCCCTGTACGGTCTCTCCGCCAAAGGTTTCCGCGAAGCGCTGAACCTCGAGGGGATGCCCGAAGTGAAAAGCGTAGGTGTGGGCCAGCGCCTGCCACAAGAAACGGGGCTGGATGGGGGGGGTGGACAGCTCGCCTGTTCGACGCAGAAACACCCAGGCCCGCCCGGGCCGCAGGCGCAGGGTGGCCTCGAGCACATCCCCCAGCGCCCCAAAACTGCCCACAAAGGGGCGCACCAGGTCGTAGCCCTGCACGTTTTTGACGGTGAGGCCCCCCGCCTCGTATGATGTGGCCCCTGGGCGACCTGAACTTGAGCCCCAGCACCTCGCTGCCCATAAAAAAAGTCTGGGCGAAGCCGCCGCGCTTGAGCAGGCCGTCCAGCCCCCCCGGCAGCTCCACCGGGGGAAAGGGCGGGAATACAGCCCTTTGGGCAGGGCCGCCCAGACCTCGAGCAACGGTGTGTCGCCGCTGGCGATGAGGTACTGGTCGGCGGCGGAAACCTGGAGCACCGGCACCCTTCTATGCTATTCGCTTGGGCCTAGCGGAACAACCCACAGCGTTCGGGGTAGGGGTCGGGGATGCGGCCCGGCTGGGCGGAAAAGCCCATCGCATAGCCGGCCCTGGTCTCGGGCCAGCCCAGCAAAAAAGGCGCACCGGTGCGGGCAAAGTTGATCCACTGGGCCTGCAAGGCCCGGGCCAGGGGGCGGGAGCTTTCCAGGGCTTCCTGGGTCAGGAACAGCGCCAGCGCGGGCCAGCTCGCCTCGGTGCCGAACAGCAGGGGCAGCTCGATCCCGTGGAAGCTGCCCAGCCCCTCGAGCACCGGCGAGGCCCAGTCCACCAGGTAGCTGTAGCTGGGCGCGTGAGGGGCCTGGGCCACCCCGGCGGCCAGCGTGGGGCAGAGCAGAATCCGGTCGGTCTGGAAGTAGGCCCAGGCCTCGGCGGGGGAAGCGGTGCGGGCCCGGTAAAGCTGCTCGGCTCGAGCCCCCTGCCCCGGCCGCTTTTCCTCCACGCGCCGGGCGAACCCCGCCCAGTCCGCAGGGCCCACAAAGCGCTCCCCCCAGGTCTCCTGGGCGGTGGCCCCGACCACCAGGGGCACGCCCGCCGCGTCTCCCTCTCGCAAGGCCTGGAGGGGTATTTTGTGCAACCAGACCCCGTCCAGATGGGGCTTCCAGGGCACTTCGGCGAACTCCCCGGCCTCGACCCTTTGCAAGAGCGCCCCGATGCTGCGGTCTTCGGGTGGGAAAGAGGCGCTCTAGGGGAATCCGGCGCAAACAGGCCAGATCGCCCGCCTGCACACCCCATCTGGGCCGCCCAGCGGACGCCCCAGGCCAGGCCCTTGCTCCAGGGTGCGCACGTACTCGCACCCCCCCGACTGAACAATGGCCTTGTGAGAAGAGGCCCCGGGCCGCCGGGGCGGCCAGCAGGGTGCAGACCGCCATCCCCCCCGCCGACTGCCCGAAGAGGGTTACGTTGTCGGGGTTGCCCCCGAAGGCGGCGATATTGCGCCGCACCCAGCGCAGGGCCTCGAGCATGTCCAAGAGCCCGTAGTTGCCGGTGGAGCCGTGGGGGTCTTCCTGTTGCAGCGCGGGCAGGGCCAGCCAGCCCAGCGAGCCCAGCCGGTAGTTGAACCCCACCACCACCACCCCCTGCGAGGCCAGCGAGCCGTGCCGTCGTAGAGGGGCTCGGCCCAGCTACCGCCGGTGTAGCTGCCCCCGTGAATAAAGACCATCACCGGGTAGCCCTCGGGCGGGGGGGCGGCCATGGGCATCCAGACCCCCAGGTTCAGGCAGTCTTCGCTCTGGGGCGGGAGGTAGCCCCCCAGGCGGGTGGTGAAGACCCCGCGCTGGGGGCAGGCCGGGCCCGGCTGGGTGGCTTGGAACACCCCCTCGAGGCGCCATCACCGGCTGCGGGGCTTTCCAGCGCTCGGCCCTGGCATAGGGGATGCCCAGAAAGTAGGCCACCCGGGCCTGCTGGTTGTAGCCACCCTGAAGGCGCCCCTGGGGGGTGAGCACAAAAACCGAGTGCCCCCAGGCCATGCCCCAGCAAAACCACCAGAGCTCCAATCCAGCGCATGGGTGTACTGCGCGCCCACCTTGCCCCGTGTGCTCAAGGAATCACCACAGGTAGAGCAGCGCTATTTTGAAGGGGTAGCGGTCGGAAAGGCCCACCTCGAGGGCCACCGGGTCAAGGTACAGCCGCCCGGCCAGGCCATAGGCCAGGTTAAACCCTCCTTCGATACCCAGCCCCACATAGCCCGAGATGGCCCCACCGGGAATCTCGAGGCTGGCCACCGGCCCCAGATGGAACACCAAAAATGCTCCCAACCGTGTTAAAGCTCATATCCAGCCCCAGGCCCGCCGAGAGCGAAAGATCGGCCACCGTCAGGGCCGGCAGCAGGTTGGCCTTGAACAGCGCCCAGACCTCCAGCGCATTAAAGCTGGTGGGTACGATGACCTCCATATCCAGCCCCGTGTCTATACCCAGCGGGCTGAAGGGCAGGCCCGTGCTGCCCTGTACCATCAGCCCACGTCCAATCCCAAAACCCACCCCCACGGTGTTCTCGGGGTAGGCCGGGGCCTGGGCCAGGGCTAGACCAATCACCAAGACGAGCAGAGCAAACAGTCGCTGCATGGTTCCTCCAAACGCTGTTTCATCATACCAGGGCAGCTCGGGCTACTCTAAAGCCCTGCGCCAGTAGCCGGTGAAAGTGGTGCACCCCCTGCTCCCGCTTGACGCTAAAGCGCCCCCGGTCGTAGAAGCGCGACTTAACCCCCTTCTGCACCGCCTCCACCACCACCTCGTCCTCGCGCTCCACCCGGTCGAGGGCGGCCCCAGCCCCGGCCTCCAGCTTGCTGGCATCCCACACATAGGGCAGGAACGAGACCTTGGTGAGCTCGGGCCCCAGCGGGCGCACCACATTAACCGAGAGGCCCCAGGGGTAGAAGTTCAGCATCAGGTTGGGGAAGACCCAGTAGTAGTAGGCCGCGATGCGCTGGCCGTGGTCGGGTGAGTCTTTGGGCAGGTCGAAGCAGGGCTCGCCGGGGGCCGCCACCCCGAGTTGTAGGTTGCACCAGTCGTAGACCTCGGTGGTGTAGCTGCCGTAGTCAATCACGCTATTGAGCGAGGCGTGGATATAGGGGATGTGGAAGCCTTCCAGGTAGTTGTCGCAGTACAGCGCCCAGTTGGCCCGCACCAGGTAGTCGCGGGCGCGGGAGGGCTCGAAGTAAAACTCCCGAAAGGGCAGCCAGCCCACCCGCTCCTGCACAGGGCGCAGCACCTCTTGCAGCGAAACCGGCGGGTTCAGGCTGGCAAACAAAAACTTCCCCTGGCCCCAGGTCTCGAAGGCCACCTTGGGCAGGTCGTCCTTGGGGCTGGGGAACCCCGCCACCCCCTCGAACTCCGGCATGGCCTGGAAGCAGCCATCCAGCCCAAAGCGCCGCCCGTGGTAGCGGCAGCGCAAATAGCGGGCGTTGTCACCGGTCTCGGCCACCAGCATCCCCCGGTGGGTGCAGACGTTGGAGAGCAGGTGCAGTTGGTCCTGGTGGTCGCGGGTTAGCACCAGCGGCTCGTCCAGGCAGCCTTCCAGCAAGGTAAAGGGCTTGACGGTGCCGGGGGCCTTCAGGTCGTCGGTATCGCCCACCCACTGCCAGCTTCGGGCAAACACCTTTTCTTTCACCGCTTCGTATACCTGGGGGTCTTGGTAGAAGCGGGCCGGAAGGGTGGAGGCCTGGGCGATGTCGGGGTGAACCTCGAGTTTGTTCATGCTTGCTCCTTATGGCGTTTGGAGTCGGGGGCTCAAAAGACAAGAACCCGTACAGCCTCGCGACTGTACGAGGGCGAAAGAGGTTTCATTTACCCGCGGAAATGATGGCCCTGGCAAAGCGCAGTTGTTTGGTTGGAATATCCAGCCAGGGGTGCATAGGGTCAATTATAAAAGCAAAGCCCCCGCGCCTCCAGCGGGGGCCAAGTGTAGCGACCGGCGGGCGCGACTTATCTGCCCCACTCCAGCTTGACTATCATCTCGGCGCCGCGGGGGGCTACCCTGACCTCGAGCCTATCCCCACCTCGGCGGTACTCCGCCTCGTAGGCCGGGTTCTTCTTGCCCTTCCTGGACTTGAAGCGCACCTTCACCCAGCCTTTGGAGGTCAGGTCGCGGTGGTAGTAGCCGAAAATTTGCTCCACATCGCCACCGCGGTAGGCCACACTGTACTCGGTGTCGTCGCGGTCCTCCCAGATCACCCAGTACCCCGGCATGGGCGGGATGAAGTAGATGGGCGGTCTGGGCTGTGGGTTGACCACCTGGCGGGGCTGTACGTTGTAGCGCACTGCATGGCTCACCCAGTCGCGGTCGGGCAGTGGGGTGACCACAATCGAGAGCGCCCTGGCCAGGTTGCTGGCCCCCTGCACCCGCATTTGGCCGCTGCGAATATCGGCAATCTGCGCGAGCGAGAGCGGCTGGCGGCTAGCCACCGCCAGCACCTGGTCTACCCCCGCCGGCCCGCTGATGGTGAACTCGTAGCGCGCCCCGGGTTCCGGAAAGCTATAGGTCTCCCCCGCCCGCAAATAGTTGCTGGGGTTGTAGGCATTGGGCAGGATCAGGTCAATCTGCCCATCGGCGTTGATGCTGAACAGGTAGACGTAGGCGTTCTGGTTAACGCGGGTGTAAATCCTGATTTTGTCGCCAAAGAAATAGGTCGCGTTGCCCAGGCCCGCGGGGTCGCGGTCTACCCAGGTCTGTACCTCGAGCTCGGTGGGCACCGGGTTAACGATAATCCCCTGGGGGCTCAGTACCGGGGTGGCATAGGCCATCAGTCCCAGCAGGCTTGTTGCAATCAGTCGCTTCATCTCGCTCCTCCTGGTTCAAGGGTAGGAAAGGGGCAACCCCCAGCCATGAAGCCTGCATCAGCAAAACTTAACTTTAGCGTTGAGGGATTCTTTAGCCAGTCAATCAATAGCGCCCTTGTGGCGCCAAAACCCCCCTGGGGCACGCCCGGCCCTCGATTACCCTAGACCTCTACCGGCACGTGGCGGAGTGGGAGCTTCAGGAGGTGGCTGTACCATTGAACGACCTACTGAACCCCACCCCAAGAACACTGAACTAGCAATTGGAACCCTATTGGAACCCTAAACCCCCTTTATGCACTCTTTGCATAAAGGGGTTTTATCGTCCTGGACGTGGTGGGCGACGAGGGACTCGAACCCCCGACTTCATCCTTGTAAGGGATGCACTCTACCAACTGAGTTAGTCGCCCGTGTGGTGACCCCAAGGGGATTCGAACCCCTGTTACCGCCGTGAGAGGGCGGCGTCCTAGGCCACTAGACGATGGGGCCGCCGGAGTCGCTCCTGTTGTGGGAGTGAACCCATCAACAAGACCGTTCATCAGAGTAACACAGGGTTGCCCGTTCGTAAAGATAAACCCCTGGATTTGTTCAGGGACGCGATGTATCAGGAGCCTGTCCTCAGGAACCCCATCGCCCAATCCCCTCAAAGTGGGGTCAAAACGCAAACCCGAGGATTCGCACCCTCGGGTTTTTTGCGTCCTGGATTGGTGGACCGCACAGGACTCGAACCTGTGACCAACCGATTAAAAGTCGGTTGCTCTACCAACTGAGCTAGCGGTCCGACTTTTTGGGTCTGTGGAGGCAACAACTCCCAACAGCCTTAGAGATTATAGGCAAATGGCCCGAAGTTGTCTATAGCGTGGGCATACCAAAAAAGCCGAGGGCCGGAAGTATTCCGGCCCTCGGTTCGGGGAAAACTACCAGATGTAGAAGATGGTCACAATAAACAACCAGACCGCGTCCACCAGGTGCCAGTACATCGAGGAGCCCTCGAGGGTGCCCTGCTCGTGACTGTTAATCTTGCCTGCCAAACCCTGGGCATAGGCCAGGGCCAGACCGGTACCACCGATTAACACGTGCGCCCCGTGCAGACCCACAATCAGGAAGAAAGCAGTGAACCACAGGGCCGCCTTCTGGGCCGCCTCCGACTGGCCGGCAGCGTTCAGGGCTTCCACGTAGTGCCCCGAGGCGATGGCAAACTCCCATATCTGGAAGAGGAAGAAGACCACGCCCAGCAGGATGCTAATCAGCATCCCCAGCTTGAAGGGCGAGAACTTGTTGGTACGCAGGTCGTGGTGGGCGTAGTGAACAGTAAACGAACTGGCGACCAGGAAGAAGGTGTTGAGCAAGGCCAGCCACAAGGCCGGCCGGTGATCCTCGGGCGGCACCGCCGCACCGGTAAGGCGCAGGTACAGGTAGCCCGCAATCAGAATACCGAAGAGGGCAATTTCCGAGACGATGAACCAGGCCATCCCCACCCAGGCGTTGGACTTGCCGGTCACAGTGTGGTGCACCACCGGGTGGTCGTATTCTTTACGCAGCGCCCACTGGAAGAGGCTGTAAATAAAGAGCACCAGGCCCACCGCCAGCCAGCCACCCCAGCCCGGCACCCCGCCCACCGAGGCATTGCCCATATCAGGGGCCAGCGAGATGCCAATGCCGGTAATCAAAAGGCCCACGGCGGTCATGAACGGCCAGACAGTGGGGGCCGGTAGGTGGATGGTAGCCGGGTCTACCGGGGTGGGCTTGAGGCCCTCTTTCTCCCAGTCGTAAAGGGGCCGCTCAGACTTGAAGACGGTGGGGAACTGCACGGCAAAGTTATACGAGGGGGGCGGTGAGGAGGTGGCCCACTCGAGGGTATACCCCCCCCAGGGGTTGTCGGGGGCTTTCACGTTCTGGCGGAAGCTCTGAACCATGGCAATGAGCCAGGCAATGCCGCCCAGGGCCAGAATTACCGCCCCTACAGTGGAAGCAAAATTCAGTTCGTTCCACAGGTACAGCCCGTCGGGGTAGGTGTAGTAGCGGCGGGGCATCCCCAGGAAGCCCAGCACGTACTGGGGCATGAAGGTAATCAAATAGCCCACCAGGAAGAGCCAGAAGTGCACCTTACCCCAGAACTCGGGGTACATGCGCCCAGTAATCTTGGGCCACCAGTAGTACAGCCCGGCGAAGGCCAGGAAGCCCGAGCCGGCCATCAAGACGTTGTGGAAGTGGGCCACCACGAAGTAGCTGTCCTGCACCTGGTAGTCGAAGGGCACCACCGCCAGCATGACCCCGGTAATCCCCCCCAGCAGGAAGTTGAACATGAAGCCCATCACGAAGAGCAGCGGGGTCTTGAAGTCGAGCTGGCCGCCCCACAAGGTACCCAGCAGATTGAAGATCTTTACCCCGGTAGGCACCGCCACCAGCACGGTGAAGAACACGAAGACCAGCTGGAACAAAAGGCTCTCGCCCACCGTGAACATGTGGTGCGCCCAGACCAGAAAGCCCACCACCGCGATGCCCACCAGCGCAAACACCATAAAGCGGTAGCCGAAGACCGGCTTGCGCGCAAAGGTCGAGGCCACCTCAGCGGCGATGCCCAGGTAGGGTAGCAGCATGATGTATACCGCTGGGTGGGAGTAGAACCAGAAGAACTGCTGGAAGAGCACCGGGTCGCCCCCGATGGCCGGATCGAAAAGGCTTAGCCCCAGTTTACGCGAGAGCAGCACGGTCAGGCTGGCGGCGGTGATGCCAGCCAGAGCGAAGAGGGAAAGCATGGAGGTGGCGAAGATCGCCCACACAAAGATGGGCATCTTCCACAGGCCCATCCCCTTAGCCCGCAGGTTGTAGACCGTGGCGGCAAAGTTGGCCGCACCCAGCAGGCTCGAAAGCCCCACCAGCAGCACGCCCATCATAAAAAAGTCGGTGCCCAGGCCGGTGGTGCGCGAGAAGGGGTAGTAGAAAGTCCAGCCCACATCCGGCGCCCCACCGAAGAACAGCGAGGTGTAGATGAGCGCTGCCGAGAACACAAAAAGCCAGGCCGCAAAGGCGTTGATGCGCGGCAGGGCCACGTCCCGCTCCCCTAGCATCAGGGGCAGGATGAAGTTCCCAAAGCCCGACAGCCCTGCCGGGATGATGAAGAAGAAGAGCATGGTGGCACCGTGCAGGGTGAGCACCTGGTTGTAGGCATCCCCTACCAGAAACTGCCGCTCGGGGCCTGCCAACTGCCAGCGGATCGCCACCGCCATCAGGCCGGAAAGCCCAAAGGCCACGAAGGAGGTGACCAGGTAGATCATGCCGACCTTCTTGTGGTCGCTGGTGGTCAGCAGATCCCAGACCGCGGCCCAGAATCCCATACGGGAAGTGCTTTGTGGAGTTGCAACAGCCATAATCGGTTCAATCCTCCCGTTAGAACTTCTCCAGCTTGCTAAAGTCGAGGCCCTCCACCTTGTGGCTCATCAGGTAAGCGGCGATGGCCTTGACATCCTCGTCGGACAGGTTGGGGAAGGCCGGCATCTTGACACCAGGCTTCATGCCGGGGGAGTTTTTGATCCAGGGCTCGAGGTACTCCGGCACGTTGGGCCACATTCCAGCCCCCACCGTGGTGCGGTTGCCAAAGAAGGTCAGGTCGGGGTTGTTGGGCGCCCCCTGGGAAACCCCCTTAATGGCGTGGCAGGCCGCGCACTGCTGCTTGTAGAGTTCCTGTCCCCGTACCAAGGTCGGATCGGTGGGCGTAGCAGCCTGGAAGGCCCTGGCCCCTTCAATCCAGCGGTCGAACTCCTCCTGCGACACCACCTTGACCCTGAAGCGCATGTTGGCGTGGGAGGCCCCGCACAGCTCCACGCACTGGCCGTAGTAGGTGCCAATTTTCTCCGGGGTTACCTCGATGTGCGTGACCACGCCCGGAATGGCGTCCCGGGCTCCCACCATGCTGGTGATGCGGAAGGAATGAATCACGTCGTAGTTGGTGCCATCCCCCCCGGTAATCTCGAAGCGCACCGGCTTGCCGACCGGCAGAATCAGCTCGTTGGAGTTGCGAACCCCGTAATCCTTGTAGTGGAAGTCCCACCAGAACTGCCAGCCCCGCACCTCCACCACCATGGCCCCCGGTGTCGGGCGATCCAGCTTGAACATGCTCTGGGCGGTAAGGCCAAAGATGATGAGCACAATTACCGTGGGGATTACCGTCCAGGCCACCTCGAGGCGATCGTTACCGTGCATCTGCTCGGGTTCGCCGGTCTCCTTACCGGTGCGCCGGAACTTGACGGTTACGTAAACCAGGGCCCCGGTTACCACCACGAACACCAGGGCCGCAAAACCCATCACCCAGACCAGCAACCCCCGGACTTCTCGGTTAAAAGCCGAGGCATCCCGATCCAGGATATTCAGGGTATGCCCCCCGGCCTGGCCCGGCTCCGCAGCCAGCACCAAACCCAGCATCAGCAGGACGATCAAACCTAAACTTCGTTGCAGCATTCCTCGCATCCTCCCTTGGTCTTGGGGTATTCTATAGCATTTTATTTGGAACCATTTTAGGATACCCGGCTCCAAGCATCCGATATCCTATCCCGATAGGATATTTTAGCTACATCCACAGGGCCCGGTCTATGGCCATCGCGACAAACAGTAATGCCAGGTATAACATCGAGTACTTATACAGCGTAAGCGTCCAGTTTCGCTCCAGGGTCTGGTATAAGCGCCAGCTATACAATAAGAGCCAGCCGTTGAGCAGCAGCGCCGCCAGCAAATACACCCAGCGCAGCTCGCCCATCAGCACCGGGACAAGGGTAATGACAGTGGTCAGAATGGCATAGAGGCCTATCTGATAGGCCGTCTCGCGCTCGCCGCGCACCACTGGGAGCATAGGAACCCCCACCGCGGCGTAATCGTCTTTGATCATGAGCGAAAGCGCCCAGAAATGCACGGGCGTCCAGAAAAAGATAATCAAGAACAGATACCAGGCAAAAAGGCTCAGTTCCCCCGTCACAGCAGCCCAACCAACCAAGGGCGGGAACGCCCCGGCAGCCCCACCGATTACGATGTTGCTCCAGAAGCGGCGCTTCATGTAGAGGGTGTAGACCAGCACGTACCAGCCCAGCCCGGCCATCGCCAAAAGCGCGGTGGTCAGGTTGGCCCCCCACCAGAGCAATACAAAGGAAAGCAGCATCAGGACGGTGGCGAAAAGGGTGGCCTCGCGGCTGCTAATCTTATCGGTAACCGTAGGGCGCTGGGCCGTGCGTTTCATGCGACCGTCGATATCGCGGTCAATGACCATATTGAAAACATTGGCCGAAGCAGCCGCCATATAGCCGCCCACAAAAACCACCAGGAACAAGCCCAGGCCCGGCCACCCACCCGCTGCAATGAACATGGCCGCCAGGGTAGTGAACAGCAGCAGGCTGATGACTCGAGGTTTGGTTAGCCAAAAATAGTCCCGCCATGTGGCGCGCTCGGTGCTAGCAATAGAAACCACCACAGCAGTCTACCTCGCTTTAGCCACTTCGGCCCTGGATGGCCTCACAGGGTAGGCCAGGCTGAGGGCCGAGACCGTGAGCAAGAGCCAGGTCACCCAGACCAGATCGGAAAGCAACAGGTGGGGAAGCTGGGTGTACAGCGGCGCTGCCTGCAGCACGTTAAGATAGCCCACCCCAAGCTGCAAGATAAACAGAAAGGCGGCCGTGCGGGCGAATAACTTGGTGTGGGGGCTGGGGCGCAGCAGCGCGACCAGGTTGGCTACCAGAACCACATACACGCTCACCACAACCGCGATAAAAGGGTGATAGATGCGAAGCTGCACCAGGAAATGCTCGCCGGGGGTAAGGGCCCGCCCCACCGCTTCGGCGGTGTTGCGCACCGGAAACAAAGCATCACCCAGGGAGGTCAGGGCCCCGGCCGCTGCAACCAGCAGGATACCCCCAAAGCCCAGCCCCAGGGCCCAGCCCACCAGCCCCTGGCCTTTCAAGACCGGGCGGTGCTCCGGGTGGCGCGACCACCAGGCGGTAAGGGTCAGCGCACCGATCAGGAAAAGGGTGTTGATGAGGTGAACGGGGGCCACAATAGCCCGCGCCACGCTGGCATCCTCTCCTACCAGCCGGAAGAGCACCAGCCCGGCCCCCACCAGGCTCTCGGTAATCATGAAGAACATGGCAAGACCGGCCCCCAGCCGGGCCAGGTGGCCCCGGGGAAAGGCCTGGCGCGACCAGAGCAGAAGCCCGATGGTCAGGAGCAGCGAAAGACCGCTGGTAACCCGGTGGAAAAACTCGATGAAGGTCTCGAGGCCCCGAAAAGCGGGCAGCACCTCCCCGTTGCAGGTGGGCCAGTGGGCCCCGCAGCCATCCCCGGAGCCGGTGGCCTGCACCACATCGCCCCACAAAATGACCACCAGGGTAAAAACCACCACCCCCCAAGCGTAGTAGGTAAACCGTCGGTTGGACATAAGGAAAAGACCCCCCCTGGGGGCAGTGACTTTATTCTGCCAGAAGGCCCCAGAATGCACCATTAGGACAATTGTCCCGGCATCGGCCCCGTCCTACAGGGCAGGCCTTAGTGGTTGTGCATGGGGCTGGAGGTGGGATTAAAGGGAAGCACCGTTCCCCCACGCTCGAGCAACCAGCGTTTCATCGTCTGAATTTCACCCGCCTGGCTCCGGCCCATGGCCTCGATAAGCCGGCGCGGGAGGCCCGGGGACTGCACCTCGGCCAGCCCCTGCTCAATCATGGGCAGCGCCCCCTGGTGGTGGCGGATCATGAGCTGCAAAAACCGGATCTCGGCCTCACGGCCCTGCAGGGCCAGCAGCTCGGCGATTTCCTGCTCCGAGGCCATACCCATGGCTGCAGCGGCCTGGGGGCTGGGGCGTTCAAAAGCAATTGTGAGCTGCCGCCACCACGGCAGCCAGCGCCGCATCTGGGCGATCTGGGCGGCCTGGGTCTGGGCCACGTCCCGGGCAAAGTAGCGCAGGTTCTGGTCGGCGGCTCGAGGCTCCAGAATCCTAGCCAGTTCAACCGCCTGGGCATGGTGGGGAATCATGGACAGGGCGAAGCGCCCCTCGGGCGTGAGGGGCTGGGCCAGCAGCAAGCCCAGCCCCCCCAGCACCAGCCCCACCAGGCCCCATCTGAACCATCTGGGTTGTGGCAGGGTGTAGCGGTGTGCCTGCATGGATTTTGATTCTAGTCGCCGAGCCTGTACGGCAAAGGTAAGCAATACACCGATTGCCTCGAGCCAGCGCGGCTTTGATTGACACCCCGTGGAAAAGTTGTTATTTTGAGTCGGGAAATAAATAGCGAAAAGTCTCAACGGAGCATGCAGGATGCCTAAGTACCTCGAGCACACCCCCCTGGGCAGCACACGGCAGTTACGGCGCTGGCACCGCGCGCGCATCCTGCAGGCCATCCGGGCCGAGGCCGGCATCTCCCGGCTCAAGCTGGCGCGCAAACTGGGCCTCTCGCCCTCGGCGGTGACCGAGGTGGTGGCCGAGCTGTTGAGCGAGGGCCTCCTGACCGAGCGCCCCCTACCCCCCACCGGCCAGGGCCGCCCCTCGGTGGCCCTCGAGGTCGAAGAGAAACACCACCTGGTGCTGGCCTGGGAAATTGACGTAGACCGGATGGCCGTGGCCCTTCTGAACCTGAAGGGTGAGGTGCGGGCCCGGGCGGTGCTGCCCCCGGCCCCCCCGCAACTGGATGAAGCCCTGGCCCTTTTGCAGCAACACACCGCCCCGCTGCTGCCGGGGGTGCGGGTGCTTTCGGCAGGCCTTGCGCTGCCAGGGCTGCTCGAGCCCGCCCAGGGCCACCTGACCCTGGCCCCCAACCTGGGCTGGGCCGACCTGCCCCTGCTCGAGCGTTTCCAGGAGGCCCTTGGGTCGCTGGGCCTGGCAGGGACTCCCGCGGTAGTGGAAAACGAGGCCAACGCCGCCGCCTACGGGCTCTATGCCCTGGGGGGGCTGGCCCTCGAGCACTGCGTCTACCTGAGCCTGGGGGTGGGCGTGGGGGGCGGGGTGGTGGTGGAGCGCAAGGTATACCACGGGGCCCGCTTTCACGCCGGCGAGGTGGGGCACATCCCCCTCGACCCGGAAGGCCCCCCCTGCCGCTGCGGCAAGCGGGGCTGCGCCGAGGCTTTCCTGAGCTACCGCCGCTGGCAGGAAGACCCCAGCCCAGCCCGCCTGAACGAGATGGCCGAGCGGCTGGCCCAGCTCTCGGCCATGGTGCTGGCCGCCCTCGACCCCGAACGCATCGTGCTGGGCGGGCCCCTGGTCGAGGCCACCGGCGAGGCTTTGCTGCGGGCAGCACAGGCCCGGCTCCCCCGCTACGCCCTGGCAGTGCACGACCCCGCCCAGATCACCATCTCACCCCTGGGGCGCGAGGCCGCCCTGCTGGGGGTGGGCGCGCTGGCCGCCGACGTGTTTATGGAGCAGATGAGCTACGAGGAGGCATAATGTACGAACCCAGACCCGAACACAAGTTCACCTTTGGCCTTTGGACGGTAGGCAACATCGGGCGCGACCCCTTTGGCGAGGCCGTGCGGGAACGGCTCGAGCCCGACTACGTGGTGTACAGGCTGGCCGAGCTGGGGGCCTACGGGGTCAACCTGCACGACGAGGATCTGATCCCCCGCGGCACGCCCCCGGCCGAGCGCGAGGCCATCCTGCGCCGCTTCAAGAAGGCCCTGCAGGACACCGGCCTCAAGGTGCCCATGGTGACCGCCAACCTCTTCTCCGACCCGGCCTTCAAGGATGGGGCCCTGACCAGCCCCGACCCCTGGGTGCGGGCCTACGCCCTGAAGAAGAGCCTCGAGACCCTCGACCTGGGCGCCGAACTGGGGGCCCAGATTTACGTGGTCTGGCCGGGGCGGGAGGGGGCCGAGGTAGATGCCACCGGCAAGGCCCCGCGGGTATGGGCCTGGTTCCGCGAGGCCCTCGACTTTATGGCCGAGTATGCCGAGGAGCAGGGCTACAACTACCGCTTTGCCCTGGAACCCAAACCCAACGAGCCTCGAGGCGACATCTACCTGCCCACCGTGGGCAGCATGCTGGCCCTGATCGGCACCCTGAAGCACCCGCACCGCTTCGGCCTCAACCCCGAGTTCGCCCACGAGACCATGGCCGGGCTCAACTTCGTGCACGCGGTGGCCCAGGCCCTGGAGATGGGCAAGCTCTTCCACATCGACCTGAACGACCAGCGCATGAGCCGCTTCGACCAGGATCTGCGCTTTGGCTCGGAGAATCTCAAGGCCGCGTTCTTCCTGGTGGATCTGCTCGAGGCCAGCGGTTACGACGGCCCCCGCCACTTCGACGCCCACGCCCTGCGCACCGAGGACGAGGCCGGGGTCTGGGCCTTTGCCAGGGGCTGCATGCGCACCTACCTGATTCTGAAGGAGAAAGCCCAGGCCTTCCGGGCCGACCCCGAGGTGAAGGCCCTGCTCGAGGCCTACTACCAGGCCGACCCCGAGCCCCAGGCCCTGCTGGGAGCCTACAGCCGGGAAAAAGCCCAGCGGCTCAAGCAGCTCGAGCTGCCCGAGGCCCGCCGCAGCCGCGGTTATGCCCTGGAACAGCTCGACCAGCTCGCCGTAGAGCACCTGCTGGGGGTACGGGGATGAGCCTGGTGCTGGGCCTCGACCTGGGCACCAGCGGCCTCAAGGCGGTGGCGCTTTCCGCCAGGGGCCAGAAGGTGGCCGAGGCCCGGGCGGGCTACCCCCTCCACACCCCCCGCCCCGGCTGGACCGAGCAAGACCCCCTGGACTGGGCCCGCGCCGCCCAGGAAGCCTTGCGCGCCCTCTGTGAGCAACTGGGCGGGGCCGAGGTGGTGGGCATCGGGCTCTCGGGCCAGATGCACGGGGCGGTCTTCCTGGACAAAGCCGGGAACCCCCTATGCCCGGCCCCGCTCTGGAACGACCAGCGCACCGCCCTCGAGGTCGAGCAGATCGAACAGGCCATCCCGCGCAGCGAGCTCATCCGGCGCACCGGCAACGGGGCGGTGACCGGCTTCCAGCTCCCCAAGCTGCTCTGGCTCCGAAACCAGCACCCCGCGCTATTCCAGCGGCTCCACAAGGTGCTGTTGCCCAAGGACTACCTGGCCTTCCTGCTGACCGGTGCACGCTCCACCGAGTATTCCGATGCCTCGGGCGTGGGGGCCCTGAACCTGGCGGAACGACGCTGGGACAGCGAGGTGCTGCAAGCCCTCGCGCTCTCCCCCGACCTCTTCCCCGAGGTGGGCGAAAGCCAGCGGGTGGTGGGCTACCTGAGCCCGGCCTGGGCCCAGGCCACCGGGCTCAAGGCAGGCATCCCGGTGGTGGCCGGGGCCGGCGACAACGCCGCCGCCGCCCTGGGCCTGGGGGTCTCGCGCTACCGCGCAGGGGTGGGCAGCCTCTCCCTGGGCACCAGCGGGGTGATTTTCATCCCCACCGAACAGCCCATCCCCGAGCCCGAGGGCCGGGTGCACCTGTTTGCCCACGCCGACGGGGGCTACCACCTGCTGGGGGTGACGCTCAGCGCGGCGGGCAGCCTGGAGTGGCTGCGGGGCCTCTTCCCCGAGGTGGGCCTGGAAACCCTGCTCGAGGAGGCCCTGCAGGCCCCCCTGGGCTGCGAGGGCCTGTACTTCTTGCCCTTTCTGGCCGGGGAGCGCAGCCCCTACCTGGCCCCCCACCTGCGCGGGGCCTTCCTGGGCCTCTCCCTGGCCCACCGCCGGGGCCACCTGGTGCGCGCCGTGCTGGAAGGGGTGGCGCTCAGCCTGGGCGAGGTTTATCGGGTGATGCGCCCCCTGGCCGGGGCCCGGCGGCTGCTGGCCACCGGGGGCGGCTCGGCCTCCGATTTGTGGCTGGCGCTGGCAGGGGGGGCCCTGGGGGTTCCCGTCCACCGGGTGGTGGGGGACGAAGGCGCGGCGCGGGGGGCGGGGATTCTGGCCCTGGTGGGGGCCGGGGTGTATCCCGGGCTTCGCGAGGCCCTGGAGGCCACGGCCCCCGCCGAACAACCGGCCACCCCCCCGCTGGAGGGCCTCGAGCCCCTCCGCAAAGCCTATGCCCAGGCGGTGGAGAAGGTGCTCGAGCTGTACAAAAACTAATTGCCCTGCCGCTACTTTTTTACCGGTTCCCCTCGAACCCTTCGCCTTTGGGTGTAAGCCAAGGTGAGGGGTTCAAGCCGATCGAAGGGGAGAGAAAAACATTTCGGCAATGAAACATACGCCCGGAAGGCGCTCCGCGGTCGAAGCTTCCTGTGGGGGACGCTGCTCCGGGCGCAATAGCAATCAGTAGGGTCAGGGCGACGCTACCGATGGGCTGTTCTGGAAAGTCCTCTAGGCCGTTTTGGGTTTTTGAATAAAGCGCATCACAAAATAGACCACCGCGACCACAATCAGCACCGGCACCAGCACCCGCAACAGCGCCCAGACAACACCAGCCAGCCCCTTAAGAAGGGTGCCCAGGAAAGTGAAAAGCCAACCCCCCACCCACAGTACTACCAGTGCCGCTACAGCAATCAGGAGGCCCAGCACCACCCACTCGAGGATGTCCTGCAACGACCGCTCGTTCATAAGGCTCAGGATAGCACAATGCCGGCCGGCTTCATCCCCCTTTCGGATGAAGACGCTCCAAAGCCATCCAACCCGGCCTTATCCCAATCGGCGCTCTGCTCACGTACCATGGGGGCAGTGGAACGCTATCGGCTTAGCGAAGGACTGGTGGTAGGGCGCAAGCCGCTCCCGGCTGGCGATGTGATTCTCTCGTTTGTGGGGCCGGAAGGTGCAGCCCAGGCCATCGCCCGCAAAGCCCTGCGGCCCACCGGGCGCAGCGGGCGGCTCTCGCTGTTTCACCACCTCCGCTACCAGGTCTACCAGAAGCCCGGCAACGACCTCCCCACCCTCACCCAGGTGGAGCTGGTGGGGCGGCTCGAGGGGCTCGAGGCCCCCACACGCTTCCCCTATGCCAGCTACCTGGCCGAGCTGGCTTTTCGCATCGCATCCCCTGAGGTCGCCAGCAAAATCTGGCCTTTGCTCACCTCGGGGCTGAAGGGCATTGCCAAGCACCCCCACCCCCGCATCGCCCTTTTGTGGGCGGGCTGGCGAATCGTTAAGGCCGCGGGGCTGGCCCCCAACCTGGAAGGCCCGGGCCTGTATCTGCTGGATGGCGAACGGGTGGAGCAGGGCGGGGTGTATCTGGGGCTCGAGGGCCTGCAGGCCCTGGCCGCCATCCTGCGTCTGCCCGGCGGCGAGGCCATTGCAGTGCTGGAAGCAGGCGCACCGCTGGATCGCTTGCTGCAAGCCTTGCTGGCCCACGTGCGCTATGCCGTGGGGGAACTCGGCGCGGCCCAGCTCCTCGCAGGTTCTCATGCCAAAGGGTAAGAATGACGCGGATGAAGCTGGCTTTTTTGCTGGTACCTGCCCTGGGCGCCGCGTTGTTCTTCGGCGCCCTCAACCCAAGGCGAACCCTTCCGCCCCCCGCCCCCAGCGGCCAGGACATCCGCGTGCTGCTTTCTTATCAACCGGGGGCGGCGTCCTTCGAGGCGAAGTACCTCTTCCCCTCCTTGCGCCTGGTTCCGCTGGGGGGTAGCGTGCAGGTCTCGAGCGGCCCCGACCGCGCAAACCTGCGGCCCGTGGTAACAGTTTTCGCCGACAAACCCCTCACCTTCACCCCACAAAATAATCGTCTGGTGGCTACTTTCGAAGGGCTTACCTTTGCCCTGGAGGGCGTGGTTCAGCTCAAACCCGCCGACCCCGCCCAGCCCGTGCTGTACCGCCTGCCCAACCGCATGTCCGAGTACCCCGGCGAACTCTGGCTCGAGCTGCGCAGCAACGGTTTGCTGGTGGTTAATCGGGTGGACTATCAGGACTACCTCAAAGGGGTACTGCCCAGCGAGATGCCCCCGCACTTTCATCCTGAGGCCCTCAAGGCCCAGGCGGTAGCGGCCCGCACCTATGCCCTCGTCCGGCAGCAGGCCAGCAGCTACTGGAAACAGTTTGGGGCCGATGTGGACGATTCCTCGAGCGAACAGGTCTACAACCAAACCCGCCGCCACCCCGCCACCGACGCCGCGGTAGAGGCCACCCGCAATCAGATCCTGACCTTTGCAGGCCGGCCCATCCAGAGCTTCTTCTTCTCCACCAGCCCCGGTGCGACCGCCAGCATCGAGGAGGTCTGGATGGATCGGCCCCCCGCACCCTACCTGAAGGGCCGGCCCCAGACCAACCCCATCCGGGTTTCGATCGAGAACGAGAGCGAAGCGCTGGCCTTTTTTCAGAACTGGAACCCCGAGGGCTTTTACGATGCCATCTCACCTTTCTGGCGCTGGAAGCTGCGCCTGAGCCGGGAGGAGCTCGAGGCCCTCCTGCGCCGCACCCTCCCGGAAAGGGCCCGGCGGGCCCCCCCGTTCGTGCAAACCCCCGAAGGCCCGCTTTCGCCGGAGGCCCCTGGCTTTGAGCTGGGAACCCTGCAAAAAATTGCCGTGCTGAAGCGAACCACCGGCGGCTATGTGACCGCGCTGGAAATCCAGACCTCCACCGGGCGCTATGTGGTGCAGCGGGAGTCGCATATCCGCAGCCTGCTGCGGCCCGACAAGGCTTTTACCGGAGGGGCCGACGTGCTGCTGGAGCTGTGGCAGGGCGGGCCGCGCCTCAACTTCCCCAGCCTGCCCAGTGCGGCCTTTGCCCTGCAAGAGGAACGCGACGAGCGTGGAAATCTTCTGGGCCTTACCTTCTGGGGTGGGGGCTTCGGGCATGGGGTGGGGATGAGCCAGTACGGCGCGCTGGGGCTGGCCCGGCGGGGGTACGGCTACCGGGAGATCCTCGAGCACTTCTACCCCGGTACCACCCTCACCACGCTCAACACCGGGGATAAACGCTGAAAACCCCGCGCGGCCAGCACGGGGTTCTGCACCAGCCCAGGGCCTACGAGGCCGGCTCTGCCTTCCTCCGGAAGATCACCCCCAGACGGGGCAGCACATAGTAGTCGAGGCCGATATAGCCCGCCGTGCGCCAGGCCAGCACCAGCCAGGTAGCCACGATGAACATCCAGGGGTTCGAGCTTACCGTGCCCGCCAGCAGGAAGGCCGCGTTCATAAAACCGGCGAAGAAGGCCGCCAGACCGGTAAAGAGGCCCAGGATGAGCGCCAGCCCCACCAGAATCTCGCCGAAGGTCACCAGGTAACTGAAGAGCACCTTGTTGGGCAGGGCCACGTTCTGGATGAACCAGGCGTACCAGCCGGTTACGTCGGGGTGGTCGCCGGTGGTCTTGGTCAGGGCCCGCTCGAGGAAGCCGCCCACCGCCACGCCGGCCTTGTCACCCACCCACGCCGGGTTATTCAGCTTGCCCCAGCCCGCCTCGAGCCACTGCCAGCCCAGGTACACCCTGAGCACCAGCCAGATAGGCGCAAGCCGCACATCCGCAAAGAGGAACCTGGTGATCCTGGGCTCGGGAACCTGTAGATTGGTGTTGGTTCTTACCGCTGCCATACCCACCTCCTCCTATTTCGAAATTCAAAGTACAACCAAAAGCAAAGCGGCAGTAGGTGAATCTGTACCCAAGCAAATGTCCCTACTGGGCTGCGCTCGAGGGCAGTATGATGACTTTTTTGAAGCCCAGCTAGCATTTACCCCCATTGCCTGAGCCTTTGTCGAAGTGAGCGTCACTACGTATGAACCAGCAAAAAAGCTGGGGATTGGCAGAGAGGTTACCAACAGCAAGACCACCAATCTGGTGGTGTATAGGGCTTCCCAGGCTGGAAAAGGCCGTGGCCCAGAGCAGCCGGACGTGGGAGGGGTGGGCCAGGGCGGGGTAGTGCCGTCTGAGGAAGGCACCGATTTTGCGCATAGCTTCGCAGGGATGGTATTTTTTTCGAGAAAAACCCACTCAACCCCCCGCGGCCCGCCATCACCCGCAAGTCGTCGCAGCCGGAGGGGATTTCTGTTCAGTCATACTCAATCCGGCAGGCTCGCAAACCGCAAGCATCCTCCATACCTACGGCCTGCGTGGTAAACAGCTCGTAGTAGCGCCCCCGTTTCTGTATTCACAATCTGGCCGCCCTCGAGCCAGGTAACGCTGGTGCATAGAGCTATGCCTAAGCGATCTTGAGGTTGTTCTCTTCCAAAGCGCTGTGAGCAGCAATGGTCACAAAGTGAGCATCGCCAAAGTGCCACAGTTCGCAGCCGTGCGCCAAAGCCGCCCCAGCAATCAGCAAGTCCACCGTGGGTACCCGCTGGCCTGTTCGAGCCAGTTCGTAGGCCAACCTGCCCGCTACCAAGGCCTCCTCACTTCCTAGAGGCAGCCAGGTTAGCGCCTGCAGGTCGGTGGTAAGAAGCCCGTAGCCTTTCTCGTTTTTTGCGCCGGACAGAAGCTCCACGGCAATCGGCGTCACAACCGCGATTTCATGCATCTCCAGGGCTTGGCTCAGAGCTTGTTTGACCTGGGTGGCCCCCTTGGGGTGGTAAAACTCGATCCAGGCCGAGGTATCCACCAGAAGGCGGGCCATTAGCGCGACTCCCGCAATGCACGCAAGGTTTCCTGGGTAAGCTCGAGCTCCACCTTACCAGCGTGAGCCCGGATGGCCCGGCGGCGCTGCTGACGCACCAGCTCCTGCAAAGCCCGCTCGATGGCCTCGCGTTTGGTGCGCACGCCCAGCGTTCGGCGGGCTTCCTCCAGCAAGGCAGCATCAATCTCGATGGTCATGCGGGGCATAGTGCCTCGAGTATACACGTAAACGCGTGCGTCCACAGTTGGGGTTTTGTACCGCATTAGCGCAAAGCCCTCCGATACGTCAACGCCTCGGCCCGGTGGGCCTCTTGGATGGGTTGTGAAGCCCTCTGACGTGACAACCCAAATGAATCACGCTGCGGAGCGCGGCTTGGTCTATGCCGAACCCTCGCAGGTTGGGCTCGCCTATGAGCAAGGCAATTTTCGCAGCCCGGTTTTTCCAGTCAATGTGCTCTAGGAATACCAGGCCTGCATCACAATCCCGCTCCAAGGCTCTCAACACGTATAGCTTGCGGCCATCGCGTCCAAGCCACTTCTTGATCAAATCCTGTACCTCACGGAGGGAATAGCCCAGGAATGGCTGGATGATGGCGTACTCCACCACTGCCGCTCGGCGTACCATTTCTGGATCGCAGTGGCATCGCTGAAATCAACAGGCCGTAGATACACACGCTCTGGCTTTGTCATCCCGAAGGTTCCTCCTTTTTCTCTACCGAGCTGCCGCGAACCTTTGCAGCAATAAACAGCAGAACCCCCATACCGCCCACAAGGAGTGAAACGATTTGCAAGGTTCCGGCAGAGCCGAGCCAGCGCACCAGCGGATCAACCAGCGCCAGCACAGGCAGCACCCCTAAGGCCAGGCTCACGTTCACCAGGCTGAACACCCGCCCCAGAAACTGTTTGGGCACCACCGCCTGCAACAGCGACTGGGTGGCAACACCCGAGATGTCGAACAGGATACCGCTCAGAAAGAAAACCGCCAGAAGCATCGGAAACGTAGGAAAAGTCGCTCCCAGCAGCATGGGGACGGCCAGCAGGGTGTTGAGCAAGACCACCCAGGCAAGGCCAGGGATGCCCTTCTTGAGCGCTCCCAGGAAGGCCACCCCCAGCACGCCCCCCAAGGTGAGGCTGGTGTACAAGAGCCCCAGGCCCGCGGCCCCAATCCGGGCCACCTCCAGCGAGATGGGCACCATCACGATCTCCACCACCCGCCAGAACAAGGAGGTGAGCATGGAGAGCAGCAGGATGATCAGCACCGTTCGGCTGCTCACCGCGAAGCCCACCCCCTCAGCCGCCTCGGCCCAGAGGGAGGTACCCCGGCGGCTTTGGGCCACCCCCAGGGTCGCCGGGAGGCCGCGCACGGCGTAGGCCACACCGGCAAAGGTGAGGGCATCGAAGAGGAAGAGCCAGAGGGGGCCTACCAAACCGTACAGCAGCCCCGCCAGGGCCGGGCCCAGCGAGGCCGTTACCTTGGTAAGCACCACCCGCAGGGCGTTGGCCGAGACCAGGGCTTCCTTGGGTACCAGGGAGGGCACCACGGCGGCCATGGCGGGGCTCACCAGGCCCTCTACCGTCTGGATTAGGAAGACCAGCGGATAGACCAGCAGGGGCTCGTAGAGCACCAGCACCAGGCTGGCCGCGAGCAGGGCGCTCAGCAGGTAGCCCCCCACCAGAGTTCTTCGACGATCCCAGCGGTCGGCCAGCGCGCCGGTAAAAGGCTGCAAGAGGAGCCTCGAGGCCACCCGCACCGCCCAGATACCCGCCAGCGAGGCTACCGAGCCGGTGGCGCTATAGACCGCCACGCTCAGGGCCAGCACCGTAAACTGGCTGCCCAGGCTGGAAAAGGCTGTGGCCCAGAGCAGCCGGACGTAGGAGGGGTGGGCCAGGGCGGGGTAGTGCTGTCTGAGGAAGGCACCAATTTTGCTCATATGGCAGCCTTCGCTATTTTCAGTGCTGCCACCAGCGGCAAAAAATGAGCCCGGAGAGATTCTTCGTTTCGCAGGGATGGTATTTTTCTCTTTGAGAAAAACCCACTCAACCCCCCGCGGCCCGCCATCACCCGCAAGTCGTCGCAGCCGGATACATCGTATTACCCTCACAAACCTTCTTTCTTCCCCAGTGTAGACCTGGCCCACCACAGGCTAAACCAACCCAACAGAACAAGATAAACCCCGAGAAAAGCAATCGCGGCGCGTGATCCGAATAGCTCTGCACCCACACCCGCAAGAACCAAATACGCAGGGTTCTTTGCAACGCCAGCGACTTTCCGAGGGTTGAGGGCCCGGCCAGTGTTTGCATGAGTGTACGTGCGTACAGCCCGAGCGCGATGGTGCCTCCACCCGCCAAAAACGAGCCCATCAGCAGGTACGGATACCCCACAGCGCCGGTTATCACCGTTCCGAGGCGCAGCACCAGCACCGATATCCCCACCGGATAGAGATGTCTTGGTGTAGAAAACCTGGCCAGCAGCAACGTTGCAGCCAGCACACCCCCCGCAAAGGCCGAGGTGGCCCAACCGGCCTCGCGGGCCCCCAAGCCAAGATCATGCACTGCGGCCAGCACCAAAGCGCCAAGGGGGGCCATCGCCACGTTGGCCAGTGCGGGTATAGCGATAAGATACAGTCGCTTTTTATCGGCAAGTGTTTGGCGGACAGAAAGGCGCAAGCCCTGTACGAAACCGGTTGTTGGATAAAGACTCCGTACCGGAAGATTTATCTTCTTCGCCGCCGATTTTGCCAGCAGAGGCACCCCGGAACCCCAGTAAACCCAGGGCGAGCAGCGCCGCCACTGCGCCAAAAGCAACCGTAAAGTTGCCCAGCACAAGCAAATGACCCGCCACTACGGGCGCTAGAATACCCGCCACGGCGTTGATGGTCTCGAGCCTCGAGCCCAGTCCTAGCAAACCCTGGCGATCAATGAACCGAGGAACTGCGCTAAAGAAAGCCGTCGAGTACAGAAACTCGGTGAAACCCACCAGTCCCACCAGCAGGCAAACCAACCCGATAGATTCGAGCTTTACAAAGCTGATAAGCGCAACAACCGCCAGTAAAAGCACCGTGAGGATACGAGCAGTCTGTAACAGGCGGAGCGGGTCAGACTTGTCTACCAGATGCCCCACCAGGGGGCCAGGAAGCGTATTGGCCAGGGTTATGGCCAGGAAGATGCCAATAGGTGCCAGGGGTGATAAGAAATCTTCAAGACTCTTTCCACTAAAATGGAGCCATGCAACTGGCCCAACATCAGCGCCGCCCCCGGTTGGAACTCCAACTGCGACACCATCCGGATAACCTCCACGCCCTCTACCGGGAGTCCCAAGACCACACCGAACGCGCCCGCTGGCACGCTCTCTGGCTGCTGGCCAGGGGTCAGAGCATCCCCGAGGTAGCCAGGAATCTGGGCTATACCGATCGCTGGGTGCGTCAGGTAATCCACCGCTACAATCAGGGCCTGCCCATGAAGAATCTGCGGCACGAGAACAAAGGCCGGGCCCCCCTCGTACCGCCCGAACTCCAGGAGGGCTTCCGCCAGGCCCTCCTCCAGCCCCATCCCAGGGACGGGCTTTGGAGCATTCGCAACGCTGCGGAGTGGCTGGCTGAAAGGCTGGGACGTCCGGTGGATGGGCGGCGGGCCTGGTACTGGATGCGTCGCCTGGGCCTGGCCCCGCTGCGCCCCCGGCCGCGCCACCGGGAGGCGGATGCGAAGCGGCAGGAGGCTTTCAAAAAAAGCTCTTTCTGATGGTTTTCCTGTTCAGGTTGCTCTTTCCTGAACTGGAGTTGGAGGTGTGGGGCTTTGATGAGCACCGAATAGGGCTGAAGCCCATCCGCCGACGGGTATGGGCCTTGCGAGGGAGGACGCCGCTAGCGCAGGAGCGGCCCCGCTATCGCTGGCTGTATGTGTACGCCTTCATAAGACCGGGTACGGGGGAAAGCGAGTACTGGCTGCTGCCCTCGGTCTCGGTGGAGGGGTTCCAGTTGGTGTTGGAGGCCTTTGCCCGGCTACGGGGGGCGGGGGCGGGCAAGCTGGTACTGGTGGTGCTGGATCAGGCTGGCTGGCACACCTCGGGGCGGGTGGAGCCAGCCAAGGGCCTGGGGCTGTGTTATCTGCCACCCTACTCGCCCGAGTTGCAGCCGGTAGAACGAGTCTGGGGGCTCATTGACGCGGTCGTGGCCAATGGGCAGGTGCAGGATGAAGAGGAGCTGTGGGCCAAGGTGGAAGCCCGGTGCGCTTACCTACAAACCCAGCCCGCGCTTATCCAGAGCTACACCCTATTTCACTGGTGGCCGGGGGGATGTTAGGGGAATGAATCAAAAGGATTTCATATGACTTGGTGAACCCTAGAGCCCACCACGGGGCCACGAACATGAACAACTGCAAGCCCACATAGGTGGTGGTTTGTGCAAGCAGAATGCCGGTGAGTTGGGCTCGAGCCATCCCATTGATCTCATCATAAGGTTTCCGGCCTTGGTAGGCTTCCTGCCGGGTGGTCGGTAGTAAGCGACTTCATCGTGCCGCTCAGCTTGATTGCTCCAATTTTCCTCATTTGTCGGCCAGGTCGGGGCGGTAGAGATCGGCTTGCAAGCGCCAGAGCTCGGCGTAGGCACCCCCACGGGCCAGCAGGGTGGCGTGATCGCCCTCCTCCACCAGGCGCCCCCCGCTCAGCACCAGGATGCGGTCGGCCATCCGCACCGAGCCCAGGCGGTGGGTGATGAGGAGCACCGTCTTCCCCTGGGCCAGCTCGGCAAAGCGGGCGTAGAGGTGGGCCTCCTCCTTGGGATCCAGGGAGGCCGTGGGCTCGTCCAGAACCAGCAGCTCGGCCTGGCGGAAGAAGGCCCGCGAGAGCGCCACCCGCTGCCACTCCCCCAGGGAAAGTTCGGTGCCCCCAAAGGCCCTGGAGAGCAAAGCTTCCGGCCCCAGCCGGAGGAGCAGCCCCTCGGCCCCTCCGGCCCGGGCCGCCTCCTCCAAGCGCTTTAGGTCGTGGAGGTGCTTTAGGTCGGAAAGGGCGATGTTTTCCTCAAGGGTGAGGGCATAACGGCCAAAGTCCTGGAAGACCGCGGCCACCAGGCGGCGCCAGGCCGCAAGATCCAGCTCACGCAGATCCACCCCGTCCACCAGGATGCGCCCTTCGCCGGGATCGTAGAAGCGCAGGAGCAGCTTGACCAGGGTGGTCTTGCCCGCCCCGTTCTCCCCCACCAGGGCCAGGCGCTCCCCCCGGCGCAGGGTGAAGCTAACGTCCTGCAAGGCCCGCCTCCCGTCGGGGTAGGTGAAGCCCACCTGCTCAAAGCGGATCTCCTCAAAGGAGCGCACCTCCCGGGGCTTGGGGGGCTGTCGCAGGGTCGGCAGCAGGGCCAGGAACCGCTCCAGCCGCTCGAAGTACAGAAGGCTCTCGTAAAGCATCCCCCCGTCCTGCACCAGGCCAAACAGGTTCTGCTGCAGACTGCCCACCGACTGGAGCACCAGCACCAGGTTGCCCAGGCCGCTGGCCCCCGAAAGGGCCTGCCGCAGGGCCAGGAAAAGAGCCGCAGCCGTCGCCAGGGCGCCCAGAAGCACCAGGCCACTGGCCCCCAGAGCCTGGCGGCCCCGTGCGCGACGCACCGCGCGGTAAAGGGCCCAGAAGGCCTCGAGGTAGCGCCCCCGAAAAAAGGGCAGCAGGCCGAACAGGCGCACCTCCTTGGCCGTGTCGGCCTCGAGCAGGGCCTCGGCAAAGTAGCGCATCCGGCGGGCCTCGGGCGCGGTGAACAGCACCGCTTCCCACACCCCCTTCTGCAGCCGGAAGGTTAGGATGGCCTGGGGCAGGGTGGCCAGCAACAGCAACAGCGGGAAAAGGGGCGCCGCGCTCAGCAAAAGCAGCAACACCCCGGCCACGGTGATGCTCCCCCGGAAGGCGCTCCCCAGAAAGATGAGCAGGTTCAGCGGCTGGTAGGGGGCCTGATCCCGCAACACCTGCAGCTCATCGTGAAAGCTGGGGTTCTCGAAAGGGGTCAGGTCGGGCAGGCCGCCCACTTTATCCATCAGCAGAAGGTGCACCCGGGCCGTGAGCCGCTCGTTCACCGCCCCCTGCAGATAGGCCACCCAGGGGGCCAGCAGGAAGTCCAGGGCGAAGGCCAGGGCCAGCCCCAGCAGTGGCCACCAGAGCCAGGGGCTCCACACCCCCTCCCCCAGACCGGCCACCAGGCCGTCCACCAGGGCGCGGGTAAAGCCCAGAACCCCCACCGGCACCAGCCCCCCCAGGGCCAGCAGCAGGAGGAGCAGGGTGGCCTCGAGGGGGGCCGCCTGGATCACCTGGCGCAAAGCCAGCCCAACCAGGCGCCATCGAAAAGTTCTCCTATTTAGCCGCAACCACCTCAACCCCACGCAGCCTACTATAACCCGCAAGTCGTCGCAGCCGGAGGGGATTTCTGTTCAGTCATACTCAATCCGGCAGGCTCGCAAACCGCAAGCATCCTCCATACCTACGGCCTGTTTACCTCCGCGCCATAGGTCGCGGCCTGCGTAGTAAATAGTTCGTAGTAGTGCCCCCGTTTCTGTATTAGCTCGTGGTGCGAACCGTCCTCCACAATCTGGCCGCCCTCGAGCACCAAAATGCGGTCGGCCATGCGAACAGTATTGAGCCGGTGGGTGATGAGCAGGCTGGTCTTCCCACGGGTCAGCTCACGGTAGGCCTGGAAGAGCTCGGCCTCGGCCTTAGCGTCCAGGGCAGCGGTGGGCTCGTCCAGGATCAAGACCGGGGCGTCGCGGTAGAGGGCCCGAGCCAGCGCCATTCGCTGCCACTGCCCGCCGGAAAGCGCCTGCCCTTGTTCGTCGAACTGCCGCCCCAGCATGGTCTCCCAGCCCAGGGGCAGGCTTTTTATGACCTCATCGGCCCTGGCCTGCCGGGCCGCCTCCTCGAGCCTACCCAGGTCGGGCGGCGCCGAAACTTTAGCCACCTGGATGTTTTCTCGGGCGGTGAGATGGTAGCGCACGAAGTCTTGCAGGATCACCCCAAAAATAGCCCGGTAGTCCTCGAGCGGAAACTCACGGATGTCCACCCCGTTGAGCAGGATGCGGCCCCGTTCCGGCTCGTAAAGCCGGGTCAGCAGCTTCACGATGGTGGTTTTACCAGCCCCGTTCACCCCCACAAGGGCCGTGGCCTCCCCGGCCCGCAGCTCAAACGACAGGTTCTGGAAGACTGGACGTGGGGCGCCGGTGTAGGTAAAGGCCACATGCTCGAAAGTAAATCCGTACCCTTCGAAGCTTGGCAAGGGCCGAGGCGCGGACAGTGTGGCGATCTTCGGTCTGAAGTTGAAGAAGCGCTCGAGGTCACCAAAAAATAGCGAGTTCTCCAACAGCTCCCCCAGGTTAGCCAGCGCTTGAGAAAGGTTCTGCCGCACCACCACCAGCGCCGTAGCCAGCATCGTAAAGTCGCCCAGGGTGATGCGCCCGGTGACCGCCTGGTAAGCCACAAAGGCCAGGGCCAGGTACTGCGCCCCGGCCGATACCACTGCCGCCATTACAAACCCCTTGCCAGTGGCCCAAGCCGCCTGTAACCGCCGCTCAATGACCCGCTGGGCATAGGCCTGGCGCTGGGCCAGCAGCCAGGGCGCCAGGTCGAACAGCCGCAGCTCCTTGGCCGCACCATCGGACATCAGGAGGCCATCGAAGTAGGCGGCCCGTCGGCCATCTGCCGTGGTCATATCGTAGGAGGCAAAGGTGATGTGGCCGGAGTCCCGAGCCACCAGCAGGGCGGGGATGAGCGCAACCAGGAGGGCTACCACTAGCAAGGGCTGAAAAGCCAGGATTACCAACACAAAGCCCGCCACCGAGATGGTCTGTTGCAGGGCCGTCACCAGGTTCAAGGCCATCATCATGGGCCGAAAGCCCAGCTCACGGTTGGCTTTGGTCAGGGCATCGTAGTTTTGGGGCACCTCGAAAAAGTCTAAATCGAGCTGGCTGGCGTGCTGGCCAACCCTAATGCTGAGCATCTGCCACAGGCGCTCACGCAGAACGGTTTGGAAAACCCTGCTCAGATGAAAGGCCACCGCAAGGATCGCTGCCAAAAGTCCCTCGGCCCCCACCAGCACCCAAAGCCGGGCTGTGGCCTCGGAGCCGCTGGCCAGATGATCCACGATCAGCTTGCCCAGTAAGCCCATAGCTGGCGGCAGCAGGCCTTGCAAAACGGTTAGAGCGAAAACCACGTACAAATAGCCAGCCCCGGCCTCCCGCAGGAGCCGCAGGGCTTTGGGCACCACCCGCAAAGCGGCGACTCCTTTCTGCATAGGTACCCCTGTACTTAGTCGGCTGGCTGTTTGACTTTTCTCCAGGTATAAGAGCCCGGCTGCAAAGGGCCCAAAAATGTATTCCTTACAGATCAGTTTGATTGAGATAGGCGACCTTGAATAAAAAATCGCCTATCTCAATCCCATTCACCTCCTGACAGATTTCCGGTGTCTATGTAATTTTACCGCTACCGGAACCTGCCCCAGCCCCACCGCTGCAGCTACAACTACAGCCAAGCTCAGCGCCCCATTCAAGCTCTTCAACCGATGGGGTTTCGTAAACTTCGGACACGCGGGTCTCCATGGGTTACACCTCCTTTCCCGTTCAGATTTAGATCTGCGAAACCGCCTTCTTGTTGAGCAGATAGGCGGCTGCGATCCCAAACAGAATCCCAGAAATCAGAAGGTAGGTCACACTTAAGCTGGTGGCTTGATCGGTGCTTCCCAGTAGTGCTTCGCGGAGCAAACCAGCCGAATGACTCACTGGGTTAAGCCAGGCCAGCCACCGGACATATTCGGGCAGCGCGTTTAGCGGGTAGAAGATTCCGCTGATGTAGGTAAGCAAAAGGGAAAGGATATTTGATGTGATGAGGTAGGTGGACATACTGCTGGTCAAGGCGCCTAGCAATATGAAAAAGCCACTGATGCTGACTGCGGAGAGCGCAAGGATAAACACGCTGGAGAGAATAGAATATAAGTTAATATCAATATTAAAGAAAAGACCTCCAGCTAGTAAAAAAACCACGCCCTGAAGCGTACCGAGGACGGTGGCCATGGTCAGCTTCGAGACCACGTACGCGCCACGCGTGCTTGGCAAAGAGAAGTACTCGCCCAGCGTGCGGGCAAACTTCTCGTTGAACGCACGCGTAGTCATACTAAGCGCGCTACCGATGACCGAAAACGCTGCAATACCTGGCAGCAAAAACTGGCTGTAAGGCACATTTCCAACCCGATCCACCGTGGAGGACATCCCGAGTGAGAAGAAGAAAGCGATGATAACGGGTGGGAGCAGGGTTAGCCATAAGTCGAGCCGGGAACGAATAAATACCAGCCACTCTCTGTAGATGAAAGCCCCTAAATTCATCTGTTGACACCCTCCTTGGTTCGCACTAACTGAAGGTAAATCTCCTCGAGACTGGGCTTTGTATGATGCACCGATACGATAGCTGTACCCGCAGCAGTAAGCCTGGGGAGCACTTCTCGGTAAAAAAGCTCAGCAGAGCCTTTGTAAACGAGCCGATCAGCGTCGGCCCGCTCTAATTCAGGTGTGGAGGGTGGAGTTATAGAGCCTGGAGCAAGCGTAACTATGATTTTTTCGGCGCTGGAGACACCAACCAAGCTTTGTGTTGATTGGTCGAGTACCACCTTGCCTTCCTTTAGAATAATCACCCGTTGACAGTTACGCTCAATTTCCTCGAGATAGTGCGAAGTCCAGACCACAGTGGTACCAAGTTCAGAAACCATTTCACCAAACGCATGATAGAACTGTTGGCGACCATCCACATCCAATGCCACCGTTGGCTCATCCAAAAACAGCAAACGCGGTCTGTGAAGCAGCGCTCGAATCAGTTGCAAGCGGCGGCGCTGTCCTCCCGATAGCGAAATTACTTCTTGTTTTAGATAAGCTGTAGAGCCAAACCGTTCACCCATCTCCTCCACCCGCCGACGCACCACCCTGGCAGTCAATCCCAAAAAACGTCCGTAGATGAAAAGGTTGTCCCATCCACTCAGGAATTCCTCGAAACCTGGGCTCTGGTGCATAACGCCGATCAAACGGCGTGCTTGGGATTGACGGAAGGTGTCCTGCCCAAATATCCGCACCGTTCCTTCAGCAGGTGGCATTAGGCCCACCATCAGCCGCACAAGCGTGGTTTTGCCAGCTCCGTTGGGCCCCAGCAAACCTACCCGCTGACCCAAGGGTATTTCAAAGGAAATGCCCTCGAGTACCTTTCCAACCTTGGGGTAACTAAAGCCAAGGTTTCTGCACACCACCGCCATCTCATGCATAACTTCTACCTTTGCGCCCGAGTAGAGTTGCTGCTGTAATAAGGCCGTCCAAGTAGTTCAACAGATGTATTCTCTGCTCGGGGTTGGGGGACTCGCCTACGCCTATATGATCAAAAACAGATATGCGGGCAACGCCATGGAGGGAATTTACGGGGAGCCAGTTTCCACCATCGGGACCAAAGTTTGCACAGCAGACAATATTGTAGATACCTTGTTCGATCGCATTCAGGAACTGAATTTCATCTAAAAGTCCTCTTGCTGAGAGGCCTATTGCATTGTGTGGACTAAAAGCCGGAAGGGAATCGGCTTCCAAAATCCGAATCGAAAAACTGCCAAACTTCCTTGTGCTCTCCCCCTCATTAGTCGAGATCGATGAACCTGCCGGTAGCCAAACCGTATACAATGGGGCAAGTCGGTCTTTCCTTGCGGAGACTCCTGTCGACAAAAGTAGCAATTCAGGTTCGTTTCTTCTGTAACGACGTGCAACCAGCCCAATGTAATCCTTACTTGCCACAACGGGATCACAAAGAATGTTTGCGTCTCCTGCTGTAATTACAACCTCTGCACAGCGATAGCGAATCCTGTGAATAATCAACCGCTCGTCATGCTCAAAAGCGATGATACACCCCGGCGCAAGCTCGTTGAATGGGTATCTAACGATTTCCACCACATCACCATCAAGAATCACTGGGGCCATGCTGCAACCAAAAACCCTTATTTTGCAGCAACCTTTTTCGTTCAGGGTTCTTCTAACAAAGACGGTTGGTTTCATAAAACCACCCCAGCTTTGCTTTGCTCTACAAGACCTATCCGTATCATTTCGGCAATGAAATGCTCAGCATCTTGTTCTGCTATCTTTTCATCTAGCGAATACATGCGACATAACAACGTCTTTATATCATTGAGGGATCGCCATTCCTCAAGAAACTCCCAAAGGCAAGTAGCTGAACGATTAAGGCCAAAGAACTTACCAGAATTGGGATCATATACGACGGTTCTACCGTCGAGTAAATCTGTCGCTGCATCTTGAATTCGACGGTACAACGGGGTAATGGCCATGTTGACCACCCAATCCTATGCAAGCGGCAACTCATTGTCATGCAAAGCACTTAGGTGCCGAGTGATCACGCTTAATGCTCGGTCGGGTAAAGCTGTTCCCAGCTCAGGCTGCCACACTTGACCCGTCCTGAGCGATATGGGAACTACGCTCTCTGCATCCGAAAGTGCGTTTGGATAACCTTCCGAACTCCATAGATTAGTAATCATTTGATGACGTAGTACCCAGCAAAACTCTGGGGAGTTTACCAAGGGGTCACCTGTATATCCCATGTGTATTCCACGGCATCCCCCACCACACAGCCTACGAATAATACATGAACGGCATCCTAAACGGTTTTCTACACTGAGATCCCGAGCTCTTTGCAAAGCCTCAGCCTGTAAAATTTCGTTGAGTGTTTGCCTCTTAACATTACCCGAGTACCAAAATTGAAGGGTCACGAGTTTACAAGGGAAAACGTCTCCGACAGAGTTAACGTAGATTTCTCCCGAACCCATACCGCAGTTCTTGCGTGGCTTAAATGAGCTTTTTGACGGGCTAGGCGCAACATGCTCCACGTGACGGGCGTTGTGCTCTCTAATCTGTTCAAACGTTTGTCTGTAAGTCTCCCAAGTATAGTCAATTTTCTTTTGAGAACCTCTACCTATAAAGCTCACATTAATCAGCCGCACGTGTTCTGCCTGTAAAGATTCTCTGATGAACTCAAGCAATTCTCCTACGTAAGCAACATTGAGTTCACTAACAGTACAGTTCAGCGTCGGCACCACGCCCACATCGTTAAGTAATTGAATTCCCCGCACAATCTTTGTGAAGCTGCCAAATCCCCGATGGACATCATTGGCAGCGGGGCTGGCCCCGTCAAGGCTTGTGATTATGGCATCGAAATTGTCCCTTACAGAGCGAGCCGTTTGCGCACTCGTAATAAGGGTGGCATTTGTGATAATCTCGGTGGAAAGACCTCTTTCTTTCGCATACGCACCCAACTCAAAAATATCACGTCGAATCAGAGGTTCTCCACCTGTGAAGACGAAACGCCTTATGCCAACTTCAGCACACTGGTCAATGAGACGCTTGGCTTCTACAGTCGTGAGCTCATCTGGCAAAACTGTGTCCGCGCTCATATAGCAGTAGTCGCAACGAAGCGAGCACCCATGAGTGGTTTCCCAGTACAGTGCAGCGGGTACAGAGGGAACTTTATCGTTGATTGATGGTTGAAAATTCCCATAGTATATAACTCGGTGCACGATGAGAGAGTGAAGTACTTTTTCGGGAATGTGGCCCTGGAATCGACCCGCAGCAAGCTCTCGAAGGCTCTCCAACGCTTGATACGGTATTGTTGTATATGAACCTAACTCGGGGTTAAGTAATAGTGCTCGTTGAAGTGAGGGGGAGTAGAAGAACACCATTTCCTTTGGTATTCGAATAGCACTAAGTCTGATTGACATTTTCCTTACCTCGATAAAATTGTCTCACCCCCCAGGTAACCAAACCCCCTCTCAGAATGGTTACCTTTCCTCTCATTTTGGTTACCTTCTGACCGTGTTGGTTACCTCCCCTGGGTTAGGGTGGAAGCATGCGGAAGGTTCGGCTGTTCTTGGTGTTGCTGGTTTTTCTGGTTCTGGGCCTCAGGGAGACCGCCCGCGCCTGCACCCACCCCGACTGCCCCCCGCCGGGGGTGGTGCGCCCCGGGGCGCCTAGCGGTACTGGGCGCTGAGCCGCCGCACCCAGGCCCGCACCGCCGGGCGGCGGGGGTCGGGTTCGGGCAGGCGTTCCAGCAGGGCTTCCCAGAGGACGAGGTCGTCCGCGATGCGCTGGGCCAGGCGGTAGAGAAGCTCCGGGTCGGGCTGCCGGAGGACGGCTTCCTTGAGCTGTTCCTCCAGGTGGTTCCGCAGCAGCTCGATGCCGGGGGCCTGGCTTCTGGGCAGCAGGGGGCCCTGGTAGAGGCTGAGGGCCTCGGCCAGGCGGTGGTGTTGCAGGGCTTCCTGGAGCTTCAGGAAGTCGGCCTCGATGGGGGTGCAAAGCCGGTAGGGGCGGCGCTGGACTTCGAAGCCCTGCTGGCGCAGGCGATAGAGCTCGCTTTTGAGGGCCTGGGGGTTGGGCGCGGGGTAGAGGGCCTGGGCCAGGGCCTCGCCTGAGAGGCCTTCGGGGTGGGCCAGCAGCAGGGTGAGGAGTTCCAGGCTGCGGGGCCTGAGGGCAGGGAAGCCCTCCAGGTGAGCCGCCCCCAGGGTGCGCAGGTAGGGGGTGGCGGGTGGGAGGAGTTCGGGCGGCAGGAAGAGGGCCCTGGCCTCGGGCCGGAGGGCCTGGGCCATCCGGCGGTAGGGCGCGGGGAGGGGGACTCCTTCCAGGGCTGCGAGGTGGGCGGCGGCCCGCAGGGCCTCCTCGGCCCACTCGGTCTGCAGGGTGGGGAGGGCGGCTTCCAGGAGCGGGCGGGCCTCCGGGCTGGGGTAGTGCCAGAGGCCCTGGGCCAGCGACTGGAGGGCCTGGGGCAGGGGGTCGGGGGAAGACCCAGCGGCCGCCGCGCGGAGCCAGCGGGAAAGAAGGGGCCGGGCCGAGGGGTGGTGCCTGAAGAGCAGCACCAGCAGGGGCAGGTCGTAGGGCTGGTGGGGGCTGGAGTTCTGCCGCAGGAGGGCCTCCAGGAGTTCGGGGCTTTCCTGGCCCTGCATCCCTTGCAGGAGCAGGCCAAGCCAGAGGGCGTAGTAGCGCACCCCGGGGGCTGCGTGGGCCAGCAGGGGCGGGAGGGATCGTTCCAGGGCGGGCAGGGGCTCCTCCCCCGCCAGGGCCAAAAGGGTGAGCTCCTCCAGCCGGTAGTGGGGCTGCTCCGGGGCTTGCAGGACGGCCCGGCTGGCGTAGGAAAGGGCCTCGGCCAAGCGGCCCAGCCGCCTATAGGTGCGGGCCAGGGCGTAGGCCAGGCGGGCCTGTTCTTCGGGTGGGCCCTCGCAGCGGTCAAGTGCCGCTTGCAGGGCCAGGAGTCCATCGGCGGGCGGAAGCGAGAAGCCCAGGTGGTAGAGCGTCAGGGGGGTCTGGGCCTGATGTGCGGCGGCCAGGGCCCACCGGCGGTAGGTAGCAGGATCACCTTTGCGGAAAGCCACGAAGCCCAGGAGTGCAAGGCGTTCGGCCTGGGCAACGCTCTCTTGGGGCTGCCAGCTTTCCAGCAGGGTCTGGGCCTCGGCCACCTGGCCCAGCGCCAGAAGCGACAGGGCCACAGCCTGCACCCGGGCTTGTTGCTGGGCCAGCAAGAGGGCCTCCCAGTAGCGGCCCTGGGCGTAGAGGGCCAGGGCGTCCATGGAGGGAGTATAGCAAGCACCGGCTATGGGGCGTGTTAGACTGAAGCCGTGACGGATCCATCGGCCCTGCTTCAGCGCATTACCCTCGAGCCCGAGGTCAACCACGGCCAGCCTACTGTGCGGGGGTTGCGCTACCCGGTGCGGGTGATCTTGGAGCTCCTGGCGGGGGGTATGACCCCGGAGGAGGTTCTGGCCGATTACCCCGACCTCGAGCCGGAGGATATCCAGGCCTGCTTGCTGTATGCTGCCAAGCTCAGCGAGGTAGGGGCGGTGCTGAGGGTGGCGTGATCCGCTTTTTGGTGGACGCGCACCTGCCCTTTCGCTTAGTGCGGCTTTTGCGGGAGCGGGGTTACGATGCCCTGCATACCTCCGAGCTTCCGCGGGGCAATGCCACCAAAGATAGCGAGATCAACGCCCTTTCGCTGAGGGAAAAGCGGGTGGTGGTAAGCAAGGACGCGGACTTCATCCAGAGCCTGATCCTGCGGGGTGAACCCTACAAGCTGCTCCTGGTCTCCACCGGAAACATCTCAAACCAAGTTCTGGAGGCCCTCTTCCTGGAGCAGCTCGACGTGCTTTGCGAGTTGCTGAACACCTACCGCTATGTCGAGCTGGGTAGAGCGGAAATTGTAGCTCATCTTTAAAGCTCAAACGCCCTCGAGCGATCGCCCCGCTTTACCCCAGGCTCCTCCGATACGTCAGCGCCTCGGCCAGGTGGGCCTCCTGGATGTGCTCGGTTCCTGCCAGGTCGGCGATGGTGCGGGCCACCCGCAGGATGCGGTCGTAGCTGCGGGCACTGAGCGCCAGGCGCTGGGTGGCGGCCTGCAAGAGGGCTTCGCAGGCTGGGGACAGCGCGGCGTGCTGCCGCAGGGCCCGGCCAAAAAGTTCGCTGTTGAGCTTCCCCTGCCGGGCTTGCATCCGCTCCCGGGCGGCCAGCACCCTTTCTCTGACCACGGCGGTGGGTTCTCCTTCCGGTGCGCGGGCCAGCTCCTCCGGGGTGAGGCGGGGCACTTCCACCACCAGATCGAAGCGGTCGAGCAGGGGGCCCGAGATGCGACCCACGTAGCGTAGGCGCTGGGTGAGGGTGCAGACGCACTGCTTCTGGGGGTCGCCGTGGTGGCCGCAGGGGCAGGGGTTCATGGCCGCAATCAACAAAAACCGCGCGGGATAGGTGAAGCTGGCCCGGGCCCGCGAGATGGTCACCACCCCGTCCTCCAGCGGCTGGCGCAGCACCTCCAGGGCATTGCGGGAAAACTCGGGGAACTCGTCCAGGAAGAGCACCCCCCGGTGGGCCAGGGAGATCTCGCCCGGTTTGGGGATGGTGCCCCCGCCGATCAGGCCCGCATCGGAGACGGTGTGGTGGGGGCTGCGGAAGGGTGGGGTTCGAATCAGGCCGCGCAAGAGCCGTCCGGCGGCGGAATGAATGCGGGTGACCTCGAGCGCCTCCTGGTTTTGCAAGGGTGGGAGCAGCCCCACCATGCGCTTGGCCAGCATGGTCTTGCCCGAGCCGGGGGTTCCGGTCATGAGCAGGTGGTGGGCGCCGGCTGCGGCAATTTCCAGGGCCCGCTTGGCCTTGGCCTGGCCCTTCACGTCCAGCAGATCGAGGGCCGCTTCGGCAGGTTCGGACTCCGGGCTGGGGCGGGTGGGGGCCAGGTCTTCCTGGCCTTGTAAGAAGCGCACCACCTGGGCCAGGTGGGCCGCCCCAAACACCTTCACCCCCTCGATGAGGGCGGCTTCCTGGGCCGAGGCCTGGGGCATCAGGAGCTGGTGGCCCTCCTGGTAGGCCCCCAATGCCAGGTTCACCGCGCCGGGCACCGCGCGCAGCTCGCCGTCCAGGCCCAGCTCACCCGCCGCCGCAAAGCCTTGCAGGGCCTCGAGCGGAACCACCCCCTGCGCGCAGAGCAGCCCCAGCGCGATGGGCAGGTCGTAGTGGGTGCCTTCTTTGCGCAACTCGGCCGGGGCCAGGTTGATCACCACCCGCCCCTGGGGGTAGGGAAACCCGGCGTTCTTGAGGGCCGCCCGCACCCGCTCGCGCGACTCCTCCACGGCCTTGTCGGGCAGGCCCACCACTGCATAAAAAGGCATGCCCTGCGAAACGTCCACCTCGACCGTGATAGGTTGGGCCTCGAGGCCAAACAGACTGTAGGTGCGTACCTGCGCCAACATGCCCTTCAGTCTACGTGCTCCAGCCCCAATTTCTCCCTCATCCTGGGGCCCCCGACACGTGTTCGAAGGGGAAAACCCGGTTCGCAGCGACAGACCAGGGGACGGGGCTGGATAATCCTGGGGTACGGACGCTGTTATGCTGTTAGCCGATGAATGATGCATTAGACCCCACCCTCCCCCGTCGCCGGATTGGGGAAGTGTCGTACGTGCTGTTCCTATCGGCCCCCAGGGTGGTGGCCGAGGGGATGCGGGCGCATCTGGAAGCGCGCCGGATTCCGGTTCACCTCGAGACCCCCTTTAGCCTGCCCGAAGCCTACATGGGCACCTACACTGGGGATGTGAGCCTCTGGGTGCCCGAGGCCCTCTACCACGAGGCCACCCTGATTCTCGAGCGAGACCACCAAGGAGAAGCGTCATGAGCGTAGTGGGAATTGACCTAGGCGGAACCAAGATTATGGCAGGGGTGTTCAGCGAGGGCGTGATTAAGGCCAAGGTAACCGTCCCCACGCCGGAGGAAGGCGGCCAGGCCGTAATCGAGGCCATGGCCCAGGCCGCCAAGGCTGCCATCGAGGCCGCAGGCGTGGCGGTGCAGGCCATCGGCCTGGGCACCCCGGGGCCCCTCGACTTCAAGCGGGGCCGGATCAAGTTTGCCCCCAACATCGCCAACTTTACCGATTTCCCTATCGTGGAGCGGCTCGAGCAGGCCACCGGCTACAGGGTCTACATGGAAAACGACGCCAACGCCGCGGCCCTGGCCGAACACAAGCTGGGAGCCGCCCAGGGCGCCGAAAGCACCCTCTACATGACGGTCTCGACCGGGGTGGGGGGCGGCTTTGTCTGGGGCAACAAGGTGCTGCGCGGCGTGAACGGACAGGGGGGCGAGATCGGGCACATCACCATGCAGCCGGGCGGCCCCCTGTGCGGCTGTGGGCTGGATGGCTGCCTCGAGGCCCTGGCCACCGGCCCGGCCATGGAGCGCATGGCCCTGGCCTCCTTCAAGCGCGAGATGAGCACCCGCGAGCTGTTCGCACTGTTCCAGCAGGGCGACCCCCGGGCCAGCCGCATCGTGCTGCAGGCCGCGAGCTGGGTAGGCATCGCGCTGGCCTCGCTGGTCAAGTGCTACGACCCCGAAGTCATCGTCCTGGGCGGCGGGGTGGCCCTCAACGCAGGGCCGGCCTACCTCGAGGAGGTGCAGCGCAGCTACCGGCGCTACATGGAAAACTGGATCACCCCACCCCTCCACCTGGCCAAGCTGGGCAGCGAGGCCGGGCTGTTGGGGGCAGCCCTGACCGCGGCCATCGAGGTGGGCGAACTCTAGCCCGGCCCTGCCCCGCTACTCAAGGCATCCAGCCGGGCCATCTGCGCCTCGGAAAGGCAGATTCGCAAAGCCCCTGCGTTTCCCTCAGCCTGGCGCGCGTTTTTGGCACCCGGAATGGGCAGGGTGCCTTTTTGTATACACCAGCGCAGGGCCACCTGGGCGGGGGTGGCCCCCAGCGACTCGGCGATCTCGCTAAGAGCCTGGAGCAGTGCGGGAATCTGGGCCTTGCGGGTGACATAGCGCTGGGCCCGGTAGCGGCCTGGTGGGGGGTTGTCCAGGCTGTACTTGCCGGTTAGCCAGCCCATAGCCAGCGGGCTGTAGGCCATCAGCACGATACCCTCGGCCTGCATGGCACGCAGAAGGCCCGTTCGTTCAGGTTTGCGCTCGAGCAGGTGGTACTCCACCTGGTTGACCGCCAACGGCACCCGGTGCTGGGCCAGCACCCTGGACACACGCTCGAGCTGCTGAAGGTTATGGTTGGAGACCCCCACCGCCCGGGTCAGCCCCTGTTCGTAGGCCTCGGCCAGTGCAAGCGCCCACTGCTCGAGCGGAACCGGCTTCCAGGGCCAGTGCAGCAGGTACAGATCTAGCTGCTGCATCTGCAAGCGCTGCAGGCTTTTTTTAAGCGCAGCAAACAGCGTCTTGCGGGAGAAACGCCAGGGGTAGGGAAATAGCTTGCTCACCACCAGGGGCTTGGGCTCATAAGCGTGGTAGAAGCGCCCGATTAGCCTTTCCGAAAGGCCAAAACCATAGAACTCGGCGGTGTCAAAAAGCCGCACCCCACCCTGCAGGGCCGCCCGGTAGGCTGCCTCGGCATCGTCCGCCTGGTAGCCCTGGCCGTAGCCCCAGACCAGCCGGTCGCCCCACTGCCAGGTGCCAATGCCCAGGGGCGGGATGGCCGGAAGCCCCTTGATCTGAATCTGCTCGCTCACCCCTCGAGCCTACCCTGTCCATCCGGCCCAGGTATGTGACGTATGAGCCTGGCTACCCCTGCACCACATCAAAATAGGCCTCTTGCAGCCGGTCTACGATCACCTCGAGGCCTTTGTCAATGGCCCGATCCAGGTTCTCGGCCGGAATAAGGGGAACCCCGGCACCTCGAGCCAGCTCAATCAGGTGCTGCTGGATGAGGCGAATTTCACTGAAGTACTGCGCATAAGCCCCACTGGTGCGCGATCCCCCGGTCTCCCGCTCGCGCAGGGCAAAACGGTCGCGGTGCAGGGCCTCGTCCTCGAGCACCAGCATAATGGGAATCTGAATGACCTCGTGCTGGTACTGGTGGGTCATGTAGCCCGGCACCACGTGCACACCCTCCACCACCAGCGAGGTTTTCTCCCGGGCGCTGCGCTCCTGGATGGCCCGCAAACCCACCGCCACCCTCGAGACCTGGTCGCGGAACCCCTGCATTACCAGCGCCGCGCTGGGTTCGGCTTTCTGGGGCGTAGCCAGCACCCGCCACGACTCAAAACTGCTGGTGTGCAGGGTGGGCAGCAGGTCTTTGGGGATGGTGGCCCGCAGGATCTCCCGCACCGCATCGGTCGAAATCATACGGGTGATGCCCAGCCGGTAGGCCAGCGCCGAGGCCAGCACACTCTTCCCCACCCCGGCCACCCCCCCAATCAGCAGATGCACCGGCTTCACAGCCCGCCGGATGCTGCGCAACAGGTGGTAGCGCCGGGCCACCTCTTCCCCGGCTTCCTCCATCAGTTCTTCAGCAACCGCTTTACGCAGGTAGTCGCGCTTGACCACAGTCGAACCGCTATCGCGCAAACGGCGCTCCACATCGCGGGCCAGCCGGTAGGCCGCATCGGGCGAGAGCCCCACTGCCATCACCGACTGGGCCAGCACCCCTTTGGAGAAAGGCACCCGCGGCTCACCTTCCCCTTCCTCCACAAAAATTTCCCCGGCCAGGGCCTGCCTTCCGGCGTAGCGGTTTTTTGCAGCAGGCCCAAACAGCTCTTCAATCTCGGCTGCAATACGCCGCTCCAGCTCATCGGCATCAATCGAGCGCACCCCACTGCGGCGCAGGCGGTTCTCCAGCGAGCGGGCAATGGTCTGGGCCTCGCGCATAGAAAACCCTGCATCCTCCAGGCTGCGCACCAGCACCCCTTTGGAGAAGGGCCGGCGGCGGTAGCCCTCCCGAACCACGATGTCTTCAAAGGCCTGGGTCTGGCCCCTGAGCCGTTCGGCCATCTCGGGGCCAAAGTTTTTTTCCACCTCTTGAATCAGCATCTTCTTGAGCGCCAGGGCGGTAACTTCTGGCTTTTTGCGGGAGCGCAGTTGTTCTTCGATGGTATGGGCCACCGACATGGCCGGCTCCATCTTGAGGCCCGCCATCATCATGGACTCCACCAAAAGCCCCTTGGAAAACGGCCAGCGAAAGCCCCCAGGTGTCTTGATAAAGACTTCGCGCACGCTTCAATCGTACCCGAAAAAGGTTTGACACACCCTATTCGCAGGTGCTAACCTAACGGTTGCTGAACCCCCTCAAGGGGCAGCAGGCGCGGCGCTGTAGCCAAGTGGTAAGGCAGAGGTCTGCAAAACCTCCATTCACCGGTTCGAATCCGGTCAGCGCCTCCAAAGGTTCTCTGCTTGTTCTGGCGAGAATACCGGATTGAAGCCCCCTGCGGGCGCGTAGCTCAGATGGCTAGAGCACTACCTTGACACGGTAGGGGTCGTTGGTTCGAGTCCAATCGCGCCCACCACGTCCAGCACGAGAAAACCCCTTTATGCAAAGAGTGCATAAAGGGGTTTTTGGTGCAACCAGGGTGCCAACGGCTGGCTCACTCCAAGGCCTGCTGGGCTGGCCTGACACCCAAAAAGCGGAACGGATACTCGTCGCTCAGCTCAGCCCGGCCTTCGTTAACCAGCTCCTGCATCAGCCTCATTAGGCGCCGGCGGGACATGGGGAAGCGGGCCTCGAGGTCGTCGTAGGTAAGGGGGCTTTCAATGAGCGCAGCAGCCACCGCTGCTTTGAGTTCGGCCCATTTGCCGGCCCTCGAGCCCCGGTCTTCACCTAGCAAACAGGCCACCGCCTGGTCGCGCAAAACGGTGGCCTCGGTGATGCTCAGGCCCAGGCGGGGAGCCAGATCGGCCAGCGATTCGCCCCGGGCGTAGGCTAAAACCAGCATGGGCTGGGGCTCGGGCAATTCCTCAACCGCTTTCTCCAGCGGTACCCCCAGGCGCTGTTCCACGGCCAGACGAAAGCGGCGGCCCTGGATTTGCGCGGTATTGTCTTCTTCACGGAGTTTTTTGAGGGCGCGAATCTCCACCTGGCGCACCCCCTCGGGGGTCAGGTCGAGCCGCCCTCCAATGGCCCGCAGGGTCTCGCCCGACGCCCGGGCCAGCAATACCTCGCGCTCGAGCGGATAGAGTAGCTCGAGGCGGTCGGCCAGCTGGCTTGGTGATATACCCTTACTCAGAAAATATTGTCCCGGCGTTTTTTTAGGCATATATACTAGGAACTCTCCTACGGTTTTAGATTATAATGACACAAAGGGTGCCACAAAGCCATTCGCGTACCCGCAATTTGCGTTGTGCAGAACCGGGCATTGAAAAGGCAAGAACCTATGAAACAGGCTGCCATTCTCATAATGACATCAAAGAATAACCCGTCTTCCATGCGCTCCACCACCGGCACGGGCTGGAGCAAACTCTACCAGGCCGCCGACTGCTACCTCGATCTCAGCTACAAACAGGACGGCCCGCAGAGTCTCCTGCTAGGGCAGTTGCTCCGTCAGGGCGGGGTTCGTTTCACCTCAGCCAAAGCCACGCTGCTAGACCCCAAGGGAACACCCGTTCAGGTAGCAGAACTAACCCCCAAAGCAGGTTTCCGCATGGTGGTTGGAGATCTGACCGCACACCGGCTCGAGCTCACCCTCGACCAGACCACCTTCGATATAGCCCTTTCCTGAGCCGCATAAGGCCCGGCTGTGCTGGGTGGTGCAAATATCACAGCCCGGCCAGCAAGCTGCCCCTAGCTGAAGGCTCGTCTGCTTCGGTCGGCGGAGAAGTGGGTGCTCATTGTGATTTAGGCACTTTGTAAACCAAGTGCACGTTTCGCCTGTGTCGGTATTGACCGCACAGGGGGTCGTGGTGTATTGTCTTCTCCAAGGTTGGAAGTCAAAAAATAAAAGCGCTTCCACATCGTCTAGGAGGAGGAAACTATGAAGAAGCTCGCCTTCAAGATCGCCACCCTGATCGCCGCCCTGGTCGCCCTGGCCGTAGCCGCTGGTGCCGACGCGACCTGGCAGTAACCACGTAACGCTTCAGCGGGTGCGGTGGTGCAAACCGCACCCGTTTGCTTTGGTTTTTACCCTAGACTACAGGGGTGAAGGCCCTGTTTCCGCTGCCTCCCCTGCGCGTCCTGCTCTTTTTGCTGTGCTGCTGGGGGCTTTTGTGGGCCTGCTTTACCTCGCTGCTGCCGCCCGCCAGGCCCCTACCCCCCAGCGCCCTGGACATGGTCTTCTGGGCAGTCTTGATCGTCCTTGCAAGGCGCATCTCACGTACCCCTGCCCTTCAATGCGGCCATGTCCCACGCCTTTGTGGTGGCCCTGGCCGCCATCACCCTCTTCCCCCCCTGGCTGGCCGCGGGCCTGGTGTTTGTATTTAGCTTCAACAAGGACTTCGGCCGCCCCGGCTACACCTGGTACAAAGACCTCTTCAACCGCACCCAGTCGGGCCTGGCCACCGGCCTGGCCGGCCTGGCCTGGGGCTGGGCGCAGGCCCACTTTGGCGCCCACCCCTACCTGCAGGAGGCCGCGGGGATTCTGGCCGCCTCGCTGGTGTACTTTTTTGTGAACGTGGGAGCGTCACCTACATAATCCACCTGGCCAGCGGGGCCAGCCTGCGCAAGGTCTGGTTTGAAAACTTCGGCTGGCTCTGGGTGAGTTACCTGGTGCAGGCCCCCATCGGCCTGCTGCTGGCCAAGGCCTACCAGACCCCCCTCATCTGGGGCTGGGGCGGGTTTACGGTGCTCTTCTTGATGCTTCTGCTCTACTTCTCGCGCTTCTACTGGGACGAAAAGGTGAAGATCGAGGCGGCCTTCGACGACACCATCGAGGTGCTGGTGGCGGCCCTGGACGCCAAAGACCCCTTCACCCGGCTGCACTCCGAGCGGGTGGCGGCCATCGCCGGCAGCATCGCCAAGCGGATGGGCTTCGACGAGCAGGATGTACCAAGCGCATCACCTATGCGGCCCGTATCCACGACATTGGCAAGGTAGCCATCCCAGACTCCATCTCTGCTCAAGCCCGGCCTAACCCCAGAGGAGATTTGCCCTGATCAAGAGCCATCCTGCCAAAGGGCCTCGAGGTGCTCCACCCCATGCACAGCCGCTTATCCAAAGAGGTACAGGGTGTCATCGCCCATCACCACGAGCGCTGGGATGGACGCGGCTATCCCCGACGGCTCAAGGAGGAGCAAATTCCACTCTGGGCGCGCATAGTAGCGCTGGCCGACGCCTACGAGGCCATGACCGCGGGCCGGGCTTACAGCCCGGCCAAAACGCCCCAGGAAGCCCTTAATGAGATAATCATGCAAGCGGGGCGGCAGTTCGACCCGCAGGTGGTGCGGCACTTCGAGGCCCTGTGGCACGAAGACCCCATCTGGAAGGATCGGGAGGAATTCTTACGACGCTATACCTTGCCAGCGCACTTATCGGGGTTGCCCTCGCCCTCGGCCTCCGGGCCAGCCTCCGCGACATCGCCAACCTCGAGCTCAGGTCGGCCTGGGTCTTCGTAGCAGCAGCGCTGCTGGAAGGGGGCCTGGCCTTTGCCACCGTTCGCGGCCTGGTGGCCCCCGAAATTGCCGGCCCGCTGGCAAAAACCCTGGTGCTGGTGCTGGTGGGCTATGGTTTGTGGGCCAACGCCCATCTGCGCGGGCTGTGGTTTGTGGGGCTGGGCCTTTTTTGCAACGCGCTGGTTATTTTTGCCAACCGCGGGCATATGCCTGTAAGCAGCGAGGCGCTGTACAGGGTGGGGCTGGAGTCCTATATCCCCAGGCTCCAGCAGCAGTACGACGCCGTCCATACCCTGATGACCGATTCCACGCGGCTATGGTTCCTGGCCGACATCATTCCGGTGCAGCGTGCTGGGCTACACCAACGTAATTAGCCTGGGCGACGTCTATCTGATGGTGGGCATCGCACTCACCATCGTGGGTGGGGCGTTGGAAAGCAAAAGAAAGGCGCAGGAACCTATAGACATCGATCTGCGCTTCTAGCGCGGCTGCTTTGGGTCTGAAAAAGAAACAGCCTATAGTTCCGCACCGGCTTGGGGTTCTACAGTACCCTACTGGGCAGAGGGCAAGGCTCCAGGCTGTTGCCAGATTCAACCCAGCCACTTCTCCATGAAGATCAGGTCGTCGCGGCGGTAGCCGAGCCGCTCGAAGAAGTCCTGGGCCCCGGTGTAGGAGGGCTCCACTCAGCAGGTTTAGCTTCTGGCAGCCCTTGGCTTTGAGGCGGGCCTCGAGCTCCTCCAGCATCCGCTTGCCCCAGCCCTGCCCCTGGCCGAAGGGGTGGACGGCCATGTGGTACAGCCAGCCCCGCCGCCCGTCGTAGCCGGCCAGCAAGGCCCCCAGAATCTGGCCGTCTTCCTCGACCACCAAGAACAGATCGGGGTCGCGCTCGAGCTTCTTCTGCAGTCCCTCGAAGCTATCCGAGGGGTTGAGCTCCAGGCCCGCGTCTTGCCAGAGGGCCAGTACGCTCGTGTAGTCGGCCATGCGGAACTCACGGATGGGCATACTTTAGAGTAGCGCAAAACCCCACACAGAAAAAAGGCGGCCTCGAGGATGAGCGGGCACCGCGGAAGCAGTTATGGTTTGAACACCACCTTGATGCCCCGCCGGGTGGCCGCGGTTTTGATGGCCTCGGGCCAGGCCTCGAGGTCAAATTTGTGGGTGACCATGGCCTCCACACCCTCCATCTCGGGCAGCAGCTTGACCACCTCGGCGAAGTCGTCCCAGCTATAGGCATAGCTGCCCACCAGCCTCACTTCGCGGAACCAGTAGGGCGAAAAGTCGTGCAAGGCGGTGGCCGGGGCCCCTAGCAGCAAGACCCGCCCCCCCTCCTGCACAGCCCAGCTAGCCTCCTGTAAACCCCTGGGGGAGCCCGAGGCCTCCACCACCCCCTCAAAACCGCCCCGCCAGGAGGTGGCCCCCAAAATACCCCGGTAACGCCGGCCTCCGGCCGCTTGTTGAGCCGCCTGGGTGGAGGGGAAGACCTGGCTAGCACCAAACCGTTGGGCCAGCTCGGCCTGGCGGGGGTGGCGGGCCACCGCCCACAAAGGCCCCTCAAACCCCAGCACCCGCAGCATTTTGACGGCCAGCAGACCGATGGTTCCGGCCCCAATAACCAGTATCTGAGCGGGCCAATTCATGTGATGGATTTCTGGCTTGGTGCGGGGTTTGCTTTCGCCCCAGGCCTGCCGCAGCCCGTGCAGCACCACTGCTGCAGGTTCAGTGAGTACGGCGCGCTCGTCGGGCACGCTTTCGGCAATAGGAAAGATGCGTTCGCGGTGGGCTACCATACGCTGGGCCCAACCGCCCCCCAGGTCTTTGCAGAAGCCCAGCATACCGGGGCCAAAGTTGCCTTCGGCCACGTTAAGGCAGAGGTGATCGTCGCCCCGGGCACAGGCCGGGCAGTCCGGTAAGCCGCGCTCGAGGCAGGCCAGCACCGGATTGACCGCCACCCGCACCCCCCCCAGCTCGGCTAGAATCTCGTGCCCCAGGATCGCCGGGAAGGAGAACATCCCGGAAAGGGTGGGGGCCTGTTTGCCGTAGAGCAGGGCCAGGTCGCTCCCGCAAATGCCCGATAGCCGCACCTTGAGGCGCTCAAAACCCGCGGGCCGTTCGGGTTCGGGGAGGGTGGCTAGCTGCAAGGAAAGCGCCCGGGCCGGGTAGCGCTTACCCAAAAGCCTGGCGGCAGCATAGCGGGGTATCGAGGGTGTAAAAAGCAAACCGCGCATAAGCACCCGCGAGCCAGCACCGAGGCGGGTTAGGTTTTGGGTAGCTGGAGCCGTCGCCGAGGTTTGCATGCCCCTCCATTTTGCTCCCAAATAGATTTTGGAGAAAGATCACCTCAGAACTATCTGCAGGTTTTGCATGACCCGCCGGGTGGCCGGCGATTTGTTGAGGGTGTAGAGGTGCAGGCCCGGAACCCCGGCCTCGAGCAGCTCCTGGGCCTGGCGGGTGGTGTGCTCAACCCCGATCTCCAGCACCTCCTCGGGGCTTTGGGCGCGCTCGAGGCGCGAGAGCAGCGGCCCTGGGATGCTGGCCCCGCACAGATCCATGAATCGGCGCACCTGGGCCAGGTCGGTGATGGGCATCAGGCCCGGCACGATGGGCACCCGAATCCCAATGCGGCGGGCCCGCTCCACGAAGCCAAAGTAAAGCGCGTTGTTGAAGAAGAGCTGGGTTACGATTAAGTCCAGCCCCGCGTCCACCTTTTTCTTCAGGTTTTGCAGGTCGGCCTCGAGGCTCACCGCCTCTGGGTGTCCCTCGGGGTAGCCGCCCCCAGCCACCGCGAAGCGATCGCCAAACTCGGCCCGGATCAGGGCCACGAGTTCGGAGGCGTAGCGGAAACCCCCGGCCACCGGCTGGAATTCCCGTGCCCCGTGGGGGGGGTCGCCCCGCAGCGCCATGATGTTCTCCACCCCCGCCTGGGCATACTCGTGCAGGCGGGCCAGCAGTTCCTCGCGGGTGCTGCCCACGCAGGTCAGATGGGCCATGGCCGGCAGCCCCACCTCGTTCTGGATGCGGGCGGCCCACTCGGCGGTTTTGTTGCGCTCGCTGCCCCCGGCCCCATAGGTGATAGAGACAAAGGCGGGCTTCAGGGGCTTTAACTCGTGCAGGGTGCGGAACAGGGCGGCCTCGCCCTGGGGGGTTTTGGGCGGAAAGAACTCGAAGGAGAAAAGCGGTCGGCCGCTTTGCAGCAGGGTGCTAATCTTCATGGCCCACCTGCTCCACACTGGCCAACGCCTCCAGGAGCATCTGCTGGAGGTCCTGGGGGCTCTCGAGGCCCACCGAAAGGCGGATGGTCTCCGGGCCCACCCCCGCCGCCCGGCGGGCCGCCTCGGGGATGCGGCTGTGGGTGGTGGTCCAGGGGTGCACCGCCAGGGTGCGGGCATCCCCCACGTTGGGTGCCTGGATGATCTTCAGGTTGGCCAGGAAGCGGCTGGCCCCCTCGAGCCCTCCCCGGATGCCAAAGGTCAGGATGCTGCCAAACCCCCCGCGCAGGTACTGGGCGGCCCGGGGGTGGGCCGGGTCGGTGGGCAGGCCGGGGTAGCGCACCCAGGCCACCTGGGGCTGGGACTCGAGCCAGCGGGCCAGGGTCAGGGCGGTCTGGCTGGCCCGCTCGATGCGCAGCGCCAGGGTCTCGAGGCCCTGAAAAAGCAAATAGGCGTTGAAGGGCGAGAGCACCATCCCGCCCAGCGAGAGCCCCAACTGGCGCACCCGCTCCAGGAAACACCGCGCCCCAAACTGCTCCCAGGGGATTTTGCCCTGGGCATCGGGGCTGGTGAACTGCGGGTAATGCTGCCAGAGGGCGGTTTCCCGCGAGAGCACCGCACCCCCCAGAATTGAGCCGTGGCCGCTGGCCCACTTGGTCAGGCTGTGCACCACCACGTGCGCCCCGTGCTCCAGGGGGCGGGCCAGGGCCCCCACCGCGCCAAAGGTGTTGTCCACCACCAGGGCCACCCGGTGGGCCTCACACAGCCCGGCCAGGCCTTGCAGGTCGGGGAGCTCGAGCGAGGGGTTGCCCAGCACCTCCACGAAAACCGCCCGGGTCTTCTCGTTCAAAGCCGCCTGCACCGCCGCCACCTCGGGCGCCACAAAGTGCACCCGCACCCCCATCAGGCCAAACACCTGGTTCAAAAGGCCCACCGTGCCGCCAAACAGGCCGGGGCTGGCGATCACCTCGTCGCCCGCGCGCACCAGGGCCAGCAGGCTGGCAAAGCTGGCGGCCTGCCCCGAGGCCAGGCAGACCGCCCCCAAAGCCCCTTCCAGGGCGGTGAGGCGGGCCTCGAGGGCCGCTACCGTGGGGTTCTGGAGGCGGGTATAGGTGTAGCCCTGGTTGGTGGCAAACTTGTGGGCGCCGTCCTCCAGGTCGGCGAAACCATAGGCCGCCGTCGCGTAGATCGGCACGCCCACCGCGTTATGGGGGTCTTGTGGGGGAAGCCCACTCAAAACAGCCAGACTGGAAAACTCCATCTACCCTCCTTCAGTCCTGCGCGAAGAAGGGCTTTGTTCCCTTCTTCCATCTTTCCCCTGGTGCCTTTGCTGTGCCTAGCAACACCGGGGCGGATTTGGCACCAAGCGCGGGGGTTTCTCGGTAATGGGCGATTGCCCCCGCAGGTTGCCGCAGCTTCATCGGGCCGTTCCCTCCGCTGCTCTTGATAGAAGAACTGCTTACCCTGGGTGGGTAAGGTTCTATGCAATGGTATGGGCTGGGAGAAGCGTCGTCAAGCTACAGGTAGCCCACCCGCCGGAGCTCCTCCTCCACCGTCGCCAGCACCTTTCGGTAGGCCTCCTCCAGCGTCACCCCCCGCAGGGTGGCCCCCGCCGCCGGCACATGGCCTCCACCGCCCAGCTTGACCGCCACCGCCTGGGCCGAGACCCCCCCACGGCTGCGGATGCTGATTTTCACGCCTTCCTCGCGCTCGCGCAAAAAAACCGCAATCTGGCTACCTTCAGCGTAGCGGATGATACCCACAAAGTCGTCGGAGTCTTCCTCGTTAATCCCGGGGGGCATATGGGCCGTCACTAGCAGGCCCCCAAAGTGAAACTCCACCGTGGAAAGCACCGCCCCCATCACCTTGAAGTAGCTCACTGGCCGCCACTGCAGGCGGTCGGTCAGCTCGGCCAGTTGCACCCCGTAGCCCACCAGCTCGGCGGCGGTGTGCAGCACCTCGGGGGTGGTGTTGGCAAAGCGAAAATTGCCGGTATCGGTAATCAGGCCGGTGAGCACCGGGGTGGCAATTTCGGGCGTCCAGGTGACCCCCAGTGCGTCAATCAGGTCTTTGACAATCTGGGCGGTGGCAGCCTTGGAGGGATCCACCACCGAAAGGTAGCCAAAGCGCGGGTTGGTGCCGTGGTGGTCAATGTTGATCACGAATCCCTCCACCGGCGCGCCCGCCACCCGGCTGGGCTCCGCCGAGTCCAGCACCACCAGGGTGGCCCCCTCCGGCACCTGCTGGATGGGGTCGCTGTACTCGTCTTCCCGCACCAAAAACCGCAGAAACCGCGGAGGGTCGGCAATCCAGGTCACTTTCTTGCCCAGGGCTTGCAGGGCTCGAAAGAGCCCCAGCGACGAGCCAATGGCGTCGCCATCGGGGTCTACATGCGAGACCACGATGATGGGGCCCTCGAGCGCACGTAAGGTATCGGCCACGGTTCGAATCTTCTCCCAGTAACGGGGCTCGGGGGCGTTGTGTGCAGCGTCCATGACACCCCACTATAACGGCAAACCTGGGTTGCTGAAAAACGAGCGCCTGATTGAGGCCGCAGGCGCTCCCCTGTTGCTGGACAAAGGCGTTCTCTACAAGTTTTGAAGGCGGGTGGGCAGAGCAACAATCACCGGCTCATAGCAAAACCCCGCCTCAGCGCTCGGCGCAGGCAAAGGTTGAACAGGATGAGGCCCAGGGCCAGCATGCACACGGACTGCACAGCCAGCCCCATTAGGGTAAGCCCCCACGGGCCACCGTTCTCCAATCGCCTCAAGGTCTCTATGCCAAGTGACAAGGGCAGCCACCAAGCCACAGGCTGGATGAAGGCGGGCAGTTGATTGAGGGGTACCACCGCCCCGCTCGAGAACAGCAGCAGGTACTCCAGAGCATTGGTGTAGCCAATGGCATTGCGGTAAATCAGCAGAACCCCCCCCACCGCCAAGCCCAAACCGATAAAGCCAGCCAGGGTAATACCCAGGGTGAGGAGCATCCCGCCCCAGTTGTACGCAGCGAGGTCAGTCAGGGAAAAACCAAACAGCAATGCCATAGCCAGGAATAGGGGAACCGCAACCGCGGTCTGCTGAAGTAGGTAGTTCGACAACCGCACCACCAGCACCCAGGCAGGCTGGGCAGCGTGAAGGTACATCTGCTCGAAAGCCCCACTAGTAGACTCCTCCCAGATGTCCGTGGATATCTTCGAGAGCGGGATGCTCACATACTGCCAAAAGAACAGGGCTGCAAGCCCCGATAAGGTGGGCTGGCTCAGAAGCGAGATAACCCAGAATAGACCGGCGGTGATCAGCAACTGATTGACCAGTTGGCTGATCCACATCTGGCGGTAGAACCGGAGTTCTGCCCAGAACCTAAGCCATTCGGCCCTCCACACGATCCACCTCCTGAAGCAGATGCTCCAAAACCGATTGCTGTAGTTTTACCTGGCGGACGCGCCGGCCGTCCAGGAGGCCCAGTTCGTGCAAATCGAGTTTTAGCCGAAACAGCCCGTTCTCCTGCTCTAAAACTTCACCGACCAAGGGTTCGCCTTCATACCATACCTCGATAAACTGCTGGAGCGCGTATTTTTTGCCTAACTCGTGCAGCCTGCCATCCGCTTTGACCCTGCCTTCGTGCAGCAGAATCACCCGGTCGCAGACGGCCTCCATGAAGCCCATCTCGTGACCGGTTAGGAGCACCGTGTTTCCCGCTTGGGCATAGCGCCGCAGTGCGGAACGGAGGTTAGCCACGCTTTTCACATCCAGTCCGGCGCTGGCTTCGTCCAGCAGTAGCAGCCTGGCCCCCTTCAAGTAGGCGAGCGCTAGGCCGGTTTTGCGCTTGGTGCCGAAGGACAGCTCGAGCAGGGGTCGCTCGGCGAACTGCCTCAGGTCGGCCATCTCGAGCGCCTGGTCTACCCGGGTCTCGAGGTTCCCAATCCCTAAAAGATGGCCGTAGTACAACAAGCACTGCCGCGGCGTCAAGAACTCCGAAAAGCTCGGCTGCCCTTCTTTCATGAGGGCTACCGCTGTTCTAACCGTAGCCGGATTGAGCGGCCTGCCCAGCAGGTTTATCTGCCCCTCCTCGGGCACCAGCAACCCCGCCAGTAGTTTTATGAAGGTGGTCTTCCCTGCACCGTTGAGCCCCAAAAGCCCGACGATCTCGCCCTCATACAAGCGTACGCTCACCCCCCGCAGAACTTTGCGGGGGGGAAACGATTTGTGAAGGTTACGCACCTCTACAACAGGGCTGTTTGCAGACGCAACCTCTCTTGGTAGTGCGCTTTCCCGTCTTTCGTAGGATTCACCCACTGGAACTTCTCCTGAATAAATTTGACCGCACAACTGGGAAGCTTGGTTTCTTCGATAATCAGGAAACCATTCCACTGAGCCTCTACCACCGTGCCCTCAGCCTCAAACTGCCGGATGCTCGTTATTTGATAACGATTACCACTGATGGGTTTATATTCGACTTCCCAAGGCAGTACTTTATCAACATTGACTGAACCATCGTAGCTTCCGTTTGAAGTATTGAAACACATTAGCAACCCCGAATCAACGACCCGCACATTATCTGTGGCGTAAATGAGGCCCTTAGCTCTGGGCATGTGTTCAATGCGTGCCACCTGGCGTTTTTAGGCTTCCAGCAGCTAAACTCGGTAAAGCACCTCCGTTGATCGTGAGCCACATTTAGCAGCTTTTTGCTTACCGAGCCCAAAAGACCCCGTACATGTCGAGGTCTAGTCTGGTGCAAACTTTTGCTAAGGCTATGTTGCCGTGGGTTCACATAAATCACCACAGGCTATAATCCCGGTTGGACTTATGGAACGGCTCATCCCCCCCACCCCCTCCCTCAAGGGCACCCTTCGCGTTCCCGGCGACAAGTCGGTCACCCACCGCGGCCTTATGCTGGGCACACTGGCCCAGGGCGAAAGCACCCTTTACTACCCGCTCAAGGCCGGCGACACCCTCTCCACCGCCCAGGTGATGCGCCAGCTTGGGGCCGAAATTACCGAACAGGGCAAGCATTTTCGCATTAAAGGAGCGGGACTTCGGCTCAAAGAGCCCGGCGACGTGCTCGACTGCGGCAACGCCGGCACCCTGATGCGGCTGGTGGCGGGGCTTTTATCGGGGCAGGATATATTCGCGGTGCTTACCGGCGATGCCTCGCTCCGGCGGCGGCCCATGGGCCGGGTGACCCTCCCCTTGCGGCAGATGGGCGCCCGCATCGAGGGCCGCGAGAACGGCAAGCTGGCCCCCCTCGCCATCCGGGGCGGCGGGCTGCGGGGCATCCACTACGAGCTGCCGGTCGCCAGCGCCCAGGTCAAGAGCGCCCTGCTGCTGGCGGGGCTTTTTGCCGAAGAAGACACCGAGGTGCTGGAGCCGGCCCCCACCCGCGACCACACCGAGCGGGTCTTCAGGCACTACGGCCTGCCGATTGAGGTGGAAGGACGCCTGATCCGCACCCGCCGGGCCGAACCCTTCGCCGCCAAAGACCTGACCGTACCCGGCGACTTTAGCAGCGCGGCCTTTTTTATCGTGGCCGCCCTGATCACCCCCGATTCCGAGGTGACCTTGGAGGGCGTGGGCCTCAACCCCACCCGCACCGGGCTGCTCACGGTGCTCAAAGAGATGGGGGCCGACCTGAGCTGGGAGGTGACCGAGGGGCAGGATGGCGAGCCGGTGGGCTGGATCCGGGCCCGTTCCTCCCAGCTCCGGGGTGTGGCGGTAGACCCCCAACTCATCCCACTAATGGTGGACGAGGTGCCCATCCTGGCGGCGGCGGCGGCCTGGGCCGAGGGCGAGACCTATATTCCGGGCCTCGAGGAGCTGCGGGTCAAGGAGTCCGACCGGGTAGCGGCCATCGCCAAAAACCTGCAAAACCTGGGCGTGCCGGTCGAGGTAGGCCCCGACTGGCTGCGGATCCGCGGCGGCCGCGTGGCGGGGGGCGGCCTGGTTGAACCCTTCCACGACCACCGCATCGCCATGGCCTTTGCGGTCTGTGGCCTGCCCAAAGGGGTCACGGTGCAGGACGCCGAGTGGGCCAGCATCAGCTTCCCGAGCTTCTGGGAAGATTTGGCACGACTCGCGGGTAACAAGTAAGGATTTTGGCCTTGAACACCGCACAAGACCAACCACCCCACCACCGCATGACCGAGATCATCACCATAGACGGCCCCTCTGCCTCGGGCAAAACCAGCGTGGCCAGGCTGGTGGCCCAGCGCCTGGGCATTCCCTACATCTCCAGCGGCCTGCTGTACCGGGCGGTGGCCCTGATGTGCTTGCTCGAGAACGTTTCTGCCGAGGAGATCGAGGCGCGCCTGGCAAAGCACCGCCTCGAGCTCAAACCCACCCCCACCCAGAACCTGGTTTTTCTGGACGGTCACGAGGTAAGCGAGGCCTTGCACAGCCTCGAGGTAGACCAGGTTGTCTCGGCGGTAGCGGTGCGCCCCGCCATCCGGGAATACGTCAACCAGGTGCTGCGCCAGATTCCGCCCCCCTTTGTGGTGGACGGGCGCGACATGGGCAGCACGGTGTTTCCCCAGGCCCGCTACAAGTTCTACCTCACCGCCAACCCCGAGGTGCGGGCCCAGCGCCGCGTCCCCGAGCGGGGCGCTGCCTTCGACACGGTGCTGGCCGAAATCATCCGGCGCGACGAGGCCGATAAACGCCAGAGCGCCCCGGCCCGGGACGCCATCCTGCTCGACACCAGCCACCTCGACCTCGACGGGGTGGTGCAAAAGGTGCTCGAGCACATCCAGCCCCTTTCCTAGCCGAAAAAGAGGGTCGGCCCTAGCCGACCCTCCCACCCGGATGAGCTAAAGGTTAGCCCTCAAACCCCAGCAGAAAGGGATCCTCCAGCAGCTCGGCCACAAAGCGGCAGAAACGGGCCGCGTCGGCCCCGTCAATCAGGCGGTGGTCGTAGGAGAGCGAGAAGGGCATGATGTTCCTGGGCTCGAACACACCTTTTTCGGCGTTCCACACCGGCTCCATGCTGCTGCGCGAGACGCCCATAATAGCCACCTCGGGCCAGTTGACAATGGGGGTAAAGCCCGTGCCGCCAATACCGCCCAGGTTGGAGATGGTGAAGGTAGCCCCTTGCATCTCCTCCGGGGTTAGCTTGCGCTCGCGGGCTTTGGCGGCAATCTCACCCAGCTCTTTGGCCAGGGCTATCACCCCCTTCTTGTCCACGTCGCGCACCACCGGCACCAGCAGGCCCGTGGGGGTGTCCACCGCCACCCCGATGTGGATGTAATCTTTGTAGATTATCTCGTTGGTGGCCGTATCAATCGAGGCGTTGAACTTGGGGAACTGCTTGAGGGCCGCCGCGGCTATTTTAAGCAGGATGGCGGTCATGGTGACCTTGGCCCCCCGTTGCTCGGCCCTGGGGGCCATCCGCTTGCGCAGGGCCTCCATCTCGGTGATATCGGCCCGGTCGAAATGGGTGACCATGGGGATGGTGCTCCAGGCCTGGGCCATGCTGCGCACGGTGGCCCGGCGAACCCCCGACATGGCCTCGCGGCGCACCGGCCCAAACTTGCTGAAATCGGGCAGGGCAGGCGCGGGTGTGCTGGGGGGCTGTGGCGCCGAAACCGCCGGAGCCTCCCCCGCCGCAAAACGCTTGAGGTCGTTTTCCGAGATGCGGTAGGCCGGGCCGCTGCCCACCACTTCCAAGAGGTTAATGCCCATCTCCCGCGCCAGCCTGCGCACGCTGGGGGCCGCCGGAATCAGCCTGCGCTGGCCCGCCGGTGCCGCCGGAACCGGCGGCTTGGGGGCGGCTGCAGGAGCGGATGGGGTGGCTGCGGGGGCAGGCGCTGGCGCGGCTTTTTCTTCTTTGCGTTCCGGCTCCTTTTTGGGTTCCTGCTTCTCTGCGCTGGAGGCAGCATCCCCCAGCACCGCAATAACCTGTCCGCTTTTCACCTCGTCGCCGGGCTTAACCAGAACCTTGGAAACCGTACCCCCCTCAGAAGCAGGGGCTTCCATCACGGCTTTATCGGTTTCCAGCTCCAGCACCGGCTGGCCCGCCGCAATGGTATCACCTTCTTTGATCAGCACCCCCACCACCACAGCGGAGGTTACGTTATCGCCTAGATCGGGTAGTTTCAATTCAGCCATGTTTGCTCCCGTGTATCGCGCCAACTTTTAGCGTTTGTGCGGGTGTTCCCGCCTGGGATCAATGCCGAGCTTCTTGAGGGCTTCGGTAAAGGTACTGGCACTGACCTTACCCTCACCGCGCAACGCCGAAAGAGCTGTTATCACCACATGCCTGGCGTCCACTTCGAAGAAGTCGCGCAAAGCCTCACGGGTTTCGGAGCGCCCGAAGCCGTCGGTGCCGAGGCTGTGAATGGGCCGGTTCAGGTAGCCCGAAAGCAGATCGGGCAGGGCCTTCATGTAGTCCGAGGCCGCCACAATGGGGCCTTCGGTGGGGTTCAGGCACTGGGCCACATAGGACTGCCTGGGCTTGCTGCTGGGGTTAAGGCGGTTGGTGCGGGCGGTCTCGAGGGCCTCGTAGTAGAGGGTCTTGTAGCTGGTAGCGCTCCAGACATCGGCCGCGATGCCGTAGTCGCGCTCGAGCATCTCCGCTGCTTTGATCACCTCGTTCAGGATGGTGCCGCTGCCCAGGAGCTGCACCCTGGCCTTGGGCTTTTTCAGCTCGCTCTTCTTGAACAAATACAGGCCCTTCAGGATGCCCTGGCGGGTTTCCTCGCGCGGCTCGGGCATGGCCGGCTGGACATAGTTCTCGTTCATCAGGGTGATGTAGTAGAAGATGTCCTCGCCGTCCTGGTACATGCGCTTCATCCCATCCTGCAGGATCACCGCCAGCTCGTAGGCAAAGGCCGGGTCGTAGGCCGGCATGTTGGGCACCGGCAGGGCCAGCACGTGAGAGTGGCCGTCCTCGTGCTGCAGGCCCTCGCCGTTCAGGGTGGTACGGCCCGCGGTAGCCCCCAGCAAAAAGCCTTTGGTGCGCTGATCGGCCGCCGCCCAGACCAGGTCGCCCACCCGCTGGAGGCCAAACATCGAGTAGTAGATGTAAAAGGGAATGGTGGGAATGCCGTGGTGGGCGTAGGCGGTTCCGGCGGCGATGAAGCTGCTCATGGCCCCGGCCTCGTTGATGCCCTCCTGCAGCAGTTGGCCGGTCTCGGACTCACGGTAGACGGTCACGGTGCCGGCGTCCACCGGGGTGTAGAGCTGGCCCTTGGGCGAGTAGATGCCCACCGTGCTGATCACCCCTTCCATGCCAAAGGTACGGGCCTCGTCGGGCACGATGGGCACGATGTATTTGCCCACCTCGGGGTGGCGCACCAGCTTGGTCAGCATCCGCACGAAGGCCATGGTGGTGGAGATTTCGCGCCCGCCGGAGCCTGCCAGGAACTCCTCGAAGAAGGCCAGATCGGGGGTTTTGAGCCGGTATTCGCGCACCCGCCGCTCGGGAATCAGGCCGCCCAGGGCTTTACGGCGCTCGAGCATGTACTTAACCTCCGGCGAGTCTTTGCCGGGGTGGTAGAAGGGGGTTTTCTCCAGCTCTTCATCGGGGATGGGAATGCCCAGGTGATCCCGTGCCTCGCGCAGGTCTTCCAGGGTGAGCTTCTTGACCTGGTGGGCCACGTTCTTGGCCTGGGCGGTGGGGCCCAGGCAGTAGCCCTTAACCGTGCGGGCGATGATGACGGTGGGTGAGCCGCGGTGCTCCATAGCGGCTTTATAGGCAGCGTAGATCTTGCGGTTGTCGTGGCCCCCGCGCGAAAGGGTCAGGCGGTCGAGGTCTTCGTCGCTCAGGCCCTCGATCAGTTTTTTGAGGGCGGGGGTGTTGAAGAACTTCTCGCGCAGCTCCTTGCCGCCGTAGGCCGCGTAGCGCTGGCTCTCGCCGTCCACGAGCTGCTCCATACGCTCGAGCAGCACACCTTCGGTATCTTTGGCGAATAGCTCGTCCCAGGCGCTGCCCCAGACCACCTTGATCACGTTCCAGCCGTTGCCCCGGTAGACGCTCTCGAGCTCCTGGATCACCTTGGAGTTGCCCCGCACCGGCCCGTCGAGGCGCTGCAGGTTGGCGTTGATCACGAAGATCAGGTTGTCGAGTTCCTCGCTCGCGGCCACCCGCAAAGCCCCCAGGGTTTCGACCTCGTCCTGCTCGCCGTCGCCCAAAAAGGCCCAGACCTTGGCGTTGGTTTTTGGCTTGAGGCCCCGGTCTTCCAGGTAGCGCATGAAACGGGCCTGGTAGATGGCCTGTATGGGCCCCAGGCCCATGCTAACGGTGGGGAACTCCCAGTAGTCGGGCATCAGCCAGGGGTGGGGGTAGCTGGAAAGGCCCCGGCCCGGCCCGCCCAAAAGTTCGCGGCGGAATTTGCCCAGGTCGTCCTCGGTCAGACGGCCCTCCAGGTAGCTGCGGGCATAGATGCCCGGCGACATATGCCCCTGGTAGAAGACCAGGTCGCGGTCGGGGCTATCGTGCCCACGGAAAAAGTGGTTGAAGCCCATCTCCATCAGCTCGGCAATGCTGGCGTAGGTGGCGATATGCCCCCCGATACCGTCAGATTTTTTGTTGGCCTGCTGCACGATGGCGATGGTATTCCAGCGCAGGATGTTGGCGATGCGCTGCTCGAGCTCGAGGTCGCCCGGATAGGGGGGCTGGTGCTCCACCGAGATGGTGTTCACGTAGGGGGTGTTGACCTTGTCGTGGATGACCACCCCGTTGCGGTAGGCGTAGTTCTCGAGCATCTCCATGAGCTGCGCCACCCGGTCGCGCCCGGCAGTGCGCAGGACGTACTCGAGGCTCTCGCGCCACTCCTGGTTCTCGAGGTCTTCTAGCTTGATCTGCTCCTCGGCAGATAAGCCCGCCCGGGCAGCAATCAGTTCACGGTCTTCAACCATGGGACACCCCTTCCGGTTCCGGCCAGATGGTTTTCAGCTTTTGGCGGCAGTTCTTTGTCATCAATCTTACATTACAGCAGATTCCAGGACAGCCAATCGTAAGGAGGTATGTTTTTTACGGCTCATAAAAAACTTTTACCAAATGGCAAATAAATACTGCTGGCAAATCTGTGTCAGACAGCGTTTTTAATATTTCACAAAAAACCGGCCTATCACGGCCCAAGCTTGCGTTTGAGGTACAGCAACAAATCCTCCAACGCCGTGCGCAAGGCCCGTTGCTCGCGTAGAATGGCCTCGATGCGATCCTCAGGGGTGGCCAGGGTAAGGGTTTTGAAGATCATGTTGGTGTTGCCGCAGCGCGGGCAGGGCACCGCCGGAGGTGAGCTGGCCGGCGCATAAAAGATGCGGGTGTTGTCGCGCGTGCACAGCATGTACTTGGCCCCCGCGGCCTCCCCGCGCCGGATGGCCTCGGCCAGTTCCTTGGCCTCCTCGGAGGCATATCCCAAAAAGAAATCTCCACCCACCTCTTCGATGGAAGGCAGCACCTCGCGGGTGGCTGTCAGGTCGGCCTTAAGACCGCGGGCCGCTGTCCAGGAAACACCATTCCACTTAAAGTGGCGCAGGTGGCGCTTGCGGGCCTTGTCCTCTATCTCGACAATCAGGTTGACCTCGGGGTCTTTGGGGTAGTAGTACAGCCGCACCGCCGCCACCCCGCTCAGGGCCGGCTCGGGCGGCATGGTATACGAGAGCGGGCCATCGGTTTTGAGGCGGCTGTTGTAGCCAACCAGGTTTTGCAAATCGTAGAGGGTCAGGCCGGGGTGTTCAAAATCGCCCTCCAGAAAAGCCCGCACCTTGGCAAAGGCTTGCTCGAGGCCCACGTCTACCATAGCTGGCTCGAGTCTACCACCCCTGTGGGTATAATGGCCTCTTGTGTTGATTCGTCTGGGCGAGACCGAGTTTCCCCTGCCCGCAGCACCGCAGGTGCTCGAGGTCGGTTTTGGCGACGGGCGTTTTACCGCCCAGGTAGCCCGCCTGTACCCTGGGTGGCAAATCCTGGGGGTGGAGATTTCGGCGGGCTCGGTGGCCCGGGCCCTCAAGCGCTTCCGGCGTGAGGGCATCACCAACGTGCAGGTTTATCACGGCGCTGCGAGCTTTGCCCTGCGCAACCTGGTTGCCCCCCAGAGCCTGCAGCGGGTCTATGTCAACTTTCCCGACCCCTGGCCCAAGTCCAAGCATCAGGACAACCGCCTCTTGCAGCGAAACTTCTTTCGGCGCCTTTCCACCCGCCTGGCCGCGGGGGGTGAGCTGCTCCTCACCACCGATCACGAGGAGTACTGGCGGTTCGCCCAGGCCGAGGGCCGGGCCAGCGGGCTTTTCGAGATCGAGACCCCCCCACCCCCCGAACACCACCTCACCACCAAGTACGCGCTCAAATGGAAAGCACAGGGCCGCCAGTTTTATCATGCGGTGTTTCGCAAGGTCGCCGAAGACCCCACCCCCTGGCCGCCCCTTCCGAGGTACCCTATGCCCCATGCCCTGATGTCCGGTACACTTCCCGAATTCAAAGGCTTCGAGAAAACCGTGGTTCGCTTTGAGGGGGGTACGGCGGTGCTGCTCGAGGCTGCCCGCGCCCTCGGCCCTGAGGGCGGCTATTACTTCCACGCCCACCTCGAGGAGGAGGATCTCATTCAGGATGTGCTTCTGGAGGTTCGCCCCAGCGCCCGCGGCCTGTATGTGGGCATCGGTCGCTTTGGTGCACCCCTGAGCACCGCAGGGGTCAAGGCTGCGGTGGAGTGGCTGGTGGGCTGGCTCGAGGGCCAAGGACTCCGGGTCGTGCAGCGCTCCTATTAGGTGGTCTGCCGCAAGGCCACATCTATCTTGCAGATATGCTGGGTCAGCCAGCCGGCCAGGGTGGTGTGCAGGGTCTCCAGCGCAGCGACCGTGATGTTCTGCGGCGTATGCGCACGGCTAAACTCTTCCCAGAATTTCAGAAACCTGTCGTGGGCTTCCTTGTTCTTTTGCGCAATCTTGCAACCGCGCAAAGTCATACACAGCTCTTCATAGGCAAAGTGTGTGTTCACATAAGCATCCAGAAAAATAAACAGATGCTCTACCTCTTGGAAATTGAGCTGCCCGGTTCTGCCCTGCTCAATCAGTTGTTCGATGCGGTTGACGTACTCAAAAAGGTTCTGGTGCTGGCGATCGGTGCGAGGGTCTCCCACTTCGTATTCTTGGCTCCACTGGATAGGCATACCCACCCCCGCGCCGCATTGTAGGCAGCCGGGGATGGAAAAATGTCCTTTACGGGGTAGACCCTGTGCCAAATTGGTTGAACAGAACAAAGCCCAGCAGACCAAACCACAGCAAGAGCAGAATCAAGCTACCCCAGCGCTGCCAAAAAGTGACCCTCCTCTCCGGCTCGACAATCTGGGTATTGAGCACCTCGGGGTCGCTACCGCTCTGCAGCCGCACAGGGCGCCCCTCGCTGGCTTCCAGGGGCAAAGCATAGGGCCTGGGATTCTCAGCCACCTGGCTGCCAATCGTCACCACCACCGCGCTGATGTTGTCGGGGCCTCCCCAGTCGTTGGCCAGCTTCACCAGCTTGACCACCGCCGGCTCTGGGGGATTGGTCAGGATCATCTCGGCCAGCACCCTGTCTTCCAGCACCCCGCTGAGGCCGTCGGAGCAGAGTAAAAACACATCGCCGGGGCGCACCTTCAGACCCACCAGATCCACCCGCGCGCTGGAGAAGGAGCCCAGGGCATTGGTGATTACATTCCGCCAGCGGTGGTTGCGGGCTTCCTCCTCGCTAAGCAGGCCCTGCCGCACCCGATCGGCTACCCAGGAGTGATCCTGGGTCAGTTGCACCAGCTCACCGTCGCGCAGCAGGTAGGCCCTCGAGTCGCCCACGTGCGCAATCAGGGCATAGGGCAGGTCGAGCCAGAGGGTTGTGCAGGTGGTGCCCATCCCCCGCGACTCGGGCTTCTGTCCGGCCAGATAAATGGCCTCGTTGGCAGCCTCGTAAGCCTCGAGCAGGCCTTGGGGCGAGGGCTCCTTATGTCTGAGAATTTCCAATATCTGACTGACGGCCATCTGCGAGGCCACCTCGCCGGTGCGGTGGCCCCCCATACCGTCGGCCACAATAAAAATACCGCCGTAAGGCGTTACTAGTTGGGTAACCGCATCCTCGTTGAGGGCCCGCTTGCGACCCGGGTCGGTCAGGGCCGCTGTGAACACCATGGGTAGGCTGTCGGAGCCCGGCATATAAAGCGCATTATAGGCCAGACCCAGGCAGAAGGCGGCCAAAAAATCACACCGATTCCGCCCCTCTTACCGCCGGGGCACAGAATATCCACTTGAATCACCCTCCTCATCCCTTTTGTTTTACCCTGTCTAGCGTGAGACAGTTTCAGTTCAGGCTTCCACAGGGCCCCCTGGGGGTGTTGATACTACTGCTGGCGGGAACGGTGGGTTTGTTTCTGGTGCTGTGGCTCCTCACCACCTTGTGGGTGCTGGCGGTGGGCGCTGGCCTGGTGGGAGCGCTGGCCTATGGCTGGCGGCACCTGGAGGCCCGCTTTCGCCCCAGGCGCTGGCGCAGGCTGCCACAAAAAATCCGCCGCTGGGATGACTGATGCCAGCTACCAGGCCCCTTTGCTCAGACAGTCGCTGTACAGAGGGCAGTCCTGGCACTTGGGGTTGCGGGCCGTGCAGCGGTAGCGGCCAAAGAGAATCAGGGCGTGGTGCACAAACACCCACTTTTCTTTGGGGAAGAGGCGCTCGAGGTCGCCCCCGATCTTCTCGGGGTCTTTCTGGGCCGATAAACCCAGCCGGGCGGCCAGGCGGGTCAGGTGGGTATCCACCGCAATCCCCGGCACCCCAAAGGCCGCCCCCAGCACCACCGTGGCGGTCTTCCAGCCCACCCCCGGCAGCGCGCGCAGCTTGGCCTTGTCCACCGGCACCTCCCCCCCGTGCTGCTCTACCAGGCGGCGGGCCAGCAGCACGATATTCCTGGCCTTGGAGCGGTACAGGCCGATGGTTTTGATATAGGGCTCCACCTCTTCGGGTGTGGCCTGGGCCAGGGCAAAAGCATCGGGGTAACGCTGGAAGAGGGCCGGGGTGGCCTTGTTCACCGAGGCATCGGTGGCCTGGGCCGAGAGCACCGTGGCAATCAGCAGCTCAAAGGGGTTGCGGTGCTGCAGCTCGGTGGCGGCCTGCGGGTAGAGCTGCTCCATGACCGCCAGAATTCGCTGGGCCCGTTGCTTTTTGGCTTTGAGCGATTCCCTCCTGCTCGAGCCCTGCGCTCTGGCCTTCGGCTTTGGGCGGGTAGCCTTCGACGTTTTCGGCATCGCTCAGTAGGCCTTGGCGAACAGAATCCGCTTGCCGTAGGCGCTGGGCTTGCCGCAGCGAATGCAGCTTCCGTGGGCCTCGGGCTCGTCGTAGGGGATGCAGCGGGTGGTGGCGGTGGTCTCGGCCTTGATCTGCTTTTCGCACTCCTTGTCGCCGCAGTGGAAGGCCTTCACGAAGCCCTGTTCCACCTTTTCTTTGAACTCGTCGTAGCTGTCCACCACCCAGGTGTGGGCGTCGCGGAACTCCAGCGCCCGCTGGTACAGGTCGCGCTGGAACTGCTCGAGCCTGGCCGGCAGCAGGCCCAGCAGCTCGGAGATCTGCACGGTCTCCTTGCCCCCCAGGCGGCTGGCCAGCACCGCGGTTCCGGCCTCCACATCGCGCGGGCCCAGCTCGAGGCGCAGCGGCACGCCTTTCAGCTCCCACTCGTTGAACTTGTAGCCCGGGCTGTACTGGTCGCGGTCGTCGAGGTGCACCCGGATACCCGCGGCCCTGAGCTGCTGGTACAGCCGCTCGGCAGCCGGCAGCACCGCCTCGCGGGTCTCGGCCTTGTAGATGGGCACAATCACCACCTGGATGGGGGCCAGGCGGGGCGGTAGAATCAGGCCCTTGTCGTCGCCGTGGGTCATCACGATGGCCCCCACCACCCGGGTGGTGAAGCCCCAGGAGGTGGTGTGTACGTACTTGTTCTGCTGGTCTTTATCCTGAAACTGAATATCGAAGGCCCTGGCGAAGTTCTGGCCCAGGTAGTGCGAGGTGCACGACTGCAGGGCCTTGCCATCGCGCATCATGGCCTCGTAGCTAATCGAGTAGACCGCCCCGGCGAACTTCTCCGACTCGGTCTTGGGGCCTTCCCAGCCCGGAATGGCGCACCAGTCGCGCAACACCGTGGCGTACACCCCGGCCATGCGGCGGGCTTCCTCCTCGGCTTCCTCCTGGGTGGCGTGGGCGGTGTGGCCCTCCTGCCACAAGAACTCGGTGGTGCGCAGGAATAGCTTGGTGCGCAGCTCCCAGCGCACCACGCTGTTCCACTGGTTCAAAAGCTGGGGCAGGTCGCGGTAGGTGCGGATCCACTTGGCCCACATGTGCCCGATGATGGTCTCGGAGGTCGGGCGCACCGCCAGGGGTTCTTCCAGGGTTTCACCACCGGCCTGGGTTACCACGGCCAGCTCCGGGGCAAAGCCCTCCACGTGCTCGGCTTCCTTCTGCAAGAAGCTGATAGGAATGAAGAGGGGGAAATAGGCATTCTGGTGGCCGGTCTCCTTGAACATGCGGTCGAGTTCGCGCTGGATGTTCTCCCAGATGGCGTAGCCGTAGGGCTTGACCACCATGGTGCCGCGCACCGGGCCATAGTCCACCAGATCGGCTTTGAGTACCACCTCGTTGTACCACTCGTTGAAGTCTTGCGATTGTGGGGTGAGGCCTTTGTCCTTCGCCATACCGACCCATCATAGCCGATGCCGCACAATCCGGTGCTGGCAATAAAAAATAAAGCTGTAACGAATTCAGCCTCGATGAAACGTCTAAGTAACTGTAGCAGGTTACCCACGCCCTGCCCTAATAGCGATAGGATTGCAGATGTCCTAATAAAGGTCTCAAGAAGGGGGTGATTGGGTCACTTACTGGCGATTTAGGCAAAGTTCGTGGGAATAGGCCAACAAAAGCTTTGTCTGTATAAATTCCAAAAGGAGTTCGTGTGCGAAAGCTACTTTTGTTAGTCGGAGTGGCGGCTCTGCTGGCAGCCTGCGGAGGCCCCAGAAGCAGTAAACCCAGCCTCGAGGTCATCGCGTCCCTACCCCCGGCCCCCGCCGGCCCAATGGTAGACGAAACCCCACCCGCTGGTTTGTGGAGCTCTCCGGGGGTGCTGTAAGCGACGGCATCAGCTTACAGAGCATCCAGGCCCAGCACACCGCCTTCCGCCAGGCCGCCCAGGCCGCCGGGGTCAAGATTCATTTCGCCTACACCCGGCTTTTCAACGGCTTTTCCGTAGAAGTACCGGGCAATAACCGCAAACTGCTCTATACCCTGCCAGGCGTGGAAGGGGTCTACCCCATCGGCACCTACAAACTTCCCCCGCGTGAAGCAGCCAACCCCGATCTGGCCAGCGCCATCACCCAGACCGGGGCCGACATCGCGCAAAACGACCTGGGCCTGACCGGGCGGGGGGTCAAGGTGGGCATCATCGACTCGGGTATCGACCTCGAGCACCCCGCTTTTGCGGGCCGAATCGTGGACGGCTACGACTTTGTGGGTGATGCCTACGACGCCTCCGACCCCGCGAAGTCCACCCCCGTGCCCGACCCCAACCCCGACGACTGCGACGGCCACGGCACCCATGTGGCCGGGATTGTAGGCGGTAAGGACAGCCAGATTACCGGTGTGGCCCCAGGGGTTCAATTCGGCGCCTACAAGGTGTTTGGTTGTGAGGGCTCCACCGGCGACGACGTGATCCTGGCCGCGCTCGAGCGGGCCGAGACCGCCGGCATGGACGTGGTCAATATGAGCCTGGGCTCCCCCTTCGGCTGGAGCGTGCTGGGCAAAGCCATCACCAAGATGGTCAAACGCGGCACCGTGGTGGTGGCCTCCGCCGGCAACGACGGCAACCTGGGCCTCTTTGCTACCGGCGACCCTGCCGCCACCGAGGGCGTGCTGAGCGTAGCCTCTTTCGACAACATTGCGGTGAATGCCCAGAAAGCTGTGGTCAATGCCACCGGGGCCCCGCTGGGCTACCTGGTGCTGGGCGGGGCCGAAGCCCCCCCCACCAGCGGCACCAGCGCCGAGGTGGTCTGGGTGGGCCGGGGCTGCAACGCCGATGCCCTGCTGGCCGACCCCAACGGCAAGGTGGCCCTGATGGAACGCGGGGCCTGCACCTTCAACGAGAAGTACCAGAAAGCGGTGGCTGCCGGAGCGGTGGGCGTGATCATCCACAACAACGCCCCCGGCCTGTTTGCCGGCGGTGGGGTGGCCGGTGTGGCCGGCAAGTTTGGCATTAGCATTGCCCAGGAAGACGGTCTGGCTCTGCGCGCCCTGACCAGCCCCACCACCCTCACCTGGACGCCCGACACCACCCTGGTTAACAACCCCACCGGCAACCTGATCTCCAGCTTTAGCTCCTGGGGCCTGAGCCAGGATCTGAAGCTCAAACCCGACCTGGGCGCTCCGGGTGGCCTGATCCGCTCGGCGGTACCCCTGGAGCAGGGCGGCTACGCCATCCTGAGCGGCACCTCGATGTCGGCCCCGCACGTGGCCGGCGCGGTGGCGCTGCTGCTGGAGGGCAACCCCGCCTTCTGGGGCCCGCAAAAACCCAGCGAGGTGCGCAAGTACCTGCAAAACACCGCCATGCCCAAGCTGTTCGCCCTGGCCCCGAGCTCCGGCCTGCCCGAGACCAGCTACCGCGAGGGCGCAGGGATGATTGACATCGTGGCGGCGGTGCAGAACCGGGTGACCGTGACCCCCTCGGCCATCTCCTTTGCCGAGAAAGCCGGCACCCACACCGAGCGGCTGGTGCTGAAGAACCGCAGCAACGTGCCGCTCATCTACCGGCCCGTCCACCTGCCCGGCCCCTCGGCCTTCGGCAGCATCTACAGCCCCAGCTTTGCCATTGCCCCAGCCACGGTGAGCTTTAGCCACACCCAGGTCACCGTACCGGCCCGGGGTGAGGCCGTGCTTACGGTCACCATCACCCCGCCCGCAGGCCTGCCCAACAAGGGCCTGTTTGGCGGTTATATCCTCCTGCAGCCGGTGGGCGCGGGCCTCATGATGAACGTGCCCTACGTAGGAATGCAGGGCGGCTACCAGGCGGTGCAGATTCTGACCCCGGCCTCCGCAGGCTTCCCCTTGCTCGGCAAGCTTAACGCCGCCGGCACCGGTTACGACCTGCTCCCCAGCGGTGGCACCTTCACCCTACAGGGCAACGATGTACCGGTGGTGCTGGCCCACTTCGAGCACGGGGCCCAGGTCTACGAGATGGTGATTCTGAACGCGGCCACCAACGCCCCCATTCATCCCAAGTACAGCCGGGCCGACTACGGCGAGTACATCCCGCGCAACTCCAGCGCCAACGGATTCTTTGCCATTCCCTGGGACGGCACCCGCATCACCAGGTACGCTAAAGAAGATGTCTACGGCAACAAGATACCGGTGCCCAGTGAGTTCCGGGCAGTGCCCGATGGGCAGTACAAGCTGCAACTGCGGGTGCTCAAGCCCACCGGCAGGATGAGCAACCCCGCCGACTGGGAGAGCTGGACCTCACCGGTCATCACCATTGACCGTCCATAAGGAACCTGGCAACCCCCAAGACCCGCTTCGGCGGGTCTTTTTGCGTATGCTAGGAACACATGGAACTGCGCGGCCCCCGGCTTCTGCTCCGCCCCCCGCGGCTCGAGGACACCGAGGCGCTGTTCGCGCTGATGTCCGACCCCGAGTTGGCCCCCTTTGTCTACTGGAACCCCCACCAGAGCCCCGACGAAACCTACCAGTACCTGGGGCATCTGCAGACCAAGGAGGGTTTTTTCATCATCGAGGCCGGGGGAAGGCCGGCAGGGGTGATCGGGCTGCACCTGGACTGGCCCAACAAACTGGGCGAGACCGAGACCTGGCTGGGGCGGCCCTACTGGGGCCGTGGCATCAACACCGAGGCCAAGGTGGTGCTCTTCGATTTTGCCTTTGGGCCCTGGGATCTGCGCCGCATCCAGGCCATTGCCCACGTGCATAACCCCCGCTCGCAGCGGGCGCTGGAAAAACTGGGCTTCCAGCGCGAGGGGCTTCTGCGCCGCTGGCGCTGGATCCGGGGGGAGCCCTGGGATTTTTACATGTACAGCCTGCTGCCCGAGGAGTGGATGTCGAGCCGGCCCCCCATCTTTTACTGAGGGCTCTACCACTACACCCTTGCAAGGGGCCCATCCGGCGCTACAATTGTGCCAAACCCGCCGGAGCCTGTATGTCCTCTGCCTGCTTGTACCTGCTGGACGAGCCCCACGTGCGGCTGGGTGAGGTGCGGCTCGAGCTCACCCCTTCACGCCCGGCCTACCTGCTGATCTACCTGGCCTGCCAGGGGGCCTGGGTGGAGCGGGAAAGCCTGGCCGGTCTGCTGTGGCCCGACAGCCCCGAGGAAGAGGCCCGGCACAACCTGCGGGTCAACCTGCACCGGGCCAGAAACCTGCCCTGGGCCGAGGCCCTCGAGGTCGAGCGCGACCGGCTGCGCTTTGCCGTCCAGACCGATGTAGCCCTGTTCCGCGCCGCACTGGGCCGGGCCGACTGGGAGGCCGCGGTAAAGCTCCACCGGCGGCCTTTTTTGCAGGGCTTTCCCTGGCAGAACACCCCCGCGCTGGAAGACTGGGCCGCCCTCGAGCGCGAAAGCCTGCTGGAGGCCTGGCAGCAGGCCGCCCAGCGCCACGCCGAGGCCCTGCAGCAGGCCCAGCAGCACCCGGAGGCCTGCCGGCTTTTGGCGGAAATTCTGCGGCACAACCTGCTGGCCGAGGACGTGCTGCAAAACTACCTGCGGGCCGCCTACCTGGCCGGCCAGCGCGAGGCCGCCCTGCGGCTGTACGAGCGCTTTGTGCAGGAGCTCGAGCACGAACTGGGCCTCGAGCCCATGCGGGCCACCCAGGAGCTGGCCGCCTCCCTGCGGCGGGCCGAACCCCCACCCATGGCGGCCTCCAAACCCCCGCCCCGGATTCCCCTCGAGGTGCTCAGGCCCCCCCGGCTGGTAGGCCGCGAGGCCGAGCAGGCCCGCCTGCGCCATTCCACCGCCCTGCTCGTTCACGGCGAGCCCGGCATCGGCAAAACCCGCCTGCTGCAGGAAGTCTTCCCCCAGGCCCCCCTGCTGCGCTGCCGCGAGGGGCTGGAAAACCTGCCCTTTTATCCGGTGCTGGACTACCTCAAGCATCACCTCGACACCCTACCCGACCTGGGCCCCTACCGCGAGGATCTGGCCCGGCTGCTGCCGGAGGCCTACCCCGGCTTTACCCCACCCCCTGCCGAACCCAGCAGCGCTCGCGCCCGGCTGCTGGAAGCCCTGGCCCGCGCCCTGGCCCCCGCCGGGCGGCTGCTCTTCGACGACCTGCAATGGGCCGACGAGAGCACCCTGGAACTGCTGCTTTACCTGCACAACCGGGGCCAGGCCTGGGTGGGGGCCTTCCGCACCCACGAGGCCGGGCCTGCCCTGACCAGGGTGCGGGAGGCCCTGCACAGCAGCGGGGTGGAAGAGCTGGCCCTGGAACCCCTGGAAAACAGCATGGTGCAGGCGCTGCTGGCCGACCTGATCGGAACCCCCGAGGGGCCGCCCCTCTTCTCGGGCTGGCTGCACCGCCAGACTGGGGGCAACCCCTTCTTCGCCCTGGAAACCCTCAAGTCGCTGTTCGAGAACGGGGTGTTGCGCGCCGAGGGCGGCCAGTGGCACACCGACCTCGACGAGATCACCCAGGACTACTCGGAGCTACAAATTCCGCCCAAGGTGGCCGAGGTGGTGCGGCGGCGGGTGGGCCGCCTCTCCGAGGCCGCGCAACGGGTGGTGCAGGCCGCCAGCGTGGTGGGGGAGGGGTTCACGTCCCGGCTGCTCGCCGAGGTAACTGGGCTTTCGGAGTGGGCGGTGCTGGAGGGGATGGAGGAGGCTGAACGGGTTGGGATTGTAAAAGGTGAAAGGTTCGTCCATGACGTACTTAAGCAGAGCACCTATCGCAACATCTCCCCTGCCCGCTGCAGGGTATTGCACGCACGGGTAGCCGAGCAATTAGGAGGGCAGGCAGAACCCCAGGTAGTAGCAGAGCATTGGTTCAAGGCCGCCTTTCTTTCGGAAGCTGTACGCTACTGGTTACTGAGTTCGCAAGCCTACATGTCGGCCTCCTTTTTAGAGGAGGCAATTCGCGTCTTGAAGCGGGCCCTACCACACGCTGAGGGGGAGAGACGGACAGAAGTCTTGGCCCTGCTGGCCCGTGCTTACCGGGAGCTGGGGCAACACAGCCAAGCCCAGTCCTATGTAAACCAGGTGCTGCAAAGCAATCCATCCCAGCAGTGGAAAGCCCATGCTTTGGTGGAAGAAGCCTGGATCCTGTTGGGGCAAGGTAAGCTAGAAGAGGCCCAGTTGGCTGTGCAGGATGGAGAAAGCTGCTTACAGACCCTAGAGCCCGAGCCCCTGGAAGAGGGTTCCCTCGAGCTGGCACTCATCAAGCTGCGCTCCAATCTGGCTTTCCGCCAAGGCGACTTTGCTACTTCGGCTAAAATCCTGGAACCTTTGCTGGATCGCTTGCGCCCACGAGGCTCTTCGGTGGCCCTGGCAGGGATACTGGTCAGCCTGGGCAGTGCATACGATAATCTTGGAGATCAAACCAGAGCCATTGCCGTTCTAAGGGAAGCCCTCGAGGTAGCCAAGTCGGTGGGAGCGCGCTATTACCAGGTGGATGCCGCCAACAACCTCCTGGCTTGCTTTATCCGCCTGGGTCGCACCGAGGAAGGACTTGCCGAGGCTGCTGCGGCGCTGGTTTTAGGCGAGTACGAAGGCAGTGAATTTCTCCGTAACAACCTGGCCGTGGCCTACCTGACTGTGGGTCGGGAGCTCGAGGCCATACAACTTTTTCAACAAATTGCGCACCGCGCCACCGATGCCATGCTGCGGGCGTTGGCCTGGGCACGGCTAGCCGAACTCCTTCCCCGACACGGCTCACCCAGGGAAGCCGAGGAGGCACTCAACCAAGCACTCGACGTTGCGCTCGGTATGGATCCTAAAGCTACCCCGGTACGCCTGGCCCTGGTCTTACTACGTCAGGGAACCGAAGCCCAGTTGCGCCGGGCCAGGCCCATCCTTCAGGCAGTGGAGGTAGAAGCTCTGCCCTCGCCCTTCAAGGAGCAGTATGTGCAAGCCCTCACCGAGCGAGGGCTTTCTCTTCATGGCTGAGACGCTGGTGTAATGCCCAACCCCTAGGCTATCCCCCATGCCCCCCCGGCTGCGTCAGAGCCTCCTCCTGCGGGTGTACACCACCCCCGGCCCAGACGGTAGCCTATCTTGCAGCTACCGGGTACGCGACCTTAGAACCGGCGAGGAGCGGGTGTTTGCCACCTGGGAGGAGCTGAGGAGGTTTTTGCAGCATCGCTGGCCGCGCCGCTTGCGCTGAACGAGGAGGTGCATTATGGGGATTAGGACGATTTTTTTGGGGGTTGGATTGCTGGCTGGCTGCCTGGCCTGGGGCCAGGGGATGGTGGTGCAGACCGTGATGTACAAGAACGGCGACCTTGAGCTGCGCGGTTTTCTGTACCGCCCGCCGGGGCCGGGGCCGTTCCCGGCAGTGGTTTACAATCATGGCAGCGAGAAAAACCTGGCCTATATTGACCGGCTGGCGGTGCCTTTTGTGGAGCGGGGGTATGTGTTTTTTGCCCCCAACCGCCGGGGCCACGGGCGCTCCCCCGGCCCCTACATTCTGGATGAGCTGAACCGGCTACGGGGAGCCGAGTGGAGCCAGGCCCTGGTGCGCCTGCACGAGGAGCAGCTCTCCGACCAACTCGAGGGCGTGGCCTTCCTAAAGGCCCAGCCCTTTGTGGACGCAGCGCGGATTGGGGTGTTCGGCTGGTCGTTTGGTGGGATTCAGACCATGCTGGCCGTTGAGCGTGCCGACGCGGGGTACAAGGCCGCGGTGAACTGCGCCGGGGCAGCCCAAACCTGGAACAACTCCCCTGAGCTACGGGCCCGCCTCAGCCAGGCCGCCCGCAACGCCGCCATGCCGGTCTTCTTTATCCAGGCCCAAAACGACTACTCCCTGAGCGCCCTCGAGGCCCTCTCGGAGGAGATGCGCAGGGCCGGCAAACCCTTCCAGGCCAGGGTCTTCCCGCCCTTTGGCATCTCCAACCAGGACGGGCACAACTTTTGTGCCCAGGGCCACCAAATTTGGGGGCCTGAGGTGTTTGCCTTCCTGGACGCAGCACTCAGGTAGCTCCAAAGCCCAGCTCAACTTGCCTAGCCTCGACGGGTTCCGCTGAGACGCTGGTGTAACGATATTTCAATAAGCTCCGCAAAAAAGGGGGATACCATGAAAAACTTTTACGCATTCAAAGGCTACCAGGTAGTTTTCTGGGTTCTATCAGGGGTGTTAATGGCCTGCAGTCCCGCACCCACCCAGCCCAAAGTGGTGCGGATCGAGATCACGCCAGGGGCGCTGTTGCTCACCAAGGCAGGAGAAAGCCAGACCTTAAGCGCAAAAGCGTTCGATGCCCAGGGGAACGAGATTAAGACAAATTTCGCCTGGTCGTCCTCAAACACAGCGCATGCCACGGTAGATACCTCGGGTAAGGTTGTAGCTGTCAGCGCGCTGGGCTCCGCTCAGATTACCGCCGAGGCAGCCGGGGTTAAGTCGTCTCCGGCGCTGGTAATTATCGCCGAACCTGCACCTGGAACGGTGCTGTTTTCTGATGCCCAGGTGCTGGGGGAACCACAGCCGGTTGACCCAAGCCAGCCTGGAGGGGTGGGGTATAGGATGAAAGCAACCTTGGCTGTTCAAAGTTTACAGCCGGGGACAATGGTGTTGGCAAGCGAGTCCAAACCCCTCGCAGGAAGAGTTGTTTCATCAACCCCGGTGAGTGGGGGAACCGAGGTGGTATTTGAAGTGCGACCCGTCAACGAAATGTTTAGGAACTTATCGGTGCGGGTTGGGGGGGCTTTTACAGGGGTAAGGCCATCTTCGGCCCAAAAACAACAGTTTCCTGACTACAAGTTGTCTGAGCGCCAAAAGGTTGTTCCTCAAGCGACGGATCAGGTAGGGCCCTTCACCTGCAAGCGAGAGGTAGAGGGCAAACTGGAATCCAACTTGGTTGAAGTGGAGCCCAGTGCCTCTTTGGGGAACTGGGACATCATATTCGAGGTCTCGGACTCTGAGACAACGCACATCCGGGTCAAAGCCGATCTATCGGTTGGGATCAGCTTTACAGGAGGCATCAAGTTGTCGAATATGTTGAATGGAACGGTCAGTTGCGAGACCACCGAACCCATTTTTAGCATTCCGGTTCCAATAACGGGTGCACTCAGTCAGATTATCAGCCCGATCCTGCCGGTGCATGGAGCCTTTGGAATTAAGGGGGAACTTGCGCTTACTTCGGTTGACCTTCGATTGAAAGGAGAGATAAAGGCTTCAGCAACCGTTGGTTTTGAGTATACTCCTGCGACCGGGCTGACCAACCTATCGAGCTTTGACACCAACCAGAATTTTCTCAAGGGTTCTTTGGTCGAACCGGTTTTTGGCCTTAACTCGAAAGTTCGAGTCAATGCCGAAGGTTTTTTGGGTTTTAGGCCCAAACTTAGTTTTGGCAACAGACTCTTTGCCCTGGATTTTCTCGACCTCGACGTGGTAGGAGCTATGGGTTTCGACCTGAGCACTGTTGCGCAACAGGCCACAGATGCCGAGTATGCTTCCAGTCAATACCTGAAGATCAAGGCCGAAACCAGCCTCTCAGACGACATTGAAGATGTCTTTAAGCTGTTTATGAGTGAAACCACAGCCGAGCAGTTGTTCAAACTTCTCAAGGACGGGGTGGTGAAGATTGGGTTCAAGGGCGAAATTCCCATTGCCACCTCGCCTACTGCGCTAGAGAACATAACCGTCAATAAGCAATCCTACAAAAAGGACGACAAGTTGACCTTTAGGGTCAAGCTGAATCCTGATAACATTAACTTTCTTATCTACAATGTCAAACGCATCGAAATCTATAGAAAACCCGAAAGTGCACTTTCCCTGGGGTTGGAGCCTCTGGCAACCAGAGACGCCAGCGAGGGCCAGACCGATTTTGAACTCGAGTGGGTGGCCACCGAAGATGGCAACAGCCAGGATCAATTCTTCGCTTTTGTGGTTCCCAACATACCACCCAGCCTGCCGCTGGAGCTGGGTAAGGTGGTTCCCGCCACCGGTTGCACCGCTGCGCAAGGAGTGCGGTACTGCGTTACAGATCTTGGTAACGTTAGAGCTTGGGACATCAATGAAAGCGGTCAAGTAGTGGGTGTCACGCTCAACATCAGCCGTCAGACCGCTTTTCTATGGCAAAGTAACCAGATGACCGATTTGGGAACCTTTGGAGGGTATGAGTCGGAAGCCTGGGGGATTAATGATAGTGGTCAGGTTGTAGGTTCCTATCTCAATGATATTGGCGAAAGACGCACTTTCTTATGGCAAAACGGGCAAATGACCGACCTGGGGACTCTTGGGGGAATTGGCGCGAGGTACGCGGTACCCCAAAAAATCAATAACAGAGGACAAATCGTTGGTTGGTACAAAAATTCTAGTAGCAATGAGACTCGAGCATTCCTGTGGCAAAACGGGCAAATGACCGATCTGGGAACCCTGGGAGGATCCTTGTCGGAAGCATATGCAATCAATGAAAGTGGGCAGGTAGTGGGTAGATCTTATACATCGAGCAGAGAAAGTCATGCTTTTATCTGGCAAAATGGCCAGATGACCAATTTGGGAACCTTGGGTGGGCATTACTCAACAGCCCTCGCTATCAACAACAACGCCCAGGTGGTGGGCGAATCAACCAACTCCGACGGCCGATTCCGAGCCTTCCTTTGGCAAAATGGTCAGATGACGGATCTGGGTACCTTAGGAGGAAGAGATTCCACTGCATCGGGAATTAACGACCAGGGAGTGGTGGTAGGTTATTCTTGGAATTCTGACGGTTCCGGCCGTGCTTTCATATGGCGAGATGGTCAGATGAGTGATCTGAACTCCCTAATTGATCCAAACCAAGGGTGGCTGCTTATTCGTGCCACCGACATCAACAACTCAGGTCAAATCGTGGGTCACGGTATACTGAACGGTCAGGCCCGTGCATTCTTATTGACTCCAGTTCAATAGACGCTCCAACCTACATACCTTTTCCCGCCCCCCAGGGGCGGGTTTTTCCTGAGACGCTGGTGTAACGCTGCCTTTCTACACTGGGCCTGTCCGCTAAAGGACATGGACAGCACATAGGAGGTGAGGTATGCGCCATTTGATTGCGGTGGTACTTGGATTCTTCTTGCTGGCCTTGCTGGGTGGTTGCAGCCGCCCCAGCACTACCAGCCCCGGCCCTCGGGTATATGTGGGGGAGATTGCCGGGAGCGATGCCCTGATTGCCCTGGTGGTGCAGGATGGCCAGTTGGCAGCCTATGCCTGCGGTGGGCCTAATACCTGGGGTAGCCACACCGGCTGGTTCTTCGGCACGCTGAGTGGAAGCGAGATCAACCCCACCACCGCCCCCAACGGACACCGCCTCGAAGGCCGTCTAAGTGGCTCGTCGGCCAGCGGTAGCTTCACGCTGCCCGACGGCACCTCCCTAAGCTGGACGGCCCAGGAGGCTCGGCCCGGAACCGGCGCGGGGCTCTACGCCCACGAAGAGGACGGCCAGCGTACCGGCCTGATCGTCACCAACGAGGGCAAAATGGCTGGCGCTTCCCGCCTTGCCACCGGGAATAGCGTCGGTTTGTATGCACCCGTCACTGTTACCAGACCACCTACTGGTGGTATCACCAAGGTCAGTGTGGCCTTTCCCAACCGGGATATTCACATCATAGACCTGACTCTAGTTGACCCTTTGCGCTTCGGCATTTTCCAGGACAGCCCTACTATCATCGTCTTGCTGCACGGAGCTACAGCCGCAATACCTCCTCCTACCGCCGAAGATATTGCTCTGAGCGGTGTGCCTGGAACCCGCAAGCATGTGCGGCGCTACTGGACCTACCCTACGGTGGTGAGCCTGCTGGGCGGTGACCCCAGTAAAAATACCCCCCTGCAAACCTTGACGGGTGTGAACGTGACTGGCGACCTCTTCCTCAACGCAGCCTTGACCCACAACTCCAGCAACGATATCGACAATCCGCCACCGCCAGAATTCTGCGACCTGGCCGACATGGTTACCGCCGAGCGCTACGACCCCAACCAGGCCGCCCCCCCTCAGCTCTCGCTGCTGCTGGGCCGCCGGGACGCCACCAAGGGGCTGGTCGAGCAGTCCATGGATGCCACCAAACAGATTTACGCCTGTGTGCGGGCATTCGAGCGACGTTTCGGGAAAAAACCCAAGCTGGTTTTTGTAGCCCATAGCTATGGGGGTTTGGTCACCCGTTTTATCCTCTCCAACCCAGCCCGCAACGCCTTACGCTCGGTGATCAATCCTGTTAATCGGCGGCCGCTCATTGTGCCCACCGACCCCAGCTACGACAGCGGCGATCTATCCGTTCGGGTCAAGATGGACTACCTGCGCGACCACACCTACTACGCTGTGACCAGCTCCACTCCCCACGAAGGCACCCGCATTGCCGATGGTGCCGATCAAGCGCGCCGCTTTTTACGCAACCTGCGGGGTACCCTCAACAACCTGAACGAAGAGGAGCGCCGGCTTCGCGACAGCCTGCAAAACACCCTGGCCTTTGTGTTCCGCGTGCAGTTCGACGATGTGTTCCGGGCCGAGCCGGTCATCGCTATACTGGATGGATGGGAGGCTATACTGGCCGATAACCCTGTGCTGACCGAGGCCCACACCGCTCTGTGGCAAATACTCAACACCGTTGTCCTCCACCCCAGTCAGGCCATCCGAACCAACCAGACCCCCATCAATGGGGCCAGGGGTCGGCTCATCCCCATCTACACCCTGGGTAACCGCAACCCCGGCAGCACGGTGCTGGACACCTTCAACCTGCGCGAAGTCTTGCGTGACTTCGATGCCACCGGACAGCTCCAGATGGGCAGCCGCGCTCAAAAATGGGTAGGCATGACGGTCTTAGGAGATTATGCCCTCCAGGTGATAGAACTGACCAGCGGATTCAACCGCCCCCCGGCTGGCTTTGCTGGCAGGCTCGACCGCGTCGAGCGGGCCGACTGGGTCACCCTATGGAGCGCTGCGCTCGACACCCTGGCGCCCGATCTCAACCTCTTCTTCGCAGCCGAGTTTGGGGGGGACAGCAGCGATCTGATGCGCTTCCTACTGCGGGGGTTCAATGCCACCAGCAGCCAGCCCCTACCCCTATACCTTATGGAGCGTTACCGCTTCGACCTGGGGGGTTCGGCAAAGGTTCCGGTGCCCCATCTTGAATGCGAAACCTTAAGTCTCCAACTGGACTACGGCCCGGTGGTTCAAGCCATGGGCAGGCATTACGGCAGTCTGACCGAGGCTGCCAGCCAACTGGTCAACCTCAACTTTACAGGCTTCTTAGATAGACTTGCTGACCTAGGCGACGATTTTGGTCAACTGGTCTCCGACACTTATGACTGGCTTAAAGATGAGCTTGAGGGTCGAGATCTAGGCAACCTCTTGAAGTGCGCAGACCCCGCCAAATGGCAGCTTACCTGGCGATCCATCAGCGTGCCGGCCCCCAGGGCGGTACCCACCGGCCAAGCAGCCAGGGACGATCGGGTAGACTTCGACGGGCTGGTAGAGTATGACTCGGCAATGGGCTTCCGCCTGGGCACCAGAATCAACGAGTTTTTCGATCACACCCGTCTGGATTTTATCGTAGACAATAAGCCTGCTCCGGGTTCCTGGTACCGCCGCTATACCAGCGACGCCGAGGTGCTCTCGCACGACAGCATGCGCCAAGAAATGGGTCGCTTCATCTGGAACAACATCCTGTCGCGCAATGCTGGCCCTCTGCCCAGCGCTCAAGGCGACCTGAGCGTTCACCCGTAGCTGGGCACGCATTGTCCAGTCCAAGCCCCGCTTTGGCGGGGTTTTTCTCTGAGACGCCGGTGTAACGCCAGCCCCCTATTCTGCGCTCAAATGCCCAGCAACCTTTATCGCCGAACCAAGTGGGCTAAAACCATTCACAAAGGAGAAGCGTATGAAACCCCTAGCTTGGATTTTCGCCGGTCTGCTGGTTGTTGCCCTCGGTGCTTGTGGCAGCACCACCAGCCCCAACACCAGCAACCCGAACCCCGGCAACCCCGGTACGCCCAACCCGAGTGCTTCCGGCTTCAAAACCGCGGCGGTGCTGCCCGAGGGTTTGAAAGACCTCGAGCAAAACCTCTCGCCCCTGCTGGTCGAGGCGGTTGAAATAGCCCGCAGCAAGAGCCAGAACCCCGGCACCCTCACCGGTACCCTCACCCAAAGCGGCAACACCTTCACCTATAGCCCCAACCCCACCAACCGCCTGCGGGTGGTCTGGAGCGATGGGGTGGTCTACGAGTTTGTCATCACCCAGTTCCAGGGCGACCTCACGGACGGGGCCACCGCTTTCTACAAGGGCAACCACCTGCTACAGTTCAGCGCCCAGCTCAAACCCGACAACGAGATTGGCCCGGTTAACCTGAGCCTCCGTTCCCAGCGGCAGGGCAGCGCCCTCAGCGTGAGCCTGGGGGGGACGGCGGTCTTTGACGGCCAGACCTACACCCTGAACCTGAGCTACGCCCAGGAGGTGCTCTCCGACTTTGGCCCCGGTTCCATCAAGTTCCACCACCAGGACACCCTCCAGGGCAGCCTGCAGGGCCCCGGCCTCCAGATTCAGGTGAACGAAACCTACGACTTCCAACTGGTGGGCAGCGACAGCCTGGTGATGCAGACCATCCGCACCCTCAACAACGCCTGGAGCGAGGGCGGCCAGCAGTTCCGCCTGCAAGACGGTTTGATCAAGCGGGTCTTCCGCGACGGTAACCCCATTGAGGCCGACTTCTGGACGGCCTCGGGCGACCTGTTGCGGAATGGGGTGCGGGTGGGCGGTTTTGGGCAGGCCTTTACGGGGAATTTGCTCGAGCAGTTCCTGGACACCCCCAGCGGGCGGGTGCGGCTGGGAGTTTTCCGCTTCTGATCCTACTCCCTTCGGTCGGCTCGAACCCCTCACCTTTGGTTACACCCAAGGGTGAGGGGTTCAAGCGGAATCGGTATGAACCCCAGAGCTAGGCGGACGTTTTTCCCTCGGTAGAATGGGCGCATGGACATGCTCCCCATCCTCACAGAGCTATCGCAAAAAACCCCCACCAAGATTCTCCTGGTTGTGCTGGACGGCGTAGGCGGCCTGCCCCAGACCCCCGGCGGCCCCACCGAGCTGGCCGCAGCGCATACCCCCAACCTGGATGCCCTGGCGCAAAAGAGCGCCCTGGGACTCCTGACCCCGGTCTACCCCGGTCTGGCCCCCGGCTCCGGCCCCGGCCACCTCTCGCTTTTTGGCTACGACCCCTTCAAGTACCTGGTGGGGCGCGGGGCGCTCTCGGCCATCGGGATTGGGGCCGATTTCAAAGACGGCGACGTGGCAGTGCGCGGCAACTTTGCCACCCTGGACGCCGCCGGACTGGTCAAAGACCGCCGGGCAGGCCGGCCCAGCGACGCGGAGAACCGGCGGGTGGTGGACAGGCTAAAGGCCGCCATCCAGGAGCTCGAGGGGGTGCAGGTGAGCTTCTACACCGAAAGCGAGCACCGTTTTGTGGTGATTTTGCGCGGCGAGGGGCTGAGTGAGCAGGTTTCCGACACCGACCCCCAGAAAACCGGTGTGCCTCCCTTGCAGGCCGAGCCCAAAACCGCTAGCGCTGAGAGCCAGCGCACCGCTCGAGTGCTTAACCGACTGTCCGAGCGCATCCGCGAGGTGCTGGCCGATGAGCCCCAGATCAACGGTGCGTTGTTCCGGGGTATCTCCGAACGCCCCCGTTTCCCTCTGATCTCCGAGGTGTACCACCTCACGCCGGCCTGCATTGCCAGCTACCCCATGTACAAAGGGCTGGCCAGCCTGGTAGGCATGGAGGTGCTGCCGGTGGAAGGGGTGGAAGACGCTCCAGAGGGCAAGGTAAAGGCCCTACGGGAAAACTGGGCCAAGTACGATTTCTTCTATCTGCACTTCAAGAAAACCGACAGCACCGGCGAGGACGGCAATTTTGAAGAAAAAGTGCATAAGGTCGAGCTTTTTGACCACCTGTTGCCCGAGCTGCTGGCCCTGAAGCCGGATGTGCTGGCTATCACCGGTGACCACTCCACCCCTTCGGTTTTGAAAGCCCACTCCTGGCACCCAGTGCCGCTGCTGCTCTATGGCCCCTACCTCCGCAACGACGCCGCCCGGCGCTTCACCGAGGACGAGGCCGCCAGAGGCAGCCTGGGCCACCTGCGCGGGGTGGAGCTGATGCCCTTGCTGCTGGCCCATGCTGGCAAGCTACAAAAGTACGGGGCCTAGTACTTAAGCTCAATCGGTAGGGCTTGCAGGCCCTACCGATAAAAATTGTTCTGGTTTTTTAGTTTAGGCTCTCGCCCACAGCTTCTTCAAAGAGTTTGCGGGCTTCGTCAAGGGTAATCTCGAGCACCTGTGAAATTTCCTCCGCCAGAAGGTGCATGGCCCGGCGAAGGGCTTGGCGGTCGAGATCGGGGAGGCCTTTTTCCTGCTCCCAGGCCCGAAGCTGACCGGCCAGGGTAGCGATGCGAAAAGGATCGCCATCGGCCAGAATCTCGGTGGTCTTGCGGTGGCGGGCGGCCCACTGGCGGGGCAGGGGCAGCCGGCCTTCCTGTAGCAAAGCTAGGATCTCGTTTACCTGATCCGGCGACAAGGCCCGGCGCAAACGGGTGGTTTGCGGCGCTTCTACGGGCACATAAGCCTTCGAGCGGGTTCCAGGAAAGTCGACTTGATAGTAGGATTTATCTGAGCCAGCCACCGAACGCTGGGCGATCCCCGCCACCACACCTACACCATACGGCGGCAAAACAACCTTGTCTCCTGGACGGTATTCGCTCACAACGCCACTCCTTTCAGTAACACCTCGAGCAGGTGCTCGAGGTAGGCTTCCCGTGGAAACTCGAGCTGGGGGTTGCAGGCCAGGGCCGCAATGCTGGCAGCGGTCAGGCAGGTGTCGAGTTCAGGCCGCACCTCCCCCCTGGCCTTACCTTCCTGCACCAGCCTCTCCAGCAAGCGCTGGTAATGCTCGTGCATCCCCCTGAGCCAGCCTGTGGTGTCCTCAGGCTGGGCCTCTCGGGCTACAGCCGCCCACAAACCGCGCCACTCCTCCACCCAGTCCACCCGAAGTCGCAGCACCTCAGCCAGGCGCTCACGAAAGGGGCCACCACGGCTCACCACTTCCTCCACCTTGCGGTAGTAGGTAAAGGTGTGGTGTTCCACCAGCGCCTTGAGCAGGTCTTGTTTATCTTGGAAGTAGAGATAAACCGTGCCTTTGCCGACCTCGGCTTCCCGGGCTACCTCCTCGACTTTGAGCCCCGACAACCCCCGATCCCTCAACACTCGGATGGTTGCCTCGAGGATTGCTTCGCGTTTGGGGGCAGTCCGAGCCTCCACGGTCACGGCTACAAAGTCTACCAGAACCCCGAAGGGCAAAGATGAGACCGGTTTTTGCTGTCGACTGTTTGTGGTTTTAAGTCCGTCCAAAACAGCTTTTTCCCGGATTTGCCGCATTTCGCCATTTACTATATTTGCGCGAAATTTCTGACTAAAACAAATTTATTGACAATCCACCCAGGATCAATTGGGAATTAACAACCCCTCTTAACCCTCCAAACACGTAAACTACGGCCGTGCCTTCGGGTCGCGTTCACGAAGCCATCAATCTCAGCGTCCTGGGACTGGCCACAGCCGCCTACTGGGTCTACCGGCAAGAACTCGAGGTTCCCCAGCCGGTGGCGGTGGCCTTTATGGGCAGTTACCTCCTGGGAACCTTCTTCATCACCCCCGACCTGGATCTGGCCGAACAACAGGTGCGGGCCAAGGGACGCTGGGGCTGGATGGGCTGGATCTGGGTGCCCTATGGCTGGATGTTTGCCCATCGGGGCCTTTCGCACACCTGGGTGGTGGGCCCCCTAACCCGGATTCTGTACCTGGGGGCGATGGGCGTGCTGGTGTACTGGCTCTTCACCGCCCTCTCGAACTACCTGGGGCTGAACATCCATCTGCAACCCCACTTCAAGGCCCCACCCCAGGAGGTTATCTGGGCACTGGTGCTGGGGTACTATGCCTCACAATGGCTGCACCTCATCGCCGACGGCATCTGGCCTGATAGCGGTCGGATTTTTTCGGGCAAGCGCCGTCGCCAACGGTGAACTGGAGGCTGCTCAGTATGTATAGCGCCAAATTCTGGGTGGAACACCTCGGCCTGCAACCCCATCTCGAGGGTGGCTTTTATCGTCAGACCTACGTATCCAGCGAGCTTATCGCACAGCCCCATCTACCCCCCCGTTTTGGCAGCCCACGGGCTTTTTCCACGGCCATCTACTTTTTGCTCGAGCACCCCGATTTTTCAAGCTTCCACCGGCTCAAAAGCGACGAGATCTGGCATTTCTACGCCGGCGCTTCCCTAACCCTGTGGCTCATCTCGCCCCAGGGTGCGCTTTCGGCCCTATCGCTCGGCCCCGATCCCAGCAAAGGAGAGCGCTTCCAGGCAACGGTTCCTGCTGGCTACTGGTTTGCAGCCAGCCTGGATACCCCCGGAACCTACGCCCTGGTAGGCTGCACCATGGCCCCGGGCTTCGATTTCGCCGACCTCGAGCTGGCCGAGCGCGAAACCCTGGCCCGGCAGTTTCCCCAACACCGCCCCCTCATCGAACGGCTGACCCGCTAAAAGGCAGTGCTCCAGGAAAGGAACGCCCATTGGATACAGCTTCACCCAACCAACTATCCCAGGCCCGGATCGCCATTTATGTAACTTTCTTTGTGTGCGGTCTGGTGTTGGCTGCCTGGGTCTCGCGCATTCCAACCATCAAGCAGCAGCTAGGCCTGAACGCCGGCGAGCTGGGCCTGGTGCTGATGGGAAGCCCCATCGGGCTGGTGCTGGCCATGCCCCTAACCGGCTGGCTCATTGCGCGTTGGGGCAGCCGACCGGTGCTGGCCTGGGCCGCCATAAGCAACTGCGCCGCACTGCCCCTGCTGGCCCTGGCCCCCAATGGCTGGACGCTGGGCCTGGGGCTGTTTGTGTTTGGCTTCGCCAACGCGGCCATGGACATCTCCATGAACGCCCAGGCCGTGGAGGTTGAAAAACGCCACGCCCGGCCCATTATGTCCAGTTTCCACGCGCTGTTTAGCCTGGGAGGCCTGGTGGGTGCTGCGCTGGGAGGGGCCGCAGCAGCAGGCGGACTGGCACCGCTGCCCTTCTTTGCCTGGACGGCCCTGGTCATGGGGCTGCTGATGCTGGCAGCCATCCGATACCTGCTCGAGGCTCAGCCTGTGGCGAGCGGGCCGCGCTTTGTCTGGCCTCGAGGGGTGCTGCTGGGCCTGGGGTTGATCGTGTTCTGCACCGGTCTGGGCGAGGGGGCTGTGGCCGACTGGAGCGCGGTATTCATGAAGCACGAGATGGGCACCAGCGAGGCCGTGGCGGCGCTGGCCTTCTCGGCCTTTTCGGTGTCCATGGTGCTGGGCCGTCTGAGCGGCGACGCCCTCATACATCGGTTGGGGCCGGTGGCGGTGGCTCGAGCCGGTGGGCTGCTGGCTGCCAGCGGTTTCAGCACCACGCTTGTTACCAACCGTCCCGAGATCGCCATGCTGGGCTTTGCGCTGATTGGACTGGGTTACTGCACCCTGTTTCCGCTGGTGTTTAGCGCCGCTGGCAGGGTACCGGGGGTGCAGCCCGGGGTGGCGCTGGCCTCGGTGGCAACGCTGGGCTACCTGGGTTTTTTGAGCGGGCCACCCGTTATCGGCCTAATCGCACAGGCCACATCGTTGCGGGTGTCTTTTGCAGCGGTGGCGGGGCTGGCCGTGGTGATTACCCTGCTGGCCGGTCTATTGCAAGCTAAGAAATAACGCAGTTCCAGTTGCTGGAACTGCGCTTTGTGGGAAAAACCGGCTTGCTTAGGCCGCGCTGATGGCGATCTTGCGCACGCGGGCCTGCTCCACCTTGGGTAGGGTCAGGCGCAGCAGGCCATCGGTGATGGTGGCCTGAATCTTGTCCACCTCCACCGAGGCGGGCAGGGTCAGGCTCTGCACAAAGCTACCGCGCGGCAGACCCCGCGACCAGTAGCGGCGCTCATCGCTGCCCTGGGCTTCCGGATAAGTACCGCGAATGGTCAGCCGGTTGCCCTCCAGGCGTACCTCGAGGTCGTCCTTGCGCAGACCCGGCACCGCCATCTCCAGCACCAGGCTGTCCCCGGTCTCGTAAAGATCGTAGGGGTAGGCGCTAACGGACACCGGGCTGCCTAAAGATGCTGTCACCTCGTTCCAGAGCCGGTCGAACTCCTGGAAGAAGTTGTTTACGCTCGAGAGATTCCAGCTCCGCAGAGGCATCGTCTGAACAGGTACGTTCCGAACAATGTCCAGCATACTGAAACCTCCTTTCGTAGGGTTTGTTAGCAGATTCCCTACAGTTGGGTATTATAAAAGTTGAGCGTAACATTGTCAAGTATCGTTATGATTTTAATGTACATTTCATCTTTCTTTTCTAGATTCACAGGTGAAAAACTTCCTTGCGGAGGTGAAGCATGCCACGCCTACTTGTGCTCCTGTTGCTGCTGATGAGCCTGGGCCTGGCCCAGGGGTTCCGCGGTCTGGCCCTGTACACCCCCTACCCCTCGCAAAGCGTGCGGCTGGGCGAAACCATCAACCTGCCCATCACCCTCAAGGGCTACAACCTGCCGCCCCAGACCGTGCAGGTGCGGGTCGCCGAACTAGCCCCGGGCTGGAAGGCCAGCCTGCTGGGCGGGGGCCGGGTGGTCAGTGCGGTGTATGTGCTGCCCGATGGGGAGCAGAGCCTTTCCCTGCGGCTCGAGCCGCCGCAAAACGTGCGGGCCGGCACCTATCGCTTCCGGCTGGTGGCCGAGGGCAGTGGGGTGCGGGCCGAGCTGCCCCTGGCGCTCACACTGGGCCAGGTGCTGCCCAAGCGGCTATCCCTCGAGACCGAGCTTCCGGTGCTCAAAGGCACCCCCACCGCCAGCTTCCGTTACCGGGTTACCCTTCGAAACGAAAGCGACCAGGACTTGCTGGTCAACCTCGAGGCCGACGCCCCCGAGAACTTCCGGGTGAGCTTTAGCACCGCCTTTGGCGGCCAGGAGATCAACAGCCTGCCCTTAAAAGCCGGGGAAAGCCGCGATCTGGAGGTTCAGGTCACCCCCCCCAGGCAGGTGGAGGCCAAAGTTTATGCCGTCACCCTGCGGGCCCTGGCCGGGGAGGCCAAGGCCGAGCTGGCCGTGAACCTGGACATCACCGGCCAGGTCGAACTGAGCCTCTCCACCCCGGAGGAACGGCTCTCGGGGCGGGCCTATGCCGGGCGCGAGAACCCCATCAAGCTGGTAGTCAAAAACAACGGCAGCGCCCCAGCAGAGAACCTCGAGCTTTCCGCCAGCGAGCCTTCGGGCTGGGAGGTCAGGTTTGAGCCCGACAAGATCGAGCGGCTGGCCCCAGGGGCTGAGTCGGAGGTTACCGCCCGCATCAAGCCCTCCTCCCGGGCCGTTGCAGGCGACTACATGCTGACCCTACGGGCCAGCGCCGAAGGAGCCCAGGCCTCGGCCGATTACCGGGTGACCGTGCAGACCTCCACCCTGTGGGGGCTGATCGGGGTGGCCCTGATTGCGGTGGCGGTTGGCGCGGTGGGGTTCGCGGTCTCACGCTTCGGGCGGCGCTAGGAGGCCCCATGGTCATCGAAACCCAAGGCCTAACCAAACGCTACGGCAGGGTGGTGGCGGTGGAGGGCCTCGAGCTGCGCATCGAGGTGGGCGAGGTGTATGGCCTGCTGGGCCCCAACGGCTCCGGCAAAACCACCACCATCCTGATGCTCCTGGGCCTCACCGAGCCCAGCGCGGGCCAGGTACGGGTGCTGGGCCTCGACCCGGTGCGCGAACCGCTCTCGCTCAAGCGGCAGGTGGGCTACCTGCCCGACTCGGTGGGTTTTTATGGCGAGATGACCGCCTGGGAGAACCTCTCCTACATCGCCCGGCTCAACGGGCTGCCCCCCGCCCTGGCCAAGGCCCGCATGGAACGGGTGCTGGAGCGCATGGGGCTGGCCGAGGTGGCCCACCGCCCGGTGGGTGCTTTTTCGCGGGGTATGCGCCAGCGCTTAGGGCTGGCCGAGGTGCTGCTCAAAGAGCCCAAGGTGGTGATTCTGGACGAGCCCACCCTGGGCCTGGACCCCGAGGCCGCGCAGGAGTTCCTGAAGATGATACAAAGCCTGAAATCCGAGGGCATCACCGTGCTGCTCTCCTCGCACCTGCTGCACCAGGTGCAGGCCATCTGCGACCGGGTGGGGCTGTTCCACAAGGGGAAGCTGGTGCTGGAGGGGCGGGTGGAGGAGCTGGCCCAGCGGGTGCTGGGGGGTGCTTACCGCATCCGCCTCGAGGCCACCCCCCTAAACGGCCTGGCCGAGCGGCTCCAGGCCCTGCCCGAGGTGAGCCGGGTGCAGGCCGAGGGGCAGGGGCTGCGGCTGGAAGCCACCCAGGACATCCGCCCCCAGGTGGCTAAAGCCGTGCTCGAGGCCGGGGCTGCCCTCCAGAGCCTGGTGCTGGAGCAGCCCAGCCTGGACGAGGTGTACGCCCGCTATTTCCAGGAGGTGCGCCATGCAGCGTAGTTCTGCCCCGCGTCGTCGTGAAGGCTCGCCCTGGACGGGGCTGTGGGCGGTCTTCTTCAAGGAGATGGCCGACCACCTGAGCAGCACCCGGATGCGCATCCTGGAGGTGCTCATCCTGCTCTCGGCGGTGGGGGCGGTCTATGCCGGGGCCCAGACCCTGCGCCAGACCATCAGCGAGGACCCCTTCCTCCTGCTAAGGGTTTTTACCGCGGCGCAGGATCCACTGCCCTCGTTTGTGGCCTTCCTGAGCTTCTTTTTGCCCCTGGCCGCCATCGCCCTGGGGTTTGATGCCATCAACGGTGAGTACAGCCGCAACACCCTTTCGCGCATCCTGGCCCAGCCCATCTACCGCGATGCCCTGCTGTGGGGCAAGTTTTTAGCCGGGCTGGCTACTATAGCCCTGATCCTGCTGGCCCTGTTTTTGCTGGTGGTGGGGCTGAGCCTGATCTTCCTGGGCGTACCCCCCAGCAGCGAGGAGGTCGCGCGGGCGTTGCTCTTCTTGCTGGCTACCCTGGCCTATACCGGGGTCTGGCTGGGCATTGCCCTGGTCACCTCGGTGCTCTTCCGCAGCGCGGCCACCTCGGCGCTGGCGGCCATTGCGGTCTGGCTCTTCTTCGCGCTGTTCTGGGGCATCATCGCCCAGTTGCTGGCCCAGGCCGTGGCCCCTTTCGACCCCTTCAACCCCGAGAGCGAGCTGCGCCAGACCGAGGCCTTGCTGGCTTTCTCGCGCCTTTCACCCAACACCCTGTACGCCGAGGCCATCCAGGCCCTGCTCAACCCTGGGGTGCGCAGCCTGGGGCCGGTGCTTATCAGCCAGCTCGAGGGGGCCTTGCTGGGCTCACCCCTTCCCCTGGGGCAGAGCTTCCTGCTGGCCTGGCCGCAGCTCACGGGCCTGATCGCCCTCACCATAGGGCTCTTCGCCGTGGCCTACGTGCTCTTCCAGCGGCGGGAGGTGCGGGCTTAGCAGGGTAGCCCCTCGCTATCAGCAGCCTTCTCTTGGGGAAAAATCAGCGATCCCAGGTGCTCTTCTGCAACCCCAGCAGCAAAACCGTGCACAGCACCATCAGCACCACCGCCAGCACCACCGCCTCGTAAAAGGGGGTGGCCCCAGGCCGGCCCAGGCGCTCGTAGATGGCCAGGGACAGGGTGGCCCACTCCGGGCGCTGTAGGGTGAGGGTGGCCCCAAACTCCCCCAGGATGGCCGCCAGGGCCAGGGCCAGCCCGGCTATCGTCGAGGGTCGAACCAGGGGCCACTCCACCCGTATAAACCGCCGCCAGGGCGGGGCCCCCAGCACCCGCGCGGCCTCGAGCACCCCCCGGGGCAGCCCCTGCAAGGCCGGCAGCAGGGTGCGGGTGAGCAAGGGGTAGCTGAGCAGGATGTAAGCCCCTATCAAAAGCCAGATGGAGCCCCTAAGCCCGGGGTAGACCAGCAGGTAGCCCAGGCCCAGGGCCACCGGTGAGACCATCAGGGGCAGCAGGCCCAGCCCGTCCAGCCAGCGGGCCCCCCGCCAGACCGCATAGGCGTACAAGAGACCCATGGGCAACACCCCCAGCAGGGCCATTCCGGCAAAGACCAGGGTGTTTTGCAGGGCCAGCAGGCCTGGGGTGAAGTCGGGGTTGTGCCACACCGAGAGCCAGGCCCCAGGGCGCTCCAGCGCGCGCCATACCAGGGCCAGCAAGGGGCTATACAGCAGCAAAAAAAAACCCGACACGCCCGTGCTCAGCAACAAGGCACGCCCCGGTGTGAGGGGTCGGGGAACTTCGGCGCCCTCGAGGCCCACTACCCATCCTGTCTGCAAGCGCAGGTACAGCCACAATACCAGCCCGGTCACCCCTAGCTGCATCAATACCAGTGCGCTGGCCTCGGGAAAGGCCAGGCGCTGGGCCAGGGCCTGGTAGGTAGCCACCTCGAGGGTGGCCCAGGCCGACCCCCCCAGCAGCAGGGGCACGCCAAAACTGGTAAAGCAGAACAAAAAAACCAGGCTTCCGCTGGAGAGCAAAGCCGGGGCCAGCAGGGGAACTCCCACCCGCAGGTAGGCCCTCAAGGGGCTGGCCCCCAGGGTGCGGGCCGCTTGCATGGGGGTGCTCAGCCTGGGCAGCAGGGCCACCAGGGGGCGCAGCACCAGGCCCAGGTTATAGAGCAGGCTGGCCCAGAACAAAATCCAGGGCGTGCCGTAGAGGTTAACCCCCAGCAGCCCTCGAGGGCCCACCAGACTCAAAAAACCCATCGCCACCACCAGGGTGGGCAGCACAAAGGGCACCACCGAAAAAGCCAGCCAGAAGTCCCGGCCCGGGAAGCGGTAGCGAAAAGCGTAGGCCAGGGGCAGGGCCGCCAGGGCACACAACAGCGAGGAACCCAGGCCATAGGCCAGACTCCAGAGCAGCCTCGAGCGGTAGTAGGGGTCAACCAGCGTGGGTGCAAAACCCTCACCCAGACCCAGGGCCACAATGCGCCCCAAAGGGTACAGCAGAGCCAGGGCCAGGAACACCAGCACCGGCAGGGCCAGCCAGGAGGCGGCGCGGGAGGCCTTTGCCATACCCGCAGCCAACCTAACGCCGCGCCTTTACCGCCTGTGCCGTCTGCCCTTGCACCACCACCTGCGTCCACTCACGAATCCAGCGCTCGCGGTTGTTTGCGATCTGCTGAGGCGTCAGGCGGGCTGGCTCAGGGGGCACCTGGGCAAAGCGGAAGACCTCCGGCAGCCTGGCATCCCGCCGCGCCGGATAAACCCACATCTGGGTGGGGATGTTCTCTTGTGCGGGCTTAGAAACCAGCCAGTCCACAAAACGCTGGGCCGCCCGCAGGTTGCGCGTACCCTTCAAAATGCCCACATACTCCACCTGGAAAAACGAGCTACGGGGCAGGAAGAGGTTGGCTGTGGGGGGTTCGGTGGGCTTGGGCTGGGCCTCGCTGTAGTACAGTTCGGCGGCCGGGCTGGTGCTATACGAGACCACCAGCGGGCGGTCGCCGCCGGCCCGGGTGAAGTGGGTGTAATAGGCCTCGCTCCAGCCGCTCACCACCCGCACCCCGTTCTTGCGCAGGTTTTCCCAGAAGTCCAGGTAGCCATCCTCCCCAAAAGCCGCCACGGTGGCCAGCAGGAAAGCCAGCCCCGGCGAGCTGGTAGCCGGGTTCTGCACCACCAACAGCCCGGCAAATTCCGGCAATGCCAGGTCGGCAAAGCGCTGGGGCAGGGGCTTGTCCTTGAAGAAATCCCGGTCGTAGTTAAGGGCCACATAGCCAAAGTCCACCGGCGTGGCCCGGAAGGTCTGGTCGATGATCAGCTCGGGGCGCAGGTTGGGCAGCTCGGGTGAGCGGTAGGGCTGTAAAATATCGGCCTGCAACGCGCGCGAGAGCATGGTGTTGTCGAAGCCGTAGATCACATCGGCGATGGGGGCGCTTTTGCTCAGAATGGCCTTGTTGAGCATCTCGCCGGCATCGCCGCCTTTCAGAAAGCGAACCCGGATGCCGCTCTCCCGCTCGAAGCGAGCGATCAGGTTCTTGTCGAGGCTCCAGCTATCGTGGGTCAGGACGGTCAGGGTGGTTTGCTGCGCCCACGCAGGGCATAACACCAGCAGCATCCACAGCACACCCAGCCAAGCCAACCATCCAACTTTCGGGGTTCTTTGCATAAAAAAATCCCTCCATGTCATCGGGAGGGCTCCGCGTCATGCTCCCTACGGCGGTACAAACCGCATCAGGTTCAAAGGGTGTTTCTCAGCCTGGACAGCCCAGGCACCCCCGATGACGCCCGGATAATACGGCTTACAGCCCCAGATGTACAGCGTTTAGCTTACGGTCTCGGTGGCCACCACCCAGAAATTCGGGTACTTGCTTCGCAAAACCCCTGCCAGGTGTGCGGCCTCGTCGGCCTCACGGGCCAGACCAAACAGGGTAGAACCTGAGCCCGACATCAGCACGCCCCTCAGCCCCAGGCGGTACAGCTCTTGTTTGAGGGCCTCGAGGTAGGGGTGCAGGCGAAATACGGAGCGCTCGAGCGTATTCCAGTAAGGGGGCTCCTCCCCCACCTGTATGGCTTCCACCACCCCCGCCACATCCAGTTCGGGCTGCCACATCTCGGGTGTAAGGCCTTTGTAGGCCTCAGCCGCCGAAACCGCAATACCCGGGTTGACCAGCACCAGTGCAGCCTGGACTGGCGGCAGGGGGGTCAGTCGTTCACCCACCCCCCGCCCTTCGGCCAGGCCCGGCCCCAGGAAAAAGGGCACATCGGCCCCTAGCCCGAGGGCCAGCCTCGGCAGCTCGAGGGCGGATGGGTAGAGCTGGGATAAAGCCCGCAGCACCGCCGCCGCATCGGAGGAACCCCCACCCAGCCCCGCGGCCAGGGGCAGGTTCTTTTCCAGTACCACCCGCACCCCGCCGGGCCAGCCAGCAGCCGTCAGGTAAGCCTGCGCCGCCTTGTATACCAGGTTGTTGGTATCAGCGGGCAGGCCCCAGCCCCGCACCTCCAGCTCAATTCCCCTGGGAATGGCCTCCACCCAGAGCCGGTCGCCCACCCGCAGGGCCGCAAACAGGGTGTGCAGTTCGTGGTAGCCGTCGGGTCGGCGGCCCAGCACCGAAAGACCCAGGTTCACCTTGGCCGGGGCTAACAGTTCCATACCTGCGCCAGCCCTTCTGCCAGAATCAGGTCTTCGGGATAGGTCACCTTGAACATCCGACGGTCGCCCTCCACCAGCGCCACCGGGTGACCCAACCAGCGAACTAGCTGTGCATCGTCGGTGAATTCAGTCCCCGCGGCCTGGGCCTGCTGATGGGCCTGCCACAGCAGCTCGCGGCGAAAGCCCTGGGGGGTCTGCACCAACCGGTGGTGTTCGCGCGCGATCACCTCGCCGTATTGCCGATCTTCCTCCCGCACCAAGGTATCGGGCACCGGTACCACCAGGGTGGCCGCACCTGTGGCCCGAACAGCCTCCAGCAGCCGTTCTACCGCCGGGCGCACCACAAAAGGCCGGGCCACATCGTGCACCAGCACCACCTCACCACTGGCCGCCTGCACCAGATTAAACACGCTCTGCTGGCGGGTCTGGCCGCCCGGAACGGTTTTCAGGCCATCCACCCGAAAACCCGGCGGGAGGGCCACCACCACCTCGTCGGCCCAGGCAAAGCCCTCGAGGGCCCAGTCCAGCAGGGTTTTCCCACCCACCCGCAAAAAAGCCTTGGGCCCCCGCCCGATTCGTTCGCCTGAACCGGCCGCTGGCAACAGCACCGAAACCTTCATGCTGGGAATCGTACCCCAAAAAATAGCCACCTCTCTGTCTGCCGGGCTTCATCTAGGCGTGATATCCTCTTGGGCGTGACCATTTTTGAAGCGCTCATCCTGGGCATTCTGGAGGGTTTAACCGAGTTCCTGCCCATCTCTTCCACCGGCCACCTCACCCTGGCCGCCCACCTGCTCCAGCTCGATATCGAAAACGACCCTTTTATCAAAAGTTTCGTCGTGGTCATCCAACTCGGGGCCATTCTGGCCGTTTTGGCCTTGTACTTCAAGCGCTTCTTACAGGACATGCAGGTCTGGAAGCGCATTATCGTAGCCTTCATCCCCACCGGCATCCTGGGCTTCGCACTGGCCGATGTGATCGAAAACGTCTTTTTAGGCAACGACCTGATTGTGGTGATCAATCTGATCGGTGTGGGCGTTCTTTTGCTGTTTGTGGATCGCTGGTTGCAGTCCCACAAGCGCTACGACGATGTCAACCAGCTACCGGCACCTTACGCCGCGCTGATTGGCCTGTTTCAGGCTATTGCCATGATGCCAGGGGTCTCGCGTAGCGGGGCTACCATCGTGGGGGGTATGGCCCTGGGGCTATCCCGTCGGGCCGCCGCCGAGTTTTCCTTCATTCTGGCCGTGCCCACCATGCTCTCGGCCACCGGGTTCTCCCTGCTGCGCCACATGGACGAGTTCCGCGCCGATAGCTGGGGACTGCTGGCGGTGGGCTTTCTGGCCGCTTTTGTATCGGCTTTGCTAACGGTGCGCTGGCTTCTGGCTTTCGTGAGCCGCAACAGTTTCGTACCCTTCGCCATCTACCGCATTCTGATCGGGGTGGTGTACGGGGTGTTTTTCCTGCGCTAGTCGAGCTCGAGCTCCCTTAGCTCGCCCCAGCGCGGCGCCCTGGAGTACTCAAGACCAAACAGATCCAGGATGCGCTGGGTCATGAAAGCCAGCAGATCATCGATGGTTTTGGGCTTGTGGTAAAACCCAGGGGCCGCTGGCAGAATGGTAGCCCCGGCCTGGGCCGCTCTGACCATGGCCTCGAGGCTTGGCAAAGGCAGCGGGGCCTCGCGCGGCACCAGCACCAGGGGGCGGCGCTCCTTGAGGGTCACGTAGGCCGCCCGGGTCAAGAGGTTGTCGGCCAGACCGTAGGCCACCTTGGCCAGGGTGGTCGCACTGCACGGCACAATCACCATACCCAGGGTACGAAAGCTCCCCGAGGCGATGGAGGCCCCCAGGTCGCTGCTGCGGTGCACCACGTGGGCCAGGGCCTCCACAGCCTCGAGGCCCAGCCCCACCTCCTCCGCCAGCACCCGCTTGGCCCCCTGGCTCATCACCAGGTGGACTTCCAGCCCTCCCACCCGTCGCAGGGTTTGCAGCAGATCCAGGGCGTAGGGCATCCCCGAGGCGCCCGAAAGCCCCACCACCAGTCGCTTGGGTACACTCATGCGCCAAGTGTACAGGCAAGCCTGTGCGGCGAATGCAACCCTGGGTGAAAACCGGCTTGCCCGCCAGGCCGGCGATCACCGGGTTTGCGCCCTAGTCTTCCTCCGGCGGCTGCCAGGGCATTCCGCTGAAGAACTCCCGCACCAGCCGGCCCACCAGCCCCCCCAGGGCCAGCAGGGCCACCAGGTTGGGGATCGCCATCAAGCCGTTGAGGGTGTCGGCCACACTGGTCAGGGCCGCCAGACCCCCCATCGGCCCCACAAATGCAAACGTTACAAAGGTCAGGCGGTAAGGCCAGCGGATGCCCTCACCAAACAGATAGGCCGCACCTTCCTCGCCGTAAAACCCCCAGGAAACCATGGTTCCCAGGGCAAAAACCGCCAGCATCAGGCCCAGCATAGCCACCCCCAGCGGGTGCTCGGCGAACAGGGCGCGGGCCGCCTCCACCCGGTCGCCGCCCAAAAAGCGCTGCCAGAGCCCGCTGGCGATAAAGGTCAGGGCCATCAGGGTGGTCACGGTCAGGCTCAGGAGCATCTCGGTTAAGCCCCAGAAACCCTGCCGCACCGGGTGATCGACCTGGGCCTGCGCGTGGGCAATGGCGGCCGAACCCAGGCCCGCTTCATTGGCAAAGATGCCCCGTCCCACCCCCGCCTTCAAAATTTCAGCCAGCCCCAGCGAGACCGCTGCCCCCGCAGCCCCTCCGGCGGCCGCCTGAAAGCTCAACGCCGAGGAAACCACCAGCGCCAGGGCCGTGGGCAGGCCCTCGAGGTGGATGAAGATCAGGGGTAAAACCGCCAGTAAGAACAGCGCCAGCTTGAGGGGCACCACCATCTGGGCAAAGCGCGCCACCGAGCGGATGCCGCCAGCCAGCAGGATTCCTACCAGCAAGGCCACCAGCAGGCCGGTAACCGCTGGCGGCACATTGAATTCCTGCGCCAGGGCTGCCCCCACCGCCCCGGCCTGGGAAAGGTTACCAATCCCAAAGGCGGCAATAGCAGTAAAGAGGGCAAACAAAGCCGCCAGCCAGGCCATCCGTCGGCCCAGGCCATAGCGGATATACACCATGGGGCCACCCAGCACCGAGCCATCGGTGTACTGGCGGCGAAAGTGCACTGCCAGAACCGCCTCGGAAAACTTGGTTGCCATACCCACCAGGTAGGCCACCCACATCCACAGCACCGCACCAGGGCCCCCCAGCACCACCGCCCCCACCATGCCGATGATGTGCCCGGTTCCGATGGTGGCCGACATAGCCACCATCGCGGCCTGGAAGGGTGTAATCTGGCCGCCAAAGCTCAGGAAGCGCTCCCGGATGGCCCCCAGCGTCTCACGGAGCGCCACCCCCAGCCGGCTCAACTGCGGAAAGCCGGTGCGCAAGGAGAGGTATAGCCCCACCAGGATGAACACCAGCATCATCCATTCGCCATAAACCGCTCGATTAACGTAGTCGTTAAGCGTGAGTATATCCATAGGCTGCCTTTGTTCTACCTGACCTCCGGCCAGACTTTCACCGATACACCCCGGCTGAGGCGCAGTTGACGCAGATCACGCTCGAACAACCCGACCCGGCCTTGCATGTTAATGCGGGGCTCCGGGCGCAGGGTGGCCTCCTGGTTCTTGGTGCGCAAGCGCACCATAAAGCCCCCACCTACCAGGCCTTGCCAGCGCACAAACAGTTCCTCGTCGATGGCAGCCACCCCCTGCCCCCCACCATACAAAGTGAGCACCACCAAAGGCTCCGGCTCGATTGTGAGGTGGTTCCGGGCCTCGAGCAAGCCCATCCGCAATAGCTTGCTAAGCACCTGGGCAGTCTCGAGGGGCGAAAGCCGTCCGCTCATCAAGGCCTGGGCCAGACTCTTCCCCTGTACCTGGGCCAAAACACTGGCCTCGAGGGGGCTGAGCTGGGTTGGCCCTTGAATCGAGCCAGCCTGAAGCGTTAGTGTCCAGTTATCGGGCAGCTTAATCTCGTTCCAGGCCTCAAACTGGTGCACGATGAGCTGGTGAGTCTCGAGACCCGGCTCAATGCTGCGTTCACGGGTATTCGGCTCAGAATCGAAGCGAAACGGCGCCGATTTGAGGCCAGCCAGAAGCTCCAGGGCCTCTAAACCCCGCAGCCCACCGGCCTCGGCGTGTATGGGATGCCCACCTTCAAGGTAAATACTGCCCACAAAACTGGGGTGCTCGATGCGTAAAACCCCACCCCTGGCCGCCCCCATCAGGGTCTCCAAGAGCCGCAAAAGGGGGAACTCTGCCAGGTTTCCACTTAGCACCTTCCGGCCTCCTGTAGCTACAAAAACCGCCCGCGGTCGTACAACAAGCCTATTCTACACAGGAAGCCGCCAGGGGTTTGGTGCAAACCCCGATCGGCCCAGCCACACTTAGCAGGAATTCACCCACCCACAGCCCACAGCCGATACACTATGGTCGTGTACGCCCTTTCCCAGGCCCTGCGATCGCTGCGCCAGCACCTAACCAGCACCCTAGCCACCTTCTTTACCGCCCTGGTATCGTTTTCGCTCCTGTTCTTGTTGGGTTTGTTACTGTGGAACCTGGATCGGGTGGTGGCCTCGCTCGAGCGCGAGCTGGAGGTGGCTGCCTTTCTCAAACCCGAGGCTCGGGTGGATGCGCTGCTCGAGCAGATCAAAACCTGGCCGGAGGTCGCCGAGGCCCGGCTGCAAACTAAAGAAGAAGCCCTCGCCACCTTGCAGTTGGATTACCCCTACCTGGCCCAGGCCCGCGAGTTTATCCAAAACCCTCTTCCCGACACAATTCGCATCAAATTAAACGACGCCCAGGCGGTGCGCGAGGTGGGGCGCAGGGTGGCCCGCCTGGACGGTGTCGATAGCGTGGAGTACGGCGGTGCGCTCACCGAGCAGTTGGTTCGCGTGCTGGCGGGCTTGCGGGTAGCGGTCAATATATTGGTGGTTTTACTGTTGCTGGATACGCTTTTTAGCGTAATGGGCACCATTCGGCTATCCATCGAGAACCGCCGCGAGGAGCTGCGGGTCATGCAGTTGGTGGGGGCCACCCGCCGCTTCATCCAGGGGCCCTTTGTGGCCGAAGGAACCCTCCTAACCCTGGCCGCCGGCCTGGTGGCGTTGGGACTGGGAACGGTTTCTTATCGCTTTTTGGCAGAGGCCCTGCAAAACCTGCTGCCCTTTGTACCCGTGCTGGCCGATAGCGACCTGGCTCGAGCCGCCTTGGCCATGCTGGTACTGGCGGTATTGCTGGGGGCCACCGGGGCCTATCTGGCCAGCCGGGCCCACCTGCGGGAGACCGATCTATGAGGCAAGCCCAAAGCCCGTACCCAACCAGATCGCTGGCCCTGTGCTCTGGGGGTATCGCCACAATCCTGTGGCTTGCAGGTATTTTGCTAATGCTTCAACCCTGGGCGCTGGGACAAACCACCCTCAGCCAGCTACAGCAGCAGGCCGAACAAAACCGGCGGCTCCTTCAGATACAGCAACAGCGCATCGAACAGCTCAACCGCGACCTGGCCAACCTTGATGCGGCCACCAAGCGGCAAATCCAGGAATTGCGCCGTCTAGAGGCCGAGATAACCCGTCTCGAGCGCGAACGAGCCGAGCTTACCCGCCAGATCAGCCTGCTGGAAAGCCAAAAGCAGCAAGCCGAGGCCCGCATAGCCAGCCTACAAAAGGAGCTCGAGGGGCTCCGCGAGCGGCTTTCGGCCTTATTGCAGAGCCTGCACCGTGAGCGGGCCGGGCGCTACCTGCCTCTCCTGCGGGCCGAATCTTTCACCGATTTATCGGTACGCAGCCGGTGGGTGGGGGTGCTGGGCCAGCACCAGACCGACCTGATGGATCGCATCAAAACCACCGTGCAGCAGCTAGACGAAGAACGGGTGCGGCTCGAGCTGCTGGTCAATACCCTTAGCGAACGCCGGGCCGAACGGCAGCAGCGCATCACTGCCCTGGCCCAGAACCGACAGACCGTGCAGCTCACCCTCGCCAACCTGCGGCGGCAGCAGGCCGGGCGGCAGATTATTCTGCGCGAAACCCTGCAGGCCCAGGCTCAGCTACGGGCTGAGCTGCAGGTACTGCAAGGTCGTATTGCCGCTGAGCTACGCCGCATCGCCGAAGAACGCCGCCGCGCTGAGGAGGAGCGCCGCCGTCGGGAGGCCGAGGAACGCCGCCGCCGGGAGCTACAAGCCCAGCGGGAGCGAGAGGCTGCGCTGGTGCTTCCCTCGGTTCCACGTGAGGTGGTGGGGGCGTTGCAATTCCCCGTCCGCGGTGGCCGTGTAGCCGAGCCCTACGGATTCCAGGGCAACGACTGGCAAACCCTTCAAGGAAGTGAGGCATCCAGTCCCATCGTAGCCGCCGCCGATGGTGTGGTGATTGATAGCCTGTTCATCGCCAACCTGGGTTACACCCTCACCATTCGCCACTCCGATCAGATGGCCACCCAGTATGTAAATGTGCTCGAGCCCCGCGTCTCGGTAGGCCAACGGGTCGTCCAAGGCCAGGTGATTGGTTTTACCGGAGGGGGCGTGCTGATCCCCAACAACCAGATGTGGTTCCGGGTGATTTTAATCGATAACGACGGCAGCTTTCGCTATGTAGACCCGTCTCGTTACTACTAGCCTGGTTTTTGCATCTGCCCAGCACAAAGAAGAAGCCCCCTCTTGGTTCGCTCAAGACAAACCATCCCGCTGCCGCACGACCGCTCCAGCGGCTCAAGGCCCGCCTGCTTGCTAAAGGCTTCCGGGCTAGGGACTTGCAGCAAGCCTTTGTCTTCGGTATGGACAGACCCCTGGACGTGAACGTGCCCAACCACCACCTGCGCCGTGTCCGGCTCGAGCACCCGGGCTTCCCCGAGGTCAGAATCCACAACCTGCGCCACACCGCCGCTTCCCTGTGGCTAGCCCAAAGTCTGGATGTTTCCCTGGCCGCGGAAAAGTTAGGCCATGCCAACCCTGGTGTGACCTCACAGGCGTACTGGCACTTGCTTCACGCGGAGCGCTGCCCCTCGAGGAGCTTCTAGGCGGGGTCAAGCACCGAGCGTAAAACCCAATGGGGGTAAAGTTTGGGGGTAAAACGCAACCGGAGGCCACACCCGACCTCCGGTTTTTACGTTCTGGACTTGGTGGGCGGTAGTGGACTTGAACCACCGACCTCACGCTTATCAGGCGTGCGCTCTAACCAGCTGAGCTAACCGCCCACAGCGAGTTATGAGTATAGCGGTGGCCCCGCCAGAGGTCAAGCCAATGTGTTGACGTTTGGGCTTTTGGTGGCTAAACTTGTGGATGCGCCTGAGGCTGTAACTCAGGTACAACCAATCGAGGCGTAGCGCAGCCTGGTAGCGCACACCTTTGGGGTGGGTGTGGTCGGAGGTTCAAATCCTCTCGCCTCGACCAAGAAAAAGCCGTTCAGGAAAAACCTGAGCGGCTTTTTTCGCGTGTGATATGTCATCGCTGCCGCAAGGGCACCTCGGGAGACCGGGCAAAACTTTTTACAGGCGAATCGCCCATCAAAATAGTTCTATGCTTTAGGGTGGAGGCTCCCCCAGCCCACCCCACAGGAGAGATACAAACAGCTTCTATGGACGGCACGTTCGAACTTTTAGGGCCCATTGAGCTTCTACAGCTCCTTTCACAGGCCCGGCAGACCGGTGCTTTCAAAGTTCCGGGCGGGGAGGTCTACCTCGAGCACGGCCAGCCAGTGCATGCGCAGTACAGAGGCCAGGTCGGCAAAGATGGGCTGTTTCAGATTCTGGCTCTCAAAGAGGGCAAGTTTCGCTTTTTAGCCGGTGAACGGGCCAAACAATCCAGCTTACAGGGCACGCTCGACAACTACCTGCTCGAGGCCATCCGCTTTATGGATGCCCGGCTCGACCTAAGCCCCTTCGACCAGGTGCAGCTCACCGACGCCCAACGCACCACCCATCTCACCCTCTCCCCCGACGAGTTTGAGCTGCTGCGGCACATGAGCAAGCCCATTAGCCTCTTCGATCTGGCCGCTGCCAGCGGTCTTTCTGGCGAGGTGGTGCAGCTCAACGTGAGCCGCCTGGCCCGCCTGGGTTTGGTGCGCATTACCCCCCGCACCCCCCGCACCGTGCGTCTGGTGGTCGCCCGGCTCGAGGGGGCCCCCGAAGCCCGCATCGACACCCAGTTGCTGCGGGCCTGGCGCAGTCATTTTGGCTCCTTCACGCAAATTGAAGTGCGCGCGGAAGACCGCACCCTGCAAATGCCTGTGGCCGCCGCAAGCAACGCAGGCCCGCAGCTACTGCTCTCTTCCGATGCGCTCTTTTTCTATAACCTGCGGGTCGGGCAGGAGGTGCTGGTCTGGCCGTCGCTATAAAAGCCCTACAGCCCCAACTAGCTTTTCTTACCCAGGCGCTCCTGAACAGCCCGGGCCAGCTCCTCGGCCCTGGCCCGGGCCTGCTCAGCCGCTTGCCTGGCCTGTTCGCCCAGGTTCTTAAGCTGGTCGGGAACACCGTCGCCGTCCCTGTCAAGGCTGGCCTTGAATTCCTCGAACTTGGCCCTGGCCTGCTCAGCGGCCTGTTTGGCCTGGTTCATCACACCCTCGAGCTGATCCGGCACCCCGTCGCCGTCCTTATCAAGGTTGGCCTTGACCTCGTTGAATTTAGCTTCGGCCTGTTTGAGTGCGTTTTCCGCAGCTTCACGGGCCTGGTTGACCAGCTCTTTGAAGTCCATACGGTCTCCTCCAACCCCAATCCTAGCACCCTGGCGTGACGTGGGTATGAAAGCTAGGCGTCCGCCCAGCTTTTAGCCCGCTCCACCGCTTTCTTCCAGCCGCTGTACAGCCGAGCCCGTTCCTCCTGGCCCATGGCCGGCTCAAAGCGCTTCTGCACGGCCCAGCGCTGGGCAATTTGCGCTTGGGTAAGCAGTCCCACCCCCACCCCGGCCAGGTAGGCGGCCCCCAGGGCGGTGGTCTCGGTCACCTGGGGCCGCACCACCGGGGTACCCAGGATGTCCGCCTGGAATTGCATCAAAAGATCGTTGACGGTGGCGCCCCCGTCCACCCGCAGCTCGGAGAGCTTCAGCCCGGCATCGGCCTCCATGGCCTCGAGCACATCCCGGCTCTGGTAGGCGATGGCCTCCAAAGCAGCCCGGGCCAGGTGGGCCTTGCTGGAGCCGCGGGTCAGACCCACAATGGTTCCCCGGGCGTAGGCATCCCAGTAGGGCGCGCCCAGTCCCACAAACGCCGGCACCAGGTAGACCCCATCGGTGCTGCTCACCTGGCGGGCCAGGCTTTCGACCTGGCTCGAGTTTTGAATAATCCCCAGGCCGTCCCGCAGCCACTGCACCACCGCCCCCGCCACAAACACCGAGCCCTCGAGGGCGTACTCGGGCGGCCCCCCTTCCAACTGCCAGGCCAGCGTGGTCAAAAGGCCGTTCTGCGAGGCCACCCGCTCCTGCCCGGTGTGCATCAGCAAGAAGCAGCCGGTGCCGTAGGTGTTCTTAGCCATGCCGGGGGAAAAGCAGGCCTGCCCAAACAGAGCCGCCTGCTGGTCGCCCGCCACCCCGGCAATCGGGATGGGGGCCCCAAACAGCTCGGGGAGGGTCTCGCCGAACAGCCCCGCCGAAGGGCGCACCTCCGGCAGCAGGGCCTTGGGAATACCCAGGATGCCCAGCAGGTCTTCGTCCCACTGTAAGGTTTGCAGGTTAAAAAGCAGGGTGCGCGAGGCATTGGAGACATCGGTGGCGTGTACCCGGCCCCCGGTCAGGTTGTAGATGAGCCAGCTATCTATGGTGCCAAAGCACAGCTCGCCCTTCCCGGCCCGCTCCCGCAGCCCCGGTACGTTCTCCAGCAGCCACTTGACCTTGGTGCCCGAAAAGTAGGCGTCCAGCACCAGTCCGGTTTTCTGGTGGAACAGGCCCTCGTAGCCTCCTTTGCGCAACTCATCGCAGAGGGGGGCGGTGCGGCGATCCTGCCAGACGATGGCCCGGTGCACCGGCCTGCCGGTGGCCCGCTCCCACAGCACGGTGGTCTCGCGCTGGTTGGTGATCCCAATGGCCGCAATCTCGCTGGGCTGAACGGCCGCCCGCTGGATGGCCTCCTGGGCTACCTGGAGCTGGGTCTGCCAGATTTCCAGGGGGTCGTGCTCGACCCAGCCCGGCTGGGGAAAGTGCTGCACAAACTCCTGCTGGGCCATGGCCTGGGGCTGGCCTTCCAGGTCGAAGACAATCGCCCGGCTGCTGGTGGTTCCCTGGTCGAGGGCAAGGATGTAGGGCATGGATTCCTCCTAAAGCTGGCTATATAGCAGAACTGTACTTTTTGCGCTTCCGGCCCGTGGACTAAAAAGCCGTACCAGGCATCCGCGGGTGCTACGCCCGGGTTGAGTATATGGCAGTGGCCGCCACGCGCAACGGGCATTCGTGTACACACTCTATGCAGCGCAGGATTTATGTTTGTTCCATAATCGCGCCGATTGGAGTATAATGGGGTGCTGAATATAAAGCGCGTTCGTATGCGCTTTTTTTGTGTCGCACACAGGAGATATTGAATGTCCCAGGTCTTACCCGTTGAAATCACCGACGAAGTCAAACAAAGCTTTATCAACTACGCGATGTCGGTCATCGTCGACCGGGCCCTGCCCGATGTGCGCGACGGCCTCAAGCCGGTACAGCGGCGCATCCTCTACGGAGCCTACCAGGACGGCGTACTGCCCAGCCGCAAACATGTCAAATGCGCCAAGATTGTGGGCGAGGTGATGGGTAAGTTTCACCCCCACGGCGACGCCGCCATCTACGACACCCTGGTGCGCCTGGCCCAGCCCTGGAACCTGCGTTACCCCCTGATCGACGGGCAGGGCAACTTTGGCTCGGTGGACGGCGACCCCCCAGCGGCCCAGCGCTACACCGAGGCCCGGCTCTCCAGTATCGGCCTCGAGCTGCTGCAAGACCTCGATAAAGAAACCGTGCCCTTTGTGCCCAACTACGACGGCACCCAGGAGCAGCCCGAGGTGCTGCCCGCCGCCCTGCCCAACCTGCTGGTCAACGGCTCGGCGGGGATTGCCGTGGGTATGGCCACCAGCCTCCCACCCCACAACCTGGCCGAGGTGGTGGACGCCCTGGTACTGATGATCGACAACCCCGGGGTCACCCTCGAGGAGGTCATGAAGGTGCTGCCCGGCCCCGACTTCCCCACCGGCGCCAAGCTCTCGCGCCGGGGCATCAAGGAGGCCTACGCCACCGGGCGCGGCAGCCTCAAGGTGCGGGCCCGGGTGCGCCACGAGGAGAAAAACGGGCGGGCCATGCTGGTCTTCACCGAGATTCCTTACCAGGTCAACAAGGCCGACCTGATCGCCCAGATCGCCTCGCTGGTGCGCAACAAGGTGATCGACGAGATCGCAGCCTTGCGCGACGAGTCGGATCGCCAGGGGATGCGCATTGCGGTGGAGCTCAAACGCGGGGCCAACCCCCAGGTGGTGCTCAACAAGCTCTACAAACACTCCCGCCTGCAGACCAGCTTCACCGTGAACCTGCTGGCGATTGTCAAGGGCGAGCCCAAGGTGCTCACCCTGCTGGAACTCATGCGCCACTACCTCGACCACCGGGGCCTGGTGGTGCGCAAGCGCACCGAGTACGAGCTGCGCAAGGCCAGGGAGCGGGCCCACGTGCTCGAGGGGCTCCTGATTGCCCTCGACCACATCGACGAGGTGATCGCCCTGATCCGGGGCTCGCAGGATGCCGCCGAAGCCCGCGCCGGGCTGATGAGCCGCTTCAGCCTGACCGAGGTGCAGGCCCAGGCCATCCTGGACATGCGTTTGCAGCGGCTGGTGGGCCTCGAGCGCGACAAACTCCAGGCCGAGTACCGCGAGCTGATGGAGGAGATTGGCCGGCTCGAGGCCATCCTGGGCGACGAGAAGCGGTTGTGGCAGGTGGTGAGGGACGAGCTGCTGGAAATCAAGCACAAATACGGCGACCAGCGGCGCACCCAGATTACCGAGTTCGAGGAGGGCTTCAGCCTCGAGGATCTGATTGAGGACGAGCCGATGGTCATCACCCTGACCAGCCAGGGCTTCGTCAAGCGCACCCCGCTCGAGGCCTACCGGGCCCAGGGCCGCGGCGGCATGGGAGCCCAGGCCGGCAAAACCAAGGAAGAAGACGAGGCCATCTCGGTGTTTGTGGCCTCGATGCACGACACCCTGCTGATCTTCACCAACCGCGGCCGGGTCTACGGCGAGAAAGTCCACGAGCTGCCCGAGGCCAGCCGGCAGGCTCGAGGCACCCACATCGTGAGCCTGCTGCCCTTGCAAGAGGGCGAGGAGGTTGCGGCCCTGCTCAACGTGCGCGACCTGACCCAGGAAGGCTACTTTGTGTTTGCCACCAAAAACGGCCTTATCAAGAAAACCGAGATTAAGGAGTACCAGAACTTGAGCAGCGCCGGCCTGATCGCCATCAATCTGCTAGAAAACGATGCCCTGGTGGGGGTGGCTATCGCCCAGGAAGGCGACCAGGTCATGCTCGCAACCCAGAGCGGCCAGGCCATCCGCTTCGAACTCTCGGACGTGCGGGCCACCGGACGGGCCAGCCAGGGCGTGACCGGCATCCGCTTCAAAGAAGGCCGCGACGACCGGGTGGTCTCGCTGGTGATTCTGCCTAAAGACGAGGAGAGCGAGGTGCTGGCAGTGGGCAGCCATGGCTATGGCAAGCGCACCCCCATCTCCGAGTACCCCCTGCAGGGCCGGGGCGGCATGGGGGTGATCACCTTCAACACCAACGAAAAGGTGGGACAGTTGGCGGCCCTGATGCGCGTACAGGGGAACGAAGACCTGCTGGTGCTCTCGCGGCGGGGCAACGCCATCCGCACCAAGGTTTCCAGCATAGCCCAGTACGGGCGGGCCACCAGCGGGGTCAAGGTGATGAACCTGAGCGATCGGGATGAGATCGCCTCGGCCTTTGTGATTGCACCGCAGGATTAGGCGCCCTCGAGCGGCATACAATAACTGGCATGTCCGAGAGCACCGCCAAGCACAGGGAGATTGCCAGGGCCCGGGGCCCGGTGAACCTCGCCATCGTGACGGTCTCCGATACCCGTACCCCCGAGACCGACACCAACTACCACTACCTTAAGCCCGAAATTGAGGCGCTGGGGCACAGGGTGGTGGGCTACCGCATCATCAAGGACGAGCCCGAGCAGGTGGCCCAGGCCCTCGAGGAGATGGTGCAGGCCGGGGCGCAGATTATCTTGTTCAACGGCGGCACCGGCATCGCCCCGCGCGACACCACCTACGACGTGCTGGCCCGCAAGATCGAGAAACCCATGCCAGGCTTCGGCGAGCTGTTCCGGATGCTCTCCTACAGCGAGGTGGGGGCCGCGGCCATGCTCTCGCGGGCCACTGCCGGCACCTACCGTAAAAAGGTGGTGATCTCCACCCCCGGCTCGCCCAATGCGGTGAAGGTGGCCTGGGAAAAGCTGATCAAGCCCGAACTCGAGCACCTGGCCTGGGAAGTGGCCCGGTAGTTCTTCCTCTGTCCTGCACAACACAAGCGCCCATCCTTGAACCCGGCTACTTGGGGGTATCATGGGGAGCATGACCCTCAAGGGCCAGGGGCCGGGGCCCCTACCACCTCTGCTCGAACAGTACGTCGAATTGCGGGACGCTTATCCCGATTACCTGCTGCTATTCCAGGTCGGCGACTTTTACGAAGCCTTCGGCGAGGACGCCGAGCGGCTCTCCAGGGCCCTGAACCTTACCCTGACCCACAAAACCGCCAAGGACTTCACCACCCCCATGGCCGGCATTCCGGTGCGCTCGGTGGACGTGCACCTGGAAAAACTGCTCAAGCTGGGCTTCCGGGTGGCAGTGGCCGACCAGGTCGAGCTGGCCGAAGAGGCCGACAAGCTGGTGCGCCGCGAGGTCACGCAACTGCTCACCCCCGGCACCATCCTGCGCGAGAACCTGTTGAAGCCCGAAGCCAACTACCTGGCCGCCATCAGCACCGGCGACGGCTACGGCCTGGCCCTGCTGGACGTCTCCACCGGGGAGTTTCGGGGCAGCGTGCTCTATAGCAAAAGCGCCCTCTACGACGAGCTTTTCCGCTTCCGGCCCGCCGAGGTGCTGCTGGCCCCGGAGCTGTACCACAACCCCACCTTTTTGCAGGAGTTCCAGCGGCGCTTTCCGGTGATGCTCTCGGAGGAGGGCTTTCAGGACGAGGTGGGGAAAGCCGCCCTGCACAAGCAGTTCGACCCCCTGCCCGCCGGCCTCGAGCACCCCGCGCTGCAGCGTTCGGCGGGGGCGGTGCTGGCCTACGCCCTGCGGGTGCAGGAAAACGGGCTGCCCCAGGTGCGCAGCTTCGTGCGCTACGACCCCGGCGCCTTCATGCAGCTCAGCGAGGCCACCCTGCGCACCCTGGAGATCTTCGAGCCCAGCTTTGTGGGCGACCGCAGCGAGGAGCGCACCCTCCTGGGGGTGCTGGGTCTGACCCGCACCGCGCCGGGGCGCCGCCTGTTGCGGGCCTGGCTGCGGCATCCGCTGGTGGAGGAAGCCCCCCTGCAAGCCCGGCTGGATGCGGTGGAGGCCCTGGTAAAGGACGGGGTGCTGCGGGCCGAGGTGCGCAAGGTGCTCTACCGAATGCACGACCTCGAGCGCCTGGCCGCCCGCCTGCTGGCCGGACGGGCCAGCCCCCGCGACCTTGCGGCCTTGCAGCGCAGCCTGGCGCTGCTGCCCGAGCTGGCCGGACTGCTGGCCGGGGTAGGGCCGCTCCTGAGCGTATCCGAGCGCCTGCCCCAGCCGGTGGCGGTGGCCGAGCAGATCGCCACGGCGCTGGTAGAAGATCCACCGCTCAAAATTACCGACGGCGGCCTGATCCGCGAGGGCTTCGACCCCGAGTTGGACGAGCTGCGTCAGCGGGCCGAGGAGGGGCGGGCCTGGATCGCCCGGCTGGAGAGCGAGGCGCGCGAGAAGACCGGCATCCCCAACCTGAAGGTGGGCTACAACGCGGTGTTTGGGTATTACCTCGAGGTCACCCGGCCCCACTACGCCCTGGTGCCCCAGGACTGGCGGGCCCTGCAAACCCTCAAAGACCGCATGCGCTTTAGCACACCCGAACTCAAGGAGCAGGAGCGCAGAATTCTGCAGGCCGAGACCGAGGCCGTCAAGCGCGAGTACGCGGTCTTCCTCGAGCTGCGCGAACGGGTGGCCCAGGCCGCCGACGAGGTGCGCCAGGCTGCCCAGGTGCTGGCCGAGCTGGACGTGTACGCTGCACTGGCTGAGGCCGCGGTGGAGTACAGCTACAGCCGCCCCCGCTTCTCCCGGGATGGAACCCTGCAGATTGTGGCCGGGCGTCACCCGGTGGTGGAACGCAACAACCCCTTCATCCCCAACGATCTTTCGCTGAGCCCGGCGGCCCGGCTGCTGATCCTGACCGGCCCCAACATGGCCGGCAAATCCACCTACCTGCGGCAGACCGCCCTGATCGCCCTGCTGGCCCAGGTGGGCTCCTTCGTGCCCGCCGAGTCGGCCACCCTGCCCCTCTTCGACCGCATCTACACCCGGATTGGGGCCTCCGACGATATCGCCGGCGGGCGCAGCACCTTTATGGTGGAGATGGACGAGCTGGCCGGCATCCTGCAGGGGGCCACGCCCAGGAGCCTGGTACTGCTGGACGAGATCGGGCGCGGCACCAGCACCTACGACGGGCTGGCCCTGGCCTGGGCGGCCTGCGAGTATCTGCACGACCAGGTGCGGGCCTACACCCTGTTTGCCACCCACTACTTCGAGCTCACCGCCCTGCCCCTGCGCATGGCCGCGGCCCGCAACGCCCACGTAGCTGCCAAAGAGGAAGCAGGGGGGCTGGTGTTTTATCACCAGGTTCTGCCTGGCCCGGCTAGCCAGAGCTACGGCCTCGAGGTAGCCCGGCTGGCAGGGCTCCCCCAGGCCGTCTTGCAGCGGGCCAGAAGCGTGCTAGAGAGTCTGGAAGCCAGCCAGAAGGGGCTGTCCAAGGAGATTCTGGAAGAGCTTTTGCAGCTCGACCTGGCCCGTACCAGCCCCCTGGAGGCCTTGCTGTTCCTGCGCCGGCTGCAGGACCAGCTCCGGGGCCTGGCCCCCCAGGAGGCCGAAGCGGAACGCCTTTCGCAGGTATGATTCGCAAACTGCCACCCGAACTCATCCGCGAGATTGCCGCCGGTGAGGTGATCTCGGGCCCCGCCGACGTGGTGCGGGAGCTGCTTGAGAACGCCCTGGACGCGGGCGCCACCCGGCTTTATATCGAGCTGTGGGGCGGGGGGCTGGACAAAATCGTAGTCCGCGACAACGGCCTGGGCATCCCCAAGGAGGAGCTGGAACTGGCCCTCGAGCACCACACCACCAGCAAGCTCACCGACCTGCAAAATATCCACACCCTGGGCTTTCGGGGGGAGGGGCTGTGGGCCATCCGCCAGGCCGCCCGGGTGCGGCTCACCTCGAGGCCCCCCCAGCAGCTCGGCGGGGCCACCCTGACGGCTTTTCAGGACAAAACCGAGCTGCTCGAACACCCTGCCCCCGCCGGAACCCAGGTCGAGGTGACGGCGCTCTTCTGTCACCTGCCCGCCCGCCGCAACGCCCTCGAGGCCCCCGCCGCCGAGGCGCGCAAGGTGGTGCACCTGGTCTCGCGCTACCTGCTGCACCGCCCGGAAATAGCCCTGCGGCTGGTGGTGGACGGCGAGGAAAAAATTGCCCACGCCGGGGGTGGCTTTGCAGAGGTGGTCAAGCTGCTGTGGGGCTCGGTGGTCGCCAACCGGCTGCTGCCGCTCGAGGCCGCCGAGGGGCCTTTTACCCTGCGGGGCCTGCTCTCCAGGCCGGAACTCTCCCGCCCCCGGCGCGACCGGCTGCTGCTGGCGCTCAACCGGCGCCCGGTGGAGTGGCCCGAGCCTTTGCTACAAGCGGTGCTGGCCGCCTACAAGGAACTTCTCCCCGCCGGCCAGTTTCCGGTGGGGGTGCTGAACCTGGAGCTTCCCACCGATCACCTGCTTATCAACACCTCGCCCGACAAGTCCAGGGTCAGGCTCATCCGGCCCGAGGCCATCCTGGGCTTTGTCTCCCAGGCCGTGCAGGGACTGCTCTCGGCCCACCCCCTGGCCCGCGCCCTGCCCGAACCCACCCCCCTCACCGGCCCGGCCCCGGTGCAGCGGGCCCACTTCCCGCACCTGCGCTACCTGGGCAGCTTCCGCGAGCTGTACCTGCTGGCCGAGGCCGGAGACGAGCTGTATGTGGTGGATCAGCACGCCGCTCACGAGCGCATCCTCTACGAGGAGCTGTCGCGCCGCTACCTCGAGGAGCCCCCGCTCGAGCTGCCCCACCCCGAGCTGCTTTCCTTGAGCCTGGGCGAAGAGATGAACCTGGCCGAACGGCTGGAGGCGCTCGAGCAGGCCGGGTTGCAGATCGAACCCTTTGGCCCTGGCAGGTACCGCGTCCGCACCATACCAGCCTTCCTGGCTGGCTACCCCTCGCTGGTGGGCGAGGTAGTGAAGGGCAGCCTGGGGGCCTCGAGCTTCGCTGCTGCCTGGCGCACAGTACTGGCCCGGCTGGCCTGCCTGCCGGCCATCAAGGCCGGACACCCGCTCTCCAGCGCCTCGGCCCAGGCCCTGCTGGACGCGCTGGCCGGCTGCGAACTGCCCTGGGTCTGCCCACACGGGCGGCCCACTGTGCTGGTACTGAGCGAGGGCGAGCTGGCCCGGCGCTTTGGCCGACGGGGCGTGCGCGCGGTGGTGGAGCCCAGTCCACAGCGCAGCGAGTAGCCCCTGTGCCATACCCCTCTTGAGTATCCTGGGGCCGAGGGGTATAGTTGGGGGGAATCTACAACCAGTCTCAGACTTCTTTTCCGCTGGGTAACCCAAGGAGGCCATCATGAAAGACAAAGACCTGGAGCAACTCGAGATGGATCGGCGCACCTTTCTGAAAACAACAGCCGCTGCAGGCGCAGCAGGCCTGCTGGGTAGCAGCTTTGCCCAACAGCAGCCCACCGCCGATGCCCTGGTAGCGGGTAAAGACCGCGGCCTGATCGTACGCAACACCAACCCCATCGAGCTCGAGACCCCGGTCAGCCTTCTCCGGCAGAACCCCATCACGCCCAAGAGCGTCATGTACATCCGCAACAACCAGCCGGTGCCGGCGGGGATGACCCCCACCACCGACCCACCCCAGGTCAGCGACTGGACGGTGGAGGTCACCGGCCTCGTGGATCGCCCCACCACCCTGCGGCTATCCCAGCTCCGCACCCTCCCGGCCACGGAACTAGAGATGGTCTTGCAGTGCTCGGGCAACGGCCGGAGCTTTTTCTCCCGGTATGCCCGGGCCAGCGGCGCTCAGTGGGAGCGCGGCTCCATGGCCAACGTGCGCTGGAAAGGGGTCAAGCTCTCCAGCCTGCTCGAGGCCGTGGGTATTAAAGCCGAGGCCCGGTTCCTCACCGCCGAAGGCGCCGACCAGCCCGCCAACCCCAACGCCCCCGATATCGAGCGCAGCATCCCGTTGTCCGACATTCTAGCCAACGGCATGCTGGTCTATGAGATGAACGACGAGCCCCTGCCCACCATACACGGGGGGCCTTTGCGCCTGATCATACCGGGGTACTACGGCATCAACAACATCAAGTGGGTCAACAAGCTGCGCCTCGAGGCCGCCCCTTCCAACAACAACACCATGATTCCCCGCTACCGCGTGCCCAACAACCCCATCGCGGTGGGCAGCAACTTCCAGTTCACCCTCGAGAACAGCCGGCCCAACTGGCGGCAAAACGTTAAGTCGGTTATCTTCAGCCCCACCGAGGGGGAAGCTGTAAGCGGCCTGGTCAACGTAACCGGGGTGGCCTGGAACGACGGCTCGGCCCCCATCACCAGCGTGGAGGTCTCCACCAACCAGGGCCGGAGCTGGCAGGCCGCCACCCTGGAAAGGCCCTCCTCGCCCTACGGCTGGTACCGCTGGCGCATCCGGGTGCTGGTGGCTGCCGGCGACAGCGAGATCTGGTCGCGCGCCACCGATGCCCTGGGGCGCAGCCAGCCGATTGATGGGGCCATCTTCTGGAACCCCAACGGTTACGAGTGGAACGCCGTAGACAAAGTCAAGATTCGGGTGGGCTAGCCCAAATTGCCCAGTACCCAGTTGGGGTGGAAAGTTCCCATTGGGGCCTCTCCGCCCCGATCAAAGAAAGTTCGCTAGGCTTCACCAAGATGTACCCCTACCAGGTCTGCATTTAGCTTGGTAAAGCTGGTACAAAACAGTTAGGAACCAATGATGAAAAAAACCTTCGTGTGGGCTTGGGTTGGACTGTGTGCTGCTCTATTCCTGGCGCTAGGGCAGGCACAGCTACCGGAGGGGCCTGGCAAGGCCCTGCTGGAGCAAAAATGCGCCGTCTGCCATGGGCTGGAAGTCGTCACCAGCCAGCGCCTGAACGCCAACGACTGGGACTTTATCGTCGGGCAGATGATCAGTTTTGGGGCCCAGGTGAACCCGGAGGAGCGCAAGACCCTTGTGGCGTATCTGGCCGAGAATTTTGGCCCACAAAGCAGCGCACCCGCCGCCCCCCAGACCACCTCGAGCGCGGCCAGCCCCAGCCAGGCCTATGCGGTGTGCCAGGGCTGCCACCAACCCAATGGAGCAGGCGTGGCCGGCGCTTTTCCACCCCTGGCCGGGCACGTCGCCGACATCCTGAATGCCAAAGGTGGGCGGGCCTACCTGCCCCTGGTGGTTGTCAACGGCCTGCAGGGCAGCATCCGTGTAGGCGCCACCAACTACAACACCCCCATGCCGGGATTCCCCAGCCTCAGCGATGCACAGCTCGCCGATCTGCTCAACTACATTGCCACTGCCTGGGGCAACGACCGCCTGCTCAAAGACTTCAAGCCCTACACTGCCGATGAGGTCAAAGGCCTGCGCAAACAAATGACCCCCGCGCAGGTCTACGCCGAGCGGGCCAAGCTCGAGCTCAAGTAAAATGCCGCAACTGCTCTCCCTCCACGCTGGGCTCGCCCCCAGCCTGCCCAAACCGGCCTTATTGCAGGTTCGTCTGGTCGAGGGCCAGGGGGTGGAGGGCGACCGGCATTTTGGCAAGCACCCCGACCGGGCGGTGCTGGTAGCGGGGCAGACCAGCTACGCTAGAGCGCGCCAGGCCGGCATCGAGCTGCCCTGGGGCGCTCTGGGCGAGAACCTGCTGATAGATTTCGACCCCCATACGCTGGGCCCGCACAGTCGGTTGAAGATTGGAACGGCGGTGCTCGAGCTCACCACCGTCTGTACGGTTTGCAACACCCTATCGGCCTTCGACCTGCGCTTACCCAAGGTGCTCTACAACGCCCGTGGTGTCTACGCCAGAGTCCTGCAGGGCGGGCTGGTGCGGGTGGGCGACCCGGTGGAGGTGCTCACCCCAGATTCCCTGCTCCGCATGGGGTAGGCTGGGGTCATGCGCATTCTCACAGCCGAAGAAACCGCCCAGGCCCTCCCCTACCCAGCCCTGGCCCAGGCCATCGCCGGGGTGCTCGAGGCCCGCGCCCAGGGAGCGGTTCAGGCCCCCGAGCGCCTGGTGGTGCCGCTGGCGGGTGGGGCTACCCTGCTGCTGATGCCGGCCACCGACCCCCAGATCACCGTAACCAAGCTGGTGACGGTGCACCCCCAAGAGCGCCCCAGCGTGCGGGCCGAGGTCTGGGTGATGCGCACCGATACCGGCCAACGCCTGGCCCTGCTGGACGGCGCAGTGGTAACGGCCCGGCGCACGGCGGCGGTCTCGCTGCTGGCCGCCCAGACCCTGGCTCCCCACCCCACCGGCACCCTGCTCGTCATCGGGGCAGGTGTGCAGGCCAGAAGCCATCTGGAGGCCTTCCAGGAGGGGCTGGGCACCGACAAGGTGTACGTGTACTCGCGCCACTTCGAGCACGCCGAAGCCCTGGCCTCCTATGCCCGTGGGCGCGGCCTGCTGGCCCAGGCCGTGCGCAGCCTCGAGCCCGTCCTCGAGGAGGTGCGTCTGATCGTAACTGCCACCACCAGCCCCACCCCGGTGCTGCGGCAGGCCCCCTCGAGCGCCTTTATTGCCGCCGTGGGAGCCTACCGCCCCGAGATGGCCGAGGTCGCCCCGGAGCTGGTGCGGCAGGCCCGGCTGTACGTGGATACCCTCGAGGGGGCCCGTTCGGAGGCGGGCGACCTGCTGCAAGCCGGGGTAGACTGGAACCTTGTGCAGCCGCTCGAGGCGGCCCTGCACCAGCCCCGACCGGCCTCGGGTATAGTGCTGTTCAAGAGCGTGGGCCACGCGCTTTGGGATCTGGCCGCAGCCCGCCTGGCGGTGCAAACGCTGGGCATCCGGTAATCTGGTAGGCATGTACCTCACGGTTTTTTGCACCGTCCCCGACCTCGAGACCGCCCGGCGCATCGCCCATACGGTAGTACACGAGGAACTGGCGGCCTGTGTCAACCTCCTGCCGGGCCTCACCTCGGTCTATCGCTGGCAGGGGCAGGTGGAGGAAAGCAGCGAGCTGCTGCTCATCATCAAAACCCGCCAGGAGCGCTACCCAGCCCTGGAAGCCCGCATCCAAGCGCTGCATCCCTACCAGGTGCCCGAGATTATCGCCCTTGCCATCGAGCGGGGGTCGGTGAGCTACCTGGATTGGATCAGCGAGAACACCGGGACAGGCAGCGGCGGGGGTTAACCCCCAGCCACGCGCGGCTGTCGCTATACCCGAAGCTTGCCCAGGGCCAAAAGCCCCTGCACCGGATGCTTGCGGTCAATCTCCTGAAGAAGCCGCAGCATATACACCACCGCCGCCGCGTCCCAGGCCTGGGGCCTGCAAGAAGCCGGGTAGGGCACCGGCGGCTCCCCCTCCTGCTTGGGGTAGCCCCCTACCAGCTCCGGCAGGCGCCCGTCGGGCTGGCTCATGGCTAAGCGGAAGAGGGCCTCCATGGCCCGCAGGGCCTCTTGGTAAAAGCCGTAGCGCACCAGCCCCCCAATCAACAGCGCGTTGTCGTGCGGCCAGACCGAGCCGTTGTGGTACGAGAGCGGGTTGTAGCGCACCTCCCCCGCGCCCAGCGTGCGCACCCCCCAGCCGCTAAAAAGCGCCTCGGAGAAAAGGGTCTCGACCAGTTGGGGGGCCACCTCCTCCGGCACGATGCCGCTCCACAGCAGGTGGCCGGGGTTGGAGGTGAGGATGGCCATGGGTTTTTTCTGGCCGTCTAAGCCGGCTGCGTAGGTCTTCAATTCCGGCAGCCAGAACTTCTGGTGAAAAAGGGTTCGGAGGGTCTGGGCTCGAGACTCCCATGCCTCGGCCTGACCGGTCTGGCCCAGCGCCCGGTAAAACGCCGCCGCCGACTGATAGGCCATATAGGCATAGCCCTGTACTTCGCAAACCGCAATGGCCCCCTGGGCCAGCGAGCCGTCGCGGTGGCTCTGGGAGTCGAAGGAGTCTTTCCAGGACTGCACCAGGTGGCCCTTCTGGGTGTTGGGGGCGTACTCCAGAAAGCCGTCCTGGTCGGGGTCGGCGTAGTCGGTCATCCAGGCCAGGGCGGCCTCCCAGTGGGGCTGCAAGCGGCGCACAAAGGCCATATCGCCGCTGTCTTTCCAGTACCGGTGCAGCAGGATGACAAACAGCGGGGTGGCATCCACGGTGCCGTAGTAGCGGGCAAAGGGCACCTGGCCGGTGCGCGAAAGCTCGCCTAAGCGCATCTCGTGGATGATCTTGCCGGGGGTCTCGTCCAAAAACGGGTTCACCTCCCGGCCCTGGTACCTGGCGAGGTAGGTCAGCACCCCCTGGGTTACGTCGCTGGCCCAGGGCTGCATCATGTAGGCCGTCAGCAGGGAGTCGCGGCCAAAAGGGCAGACATACCAGGGAATCCCCGCCGCCGGGAACAGCCCCTCGGGTAGCGAGAAAAGCAGCGCCCGCAGGTCGCTGATGGCCTGCTCCAGAACCCGCTGGCTGCGCCCGCTTTCCATGTGCAGGGGAAAGCGCTGCCGCCACTCCTGGTAGCTGGGCAGGGGTGGGGTGTGGGGCTCGAAGGGGCTTTCGAAGCGGCTTTTCAGGTGCAAAAGAACTTTCTGCTTGGGGAGCAGGTCGAAGCGCCAGGTGTACACCGCGCCGCCCTCGAGCGCTGTTTCCTGAACGGGCGGGGGGTCGAAGGTGAGGCGGGTAGCCAGCCGCAGGCCGTCTGGGGCGGTGTACTCGAGGCCCTCCAGCCGCCGCTCCACCCTGTGCCAGCCCTTGGCCTCGAAAAGGTCGGCAAAGTCGGCCTGGGCCTGCAGGGCAATCTCCAAAGTCTGGGCTTCCAGTGCGGTGTTCTCCAGTTCCAGCCGCTCCCAGAACCCACCCCGCTCCATCTGGAGTTCCCGCCGCACCCCCACCACCTGGTCGGGGCCTTTAATCCAGCTCCAGTGCTGCACCAACCGGTCGGGGCGGGGGCTGTGCGAGAGCAGCAGGCGAAAGCCCGGCAGCACCCAGGTGTAGCTCGAGAGGTAACGGGTATCGTGCCGGTAAAAGCCCTGCTCCCCTGCTTCCACCAGGCCCTGGTCTGATAAAACTGCGTAAGTGTCGTCTTCTTTGAGCGGAAGCATCAAACAACCTCATCCATAAGGTATTTTCCCGGGCTTGGCCTCTGGTTTCCGACGGGGGAGGCCGGCCTCATCCCTTGAGCGCACTGGTGGAGACCCCTTCCACAAAGTAGCGCTGGAAGACCACGAACAAGATGATAATGGGAATCATGGAAAGAAAGGCGCTGGCCAGCATCAGGCCCCAGTCGCCCGCCACCCCGTAGGCGCTGCGGAAGAAGGAAAGGCCCAGGGGCAGGGTGTAGCTGGCCTGCTGGCCCGAGAGCACCACCGCCGCCTTGAAGAACTCGTTCCACATGCCCTGAAAGGTCAGGATGGTCAGCGCCCCCAGCGCGGGCGCGGCCATGGGCAGGATGATGCGGAAAAAGGTGGTGACGGGGGTGGCGCCATCCATCAGGGCGGCCTCCTCGATCTCGCGGGGGATGGACTCGAAGAACTGCTTCATGATAAACACCGCCCCGGCCCCCACCGCGCTCCAGACAATCATGCCCCACAGGCTCCCCAGCAGGCCCAGGTCGCGCAGCACCAGGTAGTTGGAGATGAAGGTGGCCTGGCTGGGCACGGTCATGCTAAAGACGATGAAAGCGAACAGATAGTTTTTGCCCGGCAGGTACATGCGGGCCAGGGCGTAGCCCCCCAGCGAGGCAAAGAGCAGGGTGGTGAGCACCACCGCCAGGCTCACAAAAAAGCTATTGGCCGTCCAGCGCAAAAAGAAGCTGGCCCCGGTGTTGGGGTCGCGGGCCTCGTTGAAGACCCGCACATAGTTGCGGAAAACATAGCCAAAGAAGCCCGGCGTCACGCTGTCCCAGCTCGCCACCCGTCCGCGGCGCTCGAGGCGGTTGGGGTCGAGGGTGGCCGCGTAGTACTGCTGGCCCCTGGGGGCCTCCACATCCAGGGGCAGGCGGGGAACGGTCGGCTGGTTGGCCGTGGCATCGCCCTTGGGATAGCGGATGGTGAAGGCGTAGGTCACAATCTGGCCCGGTCGACCGCCCACCACCGCCGGACGGCGGTTCACCTCCTGCACCTCGGAAACCTGGGCGTACTGGGCCGCCTGCACCTCATCGAAGATGGCCCCCAGGCCGGCCCCGGCCCGCCGGGTGGGCACCGTGACGGTAGGGGGCTCGGGCTCCTGGCCCTCCTCCAAAAAATAGCTGATCTGGAAGGGAATCTCGGCGCCGGGTGCAAACCCCCCCGTCCAGGGGTTGCCCGCACCCAACTGCCCCAGCCGCCAGGCCGCCGCCCAGTTTTTGGGCTGGGTCTGGGCAAAGCTGTAGCGGAAGGGCCACTCCAGGGGGTTGTCCTTCAGACTGCCAAGAAACGCCACGTAAAAGGGTCCAATGAAGAAAACCGCCAGCGCCAGCATGGCGCCATACACCCAGCCGGCCCGTGCCCAGCGCTGGCGGGCCAGGTGGCGCTCGTCCAGTTTGCGCACCGGTCGGATCGCTTGTGTCGCCATCCCACACCCCCTAGTGGGCCTTCTCCGAGACGCCCAGGGCCCGTTGCAAAAGCACAATGGCGAAGGTCAGCCCGGCCAGAATCAGGGCCGCCGCCGAGGCCAACCCCACCTGGCCCTCCCCGCTAAACACGTTGTTGTAGACGTAATAGGCCAGCACGATAATCGAGTCCAGCGGGGCCGCGTCGCCCATCAGGGCCACCTGGTCGAACATCTGCAAGGTGCCAATGAGCGACAAAGTAATCACCAAAAAAGTCACCGGGCGCAGCATGGGCACGGTCACGCTAAAGAACTGCTGCAACGGGGTTGCACCGTCAATGGAGGCCGCCTCATAGAGGCTCTTGGGAATGTCCTGCAAGCCTGCTAAAAAAATCAGCATCAGGGTGGGGATGGTGGTGAAGGTGTTGAGGATAACAATGCTCCAAAGCGGGATGGGAATCCCCAGAAAGCGGTCGGGGTTGGTAAGCCAGGTGAACTCGGGGGGACGGGCCTCGAGGGGCCGCACCACCCCCAGCCCCACCAGCCCCCAGGTGAGGGCCAGCGCCACCACCAGCGAGATGGTGGCCAGGGCCGGGTCGAGCCAGGGCACCGGCACCCCCCGCCAGCGTTCCCAGCCCACCTGCACCGCCTGGGCCAGCGCAAAGAGGCCCCCAAAGGCCAGGAGCACCGGGGCCACCGAGCCGATATACCCAATAAAGGTGTTCAGGAAACCGGTTTTCTGGAAAAACCAGATGGCAATTACCGTCACGGCAGCCGAGGAGAGCACGCTGGGGATGTAGTAAACCGTGCGGAAAAAGGTAATCCCGCGCAGCCGCTGGTTGAGCACCGCCGCCAGGGCCAGCGCTAAGAAGGTTTGCAGGGTGGTGACCACCAGCATAAAGCTGATGGAGTGGGTGAGGGCGGCCAGAAAGCGCGGCTCGCGGAAGAGCTCCACGAAGTTCGAGAAGCCCACAAACCGGCTCGACTGCCCAATCAGGGTGGCATCAGTAAAGCTAAAGCCCACCGTGCGGACAAAGGCAAAGACGAAGAAAATACCCAGGTGAATCAGAAACGGGGCCAGAAACAGCAGCGCATACAGCGCTTCGGTTCGTTGCGAACGAAGCATGCACACCCCCTAAGGGCTGGAGCAGGGCCGGGCCCTGCTCCACAAATCAACAACCTTTAGCGGACGATGCGGTTCAGCTCGGCCTGGGCGTCGGCAATGGCCTGATCCACCGACTTCTTGCCGGTAATCACCGCCTGCAAGGCCTCGTTGATGGGACGCATCCAGTTACCCCCGTCCAGCGCACCAAACTTGAAGGGCAGCACCGCCCCGCCCACACCGGTCGAGCCCTGGAAGACCACCCGGTTCAGTTCGTTTTCCTTGCCGGGGCGCTGGAAAATGGGGCTGTTGGCCAGCGCGCTGCGGCTGGGCAGGGCCAGCCCGCGGGAGAGAATCCAGTTCTGGGCCTCGGGGCTGGTGAGGGCCCGCAACACCTTGGCCGCCGCCTCCTTGTTCTTGGAGGCCGCGTTCATGCTCCAGGAAACCGTAAATATGAAATTGCCCCGCTGCTTGGTGACCGGGTCGAGGGGAATCAGGGTGGTGCCATAGCGCATGTTGGGGGCTTTGTCGCGCAGGAAGCCGCCGATCCAGGCCCCCTCGATAGCCACCGCGGCCTTCTCGGCCCCAAAGCAGCCGCCCGTCCAGCCCTCGCCCAGATCCTGGGCGTACTTACCGGCCCCATCCTTGACCAGGCTGGTGTACCACTCGAAGGCCCGGCGGAAGTTGGCGTCCAGTACGGTGCGGCCCTGGGCGTTGAAGGGCCGCCAGCCGGTGGCGTAGGCGAAGGCCCCGAAGCGGGCATGGTCGGCCACCACGCAAAGCCCGGCCACATCCTTGAGGGCAGCCTGTACGCGCTTGAGCTTGTCCTTGAAGGTCTCCCAGGTGTCGGTCTGGTTGGGGTAGGGCACCTTGGCCTCGTCGAAGAGGTCTTTGTTGAACTGCACAGCCAGGGTGTTGAAGTCCTTGGGCAGGCCGTAGACGTTGCCGCGCAGGGTGAAGGCATTCAGCAGGTTGCGGTTGAAAACGGCCAGCTCCTGTGGGGTGAAGTATTTATTCAGGGGCTCCACCCGGCCCGAAGCGAACAGGGGCTCCGACCAGAAGATGTCCACATAAAAGAGGTCGGCGGCAGTGCCTGCCGAAAGGGCGTTGAGCAAAGCCGCGCGGTAATCGCCCTCGATGCCCTGGTACTCGGCCCGGATGCCTTCTTTCTCCAGGGCCGGGTTTACAATCTCCCGCACCAGGCTGCTGATGATGGCGGTATCGTTTCCGCCGAAACCTTGTAGCTTGACCACCGTTTGCGCCGAGGCCAGGCCCAGCACAGCCAGGGCCAGGGTTGCCAGTATTTTCTTCATGGGTTCCTCCTACAAAAAAGACGCTATTGACCAGCCTAAGCCGCTTTTGTTGGGGTATATGCTTATCCTTCCACCTCCTTCAGGCAGGTGGTACCGCGCACCACCAGGCGCACCGGCACCCGTATTCCATGGGGGGCCGCCCCTGCCAGGGCCTCTTTGAGTAGACGGGCCGTGGTACGGGCAATCTCCGCGATATCCTGCCGCACGGTGGTGAGCTGTTCGCCCACCTCGGGCAGGTCGTCGTAGCCCACCAGCGAGACGTCCTGGGGCACCCGCTGGCCCACATCCTCCAAGGCCGCCAGAGCCCCCACCGCCATCTCGTCGGAAGCTGCGAAAAGGGCGCTGAAGCGCAGGCCCCCTTCCCAGGCCTTGCGCACCACCCGGTAGGCCGTAAGGGTAGAAAAGTCGCCGTCCAGCACCAGCTCGGGCCGGTAGGGTACCTGGTAGGCCTCGAGCGCCCGTCGGTAGCCGCGCAGCCGCTCCCGTCCGGCCTGGTGTTGGGGCTGGCCGGTCAGGTGGGCAATCTCGCGGTGGCCGAGCTCGAGCAGGTGCCGGGTGGCCGCATAGGCCCCGCCCTCGTCGTCCGGCGCTACCCAGAAAGCCCCCGGATACACCCCCACCAGCACATGGGGCGTCCGGGCCTGGGCCAGGGCCTCGAGCCGGGGGTCGTGGTCGTGCGCCCCCAGCAGGATGTAGCCTTTGGCCGGCTTGAGGGGCAGGCCGGCGGGGTCGGTGGGGGTCTCCTCCAGGCGCAGCCCGGCCTGCCAGAGCGCCTCGGAAAGGTGTTCGAACAACAGCACAAAGTACGGGATGTAGCGCCGCACCCCCGGGGCCAGCAGTATGCCCACGGTGTCGCCCTTGCCGGTCAGTTCGCGGGCGGCCTGCATGGGCACGTAGCCCAGACGCTGCACCACCTCGAGCACCCGGGCTCTGGTCTCGGGGTGCACCCCAGGCCGCTGGTTCAGCACCCGGCTGACCGTGCCGGTAGAGACGCCGGCCAGGCGGGCCACATCTTGAATGGTGGGGGTCTGTTGGTTGTTCATAACCCGGTTTTGTAATCGCTTACAGAATCTCGCCCATAATAAAGCCTCTCAAAAATCCATGTCAATATTCCAAAGTAAATAGGCCGCCATCGACTTATAGGACAACTTTCTGTAATCGCTTACAAAAGCTGGGCCGCCCGCCTGCTGATAAGATGGTGGGCGACATGAAAGGACTCATTCTTGCCGCAGGACGAGGCACCCGGCTTCGTCCCCTCACCCACACACGCCCCAAGCCGGTCATCCGGCTGGCCGGCAAACCCATCATTCGCTATGCAGTGGACAACCTGCTCGAGGCCGGTATCACCGAAATAGGCGTGGTGGTCTCCCCCGACACCATCGAAGATATCAAGCAGGCCCTCAAAGGTTGCCCAGGGGTTCAGATCAGCTTCATTGTGCAGGAGGAAGCCCTGGGCATCGCCCATGCGGTCGGCACAGCCAGAGACTGGCTGGGGCAGAGTCCTTTTGTGCTGTACCTGGGCGACAACCTCTTTCAAAAAGGCGTCAAGCCTTTTGTGGAAGCCTATACACCTGGGCTGGGGGCGGTGATAGCCCTGGTGCGCGTACCCGATCCCCGGCAGTTTGGGGTGGCCGTGCTGGAGGAAGGGCGGATCCGGCAGCTCCTCGAAAAACCCCAAGATCCCCCTTCCGATCTGGCGGTGGCTGGGGTGTACGTGTTTGGCCCGGTCATCATGGACATTATCGCCGACCTGAAACCCAGCGCCCGGGGTGAGTATGAGATTACCGACGCCATCCAGGCCCTGGTGGATCGGGGCCATACCGTGCTGGGGCAGGAAATTGCCGGCTGGTGGAAGGACACCGGACGCCCCGCCGACTTGCTGGATGCCAACCGACTCCTGCTGGTGGAGCAAAAAAGCCCCACCCCGGTCATCGAAGGGCAGGTCTACGAAAGCCAGGTAACGGGGCGCGTGGTTATCGAAAAGGGCGCAGTGGTCAAAAACAGCACCATTCTGGGCCCGGTGCACATCGCCCCCAACGCAATAATCGAGGGCGCTTATATCGGCCCCTTTACCTCGGTGGGGCCCAACGCCGTGGTACGGCAGGCCGAGGTGGAGTATTCCATCCTGGAAGACGGCGCGGTGGTCGAGGACGTACCGCTGCGCTTACACGAGTGCATCCTGGGTGTAAAGGCCCGGGTAACCAGGCGCCACAGCCTGCCCAAAGCCCACAAGCTGGTTCTGGGTGACCTGAGCAGCCTCGAGCTGGCCTAGCCTCATAAAACCACAGGTTCCTCGGCAAAATCGGCGGCCCCCGTATGGGGGCTTTTGCTGTTGCAGGCTACCGGCTTTCACGGTACCGCCGCAGGTTCTCCATGTCTTCCTGCACCAGGTCGTCCCGCCAGGCCAGCGACTCCAGGTGGTGGCGCAGTTCGTGCAGCAGGGTCTCCCAGATCTCGCCCTCCCAGTCGAAGCTGGGATCTTCGGCGGCCAGTGCCGCAAAAGAGCCGTAAAACAGGGCGATGTGCCGCCCGATGCCCTCAAATCCGCCCAGCACCGAAGGATAGCCAGGGTCGTAGTACTCACCCAGCCGCAGCAGTTCGGGCTCGTCGGGGTCGGGTTTGAGATGTTCAAGCACATGAAGGCCGTGCAAGCCTCGCTTGTACTCGGCTGGAATTTCGTCCCACAAGCGCTCGGCTGTTTCAACAAAGGCTTCGTAGGTCATCGGGCCCAGTCTGGCACAGATACCTTGAACCAACCGTGAGGGTGGGCAGGCTTGACAGTTTTTTAGTTTTACCTAAAAATAAAAGCCTGATTATAGAGCCTCGCCTAAATATGGTCTTATGAGCAGAAACACCCACCGCACCCCCCTCTCCGAAGCCCAGGAAGACTATCTAAAGCAGGTCTTGCTGCTGGGCAGTGGAGAGGGTATGGGCCGGCTGGAGGACACCCTGCCGGTATCCACCCAGTCGCTGGCCGACCGGATGCAGGTCAAGCCCGCCTCCGTCACCGGGATGCTCAAGAAGCTGGCCGAGCTGGGCCTGGTGGAGTACGAGGCCTACCGGGGCGTGCGGCTTACCGAGGCCGGCTACAAGGTGGCCCTCGAGGTGCTCCGCCACCACCGGCTCATCGAGGCCTATCTGCACCAGGCCCTGGGCTATGGCTGGGAGGAGGTGCACGCCGAAGCAGAAAAGCTCGAGCACCACATCTCAGAAGCCTTCGAACAACGCATCGCCGAGTGGCTGGGCCACCCTTCCCACGACCCCCACGGCGACGTCATCCCCAGCGCGGCCCTCGAGCTGCCCCCCACCACCCCCAACCTCCGCCTGGTGGCCCTGCAAAGCGGCCAGCACGGCAGGGTGGCGCGGGTGGCCACCCAGGATCAGGACGCGCTCAACCTGCTAGCCCGTCTGGGTCTTAAGCCCGGGGCTACGCTGCACCTGCTCGAGCAGGGGGCCGAGGGCAGCCGCATACAGGTGGGGGGCCAGCGCTACCTGCTGCCCACCAGCCTGGCCCAGGTGCTGTGGATACAGATCGAGGAGGATCGGGATGCAAATCCGTAACCACCTAAGACTTCTTGTACTGCTGGCCCTGCTGGCGCCGGGCCTGGCAACCCAGGCCGCCGCCCAGCCGGACAAAATCGCCCAGCTTCAACCGGTGCGGCAAACCCCGGTGCGGGTGGTGACCACGGTCAACTTCATCACCGACCTGGTGCAGCAGGTGGGGGGCGACCGCGTCCGGGTGGAGGGCCTGATGGGGGCCGGGGTAGACCCCCACCTCTACAAGGCCTCGGCGGGCGATGTGCGTCGGCTCCAGCAGGCCGACCTGGTCTTCTACGCCGGGCTGCACCTCGAGGGCAAGATGGTGGAACTGCTGGAACGCCTACCCAAGGCCATCGCGGTAACCGACGCCATCCCCCGCGAGCGCCTGATTCGGCCCGCTGGCGGCTTCCAGGGGCAGTACACCTACGACCCGCACGTCTGGTTCGATGTAACCCTCTGGCAGCTCACCATCAACCAGGTACGGGATGCGCTCAGCAGAGTAGACCCCGCCGGGGCCAACCGCTACCGGGCCAATGCCGAAGCCTACCGCAAGCGCCTCGAGCAACTGGATGCCTTCATCCGCCAGCAAATTGCCCAGGTTCCACCCCAGCAACGGGTGCTGATCACCGCCCACGACGCCTTTAACTATCTGGGCAGGCGGTACGGCCTCGAGGTGCGGGGCTTGCAGGGCATCTCCACCGTATCCGAGGCCGGCACCCGCGACGTGCAGGCCCTGGCCGACTTCATCGTCGAGCGCAGGATTCGCGCCATCTTCGTGGAGTCCAGCGTGCCCCGGCGCGCCATCGAGGCGGTGGTGGCAGCGGTGCGGGCTCGAGGCTGGCGCGTAACCATCGGGGGTGAGCTTTTTTCCGACGCCGCCGGCAGCCCCGGCACCCCCGAGGGCACCTATGTGGGCATGATGGAGCACAACATCCGCACCATCGTGAACGGGCTGCTGGGGAGGGAACCGTGATCGCCCAGCCCAAAACCGCTCGGCACCCGGAATCCGGGGCCTCGAGCCCCCTCAGCGTGCGCGACCTGACCGTGGTCTACCGGGAGAAGCCGGCCTTGTGGGATGTGGATCTGGAAGTACCCGCCGGGCAGCTTTGCGCCATCGTGGGCCCCAATGGGGCGGGCAAATCCACCCTGATTAAGGCCGTCCTGGGGCTGGTGCCGGTGGCCTCGGGGCAGGTGCGTTTTTTCGGCCAGAGCCTGGAACAGGCCCGCAAACGCATCGGCTATGTGCCCCAGCGGGGCTCGGTGGACTGGGACTTCCCCACCAGCGTACTGGACGTGGTGATGATGGGGCTCTACGGCCGGCTGGGCTGGTTCAGGCGGCCTGGGAGGCTCGAGCGCGAGGCGGCCCTGCGCTGCTTGGAGCAGGTCTCGATGAGCGAGTTTGCCGAGCGGCAAATTTCCCAGCTTTCGGGCGGGCAGCAGCAGCGGGTGTTTCTGGCCCGTGCCCTGGCCCAGAACGCCGATCTCTACTTTATGGACGAGCCCTTCGCCGGGGTGGATGCCGTAACCGAGGAGGCCATCCTGCACGTCCTGCACCAGCTCAAAGGGCAGGGCAAAACCGTGGTGGTGGTGCACCACGACCTGCAAACCGTGCGCGACTACTTCGACCACCTGACCCTGCTCAACGTGCAGGTCATTGCCAGCGGGCCCATGGACGAGACCTTCACCCCCGAGAACCTGAAGCGAACCTACGGGGAGCGGATGCGGTGGGAAGCCTAAACGGGAGTGGGTATGTCCGACCTCCTGCTCATCTTTACCGACTACACCCTGCGCAACGTGGCGCTGGGTTCGGCCATGCTGGGGGTGGTGGGCGGGGTGCTGGGCGCTTTTGCCGTCCTGCGCCGCCAGAGCCTGCTGGGGGATGTGCTGGCCCACGCCGCGCTACCGGGTATCTGCCTGGCCTTCATCCTCACCGGCGCCAAGGCCCCGCTCATTCTGCTGGTGGGCGGGGGCCTGGCCGGCTGGCTGGCCGCCTGGCTGGTGCTGGCCGTGTTGCGCCATAGCCGCCTGCCCGAGGACTCGGCCCTGGGGGTGATGCTCAGCGGCTTTTTTGGGTTTGGCGTGGCCCTGCTCACCTTTATCCAGCACAGCAACAACGCCAGCCAGGCCGGGCTGGATCAGTACATCTTCGGACAGGCCGCGACCATTGTGGCCTCCGACGTGCTGAACTTTACGGTGCTGGGCGGGCTGGCCCTCCTCACCGTGGGCCTCTTCTACAAGGAGTTCAAGCTGCTGGCCTTCGACCCCGCCTACGCCCACAGCCTGGGCCTGCCGGTGCGGGGGCTGAACACCCTTCTCACCTCGCTGACGGTGCTGGCGGTCATGGTGGGGCTGCAAACCGTAGGGGTGGTCTTGATGGCGGCCATGCTGATTGCCCCGGCTGCTGCCGCAAGACAGTGGACCGACCGGCTGGAGGCCATGATTGGGCTCTCGGCGCTGTTTGGCGCAATGGCCGGGGTGAGCGGGGCCTTGATCTCGGCCACCCGCGAAAACCTGCCCACCGGCCCGCTGGTGGTGCTCTCGATGAGCGCCATCCTGCTGGTCTCGCTCTTTTTCGCCCCACTCAGGGGGCTGGTGTGGGACTGGGCCCGCACCCGGCAGCACCGCCGCCGGGTGCGCCTCGAGCGCCTCCTGCTGGACGCCCACGTGCTGCACACCCACGGCACCCTGACCCCGCAGGCCCTGGCAGAGCGCCGCCGCGAGCCGGTGGCGGTGGCCTTGCGGAACCTCGAGGCCCTGCGATCTTTGGGCTGGGCACAGGAACACCCGCAGGGCTTTATCCTCACACCGACCGGCGAACAGAAAGCCCACGAACTCGAGCAGGCCATGCGGGTTTTGCCCCAAAGGGTGGAGGGTTCGTCATGAACGCCGACCTGGTCATCATCCTTACCGCCATCCTGGTCTCCACGGCCTCGGCCCTGGTGGGCAGCTTCCTGGTGCTGCGCCGCATGGCCCTGCTGTCCGACGCCATCTCCCACGCGGTGCTACCGGGCATCGTGCTGGCTTACTGGCTTTCCGGCGGCGAGCGGGCCACGTTGCCAGCTTTGCTGGGGGCCGCCGCCGCAGGCCTCGCTACCGTGGTACTGGTGGAGTGGCTGACCCGCACCGGCAGGGTCAAAAATGATGCGGCCATCGGCATCGTGTTCCCTGCGCTGTTCAGCCTGGGGGTCTTGGCGGTCTCACTTTTCTTCCGCAACGTGCACCTGGACATGGACGCCGTGCTCTACGGCGAGATCGCCTATGCGCCCTTCAACACCCTGAGCCTGTGGGGCCAGGAGGTTCCCGAGTCGTGGCTGGTGATGGGCTCGCTAACCCTGCTCAACCTGCTGTTCGTGCTGCTTTTTTACAAGGAACTCAAGCTTGCCACCTTCGATCCCGGCCTGGCTGCCGCGCTGGGCTTCGCCCCCGGTGCGCTGTACTACGGCCTGATGACCCTGGTCTCCTTCACCTCGGTGGGGGCTTTCCAGTCGGTGGGGGCCATTTTGATTGTGGCCTTTCTGATCATCCCCCCCGCTACAGCTTATCTGCTCACACAGCGCCTGCCGGTCATGCTGGCCCTGGCCGTGGGGGTCGGGGTGGTTTCCAGCCTGGCAGGGTATGCGCTGGCCATCTGGCTGGACGCTTCCATCGCCGGCATGATGGCCACGGTAGCCGGTCTCTGCTTTGCCCTGGCCTTCCTCTTTTCGCCCGTGGAGGGCTACCTCACCACCCGCCTGCGCCGGGAACGGCAGCGCCTCGAGGTCGCCGCCCGTCTGCTGGTCGCGCACCTGGCCCATCACAGCCAGCCGGTGCCCGAACAGGAGGTGCTCGAGGAGTTTGGGTGGAACCCCAGGTTTCTCGGGCAGGTCAGGGAAAAAGCCCTGCAAGCAGGCTGGCTCGAGGTGGTGCGGGAAGGGCTGCGCCCGACAGCGCGCGGCCTCGCCATGAGCAGCGCCCAGCTCGAGCTCGGCTCATAGGTCAGCGGCTCACATCCACGCTGGTGCGGTTGCCAGCCGCGTCCACGGCAATCAGGGTCACGCGCCGCACCGGCAGCTCCACGTAAAAACTGACCTCTTTGCCTTTGGGTAGCGACAGCGGGCTAAAGGTGCGGTTGTACTGCAAGGTAACCCGATCCACCCCGGTATCGTCCAGCACCCGCCCGGAGATCTGCAGGGTGGACTCGGTGCGGGCCGGGATTTCCTCCTCGGTGCCATCGGGCAGGGTGCGCTTGCGGGCCGGTTGCACCACGGTAACAACGCGTTCAGCCCGCTCGATAACAATCTGCGGCGGGCGGGCATCCAGCACCAGCGGCAGGCGCACGGTACGGGTCTGGCCGCTCATATCGGTGGCCTCCACCTTGATTTCCACCTGCCCCGACTGGGGGGCCTGCACCCGGAAGCTGAAGCGCACCAGCTTCTGCCCCCGGCTGGCCTCGGAAAGCAGTTCCTTCCCACCGGCCTTCACGCTCTGCACCCCCACATCGTCGAGGGCGTACCCCTGCACCTGCAGCGAGCGCTGGGAAAGCACCCCACTTTTGGGCTGGGTAATACCGATGAGCGGTGGCTGGGTATCCCCCGGCCGCTGGCATCCCGCAAGTAGCAACAAAAAAAGAAGGGGCGCGTACCGCACCCCTTCATCCTAACAGTTGCTCAGGGTCTGAAAATTAGGCCGGCCCGTGCGTTGAAGTCCACGCCTCCAATCACACCCGAGAGCGCCCCAGTACCAATCCCGAAGCCCACCTGCAGCTCGCCATAGACGCTGAAGGGCTGGGCCGGGAAGGCGTACTCGATGCCCACCAAACCGTGGGGAAAGACGTAAATACCGGTGTTGCTCTGAACCGTCCAGAACCCCACCGAGGCCCCGGCGCCGGCATACCAGCTCAGGTCAAAGCCCGGTGCAGCCGGGATGGCCTGCTCGAGCACGATGTAATCGGCCCCAGCCCCCAAGCCTGCAAAGGCCAGGCCGGCCCCCAGGCGGAAGCTGCTGACCTGGTACTGCACACCGATCCAGGTCGGGAAGCCCGAGTAGAGGCCAAAACCATCCGACTGGGCCTTGCCGAGAGAGCCAAACAGCAACGCAAACAACACAACCAAGGGCGCTACACGTTTCATTTTTTACTCACCTCCAAGGGTAGTCTAGCACCTTTGCGTTATTTTTGCGTTATTCTAGGTGGTATAGAGCGCATTAATCCGCACGTAGCCCTCGGTGAGGTCGCATCCCCAGGCCGTTCCCTGCCCCTCCCCCAGCCCCAGGTCGGCCTCGACCAGCACTTCTTCGGCTTGCATGGCCTGGCTGGCCTGGGCCCGGTCGAAAGGGAGCACCTTCCCGGCATAGAGGGGAATGCCCTGCAGGGTAATGCGCACTTTGTCGGGCTCGAGCGCCACCCCCGCCTTGCCCAGCGCCATCATGATGCGGCCCCAGTTGGGGTCGTTGCCGTAGACCGCGCTTTTCCACAAAGGACTCGCCGCTACCGACAGGGCGGCTTTACGGGCCTCTGAGTCGCTGACGGCTCCCGTCACCCTCACGGTCAGCAGCTTGGTAGCCCCTTCGCCATCGCGGGCCAGCTTGCGGGCCAGCTCCACACAAACCCGCTCCACCGCCTGCCAGAACTCGGCCAAATCCACCGGCCCCGCCGCGCCGTTGGTCATCAGAACGGCCATGTCGTTGGTGGAGGTGTCGGTGTCCACGGTCACCTGGTTGAAGCTTTTATCCACCACGCCCTGCCAGCCCCGGCGCAGCTCTTCCTGGGGAACCGCCGCGTCCGAGACGATATAGGCCAGCATGGTGGCCATGTTGGGGGCAATCATGCCGCTCCCCTTGCAAACCCCCACCACCCGCGCCCCGCTCGAGAGGGTGGCCTCGGCCATCTTGGGCACCAGGTCGGTGGTCATGATGGCCTCCATGAAGGGGTCTATTTCCAGTCCCAGCCGAATCTGGGGCAGGGCAGCCTCGATTTTTTCCACCGGCAAGGGCTGCCCAATCACCCCGGTAGAGGCGGTCAGAACCATCTCGGGTGCAAGCTGTAGCTGTGCCGCCGCCAGTTCGGCCATGCGCGCATCGGCCCAGATGCCCTGCTCACCCGTGGCGCAGTTGGCGTTGCCGGCATTGACCACAATGGCTTGCAGACCCTGGCCGCTAGCCAGCAGTTGGCGGCCTCGAGCCACGCAAGGTGCAGCGGCTTTGTTCAGGGTTCCCACAAAAGCCCAGCTACAGGGCGTTCCCGAGACCAGAAGGGCCAGGTCGGGCTTGCCGGAGGGTTTGATGCCGGCCTGGGTTGCACCGGCGCGAAAACCAATCGGAAGTCGCATAGCAGCAGCATATCCTTACGGCCGTAAGCGGAAAAGTGGCGGTTCAATTCACCCCCGCTCAGCGACCCGATCCAGGCCGCGCAGAATTCGTTCAGGGCTTTGTGCATGAACACTTGCCCTGCTCGGCTAGCTCTTTCTTGCCCAGAATGAGCCTGGCTGGCCCCAGCTTCAACAGTGGCATCCCAACTGCGGGCCGTAGCGGGCAAGCCAGCCTTAAAAGGGTGCTCACCGCCCAGCAGCCTCCCCTTCTGCCCCTGTCTGGGATCATCTCACCTCGCTATCCGATTGGCTGGCAGCTTGCCTTATGTCGGTCTAGTGCGCACGCTCGCGCTTATACCCTGCTTTTCCTGGCCGCTCCCAGCTCCACAGAGCCCCTCTGGTCAAAATAGCGCCTCTAAGCCCCTCAGGGCGGGTATACTCCGGTTTGATGCTTAGCTGGCTCGACTTAGTGGCCCTTCTAGTCCTTTCGGCTGCCCTCGGCGTAGGCATTCGCCAGGGGGTTGCTTTTACACTGGCGGTAGTACCCGCTTTGCTACTCTACATATTGCTCACAGCCTGGGCTGGATCCCTGCTGCCGATCGCAGCCCTGCCGGTGCTGGCCCTGGCCTTGAGCCTGGGTATGGCCTATGTGCGGCATTTCATTCCGATTAATCCCCTCAGCCCGGTTCTCGAGGGCATCATTGGCGGCCTTGGGGGGTTGGCCTGGGGGCTGTTCTTAGCCGCTGTAATCTGGGTGGGCTTCCCCAGCGAATTTGTGGCCTCCACCGGCGCTCTGCGCTACCCTTCCGAGCAAATTTCCAGCGGGGTCAAAGATGGCATCGTCAGCAGCGCTTTTGCCCGCCCCTTGTTCGACTGGGCGGCGGGCAGCCCCCTATTCAAAACAGCCTTAATCCCGCACATCCGCCACCCCTAAAGCCCATTTATTTCCGCCCGAAATCCGCCGGGTTCTCCCCCCAGCTATCGGTCTGCCACTTGAGGATCGGGTTAGGGTAGGTATGGGAGCGTAGCCAGGCCTCGGCCTGGGATATGCGCTCGAACAGCTCGGCGTTTTGCTGGGTGCGCACCAGGTTGGTGCGGGCTTTTTTGGCCTTGACCCAGGCAATCGCGTTAATCGAGTCGGAGTAGATGGGCCAGGTGTAGCCCTTTTCTTTGCAAAGCCTCAGGGCCTCGACAATCGCCAAAAACTCGCCCACGTTGTTGGTGCCCTGAGCAAAGGGTCCCCGGTGAAAAATCTCCTTGCCCGAAGCGGTCTCTACACAGCGGTACTCCAGCAGCCCCGGATTGCCGCTGCAAGCTGCGTCCACGCAGTAGCTGGGGGTAATCGGTGGGGGAACTTCCAGGAGGCGGTTCTGCGTGGCTTTTGGGCCCAGGTAGTCCTGGTATCTCCCAGAAAAGGCCTCTCTGGCTTCGCTCAGGGTATCGAAGGCCTTGTACTCGGCTCCCGCAAAACCCTTGACCTGCGCCTCGGCTTCGGGCCAGGAGGAGAATATACCGGTCTTTCGGCCCTTCCAGACCACGTAATGCTTGCTTTGATTCTTCGCCGCTCGAGCCATAACCCCGAACCCCACTCAAACCGTGCGCTTGAGCCGGTCGAAGTACTGCTTACGGAACTTGGCCACCTTGGGGCCCACCACCAGTGCGCAGTAGGGCTGGTAGGGGTTGCGCCTGTAGTATTCCTGGTGGTAGTCCTCGGCAGGGTAAAACCGCTCAAACGGCACCAGCTCGGTCACAATGGGGTTATCCCACACCCCAGCCTGGGCCAGGGCCTGCATGACCTCCCGGGCCACGGCCTGCTGCTCCGGGGAGTGATAGAAAATCACCGAGCGGTACTGCGGCCCTATATCGTTGCCCTGGCGGTTGAGCGTGGTGGGGTCGTGGATGGTGAAGAAGACCTCGAGCACCTCCCGGTACGAGATACCGCTGGGGTCGAAGGTGATCTGCACCACCTCGGCGTGGCCGGTCTGCTTGCTGCACACCTGCTCGTAGGTAGGGTTGGGCACATGCCCCCCCGAGTACCCCGAAACCACATCCACCACGCCTTTTAACTCGTCGAAGACGGCTTCAAGGCACCAAAAACACCCACCGCCCAGGGTGGCGAGTTCTAAAGTCTGCATGGTGGCATTCTTATGCCTAGGCCCTCTGGCCTGATGTGAGGTAGGTAACGGTCACAGGGCCAGCACTTTGGCCAGCTCGTATTTCTTGTGGTTGATATCCTTACGCTTCTCGATGGCTTCCTTGAAGGGGGTGAGACGGATTTCGTCGTTCACTTCGCCAATCGCAACCCCGCTGGCCCCGCTTAGAAGGGCTTCCACGCAGGCGGCTCCCAGGCGGCTGGCCAGCACCCGGTCTTTGGCGGTGGGGCTACCGCCGCGCTGGATGTGGCCCAGCACCGTAACCCGCGCGTCGAAACCCGAGTACTGCCGTACATCTTTGGCCAACTGCTCGGCGCCGCCCTCGTAGCCGCCCTCGGCCACCACCACAATGGAGGAGCGCTTGCCCTTCTCCGCCGACTTATTGATCACTTCAGCGCAAGCCTGGGCGTTGGTGGGTATCTCAGGAATCACGATTACCTCGGCCCCCCCGGCAATGCCCACTTCCAGGGCAATAAAACCCGCATGGCGGCCCATCACCTCGATAAAGAAGACCCTCGAGTGGCTGGCCGCGGTATCGCGGATGCGGTCAATGGCTTCCAGGGCGGTGTTCACCGCTGTATCGAAGCCAATGGTGTAATCGGTGCCGTAGAGGTCGTTGTCAATGGTGCCGGGCGCGCCCACCACCGGGATGTGGTGCTCGGCCAGCAGTTTGGCCGCGCCGGCGTAGGTGCCGTTGCCCCCAATGGCAATCACCCCATCTATACCGGCTTTTTTGAGCTTATCGGCGGCCTTGGCCCGGCCCTCGGGGGTCATGAACTCCTTGCTGCGGGCAGTGAGCAGAATGGTGCCCCCCCGCTGCAAGGTATTGGCCACATCCCGCGGCCCCATCGGTATAAAGTCGCCCTCAATCATGCCCTGGTAACCACCCCGGATGCCGATAACCTCCAGGCCGTGGGCCACACCTGAACGCACCACAGCCCGGATGGCCGCATTCATGCCGGGTGCATCGCCTCCACTGGTAAAAACCGCGATTCGCTTCATCCCATCGTTCCTCAAAAGAAGAGCCTTGGAGCCCTCAGCCAAAACTGCCTGTTAGTTTACCCAGAAAGTCCGTTTGTAGCACCCACCTGGCAACTACGGTGTATCCGGCTTATGGGCGAGTTCGTAGGCCCGGTTGCGGGGAACCCCGGCCTCGGTCAGGGCCTTGACCAGCGCCTTGCCTTTCAGGCCCTGGGCTTTGAGGTGCTCGAGCACTGCTTCTGCTTCTTGCTCGCGACCTGCTGTAGGCTCCGCTTTGGGGCCCAGCACCAGCACAAACTCACCCCGGGGTTCTTTGAAGTATTCCAGCGCGTCGGCCAGCCGCCCCCGCCAAATTTCCTCGTGCAGCTTGGAAAGCTCCCGCGCCACCGCCACCGGGTGCTCGGGGCCGTAGATTTCTAGCAGGTCTTGCAGGGTCTCGCGCAGGCGGTGGGGGGCCTCGTAGAGCACCACGGTACGGCCGGTCACCTGCGCCAGGCGGGCCCGCCGTTCCGAGCGCTTCTGGGGCAGGAACCCCTCGAAGGCGAAGCGGGCAGTTGGCAGGCCCGAGGCCACCAAAGCCGGGATTAGGGCGGTGGGGCCGGGCAGCACCTCGAGCTGCCAGCCTTCTTTCAGGGCCAAGGCCACCAGTTCGGCGCCGGGGTCGGAGATGCCGGGGGTGCCGGCATCGGTCACGTAGGCCACCCGTTCGTACCCCTCCAAAAGCCGCCGGGCCTGGCCCACGGTGTGCTGGTCGAGGCGCACCATCGGCTTGGAGATGCCAAAGTGTTTGAGCAGAATGCCGGTGCGCCGGGTGTCCTCGCAGGCCACCACCTCGGCCTCCCTGAGCACCCGCAAAGCCCGCAGGGTGATGTCCTCGAGGTTGCCGATGGGGGTGGGTACCAGGCTCAGGCGCATGGGCCTAGTCTACCCGTTGTTTGAGGGGGTTTCTTGCAGCGTAGTACTATACCTTCAAATGTTCGCTAAAACCCTCCGCCTGCCCTTCCGGCTCCTGGGCATTCCCATCTCGCTCGACCTGAGCTTCCTGGTTGTACTGCCCCTTCTAGCCTTTCTGATTGGCAGCCAGCTTCCAGTCTACCTGCGGCTGCTGCAAATCAGCCCACCACCGGACTGGTTCCAAGGCCCCATGCCCTATGTGCTGGGTCTGCTGGCCGCCTTGGGTCTGTTTCTGAGCGTGCTGATCCATGAGCTGGGCCACGCCCTCACGGCGCGGGCCTATGGCGTACAAACCCGCGAGATTACCCTGTGGCTCCTGGGGGGGGTGGCCCAGCTCGAGCAGATCCCCCGCACCCGCGGGGCCGAAGCCGTCATCGCCATTGCCGGCCCCATCGTGAGCGTGCTGCTTTCGGGTCTGTTTGCCTTTCTGCGCACGGTCGCACCCCCCGCTGCCGAGGGTCAGTTTCTGCTGGGCTACCTGAGTTTCATCAACCTGAGCCTGGCCCTGTTCAACCTGCTACCGGCCCTGCCCCTCGATGGCGGGCGCATCCTGCGCAGCCTGCTGGCCCTGTACAGACCCTACCTCGAGGCCACCCGCACCGCCGTTGCGGTCAGCAAAGTGATGGCCTTTGCCCTGGGCCTGCTGGGCCTGCTCATCGGCAACCTCTTCATGCTTCTGATCGCCTTTTTCGTCTTCATGGCGGCCAGCGCCGAGGCCGAGCAAACCGTGCTCAGCCGCACCCTCGAGGGCCTCTGGGTGCGCGACCTGATGACCCGCGAAGTAAGCACCGTGCCCCCCAGCCTGACCATGGCCGAACTCCTGGACAAGATGATGCTCGAGCGGCACGTGGGCTACCCGGTGGTGGAGGAGGGGCGGCTCCTGGGGCTGATTGGCCTGGAAGACCTGCACGGCGCCTCGCCCCAGACCCGGGTGCTCGAGCGCATGCGCCCCCCCTTGCAGGTAAGCCCAGACACCGAAGCCCTCGCCGCCCTGCAACGCATGGCCGAGCAGGGGTTCTCGAGGCTCCTGGTTACCGACGAACAGGGCCGTCTAATCGGCATTCTAAGCAAAACCGATCTACTGCGAGCCCTTCAGCTTCGCGCTGCCCAGATGAGCCTATCCAGCCACCCCAGGTAGGGCTTGACAGGTTTGGGGGTAGTCTGTACACTTCTCGTTGCGCTGCCGCGAGGTAGCCAAGCACCTTGACAAAGAAAGATCAGCAGAAACACGAGCCATACATCGTTTTCTCGGGCAACAACAAACGAGAAAACGCTCAAATCTCGCCATAAAGCGAGCGTTTTTGGAGAGTTTGATCCTGGCTCAGGGTGAACGCTGGCGGTATGCCTAAGACATGCAAGTCGAACGGGCTGTGTATGCAGCCAGTGGCGGACGGGTGAGTAACACGTAGGTGACCTACCCCAAAGTCTGGGACAACTAGGAGAAATCTTAGCTAATCCTGGATGTGGACATCTACTTTGGTGGATGTTTAAAGCTTCGGCGCTTTGGGATGGGCCTGCGGCGCATCAGGTAGTTGGTGGGGTAATGGCCTACCAAGCCGACGACGCGTAGCTGGTCTGAGAGGACGATCAGCCACAGGGGTACTGAGACACGGACCCCACTCCTACGGGAGGCAGCAGTTAGGAATCTTCCGCAATGGGCGAAAGCCTGACGGAGCGATACCGCTTGAAGGACGAAGCCCTTCGGGGTGTAAACTTCTGAACTCGGGACGATAATGACGGTACCGAGGTAATAGCACCGGCTAACTCCGTGCCAGCAGCCGCGGTAATACGGAGGGTGCGAGCGTTACCCGGATTTACTGGGTGTAAAGGGCGTGTAGGCGGTCTCTCAAGTCCGATGCTAAAGACCGAAGCTCAACTTCGGGGGTGCGTTGGATACTGTGAGGCTAGACGGTCGGAGAGGGTAGCGGAATTTCCGGAGTAGCGGTGAAATGCGCAGATACCGGAAGGAACGCCGATAGCGAAAGCAGCTACCTGGACGATTTGTGACGCTGAGGCGCGAAAGCGTGGGGAGCAAACCGGATTAGATACCCGGGTAGTCCACGCCCTAAACGATGAGTGCTGGGTGTCCGACATCTGTTGGGTGCCGTAGCTAACGCGTTAAGCACTCCACCTGGGAAGTACGGTCGCAAGACTGAAACTCAAAGGAATTGACGGGGGCCCGCACAAGCGGTGGAGCATGTGGTTTAATTCGAAGCAACGCGCAGAACCTTACCAGGTCTTGACATCCTGGGAACCCTGGTGAAAGCCGGGGGTGCCCGCAAGGGAGCCCAGAGACAGGTGCTGCATGGTCGTCGTCAGCTCGTGTCGTGAGATGTTGGGTTAAGTCCCGCAACGAGCGCAACCCCTGTTGCTAGTTGCCATCAGTTCGGCTGGGCACTCTAGCGAGACTGCCTACGAAAGTAGGAGGAAGGCGGGGATGACGTCTGATCCGCATGGCCCTTACGACCTGGGCGACACACGTGCTACAATGCCTGCCACAAAGCGCTGCGACCCGGTAACGGGAAGCCAATCGCACAAAAGCAGGCTCAGTTCGGATTGGGGTCTGCAACTCGACCCCATGAAGCCGGAATCGCTAGTAATCGCGGATCAGCCATGCCGCGGTGAATACGTTCCCGGGCCTTGTACACACCGCCCGTCAAGCCATGGGAGTGGGTTTTGCCTGAAGTCGCCGGGAGCCACAGGCAGGCGCCTAGGGTAAGGCTCATGACTGGGGCTAAGTCGTAACAAGGTAGCTGTACCGGAAGGTGCGGCTGGATCACCTCCTTTCTAAGGAGCCTAGATAGCTCGGCTGATCTTTCTTTGTTCAAGGCAAGCGCCCTTCGGGGCGCTTTTTCTTTTGCTTACTAATGGCATTCTGCGGCCCATGTGTGCCTTCATACACGACAAAAGCGCCGGTTCCTAGTAAACTGAAAGCAGGTACCCATCATTGGGTCATTGGAAAGTAGTTACAGTATGCGTTATTCGGTAAGTTTACGCCGCCGTAGACCCAAGCGCGGCACGGCGGGGGGCTCGAGGCCCCAAGCGCTGCCGCAATCCCGTCGCCGGGTGACCTCGGCTGGAGGGGTGGTGTTGCGCGAGCGGCCTGGGGGGAAGGGCCTGGAGGTGCTCCTCATCGCCATCAAAGACGGACGGGTCTGGAGCCTGCCCAAGGGCCAGGTAGAGCCGGGCGAGCGCTATCCACAAACGGCCGTCCGTGAGGTGCGTGAAGAGACTGGCATCGAGGCCAGGGTACTGGCCCCCCTGGGCAGCATCCGCTATCACTTCACGGTCAAAGATGACGGGGTACAAACCACTGTCACCAAGGAAGTTCATCACTTCTTGATGGGCTACGTGGGTGGCACACCCCGGCCCCAAAAAGAAGAGGTGGACGGGGTGGCCTGGTTCCCCGTGCGCGAGGCCCTTAAGCGGCTTTCGCATCAAAACGAGCGAAACGCCGTTCTCAAAGCCCTCGCCTGCTGGGATACTCAAGCGCCCATGAGCGCTCAGCCATAATCGCGTGAAGCCCGGTCTGGGAAACCTTAGCCTCCAGCGGCGCTGATCAACAAAGACTTGATGCGGCTGATATGCTGCTCAATCAGTTCCAGGGCCTCGACCTGCGCTCCCTCGACCAAAAACTGCAGCAGGCGTTGGTGTTCAGCGATGCTTTGCTCACGCCGGGAGGGGTGTTTCTGGTACACACGGTGGGCCACCCGGTACAGCATGTCTTGCTGGCGCTCGAGGGCCTGCACAATCTGACGGTTGCCCAGGGTAGTGGCGAGGCGGCGATGAAACGCCATATCGGCCAGCACCAGTTGCTCGGTCTGGGTTTGGGGGTGCTGGGCCAGGGCTTGCTGCTCTCGAATATGCTCCTGCAGCACCCTGGCCTGGCTGCGGCTCAGGTTGCCAGCCAGGCGCTTGATCACAAAGCTCTCCAGGGCCAGGCGAAAATCGATGTGCTCGAGCACCTCCTCAAAGCTCAGGGCCAGCACCACGATGCCCTGCTGGGGCGAGACCCGCACAAAACCTTCGTTCTCGAGGCGGGCGATGGCCAGCCGCACCGGGGTTTTGCTCATGCCAAGCTGCTGGGCCAGGCTCCGCTCCGATAAAAAGCTGTTGGGCGGTAGCTCCTCGTTGAGAATCAGGCGCTTGATGTGCAGGTAGGCCCGCTCCCGTAGGGGCAGTTCCTCCACATCACTGGGTTGAACCATAAAGCCAGTCTAACAAGCCGCGCACTAAAACTCAACTGAGATGCCAGTTGCATCTTTGTAAAAACTGTGTTAGATTGTCCAGCGTCCCAAAGGACATCCACAATACGGTTCACCTTTGATGCTATCGAGCAAGGGAGGAGTCTACATGAAGCGAGTTTTTGGCATTCTGGCGGTTGTGGCCGTGCTGGCGCTCACCCTGGTGGCACTGGGGCAGCGCTACCCTGTCCGGCCCATTACCCTGATCGTGCCCTGGTCACCCGGCGGCAGCACCGACCTTACCGCCCGTTCCCTGGCCCCGGTGCTGGGCAACATCCTGGGCCAGCCGGTACAGGTGGTCAACCGCACCGGCGGGGGTGGGGCCATCGGCCACGCCGCCATCGCCCAGGGCGACCCCAACGGATACACCATTGGAATCATCACCCTGGAGGTGGTGCTACCGGCCTGGGTCAATCAGACCAAAATTAACGCCGATGCCTTTACGCCAATTGCGCTGCTGGTGCTGAACCCGGTCGCCATTGTGGTGCGCAAGGACGCCCCCTGGAAAACCGCCCAGGAGTTCATCGCTGATATCAAGGCCAACCCCGGCAAGTACAAGGCCTCCGGCACTGCCCGCGCGGGCTCCTACGACTATGCCCGGCTGGGCTTCCTCAAAAAGATCGGCCTGAAAGACGCGGCCCTGCCCTGGGTACCCGCACAGGGCGCGGCCGCTGCCTTGCAAGAGCTCATCTCCGGCGGAATCAACGTAGCTTTTGTCTCGATCGGTGAGGCCAGCGCGCTGGTTAAGGCCGGTGAGGCCCGCTACCTGGCCTTCATGACCGACCGGCGCTTCCCCGCCTTCCCCGACGTGCCCACCCTGAAAGAGCTGGGCGTGGACTGGACCTTTGCCTCCTTCCTGATGGCCGCTGCCCCCAAGCACACCCTACCCTCGGTAGCCCGCCAGCTCGACCAGGCTTTTGCTAAAGCCGTACAAGACCCGGAGTTTGTGCGCTTCATGAACAACGCCAACCTGGTCATCAACCACCTGAACTTCGACCAGACCAAAGCCTTCCTGGCCGAGCGCAACCGGGCCATGGCCGAGCTGGCCGATGAGTTGAAATAGCCTTGGACAATGCGGCACAACCTGGGCAGACCCATGTCTGCCCAGTTACGTTGGAAAGTTGCAGCGATTGAGCGGTCATACTCAAGCAAATCACATTTCTTCACAACAGGGATATATTGGAGGCACAACAGAAACAGAAAGGAAGGTTCCAATGGTCAATCCGGCCCGCCCTTTTGAGCTTTTAGTCTGCCTGATCGCCCTGGCCCTGGGCCTTGCTGCCTGGTTGATCAGCGATACCTTCCCCCGCACCGCGGAAGGGTATCTGGGGCCGGCGCTCTTCCCCAAGCTGCTGGCGGTGGGGCTGGCCGCGGCCAGCCTGAGCCTGCTCTACCGCAACCTGCGCCTGCCCGGACTGGCAGCCTCGTTCGGGCTGCTGGCCTGGGGTAACCTGCTGCGCATCGGCAGCGTTCTGCTGGCCTTGCTACTGACCCCCTGGGCTTTGGACAGGCTGGGCCTGTTGGGCTCCGCTGGGTTGCTGGTGCTGCTGTCCTGCCTGCTCCTGGGTGCGCGCTGGCTCGAGGCCCTGCTCAACGCGCTGTTCATGGTGGCCTTTGTGTACGTGGTCTTCGTGCAGTTGCTCAAGGTGCCGTTATGAGTTTTTTTAGCCTCGAGTCCTTCCTCGCCATGATGCTGGGAGCCCTGTACGGCGCCTTGTTTGGCTCGCTTCCGGGCCTTACCGCCACCCTGGCCATCAGCCTATTCATCCCCATCGCCATCTTTTTAGACCCCACGGTAGCTTTTTCGGCCATCATCGGCATTACCGCCACCGCCATCTTCGCCGGGGATATCGGGGCTACCGCCATGCGCATCCCCGGCACCCCGGCTTCGGCGGCCTACACCGAGGAAATTCACCAGATTGGCAAGGAGCGCTCCCCGGCTTTTGCCCTGGGCATCTCGGCCCTCAGCTCGGCCCTGGGCAGCCTGGTGGGGGTGGTCATTCTGATTGGGGGCTCGCTGGGCCTGGCCCAGGTGGCCAAGCAGTTCTCCTCCTTCGAGTACTTCTGGCTGGTGCTCCTGGGCATTGTGAGCGGCGTGTTTGCCTCCCCTTCCATGGCCAAGGGGTTAATTGCCTTTGGGGTGGGCATGCTCATCGCCACCATCGGCTACGACCCCGCCCTGGGCACCCCCCGCTTCAACTTCGGCAACCCCAACCTGCTGGGGGGGATTTCCTTCATCGTCGCCCTCATCGCCTTCTTCGGCGTGGCCGAGGTGCTCAACAACATCTACAGCTACCACAAGAGTCACCAGCCCGCTGAAAAGCCCATTCCGAAGCGCTCGGTGGCCCAGGAGTTCTTTGGCGCAGGGGGCCGGCTGGTCTGGAAGGAACGCCGGCTCCTGTTGCGCTCGAGCCTGCTGGGCACTTTTATCGGTTTCCTACCGGGGGCCGGCTCCGACCTGGCGGCCTGGATCAGCAGCAACTTCACCCGGCTGCGCCGGGGCAGCAAAGAACAGGTCACCCTCAGCGGGGCCTCCTCCAACAACGCCGCCGTGGCCGGCACCTGGATTCCGGCCCTTTCGCTGGGCATCCCCGGTGACACCCTAACGGCCATTGTGCTGGGTATGTTTCTCACCATGGGCATCACCCCCGGCCCCGACCTGTTCGCCAAAAACCTGGGCTTTGTGGTGCAGTTGTACATGGCCTTTATCCTGGCCAGCCTGCTCATGATGCCCCTGGTGGGCTACCTGGGGGCGGCCCTGATCAGCACCCTGCTGCGCATTCCCATGCGCTTGCTGCTGGGGGCGGTGATGGGTTTGTGCCTGGTGGGCGCCTATGCCATCAACCGCAACCCCTTCGACCTGTACCTGCTGGTGGTGCTGGGCCTGCTGGGGCTCTTGATGCAGCGGGGCGGCTTCCCGGTGGGTCAGCTCATTCTGGGCATGGTGCTGGGGCCCCTGCTGGAGCAGTACCTGATGATGAGCCTGATCAAGACCCAGTGGGATCTGACCGCGTTTTTCAGCCGGCCCGTGGCCGTGGTGCTGGCGGTATGCAACCTGTTGTTGATTGTGGGCATGCTCTGGCTGCGCGGACAGCGGGCCAGGCCCAACAACCCGTGAGGTGACCGCATGCAAGCATGGGTTTTAGAGGATTACGGACGACTCAGCGTGCACCACCGCGAGACCCCGGAAGGAGCGGGGGTGCTCTTGCAGGTCGCGGCCTGCGGCATCTGCGGCAGCGACCTGAGCGTATACAAGGGGGCCCCGGCCATGCGGGCCCGCTGGAAACCGCCCCTGGTGCTGGGGCACGAGATTGCCGGTACTGTGCAGGAGGGCCCCCCGGACTGGCTGGGCCAGGCGGTGGCGGTCAACCCGCTGGTGGCGTGCGGCCAGTGCCCGGCCTGCTGGGAGGGGCTGAGCAACCTGTGCGCCCATCGTACCAACATCGGCTTTCACTACTGGGGGGGTTTCGCCGAGCAGATCCGGGTGCCCCTATCCCAGCTCCACCGGCTGCCCGCCGGGGTACCGCTGTGGAAAGGGGCCCTGGCCGAGCCGCTGGCGGTAGCGTTGCGGGCCGTGGAGCTGGCCGGGCCGGTGCTGGGCCGGGCGGTGCTGGTGCTGGGCGGGGGGGCCATCGGCACCTTGGCGGCCTGGCTGCTGGCCCAGGCCGGGGCGCGGGTGACGGTCAGCGAGCGCAACCCGCTGCGCGCGGCCTGGCTCGAGGGGCTGGGCTTTATCGCCGAGGTGGTGCCGACCCCCAGCGGACAGTACGACCGGGTGCTCGAGACCGTGGGGGCCCAGAGCACCCTGGCCCTGGCCGTGAACGCCGCCCGACCGGGGGGTGGCGTGGTGCTGGTGGGCTTGAGCGACCTCGAGGCCCCCCTCCCCTTGCAGCGCGCTGTACTGCAGGAGATTTGCATCCAGGGCTCGTATGTGTTCACCCAGGCCGAGTTTGCCCGGGCCACCGCGCTGCTGGCCCATCTGCCGGATACCCTGGCCGTCCGGCGGCCTTTTGCCATGGCCCAGGCCAGCTTTGAAGAGCTGCTGGCCGGTCGGCTGGCCGAGGCCAAGGTGGTGCTGTTGCATGGAGGATGCGATGCGTAGATCCATGGCCACGGTTTGTTTGAGCGGCGACCTCCGGGGCAAGCTCGAGGCCATTGCCGCCGCTGGTTTTGAGGGCTTCGAGCTGTTCGAGAACGACCTGCTGAGCTTCGAGGGCTCCACCCAGGAGATCCGGCAGATGGCCCAGGATCTGGGGCTTACCATCGTAACCCTGCAGCCCTTCCGCGACTTTGAAGGCCTGCCCGAACCCCAGCGCAGCCGGGCCTTCGACCGGGCCGAGCGCAAGATGGACGTGATGGCCGAGCTAGGCACCGACCTGTTCTTCGTCTGCGCCAACACCTCGCCGCAAAGCACGGGGAGCCTCGAGCGCATTGCCGAAGACCTCCATGAGCTGGGCGAACGCGCCCGGCAGCGGGGCTTCCGGGTCGGCTACGAGGCGCTGGCCTGGTCCAAGCACATCTACGACTACCGCGACGCCTGGGAGGTGGTGCGCCGGGCCAACCACCCCGCGGTGGGCCTGATCCTCGATACCTTCCATATTTTCTCCAGAAACCTCGAGCTTTCGGCCATCGCCAAGATCCCGAAGGAAAAGATTTTTCTGGTGCAGATCGCCGATGCCCCCCTGCTGGAGATGGGGGTGCTGCCCTGGAGCCGGCACTTCCGTAACTTCCCCGGCCAGGGCCAGCTCCCGCTGGATCGCTTCATGCAGGTGCTCAGGGAGACCCGCTACGACGGCTGGCTTTCCCTCGAGGTCTTCAACGACCAGTTTCGCACCACCCCACCCAAGGAAACCGCCCTGGACGGCTACCGCTCGCTGGTCTACCTGCAGGAAAACCCCCTGGAAAAGCTCCCCGTGCAAACCGGCGGGGTGGCCTTCGTGGAGTTTGCCGTCAGCGAGGAGATGGCCCCCACCCTGGCCCAGTTCCTCGGGGCCCTGGGCTTCCAGAAGCGCGGCCAGCACCGCTCCAAGGAGGTGAGCCTGTGGCAGCAGGGGCAGATTAATTTCATTCTCAACAGCGAGCCGGGCAGCTTTGCCCAGGCCTACAACCAGGTGCACGGCACCTCGGTCTGCGCGGTGGCGGTGCTGGTCGAGGGGGTGGAGGAGGTGCTGCAGCGGGCCCAGACCTACAAGGCCCCCATCTTCTACGGCCCCACCGGCCCCGGCGAGCACCAGATACCGGCCCTGCGCGGTCTGGATGGAAGCCTGCTGTACCTGATTGAAGCCCAGCCGGAGATGGACAGCTTCTGGGCAGTGGATTTCGAGCTGGCCGCACCCCAGCCCACACCCACCGCTCTACAGCGCATTGACCATCTGGCCCAGGTGATGCCGGCAGCCCAGGTGCTTTCCTGGGTCTTGTTCTACCGCACCATCCTGGGCCTGCAAACCTCCAACCTGCTGGAGATTCCCGACCCCGGCGGCCTCATTCAAAGCCAGGCCGCCGAAAGCCCCGACCGTTCGCTGCGCCTGGTGCTCAACGCCTCCCAGGCCGGCGGCACCCTGGCCGCGCGCTTCCTGAACGAGTACTACGGCGGCGGGGTGCAGCACATCGCCCTGGCCACCTCCGACATCTTTAGCACCCTCGAGCGCCTACAGAACAACGGCCTCCAGCTCCTCCCCATCCCCCAGAACTACTACCACGACCTCGAGGCCCGCTACGCGCTGGAGCCTGCCCTTCTAGAGCGCATGCAGGCCCTCAACGTGCTGTACGACCAGAGCCCGGAGGGTGAGTTCTTCCACGCCTACACCCAGACCTTCGACGATCTCTTTTTTATCGAAATTGTCGAGCGCCGGGGTGCGTACCAGGGCTACGGCGCGGTCAACGCCCCCATCCGCATCGCCGCCCAGACCCGGCTGTACAAGGAGTCCCTGCGCACCCTTTCCACGCCCCCCCGCTTCCGGCCCGGTTAGCACCGCTCCCCCACCACGATCCCGGAAAAGTTAGGCCATGCCGCCCTGAACGTCACCCTGAGCATTTACCGCCATTTGTTGCAGGAAGAACGTCAAGCTGGAGCGCTGCCCCTCGAGGAGCTTCTAGGTGGGGTCAAGCACCGCGCCTGACTCATCAGACTCTCATATCCAATGGGGGTCAAAAGCAAAAGCCGGGGTCGTGCAACCCCGGCTTTTTGCGTCCCTGACGTGGTGGGCGATGTAGGATTTGAACCTACGACCCCACGCGTGTGAAGAGTAAAAGCAGCGTACCAAGGCGTACAAGGGTGTTGGAGATTTAGCCTTTAGAACGGGATTTTTGCCCAAAGGGGTTATTCGCTGTTGGGGGTAACTTTTGGGGGTATGAGCAGTTAATGGGGGTACGGTTTGGGGGTACACAACGACCCCACGCCTTAGTACGACCTTGTACGGGATTGGGGGGGGTTGACTTTTTCCCCACTTTTTACTACATTTTCTCTAAGATAGGCGAAAGCTATACCAAGTAAGCAAAAGCTGTACCAACCTGCCGTAGGGCAGGCATTTTTATGCCCCTCCGCCACAACAAAGACCCGCCTTTATCGGCTTTCTTCCGCGAACCCCACAGAGGTCTTTTCGCCCTCGTGGGGTTTTTTGTTGGTTTTCGGCAATGGAAGTTTGCTGATGAAAGGACGTAACAAATGGAACGTTTAGCAATCACTCCAAGGGAGCTCGCGAAGATGCTTGGCGTTAGCGCCAACCACGTTTATAACCTGATTGCGAGCGGTCAGGTAAAGGTTACTCGACTGGGAAGGCGTTTGCTGGTTCCCCGCTACGAGCTCGAGCGCCTGGGGCTCTTGCCCAAGGAAAACCCCGCCATGCAGGGCGGGGAGCGTTAGGGGGTGGGTATGCGCCACTTCACTAATCATAGCACCCCCGAGCCCGAGGTGCTGCTTTCGAGGCTCACCAACGTGCACCCCGCTGGACGGGACAAATGGCGTGCGACCTGCCCGGCTCACGGTTCAGGCAAAAACCAGGCCCTCTCGGTTGCTCTCAAAGGGGACAAGCTGCTGCTTCACTGCTTCGCGGGCTGCTCGCCTGACTCGGTGCTCGCGGCTGTCGGGTTGTCCTGGCGGGATTTGTACACAGGGGAGTCTAGGCCCTGGCTGGCCCCTGGCTACTACCGCCCGGTAGCCCCCGAGCCTACAACCCCCCTGGAAGCCCGCGAGCGCTGGCAAAAGTGGTGGGATAGGGCAAAGCCCCGCCACCCCCTGCTCAAGACCTACCTACGAGCTCGAGGATTGTCTATTGAGCCGCCCGCTAGCTTGCGGCTGGCCCTATGGGGTGAACAGCCGGTGATGCTGGCCCGCGTGGAAGGCCCGCAAGGGCTGGCGGGGATGCACCTAACCCTCTTGAAGCCGGACGGCTCGGGACGGCTCGAGAAGAAGCTATCCGCCGGGAGCAAGCCGCTAGGCGGCGCTATTCGTTTGTACCCCCTCGAGACCGGCAAACCCCTGGCCCTGGCTGAGGGTATCGAGACCGCCCTTGCCGTCCACCAGGCCACCGGCTGGCCGGTGTGGGCCTGTGTCTCAGCTATCGGGCTCGAGCGGGTACAGCTACCGACTGAGGCCCGCGAGGTGGTCATCTGCGCTGACCACGACAAGGCCGGACTCGAGGCCGCTAACGGCCTGGCCCGTAGGTTGCTCGCGGAAAGCCGCAAGGTGCGGTTAGCTACTCCACCCCGCGAGGGAATGGACTGGTTGGACGCGGTGGGGGGTGTGGCATGAGCGAGCCCATCAAGAAGCTGTTGCATGAGGCCCCCGAGGTGCAACCCGAGCAGGTGTGGCCTGAGCCTGAGCCGCTGGACGGGTTCGAGGTTCCCGCCCTTCCGAGCTTCGATGCGTTGAGGCTGCTCCCTCATCCGCTGGGGCCCTGGGCGGTGGATACCGCCGAGCGGATGAACGCACCGGTGGAGTTTACCGCTACCGCCGCGCTTGTCGCCCTGGCTGGGGTGATAGGTAACCGCGTGTTGGTGGCCCCCGACCCCGAGGCTGACCCTGGCTGGCTCGAGGCCGGCAACCTGTGGGGGCTGTTGGTAGGGGAACCAGGAAGCAAAAAGTCCCCGGTGATGGAGCGAGCGTTCGCCCCCTTGCACGCCATTGAAGCTGAACTACACCGGGAGAATCAGCGGGTGCAGGACGAGTGGGAGCTAGACCGCCGCAACCGCAAGAAGGGTGACCCGGTTACCGAGGACGATCTGCACCCCCCGGCTGAGCAAGCTTTGATGAGCCACGACATCACCCCCGAGAAACTCGCTGACCTACTCGAGCACAACCCCTCGGGACTGGTCGCCTTCCAGGATGAGTTGCTGGGGCTGGTGGCATCCTGGGAGCGCCCGGAGAAAAGCGGGGAACGGCAGTTTTACTTGAAGCTCTGGAACGGACTTAGCCCCCACACGCTGAAGCGGGTCAAACGAGGTAGCCACTACCTGCCCATGTGCACCCTATCCCTGATCGGTGGAACGCAACCTGGCCCCCTGCGCCGCTACATCCTCGAGGCCGCCAAGGGCTGGAACAATGACGGGTTGCTACACCGCTTCCAGTTGCTCGCGGTGGGGGAGCTATCCGAATACCGCCGGACGGTCAGACCGTCCAACACCTTGCAAGCGGATTACGCCAACCTGCTGCACAACCTGTGGACGATCACCCACCACAGGTTGAGCTTCCCCCAGGTGGAGCTTCGCTTTGGCATCACCCGCCCGGTGATGACCTTTGCCCCCGAAGCCCTAGAGCTGTACCTGCAATGGCAAGAGCAGACCGCTAGGGAGTCCCGTCAAGCAAGCACCCCCACCCTCAAGCGCTCGCTGCTCGAGAAGCAAGGGGGACTGGTGGCAAAGCTGGCTATGCTGCTCGAGCTTGCCGAAAGGTGGGGGGGCTCAGGGCGCGGGGAAGTTGAAGGTTTGCACCACATCCACTCGCTAAGCACCGCCCGCGCTATCACCCTCGCCAACCTGTACCGTGACCACGCCCTGTACACCTGGTGGGAGGCCATCCGTCCGGAGATTCAAGGGGCTCACGCCCTCGCTAAGCGCATCCTCGAGCGCACCCAGACCAAGAGCGCTTTCAACTACGAACGCTTTACCGTCCGGGACATCCTACGGGGGAACTGGAAGGGACTAACCGACCCTAGCGCGGTTGAGCGGGCTTTGGGAGAACTCGAAGCGAGGGGGTGGCTGCGCCGGGACGGTAAAGCATGGATTCCCAACCCCCGGTTGTGGGAGGGTAGCCATGTCTAACCTAACCGACCCTCGCCAAGCCCTCGAGCTTGTGCACACTCTACTCTCCAAAAGCACTGACACACTGACGCTAGGGGCAGAAAACACGCCCAGGACGGAGCAAACGAGCGTCAGTGTGCACACTGACACCGCACTGACGGTCACTGACACCACCCCCCCTGCGTCAGTGAGTGTCAGTGTGCCGTCAGTGCATACACTGACGGTCACTAACGCCGTACAGGACGAGGGAAACCCCTCAAGTGTCAGTGCGTCAGTGCATTTCCTAGATAAAAATGAGCAAAAACCAACCCGCGACCCCGACCCCTCAGGCTGCCCTACCCACTGGCAGAGGGTGCCCGAACTACCCCCTCGAGGCTCGAGGGTGGCTATGGTAGACGAGGCGGGGTTTGGGAGGCTATACCGCTTCAAGGTCAAAGGGGTGTGGTACTTGCTGAAGTTTCTACCCCCCTTTGACGGTAGGGTGTCCCTGACCGACCAGCAAGGAAGGGTGAGGGTGCTGGCTTCCCTGGATGAGGCCGCTGGCTTCCTGGCCCTGGTGACAGAGGACGAGGAGGATGTGTTGGTGATATGAGCCGCTACCCCCACCTACCCGCTGCCCTGCTGGGGCTGCTCGAGGTTGGCCCCTGGGAAGGAACCTCCACCGAGCTTTACATCGCCCTCGAGCCCTACCGGGTAGAGCCCTGGCCCGCTAACCCGGTAGCCCTATCCCTGTGGTTGAAGCACCACGCTGAGGCGCACGGTATCCAGGTGGAAGCCCATCACACCGGCGAGCGCCGGGTGTTGCGGCTGGCACGGGTGGCTAACGGGTTGAAGGGTGCAAGCGAACCGGAACATAGCGGCACGATTCCGCCGAATACCGCCGCGTTTTGGAGCTTCCCCACCTGGGGGGCTTTACGTGAAGGCCTTCCGGAGGTGTTTGACGCCCACCCCTCTGAGATGACTTTTACCCTCGCGTACCGTTACCCGAACTGGCAAAGCGCGAGGGTGGTCAAGCGCTTCTTTCTCGAATCTGAAGCAGCGGAGGATTCCTTACGCTACCCCCAGGTGTGCGAGGTGCGTATCTACCCCGGTGAGGTGGATATAGCCACCGTGTGGCCTATGGAGAATAGGATTGAGTATGCCGAGCTTTGACTACGAACGCGCCGCCACCATCCTGGCCGAGGCCGCATTCTCGGACGACCAGAGTGTGTGTCAGCGTCACGGAATCACGGATAGGACGCTGCGCCGCTATCGTGCGCGGCTGCTGTCCGACCCGCGTCTGTCCGCTTTCGTCCAGGAGCGGCAAGCGCGGCTTGCTGAGCAGTGGGCACACGAGCTGGCACCCGCTATCGGTGCGGCTGTTCGGTTTCTCCGGCAAGCCGCACAAAGCGCTGACCCCACCAACCCCGCCGCAATCCGCGCTGTGGCCGAGGCCCTGAAAGCGTTGGCCGAGATAGACATGACCCGCGATATGCTTCGCTCTCGAGTTGGAGGTGACACGTGGGACTTTGGGAAAAACTAAGGCGACTTGAACGGATACAACAAACTGGTGAACGCAGCATCACGCTTCACCGTTCGTACGCGCTGAATAGCGAGCTACACCCGACCCCGGAGCAGCTACGGAAAGCCGAGGCGCTGTGCGAGCAGGCCCGCCGCGAACACCCACGCGCGGTGCTGATTGTTCGTTTTGGCCCCGAGGGGGAGGTCACAGTCACACCCGCAAGGAGGATGCCTACGCTTGGTGCAAAAGCGCCTCATCGTGGCTGAGGCGCTAAAGACCTAAAACACCACCCCTCTTGACCCTTGGGAGGGGGGATTTATCGGTCAAAACAAAAGCGTACTTACTTTACTAAGTGCGCTTTTTGGTAGGCAACCGTGTATAATCCCTATATGCCAAAGGGTGAGAAGCTGCATCTGGTAAGACCCCCACGTGAGGCCCTAGCCGCCCGGTGGGGGTTGCGATTGTTTGAGGACGGAGAGACTGGTGAGCGGGTTTATATCCGTGCCCTTGCCGTGGTACTCGAGCGGTTCAAAGCGCTACCCCCGGACAAGCGGGGCCGGGTGGTGGAGGCCGGGCTCGAGGCTTTAGGGCTGTTGGAGGTGCAGGATGAGCAAGAAGCGAACCGCTAACCTGCAAGGCAACGTCAGGCAACGCCCTAACGGGCTGTGGGAATGCCGCTTTTATGTAACCGAGCCGGACGGCATACACCGCCGCCGGGTATCGGTGTATGCGCCTAGCCAGAAGGAGGCCCTGCAAAAAGCCCACGAGTACCAGGTACAGCACAGCCGGGGGCTGGTAGCGCGTCCTGACCGCCGCCGTTTCGGGGACTTCGCCAAGGAGGTACTGGAGCGCCATACCCGAGGCAAGGCCCCCAACACCAGGCGCAACTACCAGCGCGAGCTAGCCCTGGCCCTGGAGCACCTGGGGGACATCCCCTTGCAGAAACTCACCCCCCACAACCTGCGCCGGATGCTGGATCGGATTGGCGAAAAGCACAGCCCCCGCACCCTGGGTAAGGTGCTGGAGCGCGTCCGGCTGGTGCTGCGGGAAGCGCTGGCCCTCGAGCTCATCCACCGTGACCCGAGCGCTGCGGTACGGCTACCCCGAGCGTCAGAGCGGGATAAGGCCGCGCAACACCTGGAGCCCCCACAAGTGCGGCTGTTGCTGGAGTATGCCGAGGCTTCCAAAAGCCCGACTATGGCCCTGTTGCTGCGGGTGCTGGTACAGCTAGGGCTACGCAAAGGGGAGGCGCTGGGGCTGCAATGGCGGGACGTGGACTTCAAGGAGGCCACCCTGCGGGTGGAGCGGCAATACACCCTGCAAGGCAACAAAGCCGATATAGGCCCCTTGAAGACCCGTGCGGCAAGGCGGGTGCTTCCGCTACCGGCTGACCTGCTTGCACGGCTTCAGGCCCGCTATGAAGCCCTGTGCAGCGAGGGCTTCCGGCCCCAAGACCTGCAAAACGCTTTTGTGTTCGGGCTGGACAGGCCGCTGGACGTGAACGCACCCAACCACTTTTTGCACCGCCTGGTGGAGCGCATACGGGCTGACCACCCCGAGTTTCCCGAGGTACGCATCCACGATTTACGCCACACCGCTGCCTCGCTGATGCTGGCCAGGGGCCTTGACCTGTCCCTGGTAGCCGACAAGCTGGGCCACGCCACCCCGAGCGTCACCCTTGGCGTGTACCGTCACCTGTTGCAGGAAGAGCGCAGGGCCGGGGTGTTGGCTTTGGAAGACCTGTTGAGCGGCTCCCGTCACCGAGCCTAGCTCGAGCCCCAATGGGGGTATGGCGTGGGGGTACAAGCGAAAACCGGAGCCTTAGCGACTCCGGTTTTTCTCGTCCTGGACTTGGTGGGCGATGTAGGATTTGAACCTACGACCCCACGCGTGTGAAGCGTGTGCTCTCCCGCTGAGCTAATCGCCCGCTCACCCAAACGCACTCAAAAGGGTAACACCCGCCTCGAGGCCTGTCAAGGCTGCGCTGGGTATGATGAACACCATGGAACAGGCCTTGCTTGTAAAAATCGGCGGCAGCCTCAAAGAGGCTGGTGAGCTGCTCGATGAGATCAGCGCCTACCCGGGCCCCCTGGTGCTGGTACATGGGGGCGGCCCGCGCATCGCTGATTGGTTAAACCGCATGGGTTTTGAAACCCATTTCCATCGAGGGCTGCGCATCACCCCCCCAGAGCAGATGGAAGTGGTCGAGATGGTGCTCACCACCCTCGGGAAATACCTCGCCGAGGGGCTTTCCCGGCGCGGACGCCCCAGCATAGCCTTGACCGGACGGGATGCCGGGCTGCTCGAGGCCCAGCCACTAGACCCCCTCCTGGGCCGGGTTGGTGAGGTCACAACGGTGCATACCCAGGTTATTCACAAACTGTTGCAGGCCGGCCTGACCCCCCTGATCGCCCCCATCGGCCTGGATACCCAGGGCCCCCTCAACATCAACGCCGATACCGCCGCCGGCGCCATAGCCGGAGCGCTTCACCTGCCGGCCATCTTCCTAACCGATGTGGTGGGTGTGCTGCGCAATCCCAAAGACCCCTCGAGCCGCCTCCCCCAGCTCCACCAGGCCCAGGTACAGGCTCTGATGCAGGAAGGCACCATTTCCGGGGGCATGA
>BPIL01000009.1 GCA_026004095.1 Meiothermus sp.
GCCTGCGATGATGGCGTACTGACCATTCTCCAGCGGGCGCACCAGCAGGGGTTGCAGGATGCCACGCTCTTTGATGGAAGCAGCCAGTTCTGCCAGCTTCTCAAACCGCTTGCGGGGCTGGGGGGTGGGGGAGAGGGCCGAGAGGGGCAGGGTTAGCTTGGAACGTCCTTCCTTGATGCGCTCGGCCTTGAGCAGGGCCGTGCCGAGAACCTGCTCAAGGCGGCTCATGGACGCACCTCCGCTTTGAGGGCTTCCGATGCGACTGCGCTCAGAAACTCCTGGGTCAGCCGCTCAATCTCCTCGCGGGCCTCTTTGTCCCCCACATTCTGTAAGGCCAGGGCGCTTTCAGTGGCTTTGCGGTGGGGGCCCGGCCGGTAGGTGAGGGGAGAGGCAATAGGCGCGATGGACTGGAAAGCCGCCAGCCGATCCAGCACCCGGTTGTCCCCGCCGGTGCGCTGGTCGTATTTGGTTGGGACAAAGAAGCGCACAAAGGACTCCGGAACGGTGTCAATCTGGCTCAGGCTGTCGCGGTACTCCGCTGCTGCTTCCAGTACCCCCACCACCGCCTCCAAACCCTTGATGCTGGTCTCTACCGGGACGATCAGACCGTCACTGGCCATGGCGGCCAGGGCCGCCAGATGGCCCAGGGAGGGCAGGGAGTCGATCAGCACGAAGTCAAACTCCGGCTCTTTGCGCAGGGCGGTACGCAGCAGCAGGGTGGATAGCGGCTTTTGCATTAGCCGCACCTCGATCCGGGCCAGGTCCAGGCTCGAGGGCACCAGGTGCAGGCCGTTTTCCAGAATGCGCGTGGGCGGCAGCTGTCCGGTCTCCAGCAAAAAGAGCAGGGTTTCTTCCGGCTTCACCTCCCGTGCTCCCAGCCAGGAGGTCAGGTTGGCCTGGGGATCGGCGTCAATCAGCAGCACGCGGAAGCCCCGGTAGGCCAGGGCGGTCCCCAGGTCGCGCACCAGGCTGGTCTTGCCAGCCCCCCCAGCATGGGTGAAAGCGGTGAAAATGCCGCTGCCCTCGGGGGTCTGGATCTCTTCCAGCACGTACCAGTAGTTGCCCTGTTTGCGTCCGGGGATCAGCCCTTTGCTGAGCTGGCGGCGCAGGGTGGACTCGGGAATGCCCGTGCGGGCGGCATACTCGGATGGAGGAACCAGGCGTGAGCGCATACGCTCACTTTATGTGAGCCTATGCGTGTTGTCAACTCAGTATTCGCTGGGCAACAGGATGGTGTAGCCCTTCAACTCGTTTTCCGCCACCCACAGCTCGATTTCGGTCATGGGGAAGTCGGTGAAGGGAATCCTCTGACGGGCAATCACTTTTTCATCCACCTTCAGGCTGAACTGGCCCGCACCATCCTGCGCTTTGAGGTGGGCGCTCAGGAACGGCTCCCCCCGGTATTTCGGATAGTATGAGGCGATCATGTCCAAAAGCCAGTACGAGCGGGTTTCTTTGGCCAGGAAAGCCACCCCTTCGGTGTAGAGAAAACGCTGGAATGGACGCCCCATTTGAACGAAGCGCTCGCTGCCGATGAACTGCCGCAGCGCCTCCTGCATCTTTTCGGTGTAGGCCCGCTGGAGCGCAGCCCGAGTGGTCTTTTGCTCTTCCGTCGGCAGCTCGTATACGCGGCTTAGCTGCTGGTGGATGGCGCGGTAGTCCAGCTTCTCGAGATCAATGGTCTGCACAAAAACCTCCTGAAAAAGCGAAACCCCCGCTGGAAGCGGGGGTGGGTCAAGGGATTGCAGCAACTTTTGATAGCGCAATCTTGACATTCCTACTATTGCAAATCTACACTTTCGCTAAGTGGTACCCCGCCCGGGGGTTGTAACCGGGCACCCAACGGCGCTGGGGGAAGCAACGGAACCCCCGACCCCAGCGCCAGGGGTCGGGAAAGGGGGGGGTATGGTTGTCAACGTACCCCCCCGGGCCTGGAGGCGGCTGTGGGACAACCCCACGGCCGCTCTCCACAGGATCCCCCAGGTTCTGCCCGTCAAGGGCAGGGCCTGGGGGATCACCCTAGGCCCGGGGGAAACCATCCCGCAGGGCCTCGAGGAGCGCATCCGCGAGGCCCTGCGGGAGCTGGGCTACCGGCCGCGCCGGTAGCCCAGCCTGTACGCCCCCCTCCTGTTCCACCAGGAGGGGGGAGGTAGATCGGCGGGGGAGCGGGCGCCTGGGAACCTAAGAAGGGAGCGGGGCTCAGGCCCGTAAGCCTCCCGGAGGTTCCAGGCCGTCCATCCCCGTGGACGCCGGTCGAGAAGCCCCCAGATCCCCGGTGTGGCCACACCGGGGGTTGCCTGCTCAACCCGGCAGGCTGAAGGGGGAATGGGGGAGAGCCCCCAGGGGGAGGCGGCCCGGCCAGCCGCCGATCCCTGGGGAGGGGGGGAACCCCAGCGGGACGGCTTCGGCCGTCCCGTTTTTCTATGCCTGCATGGGCAGATCCTCCTCCGCAAGCAGGGTCTCCCCGTTTGCCAGGAAGAAGATGCCCCGCAAAGCTCCTGGGCGCTTCCTGGGGCGCTGCATGGCGTCCTCCAGGGCTACCACGGCCCCGATGCCCAGGTGCTGACGCACCTGGGCTTTGACCTGCTCGATCTCGTCCGGGTCCCAGTCAGGCTCGGGCACAAAAGTAAAGAGCCTGACCTCCTCCTCCTTGAGGCCGAACTGCTTCATGGTTTGCTGGGCGAACTGGCGGGTGAAGGTTGCGGCATCCATGCTACATATAGCCTAGCCCACCCGCGTATACTTTGTTCAACCAACCCCTGCGCCCGGGGGTTGAAGGCTGTGCCAGGGCGTCCCCAGGCGGAGGGGGTAGGCTTTTAACCTCCCCCGCCGCCGGGGGAGCCAGGAGGGTGTATGGAAGTATTTACCTTCCTGCACCGCCTCCTCGGCCAGGTCTACCTGGTCGGGGGGGCGGTGCGGGATCTCCTTCGGGGCCAGACCCCGAAGGATTTTGACTTCACCACCCCCCTGCCCCCGGGGGAGGTGGTCGAGCGGTTCAGGGGGGCCGGGCTCCCCCTGAACCTGCGGGGCCTCGAGCACGGCGTGGTGGCCACCGTGCTCGAGGGCCAGGACTCGCTGTGCAGCACATAGGGATTGCCCAGCGCCGTTGGGCGGCCCACATACACGCCCTTTCCACCACGCTTCTTGTTTGATATTTCGATCTGTATCATTAGCCCTCCATCAAACAAGCGGGGTAGCCTTTGCTGCCCCTTGCTCATCGCCTGCGATACTCCCAGGGCGGCTCAAAACGGCCCTGCCAGATGCCCCGCCGTTCCTGCCGGGCAGCTTCCTGGGCGGCCTGGTAGTGCCCCCCGCTGTACCGGCTGAAATCCAGCGCCCAACCCTGCTCAACCAGCCAGCGGTTGATCTCTACCCCGCCTACGCTGCACACCGCCACCATCCGGCCATAGCGGTCGGTGTCGCGGGCCTGGCAGGCTACTGTCCGCTGGTTCAGAAAGTCGGCCAGGGCAAACGCTGCCCTCCGGCCACAGGGGTAGCGCTGCCCCTGTGCATCCAAACAGGTCTGCGAACCCTCGGGAGCATCCACCCCCCACAGGCGGATGCGCTGCCCCTGGATCTCCAGGGTGTCCCCATCAACAACGCTGCCCCGGCCTACCACTGCGGGCTGGGCCAGGGCAACCAGGCTCAACAGGCTAACAACCACTAACGCTGGCTGGCCAGGCGTACCCGGGGGCACACGTCCTGTTGCAGCCGTTGACGGGTGGCTTCGTCGGTATTGGGGTGGCGGGCTACCAGCCGACGCACCTCGGCCTGGGGATGCCAGCTCAGGATCTCGAGGACCCTCCCCGAGGTGTAGCGGTGGCTGGCGACCATGGGTTCGATGCCGCGATACTGTTCCATCCTTACCTCCCAATAACGAGTTCAGACTCGGCGGCCAGGCAGACCGCCTCCAAAAACAACCGGCGCAAACGCGGGTACAGCTTCAACAGGCGGCTGCCCGTACCGGGCGCAGCCATTCGCTGTCCTACCAGCAGGTCAAACTCAAGCTCGACCCGCGCCCGCAAGGCCGTGGGGCAGCCCTCGAGCCGTGCAATCAGGGCCTGCAAAGGCAGCCGTTCGGCCTCCAGGGAACCGACCCCCAGCACGGCCTGCATGGCCCTCCATACCTCTCTGGGATCGCGCAGGGGCAGTCCTTCTTCCAGGTCTATTTGCAGGGCCGGGCTCAGGGCGTAGCGGCACTGGGGGTACAGCCCCGTAGAGGACACCGCCCCCTCGAGCTTCAGCTCCAGCAAGGCCTCCATCACCCGGGCCTCGCCCTGGGCCCCGTGGAAACCCCAGTCCCCGGCCAGGGCAAAAGCCTCCTCGAGGGTTACCGGCCCTCCTTGAAGGGCCTCCAGCAGGCGGCGGCGCAGGTTCATCGGGACACCGCCTTGGCCTGCCGGTGCAGTGCCAGGTGGGCCGGGGTCTCTGCGGGCGGCAGCTTGTACACGAAGGCGTGGCGGGCCTGGTGGTAGGCGCTGTCGCCCCAGAAACAGCGGGCCATCTCCGCCAGCTCCTCCTGGCGGTAGCGCTCCAGCGGCTTCTGGGCCTCCAACGCCTGGCGGTTGGCGGCCTTGATCTCCAGCAGGGTGCTCAGGCGGCGGGGCTCCAGCAGCTCCCGCAGCACCTCTTCCAGTTCATGCACAAAGGCCTCCCGGTCCTTGTGCAGCACTCCGCTGACCAGGCCCATACGAACCGCCTGCTGGGCCCCCAGCGGCTTCAGGCTCTCGGTCACCTCGAGGGCCTTCCTCTTTCCAATCCACCTGGGTAGGATGAAGGTCCAGTATTCCGATCCATACAGGCCCATGCCCTTGTAGTGGATGTTCAGCACCACCCCCTCGCGCAGATACACCCGGTCGGCGGCCAGAGCCAGCACCGCGCCTCCGGCCCCGGCATGGCCCCGCACTGCCGACACGGTGAGCTTGGGCATCAGCAGGATCTCCCGCACCACGTCGTCAATGGCGTTAATGTTCTCCCACGATTCCAGCGCCGCATCTTTCGCGGCCTCGATGGCCCCCAGGTGGATGCCGTTGCTGAACACGTCGTACCCGCCCCACAGCACCAGGGCGGCAGTGGGGCGCCGGGCGGCCTCCTGGAGCTTTTTCTGCAAGGCCCGGGCCTGCTCGGTGCGCATTCCCCCGCCCTGGAACTCCCAGGCCAGGTGGCCCACCGTCTGTACCAGCCCCTCTACCTCCAGGCTTTCCTCCCAGTAGCGGATCTCCTGGTAGTTGGCTCCGTTGAACTCATCCCCCCACACCGGGAGGGTCTGGGCCCGTTCGCCCAGCACCTGCACGGCGGGGAGCTTGATCCCGCCCTTGGCTTTGAGATGGCTGATCCAGATCGCGCCATCCACAGTCTTGCGCAGGATGGCCCCCTCCCGCTGGCCCAGCACCTCACCGGGTAGGCCTACTTCCACCCCCGGCTGGGCATGGGCCCCGAATAGATAAACCGGCATCCCCAGCACCTCATCCAGCACCCCCGGTGAACCGTCGGCGGCCCGGATGCGGCGCAGAATCTCCTTGGTGGGCATCCGCCCCCAGTCAATGGCCCGATCCTTCTGCTTGAGCACCGGGTGCAGCACCCCCCGGGCCTCTTGGACTTCGGCCAGCGGGGTGGGCTTCCAGACCCCCGCCTGCCAGGCCGGGAAGCGCTCCAGCGCCTCCAGCACACAGGCCACCGCCGCCTCCACCACCTCGTTCTGGTAGATGGAGGACTTGCTGGCCTCCCGCATGGGGAACTCCCGCCAGGCCCAGATGTCCCCGGCGTCCATCTCGGCGTTGGCCTGCAAGAGCGTGACCCCCCAGACCGGCTGGGCCTGCATGATGGCGTGATCCAGGCTGTAAGCCCCCCGATCCCCCCGGATGCCCGGATGCACGATCAGGGTGGGGTAGCGGCTCCAGATGGTCTCCGGGACGGCCCGCTTGAGGAAGGGGCAGAGGATCAGCTCGGGCTGCCATAGCTCGACGGCCTCCAGCATCTGCTCATCGCTCAGGGCCAGCTCGATGCTGACCTGGTGATGCCGCTCCTCGAGCTCGACCTGCAAGCGCTGGCTGAGGGTGTTGTGGGCGGTAGTGAGAAAGAGGATTTTCATGCTGTGGATTATACAAAAACTTTTCGCTTTATAGTCAAACCCCGTCTGACATGGACATCCTGATTTATACAAACAAAACGAAATCTTTGTATGATAAAGAATGATGCTCGAGCTAGCCGATCCCCCCACCCCTTCCTGGATGGATCTGCCGCCCTATTTGCTGGAAAGCCTGCGCCAGAACACCACCGCCTGGGCTGCCCCGGCAGGTCGCACCATCTACAGCGAGGGCGATCAGGCGGTAGCGCTGTACCTGGTGGAGTATGGCGAGGTGCGCCTGTTTCGCCGCCAGCCTGACCGCGAGTACACTGTGAGCCTGGTTGGAAGCCACGGCATCTTTGGCGAGATGGCGGTGTTGGAAGAGGTGTTCCGCGCCCACAATGCTGAGACCACCCGCGCCAGCCGCCTGCGCACCCTGTATAAAGACACCTACTTCCGCCTGGCCCGGGAGTGGCCTATGCTGCGGCATTTTGTGGCCGTCACCCTGGCCCAGCGGCTGCGCCAGGCCAACCAGCAGATCGAGGTGCTGTCCTACGCCGGCTCCCGCGGGCGGCTGCTGCACCTGCTTTTGCAGCTGCACCATAAGGGCCTGGCCCAGGGGGGGCTGGCGATGACCCAGCAGCAGCTCGCGAACCAGGCCCGGATCTCCCGTGAATCGGTGACCCAGGTGATGGGCGAGCTGCGCCGGATAGGGGCTGCTTTTTATAAAGGGGGTCTGCTCTACATTGCAGACCCCCAGAAACTCGAAGACCTGCTGTTGGGCTAGACCTGCAAGGCCCGGAAGGCTTCGCGGGCCTGGCGGCGGGCTTCCGCCAGCACCGGATCCAGGGGCTGGTAGGGGATCTCGTAGGTTTCCCCGGCCCGGTACACTACCTCACCCCGCTTGTTCACCACGTCCTGGCGGGGCTTGAGGGTCGCGGTTTTGATCTCCCCGCTGGGGCCCATCAGGCGGGCGTCCAGGCCGCGGGCTTTGAGCGCGTTGGCCAGGTAGGCGTTGTTGGTCACCACCGGGCCCTGGGTCCTGGCCAGGATGGCCTCCACCAGCCCCAGGTAGTTGCCCTTGAAGGGGAAGATCTCGCCGCCCAGGTAAACCACCCCCCGGAAGAGGTCTTTGCCGAGGGCCACCAACACCGTGTAGAGAACCACTGCTTGCATTTCCTTGCTCATCCTTTGCTCCTTTCAGGCTGCTTTGGGCAGCACGATTCCATCGCCTTCGCCCTCCCAGGGCAGCAGGCTGGATGGCTGGGTGGGTTTGCCGTTCAGGCTGAACCTGAAGCGGCTCAAGAACAGGCGCTCCTGCGCCCGGGTGATGGCCACGTACAACAGCCGCCGTTCTTCCTCCAGCGAGGTCTGCTCCCCGCCGATGGGGAAGACCCCCTGCACCAGGCCGGGAATGAAGACCACCGGCCACTCCAGGCCCTTGGCGGCGTGAATGGTGGAGAGCCGCACCCCCTCAGAGGCGTCGGCCCCCAGGAAGAGCGAAACGGGGAAGAAGGAGGCCTCGAGGTCATTCCGCTCGAGCCACTCCCTGGCCAGCAGGGGCAGCCGTTGCAGCCGGCCCCAGCGCTCCGGGGCGTTGCCGAGCTTTTCCAGGTAGCCCATCAGCAGCCCCCTGCCCCCCTCGAGCAACTCCTCCAGCACTTCCGGCAGGGCCTCCCGTGGGATCTCCTGAAGCACGTTGCGCACCCACTGGATGTAGCCCCCTACCAGACGCTGCTGCTCCAGGTCTACCCGAGGCAGCTTCAGGCTCTGCATGGCCTCTTCCAGCCGCCCGCCCGCTTCCAGCAGGCGTCTCAGCCCGGCCATTCCCAACCCCGGCACCAGCGGCAGGATGCGGGCGGCCAGGTCCACCGGCGGCTGATCCAGCACCGCCAGCTTCAAAAGGGCCAGAAAGGCCTGCACCTCTCTGCGCTTCTCCAAAGCCACCCCGCCCACCAGGGCATAGGGGAGACCGGCCTTTAGAAGCGCCTCCTCAATGGGACCGATCTGCTGCCGGCTGCGCACCAGGATGGCCACCTCTGAGGGCGCAAATCCCTCGTGCTGGATAATCCGAACCACCCAGGCTGCCTCAGCCCAGGGGTTGTCCAGCACCTGCCAGACCGGGGGGGCTCCCCCGGGCGACCCCGCGATGGGGCTGGGCAGCACCAGCCGGGCCACCTTCAGGATGCTTTCGGGGCTGCGGTAGGAGCGTGAGAGCCGGTAGACCACCGGCTGGTAGGCCTCCACGAACCGCTCCATCACCTCCGGCAGGGCCCCCCGCCAGCCGTAGATCTGCTGGTTGGCGTCGCCCACCGCGTAGAAGTGCCCCCCCGGGGGGCACAGCTTTTGCAGCAGCGCCAGCTGCTCGGCGTCGGTGTCCTGGAACTCGTCCACCAAAAGCCACTCGCAACGCTCCCGGGCCCATTGCAACAGGGCCGGATCGTCCAGCGCGGCCAGGGCCCTTGGCACCAGGGTGCGCAGGCTGACCAGCCCCTCCGCCGCCAGCCATTCCTCGAAACCTTCTTCCGAGCCGTGCTGTTGCTGCCACTCAGCCCGGTAGCCCTCCTCCACCTCCTCGTCGATCACCCGAGGCGGGTGTTCGGTCTGCATCAGCAGCGAGAGGGCCAGGGCGTGCAGGGTCTTGATCTGGGGCAGCCGCGCCACCCGCCCGCTGAGCCGGGCCGCCATCTCCCCGGCAGCCTTGACGCTGAAGGTCACCAGGGTGACCCGCTCCGGGGCCTCTGTCTCCAAAAGCCGAACCACCCGCTCGATCAGGGTACGGGTCTTGCCCGAACCCGGCCCGGCCAACACCAAAGCCGCCCCCCGGCCATGGGAGGCGGCTTGCTCCTGAAAAGCATCTAGGCTGCGTAACTCACCTGCTCCCAAGGGACCTCCTCCAGCAATCTCACGCTCTGGGCGGTCTGGGCCAGCTCCAGCGACAAAAGCCCCTGGAAGCTCCAGACCTCCACCTCTTTGCCCATCTGCACCACCCGGCTCACCGCCGGGGCCAAATCGCCGTCCCCCGAGACCAGCACCGCCCGGTCGTAGGCCCCCTGTACCCCCAGGAAGACCAGATCGGTGGCCAAGGCCACATCGGTGCCCTTTTCCTGGCCCTGCTGCACCCGGCCTAAAAACACCTCCCAGCCCTGCCGCCGCAGGGCCTCGATAAAGCCCAGGTGCAGCGCCCCGTCGCCGTACTCTGGCAGGGCGGAGTAATACTTCTTGATCACCGCCTCCGGGGCCAGGTGGCGCACCAGGCCGGGCATACTGATGCGTCGTCGTCGCTCCAGCACCCGGCGCTGCTTGAGTCCGTTGTACAGGTTGTTCCCATCTACAAAGATGGCGGTTTTCATACTGTGCCTCCTTTCTACCTTGGCAAAAAGGGGGGCTTCCGCCCCCCTTTGCCGAACTTTTGCCTCAGAAGGGCAGCGTCTCGGGGAAGTCCTCCAGCGCCCCGGCTGCCTTCTCCTCCTTGGCCTCCTCGCGGGCCTCCTTGAGCCCCTTGCGGGCCACCTCCACCTCCAGCTTCAGCCCGTAGCGCTTCTGCCCCTCCTTGTCGGTCCAGCTGTCGTTCTTGAGCCGGCCCGAGAGAAGCATCCGAGCCCCCTTGCGCCCTTCCTTGAGGGCCTCGGCCACCGGGCCGAAGGCCACGAAGGGGAGGAAGTCGGTCTTCTCCTTGGACAAGGAGATGGCCAGGGTGCCCCGGGCGAAGGGCACCCCGCTCTCCCCGTAGGAGAACTCCACGTCGCGGGTCAGGTTGCCCACCGCCCAGAACTCGTTGATCCCGTGCAGCAGGCGGCGCTGCCCCTTGCTGTCGGGGGCGGTGAGGTCGCCCTCGTCCACCTCGAAGGTCCACAGCCGCTGGGCCAGCACGCTGTGGCGCTCGCCCGCCTCGCTCTTGTAGCTCTCGAAGCGCCCCAGCACCTTGACCCCCATGCCGTCCTTGATCTGCTCGGCGGCCCGCTCGGCGGCCTGCCCCAGCGCCTTGATGCGCAGGTAGGTGGGCCCCTCGGTGCCCCGGCTCTGCATGGCCAGGGTGAACTCCAGCATGGCCACCCCGGTGGCGGTGTAGCGCAGGTCGCTGTTGTAGGCGGCCCCCTCCAGGTGGAGGCCCTGGTTGATGTAGGTCTCTTTCTCTTTCATCTCTGCACCATCCTATTCCGAAAAGTTTTTATTTCCAAGCCAGGCCCAGGCGGCGGCTGAGCGCGTCCACCCCCGCCCCCACCCGCTCCAGGCTCTTCATCAGCAATGCCGGGCGCGCCCCGTAGGCCCGCTCCACCATGACCCGATCCAGATCCGGTTCCCGCACGACGCAAAGCAGCCCCTCCAGCGCCCGCAAGGCCAGCCACAGCTCGGCCAGCTTGAGCTCCTCCCACAGGCGGGGGTTGCGGGCGTGGCCCAGGTAGTTCTGCATCCAGCGCAGCCCCTCCCACAGGAAGGTTTCCTGGTCGCCCTGCTCCAGCCCCAGGGCCGCCCCCAGGGTGGCCGGGTTCAACGCCAGCTCCGCCGCCGGGGCCCCCACCTCGGCCTCGCTGTACAGCCGGGTCGGCTCGAAGTTGTGGGCCCGCGAGCCCACGATCAGCACGCCGGGGGCGCCCGGGCCGGGCCGATACCCCAGCCAGCCCCACTGCCGCAGGTTCTTGACCCGCAGGGCCTGGGGGGCCTGCGCCGCCACCAGCAGGCGGTTGTTGAGCGAGAGGTGGAAGTGGGCCCCCAGGGCCCGCCCCAGGGGGTGCAGGGGGGCCGGATCCCCCCGCACCACCTGCCAGACCATGCCCTGCACCCGGCTGCGAATTTGCTCTACGCCCTCGGTTTTACTCTGCGTTTCCATCATATTCGAGCTCCTGTACCGCCTGCTCAAAGGCATCTACTACCTCGTCGGGGGCGTCCCAGATTTCCTGGTAAAAGCGGAGGATCCCCTCCCGCACCACCCGCACCAACCGGCCGGTGTACCAGTCCTGCACCGTGCAGGCGGTACCGTCTGCTAGCTGAAACCGGAGTTCCATATTCACCTCCTTCAAACGAGAACCTCGAGGGTCTCCCCTCGAGGCCAACCTCCCCTGCACCAGGGGTCAGAGCATCCGGCCCAGGGTGGCCTGGGCCGCTTCCCGCACCATCTCCACCGCATCGGCGGCCAGGGCCTCCAGCACCACCGGCGGGGTCTCCCGCCTGCGGGCCAGCGCCAGCCGGAGCCAGCGGTTAAGCTGCCCCAGCCGCTCCACCAGCGCCGCCGGGGGCAGGGCCGGGTTCAGGCAGGCCTTTGCCTGCACCTCCGGGTGGCGATCCTCCAGCAGCCCCGCCAGCACCGCCGCCGGGGTGCAGGGATTCGCCGCCACCGCCATGCGGACCCGCCACTCGGGATGCCGGGCCAACTCGGCCAGCACCTCGGGGCGCCGCTCCTCCGCCAGAACCATCAGGTTTTCCATACATCCTCCCTGGTCTTGCCCTCTTTTTGGTCTTGAGGAATCCCAAAGGGGGCAAGACATCGAAACCTAGTCCTTGTAGGGATCCTCCACCCCCGCCCCCGCCATCACCACCACCAGGGGGCGCAGGGTATGCAGCACCTGGATGGTGGGGCCCTGGGCGGCCAACACCTCGGTGAGCCGCCGGTAGACCTGGGGGGACTCATCCACATCCCCGCCCCGGCGGATGACCCCCTTGGCCCGGAGCCAGGCATCCATCTCCTCGACGGACACCTTCCCGGGCTCGAGCAGCGCCCCGGTTTTGCGGTGGCGCTTGCCCAGGGCCTCGCGGCGGCTCATCACCCGCCCCGCCCCGTGGACGGTGGAGAAGAGCGCCGCCTCCTGGAGGGGCCGGGCCCCTGGGTCGGTGCAACCCTGGAGGATGACCGCATCATCCCCCATGCTCCCGCCGACGAAGCCCTTCTGGCCGGGGAAGGCGGGCGTGGCCCCCTTGCGCACCACCACCAGCTCCTCCCCCCCGTGGATCTCCCGCCAGGCGAAGTTGTGGTGGTTGTGCACCAGCTCCACCTCCACCCCGCCCAGGAGCTGCACCACCTTGCGGGCCACCCACTCCCGTCCGGCGTAGGCGTAGCGCCCCGCCAGGTTCATCAGGGCCCAGCAGCGCTGCCCCAGCTCGTCGCTGAGGCTGAGCAGCGTCTCGGCCTCGGGCAACCTTACCGAACCAGCCGGGCGATCCGTTCCAGCGCCCCATCCTTGCGCAGGTTCACCACCGGCACCCCCCACCTCGAGGCCAGCCGGATGGCCTGCCCGGTGCCCCCCGTCCCCGGCCCGCACTCCCGCTCGTGCTCGGCCCCGTCCGGCGTCCAGCAGATGACCAGCGCCACCGGGTCGTCGAGGTTTGCCCCCAGCACCTGGTGGCTGTTGCGGGCCATCAGCTTCTGCGCCCCCGGGGAGAGCCGCGACCAGGCCGGGTGCAGCGGGGCCGCCACCTCCAGGGCCCGGGGGCTGGGGCGTTCCAGGGTGGCAGCCTGGTAGCCGTTGTACCCCGGCCAGGGCAGGAACACCTCCACCGTGCCCCCACCGGCCCGGGCGCCCCGCTCAAAGGCCTGATCCGCCCCCTCCGCCCCGCCCGTCCTGAGCATCCAGCCGAGCGCTGCCAGCCGCCGGGCGATCCGCTCCATCAGGCCCAGCACCTCTTCCGGGGCCTTCCGGCTCCCCACCCCTGCGTATACCTTCTTCATAAGATACCTCCTGCATCGAGGCCCGCAGCACCTCCAGGTCGGCCTTGCGCAGCACCCGGGCCAGCCGCCGGGCCTGTTCCAGCACCGCCTCGTGCCGTTGACCCCCCGCCGTCTCGACGAAGGCCTTCACGCTCTTGGAAAGCCGCTGGAGCTCGTACATCAGCTCCTCGAGCTCCTTCACCTCTTTCCACGCCGGGGGGGTCTCCTGCCTCGGCTCCTTGACCTCCTCCTCCTTTTCCGGTCGCTCGCGGAAGGGGGAGCGGAAGGTCAGACCGGCTTTGCGCACCTCCGGCTCGAGCAGCTCCGCCAGCCGCCTGAGTTCCTCCTCCACCTTTTTCAGGCTCTTGAACTCCAGGCGCTCGACCTTCTTCTCGAAGATGAGCCACTCCCGCAGGGCCGGGGGGATGCGGGGGTCGTCCAGAGGCAGCTTGTCCACGGCTATATCTGCCTCAATGCCCTGGAGGATGACCGTGACCTTCTTCTTGCGGATCTTCCGGGCCCCGTGCGCCACCGCAGCCCACTTATGGAGGAAGTAGGGGCCGGGCCGCAGCCGCCGCACCAGGATCCACCCGGCCTGCGGGCTGCTTTCAATGACCTTGAACAGGGCCTGGGCGTAGTTGCGCACCGTTCCCACGTTCTCGAAGCCCAGTCCCCGGAAGATCTGGATTTCCTCCTCGCTTAGGGCATTTTTTAGGATGGCCTTGAGCACGCTTTCCTCGCTGGTGCGCCGTACCCGGCTCAGGTAGCTGATGGCCCGCACCAGCTTGCCGATGGAGTTGATGCCCTCCCGTTGCTCGTTTTCCACCAGGGCCAGGGCCTCCATCTCGGCCTCGTCCACGTCCTCCAGCACGAAGGCCGGCACCTCCTCCCAGCCGAGCACGTCCCGCATGGCCCGCAGGCGCCGCTCCCCGGCGATCAGGACGTAGCCCTCCCCGCTCCTGCTTACCAGGATGGGCGATAGCAGACCGTGCCGCTGTATGGAGGCAGCCAGGTTTGCCAGCGCGCCAAACTCCTCTTCAGATCGGTACTGGTAAGGGTTGGTAACGATGACCGAGGCCCTAATCCTTTGAGGAATAAGATTGTTCATACAGACATTATACATAAACTTTTTATTTATAAAAATTCCACTTGCGCCCCAGGGCAGTAAGAATCATATCGGCTGTGCCCTCGAGGGTAAGAATCATATCGGCTGTGCCCTCGAGGGTAAGAATCATATCGGCTGTACCCTCGAGGGTAAGAATCATTCAGGCTTGTACTCTCGAGGGTAAGAATCATATCGGCTGTGCCCTCGAGGGTAAGAATCATATCGGCTGTGCAGCGATTACTCGCCGGCCTTTTCCGCGGCCTGCTCGAGGAGCGCCACCACTTCCTCGCTGGCCTCGTGCCGCACTGCATCCAGAACCACCCGCAAAACTGCGGGCAAACCATGGCTCATGATCAGATCCTCGACTTCCACTTCCCACGGGGTCACGTCACGCCTCCTTGGTTCGATGCTCCTGATCCACCTCGAGCCACAACTCAATAGCCTCGCGGATCATTGCCAGAGCCTCTTCCTCGGTTTCGCCCACGGTCACACATCCGGGTAGCTCGGGCACCAGCACGGTAAACCCACCCTCCGGCTCTGCCACCATCTCAATTTCATATCCCAGCACCTTCACTTTTTCACCACCTTGCGGATGGCGGCCAGCTCCTCCCGCCAACCCTCGATGAACACAAAGACCGCCAGCACCACCAGCGCGAGACCGATCAGAATGGCCAGCATTTCCATAGCTCCCTCCCAAAAAACCAGGCCCCGGTTGCCCGGGGCCCACTCCTTACGTTTCTTTAGGCCACCTGGTTGTCGTTCACCCGCAGGGGCAGCTTCTTTTTGTAGGTGGGCAGGTTCAGGTAGGCCCGCAACTCCCGACGCAGCCCGGGATCGCGCTTGACCACCTCGGCCTTGTAACCCGCCACCTTCAAGGCGGTCGCCAGCGCGGCATCCGAGGTCAGCACGGTCTGCTCCCCGGCCCGCTTCCCGATGGTCTGCACCAACTCCTGGTAGGTGCCCTTGAAGCGGGTGATCTCCCCGTCGAAGTAAACCGCACCCGCGAAGACGTTGGTGTTCTGAGCCTTGTACCAGGAACCACTGATCGCTACAACCATATCCTTCTCCTTTCACCCCCGTTCGCGCCTGAAGGCCCCAGGAGCCACCACGAGGAGGGGGGGGTACGGCTCCCATTCAAAAACCCGCCTAGGGATCATCCAGGCGGGTATCAGCCAGCTTGCTTACGATCTATTTCCATTCCATGACTACCAGCGCTCCCAGCACATGGCCCCGGTAGTCCTCGAGGTCGGTCCAGCAGTGCCGGTTTAGCACCTCCATGATCCTCCGGGTCTCCTTCGAGCCATAGGGGTACCCCCAGACCGAGGCGGGCGGGTTCTGTATTGCGGCCTCCAGCTGGGCCGCTCCGTCCGGGGTCTCCCACTCCGCCTCGAGGGCCACCCGATCTACCTCCTGACCATCTACCTCGATCACGGCCACCGCCGCCCCTTTGCCGTAGACATCCGAGGTGCGCTCGAGGCGGGCCGGAACCACCTCCCGCTGCAACCCGCGCCGGGCCTCCTGCCATACCTCATGGGCCTCACGGCCCTGGGCCCGGGCTTCCTGCAAAAACGCCTCGAGGGCCTCCAGATCCAGAAACCCCCGTGAGGGCTTCTCTGGCTGGCTGGCCGGCTCGGGCTGGTACACCCAGCCCACTCCGGCAAACCGTCCAGGCCGCCGAGGACCCTCCCCACGAACCCAGACCTCGACACTTCCATTGGGCCGGATCTCCACGCTGGCGAACCGCTCCTCGAGCACCTCCAGCGGTACCACCTGCCCCACCAGATCAGGCAGCATCATCACCACCGGCTTCATCATCACCCTCCTGGGGCTTGTTGTTGCCAAGTTCATAAAGACCAAGCTCCTGGCTAAGCTGCACCAGCTCATCCAGTATCTTTTGGGCTTTTTGGTATTCCTCTATTGTTTTGCTTTCCATAGCCTTACCTTTCTGGCGAGCCTGGGGGGACTCGAACCCCCAACCTCCGGTTTTGGAGACCGGCGCTCTACCGATTGCGCTACAGACTCGTGAACCTGGGGGGAACCCCAGGCAGCTATTCCACCCTTCCAAGCCCTCCGGCCCCTATTACCCGTCCCTGCTCATCCCGAATCAGCGGATACGGGAAGAAAAAGCGGGGATGGCGCAGGGCCTCCGCCACCATGCTGGGGACGATGTAGATCGCCCCCTCATTCCAGCCGGGGAGCGCCTCCAGGGCACCCTGCGGGGCGGAGCGCACCACCTGGTAGGTGGGGATGCCGTCGAGGCTCCCCACCTGCTCGACGCGCTCCTCGAGGCGCAGGGTCACCCCGCTGGGGGGGATGGTCTGGTTGCCGATGGTCACGGGGTGGGGGGTCAGGTTTATCAGCATCAAAGTTCCTCCTTCCATTCAGTTGCAATTACTTCCACTCAATGACGTACAAAGACCCCAGCGGGTTGCCCCGGTAGTCCTCGTAGTCGGTGTGCAAGTGGGCCTCGATAACCCGCAGGAGCGCCAGGGTGGCCTCCTTCCCATACGGGAAGGCCCGCACCGTGGCCGGGGGGGTCAGGGCGTCCAGGTGGGCCGCGCCCTCGGCGGTCTCCCACTCCCGGGCCACCGCCACCCGATCCACCTCCACCCCGTCCACCTCGACCACCGCCACCACCGCACCCCGGCCGTAGACGTCCGAGGTGCGCTCGTAGCGGGCGGGCCGCACCTCTCGCATGAGCCCGCGTCGGGCCTCTTCCCAGGCCTCGTGGGCCTTACGCCCCTCGGCCCGGGCTGCCTTAAGGAAGTTATCCAGCTCCTCCGGCCCTTCGATGAAGCCCACCGGGAGGGAGGGGGGCTTGGGCTTGGGCTCGGGTTCCTTCACTACGAACCCGATTCCCACCCACCGCCCCGGCTTGCGCGGGGTCTCCCCCGGCACCCAGATCTCGGCCCGGGGGGGGTCTCCGCAGATCTCCAGGCCGGGGTAGAGCTCCCGCAGCCGCTCCACCTCCACCTCCCGCCCCACCAGTGGGAGGGGGCAGATGTGCTCGTTCGTGATACGAACCTTCATACTTCCTCCTTTGGTCCACCGGACGGGATTCGAACCCGCACTTCCGCCTTGAGAAAGCGGCGTCCTGGCCCTTAGACCACCGGTGAGCGTGATGGGGGCGAACCCCCTAGCGGGAGAGGGTCTTGAACCGCTCCCCCTCCCGCACCAGCTTCATGTACTCCCCCGTCTTCCGCGCGGGCCGGGGGTTTCCCAGGCGGCGGCTGGGGTAGCAGGGGTAGGCGACGGCCACGGGGCCCTGGGGGGTCTCCGCCACCGCGTACCCGAAAGGGTGGCGGTCGAGCTTCAGGATCACCACAGGGGCGATGGCCTGATCCACCAGGAGGGCCCGCTCCCGGGCCACCTGGCGCAGCCGGGCGTTGCTGTACTGGCTGGTGTGCTCCCGCCAGCCCCACAGCCCGCCCTTCTCCAGCGCATAGACCGTCCCGTTCATCCCGTTGGGGAAGACCGGGATGATCCGGCCCTGGGCCATGGCGGCCTCGAGGGCGGCCCACTCCTGCCCCTCGTGGTCAGGCTCGGGCAGGGGGGGGCAGGGCTCGCCCCGCTCCAGGGCCGCGATGGCCGCACGCACAGCCTCGTAGCCCTCGAACTCCCGGGAGAGGGTGACCTCGTTGGGCCCGGCGATGCACTTTTCCCCGCCCTTCCCCCTGGGGTGGAAGAATTTGTTCTCCCACCCCTCGGGCAGCCCGAGAGAGCGGCCGTAGGCGACGAACTCCGCTTCGGCCCGGGCCACCCGGGCAGCCTCGGCCTCGAGGAGGGCCGGGTTGTGCACCCACTCGGCGGGGATCTCTGCCCCCTCGTAGTGCTCCTGCGCCCGCTCGGGGGTGCGGGGGCCGCCCCCGACCCAGTACCACCGAGCGTCCTCGGAGACCTCCCCGGCGGACTCCCAGCGGCGGAAGACCCGCAGCACCCCGGGGCGCACCTCTTCCACCTGCCCCCCCCGGGCCAGGATCTCCAGGGCCTTGCGGGCCGACTCCACCCGGGCCCGCTCGAGGGGGTTGGGCCGGCGCCGGAAGGCCACGCAGGCCCGGGCAAACTCGTCCCACTTCGTCCAGGTCATGCCACCTCCACGTACACCGGCCCGGCGGGCGCGGTGTCCTTGGCCCGCACCCGCTTCACGCCGGGCAGCTTGCGCAACACCCGGCGCGAGGCCCCCGCCACGGCGAACACCGGGCAGGGGGGGAGGGTGGCGAGGGTGAAGGCCTCCACGTGGGCCCCCCGGTACAGGCCCACCACCTCGGTCTCCGGGAGCACCCGGGCCAGGTGCACCTGGAGGCCCAGCTGGCCCGCCGCCTTCAAGAACGCCCCCGCCTGCGCGGGATCTACGGTTACATATTGCATGTTTCCTCCTTTGGCATACCCGGCGGGACTCGAACCCGCAACCTTCCGTTTTGGAGACGGACGCTCTGCCAGTTGAGCTACGGGTATATTCTGCACGCGGTCGTGCCGGTGGGGGGATTCGAACCCCTGGAACCCGTCGCTTGGGCTGCCAACCCCTCGCTCTGCCCAGGGCGTGTATACCCACCCTGGGCTGGGTTCCACACCTGCCCGCTGCGCCGCTCCCCCCGTGCACAGGGGAGGGACGCAGGTTGGCCGGGCACCACCGGCAGGAAGGGAGGCTAGAGCGCCTCCCGGATCAGCGCCTTGGCGAGGCGGCGCCGGGCCCGGTGGTGCTGCTTCTTGTAGAACCGCAGCACCTGGGGCCGGTAGTGGCACCCCTCCCGCTCCGCCAGGTAGCAGGTCCAGCGGCGGAGGGCCTTGATAGCTTTGTTCATGCTGTACCTCCTTTTTTATTTTTATTTACATCAATTTGTTTCCTTAAGGCGGCCCCGCAAGCCTAGGGGAAAGAAACGGGGAGAAGGGAAAGGGGGGGCTCGAGGCCATGATTGGCTAAGGCGGGGCTCGAGGGAGGGAACCCCCCCCGCTTGCGGGGGGGGACTGCGAACATCTCCTAAAACCAATGGATTATGAGAGAAAAAGGGGCGTAAGGGGGGGGTGTAGTGACTTTTTTTTCTCTAAACAAAGGGGGGTGGGGGCGGAATGTTTAGAGCAGAGGGTCTACAATGGAGGGGTGCGACTGGTGTTGTTTTCCCCGCTGGGGCATGAGGTGCAGGTGGATACGACGGCGGAGCGCTGGTTGGAGGACTTGCGAACCTGGGGGCGGCAGGGGTTTCGACCCAAGGAGATTCCGCTGGGGGGGTTTGTGCTGCCTTTGGCCTGCCACGCCTGTTTTGACTGGGCCTACTTGGGGGCGACCCAGGAGGGCGAGTATGTGCAGGCGTTTGGCTATCGCTGGAAGCGGCGGCATTTGCAAGGTCGCCAGGGGCTGCCGGAGGTGATCAAGTATTCCCGGGGGGCCTGGCAGTACGAGGAGGAGGGGGTGGAGGGGAAGCGGCAGGGCTACGTGACCCTGATCCGGTTCGAGGGGGAGGGGCGCTGCAACCGCTGGTGCCGCCGGGCCGGGGGCTAGGGCTCCGGGTTGGGGTTTACCGGCTCGTCGGCGGAGACCGGTCTCAGGCGGGTTAGCTCCTGCTCCACTTCGGCCAGCCGCTTCAGCAGGGCGGCCCGCTCGGACTCCAGCTGCTCCACTCTTATTGCGTCCTGGTTCAGCTGGTGCTCCACGATCTCCAGGCGCATCGTGCCATCGGCCTCGCGGATGGCGGCCTCGGCAGCCCGGCGGGGGACGTCGCGGATCTCCATCGTTTTCTCCTTCAGTCCAGTTCCAGGGTTCCCTGCTCTCGCGCCTCCCGCTCGTCCTGCAAAGCCTGCCCTGCCATGTGCAGGAAGAGGGCCCGGCCCTCCGCCGGATCGTCCACCCACCAGGCGGCCCCGGGGTCGGGGGAGAAGACCTCCCCCTCCAGCAGGGCCTCGGGGCTCAGCGCCTCCAGCTCGGCGTCCTCCAACAGGTCGAGCTTCTCCCGCAGGTAAAAGTAGATGTGATTCTCCAGCTTGGTGCGATCCGAGCTTTTCAGTTTGTACATACGTCCTCCTCAGTCCAGGTCGGCCACGCTGGCCACCCCGGTGCGTTTCGTCACCTCTTCAGGGGCCAGCCCCTGGGCCAGGTAGCGCCGCACCGCCCGCCAGCGCAGGGCCCCGGTGGGCCGCTCATGGCTGATCTCCGCCATCTGGAGGATGCGCTCGAGTAACCCCACCACGGTGTCCCGGTTGAGGGCCTTCCCCAGCCCGCCCTTCTTGTTGGTCATCCGCACGAACAGGTAGGGCGGGGGGATGGGGGAGAGGCTCACCACCGCCTCACGGTCCTCCAGGTAGGCCCGGATGGCCTCGGCGGCCTCCTTGGAGAGGGGGATCTCCCGGGCTCTGCGCCCGCGCACCCGCAGGGTGCGGGCCTGGGGGTCGAAGTCCTCCAGCCGCAGGGCGTAGAGCTCGCCCATCCAGACCCCGCTCTCCCCCAAGAGGTAGAGCAGGGCCACCCCCAGCCGCCGCAGCCGTCCCTCGGGGTGGTGGCGGGCCCCCTCCAGGAGCCGGGCGAACTCCTTGTCGCTGAAGTGGGGCCGGATCAGGGCGTAGTGGGGCTTCCTGGGCATCTCCAGCGGGGGCACCTCCACCCCGGCCCACTGGAGCACCTCGAAGAAGCGCCGCAGGCCGCGATACCAGGCGTACTGGCTGGCGTCCTTGCGGACGGGGCGGGCCGAGAGCGGCGGGTGCCGGGTGGTGACCTGCTCCCAGAAGAGGAGCAGGGCCTGCTGCGGCAGATGGGGCCAGGTGTAGCCCTGCTCGCGGCACCAGTAGACCAGGTTCTGGCAGACCGTGAGGGTCAGGGCCTCGTGCCAGTGGAACAGCCGGTGGGCGTACCCCACCGCTTCGGCCAGGGTGGGGGCGTCCCAGGTGGCCAGGGCCTGCTCCACCACCTCCCGGCGGGTGGTGGGGTCATCGAAGGGGGAGCTCTGGAGCAGCAGGGGGTGGTTCATTCGAGGGGCACCTCCAGCAGCGGCGCCGGGGCGGTCTTGAGCGCCGCCTCCAGGAAGAGGCCGGGCTCGGCCTCCAGGGGCACCGCGCTGTCCAGGTAGCGCCACAAGGCGCCCGTGCGGAACACCGGGCGCTGCTGGAAGTACAGCAGGGGCCCGGCGTCGGGGATGCACTCCAGCCGGGCCCGGTAGGCCTGGGCCCCCACCCGGCCCTGGGCGGTGGCGACCCGCTCGCCGAAGGGGCCTTGCCGGACGGGGCTCCACTGGATCTCGACCTGGTGCTGGGCCAGCCAGGCGGCCAGCGCCCGTTCTTCTTCCCGGAGCCTCTGCGCGTGCAGGGTGGCTTGGCGCAGCCGCTCCAGCTCGGCCTGGAACTGGGGATGGGCCAGCACCGCCTCCAGGAGCACCTCGAGATCCTCCGGACCCAGCTGGAGGCTGAAGGGGCCGGGGGGAGCGGCGAGCTCCCCTTGCAGGAAGGCCCGCCAGCTATCCGCCAGCGACTTCAGCCCTTCCAGGTAGCCCGGCTGCCAGCTCCCCGCCGGGGGCAGCCCCTGCACCAGCTGGTGCAGGGGAGAGCGCAGCACCACCCGGCGGCGCACCAGCGCGGCCAGGCCGGAGGGGTAAGGGTCGGCGGGGCGGGTCAATGGGTAGCAGAGCACCTCCGGTGCAGGCAGCACCGGGCAGCCGTCCAATCCCGCCCGCTCCAGGAGCGTCCGCAGGGTCGCCCGCTCCTCGCCGGCGTCCTGGAAGTGGGCAAAGGGCACGGGGTCAGGGTAGGCATGGATATAGAGCATGGCACCTCCTTGCGCAAAACATCCGTACTTTAACACATATCCACAATTATGTCCGATAAACCAACTCACCCGCAACCCCCAACCCATCCCCGCCTCACCCCCTCCCTGATTGTTGGCCCCTTTTTGCGCGAGCGCAGGTGCGTGTGCAAGCGCTGGCCCGGCTGGGATGGGCAGGAAGAGGGGAGAAGGGGGAGGGGTGGGCTAGGGTCGTTTTGGGGATAGGGTTATGGATGGTGGGGGGATGGGTTTGTGGGCCGGGCGGTCACAGGTCGCTGAGGCGGTACAGCAGCAGCCCCTCCTTGATCGTGCAGCCCAGCTGCCTCGACGCGATGAACTCCCTCAGCTCTGCCTCGATGCCCTGCAAGGGCGCCACATCCTTCTTTGGATCCACCACCGACACGCTTTCGCTGCGGAAGATGACGATCTGCCCGTCACTGGCCCGGAAACTGGCCCACAGGGTGGCCTTGTCCGAGACGTTGTTGAACGGCTTTATCTGGATGCTGATGTACAGGTACGAGGGTTTGTACATTTCCAGGTGGCTTAGGAAGCTCTCTTTGCCCAACAGCAGGTAGTTCATGCTTGCTCCTTTTGGTGCAGACTGCATTCAAAGGCCGCGCGGGCGATCTCTGCACGGGCTTTGGCCAGGATCAGGGTCTCCTCCGCGTGGTTCAGCCGCTCGTACTCGGCGGCCAGGCTGGTGCGGGCCTGGGCCTCGCGCTCCTCGGCGTTGCGGCCTCCCAGCACCCCCGAGATGAGGGCGGTGGCGCGGGCCAGCTCCAGCGCCTCCTTGGCCCGGTTGCGCTCGATCTGGGCCTGGGCCAGGATTTGCAAGGCTTGGTGGAGTTGGTTCAGGGTGTCTTGGCAGTTCATGGTCGGCGTAGGGTGGGGTATCGGATGGGGGGTCATGGGCGTCTCCTCTCGCGGTGGGTCAGCCCCAGCTCGGGGTCGTAGTACAGGCTCCTGAGCGGCACCGGGTCGCCGTAGTAGGGGTCGTCGTACCACAGCTCGCCCTCCCGCTCCACCAGCCGGGCCCCCGTCTGGAGGGCCTCGAGCACCACCTCCAGCGCCTCCTGCGACAGGTAGGGGGCCAGTTCCTGCAATTGCGCCCGGGTCATTGCGGCTCCTCCAGATAGGCATACTGTACGCTGACCACGCCGCAGGTGCAGTGTTTCTGGCAGTAGAAGCAGCAGGCGCACACCGGCTCCCGCCGGCAGCCGCGGGCCTCGCATTCTTGCCAGAGCTCACCCCGAGGCTGGCCCTCCTGCCAGACCTTGCCCAGGCCGCGCACCCGGCGGCCCTCGATCAGGTCTCCCACCTTGACTGTACCGGCTTGGACTTTGATGCGGTTCATTGGACCTCCTTTACCTTGCGGATGGTGGCCGGTAGCTCCCCCTCCAGGTAGTCCCGGCCCACCAGGGTGGCCGCGACCCAGCGCACCTCAGGTCGGGCCTTGCTGCGATCCTTGCGGCTGCCTTCCCCCACCCAGTACAGGTGCCAGTGGGCCCGCCGCACGTGGGGGGTGACGCTGCGCCCGCTGCCCTTGCCGGTCGGGTGGGTGCGGGCCTCCCGCGCCGCCCGGATGGCCGCTCCCCAGCGCCAGCCGGTGGCGATGAGGTGGGGTTTGTCGGGCGTCCGCACCCGCTTGAAGCCCCGGGGGGAGAGGGGGGCTGCGGGCGGGGTGCGGGGAGCCTGGGAGAGATCCGGCTCGGCCTGGCAGAGGTACAGCGCCGCCGAGATGAGCGCCTCGTACAGCCGCACCATCGGCCCGGTGTCCAGCCGCTTCTGCTGGGCCAGGGGGTCGCCCGGCAGGCTGGGGGAGCGCTCGAGGGTCTTCTTCAGGCAGTCCTCCAGATCCTCCCCGTCCAGGTCGAGGATCAGGTTGATGGGCTGGTGCCCGCCCTCAAAGCGGTTCCAGCACAGGAAGCGCAGCTCCAGGTGGGCGGGGGGCCGGGGGTCGTAGTCGAAGTAGACGTGGGCGGCGTCTATCTGGAAGGCGTCCACCACCAGCGGCTCGGGGAAGAGCAGCAGGGGGGCCTGCTCCGGCAGGCGCTCTAAAAGCGCGGTGGGGAGCTTGTGTACGGGGGTGTCCCTGAGCTCCTCCCAGACCAACGGGTCGAAGAGGTAGGCCCCCTTGGTGAGCCGCCAGGCGGTGTAGACCGCCAGCATGGAGGCCATCAGGCTGTGGGCGACCGGGCCCAGCCGGTAGCCGTGCTGGGTCAGCAAGTCCTGGGCTATGCCAATGGGGATGCCCACCGGGGCGGGCCAGCCGTCCCAGCCCTGGCGGTAGTAGGCTTGCAGGGCCGCTTCCACCAGGGGGGCGTCCTTTTCCAGGGCGCGAAGGCCCTCGAGCACGCTGGGGAGGGCGGGGTGGGGAACGGAGGGGTTCATCAGCCCCATCTCCTTTCTCGGGCTTCGGCCATGTTGCGACGCATCTCCCTCTGCCAGTCCATCTCGTCCTTGAGGGTCCAGATGGCCCGGTTTTCGTTGAGGGTTCTGGCGGCCCGCTCGAAGTCCTGCCCGGCCATGCACACCAAAGCCAGGCCCCAGATGCCCGGGGCGGTCTCCCCTCGGGCCCTGGTCTCGAGCTGCTCGAGTTCGGTATGATCCCCAGCCTTGGCCTTTTTCCAGATGGCTTGCAGGGTGCTTGCTTTGTACATCTTGCCTCCTGTGCTTCCCTTATTTTGACGCACGCCTGTCGCAGCATTGGGCGAGAGCCGAGGCGGCTATATGGCGCTTGGGCCGTTCAGCCTTGCTTCTACTGCCTTCCATAGTGCGAGGCGGGCCCGGAGGAGCTGGTAGTAGTGTGCCAACTGGTAGTGCACCTGGTGCAAGGGGGTTTGCTCAGGGTCGGTGAGTCCCAGGGAGCGGGTCAGCGCGCTGAGCACCTGCCTGGAATGAATGCGACTATCCGCCTCGTCGGCCAGGTGGCGCTCAAAGGCCTCGGGCGAGGCCAGGGTGTACGGGGCAGGGCGGGGGATGGTGGGCATCCCCAGGTGCACCGCGTAGGCGTTGTCCAGCGCTGTGGCCACCGCCTCGTATGGAACACCGGCTTCCCGGCGCACCAGCGCCAGCCGCTCGCGGGCGTACTCGGGCGAAGGCAGGATGCAGCGCTCGAGTACCTCCCCCAGGTGGTGGGGGAAGTGGAAATGCTGGGTGGCTCCCAGGATGGCTTGTGCGGCGGCGTACTCATCTGGTAGGTGGCGCAGGTTGTAACGCATTTAGAGCTCCTTTTGAAGCATCAACAAAAAGTGCGCCGGGTGTGGGCGCACTGTGGTCTGCTTGTGGTTATTGCCCCCACTGTGGGGGGCTCATGGGCGATCCGGCCCAAACCCGTATCCGGGCCTTTCAGCGTCCACCGGCAGGGCTGAACCAGATGGCCACTTGCGCAAGCCCGGGTGCGGTCTCGCTGGAGACCAGGTACACCCGGGAGGAAGGGTTTAGCGTGTCCGCAAAGTAGGCTATGAAGAGCCCTTCTTGCTCCGCCACTGAAACCAGGCGCAGGGGTGTTGCGGCCAGGGTTATTCCCCACTGGGCGGCGAGCTGGCTGACGAGGCTTTCGCTCCATGGTCTAGGATACCGGGTCTTGACCGTGGGCGCGGTCAGCTTTCGTTGTGGTAGCGGGCCAGCAGGCTCAGGAACGCGGCGTCAAGGGCCTTTCCAAGCGGCCCTTCGCTGGCGCGACAGACCGCCTCATAGGCGTTGTCCAGCGCTTCCTGGGCGGCCACGGCGGCGGTCTGGCACAGGGTTTCGCAGGCGGCTATGGCCGCTTTCTCGGCGGCCTTCGAGGAGGTAAACCAGCTGGCCTGGTAAGCCGCCTTGCAGACCGCATCCCATTGGTCGGACGGGATGGGGGCGACAGCCATCCGCCGGGCGGTTTGGATGGCCTTGGCCACCGCCTTGTCGTGGGGGCATTCTTCCTGGAACAGCGGCAGCACGCACTCGGCCACATCCGCTGCGAACAGGCGCAGGGCCGCGTCTGCCCCGTCAATAGTTTGCAGCGCCCACACCGCGTCGCCAAACCCGTTGGTTTGGGCGATTGTGAAAATGGAGATGGGCTTGTTGGGGTCAAAATCAACCCCCAGCACCTTGTTCAGCCGGGCCCACAGCCTGGGGTGGGGCTGGTGGGATTGGATTTTGTTGAGCGTGGTTTCCAGCGGGGCCCGGGTCTTGACCGGCTGTCGGTAGACCTCCAGGTACTTGTCCTTGAACAGGGCAGGCAGTGCTTTGAGCTGTCTGCGGCTGAGCGGGGGATGCGGCGTTATGTGCAGGGATCTTGCCTTGGCATTGGTTTTCATGGCTAATCCTTACTGGGTTTCTTCCTGGACAGAACCTGCGCGGTCAGGAGGGGTGGAGCAGCGCCTTGAGTGCGCTGGTGACCGCTTCTTCCTGATCCGGCGACCACCAGCGCTTGGAGCGCCCCAGCTCGAGCAGGGCTTCCAGGGTGGCCTCCGGGGCGAAGCGGGCCCGGAAGGCTGGGGGGGCCTCGCAGCGGTAGAAGGTGGGGTAGCGGTAAAGGGCGTACTCGGCCAGATCCTGCGGGGAGCGGGGGCTGTTCAGCTCGCTCAAGGGCGCGGTCTGGAGGTAGTGCAGCTCCTCGGCCAGGCCCGGATAAGGCTCCACCTGCTGCTGCAAACGGCCGATGGCGATCTCGAGCCGTTCCTCGGATAGCTCAAAGGCCCGGCGGACGAGGCTCCACCCCTTGTTGGGGGAGGCTCCGTGCGCCATGGCCCACAGGGCGATGTGCTGGGCTCGTTCCGGTTCCACTGGATCTCCTTTATGCGTGGCGTATGACCTGGGCAACGGCCTGCTGTACGGTCTTGCCCGCCTTTTTCAGGCGGGTGAGGGGAAAGCGTGGCTTGTTGGCCAGCCCCTGCCACAAGTCCACCAGATTGCCCCGCTTGAGCGGCATGGCGCCCAGGGTATGGCTGAAGGCGCTCTGAAAGAAGGCCTGCTCCCAGGCCTCGGGGGTGGCCTCCGGGGGAACCGCCCCGCTGCCCCAGCAGACCCAGCCGTTTTGCGGGTTGTAGTTGGGGTAGGGCGCATAGAGCAGGGGGGTGTGCGGGGTGGGGCGCTCATCGGCGGGCAGGGCGTAGAGGTGGATGGTTTGTTCCTTCTGGATGAAGAGCAGGGGCGGCTGGGGGAAGGTCTGGCCGGAAAGGGGGGCCAGCGCGGCCATGGTGAAGAACATGGCGGCGGGCTGGGCGGGGCGCCACCAGACCTGGAGGCCGGGGCCCTGGGCGATCAGCCGGGGGTGGAGGTAGGTCACCGCCGCCTGGTTGAGCAGCCGGGCCAGGAACCGCTCCAGCCAGGCCGGGGTGGGGATGTGCATGGAGACGGGCTGGCCATCCTGAAACTTCCAGTAGACCAGGAGGTGTTCCGGGCCGCTTTTGTACAGGGTCAGGGCGGTGTGGGGCTCGAGGTGTTGGTAGGGGGGCTGTATTTCCATGGCTACCTCAGTCAAAGCAGATCTCCAGCGGCACCGTGGCCATCTGGAGGGGGGGCGGCTGCCAGAAGGAGGCGGCCTGCTGGGCCTGGTCGTAGCGGTGGTCGGACAGCCGACGGGCCGCGGCGGGGGGCGGGGGCAGGGCATCCGCCTGGGTGAGCAAGCGGTGGTTGTGGGCATCGTCCGGGGCGCCCCAGGTCTCGATCAGCTCCCGCACCAGGTGCCAGGCCGTGGCCAGGGCCTGGCCGATCAGGCGGGCCTGTTCGGCGCTGTCGGCCCACCACAGGCCGCTGTGAACCATTTCCGCCCACTGGTAGGTGTTGTGGATCTCCTCCTCCAAGGTTAGCTGCCAGAAGTCGCTGCCGGCCCAGCCCTCCTCGTCGAAGACCAGCCGGGGCACGTAGCCGACCCCTGAGTCATCCCAGGAGGTTATGGTTTCAAGCTGGTTGTTGAAGGCTTGTAGCTGGGCCAGCCGCTTTTGCAGGGCAGGGGAGGGCTGGGCTATGGCCTGGAGGGGGGCCTGGTGGTAGGCGGCGTAGAGGTACTCGGCCATGCCCCGGTGGTAGCCTTCGGCCACCAGCTTCTCCTCCAGGGCTGCCTTGTGGGCCGGGGAAGGGGTGTGGCGCAGGCGCTCCAGGGCTTCTTGCAGCGCCTCGCTGCCGTCGGTCAGGAGCAGATCCTGGAGGTGATCCAGCATGAAGCCGGTGGTTCGGGGGGTGGGCTTCTGCTCGATGGGCAGCAGTCGGTTCAGCTCGAGGAGCACCGCCTGGACGGTGGGATCCTCGAAGCTGCCGGGCCGCAGGGTGATCAGGTCGGTCTCCGGCTGGAAGTAGTACACGTCCCAATGCCCGTCCACGAAGTAATCCAGCAGGCAGCCAGGCCAGAGGGCCTCCGGCTGTTGCAGCCCCGCTTGCAGCGACCTGAGCCAGCGTGCCCGCTCCTGGTTCCGGGCGCGAAGGGCGGGCAGCCGGGGCGGGTTGGGCAGGGGCCGCACCGGGCTACCCCTTGGTGCCGACCTGCACCATGAACTCGATGGTCTTCCGACCGTCCTGCTCGCGCTCCTGGATGCTGGCGTTGTTCAGCTCGGGGAACTGACCGGCGTAGAGCTCCCGCACCTGTTCGGGGCTGAACTCGGGGCCGGGGTCGGGAAGGGTGTTGCCTTTGAAGAGAAAGGTGCGTTCCATCTTGCCTCCTTATTTGTGCTGCTGTAGCAGGGCCTGGGGAAAGACCGCCTGGGGCTTTTCCAGCAGCCGCTTGATGTTGTCGCTCTTGGTCTTGGCGGCAGCCAGCTTCAGCTCCTCCAGGGCCGCCTCGATGTCCTCGCTGGGGTAGGCCTTGAGGTGTTCCAGATCGGCCATGCCCAGAGTGGGCCGGACGGGGGTGCGGCTGTGCGGGATGCCGATGAGCAGGGTCACCGCCAGGGTGAAGGCGCGATCCAGGGTCTCCGGGGGCAGCGCCAGGAAGTTTTCGATGGGCTGCTTGCTGGCGGCCTGCAACCCGGCCTGCTCCAGCAGGGCCTTGAGCTCCTGGGTGAGGTGCTTCTCGAAGCTGAGATCGGTGAAGCGCTGGCCCAGCATGGGGCTTTGCGGCGGGGTGAAGGCGCTCTCCTGCATCCGGGAAAAGACCCCTGCCTGGGGCTGGTAGCCCACGTTGAAGGCGTTCACCACCGCCATCAGCAGCGCGGCCTTGCGCAAGGGCTCGTCGGCCAGCGCCCGCTCCCGCCAGGCCCGCATCTGGAGGGCGCGATACTCGGCCCTGCCCTTGGCGGATATGGTTCTGGGGGCTTTGGTGGATGCGGTTGCGGTGGGCGAGGGGGTAGCGGGGGTGGGGGCAGGGGAAACCGGGGCTGCCGGTGGGGTGGGGTGGGGCGCCGCCGGGGGCGCGGCGGGGCTCTTGGCCTCCCGCTTGACCACCCCGAAGAACAGGCGCACCTCCAGGGTGGCGCTGTTGAGGTGGACGTAGTTCTGGCCTCCGCTGGTGACGGTGGTGAGCTGGTGGATGGGGTAGTCGAGCAGGAACTCGGCCTGCATCCGGGCGGCCTGGGCCCGGGCGGCCTCCTCCTGCACCCGCTGGGCCAGGGCCCGATCCTGGAGGTACTCGGCTCCCTCGAGGTCGCTTTCCGTGGCTCCGCCCCGTTCCCGGTAGGCCTGGAGGGCGGCGGGCAGCAGCCGCTTGGCCGGGAGGGCGTCCTTGAGCTTGAGTGCCCGCACGGTCTCCAGGCGCAAAGTCACGCCGTAGCGCCGGTGCAGGTCGGCCTGGGCATCGGGGGCCAGTTCGGCCAGGGCTAGGGCCAGGGCCACCGAGATGGCGCGTTCCTCCAGGGCCTTGCGCCACTCGGGGATTAGCTCGCGGGCCAGGCGCAGGCGACCCTGCACATAGGCCGGGCTGCGGCCCAGCTCCTTGGCGATGGCCTCCACCTCCAGCCCATTGTGGGCCAGCGAGGTGATGGCCTCGGCCTCTTCCAGCGGGGTCAGGTCTTTGCGGGCCAGGTTCTCGCTGACCGAGAGGATCAGGGCCCGGGTTTTGTCCACGATGGCCACCGGCACCTGGGCCGGACCCTGGCCTTCCTGGTGGAGCGCTTGCAGGGCGCGCAGGCGGTGGCCGCCGGCCACGATCTGTACGGTGGAGCCTTCCTGGTAGCCGATCAGGTTTTGCAGCAGGCCCTGCTCACGGATGCTGGCCTTGAGGGCTTCCAGGGCTTCGGGGTCGGCCTCCTGGCGGGTGTTTTCTGGGGCCAGGCTGAGGTGCGGGATGGGTACGAGTTGTAGGGTGTGTGCGGTCATAGTCCTCCTATTTCATGGGGGCAACCACGGCCAGGTAGCCAGGCCGCGAACCTTCAAGGCGAATGGGGCTGCCGGGCTGTTGCAGGTACAGATCCACCGAGCCCTCCAGGGGTTTGAGCGCCTCCAGCAGGTACAGGGCGTTGATCTCAAAGGCGATGGGGGCGTTGCTTTCGGCGGCCAGGGTTTCGCTGGAGGAGCCAAGCTCGCCGCTGGTGGAGAGGGTCAGCAGGCCGTTGGACGCATCCAGCCGCACTCGGGGCAGCTGGTTGGTATGCACCAGGGTCATGCGCTTGAGGGCCTCGGCCAGCAGGGGGGCCTCGAGGGTGAGGTGGTACTGGGCGGGGTTCTGTGCTACTCGCTGGTAAGGGGGAAAGGTTCCGTCCAGAAGGTCGCCTTGCAGGGCAATCTGGCTGCTCTGGATGAAGAGGGTCTTCTCTTGCAGGGTGAGGGTGACCGGCTCGGGGTGGTTTTTGAAGGCCTGCACGATGAGCTGCACCAGGGATAGGGGCAACAAGGCTGCTCCGGGGGAGTAGGTCTCTTGCAGCAGATGTTCCTGCCAGGCGATGCGAAAACCGTCGGTGCTGACCGCACGGAGCCGATCCGGGTGGAGCTCCAGCCGGACTCCCTTGAGGTTCGGGGCGATCTGGGTGAGCGCCGCATAACGCACGGTGTCCAGCGCCTCGGCCAGCAGGTGGCCGGGCAGGCTAAGGCCCCCCTGGGGCCACTCCGGCAGGGGGTAGTTTTCCGGGGTGGTGTGGGTTACTTCAGCCCGGAAGCTGCCGCTCTGGATCAGGATGGCATGTTCCTGGTAGGACAGGCGGGTTTGCTCTCCCACACAGAACTGCACCAGGTTCTGAAAGATGCTTCCGGGCAGCAGCACGGCGGGGCCGGGGGAGACCTCCCCGGTGATCGTCACCGACTGGCTTTGCGGGCCGTTGGTGCTGGTGAGGCGAAGGGCAGCGGGAGTGCTTTCGAGGTGGATGTACCCCAGCAGCGGGTTGACCCGGCTGCCCAGGGTGGCGATGAGGCGGTGGACGGCTTCTTTGAGGGGTTTGCTGGGTAGGATGGCTTGCATGGATCCTCCGGGCTATAGCTCAAACAGGGTGGGCTGACCGGCGGGGATGACCACCCGCGTCTTGCCCACCCGCACGACCCGCTCTTCTTTGAGCTGGGGCAAGACCAGGGTGGAAAGCTGCTCCAGGGACAGCTCCCGGGCCGGCGGTGGGGGAAGGGAGGGCTCCTCCAAGGCGGTGCTGACCTCCTCCAGCCCCAGCAGCTCGCCCTTCCAGTCCAGCGAGATGGTACCGGCGAGCGCCCCGGCCAGCAGCAGGGTGGGGTTCTCGTCGCTCATGGCGGTGAGACCCCCTTCGACCAGCTCCCCTTCGATGGCCAGGGAGTTGCGGGTCTTGGTGGCGATCAGGGCCAGGGCCTGGGCTTGCAGGGTGTTCTGGTAGGCCATGAAGACCACCCGCACCGGCTTGGTCTGGCCGATGCGCCAGCTGCGCCGGGCTGCCTGGCGTAGCACGTAGACGCTGTACTCGGTCTGGTAGAAGACGATGGTGGGGAAGCCGATCAGATCCAGGCCGGTCTGCACCAGCTTGGGGTGGGTCAGGATGACCTGGGTGCCCCGTTGCAGCTCCCGCTCGAGCCAGGCCTCGCGCTTTTGCGGCTCCACCGTGTTGCTGTACAGCCCCTTGGCCCGGATGCGGTGCTGGGCCAAAAGCTCTTCCAGGCGGGCGATCTGGTTGACCTTGCCGGTGTTCTGGACGTAGACCAGCACCCGCCGCCCCTGGGCCAGCTCGGCCTGCACCAGCCGCAACAGCTCCCGCTCCTTGTTGTGCTGGTGTCCCTCCAGGGCGGGGAGGGTGGCGATGGTGGTTTGGGGATCCCGGGGATCCACCACCTTATAGCCCTGGAAGATGGCATCCGGCCCGTTCAAAGCCCCTTGCAGGTAGCCTCCCAGCAGGCGCATGTCGCCCTGGGCCAGGGCCTGCCGAACCGCGCTTTGCAGGCGATGGTAGAACGTCTCCACGCAGGTGGCGTGCTCAGGGTCCATCTCCAGCAGGCTGACCTTCTCCTGGTAGGGCGGCAGGGCGCTGGCCACCTCCCGCAGCCGCACGAAGACGCTGTAGGGCAGCAGGTGGGGCAGGAGCAAAGGCGACAGGCCCGGGCGTTCCTTGACCGTGGTGCCGCGGCCCTTGCGGCGGGAGACCCGCCCATCTTCCTCCTCGTCGCTTCTGCTGATCCGCTCCAGCAGGCCGTACTCCTGCACAAAGCGATCCACCTCATTGCGCTGGTACTCCTCGCGGAAGCCGGGCAGGAAGCGCCAGAACAGGTGGAAGAGGTTGCTGGCATACCCTCCAAAAAGGGTGCCGGTCAGGGCCATGACCCGCCCGATGTGGTCGGCCAGCTGCCCGGCCACGATGCCCTGGGCACTCTCCCCGGACTTGTACTCGTGGGCCTCGTCCAGGATGAGCGCGCTGAAGAAGCCCCGGGGCAGCTCCCGGCGGAGGTAGTCGGCCAGGGCCACCCGGCGGGGCGCGGTCTGCTGCCACAGCGCCTCTCCGCAAGGGCAGCGGTGCTTTTTGCGGGCCAGCTTGTCCGCTTTCAGCGGCACGCCCTCGGCGTCGGTGGCGATCTTTCCGCAGCGGGGGCAGGTGGGCACGCGGTAGTGGAAGCGCTCGCGGCCTTCCCGGACCAGGCGCGTGCGGTAGACGACCGCCGACTGCCAGCCCGGGCCCAGCTTGGCCTTTTCCCGGGAGAGGATGGCGATGAGGGGACCCTTCCAGTAGCGCAGGGTGCGGACGCTTTGCGGCGAGTCCAGGATGATTCCCTGAAACCCTTCCTGCTCGGCCTCGCGCTTCCACTTTTCCACCAGGGTGGGGGGACAGAGCACCAGGTAACGGCCGCGCGGATTGAAGTGCATGGCCGCATCCAGGGAGATCTTGGTTTTGCCGGTGGACATCTCGGCCACCACAAAGGCAGCCCGGTACTGCCTCAGCGCGTGCACCACCCCCGAGGAGGCCAGGCGCTGGGCCCCCAGCGGGGGGCGGCCCTGAGAGGCGGTGAAGGGTTCGTGGATGAGGGGGGGAAACTTGTGGTGGGCGGTGTGGAAGAGCTGGGATCCGTATTCCTGAATGAACGAGGTCAGGCTATGGTTCATGCAGCCTCCAAGAGCGAATGCTGGGCTTCGGGCGGCAGGGGCAGGCGGCCCTTTGCAAGCTGCTGGCACAGGTACTCGCGCAGCTCCGACCACAGGGAGGGGCTTCCCAGCAGGGCATGGGTGTTGTACGCCTGCACGTCCTTGTTGAGCGAGGCCAGCTCGGGGTGGGCCTTGAGGTAGGGCACCCATTGGGGCAGCACCGGCATCTGCATCTGCTGGGCCAGCCAGTGGTGCAACCGTTCCTGGGGGCCCACGTAGAACTGGTAGCGTCGGCTGATGAACAGGCCGTGAACCACCCCCTTGCCGAGCCGGGCCATGTAGGTTTTGTTGTCCTGCCAGCCCGGGTGGAGCGGCTTTTGTTCCACGTAGATCTCCCGGTGGCTGAGCAGGGCGCTCAGGATGGCGCTGACCTCCTCGCGGGAGCCTACTATGGAGAGGTAAAGCAGGTTGCGCTGATAATAGGCGGCCTGGTGCAGGAGGGCGCTGAGGCCGTTGCTGGTGGATACGCTTGGCATGGACTCCTCGGGTATCGGAATACTTGGCTAGTTGACTTCGATGACCAGGCCCCCAGGGTTGGCGCCGGGTTTGAGGCGGGCTGCCGGGTAGTGGCCCTTGCTGACCAGCACCGCATCAACCTTGAGGGCGTCGCAGAGGGTCTTGTTGGCCAGCCAGCCCTGGGGGGTGCGGATGCCGTCGGGAAAGACCTCGGCCTGGTGGATGGTGCGTAGCAGCAGGTTGTTCTTGTAGATCTTGATGGTAGGCATAGGACTCCTTTGCGTTGGGAAACGGCGGCCCCGGCCCGCGCCGGGGGCCGGGTTACTTGAGGGTGTGCAGCGCGCCGGTCCACAGGTTGAGCGCGGCAATGCTCATCACGAAGGTTTCCCGTTCGATCTGGGCAGTGTAGTTCTCGCGCTCCTCTTCCAGGCACTGCACTTGCTTCTGGATCTGGCCCTGGATCAGATAGGGCTCGCCTTCCAGCCGGATCACCTCGTTGTTGAGCAGCCCTCCGGCGATGAGCAGGGCCAGGTGGGCATCCTTGAGCGGCAGCAAGGGCTGGAAATGGGCGCTGTCCCGCTGGTACAGGTGGCGCCACAGCGGGCTCTGCTCCACCATTTCCAGCATCTTCTCAGGCTCCGGTCCCCGGGGCTGCACGAAGGCGGCGGGGCTGGGGGGCAAGGCGTAGACCCGGGCGGTGTGGGCTTCCCCCAGCACCCCCTCCACCTCCAGCGGCTGGGGCGGGGCGGGCTCCTTGCGGCGGCAGCCGAACACCACGACCTGCTGGAAATCCCGGTACTCCGGCTGGGGGAAGCGCAGCGCGAGCAGGCTATGGTAGTGGGCGGTGAGGAATTCCGAGACCCTGGGCAGGATGCGCTCGGGGATGAGGAAGACCAGCACGCCGTCTGCCGTCAGGGCGGGCGTCCAGTGCTTGAGGAAGGAGAGCTCGAGGCGCTCCTGGAAGCCATCGTCGTAGGGAGGGTTGAGGTACAGCAGGCCGAAGCCCGCACCGCGGTAGGTCAGGCTATCCCCCTGGAAGGTGCGCAGGCCCTGCTTGCGGCAGCGGGCGGCCCGTTCCTTGGACAGCTCGATGGCCTGGGCCGAGGCCTTAAGGTGCAGGGCCAGGGTGGCCAGGGCCTCGCCTTCTCCGGCGCAAGGATCCAGCAGGTGGGTGGGTTGTGAAGCCTTGAGGTGCTGGGCGATGAGCTGGGTGACCCGTGGGGGGGTAGGGTAGAAACCCGCTTTGGCACGTCCGGCTAGGCGCATAGGTTCTCCTCAAGAAGCAACCCCGCCCGGGCGGGCGGGGTCAGTGGGGGTCTGGTTCTTCTATCCATAAGGTGCCATTCCATTGAACTTCCCCACGGCTAAAGCCGGGGGCTTCTGGGGTCTACGAGCGTCATGGTCTTCGCTTCAAGGGCATAACCCGCCACCACCAGGCATCGGCGCTGGCCTCTGCTGTTGTCCGGGCAGGGCTTTTTGCGCCAGGGTGTCCAGCAGGCCGATGGCCTCGGCGGACAGCAGGGGGGTGGTGTGCAAACGACCGGTTCAGGTTGGCCTCCTCCAGCACGGCGGATTTCAGCAGGTTCTGCACCACCACGTTCCAGGTGAAGTCCTTGAGCGGGCCGAGCTGTTCCCGGATGGCCTCCAGGGCGCTTTCGATCTCATCCACCCGGGGTTCCAGGGCACTGTGGTGCAGGCCGTCCAGGGCCCGCATCTTCTCCTGTAAGGTCGTGCTGAGCTGCTGCCACTCGCTCACCTGGGCAGCGAGCTGGGCGGCCAGGCTCTCGGTCTGGGCGGCCAGGGCTTGCTGTTGCCGGCTCAGGGCCTGCTGGGCGGCCAGCACCTCTTGGAGGGTTTGCTCAAGCCGCTCCAGCCGCCCCGCCTCCGGGCTGGGAACCGGGGCCGGGGGCTCCTGGGCAGGGGGGGATTCCTGGGCAGGGGGGGGTGGGGCAGTCTTTTCGGCCTTGCCGGGGGCCTTTTCCGGGAGCAGGGCCTGCTGGCTGAGGCTGTACTTGCGCGGCTTCCAGTAGCGGGTGATCTTGGAATCGGTGATGCTTTCTGCCACCTTAACGAGGAAGTTCAGGATGGCCTCGGCGTTGTTGTTCCCGGTGAGAAAGGCCTGCTGGATGCGCTCGACGGCCTCGGCCTGGTCGGCGGGGATTTTGCCGGTCTTGAGCAGGCCGGGGATAAGGTGGTAGGAAAAGCGGGTGACCCAGGTCGAGAAGGGCTCCTGCCCTACCTCCTTCCATACTGCGGGAAGGGGTTTGCTGAGCAGATAGGCAACGGACAGACTGATGTAGGCCTCCTCGTCCTTGAGAATCAAAGGAAAGCCGCTGACCCGGGCCTGGGCGTTGACGCGCAGGCTGTGGCTGACCACCTGGACGGCCTTGGCCATCTCCACCTCGGCGTTGTCGCCGCTCAGGTATTTGGAAGCGTCGGCCAGGAAGGTCTTGAGCGGGGTGATGGCGGTAGGCCCCACCGCCGAGGGGGGCCAGTATTGCGCCTCCAGGCATTTGATCGGTATCAGTTTCAATGCTTCACTCATGGGGGGCCTCTGCACGCTCGCTCGGTTGATAGAACAGGTAGCTTTCCCCCAGCGCCCGCAGACGGGCCACTGCGGCGGCGTCCTCCGCGCTGGCCCGCACGATCAGGGCCATGAGCTGTGCCTTATCCAGGTTCTCCATCTGCAATAGCTGGAGCAGGCTCTTGTCCCCGGCCAGCAGGGCCCGGGCCAGGTGGGCCTGGGGGGAGCTGCGGCGGCGGGGCAGGGCAGGGGGATAGGCCTGCTCCCCGGTCTGCCAGGCCGGGCCGATTGCCCTGCCCTCGGGCGGGCGGCCCTCCAGGATGGCGTCAATGGCCGCGGCCAGGTTTTCGATCAGGTAGAGCTTGCCCTTGCCCCGTACCTCGATGGCCGCCTGGAAGGTGGGCCGGTAGAGGCGCCGTCCCTCCTTGACCTGGGGGTGGCCCAGGAGGGGGTGGTACTTGGGGTTCTCGATCACGTCGGTCAGGTCAAAGCCGTGGGTGGAGGCCATGACCCGGATGCCCCGCCGGGCGGCGGCTTCCACCTCCTCCACGTCCTCGTTGTAACCCACCTCGTCCAGCACCAGCACCTGGGGGGAGTGGTTGGCGATGGCCCGGCGGATGATATGGGCCTGGTTGCGGGGGTCGTCCACCTGGTGCCAGCGGGCGGTACCGAGCGAGGGGTGGGGGATCTGGCCCAGGCCGCCGATCTCGTTGGAGGTGTCCACCACTGAGAGGTTGGGGCCGTACTCCTGCGCCAGGATGGCCACGATGTGGCGCAGCAGGGTGGTCTTGCCCGACTCCGGCGCCCCCACGATGAGCACGCTGCCGCCGCTCTCCCGGATGAAGGCCTGGCCTTCCGGCGGGAGCACCGGCAGGAAGCGGGCGATGCGGATGGTCAGCCCAATGATGTTGCCCAGGCGGTCGGCGATGACCGAGATGCGGTGGGCAGCCCCGTTGATGCCGGCCCTGCCGTCTTTCTTGAGGCCGGACAGGTTGGCCGCCACGTATTCCAGATCCTTGGGGGTGATGATTAGATCCTTGTGCTCGGTGAAGTTGCCCTTGCCGCCAAAGCTCAGCACCAGGGGACGGCCCAGCAGCAGGCTGATCTCGCTGACCTGGGGATGCTCGGCGGCAAGTTCCTGCACCGGGCCCGGGAGGCGCTCGAGCAGGAGCTCGAGGTCGGGGGATAGCGGTTCTTTGATCATGCGGCCCTCCAGGCGGTGCCATCAAAGATGACCCGTCCTTCTTCTTCCAGACGGCTTAGGGTTTGCAGGATGGTGGCCCGGGCGTAGCCAGTCTTCTCCTCGATCTCCCGCAGGCTGCCGGGGACTGCCAGCAGGATCTGCTCCGGCAGGGTCAGGGCTTTGGGCGGGGCCGGGGCGGACTCCACCACCGGGGTGGGCTGGGGCTCCAGAGCGTACAGCAGGAGCTCGCCCACCACCTTGCCGGTGACCAGGGTGCCGATGGGGATGAAGGCCGAGGAGAGGGCGATCTCCCAGGCGGGCATGGCCGGGGCGGCCCGGGTCATGGAGAGGTAGTTGCCCACCCAGACCAGCAGCAACGCCCCCAACGCCCCCGGCCCGGCCCAGCGGCTCTTGCCGGGCAGCACGTTGGAGGTGAGGGAGAGCAGGAAGGCGGAGGCCTCGAGGGAAGCGGCGAGGCCAATGGCGAAGAAACGGGGCAGGCTGCCCAGGCTGAGTTCGTACCACAGGTACAGGTGGCCCGCGCTCATGACCAGGGTCGCCAGGTAGGTCAGGGTTAGCGCAATTGCACTGAAGATGGCAAAACGTTTCACAAGACCTCCTTTTTCAAACGCTGGGCCTGGCGGCGGGCCTCTTTGTCCACCAGGCGGTTTTCCTTACAATCCGCATGACCTTTGATCCAGTGAAAGCGTACCTGGTGCTGGCGGGTGAGCTTTTGCAACTCCTGCCAGAGATCCTGATTTTTGACCGGCTTATTATCGTAGGTGACCCAGCCGTTTTGTTCCCATTTGCGCAACCACTGTTTCGCGAAGGCTTTTTGCAGGTACTGGCTATCGGTGTACACCTCCACCGCGCAGGGTTCGGTCAGGGCTTGCAGGCCCTGGATGACCGCGTAGAGTTCCATTCGGTTGTTGGTGGTGTCGGCGGTAGCACCCGAGATGATTTTTTCGTGCTGTTTGTAGCGCAACAGAGCTGCCCAGCCGCCCGGCCCGGGATTGCCCAGGCAGGCACCGTCGGTGAACAACTCCAGGCGCTTCATCTGCCGATGATCCTGCGGAGGCTTTGACGGTAGGCCGGGCTTTGCTCCATGCGGGTGTACAGGCTTAGCACATCGTTGGCATACTGCACGGAGATGGCGGGTGGGTTATTGGCCCGGCCCGGCCCGGCGTTGTAGGCGTACAGGGCTTTGCGCCAGTCCCTAAAGCGTAGATACTGCCCTCTCAGGTATTTAGCCGAGGCATAGAGGTTCCAGTCGGCGTTGGTGAGGCGGGCCGGGTGGATGCCCATGGCCCGGGCGGTGTCGGGCATGACCTGGCCCAAGCCCACCGCTCCCTTGGGGCTTACGGCCTGGGGGCAGAAGCGGCTTTCCACCCACACCACCGCCACCAGCAGGTGGGGCGGTAGGCCGAAGGCCTGGGCGGTGCGCACGGTCTTTTCATACAGCGACCAGGGCACCTTCCCGCAGGCCAGGGCCGGGGTCAGGAGGATCAGCAGGGCGAACAGAAGCCTCATGACTGCATGGCCTGGTAGATGCCGTTGAGCAGGGCCCCCACCACGGCCAGGGCCAGTACGGTCACCCCGGCCTGCACCGAGAAGAGGAAGATGGCGGCCAGTCCGTAGAGGGCCATCAAGGCCAGGAGCAGGTCGGCGTAGCGTAGGATCAGGCGGGTCATTCTTTCTCCTGCATGAAGGCGGTCATCCACTGGTTGAGGAAGCCGTTGTTGTAGGGCACGCTCTGGTAGCGGGCGACCTGGAGGCCGGAGGCCAGGCTGCCCTGCAAGATCATCAGGCGGGTCTGCGGCCGGTTGCCTACCGGGGTAAAGGTCGGGTAGATGACCTGGGCGGGGTGGTCATCCAGCTCGAGGGGGTGCAGCTGCAAGAGGTTGTGCTGGCGCAGGAACTGGAGGGTGCCGCCCTCGAGGGTCACCCGCTCGGCCCGCACCATGGGCAGGATGTGCAGGCCGGGCGGGGGGGTGAGGAGGGCGCTGCGCCTTTCCGGGCCGCTCTCCACCCGCACGAACGGCAGGCTGCGCAGCTTCTGCTTCGGGGGCAGGCTGGCGGTGTTGGCCGCCTGCCGGGCCAGCAGGAACTCCTGCCCCCCGGCGCCTAGAGGCTTGTTGAGCACCAGCATCAGGGCTTGCAAGGCGGGCTCGCCGATTTCCTTGGCGGTGATGGCCACCCAGCCGAAGGCGCTGCTGCGCACCCAGTCGTTGTTGCTGACCCAGCCGCCGTAGAGGGCCTCGAGGCGGCGGCGCTCGGCCTGCACCTGGGGCAGACGGCGCTCCATCCAGGCGATGTGGCCCTGCACCTCGGGGATCTGGCGATCCGCCGGCAGCCCCTTGAGCACCCGGATCTGGGTCTTGAGGAAGGCCTCGTACTCCTGGTAGGTGGTCAGGCTACCCTTCTCCTGCTCCACCAGCCCGTTGATGAGCTTGCCTTTGAGCGCGGGATCCACGGCGGGATCCTGAAGTATCTGGCGGATCTTGTTGAGGTTTTCCGCCTCGCTCTTCAGCCGCTCCTCGTAATAGTCCACCTGGGGGGGGCGCTGGCTGCCGGACTGGGCCAGGGCGCCCACGGTACCGGCGACCAGGATGTGGATGGCGGTGCGTCGCGTCATCATGCCGGGATTCTACCACGAAAAAAGTTGTCATGAAAAGTTTACGCTTTTATAATGCGGGCGTGCAGGTAGGGAACCTACAACAAACCATCGCAGCAGCCAACACCCTGCAAGACGAGCGGTTGCACCGCTTGTTGCACCTTCTGAAGCTGATTGACCAGCACGGCCATGCCACCGCCTCCACGCTGTGGCGGGCCTCTGGCTGGAGCAGCGCCACCTTTTACCGCATCCTGAAATGGGCCATCCAGCAAGGGCTGGTCTCCGGCATCACGGTGGGGGTGCATACCTACTTTGGGCTGGGCTATCCCGCCCATGCCCACCTGGTATGTGAACGGTGCGGCACGGTGCAGGATGTGCCCCTGCCCAGCTTTGAAATCCCCGATACAAAAGGCTGGGTGACCGATAGGGTCACCCTGGTGCTCTATAGCTGTGCTGCGCCCGATGCCTGCCGGGATAGGCTACCTTCGTAGCGCGGGCAGGTTCTTGGTCAGGTTGATCTGGTTCTGCACCTCCCGGTCGTTGAGGGCGATCAGGTCGTTGATGGGGTGTTTCTCCAGCTCGGTGTACTGCGGCGGCACCTTGGCCCTGTAGCTCCAGGGTTTGGCCTGCCGGTACAGATCCACATAGCGCTGGCGCAGGCCGGCGACCCCGGTGGTGCTGACCTGTCCGCGGGCCAGGTTGATGGCCACCCGCTGGTCTACCAGCACGGTGGTGCCCTGGGGCAGCCGGGCCATGAGGCGAACCCGGGCCCCGGCCAGTTGCAGGCCGCCCAGATAGACATAGGGGCTTTCCGCGGTCTCCGCCCCGTGCAGGATATAGACCGGAATGCCCCGCCGGGTCACCGCCTCATGCAGGGCCTTGGCCAGGGTGGCGTTGGTCAGGGCCTCGCTCTGCACCAGGATTTCCGCGCGGGCGTTGGCGATGTGGGTCTCCCAGGGGGCGGCCCATGCGCCCAGCAATGCCAGGAAAAGGGTCAGGACAACGGCTTTCATGCGATTTTTTGCCTCCATTGGTCGCGCACCCGGGCGTAGGCCTGGCCGGTTTCCTTGAGGCTGATGAGGCCGTACATGAACAATCCTCCCTTGAGTATGAGCCATTCGTGGGGCTGGTACTTTTTGGCAAGCTCGCTGGGGAGGTGGTCGGTGGGTTGCAAGCCCTCAAAGTGGGCCTGCTGGCTGGCGTGGATGTAGACGGTCTGCGAGGGCAGATCCACCACCGCCAGGGCCCCTCCGGGCACGGGTTCGTTGGTGAAGCCCAGCAATCCCCGGTTGCGGATGGCCTCGAGGCTGCTGCGGTTCTTGTTGAGCGCGTTGAGCTGGGTCACATGGCGGCTGCCCAGCAGCTTGAGCCCCTTGCCGGTGATGGCCACCTCCTGGGTGTCCGCGGCCTCCTTGACCTTGACGTAGCCCGCTTCGACGACCTCCGGGGGTAGGATCTCGTGGTTGGCCTTGAACAGCACGATCTTGGACCAGCTTCCCTTGGTGTCGGTATAGACCTTGAGGGGGGCGGTTTCCTCTATCAGGCGCTCGACCCACCGGGTGAAGACCTCCGGCTTGCTGGGGGGGAGCTGTTTGATCACCTGTTCGCCGCTGCTGGCCTCAAAGGGGTTGAGGGGCATCATGGCCTTGCGGATCTGCAACAGGCGCACCAGGCGGGGAAGCTGGCGGCGCACCTCCCAGTAGGCCTGGTGGAAGGGGTTGCGCGGGTCTTGCAGGGTCACCGCGCGGAATGCGGTCCAACCCACGTTGGGTAGGCGAACCACGGCGGTGCCCCGGGGGGCCCGGGCCATGACCTGCGGCGAGAGCAGGGCCTTGCGGGCCGCCCGCAGGGAGTAGCTGGTCTTGGGCACCATGTCCAGCATTCCCTCCCGGGATTCGCTGACGCCCTCCTGGAGCACCGTGGTTTCCCCGATGTATTTGGCCAGCTCGGCCTGCACCTTGTCGGACAGGTCGGCCACGTACCAGACCTGCGAGTTGAGGTTGTTCTCCACGATGCGCTGCCACTTATTCTGCCCATAGACGTCCACCCCCTGGGCCATGGATTGCAGGATGATGTGAAACGATACGTTCTGGTCGCGCACCATCGCCAGGTTGGTCTCGATGTTGGGCAGGGGGCCGAAGTTGGCGAACTCGTCCAGCAGGAAGTTGTAGGGGTGCTTGAGCGGGCCCACCTTGTTGATGGCCCGGTCAATCCGCATCTTCAACAGGCGCAGGATGACCCGGCCCGGCTCGGTCTGCACGATGTCCTCGGGAATCCCCACATACAGCAGGCCGGGCTGTTGCAGGAGCCGCTCGAGGTCCAGGTTCTCCTCCGGCATCCCCTTGGTGGTGGCGCGGCGCAGGGCCTTGCTGGTGCTGAAGGGGAGGATCTTGTTGCGCAGGCCGGGGATGGCCTCGGATAGCTTGGCCGGGGGGCGCTCGAAGATTTTGAGAGCCAGGGTGTGGGCCACCGGGTTGATCTCGGTGTAGGCCTTGAGCTGTTCGATGCTGGCATGGGAGAGCAGCTCCACGATCTCGCCCAGGTCGGCGGGCCGGTTCTCGATGCGGGTCTGGGTGCGGTGGGCCATGATCAGGCCTGCCAGCAGGGCCCAGTCGTTTTCCCGGTAGTGCATCACCGCATCGTTGTCGGGGGCTGGGATAACCATCTGGGCGAAGTTGAAGGCGGCGTTGGAGTCGTCCTCCGGGATCTCCTCCAGCAGGGGCAGGCGCAGGGTGGAGTCGCTGAAGGGGGTGAAGACTGATACCGGGCGGTCATGAGCCATATAGATGGCCACTGCCTCCAGCAGCCCCGAGCGTCCACCCCACTTCTGGTCAAACACGATGGTTCCGATTTGGTTGACCGCCGCTGAGAAGACCTGGTTCATGGCGTAGGTGGTGGTCTTACCTGCCCCTGTACCGGCTACGACCAGGATGTGGCGGTTGCGAATGCGCGAGGGCATTTGCAGCAGCTCGTATTTTTTGGGCTCCTCCTCCAGCACCCGCTCGGGCTTTTCAACGTCAAACAGCCCGATGAAGGTGGATTGGTGATGGAGCTTTTCTCCCAGGATCTCGCCCGGTTTTTCCTCGCGTTCCTGGAGGTTTTTCTTTTTTGCCCAGAAGCCGTCTGCCGGGGCGGTGGCTTCCTTGGGGGTGGCCCGGATCAGGAATACCGGCAGAACGGCCAGTCCCACCAGATACCATTGCCACAAAGGAGGTGTCTGGGTTTTTCGGTAGACGTTCAACGCGTTGGTGCAGGCGCCATTGCTAAGGCAGAAGGTATAGAAGTTGATAAGATCTACATCAGGCGGCCCGAATCGGGTTTTGAGGCCGCTAACCTTTTGCAAGTAGCGGTTCCAGGCTTCAGCTCTTTGAGGGGTAGAGCCGATCAGGTGGGCCTTTTTAGGAGTGGTCAGGGCTTGATAGAAGGTTAGAAAGGGACGAACGTAGCCGTATCCGTTCCAGGCCAGTACGCCCAGCAAGATGGCGAGCATCAGGGCCAGCATGGCCCCGTTCCAGGCGGTGAGCCCGGGCTTCAAGGTGGTCTGATTAGGGTTCATTCAGTGTTTGTTTTTTCCCTTACGTTAGACTTTTCTCTCAATCGCTTGGCCTGCCAGCGTTCCTCGGCGGGCTGGGTCAGGGGAACATACCCACCTCGCTCGTTAGCAAACTGGCGTTCTTTGTAACCACGCTGGTCAAAGAGGGATTTATCGCTGCTTTTCAGGTAGTCCAGGCTATGCGGGTTATAGGGCCGGGCAGGGGTGTTGGGGAAGGGGTTTTCTGCTGAACTCTGGCGGAGTCTGGCATCTCGCGCTGCCGTAGCGGGCGCACCAACGGCGAAGCGGCCTGCGGCAGTGGCCATGCTGGCAGCACCACCGGCGAGAGCGCCAGCCCCTTTGCCCAGGGTTAGGGCCGGGTTTTTGAGGCGGCTCAGCAGTACCCCGACCCCGCCGGTCTCGGCCAGGCTGCCACCGCCGAAGCTGCCTTCCACCAGCTGGGAGATGTAGCGACCGGCGTTGTTGGTGAGCATGGTGGCGATGATTACGCCCACCACCAGGCCCACGATGGCGACCAGGGTGGCCCCGATCAGGCCGCCGAAGGCGCCCAGGATCTCCGGCATCTTGTTGAAAATGTTGGCGAGGTTGGCGGAATTCATGGTGGTTTGCAGGCTGTCCCAGGATCGGGAGAGCTCGGCGTTGAGCCGGGCGCTGGGGGCGCCGATGGCAATGGCCGAGGCGATCCCGAAGATCAAAGGGGTGATGAGCACCGTGGCGTAGCTGCCCAGGAAGGCCCGCACCCAGTTGCCGAAATAGGTCAGACCGGTCATGGGGGAGGCCACCATGGTGGCCACCAAGGCCGGGAACAGCAGGTTGGCCAGCATCAGCAGCACCCCGCTGAGCACCACGATGGCGGTGAAGGAGATGATGACCGGGATGAGCAGCAGGCCAAAGACGTTCATGTAGTTCATGGCGTTGAGGCCCTGCTTGAGCGCGGCCTTGGCGGTCTGGTTGGAGGCGGTCTCCCGCACCATCTTTTCACCGGTGGCCAGCAGCCCCTTTTCCGCGGCCTCGGCGGCTACCCCGGTGGCCTTGAAGACGAACTTCCCGGCCAGCCCGGCGATGCCCACCCCGGCGGTGCTGATGCCGACGAGCAGCGCGCCCTCGGCCATGCTGTCGTCGATCAGCCTAGAGCCCAGGGTGGTGGCCCCGGCGTAGGCAGTGCTCCACATGTAGAAGGTGCCGTCGCGGATGTAGGGCGCGGCGCTCAGGGCCGCTCCCACCAGGATGCTGCGCACCACCAGCCCGGCCATCAGGGTCTTTCGCAGGGTGGCGGTGGCGGTGAGCATCTGGTAGGCGGCGATGCCCAGGTACAGCGCCACACCAATGGTGATGGCCAGGGTGTACAGCTTGTACTGCTCAAACTTGGCCCCTAGAAAGGTGAGGATGGCGATGGGGTCGGGCAGGTAGCCCTGGAGGAACTCGAGCATCAGTTACACTCTCCCTTCCACCACTTCTTGCAGGAGGGCTGGCCCATCACGCCGGTAAAGGCGTTGTAGCGGTCTGCGTTCTTGAACAGATCCTCGGCCTTGGCCGCAATCTGGGCGTACTCGATGCTCAGCTCGTTGCTGGTCTGGGCGATGTTCTGGCTGATCTCGGCGGCCAGGCGCTCGTTGAGCTGGGCGAGCTGGTAGTTGGTGTAAAGCTCCTGGGCAGCCAGGCCCGCCAGGCTTTTTTGCAGGGCCGACTGGGAGGCCACCAGGCCGTTGCCCAGGTCGGCAAAGCCCCGCGCCAGCAGCTGCACCGCCGCCCGGGTGCTGGTGGCGTTCTGGGCCTGGGTGACCAGCTTCTGCCCGGCCTCGCTCACCTTGTTGGCCAGCTCTTGCAGGGATTTGTCGGCGGCCAGCCGGGCGGCGTTGCGCTCGGCGGCCGAGAGGATCTCCCCGCTGCGGCTGCGCTCCTTGGCGGAGGCGCTCCAGCTCATGTTCTCGCTGAGGATGTTTTGCAGGGTGGGGATCTCCTTTTTGAGCTTGGCCACCTCGCTTTGATACTGATTGAAGGCGTTGAGCGCGGTTTGCTGCTGCTGCTTGGCCTGTTGCAGCAGGGATTTGACCTTCTGGGAGGTAAAGCCGTCGGTTTTGCTCTGCTGCTGGATCTGTTGCAGGGTTGTGATGTAGTTGGTATGGGCGGTGCGGTAATTGCTTTCCAGATTGTTCAGCTTGCTGAGGGTCTGGTCGTAGTAGCTTTTGGCAAACTTGGCCACCTTGCCGCTGTTTTCTTGCAGCACCTCGGCGATGGCCCGTCGGGCCTGCTCGGGGGTGTAGTTCTCGTCGTCGCGCAGCTTCTTGAGGATCTCGCGGATTTTCTGGTTGGTTTTGTCCTCGGCCTGTTGCAGATCCGCTCGCGTCATACCGGTTTGCTGGAGAACGGTAGTTACCCGCTGCGAGTCGAGCTGGCTGGTGTCAAACTGCTTCAGCACCTCGCTCAGGGGGGCGTTGAAGTTCATCTGGATCAGGTTGGCGCCCAGGCCCTGGGCGTCCTTGACCCCGGCGATGGCCTCCTTCCAGGCCTTCTCGATGCTACAGAAGTCCACCGGCGAGTCGTAGCCTGCGGCGTCGGCGACCTGCTGAACCCCGCAGGCCAGCCCGGTGAAGTTGTTGATGTCGTCCACATTCAGGGCCAGCGCCGGGCTGAATACCCAGGGAAGAGCGAGCCAGTACAACTTTTTCATGCCTTGAGTATACGAAAAAGTTTTGTAAAAGAGAAACCCCCGTGTTGCCACGGGGGTGGGGGGCTACTCGCCCCGTCTTCCCCACCAGAGCAAGCGCTCTCCAGTGGGGGTGACCAGGCCCCATCCCTGGAGGGGGCCTTTCTCTTCCAGGGCGGCCTGTATGGCCTGGAGGAAGCGGTCGGGGTCGGGGTTGAACCCCGCCCCGACCAGGGCCTCTTCCAGGGCCTGGAGACCCTCGAGGGTCTCCGCACCCTGGAGGATGCGGCGGAGGGCGGCGGCGCGGTCCGCCCTCCGATACAGGGCCCCCTCGGAAACCCCGAGGGCCTCCAAGACTTCGAGCCAGGGCTCGAGGGAGGCGGGGACCCGAAGGGTCCCCTCGTAGAGTTCCGCCTGTGGCGGCAGGCGGAACTCCTCCTTTGCCAGGCTGGAGAACAGCCTGGCAGCCTCTTGGGCCCCCTTGACGGGGGCCTCGAGGGCCTCCCGTGGGAATAGGAGGTCGGTATCCCGTACCTCCTCTTCCCAGTAGGCGTGTTTGAGCACGCCCACTGGGGCCCCCACCCAGGGGGTGTATTTACCCATACAGCACCCCCTCCCAGCGGGGATCGGGTAGGTCTACTGCCCGATCCCCGTCCTCGTCCTCCCAGTCTAGCGACAGGGAGGAGAGGCGGAGGAGGGCCTCCTCCGCCTCGGCCTCTGGCCCGGGCGTTCCCCCTTCTCCGCCCGGTGCCCTGCAGCGCCCGGAGGCGGCGCACCTCCGCCTCCGGGTGCCCCCCAGGCCAGGGCTTCGGCCTAGCCCGGGGAGCCACGTCTTCCCCCACAGCCGGATCGACGGCTGCGGGGGAAACCCCCCTGCTCAAGATCGCCTCCCCTGAGCTGGGGGGCCCCAGACGGGCCCGCCACTGCTCCGGGAGGCGGGCGGCCGCTCTCCTGGGCGAGCTCCTCAGGAAGCGCTCGCCCCGTCCCCCTTGCTTCGCCGCCAGGAGCAGGGGGGTAACCACTCTGCAGGACGGTGCGGTAGAGCACCGTCCCTTTCCTCCTCCTTCAGGGCACATGAGGCCCTGAAGGAGGAGGGCCTTGGCCACCACCTGGGTGATACTCCCAGGTGGTGGTCGACCTCGCTTGCTTAGCCACTTTTCCATCATATGGAAAAAGCAACCCCCCTCCTGGGGGTGGATTTCGAGCGGGGGGCAACCCCCTTTCGACCCGGGGGGTTGTCGGGTTGCTTGATGGCCGAGAGTGTACGCCGGCTGGCCTCGGTTCATTCAACCCCGGCCAGCCGCCGCACCGCCCGCTGGTAGCCGAGCTGCCGCGGCCAGGGCCTTTCCCGCTCCTCGCGCTCCTTGGGCGCGGTGGTGAAGGTCCAGTAGCGCACCGGGTCGGCGTCCAGCCGGAGGATCCCCCCCTCGCCCCCCTCGCCCAGCTTGAGCCAGAGCATGAACTCGGCGTAGGCCCCGTTGACCTTGGTCATGCCGGGAAGCTGCTCGATCAGGGAGGGTGGGGCGGTCTGGAGGATGCGGGCGATCTGTTCCAGCACCTCCTCGTCCCCCGAGGCCCGGGTCACGTAGAACTGCGCCACGTTGGTGAGGATGGGGGCGGCGTGCTCGGCGGCGAAGTCGGCCAGGTTCTGGCTCACCGCCCAGGTGCCGATGCCCAGGGTGCGGCCCCGGCGGAAGAGGTCGTAGACGAACTCGGCGCTGTCGCGGTTCTTGAGCAGGTGCCAGGCCTCCTCCAGCACGATTACCTTGCGGGGGTAGACGGTCTTCTTGATCGCGTTCCACACCGCCTGCACGGTGGCCAGCATGGCCACGGCAAAGAAGTCCGGGTTGCCCTCGATCTCCTTGACCACGATGTAGACGAAGCGCTTCTCGGGGGCGATGCGGAAGGTGGAGGGGCCGTCAAAGAGGGCACCCAGGGCGGTGCGGCGGCTCCACTCGGCAAAAGCGTAGGAGAGCTTGAGGGCGATGGCCCGGGTCTCGTCGGTGACGGTCTTGCCGTCAATGGAGGAGAGGTTTTCCAGGGTCTCCACCAGGTCGCTTATGGTGGGCACGTTCTGGCCGAAGTCCACCACCCACCCGCTCTCCCCTTTGACCTGGCGGGAGAGCCGGTGGTAGGTCTGCTCGATGGCGGCCCGCAGGATGCGGTTCTCGATGGCCGGGTCGGCCCGCTGGGGGTTGCCCGGCACCATGGCCCGCAGCAGGGCGAAGACCTCGAGCTGCTTTTCCGGCCCCAGCTCGTAGGTGCCCGGCTCCAGGTGGAAGGGGTTGATCACGGTGGGGGAACCCGGCCCGAACTCCAAAAACTCCGCGTGCCCGTCCTCTTCCAGCACCTTGTACAGCCCCCAGTAGCTCCAGCGGTGCCGGTCAATGGCCACCGCCATGGTGTCGCCGGTCTTCAAGGACTCCACCAGCCGGTTCTGCACGTTGTAGCTCTTGCCGCCCCCGGAGGTGCCGATGGTCAGGCTGTTGTAGTTGGGCAGGCTGTCGTCGAAGGGGTCGTGGGTGATGGGGGTGAGCCAGCGGGTGAAGTAGAGCTCCTTGGGGTTTTTGGCCTCGTGCCGCCAGGGGCTCTGCCAGGGGATGAAGTGGACGGCCTGGGTCTCGGGGTACATGCGGGGGGCGCTGAGGGCCTGCCCCGAGAAGGGCGCGGCCTGCAACCAGGAGCGGAAGGTGCCGCGCTGCAAGCGGAGGAAGGGGTTGCCCTCGAAGCTGGAGGCCTTGGCCCAGAAACGGTCCATGCGCCGCTCGAGCTCCTTCTCGCTGGGATCCACCAGGATGAACAGGGCGTTGACGTTGTAGAGGTGATCCCCCGACTGGCGGATGTAGCGGATGTACTCGGAAGCCTCCCGCGCCCCTTCCTCCGCGCCCACATCGGGGACGTCGGTGGCCCCGGCGGTGATGTACTGGTCGCGGAACTTGTAGCGCAGCCGCCCCTCGCCCTGCTCCTTGGAGAGTCGGGTGAAGTCCAGCACCACCCACAGCCGCTTGCCGGCAGCGTCCAGCAGCGGGGCCAACATACCGAAGAAGGTCTCGTTGGGCACGTCGGCCAGGCGCCAAAACCCCAGCGTGTGCGAGCCGACCCGCAGGCGATCCCAGTAGCGGTTGTCCACCATGGATCGCACCAGGGTGGAGCGCAGGGTTTTGCCGGGGTGGTTTTCCTCCTTGCTGAGGTTGCCGGGCACGTAGTCGAAGGTGGGCTGGTAGGGCGCGGTGGGTGTGGGCAGCGAAGGATTGAGGTATTCGAAGATCAGCCGGTAGAGGGCGTCCCCGCTGAGGAGGGTGGCCCGCAGACCGGCGGTTTGCAGAAGCTGCTGAAACAGGAACTTCTTGCGGTCGATCTCCTTGAGGAACCCGGCCAGCTCCTCCTGGTTGAAGGAAAAGTGCTTCTTGCCCTTGAGGAAAGGCAAGACCTCGGAAAGCAGGGCCACCGCGGGGGAAGCGACCCGGTAGCCCAGGCGGGGGGCGCCCACCGGCACACAGAAGTAGAAGCGGAAGTCGTTGAGCACCTTTTGCTCGGCCAGGTGCCGGGTGTTGTTGTACTGCGCCTCCCCCAGGTCGAACAGGAAGCCGTGTTCCACCTGGATGAGCTGCCGGTATCGCTCGAGTCCATGTACGTTGCCTTCCTTGACCGAGATGATCAGGCGCAGGGTCTCCCCATCCTGACCGACCATGCGTAGAACCTGCTTGAGCCCCCTGAGCAGGACGGCCTGCTCGGAAGGGCCGTAGAGTTCCCCAGGGGGCATTTCGATTTCAAAGGCCACGTAGGCCCGTCCGTCGTCCAGAAAGACCGCATCGGCCAGTATCTCCCAGTAGGGCAGCATACTGACTAAAGAGGCCACCTGGTTGTCGGTGGCCCCGGTGGACTCCAAAAAGGGGTCGGTTGCTTTAGCGAGTTTTTTCATTGCTTTTGACGACCAGAGGAATCACCACCGTATCGGGACGGTGCTCGTAGAAGTTTTGCTGGCTCAGGTACCAGGCCAGCATCTGGGCCCCGCTGTCATAGGGCAGGATGCGCTGGTAAAAGCGCAGGCCCACATAGTACAGGCCGAACCCCAGGCCCATGCCCACCAGGGTGAGGGCGGGGTTGGAGAACGCGGCGTTGAGGCCAAAGCCCACCAGCCCCCCCAGGGTGCCCCCGCCCATGAGGTCGTACCAGGTGATGTTGAAGATCACGTAGTTGGGCTGATCCAGGCGAAAGGAGCGCATCTGGAGCATGGCTTATTGGCACAGGGCCCCGATGTTTGCGGGTGCTGTCATACCAGCTTTGGTATAGGCGCTGCCGATGAACACGCCCACGGCGGCGAAGAGCAGCACCGAGAACGCGACCCCGGCCAGCCCACCTATCAACCAGTTTCCGGCCGCCCGGTTTTGCAAAGCCTTGAGAATGCCGCCGATGGCGATGCTGACGATGGACAGAACAAAAAGGATGGGCACCACCGCATTGCGCACTGCACAGGCACCTCTTCTGGCCGGGTCTCCCAGCTGGTTGATGGCGTTGGTGATGTCGTCCTGTGCATACCCATCAACCATGAAGGCTAGGGGCACGACAGCAAGACCCAGCTTGAACACCTGGGCACTGGTGTATACGAAACCCAGCGCTGCATCTTCCAGTGCAGACTTTGGCGTGTAGGTCTTGTTGAGGCGGGCTTCGGCCCGGTAGAAAAATTGCACCGGACGGCTCTTTTCAACGAGCGCAGCCCCCTTTTGAATAGCTTTTTGACACCAGAACCAGAGACTAAGCGAAAAGTTTTTGTGCATAAAACCTCCGGGGTTTATTATAGGGCCATGGTACTCTCTGAGCAACTGATGCAGCAGATTGAGGCCGCCTGGGGGAAAGCTGTTCCCGGCGATATGTCCCGGCCTGAGTGGGCGGAAATGATTCGCTTCTTGCAGGTGAGCCACCCCGAGCTGGCCGCCCGGGTCTATGCGGAAATTTCCGGCAACGCCGACGAGGAGGTGGCCGAGGTGCACGACCAGCTCCAGGCCCAGAGCCGGGCCAAGCAGGTGGTGCAGAAGGCGGGGGGGCTCAAGGATGAGCAGGGCCGGGTGGTGCCGTCGCGCACCAAAGGCCTGCTGTGGCTCTTTGGCCTGCTGGGGCTGGCGCTGATCCCGCTGTCCATCTGGATTCTGGGCCCGGTGATGGCCAGCATGTTTGGCGGCAGCCCGCCCAGCGCGGTCAGCCAGCCGCAGGAATCGCCCAAGCCGGAGGTGGCCCCGCCCCCGGTGGCCCCGGTGGAGCAACCGACGCAACCACAACCTGTGGAGACGGGGGCGGCGGCCAGCCCCATCCTGCCCCCGCCCCCGGAGCAGACCACCTCGGATATTCCCAGCTATCCCCAGCCGGCCCCCGCCTCGAGCGCGCCCCCTGCGCCTAACCTGCCACCACCACCGCCCCCGCCTCCGGCGGGGAATGCCAGCGTGGCGGCCTTTCCCAAAGGCGAGCAGCTGGCTGCGGCCAGCAAGCCCATCGAGGGCCAGTATGCGGTGGGCGCGGCGGTGCAGCCGGCGGGCAGCTACAGCCCCGCGGCCCCCAGCGGGGGGGCGGTGCTGAGCGAAAGCCGCAGCACCGGGGCCAGCTTTGCCGCCGCCTCGAGCGCCGGGGCTGCCGGGTTTGCGACGGCGACTGAGGCCCCGAGCGCCCCGGCTCCTTCGCCGGGGGAGGCCTTGAAGCAGGAGATCAACGCCGCGCGGAATGCCCAGGTGGGGGCCCCGGTGAACTTTGCCGACCGGCTGGATCAGATGGTGCGCCGAACCGTGGAGGATCTGCGGCCCGGCACGGTGGTGGCGGCAGAGGTGGTGGCCGCGCCCTTGCTGGCCCAGGGCCTCAACGAGGCCCCGGTGCTGCTGAAGGACGAACAGGGCCGGATGTGGCTGGGTCTGGCCCGCCTGGCCGGGGCCAGCAGCCGGATCGAGCTGGAGCTGTCGCGGGTCTTTGTGGGTCGGGACGGGTATCTGAACGTGAAGGCCCGCGGCCTGGCCACCGACGGCACCTATGCGGTGGCCGCCAAGGTCGAGGATGTGGCCCCTTCGCTGGCGCCCGACCTGTTGCGCGCCGCCATTTCCGGCCTCTCCGGCTACCTGAGCGACCTGCGCAACGCCCAGCGCTTTACCCTGGGGCCCGACGGCAAGGTGGCGGTGGAGAAGGAGGCCCCGCCGGTGGAGTACCAGATCCTGGGCAACATCGCCAACCTGTTCAACCTGCCCCAGGGTCAGGCGGCGCTGGTGCGGGTGTTCCGCCTCGAGCGGGGCCAGCCGGTGGAGATCCTGGTGCTGGAGGTGCTGGCCGAATGAGCGAGGGCGTGGTGCTGGATACCGACTGGGCGGTGTTTGCCCACCGTCTGTCCACCCCCGGGGAGGGGCGGCCCTTGGAGCTTTTCACCGCTTACGGGCGTTATGAGGTGGTGGCCCATCCGCTGGTGGCGGATTACAACGACGCCATGCTCCTGCACCTGGCGGTGCTGGCCGAGCTGCGCCTCACCCTGGGGGTGGCGGCCTGGCGCTGGACGGTGTTGCAGGATGAGGCGGTGGATTACGCCGGGGGCAAGCCGGATGCGGTGTACGTGCCGGCGGCCAACGCCCTGTGCGCAGCGGAGGTGGATCTGGGCTTTTATTCCCTGGAGCGGGTGCGTAAGAAGCTCAAGGCCTTTACCCGCTACCAAAGCAGCGTCTGGGGGGTGATCTCCAGCCGCCGGGCCGCCTATTTGCACCGGGTGGCTAGCGAGCTGGGGTTGCCGCCGCCGCAGGTGATGGTGCTTCCCCTTCCGGGGAAATCCCTGCTAACAGCGCAAGCCGTGTAGGCGTGGTGCGCCACCAGTCCATCAGCTGTGCGGGGGCAGGCAGCAAGCGCCTGCCCTCAAAGGTTTTTCGCCCGGAATGGCGGGCCAGGTATTGGCGGTAGGCCACCGGCTGCACCAGGCCCTGCCGGGCGAAATACAGAAGACCGGCGTTCTCAAAGAGATACCGCCAGCCTTCCTGCTGGTAAAGGTACTCGCAGAGGATGCGCTTGGTCAGCCGGTTTAGCAGGCCCTCATGGGACAGGCGACGCCAGCGCCGCTCGTTGGGCACGTACAGGTAGCCCCGGCGGGACTCCCGCACCGCTAGCCGGGGCAATAGTCCCACCGGGATGCGATGAATATCCCCTCCGGGCTGGAGGGGGCCATAGGTTTCGATGTACTGGAGGTACGCCTCAATCATGGCTTGAGCAGGCGGGGAAAACCAACCGCATCCTCGACCTTATACCCTTCGATCAGGCCCTCCCAGTAGGTGTTGACCTGGGCGCCCACCTTGATCACCGGGATGGGGATGGGGATGGGCACCGGCACGCCCACCTGGGTAATGCAGCTGACCGTGAAGGTCAGGCTGCGGGGACTGGTCTCGCTGACCAGGTTGCTCTTGAGCTTCAGCACCGGCAGCAGGCCGTAGATCTCGTAGTCGTTCTTGGAGGCCAGCCCGGCCTCGCCCTGGGGCTTGGGCCCCTGGTTCTTGCCGGCCCAGTAGTGGTTCTTCCCGGAAGGGTGCACCGAGCCTCGAGCTACCACCTTCTTCTTGGCCTCCTCCAGCGCCTGGATGCCCGGCGGCTCATACCCGCCCTGGTTGGTCTGGCGGCCCAGCTCCTGGCGGGTCTGGATCTGGCCCGGCTTGGCCTGTTCGTAGTAGGTGCGGGCAAAGGACTTGATGCCCAACCCCTTTTGCACCAGCTCCTCCCACCTGCCCTGGGCGTTGGCGTCCTCCACCGGGATAAAGGCCGCACCGCCACCGGGAATGCGGTAGTCCATCCACAGCAGGGTCTTGGGGGCTTCCTTTTCCAGCGCCTTGTTGATCTCCTCGAGGTAGTCCCGCAGGTAAACGGTGTTGGCGTGCAGCATGACCTTGGCGTAGCGGGTCATCAGCTCCTGCACGTCCAGATAGAAGGAGGGGCAGGCCAGGGGATACCAGGGCACCGGGTTGGTGGGGATGTCGCCGTCGCAGAAGTCGTCCTTGGCGAGCTTCTTGTTCTTGTCGTTGTCCCATACCCCCAGGGTGTCGTCGGTCTGCTCCTTGCAGGCCGCCTGGCCGTGCAGCGCGGCATTGAGCCGGTAGAACACCCGGGCGTCGTAGCGGTTCCAGGCTTCCGACACGGCCCGCTCGATCTTTTCGGCTTTCTCCTTGCTGATGTAGGGCACCTGCACCGCCCGCTTGCTCTGGGTGTCCTCAAACTCCGAGCCTTCCTTGAGGATGACCGAGAGCATGGGCGTGGCGGCGGCCAGGCCCAGGAACACGAACAGCACCCCCAGCCGTTTCATCAGGGGTTGACCTCAATGCCCCGGGCAGGCCGGGGGCTGTCGCTCAGGTCGAACACTGCCCGGATGTTGTAGAGCGCCCCGGTCTTTTCGTTCTGGGCCTGCACGGTCATCTCGAGCAGCCCTCCCGCGGCCCGGGGGATGTTGATCTGGAACTCCTGGCTTTCCAGCGGCCCGATTTTGTCGCTAAGGAGCTTGCGGTAGGCCAGGTAGTCCAGGGGTCGGTTGTTTTGGGCGATGCGGATGGTGCTGGGGTTGATGATCAGGTTGTCCAGGGCTAGGTTTTGCAGGTTGAGCCGCACCTCGGCCACCTGGCCGCGCAACACCCCCGTGCCGCCGATGCGCAAGGACTCGTAGCGGAAGCTGCCCAGGTTCCCGGTTGGCTGGGTGGTAGGGGTGCTCAGGCTTACCGCCGGGCGTTGCTCGTTCACCACATAGCGCCGGGGCTGGCCCCGCTCCACCACCTTGATCAGGAAGAGCATGGCATAGCCCTTGGAGCGGATGATCAGGTCGGTCTCCCCGGCGCGTTCCTTGGGGAAGATCACCATCAGGTTGCTGCTGGTTTTGATGTCCACCAGGCCGCTGTTGCCCACGAACTGATCCCCGATGGGGGCGAAGAACTCCACCAGGGTGGTGTAGCCCGGGGAGACCTCCAGCACCGCCGGGGCGATTTGCAGATCCTGGGCGTAGAGGTTGCTGACGGCAAGAGGGGTCTTCTGGGCCAGGCCGCTGGCCAGCAGGAGCAGGGCGAAGGCGAGGATTCTCATACGAAAAGATTTTACATGATTCGGGGGGAGAGGCAAGAGCAGGCACTACAGGCCCGCTTGTCAAGGTAAGTTTTCGATGATAACATTTTTTCGTGTCCGGTTTTTTTGTTCTGCAAGTTTTTCTGTCGCTGATCTCGCTGGCCTCGGTGGTGTTTATGGCCTACCTGGCCTACCGCCTGGTGCGGGCGGTGGAGTCCGGGGTAGCGGCCCAGGAACAGATTGCCAGGGCGCTAGAGCGGGCACGGAAGGACTAAGGCACCGGAACGAAAGGAGCAACCGTGAAAGGAATGAAGGCAAAAGGCTTTACGTTGATCGAGATGATCGCCGTCATCGGCATCATCCTGGTGCTGGTGGTGGCACTGGTGCCGCGCATGGAAGCCAACCGGCGGGCATCCACCGATCAGATTGTGGCGGGGTATCTGCGGGAGGTGCAGAAATACCAGGAAATGTACTATGGTTTCAACCGCTCTTACGCCGACGAGCTGTCTGATCTGACCAGCCTGACCCCGCCCCTGGACAGCCCTCCCAACGGCGTGACGGTGAACTTCATCACCACCGGGGTGAGCTACAACCGTGACTACTGCGTGGTGGCCGGTACCGCCGCCGGGCAGTATTGGTTCCAGCTCACCTCCAAAGGGGCCCGTCCGGTGACCTCGGCGCCCGCCACGGGGGACGCCCCCACCGCTTGCGACCCCAACCTCTAAGCCTCCTGGAAGAGCAACCCCCGGCTAGGCAGCCGGGGGTTCTTTTTTGCGGGCCTCGCGGGCGGCTTCCCGCACGCACGGCTCGGGGTCGTTCTGCAACCAGCGCAGGAGGTGGAAGGGGGTGTTGGGATGGCGGGCCACCGCCTGGCGCACAAAGGGATCGCGGTCGAAGGCCAGGTCGGAGAGGATGCCCTCGCTGGCGCCGGGGTGGTGGGCCACCGCGTCGCGGATGCGCCAGGCTGGGGCGCCGGCGAGCTTGCGCAGCGCCTCGGTGGGGGTCTGCGGATTGTTGGCTACCCGCAGCCGCACCCCGTAGTCGGCGTCTTCCGCCAGGAGCATCAGCGCGTCGGGGGGCGTATGGGGGTTCAGCGCCACATACCGGCGCACGCTGGGGTCAGGGTGGGCGGCCAGCTTGAGCAGCAGGGCGGATGGGGTGCGGAAATACCGCGCCGCCAGCAGCGCCTTGGCATCCATGTCCTCGAAGGCGGCACCGGGGTTGAGCATGGCGGCCTGGCTGACAAAGGGGATGGGGTCGTTGATGAGCTTGAGCAGCAGGGGCCGGGGCAGATCCTCGCGCGAGGCCAGGCCGGCCCGCACCTTGGGGTCGGGGTCATCCGCCAGCGTTGCCATGAACTCAGGGGGGAGCTGGGGGTATAGCGCGGCCTTTCCGCGCACGGGGGGGGCCGGATCCTGGACTAGCTGCCGCAACAGGGCGGTTGGCAGGGACGGGTGCCGCAAGGCGGCGTAGCGGACGCCTGGGTGCGGGCTCTGAACCAGCACTTCCGGGTGGTGGGGGGCCAGGGAGGTGGCGGCGGTGGAGCGGACGTGGGGGTGGGAGTCCTCGAGCAGGAAGACCCATACCCCGGGAGGGGTGCCGGGGTTTTGCGCCACGGCCAGGCGCACCTTGGGGTTGGGGTCGCGGGCCAGCACCTCGAGCACGCACGTGGGGGGTTGGGGATGGCCCGCGGCCTGCCTGCGTACTTTGGGGTTGGGATGCTGGGCCAGCTCCAGGAGATTGCCCGGGGTCAGGCCGGGCAGGTCAGTATCCATGGGAGCCTCCTTGTGTGATGGGGTAGGCCTGGTGGAGCCGTCCTTCCAGGGCGCGCCCGGCCCGTTTGCGGCCTACCCTCACCATGGGCACCGCCGGGTCGTGGCGCGTGTCAGACCGGGCGCCCTCCAGGCTCAGGTACAGGGTGGGCTTGCCCAGCTTTTCCGAGGGCTTCAACTCGGCTGCGGGCAGCCACTCCCCCCACTGCTTGAAGAAGAAGGGCAGCCCCGCCTGCTGGCAGGCATCCCGGGCGGCCAGGGCCCAGGCCGGGTGCATGGGGCGGGCCTGGGGGCCGCTCTCGCCGCCCGCCACCAGCCACTCGATGTGGGGCAGCCAGGGCTGCCAGTCCACCGGGCCCAGCGCGGGTTCGTAGCTCACCCAGGTATGCCAGCCCCGGCGGCGGGCTTCCCGCACGGGGGGGAGGGCCTGGTCGGCGGTGGGCTGGTTGACCACCGAGACCCCCAGCCACACGTGGGGGAGCGGGGCGAGCGGGGCGATGACCTCGAGCATCCGTGCATAGCGCTTGGTGAGCACCAGGAAGGTGTGCTGCGGGGCCTCGGCCATGGCGCGGAAGACCTGGCGGATGTAGCCTGCCTCGACCTGCTCGTGAAACAGATCCGACATGGAGTTTACGAAGACCCGCCGGGGGGCGCGCCAGGTGCGGGGTTGGTGCAGGCGCTCGGGAAGGGGGCGCACTGCGTGGAAGGGCAGGCGGTACTGCTCGGGCAGCCGGGCCCCGTTTTGGTAGGCCTGGTGCCGCCGGGTATGGAGCTCCCAGGCGTAGCAGTGGCGGCAGCCCTCATGGACGCGGGTGCAGCCCTGGATGGGATTCCAGCTGACCCCGCTGCGCTGCTGCTGGAAGTCGTACAGCCATTCGATGGGCGACTCGCTCACGGTGGGGTCACCTCCGGGGGGTGGGGCCCTGGGAGGATGCCCTCCCAGGGCCGGTAGAAGAACCGCTCCTTGCGGGTGGGGTCGTAGTATTGCACCTCCGCCTTTTCCACGGGGGGGGAAGCCCTGCCGTTTGAGGGTTTGCTCGAGGGCCTCCTCCGGGGCCTGGCCGCTAACCGGGACAACCGAGAGCACCTTGCCGCTGGTCAGCGTCACCTTGAGGCCCATCAGCACCGGGGGGGGATTGAAGGGTATTCATGTAAGTACCTCCTGGGGCTGCCGCCCCGATTGCGGTTGCGGCTCACTTCCAGCGGTAGCGGGTGATGGTGAGGCCGCCTACTCCCAGGTCAGGGATGTCGTCTCTGAGGCCACTAGGGGTGTGGTAGTAGGTCACACTTATAAACCCATTGGGTGTTTTGACCAGGTGGGCGGCGTTGAACTCGTGGCCGGGGATCTCCAGCCACATGGGATAGATGCGTCCGTTCTGGCCTACCGGGGTGCCGGGCTCCCACTGGTGGGGGATGTAGGGGACGGCAGGATAGCCGTAACTTGTGTTGTAATCGCGGTCTAAGTAGTTGGGCAGGAAGAAGTTGAGGCTGGTGTTGTAGTCGTGGTCTATCCGGTGCCGGTAGAAGCAGCTCCAGCGCTGGATGCCCAGCAGGGGGACGCTCTGGCCGTTTCTTTCCAGGAAGGTCACGCGGAACTTGCCGCCGGTGCGCTTGTCGCGGGCCAGGCGCTGTTCGGCAAAGGCCGGGTCGGGGTAGAGGATCTCGGTGGTCATCTTGTAGGTGCCGTCGGGGTAGATGCGCCCGTAGTAGGAGCGCTCCAGGGTCTCCTCGATGCCCACGCCCTCCTCGACCGGGGTGGGGCGGGGAATCCCCAGCTCCAGGAGCCTTTGGTAGCCGTAGTGGTTGTACTGGTCAACCATGATGCTGAAGTTGAGCCCACCCTCGGGTGCGGGGAAGACCACCGGGTTCATGGAGCGTCCGATCCAGTAGTAGATAGAAAAATCGGCGATGGAGCCGGAGCCGGTGTCGGAAAGAATGCGTCGCATTCCGCTGCCCCCGTTGTTCCCCACCATCCAGCGGTTGATGTCGTTCCAGGTGTCTAACCGCTCCACCACCAGGCCCACGCCGGGGATGCGTCCGCTGGCCGACCAGCCCCCGGTGGGCAGGTAGGCGTTGGTATAGCCCGCCACGTAGAGGTCGCCGCCCGGTTGATCGTGCCAGAAGAGGTAGCTGGGGTAGTAGGTGAGACCTGTTGTTTTAATGTAGCTGCCGTTGCTGGGTTGCAGGCGGACGATGTAGCCCTCATGGCTGCCGAAGTCGCCCACCCCCACCAGGAGGTGGTTGCGCTGGGTGTCGAAGGCCATCATCAGCGGCAGGTTGTCGCCCACCGGGAAAGCCCCGATGTCCTGTTGCTTTTGCATCTGCTCGAGGCGCTTCTCCCAGACCACATCCATGGTTTCGGGGTCAATCTTGAGGACGAAGGCCTCCATGCAGTAATAGTTGCCATCTACGCAAAAACGAGGCGGATCGCTGGGCTGGCCTAACGGTGAGAGATCGGTGGTGGTGCCTGCGGCGTAGATGTAGCCGTCCGGCCCGGCCAGGATGGCGGTGGGGTAGCTGCGGAAGTACCAGCTATAGGTACGCTGCCGCACCATCTGCATGGTGTTGGGGTCCAGGAGGCCGATGTACATTCCGGCCCGCCAGTATTGGCCCTCCTGGGTTGGGTTAGCAGCGGGAGCATTGTAGGGCGAGAGCGGCAGGGGGCGGGTATCTTCCTCGCTCATGCCACGCTGCCACTCCTGGTAGTAAGCCGTCCCGATGGGCACCAGGCCATTGGGCAGCACGGCCTGCTGGTAGTTCATCCGCATGGGGAGTTGCGAGGGTCGGAAGCCCTTTTTGGCCAGAACCCGGCGGGTGACCTCGAGGGGAAACTCGGGGTCTACATAGCCCTCCCCTTTGATCTGCATCAGCAAGCTGGTGATGCTCCCGCTCTGGGAGCCTCCACAGTAGGGTTCGCCGTTGTAGGTGAGGTCGAAGGTTTCGGGCCGGGGGCAGGCAGTGAGTAAAAACACCAGGGGTAGCAGAAGGTACTTTCGCATAGCAGATCCGCGCCCACAAAGTAAAGGAAGAGGAGGGGCGCTTTATATTATGCAAAAAAATTTTGTTTTCTACTATGCAGATGACCGCACCTTAGAGGGGGCTGGCCTTTTCGCTGCGGATTGTGGACGAGTAAGGACCTACGGCCCCGCCGAGCCCTGTGGAGAAGGTGCGGTAGTTGGGGTTATGGTAAATCGAAACCTGCCCCTCCAGCTCTTCGGCGTAAACGCCTCCGATAATCTCGGTAAAGTTTCCGCTCGTGGTGACCTTTTGAGCGCTCAGGTAGGCGAAAATCGGGGTGTTTTCCACACTGAGGCTGCCGGTGGGACCGGCTTCAATCCGCAACAGCTGGGCGGGGATCTGGGCTCTGCAAACTACGCTGGGGGCGCCAAGGGGGGTGGTCTGGTATTTGGCGCAATCGGCGATAAGCGGTCTCAGGGGGCCGGTTATGTGGGCATTGCCCCGCGTGTAAATGAACAGGGGCCCGCTAATCGCCGGGGCGCTGCCGCCTACGATGGCCTTGATAGCGTAGTCGGGATGCCCGATGTATGCTCCGTCATACTCCACGGTGTAACCCGCACAGTTCTGGCAGCTTTCCACCCGTACCTTTTGGGTGGTGGGGTTATAGCGCAGGGTTACGCTGGAGGTAGGAAAGGTGAAGGTGAGCCGCTGGTCATTGGGGGCCAGGGCTTCCAGGCGGAGCGACTCGGCATCCTCAGCAACTTCGCTGCCGTCCGATAGGCGGGGCCAGGCCCGGTTCAGGCTGGCGGGCGGCGTGCCCAGGATTTGTGAGCGAAAAGCCAGGCTGCTACCCCGTAAAAGCCCCCGCTCGCTGGCGCTGAGTCCGTTGCTGCGCCAGCTAAGACCAGGGGAGGGGTTGGGGCAGGCGTCCTGGTAGCAGGGGGCGGCAGGTTCGGGTTGAAGGCGATTAACCGGTACGGTGGCCGCTCCCATGGAAACGTTGTTGCCGTGGATGGTCACGGGCCCTACCAGCCCAGGGCGGCCCTGGATGGCCAGGCCACCGGCGAAAATGGCCGGACCTACGATGGACTGGATGCTGCCAAGTTCAACACTTCCCCGCTCAATGACGGCTGCGTGGGATAGGCCCAGAGCCCCGCCAGTCTGCTGGGGTACGAATACGCTGAGCTGCCAGGGGGCATAGCTCCAGCGGCCTTTGGGTGAACGGGCCAGCAGGGCCAGGCGTAGCTGATAGGTATAACCCTGCCCCTGGGTATAGGTGCCCTCGAGGCGTGGCGGATACAGTCCGGTGTTGGCGAGGAGGCCGGTGGGCAGTTCCTGATTGCAGCTGGTGTTTGTCCAGCCCAGGTAAAAGCGCACATTGGGATAGTCGGGCAGGCTCAGCGCACAGATGCGTCCTTCCAGCGCGGCAATCAGGTAGTCCGGCATGGGCAGAACCCCGGTGATGTGGTTGCTGGCCAGGTTGGCAAAGCGACCTTCCTGGGCCAGAATCTGCGCCATTTCCGCTGTCGAGAATAGTTTGCGGGCCACTTCCAGGGCTCCCAGGGCCTGCGCCTGCTCACTCAGAACGCGACTCTCTGCTTGCAGGGTGAGGCTTTGGGTATGGGCCGCTTGCAGGGACAGGGTACCCAGCATCATCAGAAAAAAGCTGATGCCGAGAGCCATCAAAAGGGCGTATCCTTGATTTCTCATAGCTGCTGATGGAGGTAAAGGCCTGCAACCAACAGGGGCAGGTAGAACACACTGGTCTGGAAGGTTCGCTCAATCCAGAGGGCGATGCGGTAGGTCGCGTAGATAAGCCCCACCCCCAGTAAGGGGGCCGCCAGGGCCTCCAGGCTGGGGATCAGGGCATACATACAGCCTCCCACTGTAGCAAGGTGCTTTCAGCAGGATTCAAGGTGAAATCCCGACCCCAGTCCACCGGGAGGGTAACACAGGGGCTGACCATGACTATGGGGATGAAAAAAGCAAACTGCAAGCTCAGCTTGGCCCCGAACCAGTAGGAATAGTCCTTTTTGTAGGTACCGGGCCGGACCAACAAAGCACCGTAGTATTCACCAGCGGGATAACCCACCGTGCCGAACGCAGCGTTGTAGGGCGGCCAGCCGACGCCGGTGAAGGTGGCTTTGACCTGATCTTCATTGCCGACCAGCTTTTTAGCTCGCTCATCGTTGCTGGTGGGGAGAATGTTGTTGGTGATGAGCCAGCTGGAGGCAGCCCCTTGCTGGGCACTGGGGGTGGCTGCCGCGATCAAGTGGGAGAGCATCTCATGGCCCATTACTACCCGCTCCCCCTGCGGGGTGAAGAAGGCCGGTGGGGGGGTGGCAGGAGCGCCTGTAAATGGAACGATTTGCATTTGAAGTGGGAAAGCTACGTAAAAGTTGCGGCTGAGGAGGCGCAGTATGGCCGGAGCAGGCTCCACCTTGACCTCGACCTGGGTGGGGGTAAAGGAGGCTACGGTGAAGCCGCTGTTTGCCTGGTAGGTCTGGTAGCCGTCTGCGGGGCGGGCAGGGTTGAGCAGGGTGGCGGCCTTGCTGCCGTCGGGGTTGACGTAGACGCCGATGTTGTTGGCGACGTAACGTTCATGCAAATGCCACAGCTGATACCCCCCGGCCCGCACTTTGAACTCGTAGCGACCAGGGCCGAATCTTTTGCCATCTAACAAAGGGTCTGAACCCCTTATCTCTACCAGCGGGCGGTTGAAGCCGGGAGGGGCCTGGATGTCTAAAATCAGATCCCCGATGGCCGGTTTTTCCGGACCGCACTCGGTGAGCTGGGTGGGGGCGTGGCCGGGGTAGAAGGTCAGGGGAAAGGCCAGGTCGTAGCGGCGCACGCTCTCGCCCTGCCGCGCTTCGGCGTAGAGCACCAGGCTTTGCTGGCGGTAGAGCTGGTTGTTCTGCACAAAAGCTGGTTTGGGGTAGATGATGCCCGGCAGGTCTTCCGGCTCTACCTGCCAGGGGGCCTGGCTCTGGTTGGGGGTACGCAGGGCCTCACCCCGCTGGTTGCTGTAGGTGATTCCGACGGTGGTCTGGGTGGCCCCGCTGAGCAGGGGACGCCAGGGCTGGCTATCTCGGCGGATGTAGAGTACGGCGGGCTCTACCGGGGTGTTGGGGTAGTAGCGCTGGATGGCGCTGCCGGTCGCGATTTCCAGGGTGCCCGCGCCGAAGAAACGGGTGTTGGGGGTGTACTCAACCCCGGCCACACAGTTGTTGGAGAGGTTGATTCTCCCAGAACCGACGGTATAGGGCACCAGGTTAATATGCCCCATTCCGTTAGAGAAGGCACCCAGACCGTTTTGGACGGGGAGGGTGTAAAGTTCTACTCTATCAGTCCCAGGCAGGGCCAGCACATCCCTGGGATCTATTTTCAGATCGCTGCTTTCCCGCGCATAGACGACCTGGATATAGTCGGCGCTGGCGTTGCGGATGCCCAGCAGAGGGGCGCTGGTTAGCTCGCTTTGCAAGGTCTGGCGGGCAATGGAGAGCTCGATCTCGAGGGCCGCGCCATCCTGGGCCGTGACCACGGTCTGGCTGGCGGCGCGGGTGATGGTGATGGCGACGAGGCCGACCACGAGCAGCAATGCGGTGGCGACGGCGATTTCAATCAGGGTAAAGCCGCGGTTCATTATTCGCACCTCACGGTCAGGATCAGGTGGGTCAGGGCGTAGGGAGGCACTACCCGGTCATCCCGGATGTAGTCGCTGTAGCGGTTGGTGGCCAGCACTGTGCTTCCGGCGGCCTGGCCGAGGCGAGGCCAGCCACTGCCGGTTGCGGTGGCGCTGGGAAAGGTGGCGCTCCAGGAGAGCTGGGGCGCACCGCAGAGCAAAGCGTCGTTGGCGCTGGCGAAGTTTACGTTGACAGTAAGTTGTGTTCCACAGTAGGAGGTCGTGTTGCAGTCCAGGTTGCCGGTCAGGGTGCGGCTTTTCTGCACACTCCCATCCCCCTGGGTGGTGGGGTTTTGCAAGAGGCTATCGAGGGTCTGGTTATTGATAATCCATGAACCCACGCCGATCTGCACCCGGGTACGCCCCAGCGCCGCCGCACCCTCGGCGGTCTTGTGGATGCCATAGAGGTCTACCCGGTAGGGTACGCTCAGAACCTTAGCAACCACCGGGACATTGACCACCTGTCCAGCGGCCAAGATAGCCTCGCTTTCAACCCCTCTGCTCTGGTAACGCACCCCGCTCGAGCCCGTATAAGTTAGGGACAGCAGGTTGAGGTTAGGTAGAGCAGATTCATGGGTGCCGGGGCCCTGCACGGTGGCCCCGTTGGCCTGGATGCGCACCGCGTCGGTGGGGTAGGGGGGCGCATAGTATTCGTAGATGTCCTCCCCATCCGGGCGGGTGCCCACCGTCACCGTGCCCCAGGTGGGCTGCATGTACCACAGGTACTTGCCCGGCTCCCCGGTCGTCCCGGCCACGTTCAGGGTGTAGGTTTGCTCGGGCTCCACCGCAAAGTTGGGAGGGGTGGGGGTGGTGCGGGGGTAGACACCTGGCTGGCCGGAGATGACCAGGGCGGTATACGGCGTCTGCCGTCCTGCCTCGGCGGGGATCCAAAGGGTGTTGTTGCCGCTGAGGGTGCGGCGGAAATCGCTGGTTGCCGGAGGGATCGCCGCCCCTATCAGCTCGGCCTGCATATTGCTGGCGATGCTATGGTTCAATCGGGCGTAGCTGGGATAGTCGCACCAGTAAAAGCGGTTGACCTGTCCTCCTGTCAGGGGCAGGGTTTGCGGGCCCACCATGCCGGTACTCAGGACGCTGTCGCAGTCGGGGGTCTGGCCGGGCTGCCCTCGAGCTACCCGAACCCGGCGGGGGGTGCCGTTGGCCAGACGAATGCCCAGCTCAGCCGGGCCATCCAGCGGGGTCAGGGTAAGCTGGTCGCTGATCAGGAACTTTTCCACCGGGTTGTTTGCTGGCGTGATGTTTCTGTGGAGGACGCTGTTCTTCTCCAGACGAAAGGTGTACTGCGTGGCGCTGGCCCCGCTGGCCGGGGCCAGGGAGAAGTAGGTGTCCTGGGTCTGGTAGGCAAAGGAGATCGAGGCCCTCTGACCGGCCTGCACGTCCACCACCGCACTAGGACTGGCCTGGTAGGTATACTCCAAGCCGTCCACGGTGGCGCTAAAGGGCGTTGAGGTCAGGCTGTAACGCCCCGGCAGAACCTCCTCCACGGTGTTGTTGGCCAGGGTGTAGGTCTGTCCGTTGAAGCGCACCGCCCCGCGTCGCTCGCTGTTGGGCAGGCTGGCGGGGTACTCGATGTTGATCTCCAGGGCCCCGCTGGTGGCCAGGTAGCGCACCACCACCTTGTTGGGCTGGGTACGCACCAGGGGCTCGTAACCGATGCCGTCCAGCACCACCTTACGGGCGTTCAGGGTGTAGTTGCCGCTGGGAACCTGGGTGCTGCCGCAGCTCGAGATGGCGATCTGGCCGCCCTCGCTTTCTTGCAGGGTGACCTGCGGGGTCATGGCCACCGGGCAGGTGACCTCGACCTCAAAGGGCTGGCCCATGCTGAGGTTATTGATGGCCTGGGTGGGCGGGGGCAGCAGGTAGCCCTTCTGTCGGCAGAACTCCTGGCCGCTGTTGCGGATGCAGATCTCCGCCCGGTAGCGCATGAACTCCACATCGTTGAGGGTCTGGCCCCCCTGGTTCTCCACCCGCAGGCGCAGGGCCCCCGGGGGCAGCCGCAAGGGGATCAGGTTTTGCAGATCCTGGTTGTAGTCCACGTTCAGGGCCTGGCCGGCCACGGGTGCCAGGGCGGGATTGCCCCGGCGGAGCTCGGCCTCCAGGTAGCGCTGGGCCTGCTCCAGCAAGACGGCATTGCGGGCGTTGACGCTGCTGGCCCCGGTCGCCCCCAGGACGCTGAAGGTGAAGAGCAGCACCGCCCCCAGGATGGCCAGGGCCGCGACGACTTCGAGGAGGGTAAAGCCGCGGCGCATTTGCATTTATTCACCTCCTTTGATGTATGACCATAACACGCATCGATCATCGTTGAAGTCCTCGCAATAGCCGTAATACTGTGCGTAGTTGACCATAAAATCAACCACGCCCTTATTTGGAATCCACGCGTATTGGTATATGAATTCTCCGGGCTTATTTGCAGGAGCAGGATTTGTGGTAGTGGGAATCCAATTATTGTATTGTTCCCAGGCTTTGAGGGTGACCCAGTTGTTGCTCGGCAAAAGCAAGTAGTAGGTGGTGAAGGCTGCGTCGTTCTCACTAAATGGACCAACAAACCTTATAGAGCCGCTGGAAATCTCCGCGTAAAAGCGGTCAATTGTAACTCGCACCAGCCCCATGTTTTCCCCGTAGCTGTGGTTGAGGGTGGTGGTCTGATTGGCGTTGATGGTGACCGGCTCACAGCGGGGGGTACCGACGGTCTGCCCTTCCCAGCCTATGCGACCGATCCCCAGGTAATAGCTGCCGGCCCGCACGCTGGTCTGCCAGGCATGGCTGCTCTGGTTGGTGAAGATGCTGGAGGGGCTTTGACCGGCAGCCGGGGTGTTGCAGCCCCCGTCGGCGTAAAGCCCCACGCGGTAGTTGCCCTGGCCGCCGTAGGGGACAAACCAGTGGCTGAAATTGACCCGCACGGTGCCGCGCAGCTCGGTGAAGCTGAGGGTGGCGCTGTGGCTGGAGCCCGCCGTAACGTTGAGGCTGCCGGGGGAGAACTGGCTGGCATAGCCGGGGTGGGGGTTGTGTAACACCAGGGAGAGGGTGGCGTTGCCCATTGGGCTGACCGTATAGAAGCGATCGGGCAGACCGCTGTTGAGTTGCACCGTCTCGAGCTTCTTCCCCCCCAGCATCACGTCTGCCCAGCGGCCTTGCAGCTCGCTGGGTATGCTCGGGATGCTCAGGCTGATCTCCGCGTGGTGGCGGTTGTAGGAGACCGTCACGCTGGCGCTCTGGCCGCTCAATACCTGGACGCTCTGGGAGCTGACCCGCCACTCCCTGGGATCGGGCATTCCCGCCGAGGTGTAGTTGTCCAGATCCACGTTGTAGTTGCAGCCGGCGAAGACCTCAACGGTGTTGCTGCCGTTCTGCACCTCCACCGTCTTGCTGGGGCAGGCCTGGCCTTTCCAGGTGCCGCTGAGCCGGGCGTTGGTTCTGACCCCGTTGGGCAGGCCGCTCAGGTTGAGGCTGAGCCGTCCGGTTCCTGCCTCCTGGCCGAACTGCACCTGGGTCTGGACGCGGCCCGCCTCGGCACAGCCGATGCCGGTCAGCAGCAAGGTGTACTGGCGCTTCCAGGGGTCGGGGTTGCGGCCCACGCTAAAGCGCAGGGCGTGTTCGCCATCGGCCACCGAGATGGGCGCCGGGGCGCTCCCGGTGTCGCCGGGGGTCAGGCTGGACTCCACCCGATCCACCCCCCGGGTCTGGAAGCGGGCCTCCAGGGTCGCCCCTTCCTGGGAGATGTTGCTGGATGACAGCGTTACCTGGGACAGCAGGGCGCTTTGTAGGCGGTACTGCACCTCCACTGCGGCCAGGCGCCCCCCGGCAATGCGCACCGAGGGCGGGGTGGGGGTGCCGCTATACTGGCAGCCCCCGTGGCGCACGCTGAGGGCCTCGATGCTGTACTCCCCTTCGTTCAGGTAGAGGTTGGCTGGCAGGGTTTCGGTGCGCAGGGCGGCGCCCCCCGCACCAACGTTGGCTTGCGGACGCGGAGCCCCGGTGGGCAGGCCGCGGGCGCTGATGTACAGGCGGCCCTGGGCATTTTCAGCAGGGCCTTCCCCGCTGCCCCCATTGCTGGGGGGAGGGCTTGCCGTTGGAGGGGGTGCAGGGGGCTCTGAACCGGGTGTGGTCCCTCCGCTTTGGCCCTGGGGCAGCCGGGGAGCATTGCTGGCAGGGGCGGCAAACACCTGGTTGCAGGAGAACCGCTCGAGGGCCACCTGCTGCTGGGCCAGGGTGAAGGGGTTGTGGAAGAGCACCTGCCCCTGGGGCCCGCGAAAGGCGAAGGCCTCGCAGCTGTCGGCGTCCTGGGCTTGAAGCTGGCCGGTGCGGCTGACGCGGTACAGGCCGGGGCCGTTGTTGATGGGCCGAATGGTGTTGAGGCGCAGGTTACGACTTTCCAGGGTTTCCCCGGTGTCTATGTCCACAACCTGTAGCTGGAGCCGGCCATCGGCAAAACGGCTCTGTACCCCGATATTGCGCTCGGGTTCGTTGCGGCTGCGGGCGATGGCGTCGGCGTAGACGACCTTGATGGTGGACATCACAACCGGCAGCTCGTCACCGCCTGCCCGGCCAGGGCGGAAAGCCAGCAGGAGGATCAGCAGGATGCTGACGGTTGCCAGCACTTCGACTAAGGTAATACCGCGCGAAAACATGAGAGCATTATAACAGTGAAAAAATTTCACGTTGAAAAATCCCGCACCTTTGGGTGCGGGCGGAGGGGTGACTGCGTTACGGTGCGATATAGAGTTGGTCGGTGTTCTGCGTCCACCAGGTTACCACCCGGTAGCTGGTGTTGCCCGGTATGATGCCCAAAGCGCACATGACCTCGGTGCTCGAGCGGGCCGCCCAGCGCACCGCCGGGTTGAGATCGGCCCCGCCGGAGCAGTCGTAGTAGGTATAGCCGCCGGGGGCCCCGGTAGGGGGGGTGATGGGGGCCAGGCCGAGCTGGCCGGCCAGGTCGGCCGGGGTGCGCTCCGGATCCTGCACCAGGTAGTTGGACACCGACTGGGCCACGGCCACCCCCAGGGTCTGGGCCTCGGCGTAGTAGGTGCTGGCCCGGTTGGCGGTGATGCGCGGCACCAGCGCCAGCGCCAGGATCAGGATGATGCCGATGATGGCCGCCAGTTCCACAAGGGTAAAGCCACGTTGGTTCATGCGCACCCCTAGCGAATCTGCTGGATCTTGTTGATGGCGTCGTAGAAGGGCACCATCAAGGAGAGGATCAGCCCCCCCACCACCACCGCCATGACCACGATGAGGGCCGGCTCAATCAGCTTGGAGTTCTGCTGCACGCCCCGGCGCACCTGCTCCTTGAGGTACTGGGCGTACTTCTCGGTGAGGTCGGGGATGGCGTTGCCCTGCTCCCCGGCGGCCACCAGGGGGGGGATCTCCGAGGGGATCCACTCCGGCTCGGCCTTCATGGCCTGGGATAGCAGCTGCCCGGCCTCCACCCGTTTCTTGAGGTTGCGGGCCACCTCCCTGTAGACCACCGAGCCGGTGGTGGCGCCGCTGATCTCCAGGGCCCGGGGCATGTTGACCGCCGCCGCCAGCAAAAAGGACAGGTTGGAGAGGAAGACCCCCACGTTGAGGGTGCGCCGCATGGCCCCGACCAGGGGCAGCTTGTAGAGCGTCCGGTCAATGGTCTCGCTGCCGCCGGGGGTGCGGGCCCACAGCACGGTGGCGGCCACGAGGGCGGCCACCCCCACAAAGAAAATGGGGCCGTTGCCGCGCAGGAAGTCGGATATGGCGATGACCACCTGGGTATAGATGGGGTAGTCGCTGGGCTTGAGGCCCATGCCGGAGAGCACCTGCATGAAGCGGGGCACAAAGCCGGTGAGCAGGAAGTACACCGCCAGGCCGATGAAGCCCAGGATGGCCACCGGGTAGGTCAGAGCCCCGCGGATCTCGTCGCGGATGCGGATGCTCTCGTCGAGCTCCCCGGCCAGGCGCAGGAAGACCTTGCCGAGACTGCCCCCCTCCTCGCTGGCCCGCGCCGCCGCCACATGGGCGGGGGCAAATCCCAGCTGCTCCATGGACTGCGAGAGCGAGAGACCGGCGTTGTTGTAGGCGATCCAGCGCTTGGCCAGCGGGCCCAGCACCTTGTGCTGCGAGAGCGACTCCAGCGCCACCGAGAGGGTGACCCCGGCGTTGAGCAGGGTGCCCAGGGTGCGGAATAGCTGGGCAATGTGTATGTCTTTGATCTTTAGATTCTGACGGCTGCTTTTGTTCAGCTCCTGCACGGAGAGAACCACCAGGCGGCGGGCGCTCAGGGCGGCCAGGGCCTCGTTGTAGCTGGCCGCCTCGATCTCCCCGCTGATCTCCTTGGCCGAGCCTTCCGGGAGGGCTTTGTAGCTGAAGGTGGCCATACCTTACTTCACCACGGGCATGAACTCCAGGCTCCACTCCTGCACCCAGCGCACGCTGCTCAGGGTGGGATCCAGCCGGAGGGCCTCGATCTCCAGCTGCACCTTGCCGGGCTCGGGCTGCACGTCCAGTTCGATGCCGCCCACCGCCGAGGAGCGCGGGGGGATCCAGCCGCTGCGGCCGCTGGTGAAGCGCAGGTTGGCGTTGCCCTTGAGGGGCTTGCCGTTCAGCAGCACCCGCAGGCCCTGCGGCTCCAGCACATAGGGGTGCTCCTCGCCGTTGTTGAGGGTGAAACCGACCCACAGCTTGCCGTTGCGCACGGTGAGGGTGCCGATCAGGCCCCGGCTGGCCTCCTCCTTGGCGACGACGTTGACGCTCGAGCCGCTGGGCCGGGCCACCGGCGCGGGGGGTTGGGCGGGGGTGGGGGCGGGTGCGGGCGGGGCCGGTGGGGTGGCCGCCGGGGTCGGGGCCGGGGGCTGGGGAATGGGGCCGGCTCCCATCGCCAGGCGCTGGCTGAGCAATGCCATGGTCTTGCTGAGCTCGCTCAGGGCCTGCCACAGCCCCTCGTTGGCGCTGGAGGCGGGGGCGGGGGCGGGATTGGCGGGCGCGGTGGTCGGGGTTGGGGCCGGGGCCTGGGCTTGAGCAGGCTGGGCCGGGGCCTGGGGCAGGAAGACCGTGAGCTGGGTTTCCGGGGTGTCCTGGTTGAAGCGGATGGGCAGGCGGAACTCCCGGCCCAGGCGCACTCCTACCTCCATCGAGCGGCCCCACAGGGAGGGGTCGCCCTGGAGGCAGAGGCGCCGGGCCTCCACGCTGAGGGGGGCGATGCCGCCGTAGAACTGGATGCCCTCGGGGGCCTGGGGGAACTCCAGGCAGGTCTTGCTACCCACCGATATCGGCAGGGTGCGCTCCTCCAGGGTGAGCGTGCCGGTGACCTGGGGGGCGGCCAGGGCCAGGGCGCCAAGGACGGTGACGGTGAGGGTTAGGGGGTTTTTATACGGCACGGGCATTATTTTCCTCCATTGAGATCAAAGCGCTGGATGCCGTTCCAGTTGGGCAGGGCAGGGGCGGTGAAGCTGGGGGTGACGTTCTGCTTTTGCACGGTGTTGCCGGGGATGACCACGGGGGAGACCAGGATCACCAGGGATTGCGAGGTCTCGCTGACCTGCTCGCTTTTGAACAAAGCTCCCAGGATGGGGATGTCCTTGAGTACCGGCACCCCGCTTTCGGTGCGCTGCTTTTCCACCCCCAGGGTGCCGCCCAGGATGGCGGTCTGGCCGGAGCCGATGCGAAGGGTGGTCTTGGTCTGCGACTTGTTCAGCAGGATGCTGTTCTGGATGGGGCCGCTGCTGGGCAGGTCGCCCAGTTGCAGATCCAGCTCCACCATCACGCTTTCATCGCCCAGGATGACCGGGGTGGCGCGGGCCACCAGGCCGTACTCGTACTCGGTGGAGCTGGTGGCGGTGGTGCCGCTGCTGCTGCTGGCGGTGGTCTGCACCACCAGCTTGCCGCCTGAGAGCAGTTCCACCGGCGAGCCGTTGGTTGCCACGATTACCGAGTCCAGCACCTTGCGGGCCTGGCCCTGGGCGGCCAGGGTGTCCAGCCGGGTGACCAGGGAGCCCACCACCGGCAGGCCGATGGAGGTGCCCACGGTCAGCCCGCCCCCGCCGAAGCCCCCGTTGAGGCTGACCGGGGTATCGGACAGGCGCCAGTCAAAACCCAGGTTGAAGGTGTCGGTGGTCTTGAGCTGGTAGATGGCCACCCGCAGCTGGGCCTGCACCGGGGGCTGGTCGAGGGCCTCGAGCAGCTTGAGAGCCCGGGCCACCTCGCTCTTGCTGCCGGTGAGCACCACCGCGTTCTGCCGGGCCACGGTGGCGGCCTGCACCTTGGAAGCGGCCTCGGCGCGGGCGTTGCCGGAGGGGGCGGCCTGGCCCTGGGCAGCCTGGCCCTGGTTGGCGTTGCGCAGCTCGTTGAAGGCGCTGGCCAGTTCCTTGGCCGCCACGTAGCGGGCCACGTAGAGCTCGGTCACCTGCTCCTGCTCGGCGCTGGCCTTGGCCTGGGCCTCCTTGTCCAGGTCGGCCTGGGTGGGCCGATCCAGCCGCTTGATGGCCTGGGCGATCTGCACGTGCAGCTCGGGATCGGCCTTGACCACCAGGGTCTTGCTCTCGTCCATCGGCAGCAGGGTGGCGCCGGGGAAGAGCGGTTGCAGCACCTTGGCAAAAACCGAGGGCACCTGCTGCAACTGGTAGTTGAGCACGGTGTCCCCCACCACCGAGGGCAGGGTGGAGGTCTGGGTCTGGGAGAGCGCGGTGCGCACCCGTTGCAGATCCTCCTCGAAGGCCTTGTGGCGCTCCTCGGTTAGCTGGGCGTAGACCAGCCCGTTGTCCCCGGAGAAGCTGATGGCATCCCCGTAGATCCGGCGCAGCGAGTCGAAGGCGATCTGCGCCCCGCCGCCGGTGCCCAGGGTGTAGATCTTGAGGCTGGTCTGCGGGGCGCCCTGGGGGGCGGGCGGGGCGTTGCGGGCGTCAATCTCCCCTAAAAGCTGGCCCACCCGCTTGAGCGCGTCCTCGCTGCCCAGGGCGATGAGGCCGCCGGGAACCACCCGGGTCTCCACGCTGAGGATGCGCAGCGCCTCCAGGTAGCGCTCGCCGTTCTCCCGAGTGGGGAAGTAGCGCACCGCCGGGGGGGTGGGGTCGCTGGCTTTGGGGGCCAGGGCTTCCACCTGGCTGACGAAGGTCTTGGCCCGGGCAATCTGTTCCGGCAGCCCCCGCACCACCAAAGCGCCGCCCAGGGTGTAGGCCTCGAGGTCGAACAACGGCTTGATCAGCGGCAGTAGCTCGGTGGGCTTGCCGGTAGGCAGCACCTCCAGCACCGGGGCCTGGGCCGGGGGCTGGGTCGGGGCCGCGAGGGGGCGGCGCACCAGGGCCGCTATCTGGTCGGCGGGGCCCACGATCAGGATGTTGCCCGCGGCGGCGAAGTCAAAGGAAGGGCCCAGGGTGCCGTAGACCAGGGTGGGCCAGACCTGGCGGAAGGGGCGTTTCTCCACGCTCAGCCGGATCTTGGGATTGGGGGTGTCCTTGAGGTGGATGAAGCCATAGCCCGCTTCCTGAGCGGCCAGCCGCATCAGGGTCAGCACCTCGGTGCCTTCCAGGCCGGTTTGCAGGGTGACCGGGCGGCTGGCCTGGGCGCTCTCGGGAATGCGGCCCAGGACGGGTTGCAGGTTGGACAGGGGTTGGGCAACGGCGATGGCGAGCGCAAACAGTAGGGGAAAAAGCAATCTCATGGGTGAACCTCGTAGGCTTTGCCGTCTACGACAAGCTGAACTTTGGGGCGTATACGGGTAAGGCGAACCGTGGAGTCGCCGACCTTCTGGCTCTGCCCGATTTGCAGCTCCACCGCGCTGCTGCCGATCTCCACGATGGCGCGCCGGTCGCTGTGGGCAATCAGGCGCACGGAAGGGGCGGGCTTTTCCGGGGCTGCCACGGTGGGGAGGGGCAGCGGGGGCAGTGCAGGGGCCGAGGCCAGCGGGGGCAGGGGGGCCGGGGGCAGGGGGGCCGGGGCCGCCTTGCGGGCCGGGGGCTTGGGACGCTCGCTTTCCTTGAGCTGCACGGCGCGCTGGAAGGGGTCGTAGCTGTCTACCGGGGGTGGAACCACCACCGGCTTGGGGGAGGCCTCGGCGACGGCCGCAGGAGGGGCGTCGGTGGCCACCGCCTCAGTGGTCTGTGGGCCTTGCGCCTCCGCCGGGGTCTCCAGATCCTGCGGCGGCAGGGGCTCGATGGTGACCGGGGGCGCGGGGGTCTCTGCGCTGCTGGGGGGTGGGGGGGTTTCCACCGGGCCGGGGGGCGTGCTCGAGGCCATCGTGGTGCTGGGGCCGGGCGCGGGCCGGGGCCCGCTGGGCGCCAGGATCAGGTAGCCTGCCGCCAGGCCCCCGAGCAGCAGAACCGCCAGGATGGGGGGTCTGATGGGAAGGCGCTTCATGGCTCCTCCTTGTAAAAGGCCCCCAGGGTCAGGCTGAAGGCCACCTCGGGGCCGGACTGGGTCATTTGCAGGGTGCGCACCCCCAGGGCCACGGGGGCGTTTTGCTCGATGCGGCTGAGCAGGCGCAGGATTTGCGGATAGCGGCCCTTGCCGCTCAGCATTATCTCCATCTCGCTGTAGCCCTGTTGTTTCTTGGGGGTGGTGAAGTTGATGCTGCTGAGGCTGAGCTTCTCCTGGGCGGCGCTGTTTTCCATGTAGCGCACCAGGCTCTCCCGCGCCAGGGGACGCAGCAGGCCGGAAAGGCGCTGTTCCTCCGCCTGGAGCTGATCCAGCTCGACCTGGTACTGCTGGCTGGAGGCCAGCTCGGCCTTGCGCTGGCTGAGGGTGCGGGTGCGGGCCTGGTACTCCAGGTTGAGGGTGTTGATCTCCTGGAGCTTGGGGCTGAAATACAGCACGTATCCCAACACCCCCAGTAGCAACACGGCGTGGATGGCGTAGCGGTTGATCAGGGCAATGGTCTGGGCATTCATGGTCTCACCGCCGGGTCACCTGCACGTCCACCGTCAGGGTGTTCTTGCCGCTGAAGGAGACGTTGCCGAGCTCGACCTGGCCAACTTTTTTCAGCGGCTGGAGGGCCGCTTCCAGGGCCTCGGCGTTGGGGGCCAGCATGGACAGGCGGATCTCCGAGGTCTGGGCTTGCAGGTTGAAGGACTCCACCCCGGCCTGGCCGCTTTGCAGGGCCCGGGCTACCTCCGGGAGCAGGGTGTGGGTCTGGAGCGAGACCGCCTTCTTGATCTCCTCGTAGCGGGCCAGGTTGCTCTTGGTTTGCTGGATCTGCTGCTGGATGCCCGCCAGGGCCCCCAGTTCCCGGTCTATCTGGCGGATCTCGGCGTTGACCAGAGCGAGGCGCTGTTTGACCTGGGCGGCGGTGCTCTCCCCGTAGACGGCCATCCCCAGAAGGACGGCCAGACCCCCCACCAGCACCCCCTTGGTCTGGGGACTCAGGCTGGGGGGGGCCAGCAGGGTCAGGGTGTCGGCGCGGTTGACCAGCCCCTCCAGGATGGACAGGTCGCCCATCACACCGGCAATGAGCTGGGACTCGGCGGCAATAGGGTCAATCTCCCCGATGACGTTGAAGCCGCGGTCTTTGAGGCCATCGCCCAGCTCCAGCAGCTCGGGGCGATCCCCCAGCAGCACCCCGTACAGGGGTTTGCCCGGGGGCCGGGGCACGTCGTCAATGGCATCCCGCACCACCTGACCGCTTTCGTGGGGGTCAATGCTGGCCAGGTGGTAGCTGCGCGGCTCCGCCTCCTCGGTGATGAGGATGTGCAGGTGCTCCTCCTGCTGGATGAACCAGATGGCGTTGGACTGCCGCAGGTGCTCCATCTGCTGGAAGCCCGCGATGACCCCGGCCAGCGGCGCGTAGGTCAGGGTGCGCGGGCTCAGCCTGAAGCGGGCCACCACCCGGGCCAGCTCGGCCAGCAGCTCCCGTGGATAGACCACGGTCAATAGCCCCTTGGAGCCCCGCACGTAGCCCACCTCGATGGCCGCTGCGTCCATGTTGAGCACCGGCGCCACGTTGAGCTTGATGGCCTCGGGGGAGATCTGCTGGATTTTGAGCGGGATGGTCTTCGCCACCGCCACCGGCGGGTGTATCAGCACCCCCAGGGGGGCGCCTCGGGCCGGCTTGAGGGCGGTCACCACCTTGGCCAGGTTGCCGGGCTTGCGAGGCTCAGCGACCTGCCTGGTAATCGTGCCGTCTTCGCTGGCAACGAATCCGCGGATACGGCTTTCCGTGATTTCCAGGACGATCCACTGGGTTCTCGCGGTTGAATTAGGCCGCAAGTTTTTCACGCGACCTATGATAACACAAGACCCGAAATCTTTTCAGTTATTCAATTTCCCCGTCGCCGGCTGCTCCGGTCACCTCGGCCAGGGTGGTGTGGCCTTGCAAAACTTTTTCCAGTCCATCCTCGAAGAGGGTGATCATGCCGCTCTTGCGGGCCATCTGGGCAATCTCCTGGGCCGAACGGCGTTCGGCGATGGCCGCCTCGATCTCCGGGGTGACCACCATCAGCTCGTGGATGGCGATGCGGCCGTGGTAGCCGGTGCTGTGGCAGTATTCGCAGCCGACCGGGGTTTTGGGTTGGATGTGGCCGGTGTCGAACCGGTACTGCTTTGCCAGCTCCAGCAGCAGGCGGTGGTCGCTGGAGCCGGGCTCCATCTCCGTGCCGCAACGGGGGCAGATCCGGCGCACCAGCCGCTGGGCCAGCACCCCGCGCAGGCTGGGGGCCAGGTTGAACGGCTCGATCCCCATCTGCAACAGCCGGGTCACCGAGGAGGCCGCGTCGTTGGTGTGCAGGGTACCGAAGACCAGGTGGCCGGTGAGGGCGGCCTGGGTGGCGATATGGGCGGTCTCGCTGTCGCGGATCTCGCCCACATAGATTACATCCGGATCCTGGCGCAAGAAGGCCCGCAGGGCCCGGGCAAAGGTGTAGCCCGCCTCCTCGTTGACCTGGTGCTGGATGACCCCGGGAATGGGGTACTCCACCGGGTCTTCCACCGAGAGCACCTTGCGGGCACTGGTGGCCACCCGGCTGACGGTGGCTGCCAGGGTGGTGGACTTGCCCGAGCCGGTGGGCCCGGTGACCAGCACGATCCCGGTGGGCTTGCGGATCACGTCGGCGTAGAGGGTCAGGTTGCGCTCAGAGAAACCAAGTTGCTCGAGGGCCGGAATGTCCTTCTCGCGGGGGAGTAGCCGCATGACCAGCATCTCACCGTGGATGGTAGGGCCGGTGGAGAGGCGCAGGGTAACCCCTTCCTCCCTGAGCACCAACCGACCGTCCTGTGGCAAGCGGCGTTCGGCAATGTTGAGGTTGGCCGCGTTCTTGATGCCGGTGATGATGCTGGCCCCGGCCTCTTTCTGGATGCTTTCTTTGACGCGGAGGTGGCCGTCTACGCGAAAGCGAATGGTCAGGCTGCCATCCTTTTGCGGCTCAATGTGAATATCCGAGGCCCGCTCGATGGTGGCCTCTTTGACCAGGCCCCGCAAAAACTCCCACACGTCGTTGTTTTCATCCTCGGCCTCGGTGATTGCGCCCTGGGCGATCTGCTGCTGGGCCAGGGCAATCTGCTCAGCCTTTTGGCGGCGGATGATAACACTTTCGATAATGCGTTGAATGGCGCTGCTGGGGGCGATCAGGTACTGCACCCGTTCGCGCACCTGCTGGGAGATGGCGTCCTTGATCTGGGAGTTTATGTAGGGTACGGCAATCTGCAGAACGCCCTTCTCGTCAATGGCGATGGGCAGGATGCCGTAGGTGCGGATGACCGCATCGGAAATCTTTTGCAAGGCCCTGGGGTCGGGCTCCACCCCGCTGAGGGATTCGTACTTCAGGCCGCGGAACTTGGCATACGCCCGGGCGGCCACATCCTCGGGGATGCGCTCCTTTTCCAGGATGTCCTCGGGGGGCAGGGTTTGCGCCCGCTGGAGCACCTCCTCGGGCAGCTTGAGACCCGGCACCTCGGCGGCCACTTCGCGCAGAGTATCGTGGAATGCTTTTTTCCCGGTGCCGAGTGCGTTGAGCCAGCTCATAGGTTGATTATAGGGGGCGGGCGAAAAAATTGTGAATGAAGATAAACAAAGTTATACGGCCTTCCAGATCGGACGCTCGGCATAATCAGGAGGAAAGCCCATTCTGTGGAGATAGGTGGTGTTATGGTTGAGCAGGGTGATGAATCGGGTTGGCCAGTCGTGATGTGGGTCAAGCTGCTGCATCAGGTATAACAACAAGGTGAGGGTAGGGTAGATTTTCTGGTTCTGGGAGCCAGTATCGAGGCTCTGCCGAAGGTTGCGTGGATTTTTCCGCAGCCTGGGTAGCTGGTAGACGGTAAACGCCCGATCCCAGAGCCGGGCATGATGGGCAGCGTAGTTGCGAACCGAGACCAGGTGGCGAGTGGCATTTTTGAGGTAGCGGTCGGGTAGACTGAACAGAGCGGCAATGTCTTTCGAGACCGTTTTATCGGCCAGGTTGTAAAACCACTTGCCCAGGTTGCCCAGCGACATAACCTCACAGGCCAGCCAGACCGGGGGTAAGACTTCCTGATAGGTGTTCTCGAAGTGTAGGAACACCGGGTCATCAGCCTTGTTGGTGCGGGCCCATTCGTCTCGAAGGCGCTGATAGTCGTTTTGAAAGCGCTTGCTATCGTGATAATGGATTGGCTCAAGGTATCCAAAAGGGCCATTGTTCAGGCCCATCTGGTGGGCCCACTGGGTGCGCAGGGCTACCTCGAAGCGCTCGAGGGCTTCCAGGATCAGCAAGCGCAACGCTCGGTCAAACTCGTAGAGGGACCAGACCACTTCAAAAGAAGTGTTCTGTTGAAAGTTGTGGGTAGTTTTATCGGCCTCAAACGGATACCAGTAGGGGCGCAGTCGGGAATAGGAAACGCGGCTGAGGATTTCAGCGGCCCGAATTTCGTCTTGAAAAATCATTCCCCGGTCTTTGAGCTGTTTGATCTGTTCTTGAACGGTGAGTGCGGGTTTTTGATAGGGGCGCTTGGTGAGCATAAATAAATGTCCCCCTCATGAGGCAGGAGCCTAGAGGGGGCCTTGTCACTAACAACAATACCGAGTGTTAGCCCTATTGTCAAGTGATAACGACACCCGAATGGCGCTAACGATAGAGAGACATCGCCAGGGAATCCAGGAGCCGGGGGGGTTCAATCCAGGGTGGGCAGCTTTTCCACCACCCGCTGCATCTGCCGTCGGGAGGTATGCAGGTAGATCAGGGTGGTGTTCAGGCTTTCATGCCCCAGCAGGTGGCGGATCGAGTTGAGGTCAGCGCCTTGCTCCACCAGCAGGGTGGCGAAGGCGTGGCGGAGCTTGTGCGGGGTGAACTCTTCAGGCTTGAGGCGGGCAGCTCTGGCAGCATCGGCAAAGCGCTGTTCCACATAGCGCACGCTGGGCACTTTGCCTTCGCGGGGGCCTTCCGGGAAGACGAACACCGGGCCCCGGCGCCGTTTGTGAAACCAGTCCAGCAGGGCGGCGCGGGCGGTGGGGGAGAGGGCCACCAGGCGCTCCTTGTTGCCCTTGCCGACCACCCGCAGGGCCATGGGGGTGTCGTCCTCGTAGATGAGATCCTCGCCCCGCAGGGCCAGGGCCTCCGAGATGCGCAGCCCGGTGCCGTAGAGGAAGCTGGCCAGGCTGACCATCAAAAAGCCGTGGGGCCCCAGGTTGAGGGCGTGCAGGAAGCGCTTGAGATGCTTGACCTGCGGATGCAGGGGCAGCCGACGGCCCCGGCGGGGTTTGGGAATCTGAGCGGTTACCTCGGGAAACCCCGCGAAGCGCAGGAAGCTCCCGTAGAGGAAGACCAGATCCTGGAAGCGCTTGGGGCTTTTGGAGCGCTCCTTGATGAAGGCTTCCAGCACAGGGGTCAGCGCTTCGGCATTTTGCAGCGCTTCATCGTTGGTGTTGAGGTGTTCGACCAGGGCGCCCAGGTCATAGCGGTACTGGCGCAGGGTGGTGGGGGCGTAGTTCTTGCGGGTAAGTAGGTGGAGGTACTGCTCAAGGCGTTCGCGCAGATCAGGGGAGGGTGGTAGCATATGGGGATTATACCCTGACTTCGTAAAGGATACTTCCTTTACGAAGTAGGGATTTAGCGATAAAAAAAGCCGTTTCTCAGGTTCTTTCCCGCTTCTTGCCCCAGGCTGTGTCTGCCAGGTTATTCCGGCTGGGCAAGATGTTGTAAAAATTTTGCTTTTCCGGTTTGAGTGTGCTATATAATCGTGCCATGACATGAACCGAACCGGCGACCCCGGTTCAGCCCGCGGCGCAAGCTCGCAAAAAAAGAAGCTCTGGTAAACCCAGAGCGTATCGAGACCCGAGAAACAAGAATCCTGGGTCTCATACTACCCCCTCAAAGGCAAAAGTGCAAGTACCTGAACCTGGGTAGGTCTTAGAGGTGTGCTCTTTTGACCTCCCCACTTAAGGAGAGACCCCACGTGAATCCCCACAATTTGAGCTGTACGGCCGCGCTTTCAAACCTCGAGGCCGTGCTTTCCACCCTGCCCCCCTTCACCGCCAAGGTGGTGGCGGGCCTGATCAACCGTGGCCGCCTTGAACAGGCCCTCAAGCTGGTGCAACAGCGCCAGGCAGAAGAACAAGCCGCAGAGAAGCCTTCGACCCCGCCGCTCTTTGAGGAAGCTCCGCCCAAGTCGGCGGGTCTTCTCATTGCCGAGGCCCTGCGCGCGGGGCCGGAACCCCATCCCCTGCCCTGCCCGGAGGACGACGATCCCCGCTGGCAGGCTTGCAAAGCCAGAGCGGTGCAGCGCATCAAGCTCAAAAGCGGCAACCGGCTACCCTTCAAGACCTACAATCCACGTCACGGGGAGCGCCCCGGTCCGGGGGCTTTCGTGGCCCTGCTGCTGGCCCTGATGCTCTACTACCGGGAGTCCGATGCGGTGCAGCGCTTTCCCATCTTCGCGGTGCAGTGGGCCCTGGCGGATGTGCTGGGGGTTTCCACCGATACCTTGCAGCGCTGGCAGCAGCTCCCCGAGGTAGGGCGCTGGGTGCAGTCCTGGCGCTTCCTGGATGCCGGCAGCGACTATAAGCGGGCGGGGATGCTCTACACCGTGCAGTGGAACCCCGACCACCGGCAGCGCCCACCGGCCCGCGACCTGCTGCGCCTGCCGCTGCGGGCCCTCAAGCTGGCCGCGGCTTACGGGCTGACGCAAAAGAAGGCAGAGCGGCTACATAGAATTACTCTTAAGGACAGATGGAATTGGATACAGCCATTGAACCAGACAGCGTTAAGCCATTATCTCTCTCAAAAGTGCGTTAAATATGTAACCGCTCAGGAGCTTCAGACCAGCCGCCAGGCCTGGGCCCGGGGGCTGGTGGCCGCCTTGCAGCGGCACCTGGGTTTGGGGGATGACCCGGCGGTGCGGCAAAAGTTCTACTGGAAACTGACCTTGCAGCTTCTTCACGCACCGCACGATGAGCGCAAGAAGGGCCTGCTGTTGTTGCGCCGTGCCCTGGGGGAGACCATGGATCTGGCCGGCGAGCACCGGCTGCGCAACCCCGGAGCCTACTTTGCCCGGCGCTTGCAGGCCCTGGGCTTCTGGAACCTCGAGCTTCATCCGGCCCTGCGCACCCGGGCGTACCAGGTGTGCAAGGCCTGAGGATCGTCCACCACAATCCCCCGGCTGCCATCGCGACCCTGCACCACTTGATACCGGCGATCCAATAGCTCGAGGTGGCGCTCGATCCGGGGCCACCAGGTAGGCAGGGCGGATCGGTTGACCACCAGGTAGTACGGCCCCTTGCCGACAATCCCGATCATCTGCCCCCGCTTCAGCATGGGCAGCTCGGGGGCCTTGGGGGGCGGGGCGGGGCGGGGGGGCTTGGGGGGAGCCGGAACGGGCTTGGGTGGGGCCTTGGGTGCAAGGGCCTCCTTGACAGGCCCATCCAGGGCCACCGTCTGGGCCACCAGCCGCCTTCCTTCCAGCCGTCCCTCGATGCGGTAGGCGGTGCGGGGTTTGAGGAACTGCTTGTTGGGGCCCCGATCCACCGAGAGGACGAAGTTGCCGCTCTTGCTGCCGATCAGAAGCTTGAGCGAGGGGCCAATGGCGGCCAGCAACAGCCCCCGCACCAGCAGCTGGTAGGCGGGGGCGGGATGGGTGAGCTTGTTGACGTGGATGGAGATCACCTCTCCCCTCTCGTCGGTTTTTGGCCAGGCGCTGAAGACCCCTTCGACCTCCCCCTCTACCCCCACGGTGATGGGGATCTCGGGCGAGATTTGGGCCGATTCAAACCGACCCTGGCGTACACGACCGGCAAGAAACAGCACTGCTTGGCCCATACAACTCCCATTTTAGAAGAAGATATGCCATACTTGGCTCAGGTACACCCCGCCCGAGGGTAGAACCCGGGCACCCCTGGCGCAACAGGGGGTAGGACTCGTCCTGCCCCCCTTGCGCGGGGGGCGTATTTAAGGAGAAAAAATGGCGGAGGAATTCCTTCGCCCCTACCAGGCAAATCTGGTAGGGGCGATCCGCCGGGCCTTTGCGGGGGCCCGGCGGGTTCTTGCCACCCTCCCCACTGGGGGGGGTAAGAGTAGGGTGGCGGCGGCTACAGCCGCCGCTGCTGCCGCTAAGGGCCTGCGGGTCCTGGCGGTAGCCCACCGCCTGGAGCTGGTGGAGCAGCTCCAGGCTGCACTCGCGGCAGCGGGTCTTCCCGCTGCCGACGTTTACCTCCCTGGCAGGGAGGTGGAGGGCCGCCCGGTGGCGGTGGGGTCGGTCCAGACCCTTTCCCGCCGGGCAGCTCAGGGGTGGGACCTCGTCATCATTGACGAGGCCCACCATGCGGTGGCCGAGACGTACCGGCCTCTTTTTGAGGCCCGGTATGTTCTCGGCCTCACCGCCACCCCCGTCCGGGCCGACGGGCGGGGGTTGGGCGGGGTTTTTGAGGCCATGGTGAATGGGCCCACCATGGCTGAGTTGATCGAGGCCGGGTATCTGGCCCGGCCCCGCTACTTCACCACCCAGGGGAAACCCTGGGTGGAAGCCCCCCGGGGGGCCGACTATGATCCCCGGGAAATTGACCCGCTGGTACGGCGGGTCGAGCTCGAGGGGGAGGTGGTTCAGGCCTACCTGGATCACCTCCAGGGCCAGACCGCCCTGGTGTTTGCGGTTACCCGTGAACACGGGCGGGAGCTGGGTACTCGCTTCAGGAAGGCCGGGGTGGAGGCGGCCTTCCTGGACGGGCAAACCCCCGAGGTCAAGCGGGCCGAGGCCCTGGCCCGCTTGAAGGACGGCGACCTTAAGGTGGTCGTCAACGTCGGGCTCTTCACCGAAGGGCTCGACGTGCCCACCGTGGGGGGGGTCATCCTGGCCCGCCCCACTGCAAGTCTGGGGCTTTACCTCCAGATGGCGGGCCGGGCCCTGCGCCCGGCCCCGGGCAAGGCGGAGGCCCCGGTGATTGATGTCACCGGGGTCAACTTCCGCCGCTTCGGCCCGGCGGAAGGCTACGGGGCCTGGACTCTGACCGATGGGGTGGTGGAGCCCCAGGCGGTGAGGGTGAAGGGCCCTGCTGCTCCCACCCAGGGGCGGCAGGTGACCCAGGTGCAGGAGGGGTCGGCCCCCCTCCTGGAAGTCAAGGAGGAGGCGGTAGACCGGAAACGGTACTACTTCAGCCTCCTCAAGTTGTCCGCCCACCGGGGCTACAAGCCCGGCTGGGCGGCCCATAAGTTCCGGGAACGCTTCGGGGCGTTCCCGGCCTGGGCCTGGCTGGACGAGTACCGGGCCCAGGAAGGGGGAAAGGATGCGGGTTAAGTACCTGCTCCTTGCCCCCGGCGTGGCCCCCCGCGCCGCCGAAATCGCCAGGGCTTTCTGGGGGGAGCCCTGGTACGACCTGGAGGATGCCCTCCTCGTCCACGAGACGGAGCCCGATCTCGTGGGCGAGGAGGTGCAGGTGCCCCTCCCCGAGGGAGCGGACAAGTTCCGCCTTCTCCGGACCCTTTGGGAGGGGGGCATCCCGCTGGCCTTGCAGGTAGGCGGGATGATGGGCTCGCTCGAGGACGCCCCCATCCTCGAGTGGGCCGAGGCCAACGGGATCCCCGTAAGGGGCGCCCGCTGGCATCAAGTGGGGGCCCCCGGCCCCCAGGCTCCCGAGCGGGAGCGCCCCCAGGCCTAGCCTGGGGGTTTGTTTTTTGCTACTCTGTGTTTGCTGCTTCTTCTCCTATTTAGCAGCGTGGGCCCGGTCGTGGGATTCCGGGCCTTTTTGCCTTAACCAGTCCCCCAGACGCGATAAAGCATCCGGGCGATACAGGTTGAAGACGGGAACCCCATAGCGCGAAGCCAGCCGAATGGCCTGCCCGGTGCCGCCGGTCTCTACCCCGCACTCCGCTTCAGACTCGGCCCCATCGGGGGTCCAGCACAGCACGAAGGCCACCGGGGTATTCAGGTTTACCCCCAGGATCTGGTGGCTGTTGCGGCCCATGAGCTTTTGTACCCCCGAAGAGAGGCGGGACCAGGCGGGGTGCAGATCGGCGGCCAGGCGGATAGCTTCGGGGCTGGGGGCGGTCAGGGCGGCTTTTTTATAGCCGTTATAGCCAGGCCAGGGCAAAAACACTTCCACCGCGCCCCGCACCTGGAGGGCTCCTGCTTCAAAAGCCTGATCCGCCCCCACTGCGCCTCCGGAACGAACAGTCCAGCCCAGTTCAGCCAACCGGCTTGCTACCCGTTTCATCAGGGCCAGGGTGTTGGGAGGGGTTTGACGGCTGCCGATGCCTGCGTAGATCTTCATAGGACTCCTTTCCGCCATCTTTTCACTCTGAAATTTTTTCGTAAAATCAGAGCTGATGCAAAGGCTTGTCTGGATCTTGCTGCTGTTGGTGAATTTTGCCTGGGCTCAGGTGGACCCGCAATGGCTCTTTGAAGTGGCTCGACGCACCCAGGGCCATCCGTATCTATGGGGTGGAAACGGCTATGGCGGCTTTGATTGCTCCGGGCTCGTGGTTTACGTCTACCGCCACCTGGGGGTACGTCTGCCCCGCACCAGCCGGGAGCAGTACCAGGCGGTGCGCAAGGTGCAGGAGCTGCGGCCTGGGGATCTGCTCTTTTTCAGCGACTCCCGCACTCACATTGATCATGTGGGCATTTATCTGTACCCCGATCCCAGAACCCGCAAGCCTTTGATGTTACATGCCTCGGGGAAGTGGGGGCGGGTGGTGGTGGAGCCGCTGGAGCGTTACCGTAGGGTCTTTGTGGGGGCCGGGAGGGTTCTGTGAAACATCTGCCCAACCCCGAGCAGATCCCCTGGGATCTGGCCTTTATGCCGCGCTGGGTGGTCTGGGCGGCGGAACGGCGCAAGGACAAATGGACCAAGGTGCCCTACCAACCCCTGCCGACCAAGATCCCGGCCCAGGTGAACGTTCCCACCACCTGGGGGACCTTCAGCGAGGCCCTGGCGGTGGCCCGGCAAGCCCCCTGGGCCTCGGGGGTGGGAATCGTGCTGGGGGATGGCCTGGCCGGGGTGGATCTGGATGGGGCCCTGGAAGATGGGGTCTTGCTGCCCTGGGCTGAGGAGCTGGTGGCCCGTACCGAGAGCTACACCGAGCTCTCCCCTTCCGGGCGCGGGGTGCACATTTTGCTGCTGGGGGAGATCGCCAACCGGCGCAGGGGGCTTATCGAGGTGTACAGCGACCTGCGCTTCTTCACCGTGACCGGGCAGACCCTGCGGGGCCGCCGGCGGATCCTGCGCGACCCGGCCTTCCTGGACTACCTGAGCGGCCTGCTCCGGCCCCACGAGCCCCCCCCGAAGCGGCGGGGGCCGGTGGAGCTGGCGGGAACCGAGGATCTGGTGGCCCGCATCGAGCGCTCCCGCTACCGCAGCCTGTGGTACGGCCGGTGGGAGGAGATGGGCTACCCCACCCAGAGCGAGGCCGACCTGGCCCTGGCGGGCTACCTGCTCTGGCTCTGCCAGGGGGACACCCGGGCGGCGGATGCGCTCTTCCGGGCCAGCGGGCTGTACCGGCCCAAGTGGGATGAGCGGCGCGGCGACCAGACCTACGGCGAACGCACCCTGGCGAGGGCCATGCGCTGATGCCGACCCTGGCGCTGCCGTTGCACCGGGTGCAGCAGCAGGCCCTGGCCAATGTGCTGAGCCTGCTGGAGCAGGGCCACCCCCGCCAGCTGGTCGTCATGGCCACCGGGGTCGGCAAAACCCTATGGAGCGTGCACCTGTCCACCCACTTCCGGCGGACGCTGTTCCTGGTGCATTTTGAGGAACTCCTGCACCAGTCGGTGGCAGCCTTTCAACGCAACCGGGGACAGGAGCCCGGCCTGATCTGGGGCCGTCGGCACGACCTGAACGCCGAGGTGGTGGTGGGGATGATCCCCAGCCTGGTGCACCGGCTGGAGCGCACCCCGCCCGAGGCCTTCGACCTGGTGGTGGTGGACGAGGCCCACCACGCCCGCAGCAAGAGCTGGGAGCGGGTCATCCGGCACTTCCGGCCCACCTTGCTGGTGGGACTTTCCGCCACGCCCAACCGGGCCGACGGACGCAGCCTGCTCACCCTGTTCGACACCCTGGCCTTCTCCTACCGGCTGTCGGAGGCGGTGCGGGATGGGTTTCTGGTGCCTCCGAAGATTCTGGAGGTCTCCACCAACCAGCCCCTGCGGGTCAAGCGGCGGGGGGAGGACTACGACGAAGGCCAGCTCTCCCACGCGGTGGACACCCCAGAGCGCAACGCCCTGGTAGTGGAAACGGTGGGCGAGCACGCCCGCAACCGAAAAGGCGTGGTCTATACGGCTGGGGTGCGGCACGCCCAGCACCTGGCCGCGCTGTTTCGGGCTCACGGGATTGCGGCGGAGAGCGTCCACGGCCAGGATCCGGAGCGCAAGCAGAAGCTCGAGCGGCACCGGCGGGGAGAGTACCAGATTTTGACCAACGCCATGCTGCTGGTGGAGAGCTACGACGACCCCACCATTAACCTGGGGGTGATGGCCCGACCCACCGCCTCCCCGACCCTCTATGAGCAGGCCCTGGGCCGCCCGGCCCGGCTGTTGCGCGAGGGAAGCACCTGGGACGGCACGCCCAAAAACGACTATCTGTGGATTGACCTGATGGATGTGGGCCTGGAGGATCGCATCCGGGTCTGGGAGTTTTTTGGGATTACCGCCAGCTGGCACGACGAGAAGCGCCCGGCCCGAATCCGTACCCTGGCCGAACCCCCCACCCGGCGGGAGGCGGCGGAGGCGGCTCACGCTGAGCTGCCGCTCCGGTTTCAGGCCAACATCCCCCTCGAGCGCTACCTGACCTGGGTGGATCGCTTGCAGGAGCCCCCGCCGTTTCGGCTGGAGGAGGAGGTGGAGCGGCTGTGGCGCAAGCAGCCCGCCACCGAAGCTCAGCTCAAGCTGCTGGCCGCACACGGCTACGACACTGTGAACACTGAGTGGACCAAGGGGGATGCCTCGGAGGTGATCGGAAGCCTCGAGCCCTCCCCCCGGCAGAAGGCCCGGCTGCTGGCCCTGGGGTACGACGTGCTGACCCGGCGCTGGAGCAAGTTGCAAGCTGAGGCGGCCTTTGCCGAGGCCGAACAAAAGGGGCTCAAGCCGGACTGGAACCGGGTGCGGGGGCTGGCTCCGCACTGGTTGCAGGACCAGCCATAAAAACCCCGGGGGCCTTTACCCCCGGGATCGCAATCAGGTTTAGTGGCGCTTCTCCACCGGGCGGGGGCCCAGGATGCGCTCGAGGTTCATCCGGTTGACGATGGGGATGGCTTTTTCATTGATGACCCTGGCGACCTTTTCGGTTTCTTCACTGGCCCCGTAGCGCTCATAGGCCTGGGCCAGCACGGAGGCCAGGAACAGCGGGGCCCCCAGGGCGATCTTGCTGGCGTGCAGCACCAGCTCGGCCCTCTGGTTGACCGCAGCCCCTTTGAGGATGGGATCCACGAAAAGCCAGCCGCGCCCGCCGGGCCAGCTGCCGCGCATCTGGTAGGGGAAGCCCGCCAGGGCCAGCCCCAGGAAGGCCAGGCCCTCCTCGCGGCTCTGGGCAAAGTGGCCCTGGGCCTGCTCGAGGAAGTACGGGCTGAGGCTGCCGGCCCCCAGGGCAATGAGCACCCCGTCGTAGACGCGGCCTTCCAGGAAGGCTTGCAGGGCCAGCTCGCGCAGGCGGTGGCGCTGCTTGCGCAGCTTTTCCTTTTCCTGGGCGTTCTTGCTCTTCTTGGGTTCGGCGGGCATCACCGGCTCGCTTTCGGTTACTTGGGGCTGAGGGGTGGTGGCATCCAGCGTTTCAAGGAAGCGTTCGATCTCCATGGTAACTCCCGAAAAAATTTTGTCTATTATACCCTATTCCCCCCACAGTTGGGGAAGCTTGAGCCAGGTCTGCCGGCTGCCGGCCCGGGTGGAGCGGCATCGGTAGAGGGCTTTGGGGGTGGTGAAGATGTAGGCCCGTTCCTTGGAGCGGGTCAGGGCGGTGTAGAGCAGCTCGCGCGAGAGCAGGTTCTCCTGGTACTCATGCAGGGCGATGATCACCACCGGCCACTCCGAGCCCTGCGAACGGTGCACGCTCATGGCGTAGGCGTGCAGCAGGTAGCCCAGGCTGCCGCCCTCCACCCGGAAGGTGCGGCCGTCGCTGGCCTCAAGGCCCAGTGCGGGGGTGGCGGTGTCCACGTGGGTGACGGTGAGGATCTCCCCGTTCATCAGCTCGAGCAGGTAGTCGTTGCGGGTCATGACCAGCGGATCCCCCAGCCGGGCCAGAAGCCCACCCCCCACCGTCACGCCGGGGCCGCTGGGGTTGAGGTGGTTTTGCAGGATCCGGTTCAGGTTCAGCACCCCCAGGGGCCCGGTGTTGGTAGCGGTGAGCAGCGCCACCTGGCCGAAGCGCTTACGGGCTTCCAGGTATAGCCGGACGCTCCAGGCGGCGATCTCCTCGGCGCGGGCTTCGTAGAGGTAGAGCCGGTAGCGGTTCTCGGGGTCGTTGACCAGCGGCTCGTGCCCCTCGAGGATCAGCCGGGCGGCCCGCACAATGGGGCTGTCCTGCCCCTGGCGGCGCACCTCGGTCAGATGCACCCCGGGTAGGATGCCCAGGCTGTCGGCGAAAGGCTCCCCCGGCCCCACCGGGGGGAGCTGGTAGGGGTCGCCCACCAGGAGGAGCAGGGTAAAGGGCGAGATGGCCGCAATCAGGGCGTAGAAGGTGGGCACATCCAGCATGGAGGACTCGTCCACCACCACCAGGTGGGCTTCCAGGGGGTTGCCCCCGTGGTGGCGAAAGTGCTGCTGGCCCTCCTGATCCAGGTAAACCCCCAACAGCCGGTGCACCGTGAGGGCGGGGCGGCCTGAAAGCTCCTCCAGGCGTTTAGCTGCCTTGCCGGTGGGGGCAGCCAGGGCCACCTTCTTGCCCTGGAGGCTGGGGCTTTGCAGCAGGCTGGCTACGGTGAAGCTCTTGCCGGTGCCGGGGCCGCCGGTCAGGGTGGCCAGGTTGCCCTGGGCAAAGACCTGGAAGATGCGGGCCTGGCTCTGGGACAGGCGGTGGCCTTGCGGCGGGAGGAGCGACAGCCCCCGCCCCCGCCGTTGCAGCAAGCGGGTCAGGCGCAGCTCGGTCTCGTAGGCCCGGGTCAGGCCCACCAGGGGGGGGCGGTGCGTCACCAGGGGGTTCTTGAGGTGCCGGAGCAGGCTTTTCTCGGAAAAGCTCTGCTGGGCCAGCTGTTCCAGCGGGTAGGCGGTATGGCCCGCCTCATAGAGCATCTCCAGGGCGGACACCAGGCTTTCGTCCACGATTTGGCGAAAGCGGGGGTCGTGCAGCAGGGCCTCCAGGCTCAGGGCGGAAGCCTGGGCCACCTCAAAGCGCCGACCGTACCGGGGGTGCTGGGTGAAGCGGCCCTCCGCCGCCAGGAACCCCTCGGCGCCCCAGCGCAGCGAGCGGCCGGTCAGCACCACCTCCTGGTTGTCGCTGGTGCGGGCGGCGACCACCTGGTAGTCGTCCTGGTCGAAGAGGGTGCGCACCACCCGCGCCACCAGCGCCTGGCTCATCTACAGCAACCCCCTCAGCATCTGCGGCGTCACCACCACCTTGCTGCCGGGCTTCTGGCGGGCCAGGATGGGGCGGAAGGCCTTGGACAGCAGGGTATGCAGGGCCCGGGCGCCGGTGCCGAGTTCCAGGGCCTGCTCGGCCAGAAACTCCAGGGTGGTTCGTGGCAGTTCCACCTCCACCTGGAAGGAGCGGGCCAGCTCCAGGTAGGACTTGATCAACGGCTCGCCGGTGCCGTTCAGGATGTGGAGCAGGTCATCCCGGCCGAGCGGCTCGAGGATCCCCAGGTTCCCGATGCGACCGATGAGCTCGGGGATGATGCCGTACTCCACCAGATCATCGTGGGTAATCTGCGGATAGAGGGCCCTGGGTTCGGGCGCCTGGGCGCTGGCGCCAAAGCCGATGCTGCGCTCGTACACCCCCAGCCGCTCCTTGACCAGCTCCTCGATGCCCTCGAAGGCCCCGGCAAAGACCCAGAGCAGGCGGCTAGTGTTCATGGTGACCCCGCTGTATTCGCGGCTCCCCGAGGGGCCGGACAGGTTGTGGGGGATGGGGGCCTCGGTGCCCTCCACCAGCTTGAGCAGGGCCTGCTGCACCGCCTCGCCCCCCACATCCCGACCCTCGGCGCGCTGCCGGCCGCTTTTGCGGGCCAGCTTGTCGGCCTCGTCGAGGAAGACGATGCCCATCTCGGCCTTCTTGATGTTTCCTTCGGCCCGGGCGAAGAGACGGGCCAGCAGGGTCTCCACATCGTCGCCCACATACCCGGCGGCGGTCAGGCTGGTGGCCCCGGCAATGACGTAGGGCAGGCCCAGGTACTGCGCGGCCACCTTGATCATGTGGGTCTTGCCGACCCCGGTGGGGCCGACCAGGAAGAGGTGCGGGTTAACCTTGAGATCGGGGTTGTGCAGTCGTTGCAGGTGGGTGGCCACCGCCACGGCCAGGGCTTCCTTGGCGTGGTGCTGGCCGGCCACCTTCTGGTTGAGCACCTCCAAGAGCCGCTGGGGATGGATGGGTTCGGGCAGGGCGGCCCCGGTGTGCTGGGCCAGCTTGCGGGGTACCACGGCAGGAGCACCCATTGCTGCTGCTCCGGGCCCCGCAGGGCGGCGCTCATGGGTGATCATCAACGCATCCAGGCAGTGGTGGCAGATCACCCCCAGCCGGCGTGGGTTCAGGTCGGAGATGTAGGCGTGCTCGCGGTCGGTGGGTTCATGGCAGAAGTTGCAACGAAGCTGCTCCATTAGATATGGGGATGGGCTTAGGGTTGCAGCTCGAGATATTGGGCGGGGATGGGTTTGTGCACCTGCTCGTCAGAAAAGATTTTGGCGCAGGTGGGGCACAGCCCCCGCACCAGGATGTGGGCGCGGGTGCCTTTCCACTGGGAAATGGCTGGCAGGGACGGCATGGGGGCGTCCTCGATGATCCCGCAGGTGTAGCACTCCTGGTTGATGTGGGGCTTGAGGGCCAGGCCGTAGCGGATCTTGCCCACCCGATCCACAAAGGACTCCACCAGCCCGGCCTCGACCAGGGCCCGCAGGGAGAGGTAGATGGTGGTGGTGCCTACGTGCACCAGGCTCTGGTTGACGTCCATCTCCAGCACCTCCGCATACGGGTGGTAGTTGGGTCGGCTGAGCAGGGCATACAGGATGGCCACCCGCTGCTTGGTGGGCTGGATGTCCACCTCCCGCAGCAGCCCCACCGCCTTCTCCGCCAGGTCGGGGTTCATGGTGGCCGCGATAAACTTTTGCCCGTTCATGGACTCATGATATAAAAAATTCGGACAGGAATAAAGAACCTGTAAACAAACATATTGCGGAAGCATCCCACAAAAATAAAAACTTTTCGTATAATGCCAGCGTGACAACCACACCCCTGCGTCATCCCAAGCGCTACGGTTGGTACAGGGAAGCCAGCAAGCCGTTTTTCGCCCTGGATCCCCCTCCGGCGGAGCACGGCCTGCGGGTGCTGGCCTTGCGGGCCCTGGCCGAAGGCCGCTTTGAGGCAGCGTTCTACCTGGCGGAAAGCGCGGTGGCGCTGCCGCTGGAGGCCTGCGAGGCGGCCATGCGCAGCCACAGTCCTGAGCGGCGGGCGCTGGAACTGCTGCACGCCCCCGAGATTCCCAAGCGGGCCCAGCAGGATCGGGTGAGCAGCCAGGCCATGTTTTTGACGCGCCTGTGGCAGCTGGTGGTGGCGGGCCATTTCCTGGGGCACCTGGAGAAGGATCCCGAGTATTACCAGCGTTTGGTGCAGGGGTTCCGCGAGCGGGACTTGCGCATGGCCCGCACCTACATCAAGGAGGGGCTGCGCTTTTACACCCGCGTGGATCCGGCGGGCCGGGAACAGATAGACCCGCTGTTCTTTCGCGGCTTCGAGGGCTTTCTGGTTACCTGGAGAAGCGAGGTGATGCCTTTCGCAAACTGTAAACCACCCCACGGCTAAAGCCGGGGGCTTTCCAAGGGAGGACGATGCACAGATGAATCTTGACGAGCTATTGCACCTGGCCGAAAGCCCCCCTCTTGTGCGGGCGGACGCGGTGGACGTGCAGCCGGTGCTGCGGCTGCACGGGCAGCGGTTGCTGTACCTGCGATTGAACCTGCCCCCCGAGCCGCAGGCCTACCTGAACACCCTGACCGCCTTTCTGCTGACCCGCACCGATCTGGTCTACCCGGTGGGCATCCGCCTGCCGGACTGGCTCCTTCATGGGGATGGGCTGGCCGCGCTGCTGGGGATGCTGCTGGGCAGCCAGGGCCTCTCCCAGCGCAGCCTGTGGATCGAGACCCGCCCCGAGCCGGCGCTGTTTCAGCCCTTTATGGATGTGGGCAAGCAGCGCTTCATGCAGCCGGTGCTGCGGCTGGCGTCAGCGGACGACCTCGAGCGGCTGGCCGGCTTTGAGCAGCACTGGGTCTTGCTGGATCGCTGGGTATGGGAGGAGGGATATTGCAACTGCGGACAGATCATGAACCCGTTTATCGTGGACGGGGTGGATACCTCGGCCCAGATGGTGCGCCTGCACGATCTGGGGGCGCTGGCCTACGCCGGGGAGATGGCCCGGCGCAAGGCGGCGGTTGCTTCAACCTTTGCTGTAGGAGGAAATTATGAGTCTTGAAAGCGCCAACATTGCCCTGCAAAAAGCCCGTGAGATGGCCGCATCCGACCTGCTCTTCGGCCCCAACATGCCCCCGGCGGTGAAGGTGGGCGGGGTGTACCGCTACCTGCCGCTGGAGCGCATCGGGGTGGACGAGCTGTGGCAGATCCTGGAGACCATGTTCCCGGAGTGGCAGGTCAAGAACTTCCGCGAGCGGGCCCAGAAGAAGCGCTCCCCGGAGGACGCCTACGTGTCGTTCAGCGGAACGGAAAGCCGCTACCGGGTGCAGGTGTCCTGGACCGCCAGCGACGCCGAGCGGGATCTGGGGGAGGTCATTGCCCCGGTGATCTCCTTGCGCCTGATTCCCAAGCAGGTATGGGCCTACCGCGACCTGGGGCTGCCGGATCAGCTGGTTTCCATGACCAGCTACGACGCGGGCCTGATCCTGGTGGTGGGGCCCACCGACTCCGGCAAGACCACCACCCTGGTGTCTTTGGTGGAGCACCTCAACGCCGAGGAGACCCGCTACATCCTGATGGTGGAAAAGCCCATCGAGTACCGCATCACCCCCCGGCGGGGCATCGTCTTCCAGCGGGAGGTGCCGCTGCACGTGAGCTCCATGCCGGAGGCGGTGCACACCGCGCTGCGCTCCAACGTGGACGTGGTGGTGTTGGGGGAGATGCGTCAGCCGGAGGAGTACAAGGCCGCGCTGGAGGCGGCGGAGACCGGGCACCTGGTGCTGGCCTCCATGCACGCCCCGGGGGTTATCGAGGCGGTGGAGCGGATCGTGCAGAGCATGCCGGATCAGAAGCTGGCCGCGCAGATCCTGGGGAACACCCTGCTGGGCGTGATTGCCCAACGCTTGATTCCCACCGGCGACTCCTGGCGGGCCATGGCCTACGAGTTTCTGGTGATGAACACCCGGGCCCGGCAGCACATCAAGGCCATGGAGTTTGATAAGCTGTATCAACTCATGGCCACCAGCGGCGGCCTGATGACCACCCTGGAGATGAGCGTGGCCGAGCTGGTGCGGCGGCGGAAGATCGCCCAGGAGGTGGGCCGCTTCTTTGTCAACCGCGAGGACGTATTCAATGAATTGCTTCGACCGGTAAGCTGAGAACGGTGTGGAGCAGCCCGATGACCTCCCGGATATTGCCATGGACGATTTTGTAGCCACCCCACTCGCACTGCGGGCAGCCATCGGTGCAGCAGGGGAATACTGCGGCTTTTTCGGTGGCGGAGTACACCGCCACCAGCTTCATGCCGGTTTTCTTCTCCAGGCGCTCGGCCTCCACCATGCCGGCGGCGAGGCTACCGGCAGGGCTTTCGACCTTGCTGAGCATGCGGTCCAGACCCAGGTAAATGGTAACCATAACGCAGTTCATAAATATCATAATCGGGGGAGGAGTTTGTGACAAATAAACATAACGGCAGCGAAGCTATGCAAAAAAGTTTACAGCGAGTTGAAATTTTGTTATCGGCCATCCTGCTCAAGCTGGACAATCCAGAGATGCCCCTGGAGACCGTCCTGCTGAAGGCCGAAGCGGGCCTCGAGGGCTTCAAGAGCGAGGAGGTGGCCGATGACGGCACCGGGGTGCGGGGGCCCGAGGCGGAGCGGTTCCTCAACAACCTGCTGCAACAGCTGCACATGAGCAAGGAGGAGCTGGCCGCGTTAATCAACGAGTTGCGCGAGCGTAACGTGCTGTCCAGCCAGGAAACGAACGACCTGCGCCTGCTTTTGCGGGGGGTGGCGACTGCCCGGGTGAAGACGGCGGCCATGAAGCTGACCCAGCGGGGCGCCCGCCGCCTGCGTGCCGGGCAGCAGCCCCGGGCCTCCTGAGGCGGGGCAGGCTAGGAGGCCTTCTCCCAGGTACAGCGGGGGGGCCGGCAGCGCAGCCGCAGCACCTGCCCCCTGCTCCGAGCATAGAAGCCCATCGTCGGCAGCACCTCGTTGAAGAGGTGCGCCGCCTTTTTGCAGGAGATGTGCCCTGCCCGAACCGCAAGCTCCAGGAGCGCACAGGTGCGCAGGACGGGCACCTGCGGGTAGAGGCAGCGCAGCAGGTCGCAGATGGCCTGGTCGTCGGCCAGAAGCGTCCAGCCCCGGGTGATGGCGATGGCCGCCGCCTCGGCCTCGCCGGGATGAGGGCCAAATCCCCTCCAAAAAAACAAGCCGCCTTGCGGCTTGCTATTGTGCGATGCCTGGATGTATCAACGCATCCCCAGGTATTGCAGCAGCTGTTCCTCGTTGGGGGAGTGAGCCATAGCGGTCTCCGCGCTAATAGTGTTGTTCTGCACCAGGTTGGCCAGCACCCGGTTCATGGAGATCATGCCGGTGGCGCTGCCGCCCTCGATCACGTTGCGAAGCTGCTCAAACTTGCCGTCGCGGATGGTGGACTTGCTGGCGGTGTTGCCCAGCATGACCTCGTAGGCCACCACCAGGCCGCTTTGGTCGAGGCGGGGCACCAGCTGCTGGCTGACCACCGCCAGGATGACCGAGGAAAGCTGGGCCCGGATGGCCGGGCGGGCCCCTTCAGGGAAGGCGTCCACGATGCGGGCGGCGGTCTCGTCGGCAGAGCGGGTGTGCAGGGTGGAGAAGACCAGGTGGCCGGTCTCGGCGGCGGTGAGGGCCATCTCGATGGACTCCCGGTCGCGCATCTCCCCTACCAGGATGATGTCGGGGGCCTGGCGCAGGGCCGCCCGCAGGCCCCGCTCGAAGTCCTTGACGTCCACCCCCACCTGGCGCTGGCTGATGCGGGCCTTGATGGGGGTGTGCAGGTACTCCACCGGATCCTCCAGGGTGATGATCTTGACCGCCCGGTGCTGGTTGATGTGCTTGATCAGGGCCGCCAGGGTGGTGGACTTGCCCGAGCCGGTGGGCCCGGTGACCAGGATCAGGCCGCTGCGGGCCTCGGTGAGGTTGAGCAGCACATCCGGCAGGCCCAGCTTGCGCAGGTCGGGGATGTTTTGCGGGATGGTGCGGAAGACCGCCACCAGGCCGCCCCGGTCATGGTAGATGTTGACCCGGAAGCGGCTTACCCCCGGCACGCTATAGCTCACGTCAATGTCCAGGTTGCGGGTGAGCTGCTCGAGCTGGTCGGGCGACAGGATTGACTCCAGGTCGCTGCGCTCCAGCACCGGCAGATCCTGGGGCTGCATGGTGCGGTGAATGCGGAACACCGGGGGCTGGCCCTCGATGATCTCGATGTCCGAGGCGCCCTGGCGGATGCCCTGGATGAGCACCTGGTTGAGCAGGGTCTGCTCCTCCAGGTTGAGGTCGGCCCCCGGCACGGCCTCCGGGGTGGGCGGGCCCGCCGTCGCAGCGTTTTCGCGCAAGAACTTGGCAAAGCTCATGCAGGTATTGTATGTGAAAAACTTTCGTTTCTACAACCGACCGCTGCCCCGCACGATCAGCCGGTTGATCTGGTAGCTGATGGTGATGGGCCGCTCCAGCCGGGTCTTGGGGGTCAGGCGGATGTAGAAGGTGGCGTTGCGCTGGTTGAGCATCTCCAGGGCGGCCCGCTCCACGTTGTGGTTGAGCTGGAGGGGGGCCTGGGCATTTTTGAGCTCCCACAGGGTGGAGAAGATCACCGCCTCCTGACCCCGGTTGTTTTTCAGGCGGGCTTCCAGCACCAGCGTGCCGGGCAGGTTGCTGCCGGTGTGGGACAGGCTGCCGCCCACCTCGAGTTGGGCCGAGACGATCTGGCCCTGCACCCCCGAGAGGGGGAGTGCGTAGCCCTGGGCGTCAGGGAGGAAGAGCCGCACCTCCTCGTACTCCCCGGCCGGCAGCTGGGCGCTGCCCTGCTTGAACTGGGGATCAATGCTATTGGAGAGGTCTATGGTGAAGGGCACTGCCAGCATGTTGCAGCCGGTGAGGGCCAATAGGGTTACCAGGGCGAGCGGAAGGGCTTTCATACCCCGATTGTAAAAGAACGAAATTTTTTCGCAATACACCCCGTACTGGCTGGGATGGCTCTAGGCTTGGTCGGGGGACTTGGCGGCGAAGGTGGCTTTGATCACGCCGATCTCGGGCAGGACCCTGGCCTGCCAGCGGATCACGCGAATGCCGGCAGAGGAAAGCGCTTTGTCCTTTTTGGTGTCGGCAGCCTGCCGTTCTGCCTTCTGGTGGCTCTGGTCGTCCAGTTCGATGACGGCCACCACGCTGCCATCCTTGTTGCACACCACGAAATCGGCGCTCATGCGGTTGATGCGGTTGAGCCAGGCCTGGTAGTCGTTGCCCCTCTTCACCCCGAGCAGCCGCGAAAGCTGAACCTGGGCCAGCACCAGATGGTCGGGCAGGGCCTCCACCAGTCGGTAATAAAGCACCTGCTCTGGCTGGGTAAGCACTTTCTTTGCGTAGTAGGGCCAGTTTTCGTTCTGGGTCTTTGGTTTAGGTTTGATGCTGACAAGGGTGATGATGATGGCGGCGACAACGAGCAGCAATAATAGAATCTCCATGATAAGTCTCCTGGGTGTAAGGGGCCGATAAAAGCCGCGCGAGGGCAGCGCCCCCCGCGCGGCGGTCAGGGAGGGTTTAGCGCAGGTTGTAGGCCAGGCGCATGGCATACAGCCCGCTGCTGAAGGCGGCGTGGTACTCCACGCTGAAGCGGTCTACCACCAGCCGCCCGGACAGGGCCTGCACGATGGCGCTGCTGGGAGCCAGGCCCTCAAAGAGGCCCGGATAGAAGCCGTCGAAGATACGGCTGGTGCCCCCGGCGGGAGCCCCGATCTGGTTGGTGTCCAGGCTGCCGTAGGCCAGGGTCAGGCCCAGCAGGTCGCCCTTCCATTCCGCGCCCAGGCGCCACAGCAGGGTGCTTTCGTTGCCGCTGCCCCCCAGCACCAGGGCCAGCAGGCCAAAGGGCCGCAGGCTCTGGGGGCCCAGGCCGAAGCGGTAGGAGGTCTGGGCGGCCACCTTGAGGGCCGGGTTGGTCAGGTTGAAGTTGCTGAAGTACAGCGCCCCCTGGCCTTGCCAGTTCTCGACCTGGCCTTTGTACTCGGCGTTGAGGGTGAAACCGCTGGCCGAGGGGCCTACGCGGTACTCGGCGTAGGCGTTGACCGGGGCGGTATCGCTGGCTACGAAGAGGCCAAAGCCGTTGCGGTAGCCGCCCCGCAGGTTCTGCCCGTAGCTTTCGGCGGGCCCGGCGTTTTGCGGCACCCCGGCCTGGTTGTAGCCCTGGTAGAAGCCGCCCACCTGCACCGGGCCGAGCTCGGCCCCGGCCTTGACCCCAAAGGCCAGGCGGTCAATGCCGCTGAGGGTGAAGGCTTGCAGGTAGCCCTCCAGCAGGCCCAGGCCGCGGGCCCGGGCCAGGCCATAGGCGCCAAAGCCGTTCTGGTCGTCGAGGAAGGGGGCGTAGCGGAGGAAGTCCGGCTGAGAGCCCAGCAGGCTGCCGTTGAGAGGGGTGAGGTAGCGGTAGTTCAGGCGGATCTCGGCCTGGTTGGCGTCCGTGCGGTTGCGCAACCCGGCCTGGATGTAGCCGTAGGCCTGCCCACCCAGGGCTCCTTCCGCATCGAGGAAGAAGAGGTTGTCGCGGTAGCTGAGGGCCGCCCCGTACACCGGGTTACCTGCATCCACATACAGCAGGTACAGCTCTGGCCAGCCGCTCGGGCGCAGGCCGAAGCGCATCCCCCGGGCGTTGTTGCTGTCGCTGAAGACCTCCCCCACCAGCGCGCCCTGGCCGAAGCGCACCAGCGCGGTGGCGGGGCCGTGGCCGCCGGGGTTGGCCCCCAGGTAGGGGGAGAGGGTGAAGGCGAGGTCGTTGCCGTAGGCCAGGCGTTGCTCGCCCTGGAGCACCTCGAGCTGGTACAACCCGAGGGCGGCAGGCTGGTAGGAGAGCACCAGCTTGAAGTCGTAGCGGTCGCCCGCCACCAGCCGGCCCTGTACCCCGAAGCGGCTGGGACCGGCCTCGGCGCTTTCGGTGCCGTCGCCCAGTCCGGTCAGGCGGTCGAAGTCCAGCGGGCTGTTGCCCAGGGTGAAGACCCCGAAGCTTTCCAGCCGTTCCAGCCGCACGTCGTTCTTGCGGGTCTCCTGGAAGGCCTCTACCGCCCGCAGGCGCTTTTCCTGGTCGGCGTTCTGGGTTCGTAGCTCCTCCAGGGCGGTGATTACCCGCGAGAGCCCCTCCTCCACGCTCTTGCGGAAGCGGGCGTACTCCTCGGCGCTGACGGTGTTCTTGAGGATCTCCACCAGGGCCTCGATCTTTTCGTTGACTTCCAGGAGATCCTGGTTTTGCAGGGCCAGCAGGCCGCTGATGCCCTCCAGGGTGCGCCCCTGCCGCTCCAGCTGCTCCTGCCAGGCCAGAATGTTCTCGGCGGCGCTTTGCAGGGGGGCCAGCCGGGCGCTGTACTCCTCCAGGAGCTTGAGCACCTGCGGGAGATCGGGGGAGGCGGGCGGGCTGGGCTGGGCCAGGGCCTCCTTGAGCAGCCGCTGCCCTTCCTCCAGGGCTTGCAGGCGCAGCTTGAGATCCTCTAGCTCGCGCAGCAGCCCGGTCAGGTCGGCGGCGGCGGGAGGGGTAGGGTCAGGGCTTTGGCCCTGGGCCAGAGTCCGCTCCAGATCCAGCAGGCGGGCGTCCAGGTCGCGCATCACCCGGTACAGGATGACCGCGAGCTGGTAGCGGGTGGTGGCCAGGTTGCCGCGAAAGGTGCCGTCGGGAAAGCCGCTGAGGTAGCCCGCCTTCTGCAGGGCCTGAACCGCTTCGGCGGCCCAGTGGCTGGCCGGCACGTCCTTCTGGGCCAGGCCCAGGCCGCTCAAGGCCAGGAGGGTCAGGGTGGCGAGGAAACGAAATGTTCTCATCATGAAAAGTTTTCACACCTCCTCGGTTATTGTACCAACCGCCGCTCATTGCGCAAGCGGGCGATCTGCTCCATCAGCAGCCTCTCGGTGAGCTCGGGCATGGCCAGCTCGTACACGCTAGCGGCGGCCTGTTCGATAGCTAGGATGATCTCCTCGCCGCTGAGCCCCTGGGCGTAGAGCGCCACCCGCTGCACGCTCAGGGCGGGGTCAACCGGGAGCTGACCGAGCAGGGCCTTGAGGATGCGCTTGCGCTCGAGGGGCCCGGGCTGCCGCAGGAACATCCAGCGCGCCACCATCAGGCCGGAGGGCCGGCGGGTGGAGCGGCGCAGCAGGTGGGTCAGGTGGTAAGGCCAGTCCGCGAGCTGGGAGGGGCCGCGGGTGCTGGGCGGGGCCAGGTAGGCCGCCAGAACCAGCAGGAACCAGGTGAACAGCCATATCCCCAGGGCCAGCCACAGCGCCTGGAGCTGGGCCGGGCGCAACTGCTGGGCTGCCTGGGCCAGGTGCAGGAGCAGTAGCACCCCGCCGGTGGAAAGGGCCAGCCGGGCTGCGTACCGGGGGGACGGCTGGCGGCTGAACAGCGCGGCCAGGTGCTGCCGCACGGCGCCGATGGCCAGGGCCAGCCCCAGCAGGAGATGGGCCGGGCCCGACCAAGGGGTGGTTTTGCTGAGGTCTCCCTCGTGCAGCACCCAAAGGTAGCCGTTCAGCCCTACCAGCCCCAGGCCCCCCAGGGTGATCAGACCGTGGGTGAAGAACTGGCTGACCCACATGGGGTAAAGTGCGCCAAAAAGGGCCAGGCGGGCCAGGAACTCCAGGGTCTCGGCGAGGAACTGCCAGGGCCGGAACTCGGGGACGTAGGGGTTGATCAGGGGTCTGGGGCGGTGTGGATGGTCGTTCATGGTGAAAACTTTTTGTATTATGGGGATATGTCGGAAGATTTGCTATCCCTGGCCAAGCAGTTCCAGCAAACCCTGGAGCAGGCAGAGCCGGATCCGAACCAGGTGGGCCGCTGGCGGGTGGTCGAGGTGCCGCAGCACGAGGTGCTGCACCTGCTGCCGTTGCTGCAAGCGGTGGAACGCGACGACCCCTGGGCCCCGCCCATGGTGCTGTACGTGGTGGACGAGGGCGCCTATGTGCCCTTGCGGGGCGCCCATCATTTCGCGGCGGGGGATACCCTGGCGTTGCAGCTGGACTGCTCTTTGCAGGAGGCGGTGGAGGTGCTGCGCTCGGCCTATGGCCTGCACCTGAGCCCCCAGGCCCGGGTGCGGGTCTTCGAGCTGCTGGGCCTCCAGCCGAAGTCCAGCTACCAGCAGGCCAAACCTGTGCAGGACAATGTGGTGACCCGGATTGTGGGCGTGCTGAAGCAGATCAAGCGCCATCTGCGCAAGGCGCCGCCAGACCTGATCGAGGAGCTGGATTCGATTGAGCGCAGCCTCCAGCACTTGCTGAACCGCTACGCCCGGAAAGGCTAGAACGGCGCATCGGGGTCGTCGTCCTCCAGCAGCTTTTTCAGGAACTCCGCGAGGGGCATGTCCTCGCCCAGCTCCTCCTCGGCCAGCTCCTCCAGCGAGAGCGGACGGTACTCCTCGTTCAGCACCCGATCCACCTCGTCGTAGACCTCCTTGGCCCTGAGGGCCTCCTCGGTGGCCTGGTCCAGGGATGCCACCACCGAGAGGGGCTCGCCGTAGGGGGAGCGCACCAGGTAGCCAAAGGGCGTTTTATGGGCCGTCCAATCCCCCCGGAAGTCGCTGAACAATACGGTGTACATGTCGTTCATTTTATAGGATGGGGGTGGGGTACTTTTGAAAAGTTTTTATATCCTTTATGCTGGCGGTCGGATATGGTGACCTCACTGCTTGATCTGCCCCGGCTGCTGGGGCTTTTGGAGCTGCTGGAGGATGTGCACCATGGGGATGTGAACTCCCTGCAAACCCTGGGGGTGCATACCGTCCGCTTTGCCCGGGCCCTGGGCCAGCGCAACCTGTATGGGATGTTTTTGGGGGCTGTGTTCCACGACGTGGGCAAGCTTCTGATCCCCCGCGCGGTGCTGGACGAGCCCGGCCCCCTGTCCCCCGCGCAATGGGCTTTGATGCAGCAGCACCCTCGGCTGGGCCATGAGCTGCTGCGGGGCTTTGCCCTGCCGGAAGTGGCCATGCAGATGGTGCTGTACCACCACGAGGGGTGGGACGGCGGCGGCTATCCCTATGGCCTGCGGGGCGAGACCATTCCCCTGGCGGCCCGCCTGTTTGCCGTGCTGGACACCTGGGATGCCTTGCTTTGCGAGCGGCCCTACAAGGCTGCGCTGAGCCGGGAGGAGGCCCGCGAGGCGCTTCGGCGGATGGCCGGGGGGAAGCTCGAGCCGCGGCTGGTGGAGCGGTTTTTGGCCCTGGAGCAGGAGGGTTTTTTTAATCTCTAAGGGCCTGGAGGGCCTTCAGGCCGGCGGCGAGCTGCTCGGGGTGGGGTTCCATCACCAAGAGGCGCTGGAAGAACAGCCCGGGGTAGCGCAGCGGGCTCTTCTCGGGCAGGTAGACGTGCAGCAGGTAGGCCCCGCCCACGCTCAAGAGGCCCGCGAGCAGCATGGGCAGCCAGGGCAGGGAAAGCCCCAGCAAGGCCAGCATGAAGAACACCCCCACCGAGCCGCAGGCGGGGTGGAGGGCTGAGGCCTGGCGTAGATCGGCGTCCTGGTTTTCCAGCGCGTGCAGCACCTTGTGCTCGACGGCGTGCCAGCGCAGGGTGGCCTGGCCTGCTGGCAGGAGGCGCAGGGCGGCGATGAGCAGGGCGAGGATCCCCAGGATCCACAGGAGCTCCGTCCAGCCCGCCCGATGGGCCAGCTCCTCGACCTGGATGGGGCGGATGCCCAGGAAGTGCAGGGCCGCGAAGCCGATCAGGTTGCCGATGAAGAAGCCGGGGAGCCAGGAGGGGCCCTTTTTGCTCGCGCCGAGATGCAGCTCCCCCTTGCTGAAGCGCACCGTGCGGGGGCCGTACTCCAGGTAGAAGCCGTCGGGAAAGGCGTAGCCGTAGAAGGATTCCTTCATTAGATATAAGCTAGCACGCCTTGAAGGTTGGCCCGGTGCTTGTTATCCTGAAAACAGGAACCCCGCTCCCGGGGTTTGGAGGGCGGAAGGCCCAGGGAGTCCCCCGCGGCGCCGGAGGGGTGGGAGTTTGAACCCACCCGCGCCGGGGTGGGGGGAAAGGGGGGCTATGATCGCCGGGATAGTTTCCGGCGTGGCCACGGCCTGCATCTTGGCCGTGGCCACGCCTCTCTGGCCCCCTGCGGCCATCCTGATCGGGATGGTCGCAGGGGGCCTGGCGGCCGCCTACCGCTCCAAGCGGTAGGCGGCCGCCCCTGCTCCCGGGGGGTGAAGGGCCGTGGGCCCGGGGAGCGCAGATGTACCTGCGGATATGAAAAAAGCCCTTCTGGTACATCAGAGGGGCTTGTGGCCTGGGAAGGGCCGGAACCCGGAAGTTTTTCCGGGTTTTCTTTTTTTGTCTTGACATTGGGCTCTGGGTAGAAAGAGCCAGGTGTATGCGGGGCCGCCCGAAAGGGTGAGCGCGTCGCCACCGGGATGCGCTAAGGCGCACGGAAGGCTACCCTGCTGAAACAATAGGCAGGGGAAGTCCTCTTTCTCTACCGGAAGAGGGCACAAGCTGAGCGGTCGGTGGAGAGAGGCAGGGGATCCTAGCTAACCCTCCTCTCTTTTGAGCCTGAGCCTTGCTTGCTAGGCACGTCGAAAGCCCGCCAGGCCCTCCCCGGGCCGTCGTAGAGCGGGTACGTGATGGGGCGAAGGGGCCGCGGGCCCCAGGGGCAGCCCAACCTGAGAGATGCCGCATTTGCGCGATGCGGCAGCGTCTTCTCCCCCGCGCAAGGGTTCTGCTGGGTACCGAGCAGAACTAGAAGGGGAGCAAGCTCGGGAAGGGCTGGACGGGGGGGGGAGCTTTGCTCCCCCCCCGTTACTTTTTATGCCGCTGCTGCGCCTTTCTTCGCCAGCTCTCCCTCGGCGGTGAGCCGGATCACCTCCGGCAGGGGCTTGCCCTCCGCGACCGCCTTGGGCAGCCCCTTCAAGCGATCCAGCACCTTCCAGGGGATGTACTTGTGCTCCCCCTCCACGATCACCCTGGGGTAGCCGTAAAGCTCCCGCCCGATCCCCCAGGCGGTGGCGGCCCGTTTCAGGGCCCCCGAGATGCCGCCCTTGAAGGGCTCCATGTCGCTGGCCCCGCTCCCGTCCTGCTTCTCCACCCACTCCCCGGTCTCGGGGTTCTTGATGGCGATGCTGGCGATGACCCCGTGCTCGCTGCCCACCTGGGCCGGGGCGTAGCGCACCTGCCAGCCGAAGGGGCCGAACGCTTTGTCCAGCCGGGTCATCACCGCCCGGGCATCGATGTAGGGGGCCAGGGTGGTGTTGCCCTTGGCCGCGATGATCTTCCACTCGATTTCGTCGGCGGTCAGGGGTTGGGTCAGGATGCTGATTTTGTCCATGATTTACTCCTTTCAAAAAAAGCGAAGGGGTGGCCGAAGCCACCCCCTGGTTCTTGCGTTCTTTTCGTTTCAGTCGCGCTCGCGCGAGCCGAAGTAGAACCCCAGCACGGTTCCCACCACCCCGAACAGCGGGGAGAGCACCAACCCGGCCAGCTTAGCCAGGTCGTCGAGGCTCTGGGCCAGCCCCAATCCCCGCCAGAGGATCATCCCGGCAAAGACCAGCCCCGCGAGGGCCAGCATTGCAGCCAGCGCCACCCGGGTCCACTCGCGGGGGATGCGGGCGTCGAAGCGGCGGGTTTTGATGGGTTCTACCTCGAGCTCGGGCGCTTCGTCGAGCTCGAGGGGCTTCACTGGAAAACCACCTCCACCAGCGTGCCGTCTTCCCGCTGTACCAGCACCTTGCCGCCCCGATCCACCACGTCACGCAGGAACTTCTTGGCCTGGATGGCCCGCTGGATGGCCACGGTGCGGTTGGTGCCCTCGGCGCGGGCCAGCGCCTCGGCGGCCTCGAGGTCGCGCTGGGTCAGGTTGAGGCTGATCCGCTGCACGGTGTTGGGCTCCGGTTCCTTGACCATAGGTACCTCCGATATGCCTCCTAAGCATACCACGTACACAGACGGGGGATGGCTTCCCCACACCCCCTCTTTTCTCTAACGAGCCAGGGTACGGGAATAGCGCGAAGCCGCCACCCCGAAGGGCCAGAGGCCCCGGAAAAAGGAGACCAGGCCCGGCAGCAGGATGGCCGTCCAGTGCCACTCTGCAAGCAGGCGGCCCGGCTCAAGGCCCTTCAGGCCGTCCAGGGCATACCAGACCAGGGACAGCTCCAGGGCCCCCACCCCCAGCAGGGTCCAGCGCTTCCACCCCTGGGGCTCCCCGTACAGGGCGAGGAAGCGAAGGAGCAGCCCGCCGATCAGCAGCAGGAGCCACACGCTCTCGGGGCCGGGCCGCTGTAGCACCAGCCAGAGCAGCATGACCAGCTCCGGCAGGAAGACCGCCCGCCAGGCCCCCTGCCCCGGGGAGGGTTTTGGCGGCGGCCCGGGGGGAACCAGCTCCACCGTGAAGGCGGGCGGGGCCGGGGTGCGGCCCTCGGCCACCTCCGCTCCCTTCAGGCGGTAGCGCCCCTCCTTGGGCTGGATCACCGGCGGGGCGGCGGTGCGGTTGTAGAGCCACCCCGCCACCTGATCCACCTCCGTCTCGTCGAGCCAGGGCTTGCCCCGCAGGTAGTCCAGGATGGCCGCCTCGTCCCGCAGGGCCAGCACCCCCTCCACCCGGCCCTGGGGCTCCTTCAGGCCGGGGGCCCGCACCACCGGGATGGCCGGGATGGCGCCCTGCGAGTCCTCCCGCACCCGCCGGGCTTCGGTCTCGGCAACCAGGGGGTGCTCGGCCACCGCCAGCACCCCCACCGGGCCGACGTAGAAGGTGGCGGGGATTCCCTCCAGCGCGACCCGTCGCAGCCGGTGCGCCGATCCCTGGGGGGCCGCGCTGGGCCTCGAGGGGGGCTCGTCCGCGCCCGGGGGCTGGGTCAGGAGCCGCACCGCCAGGGCGATCTGCTCCGGGGAGAGCCGGGGACGGCCCCAGCGGATGCGTGCCTCCACCCCGTCGGCCCGCCGGGCTGCTTTGACCGGGAGCCGGGGGAAGCGGGTGACCAGCCGCACCTCGGTGTCCAGCCGGGCCCGCTCGAGGGCAGCCGGTTCCTGGGCCACCACCCACACCCCGGCGGGGCCTACCCAGACCTCATGGGCCCCCTCCCGCTCCCGCACCCGGTAGACCGGGCCGGGGGGTTCCAGGGAGGGCTGCCGGGGCGGTGCTTGTTTGTCCCGCAGCGGGTCGCGGGCCTGCGGGGCCGGGCGGCGCCGCGCCACCACCCCCGTGAGCACCCCCACCGCCTCCCGCCCGGCCTGATCCACCTGCTCCCAGGAGGGCATGGGCATCTCCACCGGCTTGCCGTGAACCACCTTGTTGCGCAGGCGGAGAAACCGCCGCACCCGGCGCAATTCCGGCTCGTCCAGGAGGTGCTTGACCTGATCCAGCAGCTCCCCGGCGCCCCTGGCTGGCCCCCGGGCCCCTAGCTGCTCCAGCAGGCGCTCCACCTGCTGGCCGTACTCGATGGCGATGTCTCTGATGCTGGCCATGTGGTTATCTTTGCCTTGCTCAACTTTCCTGCAACAATTCCGCCTGTTCCACCGGGCTCTCCTCGCCGTCCTCGCTTGGCGGCTGCCGTTCCCACTCCTCAGGGGTGGGCAGCTCTTCCGCCGTGAACAGGGGGCCTTTCAGGATGCGATCCAGCAGGTCTTCCTGCTTCGGGTAGCTTTTGAGGGTCTCCTCGAGCACCCACACCAGCTCCAGCAGCTCGCGGCTGAGGTCGGCGCTCCACTGGGGGGGCTGGATCCCGTCCAGCGGGCCGCTCTTGCGACCGCCGGGGTTCTGCCTGCGCCGGTCCAGCCAGTTGCGCAGGGGGTAGAAGTTGCCGATGCGGAAGTCCCATGCCTCCGGGGCCACCGCCTCCACCGCCCCGTCCCCCACCTGCAGGGTGCGGGTATTGGGGTCGTAGGCGTGGGCAGCGGGGTAGCTGCTGGGGTCCTTTTTCCAGCGGGCCGTTCCCTGGAAGGTGCGGAAGTCCCCCACGTGGGTGTAGCGCTCCCCGTAGGTGTGCAGCCAGAGGAGCCGCTCCCCCATTTCCACCGCCTCCTGAAAGAGCCCCGGGTCTTTGGTCAGGGGCAACCGGGGCCGGTCGTGGCGCAGCGCCTCGCTGAAGCGCCCGGTGTAGCCGGGGTGGGCCAGCAGGGCGTAGACGTAGGCGGCGAGGGCTTCGGGGAAAGCCGGGCCAGCACCTCCTTGAGGGTGTGGGGGTCCTCAATGCGCCGCATCCTCGCCTCCCTCCTTCGCCAGGTCCTCCAGGGAGAGGGTGTTGACCCGCCGGTCCACCCCCCGGTGCATCCAGGGCTGTAGCTGGATGTGGCGGAACCACTCCTCCACGCTGGGGATGAAGCCCAGGTCCTCCCGCACGTGCTGCTCCCCGATGAGCCGCACCGGGACCTCCTTGCCCTGGGAGTTGCGCACGGTAACCCCGAAGACCCGCTCGGCCTCGAAGATCCCCTGGGCGTGGTGGCGCAGTGCCCGGTGCCGGGGGTCGCACATCAGCTCCTTGCTGGCGTCGAACCAGCTATGGATGGCCAGGTAGTCCTCCGGCACGCCGCCGAAGCGTCGTGCTGAGGAGAGGGCGTGGTGGTAGGGATGGCTCATGCTGTGTCCTCCTCTTCCACTTCCAGTTCGTAGCTGCTGGTCTCGTAATCCACGTAGCGGGTGTTTACCTCGAGTTCGGCCTTTCCGTTTTCCACGTCGATGACGATTTCCCCGAAGGCCCCTTCGTCGTCGAAGGTGACCCCCTGGCGATCCAGGATCTCGAAGGCCAGGGCGCAGAGATCCTTTTTCAGCTCAGCTACCGCTACAGCCTGGTTGTTCGCGTCGAAGAAGTCGATGTTCTCGATGTCCCCGCTGTCCCCTGCGCCGTCGAAGCGGATGACGACCAGGGCGACCCCTTTGTTCTTGAGCTGTTCCATCAGTTTCATGCCTTCCTCCTTCGCTCCGACCAAGGGGGCGGCTTCTGCCGCCCCCAGGGGAAACCTCGCTCAGCCTTCTACCAGCCTTCCGTCCTGCAGCCGGAAGCTCTCCACGAAGGTGAAGACGTGGCGTTGGTGTACCACCACCTCCAGAGCCCGCCCTTCCACGTTGAAGACGACCTGGCCGAAGGCCCCTTCCTCGCGGAAGTCGGCCTGGCTTTCCAGGAGCGCCTCCCAGGCCAGGTCTTCCAGGGCTTGCCGCGTCTGGTTGTCGCAGTGGACTTTTTTCCGCCCTTCCTCTTCCTCCCGGAAGTCCGGGTAGCAGCGTACGTGCGTGAGGTTGATGTCCCCGTTTTTCCCCCTGAAACCCACGCGGGCCTCGAGGATTCCCTTTGCCTTGAGCCGATCAAAGATTTCCATGACTCCTCACTCCCGGAAGCGAAGTTCGGGGGCCTCCGCCAGGAGGTCCTGTCCCAACAGCCACTCCCGCTCCCCCTGGCTGAGGGGGAGCTCGAGCGCCCCCAGGCCGAAGCGGCCCGCCACCAGTTCCACCAGCCGGGGCACCGTCCACCCCGGGCTGTCCTCGTCGAGGGCGTCCCCGAAGGAAACCACCGCTGGGGTGGCGTCGTACTCCTCCACGATTTTGTTCAGATCGTACATGGTTTCCTCCTCAACGGGCGAGCATGGCTTCCACCGCTTCGCCCAGCCTCCGCGCCCAGGGGACCTCCCGCCAGTCCTTGGGGGTTACCCGCTTGGAGTGCTTCTCCGGGCGGAAGCCTTCCTCCAAGGAGGCATCCCACCAGGATTCGCGGGTGCGCCAGCACTCGATTACTCCGTCCTCGCGGATGCGGTACCAGTAGTCGAGATCCGGTGCCCAGTAGGGCATCAACCCGTACCCCAGCACCTCGCCGGGATCGTCGCTCCGGCCGAAGGCCATCACCAGCCGGGCCAGCAGGTACTCGGGGTCCCACCCCCGGCGCTTCAGAAAGCCCTTCACGAAGGGCTCCACCACCGGCAGCACCCCTATCGGGTAGCCGTCGGAGTGCTTGTACAGCTTGACCTCTTCCAACCCCTCCACCACGATTTGGGCTCTGGTGCTCATGCCGCCTCCTTCCAGGCCCGCTCGAGTTCCTCCTCGAGGGCCTCTTCCAAAAGCCTCCGGGCGGCCTCCTGTGCCGCCTCCTTCACCGCGTCCTCGCCGATGAACCCCCCGCAGGAGTCCTCCCGGTCCCCCACCCGCACGGTGTAGCTCCAGCAATCCCCCTCCATCCAGCGGTTGTACTCCTCAAGCAGGGCGCTGGCCTGCTCAAGGGTCGGGCGACGACCCCAATACTTCCGGTTCAGCAGCAAAAGCCCGAAAAACCCGCTGTCCCAGGGGTCGCTGAAGGGGTTACCCTCTTCGCTGGCCCGCAGCACCACCCCCGAGTGGATGTAGGCGTAGACCGGGAAAACCTTCCAGCCCTCCTCTTTGGCCCAGGCCCGGGCCGCCTCCGGGGTGGGGAAGTCGTGCGTACCCCGGTAGCGGCGGTGAAACACCACCAGCCGCTCTTCGTAAGGATCAAAGGGGCAGGGAGTGTCGGGGTCTTGAGCGAACTCGATCTCGATCTGCATACTTCCTCCTTCAGCAAAAGAAACGGGGCGCTTTAGCGCCCCCTGGTCGCACGAAAGAATGGGGCGGCCTCTGCCGCCCCCTGGTTCAGCCCTTCGTCGCCAGCAGCGCCTGCACCATCTCAAAGCGGCTGCGGGCGACCTCGGCCTGGGCCTTGGCCCGGGTGAGCCGCTCCTCGGCCAGGCGCAGGTTCTGGTAGTGCTCGGCCAGCAGGCTGCGGACATGGGCCTCCCGCTCCTCGGCGTTCTTGCCCTGGATGCGCCCCTCCAGGATGGCCTGGCTGCGAACCGCCTCCAGGGCCTCGCGGTAGCGGTCGCGAGCGATCTGGGCGTCGGCCTGCTCGTGGAGGGCCTCCTCGATCCCCTCGAGGATCTCCTCCAGATCCACCAGCCGGGTGGGCACCAGGCGGCTGCGGTAGCGGTTGATGAAGAACTTGTAGAGGTTGCCCTCCACCCGGTTCAGGTCGCGGGCCTCCTCGTCGGTCAGCAAAGCCAGGTGGGTGGCCCCTTCCAGGGTTTGGGATTCCAGGTTGACGCCAAACAGTACGCTCATGCAGCCTCCTTTTCGACAGACATGACCAGTTGCTCGATGGGGACGTTGAAAACCAGATCCCCGCCGGGCGTCAGCAGGGTGACGTGGGTGGGCCAGTCCCACTCAGGGTCGCGCACCACCTCCAGAACCTCGGCGGGCCGGGGGCGGATGACCCGGGTGCCGGGGCCGACCTGCCAGGGGCGCAGGGTGGCCTCGAGGAGTTGCAGGTCGCGCTCAGGGGTGCAATACCAGGCCACCCCCTGTTGCCAGAAGACCCAGCTCCCCTCCTCCTGGGGTGAGGGGTGGGGCAGCGGCCAGGCCAGGCCAAAGCTGCCGGGCTGGGGTGCCTCGGTGGGTCGGAGCCAGAGGGCGCGGCGGGCGATGGGCATGAGACCTCCTTGGGGTGAAAACACCTTGCCCCCTATCCAGAAACTTAGGGGCTGGGTAGGGGGCAAGAAACTGAATGAGCTACTGCATGACCTGCCAGAAAAGCCGCATGTTGATGGGGTAAAACGTGATGAAGAAGGGCTGTTCTGGCTCGAGGTAAACGCTTGTGGAAAGGTCGTCTACCTCTATCCGGGCATAACCGTGGCGATGCTTGAGCGCTTCCTCCAGCACCTCGCGTAACTGCATCATCTGCGCCGGGGTTTCGATCCGGTTGACGGGTTCGAAATCCCAATTCCGTGTGGCTTGCCGGTTAACCTGATGGAAAGCCTCCCAGATCTGGGGGGGCTCGAGGGAAGCCTTAACCTGAGAACCATCCGGGCCTTCCAGAACCACCTGCGTTCCGTGTACGAAGGCGCGTATTCCACCGGCAGAGATCTGTTCCAACTGTTCGAGCCGCATAAACCAACCTAGACTGCTGCAAACGCTTCTTCTGAAGTATTATCCTGAATGTCTGTCCAATCAATACTCGGCCAGTACATCACGGTGCGAAAGCCCAGGGTGTCGGTGCGGAAATTCGCAACCAGCGCTTGCAGCCCGTCCAGGGCCTGGTCTGCCGGGAGGTGCTCGCGGGCGCTCTCGAAGAGTTGGTGGATGCCCTCTGATACATCATCCACGGCCAGGGCCGGGCATTGCTGGCCGTACATACCCCGCCCGCTATAAGGGCGGAGGGAGGGGCAGTTTTTCAGGATTTCCAGGGTGGTGCTGTTTGTGTACATAGATCCTCCTCGTGCTTTTTATCGAGGTTCTTCCCCGACCATAGGTTGGTGACGTTTACTCGAAGGAGGTTGACATTTTCTCTTGTTTATGATTTAATCCCGTTGAGCCACCCGCTTCCAACAGGGTTGAATGTTGGAAGAAAGGCTTAGGGATACCCATCAACCTGGGGCCACTCTTCTATGCGAAGGTGGTGGGCAGGAGTCGAGCCCAAAAAACGACCGGTTCAATGCGGGAGCCCTTATTGGACTCCCGCTGCCTTCTCTGTGCTAGCCCGAGAAGGGCCGTGGGCGGGGGATATTATCTATCCCCCGCCCTTCCCTTTTTAATTAGCTACATGCGCTGAAGCCAGCTTGATCAAGGTCTCTTCATCGAGGGGCTGCTGCCACAGCCGGGTGGCTTCCTCCCCTCTTGCAATGGGCACCACCCGGTGGCGCTTGCGGTCAGGGAAGATGACCGCCAGCTCAGGCTGCCCGTGATCCGGGGCCTTCTCCAGGTACGACAACCCGATCCGCTTCAGTTCCCGGTACTGCCGCATCCTCCACCTCCACCGTCCCGCTGCCGCCGCAGACCGGGCAGCGGTACTCGTAATCGTCGGGCAGGTAGGCTCCCAGGCTGGCGCTGTAGTAACCGGGGCCGCCCACATAGGTTAGGTAGCCTGCCCCGTTGCACTCCGGGCAGGTCTCTAGGTGCATGGGTCGTCCCCCATCTCCTCGGCCATTTCGTTGATCTGGCAGTGGTACTCTTGCAACGCCTGGAACACCTCCTCGGCATCCAGGGTCTTCTGCCTGTCCACCGCCTCGGTCAGGAAATCCCCGAGCTTCCACAAGGCATCCTCCTGGAAGAGGCGGGGCTGCCCTTTCAGGCGCTGCAAGACCTTGATCAGCACGTCAATGTTTTCTTCCATCTCAGAACCTTTCCCTGCGCAGGCGCTCCATGATGGCCCGCTCCTCCGGGGTCAGCGGCAGATCGTCCAAGGGTTTCAGCGGCACAGCCTTCTTTGCCGGGGCGCTGGGCTGCTTGGATGGGGCAGGCGAAGGCTTCTGCGTACCTGGATTTGCAACGGCACGGCCCTTGGCCCTGGGTGGTTCGGCGGCGCTCTTCTGCCGGGGCGCCGGGCGGTCGCCCTGGCGCAGGCGCAAGGCGGCCTCCACGGTCTTTTGGGTGCTGCGGATGCCCTGGGCAGCCAGCAGCAGCCGGGCCTGGGCCACGGTCAGGCGGCTGCCGTCCGACAGCCGGGCCAGGCAGTCCCGCAGGGCTATAGGGTCGTTGATCCGTCGCATCAAACCTCCTTCAAGCGAGGGCGTAGTACAGTTCCCACTGGTAGCGGTCTTGGGCGAAGACCTTGCTGTAGGCCAGGCCGATGTGATCGGGGTAGTCGGGGTCGCTGTCCGCGACTTTGAACCAGCGGACGAGCGGGCGGTAGTAGCTCTCTCCGAATCGGCTTTCGCACAGGGCAGCCTGCTCGTCGTACCCTGCCTTCAACCCCCGTGCGGCCTCGATGGCCGTGGGCGTGTCGATCCCACTCAGGCGCATGAGTTGCCGTAGCAGGGCCCGCAAGCTGCCGGTTGCCACGGCAGTTCCGTCAACCCTTATCCAGAGCGATTCTTTTGTTTGCATCGCTATTCCCCCAGCACGAAGAAGGGATCTACCGGGTAGCCCAGCTCCCGCTCCACCAGGCGGCAGGCGTCCGCCCATTCCGCAACCGTGCCGTCTGAACGCACCTCTATCGCCCTCTCGGCGTGCCAGCGGGCCAGGGTCAGGGCCGCCTTCACCGCCAGGTCGTAAGGCAGTCTGCGGGTCTTGCAGAAGCCGAACAGGCCGCTCGACGTGTGTATGTAGTTGCTGCGCCGGGCGTCCAGGATGAAGCTCTCGCAGTCCTCCGGGCTGATCCCGTTGAGGTAGAGGCCTCGGGGCCCGATGCTTGCCTCCCCCTTCCCCATCGGCCCAGCCAGGTGGGGCAGTTGGGGCCTGAGCGCCTCCAGATCGGCGGCAATCTGGGGTAGGGATTGCTCCAGCCCGTCCAGGTCTCTCACCGTCCAATAGTGCGTGTATCCCATGTCTCCTCCTACGAGCGGTAGCGCAGCCAGACCGACTCGTTGCCCACGAGCGGCAGGCCGCTGTACCGGATGGTCAGGGCATGGGTGGGAGTCAGCGGTCGGCCCAGCGCCTCCGGGCCGAACACCTCGAGCACCGCGGCGAGCAGGGCCTCGGTCTCCCACTCCTCCTCTTCCCCCATCGCATCGGCGAAGGATTTCACCGTGGGGGTGGCGTCCACCGCCTCCACCTTCAGATCCAGGCGCTCCAGCAAGGCCAGGATGAAATCCCCCCAGGCTTCCCCCGCGCTCCAGCGGGCTATGGGGCGGTTCTGCCGGAAGATCAGGTACTCCGGCTCGTCGAAGCAGGTGAGCTTGATCAGCAGCATGGTTTCTCCTTTCAGTCCAGCAGCTTGCGGATGGCCTCGGCGCTGTACTCCTCCGGCGTCAGGCTTTGCAGCGACAGGCGGTTGGCGATGTTCAGCGCCCGGGCCAAAGCGTTGTAAAGCTCGGCCACCTCGCTGGTGTTGGGGGTGTAGCCGAACCGTTGTTGGCGCTGGTGGATCTGCTTGAGCGTGTAATCCAGGATGCCCACCGCCTCACGTGACTCGCGCAGAAGATCTCTTTTCATGGCTGCCTCCTCGAAAAGACAAGCGGGGCGGCCTCTGCCGCCCCCTGGGACTGTCGGAATACTTGGTTACTCTGGCTAGCTTCGAGGCGATACCGTTTCTGCGCTCGCATCAAGACCCACCAGGGCCAGGAAGCCTTCCTCGCCGGGTGGGTGCTTCCGGATTTGGGTGGCCTGCCCGCCCACGGCTACCGGTACTGCCCGGTGGCGCTCGCGGTCGGGGAAGATGTGACTGCGCTCGGAAGCGTCGAAGCCCTCGTCGGCCTGCCTGACGTCTTCCAGCAATCGCGGCTGCATCCGTAGCCCAGCAAATGGTTGAGCCAGGCCAGCAGGGTCAGGCAATATTCGAGTTTCTGGTATTGTTGATTGGCCCCATTGTTCATGCGCCTTCTCGCAGCTTTTCAAAAGCGGCTTTGATGACCAGAGCGATGCGTTTTCTGCGTTCGCCAATAAAGGTTGGGTAGTCCAGTTCGTACCATCGTTCGGGCAGCCCATGCCATGTATACATTTGTTGAAGCTCGCTCGCATTAAAACGCTGTTCCATTCCCGGCACGTAGGTGTTCGGCGCTTTGTCGGAAATCTTGATATTGTCGCTCCACTCCACCAAAGCGTAATTTGCCACCTGGTTGATGAGGCGCTTTTCTTTAACCCCAATGCGTTGCAAGTATTTGCGTGGGAACAGATGGTGCCTCTCCAGCGCAGATTTTTTAGCTTTCGATGAGGGATCGAGCAATTCAGATGCCTTCATCCTTGAATACAGAACGGGCGCTCCCAGCAAGCAAAGCGCCGCGTAATAGGCGAATTGTCCAGTGCTCCGCGCCGCGGCGGTTTCCAGTTCCTTCGGAAGTGTGACTTCCCAGTAATCTCTGGTCAAGACAGCATTGATCTGTTCGTCGAGAATGCCGATAAAATCAGCAGCAGTACTTGCTCCGCGTAGCACCACCATGTCCTGTTCAAAGCGTGTTTCGGGGGAACCGGTATATCGAGCGGTGAGGGTTGCCATGAAGAACCAGCGCGCCATGATTTCGCGCAGCGCGTATAAATCCACCTTGAAATCCCGTTTGCCAATTAACCACAGCGCATATGTATATAAAACCGCTATCTGCGAAGAGATGATTTGATCGGATGGATAACCGGCCCTTTTCAACACTTTGAAGAATTCATGCCAATTCTGGAGGTCTAGCGTGTATGTCTGAGCCTCACGTAATAGGGCGAATTGTTTTTCGCGCCGTTCCTTAGAGAATTGTCGGGTTTCCAAATCTTTCCCACGAAGCAGAGAATACACATGCTCAAGCCGTGCGCGACGGAAGCCCAACGCCACACTGACGCGAAGTAGCTGGTCGGGGTTCGGACGCAAGTAATGATTGAACGGCGAAGGTGCGCCATCGGCTGATGGTCTTTTGCTGCGCTCACAAAAATGTTCCAGTTCTTTACGCCCGTCATCCCAAAAAACCGACATTAGCGTCAGAATAAAATTGGCCTGGTTGAGCGGCGTTCCCTGGCTGTTGATACGCACAAAGATCTCTGAGACCTTGTCTTCATCAACGGAGGATGAGATTTCCAAAGCAGTGAGGGGAAATTCATCGAGTTTGAGCAAGCGGTCAATCTTTTCGTGAATTTTATCTTCCTCTTCCGACGTCAATGGACGCCGCACGGCTAATCGCTCCAGAAATCCTTTCTTGAAAGCGTGCGGTCTTGTATCAGGAAGCCATAGTTTGCTGATGTCTGGAATCCATTCCGGATCTTTTTCAATGGCAGCGTTAAAAACCTCGAATTTTTCCCCAAGCGGATGGAAGGCGATTCTAAGAATAACCCAAGTTGCTACCTATTCAGACGATGTAGAACAATGAAGGCCACTATGAACTGGACCGTTCTAGTGGCCTTCTGCATTGTAGACGCTCTGCTCAAAGCTCCCAAGCTTAGCCCTCCGGGCTGACCGGACACAAGGACGACCCCCAGAGCAAGACCCCCGCCAGCGTCGTCCTCACCCTCTGGATACTGGCCGCCCTCTTCTCCGGCAAGCACAAACATGCCCTGGCCTACTGCAAAGAACACGCTTTGTTCACTGTTCAGTTTTATTCCTTCCAGAAGTCGGTTCTGCCGCCGCCTGCACAGCCTGTCCCACGGGATACCCCACCTGCTCCCCCTGTGCCAATCCTTGATGCTTATGAGACATCTGCTCTGCCACTGAGCTAACGGCCCCTGGAGCCACCCGCCGGATTTGAACCGGCAACCTTCCGGGTACGAACCGGGTGCTCTACCGTCTGAGCTAGGGTGGCATCAGCCCCGGCTGGGGCTTAGAAGTCCGTCGGGAGTTCGGGGCCCTCGAGGTCGCGCCACTCCACCCACTCGCCGGGGTCGTCGGGCGGCTCGTCTGCGTTTATCCGGGTCAGGGCGTTGGCTACCTCAGCGGCGAACGCGCACAGCTCGTCCAGTCGCGCCTCCAGGCCCTCCGGTGCGACTTGCTTGGCCCACTCGAGGTATTGCAACAGATCCAAAGCCTCTTCCAGCGCGTGCTGTAGGCGTTCTTCCAGAGGGGCGGGGTTCTGGTCAAGGGTCATGCCGTAGGTCTCGAGGCCCTTCCGCACCCGCTCCTCTAGCAGCCTGGCAGCTTCCGGGCTGACCTGGGCCTGGGCTTTTTGCAGGATGCTCACTTTCTTTTCCTCCATAGGCGCAAAAGCACCTCCTCTACTAACGCTACCAGTAGGGCGAAGCCGCCAAAGATGAGGGAGGCCCCGCCCGCCGTCAACGCTACTACTTCTTGTGGATTCATGCCCTACCCTCCGGGGCCGAAGGCCCCCTGGCCCTTCTGTCCGGCCCCTGCACCTCCACCACCACCCCGCCCTGGATGCGCGAGAGCACCGCCTCACCCACCTCGCCTAACCGAGCGGCGTAGGCCTCAGGGGACAGGTTGGAGGTGATGATGAGGTCGCACCCGCCCGCGCTCGAGCGCTCCACCAGGGCGTAGAGGCGTTCTAAGGTGAAGGGGGTGAGCCTTGTCTTGCCCCCGTCGTCGAGCACCAGCCGCTCATACTGGGGCAAGACACCTTCCCCCGCCGCGGCCAGCCGCTCCTCGGCCAGGAAGTCGAGCTCGCTGCGGAAGCGCACAAAGCGCCCCTCACCGACCAGCCGCCCCGCCAGCCGCAAAGCTAGGTGGGTCTTGCCGACCCCCGGAGGCCCCCACAGGTAGAGCAGGCCGCCCCGATAGGCCCGTGCTGCCTCGATGGCCGCCCGGTTGCCCGCGTGCACGTCCAGGGGCTTTTCCAGGTAGCACCGGTAGCGGGGGTAGCCCTCGAGGTCTTTCGCGAGCAGCTTCGGTGCGGTGTAGCGCCGCCAGGATTTGAGCAGCGCGGCCTGGTAGTGTTCGGGCTCGAGGTAGCTACAGTCGCAATCGTGCTCGATCTGGCCAGGCCGGGCGAAGGTGTACCCGGCCAGGGCCGCCGCCCCGCACAGGGGGCAGGGGGGCAGGGTGGGGTCGGTGGGGATTTCTTGCCCCCGCTTGACCTTTGCTGCCTCCAGCAAGGGGGCAAGGTTCAGAACTGCTCGCCGGTGGGTGTCCATATCTTCCTCTCCTCCGTGTGCGCCCCCCTTGAGGCCAGCACCTTAGCCGCGTAGCTCAGGGGGTTCTCCACCCCCCGCTTCCTGACCTCCAGGAGCACCTTCTGCACCTCGGCGTCCCCCAACCGCTCGAGCTCCTTCGCAAACTCCCCCAGCCAGGCCAGGGTGGTGGGGATTCGCCGGGGCAGTGGCAGGCCCTCGGCCAGGTTCAGCAGTTCCAGCAGGCTCTCCCGGTGCTCATGGGCCAGCCTTTGGATCAGGGGGTTCTGCTCCTTGCGAGCGCGGTACAAAAGCCCCGCCCGCCAGCCCCCTAGCTCCTGGGCCAGCGACCCGGCAGGGTCGGGGTAGCGAGAGCCTGCTTTGTTTCGCTTGTTTTCCTGTGACACTTTGTCACGTGGTTTCTCTCTTTTCGCAAGGGGTTTTCTCTCTCCAGCACGCAAAGGCGTGTGACATTTTGTCACGGGGTTTCCTGCGATTCCCTGTGACACTCTGTCACGCTTTATCCGGTGCATCGCCTGCCGCCGGGCCTCGGGGTTCCCTAAAGGAAAGGCCCCAGGGTCTTCCCCCAGGGCCTCCCACAGCAAGAGCCCGTCTCTAAGGGAGAGCTTTTCCAGCACCTCCCTCAGCCGGGCCGCCTCAAGCCGATACCAGCTTCTCTTCCGTGGCATGATCCACCAGGGCCAGGAACTCCTCTTCGCTCAGGGGGTGCTTCCAAAGCTGGGTGGCCTGCTCCCCTACCGCTATAGGGACGATGCGGTTCCTTTTGCGCTGGGGAAAAACCACCGCAAGCTCCGGTTGCCCGTGGTCGGGGGCCTTGTCCAGGTAGGAAAGCTCTATGCGGGGAAACTTCAGGGTCTTTTTCATATAGACCTCCCACAGTCAAAAAGGGGGCCGGATGGCCCCCTGGTGCTAGGCCGCCTGCTGTTGGGGCCTCTTCAAGCGGTAGTAGAGCTTTTCCAGTGTGGGAGAGACCTCCCCGCTTGCCACCACCTCAAACTCCCCCTCCTGCTCGATCCAGCCGTAGTGCAGGTGCTCTTTGAGGAGTTCCAGCAAGGCCTTGACTTCTTTTTCGCTGAGTTCGATCTGCATAATCACCTCATCCAAAGAAGCGGGGCGGCCTTCTGCCGCCCCCTGGTTTGCTACGGCCTTTGAAGCTCAGGGTACAGCAGCGCCACCGGGTCGTCGGGGCAGGCCGGGAGGAACCGGCTACCCCACACCTCCACGAGTTCCTGCTGGTTCCGCCAGACCAGCAAGGTCGGCCACTGTGCGATCTGCTGGGCCATCCCGATCTCGACCAGAACCTCCGCGCAGAGGGAGGGGTCGGTGATCAACTCGTACCGTTCGCTTTCGAGCCATTGCCGGGGAATCTCGCCCACTTCCAGCGAACTCAGCAGCAGGAGATCCTTCCTGTGACAATGACGGCAAGAGTACTTCTCACGGGCAAAAAACCATTTCTTCCCGTCTATCGTCGCCCAGGCCACCCCGTGGCTTCCGGGGACGGGCTCCGGGCCCCTGCCCTGCCAGCGTGCCAGGTAGTACATGTCCTCCTCCTTCGCCTCGCCCCCTTTTGCACAGCTCAGGCCCCGTCTTAGGGGGCCTGAAGGGGATTCCGCTAGATCTCCTCGCCCGGCTCCGGTAGGTACAAAATCTCCGCTCCGTCGTCGTTGGTGTAGCCTTCGAAGGAAAAGCCCTGGTCAACGAAGCCCTCGCTGGTGAGCTGCACCCAGAGGGTGGCCATCTCCCCCTCCAGCCGCTCCAGCGCGGCGGTTTGGGCCTCGTCCAGAATCAGCGGCTCCAGGGGCACGTCCTCCAGCCCGGTAGCTTCCAGAACCTCGTCCCAGTCCGGGTACACCCGAACCGGGATCGGCTCCCCGAAGACCCCCAGCGGCTCCCCGCTATAGGCCGCTTCCAGGGCCCGCTTGAGCCGGGTTTTCTCCCGCTGCACCTTCTGCTGCGCGGCCTCGTCCAGGGCCAGGCACACCCCGTAGGATTGTTGCTCGTCCAGGGACCTGGCCAGGCTGGCGTTGTAGATCTTCCATCCCATGATCGCTCCTTTCTATGCCGCCACTTCCACCGGGGTTTCCACGGCCAGCAAAATCTCCTTGGCGGCCCGCTGGATGCGCTCGAGGGAGGCCTCCAGCCCCTCCACCGTGCCCCGCCATTGCAGGATGTAGTCCCGGCTTCCCTGCATGGGCAGGCCGAGCTCCCGGCCCACCGCGTAGGCCACCGCCTCGGCCTCGAGCTCCTCCACCGCCACCCCCTTGCGCTCCTTGCCGAAGTGCAGCAGGGTATGCGCCCACTCGTGCAGCAGGGTCTCGGCCCGGACGGTGGGGGTGAGGAAGCTGGAGACAGTAATCCGCTTCCCATCCGTGCTGCCCATCCGTCCGGCGGGCAATGCTTCTTCCCGTACCTCCATCGGGCAGGCCGCCTTCAGTCGGGCATACACCTCGGCCCCCTGGGGTACGTCCTTGCCAAACTGGACGGGCTTGCCCTCGGTCTGGGAGATGTCGAAGACGTAGGTGGTGTGGAAACCCACCAGGCGTTGCTCCACCCGCACCTCGCCGGTGGCCCCGTCCTCCACCTCCACCCGCTTCAGGGAGGGGGCCAGGATGGCGATGGCCTTCTCGCCTTTCTTCACCCGCCGCCCGAGCTCGTTCCAGCGCTTCAGCCCCGCCACCAGGGTGGCCTCCGGGCGCTGTTGGAGGATCAGCAACACGTTGCGGAAGCTGTACTGGTGGAAGCGGCCCACCCCTTCGAGAACCTCCAGGAATTTCTCGGGCTCCCCCTGCTGAAGCTCCCGGGCGAGGGCGGCAAGGCGTTCCTTCAAGCGGTCGAGCATCTCGTTGCTGTTCATTTCAACCTCCCGGCCCAAAGAAAAGGGGCGGCTCCTGCCGCCCCCTGGTTCAACCCTTGACCAGCCGAGTTATTTTCTCCAACGCGTCCTCTCTTTTGAGGTTGACCACGGGGAAGACCCCGTAAGCACCACCGTTGTTTTCCTTGCTCATGGTTACCTCCTGCGCCCTCTGGCGCTACCCCGCCTGCCTTCCGGTCAGGGCTTATGGGTTGGGGATCGTCCCTGGCCCTCCAAGGTCAGGTGCTCCGCGCCCAGCGGCCATGCCGCTTCCCCGGGGGGACGGGTCCTCCCCGTAGGACTCCATTCCCATCCACCCCTCCCAGATCGGCCCCAGCACCTCCTCCACCAGCGCAATCAAAAGCCCCGCCCCGGTAAAGAGCAGCCCCATCGCCGCCAACACCACGAACAGCGCCTCCACAGCGATCACCTCCAACCCTGTTCAGGGGGCGGCCTCCCGCCGCCCCCTGGCCCATAAAAAAGGAAACCCCGCCAGCGGACATCCCTCGGGTGAACGCTCACAGAGCGTCCCGGTAGGGGATCGTCCCTGGCCCTCCAGATGGCCGCGGCGGAGCTAGCTACCCCTAAAGGGGTCGGATTGTCGGTTCTGCCTTCAAGGCCAGTACCTCAGCGGGCGCGGGGTCGGACCGCACCCGTCTGTCAGGGTCAGTTCTGCTGCTTCCAGATTCCCTCCCCCCAGGCCGCCAGGGAGCCGAAGCGCTCGTCGGCCAGGGCCGCCTCGAGGGTGGGGAAGTACTGCCACTCCACCCCCCAGGGGTGGTCAATCGTCCCCATCGCCCCGCCCCAGTCGGGGTTGGCGCGGGTGAGGGTCCGATTCCCCTCTTTGACCATGTACCCAGCACCTGCTTTTTTGTATTCCATGCTTACCTCCTACTCCTCTACCGCTAAAGCCTGGGCGACTTCCAGCCGCCCCAACCGCCGCTCGATCTTGTGGGCAGCCCGTTTCAGCGAGCGCACCTCGTCCAGCCGGAATGAAACGTACTTGCGCTCCGAGAGCAACATGTTCAACCGACGCCGCGCTTTGATTTCACGATTCATGCTGACCTCCTTCACCCAAAGAAGCGGGGCGGCCTCTGCCGCCCCCTGGTCTATTTGCGGTACAGCCGTACCCGCTCCCCCAGGGGCCCCTGGGTGTACCGGGACCTCCCGGTCCCGCAGGGGATCGTCCCCAACTCCTCTTCCAGCACCCCCAGCACCGCCTCCGGCTCCAGCCCCCCCAGCCCGATGCCGGGGAAGGCCAGGTGAACGGTGGGGGTAGGGTGGGCCTCGAGCCACCTGGCCAGCCGTCCGGCGCTGTAGCGGATCAGCTCGAGGTCGCTCCCCTGGCGGAAGTCCAGCTTGCTCTGGAAGGCTCCGTATAGCTGCCCCTCCAGCCGCACTGCCACGAAGCCGTAGCGCCAGAAGCGGCCCACCCGCACCCCCTCCCGCTCGATCCGACGGGCCAGGGCTTGCCGTATACGGGGCTGATGTTGGGCCAGGGCCAGGGCGGCCCCGGCCCCCATGACCAGCCCGACAGGGGTGATGACCCCGTTGGTGGGGGCCACCACCACCCCCGCCGGGTCGGAGAGCCCTCTGAGGAAGTTGCCCCTAACGATGTTCATGCCTCCGCCGCCTCCTGGCGCGGTTCTTGCCCCCTCGAAACATCTGGATACGGCATAAGGGGGCAAGAAACCTACCACCGCCGCATGACCTCGATAGCCTCATCCAGACGATCCAGCAACCGATCCAGCCGCGCCCGCTGCTCCCTGAACTCCCCCATCAGTACCCGGAAACGCTCCGGGGCGATCATCCCCTCCGGTGGGCTCCAGCCCTTGCCGAGGTAGTGCTCCTGCTTCTTCCCCTCCCGGTGCTCCACCAGGTAGGGGTAGGGGCCGTGCAGCGCTCCCCGAGTGCAGCGGCATTTGTCCTTGCCGCAGGTCTTCTTCTTCCAGACCACCCGCATGGGGATCAGGCCCTCCAGCCGGGCCTGGGCCTGCTCGAGGTCGCGCTGGGCCTCCTCAATGCGGGCCAGCAGGTTGTCCAGCGCCCGCACCGCCCGCTCCCGTTCTTGCCCCAGTTGGATTGCCATACTTAATAGTACGGGGGCAAGCCTCAGGCCGCATCGCGCTGCAACCGCTTGAGCCGCTGCAACAACGCCAGCAGCGCCGGCGAGACCCGCCCGCTGGCGACCACCTCAAACTCCCCGTCCTGCTCGATCCACCCGTAGTACAGGTGCTCCTCCAGCAGAAGGAGCAGCGCCTTGAGCTCCTGGGGGGATAGCTCCACCTTCATGCTTCCTCCTTGAGGGCCGCCCGCAAGCGGGCCCCACGGGTGTGCATCCGCTTGTGCCGCTTGTCCTTGTGGGTCTGGGTGGCCCGCCCCCGGCCCCACTCGTGGCCGCGGGCAAAATCAAGCCGTTTGTTCATGCTTCCTCCTTGTGGACAAAAGACTGTGGCCGGGGCTTGCACCCCGGCCACTACGGTTTGTTCGTCGGCTCAGACCAGCACCACCTCGAGCCCCTCTGCCCGAGCCGCCGCGGCCTGATCCTGATCGGCGGTCCAGAACTCGAGCTGCCCTGGCTGGAGGCCCGCCGCCCGCACGATGCTCAGGGCGGTGGCCAGGTGCATGGCGTCGTAGGCCCGCAAGGTGTAGCTGAGAAGCAGTCGCCGGGCCTCGAGGTAGGTGGCAGGCTGGGGGGCTACCCAGCGGTACCCGACGGCGGCGTGGGCCTCGAAGGCGGCCAGGGCCAGCTTTACCTCGGCGGTGGTAAAAACCCCGCTGCGCTCCTTGGTTCGCAAGGCCGAGGTGACCTCGACGGGGGTCAGGGTGCTGCTGAGCACCGGCAGGGCTTCTTCCAGCCGGGCCATAACCCGCTCGGCCCCGGCCTCCCACGGGTCGTAGCGCTTGACCAGGGCGGAGGTGTCGAAGTAGGACGCCATGGGCCGCGCTACCCCCGGTCCTTGCGTTCTGCCAGCACCGCCTGGCTCAGCCCCAGTTGGCGCCGTCCAATCCGTTGCAGGTATCGCCGGTAGGCAGCATCGGCCTGCGCCGGGCTGCCCACCACCGCCGGGGGCTCGAGCATCCCCTGGCGCCAGAGCGCATCCAGCACCGGGTCGGGGGACTCCGGCAGGGCATCCAGCGCCTCGCGGATGATCTCCGCCTCACTGCGCCCCGTTGCCCTGGCCAGCCGCTTCAGCTTGGCTTCCTGCTCGGGGGCGAGGTAGACCTGTTTGCGAACCATCATACATCGCAATTATACATCGCCATCCTGCCGGGCCCGGTAGTAGGTGGTGCGGTACTGGAAATCCGGCTCCTCAGTCTTGCGCAGCCCCGGCGTCTCCACCGAGAGCAGCGGCGTTGCGCCCGCCGGGAGGCCCGGTTGGCAATGGCCCAGCTCCAGGCCGTGCCGGGCCAGGATGGCTTTCTTCTCGGCCTCGTAGCGTTGCTCCTGCGCTTCATAGTCGGCTTTTGCGGGATTGATGCACATGGTTCCTCCTCACCACTCGGCGGGCAGCTCGGGCCCTTCCAGGTCGCGCCACTCCACCGCCTCGTCCGGCTCGGGGGGGTCGTAGCCCGTCGGCTTGGGATGGAGCCGCACCACCGGGTCGCTGAGCAGCGGGGGCGTGAAGCGGCAGCCCCAGACCTCGCGGTACTCCCCGTCCTCGACCCACACCAGCAGGTGGGGCCACTCCAGGAGCTCGTCTTCCAACCCCAGGCTCTCCAGCACCGGCTGCCGATCCTGCGAGTCGCTCAGAAGCATGTAGCGGTCATCCTGCAAGTCTGCTACCTGCATACTTTCTCCTTTTTTGTTTCTGAAAGGTCCGGTTCATCAGGAGTACCAACAGCTTTGATGCCCGATCTGCTCTTCCAGCCACGTGCATACCTCTTCCCTATCCAGCAGCACGTCCTCCAAAGCCGCTCCCGCTATGAGCGCCTCAGCCATCTCCTCAAGACTTTTTCCCACCAGCACCGGCGGATGCCGCTCAAACCACTCGGGCGCGAACCAGTAACCCTTGTCGGGGTGCAGGGTGGGAAGCGCCCATAGCTGGGTTTGCAATTTCAGCAAGGCCAGCAAGCCTTGAGCGTGGAGGCTGAACCCGTCGTAGTGGGCCCGGATCTGGCCCAGGCACTCCTGCGCCTCTGGGCTCTGGAGGTAGGCATCTATGGCCTCGCTGTCGGGATTGGCCTCGCACCCAGGGGGCCGCAACGGGAGCCAGGCCGCGTGGGCCGGGCAGACCTGAACCCCGGTCTCGACCCATACCACCCGGGCCTGTCCCCGGCGCAGATCCACTTCCAGGCGGTATGCGGCGTCTGGGTTGGGGCTGAGGTAGCGCAGCCGGGGATTGAGGTGGTGTGGGCCGGGTAGCATGGCTCAGTCCTCCCGCTCCTCTGGCTCCCACTCCGCCTCTTCGATCAGCACCCCCCCTGCAAAGCGGCACCGGCCCGCGTACCCCTCCCAGCCTTCTTCGTACTCCAGCTCCAGGGTCAGCCGGGGGTGTTGCGCGGCCATGGCCCTGACCACCGGGATGGGCGGGGACCAGGCGGTGCTGAACCGATAGATAAGCGCCCCCGCTTCCTCCTCCAGCTCGGGCTGGTTGGCATCCCAGCGGGTGCCCCAGTGGTCGTAACACCAGTTCATTCCCCCGATCTCGTACCCGCTTTTTTCGGGGGCATTGAGTTCCTTTTTGAGCTCGGCAACTTCCCGGTCTGTTGGAATCCGCCCCAGGATTCGCTTGCGAACCGCAATGGCCCGGGTATAAGCGATGTGGGCTTTGTCCAGCCGGGCGTACTCTTCGGGATAGGGCACGAAAGCGTGGAAGGTCAGCACCCCTGGATCGCCAAAGGCGTTGGGTCCCTCGGCTTTCTGCCGGAAGGCGGCCAGCTCCTCGGGGCTGCCGGTGACCACCAGCGTGCTAAAACACCAGTTGGGCATAGCTATTTTCCTTTCGTACAGGCACAGAGCGCACCGACCCGCGCTCCAGGTCGAAAAACACCCCCAGGTATTTGGGCGTACCATCTTTGATGACCTGCCAGGCCAGCTCCGCCGCCCAGATGGCCGCCATGTCGTTGACCAGCAGATCCTGCCGCATGACGGCCTCCAGCGCCGAGCAGGAGGGCCGGTGGTCGTCCTCCCCCTCGATGAGCTCCGGGAGCCGTTGGTGGGGGTAGGGCATCTGGGCGGTGCCGCGCCCCAGCAAGACCTGGCCGTGGCGCACGTCGTTGCCCATGTCCAGCCACCACAGCACGGAGGTGCCGATGGCCTCGGCGATGGCCCGTCGGGCCTGCCGGCTGTCCACCGCGCTGATCACCAGCTGCACCCCGTGCAGGTCGGCGGGCCGGAAGGCCCGCGCCCGCCACTCCCAGTCCAGGCCATAGGCCAGGTTGATCCGGCTGATCAGCACCTCGGCTTTGGGGCGACCCAGATCGCCCGGCAGGAAAGCCTGCCGGACCAGGTTGGCCTCGCTTACCGTGTCGGGATCAATCAGCACCAGCTGGAGCGGGTTGCGCCCCAGGATATTGAGCACCATCTGGGCCCGCACCAGGGAGACCAGCAGCTTGGAGCCGTTGCCCCCTGCGCCTACCATCACGATCTGCATGGCTACACCGCCATTCGCAAGGGCTTGGGGACTTTCTGCTCCGAGCGTTCCAGCAGGATCGAGGCCAGCAGGTGCTTGCAAGCGTGGCCTTTTTCGGCATCCGGGCAGGTGCATTCCCCGTCACCGGTGTTCACCAGGTACAGCGCGGTGCCTTCCACCACATAGGTCTGGGGCAGGCCCTCTACCCGGTGAACCCTTCCGGCTTCCAGATAGGCTTCTGCCCGTTCCAGGCGATCCAGCATCTCCTCAATGCGCTCGCGTCGGTTGTGCATCGTGCCTCCTTGGGTTCCCCCGTTCGGTGGAACGGGGTGTGTCGGGTCTTGCCCCCTTTACAAAAGAATGGGGGACGCAAAGGGGGCAAGAACGCTGTGCTTCAGTCTGTAGGGCCGGCCTTCCCCCCGGCCAGATCCGCCAGGGTCAGCCGGTTGACCTGCCGATCCACCCCCCGGTGCATCCAGGGTTGCAGGGCGATGTGCCGGAACCACTCCTCCACGCTGGGGATGAAGCCCAGGTCCTCCCGCACGTGCTGCTCCCCGATGAGCCGCACCGGGACCTCCTTGCCCTGGGAGTTGCGCACGGTAACCCCGAAGACCCGCTCGGCCTCAAAGATGCCCTGGGCGTGGTGGCGCAGTGCCCGGTGGCGCGGGTCGGCCATCAGCTCCTTGGAGGCGTCGAACCACTGGTGAATGGCCAGGTAATCCTCCGGTGCGCCGCCGAAGCGCTTGGCCGAGGAAAGGGCGTGGTGGTAGGGGTGGCTCATAGCACCTCCTTGAGGCTGAAACGGTGCTTCTCGGTGCTGTAGTCAATGTAACGAACGTTGTTTTCCACCTCGATGGCCCCGCTGATCAGGTCGATCTCGATCTCGCCAAAGCAGCCCTCGTCGTCGAAGTAGACGTCGCAGCGATCCAGCACCTCGTAGCCCAGCTCATCCAGCTCGTGTTCCAGCGCCGGATCCTCCAGGCGAACCTCCTCGCCATCGGCCCGCAGCAGGGTGATGCTCTCGATGCTCCCACTGTCCCCGCTGCCGTCGAAGTAGTAGCGCAGGCGCTGGATGCCCCTCTGTTTCAGCTCGTTGATTGCGTCCATTCTTGCCTCCTTGTTTCCTTGCTTGATAGCGGCCATTGCACCGACAAAGGTTGTGGGGGATGCTATGTTCTTTCCATGAGACCCTCCTGGCCAATCGGCACCAGGTTCCTGGTGGAAATTGCAGGCGTGCGCTCAACCTGGCAGCTGGGACACGAGGCGGATTTGGAACGGCGTGTGCTGAGCCTCGAAGCGCCCCTGGCCGGTGCGCTGCTGACCGCCCTCCCCGACGAGCCGTTCTCCTTCAAAGGCCCCAAGGGGGTCGTCGAGGGTAAGCTCCTCGGCGTCGAGCATCCAGACGGGCCCGATGGCCTGGAGCGGGTGTTGCACAGCCTGCGCCTGATGCGGCACATCCAGGCCAAGATTGCAGCAAAGAAGGTTCTGAGCCTGAGCGAAAAGGACTACCTGACCGGCCTGGCCGAGCATGGACTGCTGGCAGAGGCCCTGGAGAACGAATTTGCCCTGACCCGGGATACCCTGGCGGCGGCCATGGCGAGCAGCGCCTGGCGCAAGGCCGGGCAGCCGCTCAAGGCCCTGCGGGCCACCGAGGGCGTCGAGGATCCCCATCCGACCCGCATGGCCATGCTCCTCACCACCCGGGGGGCGGCCCTGCTGGACATTGGCGACCTGGAAGGTGCGGAACAGTGGGCCCGGCGGGCCATGGAGCTCGCGCCCTCCAGCCACTACCCCCGCAATCTCCTGGGCAGGGTGCTGATGCAGCGCGGGCAGGTCAAAGAGGCCCTGCGCGCCTTCGAGGAAGCCCAGAAGTTCGCCCCGAGCCAGGCGCTCGGGGCGGATCTGTTGGGACAGCGGGGCGTGGGAGAGCTATGAGCCCAAACCCCTGTGATGGACCATCAAGGTCTTTGCAAGGCCATCTGTCCCACCGTCCTCCTGCACAACCTCCACCCCAACCAGCAGATCCACCGCCGGGGGTTCTGCCTCCACCTGCTCCAGCAACACGCGGAAGCGCTCCCGAATCTCCTGGAGAACCTGGCGAAAGGCCTCGCGGTTCTCCTCCTTCGCCAGATCCACCTCCTGCAAGCGCCGCACCACGTAGCGGGGCAGCAGGCGGTCGTATTGCAGGTCTTTCTCCAGCAGCCGCAACAGCGCTTTTTCCTGCTCGCCCAAAGCGGCATCCCGCAATGCGGTGCGCACGTTCAGGAGGGCCCGCACCTCCAGGGAGTTGCTGTTGAGCGCCGGTGAGGCTTCCCGCTCGAGATGGCCCGTCAACCTTTTGTAGACTTCCACAAACCAGTCGGAGGGCTCCCGCCGGGGGGCCTCCTCCACCCCCCTGAACAGCTCAAACACCTCCGGCAAGAACAGGTAGCCGACCTCCTTGCTTCCGGGTCGTTCGCGCAGGGCAAAGAAGGCCACCCCCTTGCGGGCCACCAGCAGGGCCTGGGGCGACTCCCCCGGCATGGCTACCTTGAGGCGGTTGGGCAGCTCCCTGACCTGCTCCGGCAGGTCGGGGTAGCAATTCACCAGCCGCTCCCACTCCTGGCGGGCCCAGGTTTCCAGCCCTGCTTCCTCCTCGTCCGGCAGGTGGGTTAGCCGCTCGTAGATGCGGGCCGGGGTGGGCTCCTCCTCGGGGGAGAGGATCTGGGCGTCCTCCCCCAGGGCCTTGTGGATCAGGAAGAGCTTGTGCTCGGCCACCGCCCGGGGGTCGCTGACGCCAGCTCCCCTGACGCTGGGGAAGAAGTGATGCAGGTGGATCTCCTCGAAGGGCTTCTGCCCTACCCGGTTGACCCGGCCCAGGCGCTGGATGAGCCGGGTGGGGTTCCAGGGGATGTCGTAGTTGACCACCGTGCCCGCCCGGTGCAGGCTGATGCCCTCGGAGAGCCGGTCGCTGGCCAGGAGCACCCGGTAGTCGTCCCGCCGGTGCGGGGCCTGGACCGAGGCATCGAAGTTCCTCACCACCTCCTCCACCAGGGCGGAGCTGTAGTTCTGGCCCACCGCCAGCAGGGGGATGCCATAGGGCTCCAGGGCCTTTTGCAGATGTGCGATGGTGTCGGTGAACTCCGAGAAGACCACCACCTTGCGGGCAAGCTCCTTTTCCAGGCTCTTTTGAAGGAACTCCGCCAGGGCAGCGGCCTTGGGGTCGGTGGCGGGATCGGCCAGGTCCAGGTCGTGGACCTCCTGTTGGATTTCCTCCAGCAGCTTCAGGTCGCTTTCCACATCATGAAGCAGAATATCCCACCCCTGGTCGAACTCGTCCTTGCGGTAGTAGCGCTGGCGGGTGCGTTTCCCACTGGCCAGGGCTTGCTGCTCCTCCTCCACCAGGGCTTCGATGCGCTGATCCAGCCCTTCCTCGCCATAAAGCCCCTCTTCCAGCTCCTGGAGCAGCCGGTCCAGGGCCTTGCGATCCAGCAGGTACACCTCCTGTGTGCGGGCAAACTCAAGCAGCGTTCGGTGAAACGCAATCACCCGCTCCAGGGTCAGCACGAAGGCCCCGAACGAACTCTCGAAGCGTCGCACCAGCAGCCGCCGCATGAAGTCAGCCAGGTTGCGCTGCGAACTCAGGGCAAAGGCCTCCTCCTCGGAGAGGCCCTCGTCGAACTCGTCCTTGTTTAGCCGGTAGAACTCCGGTTGGTAAAGCGCCCCCTTGAACGCGCCCTCCGGGCCCATCCGCTCCAGGAATCGGTCATAGAAGTCGGACTGCTCGGGGGACAGCTCGTAGAACAGGGGGCTGGGGGAGCGCACCGTGGGGAAGGGTGGGGCCTCGGTGCGGTAGCGGGGGTCTTCCAGTAAATCCTTGCGGTTGCGCCGCACCATCACCGGGGCAACGGCCAGGCGGGTGTCGCGGGCCAGCTCCTCCAGAACCGCCCGCACGCGCTCCGGCTTGACCGGCGGCTCCTCGCCGGTCAGCTCCTGGTAGTATCTCTCAGCCCGTCTGCGCTTGGCGTGGTCGCCGGACTCACGGTAGCGCAGGGCGTAGGAGGCCTTGCGGAAGCGGCGATCCAGGTCGAGGAAGTATTCCTCCAGGTTCTGCCTGGGGCCCACCGTGCTCTTGCGGGGCTGGACAAAGAGGCGCAGGAGGGCGTAGGCATCCAGCGGACGGTTGTTGATGGGGGTGGCCGTGAGCAGCAGGGTCTTGCGCCCCCGGGTGATGGCGCTCAGGAGGGCGTAGTCCAGGGTCTCGGGGTTGCGGAAGCGGTGGGCCTCGTCCACCACCACCAGCCCCACATCCTTGCCCGGGCCCTCCACGAACTTGAGGGCCTCCTCCAGCTTGCCGGTGGAGTACACCCGCCAGTCGTACAGGCCGAAGCGCTCCAGGTAATCGGCCCAGCCGTACTCGCCCACCGCCCCGATCAGGTGGGGCGGGGCGATGACCAGGCCTCGGCGGCCCCACTCCCGGCCCGTGAGCGAGGCCACCACCGTCTTCCCCAGGCCCACCACGTCGGCCAGGATGGCCCCGCCGTGCTCCTCCAGGATGTGCAGGAGTTGCTCCACCGCATCCAGCTGGTAGCGGTGGGGGGTGTACCCGACCCGCTCCAGGAAGGCCCGGGGGCCCTCCCGCGCCGGGCGGGCGTCCAGGGTGTCCAGGTAGCGCCGCAGCAGCAGGGTGTAGACCTCCAGCGGGGTGGGCTGGGCGGCCAGGGAGCCCCGCTCCACGATGCGCGCCACCCGCTGGATGTCCTTTGGCGAAAGGGGCAGGGCGTCCCGCCAGAGCTTGTCGAAGAAATCCCTGGCCTCGTCAAACCCGTAGTCTCGGATCTCCACGTTGAACTCTAGCTGCCCCGAAAGCCCGCCGCGGGTCAGGTTGGAGCTGCCCGTGATAAAGCTTCCTCCGCTGGGGAGGAGCCCCAGGAGGTCGGGCTTGACCCCAAAAAGGTAGAGCTTGGCGTGCACCGGGTCGCGGGCCTTGCGCAGCTCGAGGTGGCCCGCTTGCAGCAGCTCCAGGAAGAAACGGGCCTGCTCGGGAAACTCGGGAAAGTCCATGCGGGGGTGGGAGAGGGCCTGCTGAAGCTCCCGCAGGTAGCCCTCCACCATCTCCCCGTTGGTAAGCCTTCGCTCCTTCCGTTCCCGCTCCACCAGCTCCCCCAGGGCGGTATCCACGGCAAGGCCCACCAGCACCCTGAGCCTCAGCTCGGAGTTTGCCTTAAAGGCCTGGCGCAGGGGCGAGTAGAGAGCGCTGTAGCCCGAGAAGTAGAAGAAGCCCACCAGGAAGCTGAGTTCCTGGCTGTAGCTCAGCAGCTCGGTCAGGCGGGCCTCGAGGGTCTTGGCATTGGGGGCGTTGGTGATGAAGTTCATAACTGTGCAAAAGCGTTTCTAAGACTGCGCACAAAGCTCGAATCGTCGTTCAAGAAGAGATCCCTGCGCTCATGGAAGGTAAGGCGTTTGCTGGGGGAGGTGCAACGCACTTCCTTGAACAGGCTGGCATTATGGGGGATGTCTTCATTGTAGGCAATGGTGATTGCCCTCCAGCCCAGCTGCTGCCCAATCCAAGCAATCACGTTATAGTTTGCACAGTCCTCTCTCCAGGGATACCATTGTGCCAGCTCACTCCTTGGCTTCTTCAGCTCCAGGACAATGCCCGCTTTAGGAGCTATGGCATCTATGTCGTTGCATGTAGCATCTCCGGCTATATAGTTCCGGGTAAAGACCATGAAGGGGTCGGGCGCGGGCCCTGCATTGAGAGGTTTCCTGACTCCCGGTCGCTGCGTCAACATGGGTTCTAGTTGGCTCAGTTTCTGCGCCAACTCCTTTCCACTCAAATGTTCCCCTTGAAAATAGAACGTATCTTTCTCTTCGACAAAAAGGAGGTGCATTTGGCCCAAAGAGGTGAGCGCATTTAGCGCGTTGGGGTTCATAGTGGAAAGGGAAGCAGGCGGAGATCCCTGAAGAACAACAAAAAACCAAATTTTGTAGCCCTTTGTGCTATCCCCAAGCGCAATAAAACGCAGGCTTCCCCCTCGCCTACCCAATCCAAGCCTATCCCCGAATCCCGACGAACGGGAAATCAGGAAGCCCTCTCTTTCCAGAATCTGCTCAAGCCATGTCAACCCACACCTCCCCGTGCCCGTCCCAGGCGGCCTGTGATACTTTGCTGCAAAGCTGAGGCCAGCTTCTTCAGAACCTCCTCGGGCAAGGCAAGTTTATGAGCCCATTCTCCCATGGTTGTTGAAAGGCCTGGGACGAGGGATGGATGGGGAATCCGGCACTCCTGATACTCGTAAACCGTCAGATCGGCCAGGCCACCCCCAAGCCCCATGCGTACCCCGTATTCCAGGGATGCCTGGGTGATGGGGCTCCCCAAGGCGACGGCAAGGGCTTTCTCTGAAACCCCCTGGCGGGGGTAGACCCCGTACAGCCGCTTGTCTATTTGCCAGGGGCCTGGGTTTTCCCAATGGTGGTAAGCATCGTGGACACCAGCAGGAAGGATGATGGGCGGAGGCGGGGGAATGGGAATGGCCCACCAGGATCTGCGTCCCCTCACGCTCTTGCGACTGGTGAGCCCATCTGCCACGCCTTCTGAAAGGTATGCTCCTAGATGGCGGGACGAAACCGATGAAGGGGCTGCCAGCAAGCGGGCAGGGGGCACCAGGAGACCATCCTCCAACTCCTCCGCCCTTCGCCAGGTAGGAGCGAGGTAGGCATACTCCAGATACCCCTCCCACCCCATCCCGTTCTTGACCGCCACCAGGGTGTCTTCAGGCGGTTCCTCTCTCCTCTCCCGCCAGGCCCGCTCCTCCTCGGCGGTGAGGGCCTCCTCGTGAACGCACCCGCACAGGGGGCAGGTGGGGCGGTAGGGGAGCGGCTCCAGGTAGAAGAAGTCGTTGGCCCCGGTCTTGATGCCGAAGCGCACCTCCGCCACCTCTTTCAGCTGCACCAGTTTGCTCCCCGCCATCTCCAGCACCCGGAAGTAGACCTCCGGGGCGCGCAGGTAGAGGCCGCCCCACTTGCCGCCCTGGTAGCGCCCGTCCTCCGTGGCCTCCCGCAAAAGGGCCTGGGCCTCCACAGCCCGCACCTGAACCTTCCCGTTGTTTACCAGGGTTTTCATGCCACCTCCCGCAAGGTCTGGAGCAGGTCGGCCTCCTCGAAGGGCACCTCCACCGCCACAAAGTGCACCGGCCAGTCGTCGGGCACCGCCTCGGGAGCCCAGGCCACGCTGATGGCCACGTTCACATCTGCCCGGAATGAGCGTTTGACCCGGTTCTCGATTACGTAGCGCAGGGGGGCCGTGCGCAGGAAGGTCTCCTGGAGCCAGGCCCCGTACTGCACATCCAGCCAGGAGTTGCTGGCGATGAAGACGTGCACCCCGGTGGGCTTCAGCAGGGCCAGGGTGCGGATGTAGAAGTAGACATAGAGGTCGGAGCGCCCCGAGATGGTGGGCTGGTAGTGCCGGAAGACGGGGAAGGATTTCAGATCCTCCCTGGTCTCGGCCTGGAGGTACTGCTTGTAGGCAGCCCCATGACGCCGCGAAGGGTCCTGGATGCTCTCCTGTCGCACGTAGGGCGGGTTGCCGATCACCAGGTCGAAGCCCCCCTCCCCCACCATCACCTCGGCAAAATCGGTCAGGTAGAGGAAGGGGCGGTCACCCGACTGGATGGCCTGCTCCAGGGCCTTCCGCTCCTCGTCATAGGCTTCGGCCTTCCCCTTGACTATCAGCCCGGGCTGGAGGCCGCTGCCGTAGCGGGCATCCAGCACCGCCAGCAGGAAGTCCTGCTCCCTCTGGTGCACCTCCTCTGCCTTCACACCCCGGTTATGGAAGTAGTTTTCCTCGGCCTGGAGGAGCGCGTTCAGGGCTTCTTTTACTTTTCGGTTGTTTCGCACAGTGGGATCCAGCTCGAGGCGGGTGGGTATCGCCCGGGCCCCCACCCGTTGCACCGCCGAGTCCCCCTGCACGATCTTCAGGCCCAGCGAGGGCAGCAGGGGCTCGTGGGAGGTTCGGGCGCTATCGGGCAGCTCGAGGAAATACGACAGCCACAGGCGAAGCTCGGCCATCCAGACCGCCCAGGACAGCGCATCCACCCCGTAGAGGTTTTGCAGCAGCCGCTTCTTGCGATCCAGGGTGCGGGGTTCACCCAGGAGATCCAGGGTCTCCTCCATCACCTGGAGCACCCCTACCGGGAAGGCCCCGGAGCCCACCGCCGGGTCGAGGATCCTGGCCGAGAGCAGTACCTCCCGGGCCTGGTTTTGCTCCTCCCGGCTCAACGCCTCCACTTCCCCGGCAAACAGGGCGTAGGCCTGTTCCTTCGGAAGGCCTCGCCGGTGGAGCAGCTCGGCCAGGCCCAGCCGCACCATCAGATCCACCTCCACCCGGGGGGTATAGTGGGCGCCGAGTTCGTCGGCCCGGCCATCCACCCCCACGCTGTTGACCAGGCGCTCCAGGATCATGCCCAGCAACTCCGGGTTGAGTTCTAGATCCACCTCGTAGGCAGTGTTCTCCTCGATGGTGAAGTTGTAGGCAAAGAGGAACTCGTAGAAGGTCTCGATGGCTTCATCGGTCAGGTAGGCCCCGGCATCGTCCAGACCCCTCTTTCGGCTGAACAGCTCGCCGTTGAGGTAGGGGGCCTCCCGGTAGGCGGCGCGCACCGACTCGGGGAGCCCGCCGAACAGCTGCTTCTTGGCCTCCGGTGGGGCCTTGAGGGCCTCGAAGAAGAGCGGGGCCAGCCATTCCTGGTAGAAGCGATCCAGCCTCTTTCCATGCTGGCTCCGGTACTGCTCCAACAACCAGGGCAGGAAGTCCTCCCGTCCCCCCAGCCAGCCCCGCTTGGCCACGAAGGCCAGGAACAGGGTGCGGGCCACAAAACCCAGCAGGAAATCCCTCTTGCGTTCCTCGGCCAGGCCCACCACGCCGGGCGCCAGCTTCCCTTCAAACGCCCGGACAAACTCGCGGTAGAACTCCTCCCCGACCGCATCCACCGAGAAGGCGGTGCGCAGGGCATCCAGGCTCAGCTCCTCCCCTTTCCCGGCCAGTTCCTCCAGCAGGGTCAGGCGTTGGTGGGCGGTCTTGTTGGGGCGCCCGGCCCGGATCAGGATGCTGCGCCCGGCGGACAGGGGCTTGCGGCGGCCCCGGTAGAGCATCTCCACGTAGCCCAGCCGGTAGTTGCCCTGGGGGTCGCTCAGCATAAACAGGGCCCCGGTGTGCCCCTGGCGGTTCACCGTTTCGGCCAGCTCCTTGAAGGCGGTTCGGTGGCGTTCGGCGTTCGGGACTTCCTGCGACAGAATGGGCAGGCTGCCCTCCGGGGTGTCGAAGCTCCCCGGCCCGTCATGTTCGGCGCGGTAGTTGGGGAAGCGACGCAGCAGGGCCTGGAGGGTGTCGTGGTTGTAGCGGTTGGCGTGGGAGGTTGACATAGTTTTTTACTAGGATTTTTCCGGTGAGTTGTGTTCCTGCTGGGACTCCGCCCAGGTCTCGAGGTCGAGCGCCCCCTGCTGCATCCAGCCCTCCAGCGGCCCCTCTCCCTCAAAGGCGGCCTCCACCCTGGCGAAGTCCTGGGGCGGGAGGTACCGCCAGTGGGGGCGGGCAAAGGTTCCCGGCTCGTCGAAGAAGACCAGGCTGTACACCCCGTCGGTGCGGCTCCAGTGGACCCAGTGGGTGCTGAGGCTTGCCAGCTTTTGCGGAACCAGGATCTCCTCATGCACCTTTTGGGCCACCGTCTCGATGGCGTTGGTGACGCTGGTGCCCCCGTGGTCGTCGTGGTCGCGCAGCACCACCAGCACCTCCATGCCCAGCCGGTAGACCTCCACCTCGCACCAGGCCTGGCCCCAGGAGAGGTTGGGGTAGGGGAATTGGGAAACAGAAAGTAGCTTCATCCAGTCCTTTTATGCCTTACCTGAGTTCCCAGCCGCCTCCTGGTGTTCGTAGGAAGGCTAGGGTTGCTCTGAAGGGCCTTCTGGACATTACTATCAGGATCAATGGTCAGCCGGATCAGGATTTCCAGGGGGGTATGGGGATTTCCAGCTACTGCCATACGCACCGCCCAATAGTTGTCTTCCGCCAGCTTTTTAAGGAGATCGGGCGGGCTATCCGGGTTTCTTGCTATTTGTATTTTCTTGGCGTATTCCATCATTACCTCGTTTGCTACGTAGGGGAGCCCCCACCTCATAGAGATTCATTTTTTGCTGCCTCCTTTTCTCCCACTGAAAGAAGTTCCTCCAGTTCCCTGAGCTTGGCCTCCACCAGCGCGCGGTGCTCCTCGGGCAGGGCCTCGAGCCTCACCCGCGCCAGCCGGCTCGCCACCGCCTTGTGCCAGGGCGCTGGCGCGGCCTCCTTCTGCAACAGCGCCCGCACCCGCTCCTTGAGTTCGCGCAGGGAGAGGCGGGCGGCTTCCCTCAACAGCCCCTTGCGGGCCTTTGCGTCCTTGACCTTCTTCAGCTCCAGGGCCGCCTCCAGCTCCCCGCGTACCTCAGCCGGGCTCAGCTCCAGTCGCGCCTCAATTCTCATGGGATCCTCCTACCCTATTGTGGACGGGGAGAGTGGAGTTGTTAACCGGGCCAGACCCTTGTTCCTCAAGCAAAACGATCAACGGTGTATGACCGGGGCAGCCGGGCCTCCCCCACCTCCCAGGGATAGCGCGGTTGCAGTTTGTTGAGTGGGAAGGATTGCAGGCGCTCTTTGATGTGCAAGCGTTCGTTATCGTTGAGCCCGAACAGGTCAAATACCGCCTCGTCTATGGCCTTCAGGGTTTGTTGGAATTTTTGTCTGGCCTCGGCAAAAGCGGCTTCCTTTTGGTCGTACCGATGCAAGAGGGCGCTGTAATCCTGAGCCACCCACAACTGTTGCAGGGTCTTGCTATCAACGCTTGTGCCCTCGTCAAGGCCCTGCAACAACAGCTCCACATACCGGGCCAGTTCCTCATCTTTCAGGTCAATCTGGGCAAACAGCCCATCGCCCTGCAATCTGCTGCCATCCCGCCCGATCTGCTCTACCCCACAGGCTTGTTGCCAGCCCCGGAAATCAAGCCCGAGCTTTTTGGAGGCGAGGGTGTAACCGGAACCACCGCTTTTTCGCTCCTCAACGGCCTTGCTGAACCAGGTGAAGGGATGCTCCCTCGAGGTAGCGGCCAGTCCCTCCAGCTGCTTGTAGAGATCGGTCAGCTTTTGCAGGATTTGCGCATCGGGTGCTTTGGGCCAGGGCAGGCTTTCCAGGGTGCGTGGGTAGATGTGGGCGTAGTAGCCCTGGATTACCCCACTTCGCAGGTGCACCGCCCAGTACCAGCGCACCAGGGCTGAGTTGAGGTAGGCCGCTACCGCTTCGCCCAGACCCTCTTTGGGGACTCCAACGATAAGGCTGTCCACAGCCGCTGGCTTTTTTCTGATCACAGCGGCAAAAGGGGATAGAGTGATGTTTGCAACTGCCAGATAGGTTCCAGGATCTTTCTCCCCCCAGAGGCTTTTGCTGCGGCACTGGTCAAGATCAACGTATCCGACCGGGTTCGGTTCGTGGGCGATACCCAGGCTGGCCCCGCTGATGACCGGACGACCCTGGCCGTTGCTCGTGACCTCTGCCCCCGCTCGGGTAACCCCATACGTCCACCAGTACGGTTTGGGTGGCTTCTGCCGGGTGTACTGGGTCTCCATGGCCTCGGTGAGGGGGACAATGGCCCCTTTACCGGGGTGAAGCTTTTGCAATAGTCCCACGTCCTCGGCTTTCAGCAGAGGCAGCAGATAGGCCCCATAGGTCACATTGTTGTGGGGGGCCTGAACCACGGGATTTACCCTGGCGTCGAAGAAGTCTTTGTAAACAATTCGGCTCACCTCGTAGGGATCAGCACTGTCTTTGGGCCAGGAGGAAGGCACCCATAGCTCGATGAGGTCGTCGGGCTTTGCGGCGGTCTTTTCGATGATCAGCGCCATTGGAATCCGAGCGGCATCCCAGAGGTTTTGCTGCCTTCCGTTTTCCTCGATGAACTCCAGCCACACCACCTTGCGCAGGGCATACCCCTTCCCCGGCCACAGCAGGGACCAGACCGGGGCTGCGGCCTCGCTGGAGGCATACCCTCCCGAGACCACCATCCCGAGTTTCCCCCCCTCCTTGAGCCACTCCCGCAACGAGCGCCACAGGAAGATCAGGCCGGTGTCCCCGTTGGTGCTCCAAACCTCCTGGTAGAGGGTTTGCATCTCCGCCCCATACTTGACCCGCTCGGCGCGGATGTAGGGCGGGTTCCCCAGCACGTAATCCCACTTTTCCTGGTCGCGGGCCCGCTCGCCGGGGCTCAGGTGATCGTCCCCGATGAGCTGCGAGATCACATCATCTCGCACCAGGGCGTTCTGGTTGTACACATGAACCTTGGGCTTGGTTTCAGCCTTCAGGCGGAGCTGCCCCCACAGGAGCTGGAACAGGCTGATGTAGCTGGCGAAGGGATTGAGGTCAAATCCCCAGATGCTTTCGCGGAGCGCATCCAGGTTCACCTCGAGGCCCCGCCCCCGGTGTTCCTCCACCACCCGGTGGAAGTAGCGAACCAGAAACGACCCCGAACCACAAGCGGGGTCCAGCACGCGCGGCAGCGCATCCCCTGGATGGTTCAGCGCGGTCTCTTGCAGGAGGTAGTCCACGATGGAGCGGGGGGTGTAAAACTCCCCCAGGCGCTTGCGCTTGGCCGGAGGCAGGAAGTTCTGGTAGATCTCCCCCAGCACCTCCTCGGAAAGCCCCTGGAAGTCATAGGCGTTGACCCGCAGGATGAGCCGCTGCAAGGCCTGGTCCATCAGGCCGTTGGCCTCCAGCACCCAGGCGAACATCTCCTCCTCAAAGGGCTCCTGGTAAGCCCCCTTGAGGTCCATGGAGGATACCTTGACCAGAGCGGTGGCGCTGCCGGTGAGAAACTCCACAAACGCCCCCCAGCGCTCCGGCCCCCCGTTGGTCAGGCGGCGCCGGGTGAGCTTCAGGTCTTCCAGGAAGCGCAGGAATAGCACCCGGGCAATCAGGGCGGCGGCAGAGTCGGCGGCGAAAGCCTCCCGAATCCGGGGGTTGCTTTCCTCTTCCTTGCCTTCGATTTCCCGCCCGTACTGGTCGGTAAAGCGCGGCAGGTGGGCTTCAAAGAGGGCCTTGAGCACCATCGGGTACTCCCCCTCGATCCGGGCCAGGGCCCGGCGGCGGGTGTCCGGCTGGGCTCCCACCAATGTCTGCTGGGCATCCTTGCGCCGTGCCTGATACTCCTGGTAACGCTGCCCCAGGACATCCAGGGCCTTTTGCGCGGCCTCTGTTAGCTCCTCGAATGAAGCGTGGAGATCCTGCTGTAGCTTCGGCGTGTTCTCCGGGGTGAGGCTGAGGTAGCTGTAGGGAAGCTGGCCTTTGACCAGGGTAGCCCACTGGTTGCTGTGCTGGGCCTGGTCCCACGACAGGTCAGCCAGCGCCTCTCTTAGCTCCTGTAGGCTGATGGTTTCGAGGTTTAGGGTTTTCAGGATCTGACCACTGGCTGAGCGAACCTGGAGACGCTTGGGGGTCAGGAACAACACATAGCGGGTCAGACCGCTGACGTACTTCTTCTTCTCCTGCCAGAGCCGTTCGGCCTCCTGGGGGTTGTTAAGGTAAGCATCCGCGAGCTTGAAATCCCCCACCACCCAGGGGTCACCTTCCGGGGTCAAAAGCTGGATGTCGGGGAACCCAGTGACTGCCCGGCCTTCGGTCAGGACGTGCTTGCGTGGGTAACCCAGCACCCCGGCCAGGAATTGCTGCACGTTGGGGTTGTAGGCCCGCTCGGGCTGGTCAAAGGAAATGTCCAGCCATTCTTGAAGGGGATTTGGTTCGGGTTTGGATTTTGGCTTCGGCATAGAGTGTCCTTCTGGGGGCGTCACGTATCAAAAGAGCGAATTTCTACAATCTTTCCAACGACTTCTTCCTCGGAGGACAACGGAATCATAGCAGAGGACGGGTTGTCCGAAGGACGGACGCTGAGAGTGCTGGTAGGCCCAAGCGCCAACGAGCGACAGACATAGCTACCATCAGCCCGGCGAGCCACAACCCGCGAACCGGCCCTGCTTTTGTTCTGGGAGTCCACCAGGATGACATCCCCATTGTAGATTGGCCTCAAACCCGAGCACATGGAGTTGCCTCTGACCCTGAAGGCCACTACCGTACCCTGCAAAGCCAGATCCATGTTTACCGGAACATATTTCGGCTGTATATCTTCTTCACCAACACCCCCCGCATCTATCCAACCGATGACCGGAACCTGGGGCCACAGCGCCTGGGCATCTCCCAAATCGTCATAAAACTGTTCGATCAGGTATATCAGCGGAACGCCCAACGCCTTACCCAGTCGCGACAGGGTGCGTACATCCGGGCGAACCCATGTACCGGCCTGTGACTGCCGACCCACCATGGCGGTGCGAAGGGCGGTTCGACCTATGCCCCACTTATCGGCCCACTGGTCGGGCCTCGTGATCCCGTCGCGCCGCATGGCGGCGAAGATCAGTTTGTTGACAGGGCCATTTAAGATTGGATACTTTCGAGGTCTACCCACTATTCCCCCAGCAGGCGCTCGAGTTCCTCCAGCATCTCCTCTACCCGGGCCCGCTTCTCGGCGGGTAGGGCCTCGAGGTTCACCTTTGCCAACCGGCGGGCCACCGCCTTGTGCCGGGGTGGGGGAGAGGCCTCCTTCTGCAACAGGGCCTGCACCCGTTCCTTGAGGTCGCGCAAGGAGATTCCGGCCTGGGCTTCCTTCAGCAGTTTGAGCCGGGCCTTCTCGTCCCGCACCTTCTTGAGTTCCAGGGCGGCGGTGTAGGGAATGGCCCCCTCCTCCAGGGCGGTCTGAAGATCCTGGGGCAGGTTTAGCAGGGGCAGGCGATGCTGCACAAAGCTCTCCCAGGTCAACCGCCCCAGGCCCTGGAAGATTTCCTCGACCTGGACGGCATCTTTATTAGGTACAACGTTGTCCCTAACTCGGCCTTCCTGGGCATTCTTCATCTGTCGCAACAACCCCACCACCTCTTCCCTGCTTCGCTCCAGCCGCATCTCCAGCAGGGCCAGGATGCCCAGGGTCTCCTCGTAGGGGTTGAGGTCCTCCCGTTGCAGGTTCTCCACCAGGGCGATCTGGCTGGGCGGTGGCCTCGTCCACCTCGAGGATCACCACCGGCGCCTCGGTCAGCCCGGCCAGTTCCGCAGCCCGGTAGCGGCGCTCGCCTGC
>BPIL01000010.1 GCA_026004095.1 Meiothermus sp.
GCACTCGAGCAACACCCCCATACCCCAGCGGTAGACGGCCTTCTTGAGCCCGTCGGCGTCCTCCATCCGGCTGCGCACAATAGCCGCTGCATCCTCCCACAGCCTTGCCGGGGCCAGATAAAAGTCGGGCTGCACCTCTTTGACATCCTCGCGCACGGTGATCACATCCTCGGGGAAGTGCACCACCGTACCGTCGGTAAGGTTGCGCACCACCGTGAGCATCTGCTCGCCAATCCAGGGCAGCGGCAGGTACGAAAACACCCACTCCCCGCCGCGGATGCTGATGGTCTCGCGGCCCGCCTCGGCCCCGGCGATCAGTTGGGCGTGGGTCAGCATGGCCAGCTTGCTGCGGGCCGTGGTGCCGGAGGTGGGGGCCAAGAGCGCCACCGTATCGGGCCCCACCTGGGCTTGCGCGGCCCGCACAGCCTGGCGGTTTTTCTCGGCCTGGCCCAGCTCCAGCACGCTGCTAAAGGGCCGTACCCGCTCGTTCCAGTACTTGCTCATGCCGGCCTCTTCCCAGACCAGCACAAACTTTAGCTTGTCCAGGTGGGGCAGCACCTTATCCAGTTGCTCCTCGTCCGAGACCACAATGCCCGCGCACTCGGAGAACTCGATGAAGTAGCCCACCTCCTCCGGCATGGCATCGGCGTAGATGCCCATGGGCATGGCCCCTACGGTCTGGGCCGCCAGTTCGGATATGACCCACTCCGGTGCGTTCTGGCCCAGGATGGCCAGCACTCTACCCGGCTCCAGGCCCAGTTCCAGCAACCCCCCCGCAAGCTGCTCGACCTTCTCTTTGAGGTGGGCCCAGGAGGTGGTCTCCCACACCCCCAGGCGCTTAACCCGCATCGCAGGGGCGTTGGGCCTGGTCTGGGCGTGATGGGCCAGGAATTCAATCAGGGTCTGACTCATGCACTCCTCCCCAGATAAGCCTCGGCCACGCGGGGGTTCTCCCGCACACCCGCCGGGGCCCCCTGGTACAAGACCTCGCCGTAGGACATCACCAGCACCCCGGTCGAAAGCTCCAGCACCGCCCTGAGATCGTGCTCCACCAGCACCAGCGTAACGCCCCACTCGCGCCGGGCATCCAGCAGGAAGCGGGCCAGGTCTTGTTTTTCCTCCAGGCTGAGCCCGGCCATGGGCTCGTCCAGGAGCAGCAGCCTGGGCCGCCCGGCCAGGGCTCGAGCCACCTCCACCCGCTTTTGCAGGCCGTAGGGCAGGGCCCCGGCCGGCACGTGGCGGTACGGCGAGAGGTGCAGGTAGTCCAGCACCTCTTCGGCGTGGTGGCGAATCTTCCATTCGATCTGGGCTTTGGGCATCAGGTCGGTGTAGCTGCCCACGGCCAGTTCGGCCCCCAGCTTGACGTTGTCCAGCACGGTCATGCCGCGGAAGAGCTCGAGGTTCTGGAAGGTGCGCCCCAGCCCCTTGCGCACCCGTTGCTGGGGGCTCTGGCCGGCCAGGTCTTCGCCCATAAACACCACCCGACCCTGCTGGGGCCTGTACAACCCCGACAGCACATTAAGCAGGCTGGTCTTGCCCGCCCCATTGGGGCCTATCACTGCGAACAGGTCGCCCTCCGCTACGCTAAAACTCACCCCGGCCAGCGCCTTGACACCCCGGAAGGAAAGGTGCAGGTCGTGGACCTCGAGCAGCATTTCAGACATGGCGGCCCTCCTTGTCGTAGGGCCTGGGCGGAAGTTCCACACCAGCCCCCCCGCTGACCACCCACCTTTTTCTCGAGACTATACCCATCGCTTTCTCCTCCGATACCGCTTGGCCTCCGAGAAGCCACCGGCCACCGCACCCCCTAAGTAAAACTCCATCACGTCGGCATCGGCCTGGGCTTCCTGGGCGGTGCCCTCGAAGACCACCCGGCCCTGCTCCATCACATACACCCGCTCCACGATAGAAAAAGCCGCCCGGGCGTTCTGCTCCACCAGCACCAGGGTAAGGCCCTTGTCGCGACGCAACTCGTCCAGCACGCGCATGACCTCCTCGGTCAGCTTGGGCGAAAGCCCCAGGCTGGGCTCGTCCACCACCAGAATCCTGGGCTCGGTGAGGAGGGCCATGCCCAGCAGCAGCATCTGCTGCTCGCCGCCCGAAAGGTACCCCCCCTGCTCGAAGCGGCGCTCATAGAGGCGGGGGAAACGGGCAAAAATCTCGTCGGTTATCTCTTTCTGGCGCTGCGGGGTTAGTTTGTGCCCCGCGGCCCGCAGGTTTTCGGTCACGGTGAGGTAGCGAAAGATGGGGCGGCCCTCGAGGATCGCGGTCAGGCCCAGGCCCGCCACCTTGAGCGCCGGCAGGTGGGTGATATCCTCCCCACCCAGGGTAATTCGACCGTCCAGCACCCGCCCGTCGTACTGCGGCAACAGCCCGGAGATGGCCCGCACCAGGGTGCTCTTGCCCGCCCCGTTGGGCCCCAGCAGCGCCACCGCCTCACCGGCCCCGGCCCGCATGCTGACACCCTGCAAGGCCAGAATGACGCCCCGGTAGACCACTTTCAGGTTTTCAACGTTAATCTCGGCCATTCAGCGCTCCTTGAATTGGGGATGTCCTCCCTTCACACCCGCTCGATGCGATGCTGACCGAGCAGACCATACGGACGGAAGAGCAGCACCAGCAGCACGATTAAGAAAGGAATGGCCTGGGTGATGCCCGGCAGGAGGGACTCGAGGTAAAGCTGCGAAAAGGCCTCGATCAGGCCGATGATCAGGCCCGCCACCACCGCGCCCGGCACCGAGTCGAAGCCCCCCAGGATGGCTACGGGGAAGACGATCAGACCAAGCAGAATCAGGTGATGGCCGGGGCCACCCCCCCCCGCCGCACCGGCCAGAAACGCCCCGCCAATGGTGGCCGTTACCGCTGAAATGCCCCAGGCCACCGCCACCACTCGAGGCGCATTGATACCCATGGCCAGCGCAGCGGTCTCACTCTCCGAGACCGCCCGCAGCAGCACCCCGTAGCGGCTGTATTTGAGCGCCAGCACCAGCAGAATAGCCAGCGGCAGGGCCAGAATTAAGCTCCACACCGCTTTCGAAGAAAGAAACACCCCCCCCAGGCTAAAAGCCAGGCTGGGCATCTCTTTAGGTAGCTGGGAAACGTCGGCAGCCCCCATGGCCTTCTGGTCGGGGCCCCACAGGATGAGGGTGGCGCCGTCCAGGGTGGCGGCCAGCCCGATGGTCGCCATGATCACCGCCACCACATTCCGCCCCAGGAGGGGCCGCACGAACCCCCGCTCCACCAGCACCCCGAAGATAAAGGCCAGGGGCAGGGCCAGCAGGATAGCCACCAGCAGCGGAAAAAAAAGCGACATGGTGTAGGTCAGGTAGGCGCCGATGAGCATGAACTCCGCGATGGCGAAATTGACCACGCTGGTTGAGCGATAAACCAGCACAAAGCCGCTGGCGATTACCGCGTAAAGCGCACCGTTGGCCAGGCCGTTCAGGGCGGTTTGGATGACTAAGGCCAGATCCATGTTTTCCTTTAGGCGATTTTTGCGACAGGCCCGAGGGCCCGGGCCAACCAGCGGTCAGCTCCCGACCCTCGAGCCCCCAAGGCAGCTTAGAGTTTTGAACCGTCCACCCAGTCGGTGATGGCGTCGAAGCGGCCATCCCGCACGTTGGCCCGCCAGAGCTTGGTAAATGGCAGTCGGTGGTTCACCCAGCGCATGTTGCGCACCTGGCCGCCAGCGTTGTAGTCGCCCAGGCTCTCCAGGGCCTCGATCATGCCGGGGCGGGTCAGCTTGCCCGCTGCATGCGCCCGGCGCATGGCCTCGGCAATCACATCCACAGCCATCCAGGAGCCCATGTAATAGGTGGTGCGGTACGAGAGATCGCGGCCTTTAGAGCGGCGCAAAGCCCGGATCTGCTCCACCGCCGGCACCGTGGTGTCGTAGTAGTAGGCGTTGTGGTAGGTCACGATGAAGCCATCGGCCGCCGCCCCGGCCCGCTGCATCAGGGCCAGCTCGGCCGAATAGTAGGTGCCCATGAAGGTGGCCCGAACCCCCTGCTCGCGGGCAGCCCGCACCACCAGGGGCTCCACGGTGAGCACGTAGCCTTGCATAATCACGAAGTCGGGCTGGGTCTGGCGTAGCTTGGTCACGATGGGGGTGGCATCGGCGATGGCCAGGGGGGTGACTTCTTCGCCCACGATCTGGAAGCCCAGTTTGGCCGCACGGTCTTTTATGAAGGGAATGGGGTCGCGGCCGAACTCGGAGTTGGAGTAGCAGAGGAAAATTTTGGCCCCGCGGCCCTTCTGGCGGCGAATCTGCTGCAGCAAAGCCCCGGCCATATCGTTGTAGGTGGGGCCAAAAACGAAAATGGTGGGGTAGGTGTTGGGATCGGCCAGTTCGTTGGAGAAGGAGGTGGCGGTGTAGGGCAGGCGCAGGCGGGTAATCTCGGGGGCCAGGGCTTTCGAAAGGCCGGTGGAGTCGCCGTAGACAAACACCAGCTCTTCCGGGCTTTCGCGCTGCACAATGCGGTTGAAGGCGGCCGTTCCGCGGGCCACATCGTAGCCGTCGTCTTCAACCACCAGTTCAAAACGCCTTCCACCGATACCACCGCTGTCGTTGATGCGGTCGGCGGCATCGCGGAAAGCGTCCAGGGCCGCATTGCCCGCGAAGGCAAAAGCACCCGTGAGGGGGAGAATGGCCGCGAGTTTGACCGGCCGGGCCTGGGCGCGGGCAATCATCCAGGGGCTGTACACGGTAGAAGCAGCTAGACCAGCTTTAAGTACTTGCCGACGGTTCATCTTCATGCACTTCCTCCTCGAGAGCAACTTCGGTTGTGTTGTGCACCTAGGATACTATGATCCCTCGAGTTTTGTGTACCCGGTTCAAAACCATCTGGCTTATACCGTCCACCGAACGGTCTAGCACGGCGGCGCATTGGAAAGTTTTCTTCGGCGCGTGTTGTTGAAGGCTCGAGGTTGGATATTGGCAAGCCCCTTGCCAGGGGGCTAAGCTGCCGATGAATATGAACCCCCACCTCACCCAACCCATCACCCTCGAGGGCCGCCTCGTCCGGCTCGAGCCCCTCACCATGGCACACCTGCCCGCCCTGCTGGAGATCGCGCAGCTCGAGGAATACCCCTACACCGCCGTGCCCAAATCGGAGGTGGGGATGCGGCGCTATATTCAAGCCGCCCTGGACGAGCAGGCCCAGGGACAGGCCCTGCCCTTTGCAACGGTGGACAAGCGAGCCGGTCGCGTGGTGGGTAGCACCCGTTTTATGGCCTTCGAGTACTGGCCCTGGCCCGAAAACAGCCCCCACCACCGCCCCCAGCAGCCCGATGCGGTGGAGATCGGCCACACCTGGCTGGCCCCACCGGCCCAGCGCACCGGCCTCAACACCGAGGCCAAGCTCCTGATGCTCACCCATGCCTTCGAGGGGCTGGGGGTGCGTCGGGTGACGCTCAAGACCGACGCCCGCAACCTGCGCTCACGCCGGGCCATCGAGCGGCTGGGGGCGCACCTCGACGGGATTCTCCGCGCGCACCGGCCCGCAGCCGACGGCGGCATCCGCGACAGTGCGATGTACAGCATTCTGGCCGAGGAGTGGCCGGTGGTTAAGACCCGGCTCTTGGGCTTACTGGCCCAGAAAAACCCCGGCTGAAGGTTGTGGCATCCGCTTTAGCCCACCGCCATGTGTGAGGCGATGCAACCGAGCTTCATACCGTTTCCGCTTTCAAGCCCCGGCAAAGGACAGCTCCGCCACCTCGACCATGGGCGAGCCCACGATGCCCATCATGGGGTTCCACTCGAGCTCGCTGCCCAGGGCAGTGATGCGGGTGAGCAGCTCCAGGAAGTTCCCCGCCACCGTGAAGTTCTCCACCGGGTAGGCCACCTCGCCCCCCTCCACCTTGAGACCCAGGGCCTGCAGGCTGAACTCCCCCGAGATGGGGTTGGCCCCGGCGTGCAGGCCCATCAGGTCGGTGACCACGATGCCGCTGTCCATCTGCACCCCCGCGCCGGGCTCTACGAACAGGTTGCTGGGTGCAATGCCCAGCACCCCCTTGTAGCTGCGGGCGGCGTGGCCGGTGTTCTCCACCCCCATCTTGCGGGCGGTCTCAGAGTTGTGGGCAAAGGTGCGCAGGATGCCCTTCTCGATGAACACCGTGCGCCGGGCCGCGGTGCCTTCGGCGTCGAAGGGGCGCGAGGCCAGGCCGTCCGGTAGGGTGGGGTCGTCTACCAGGGTGAAAATTTCCGAGGCGATTTTCTGCCCCACCCGGCCCGCCAGCAGGCTCTTGCCCTCGAGCACGTTCTTGGCCGAGAGCAAAAACCAGCCCATCATGCCTAGCAGTTGGGCAAAGGCTTTGGGTTCGAAGTAGGCTTTGTAGCGCCCGGTTTTGAGGGGGCGGGCCCCCAGCAGGCGCCCGGTGTGGTGCAGGAACTGCTGGGCGGTGCGGCCTGGCTCGAGGGCGTGGAACTCTTTGGCAAGGTCGAACTCGTAGCCCTGCTTGAGGCTGCTCCCCTCACCCATCACGGCGCTGGTCAGGAGCAGGGCGTAGCCGTTGCGAAAGGCCCCCGAGACCCCCTGGGTGGAGCCCAGGGTGGCCTGGGTTTCGTTCTCGGAGTAGCGGGTCATCTGCACCTGCCGCACCCGGGGGTCAGCCCGCAGGCTGGCCTCGAGGCTCAGAGCCGCCTGGCGCTTTTGCTCCAGGGGGGCCGAAAGCCCCTCGCCCAGCAGATCGTGCTGGCCCAGCGTGCCCCCCGCCGGCAGGAACCCCCCGGTCTCGGACTGCAATAGGGCGTTCTCGTGGGCCTCCTGGAGCACCCAGTCGAGCGCCGCCGGGGTGCGCTCCTCGGTGTAGGCATAGCCGGTTTTGCCCTCCACCACCACCCGCACCCCCACCCCGCCCTGGGCGGCCTGGGTGATTTCTTCCACCTTGCCGCCATGGGCCTGGATGGTGAGTTCGCGGGTATGGGTCGCCAGCACCTCGGCCTCGAGGCCCAAGGCGCGGGCTTTTTGCAGCAGATAATCCCTGGCTTCTTCAAAGGTCATGGTTCTTCCCCCATTCAAAGGCCGGCTCAAGCCTGGCCCCCCACCACAATCTCGGAGATCAGAAGGTGCGGCTGGCCCACCTCCACCGGCAGGCTGCCCGAGAGCGAACCGCACATACCGGGGCCCATCTCGAGGTCGTCCGAGACCGCCACAATTTTCTGGATGCTCTCGGGGCCCTTGCCCACCAGCATGGCCCCCCGCACCGGCTCCTCGATGCGCCCGCGGCGGATGATGTAGCCCTCCTTGACCGCAAAGTTGTACTCACCCGAGCCGGGCCGCACCTGCCCCCCGCCCATATCGGCGGCGTAGAGGCCGTACTCGATGCCCTCGAAGAGTTTTTCCTTGGGGGTGGTGCCGGGGGCGATGAAGGTATTGCGCATCCGGCTGGTGGGGGCAAAGGTGTAGTCCTGGCGGCGGCCCGAGCCGGTGGGCCGGTAGCCGGTGAGCAGGCTGCCCAGCCGATCCACCATGTAGCTTTTGAGCACCCCGTTCTCGATCAGCACGGTGCGCTCGGTGGGCCTTCCCTCGTCGTCGAACTCCTGCGAACCCCAGCCGTGGGGGGTGGTGCCGTCGTCGATGTAGGTCACGCAGTCCGAGGCCACCTTTTCGCCCAGCTTGTCGGACAGCACGCTGGCTTTTTTCGCGACGGAAGTGGTTTCCAGGAGGTGCCCCAGGGCCTCGTGGAAGATCACCCCGCCAAAACCGTTGCCAATTACCACGGGCATGGTGCCGGCGGGGGCCGGTTTGGCCCGCAGGTTGGTGAGGGCCTGCAGGCCGGCCCTGCGCCCGACCTCGGCGGGGGGGTAGCGGTCGAAGAGCTCGAGGCCCACACTGAGCCCCGGCCCCATCACCCCGGTCTGCATCCCGTTCTCGTCCTGGGCGATGGCGGTTACGTAGAGGCGGGTGCGCACCCGGCGATCCTCGGCCCAGGTGCCCTCGCTGGTGGCAACGAGCACCTCCTGCTCCCACTCCATCAGGTTGGTCTGCACCTGCTTGATCTGGGGGCCCACGCTCGCCCCGGCCTCGGCCTCACGGAGGCGCTCGAGGCGGTAGCGCTTGTCTTTGGCGGTAAAGGGAACCTGGGGGGCGTGCAGCCCCTGGGCCACCGCCTTGCGAAAATCGAGGCCGCCCCGGCCCAGCGCGTCTACCTGCCCCGCCTGGCCCTTGAGCTGAACCAGGGTCTCGGCGACCTCGAGCAGGCCCTGGGGGCTCAGGTCGTTGGTGTAGGCATACACCACCTCGGTGCCGTAAAAAAGCCGCAGCCCGGCCCCGTACTCGAGGCCGCTGGTGGCCTCCTTCACCTCGCCCGAAAGCACCCGCAAGGCCCGCCGCCGCCAGCGTTCCACATACAGCTCTGCGAAGTCGGCCCCGCCCTGCCGGGCACGGCGGAGCACATCTCCCACCAATGCTTCGTCTAACACACAACCTCCTTGTAGCCCCTACAGCCTAGCAGGCCCGGCCCCACCCCAAAACCCACCCTGGTTGCATTTTGTACCCACAGGGCATCCGCCGGTTGGTGAAGACGCCAGCGCCCAAAACTCATCCGGCACTTTTACGCCGCAATAAACTGAGGCTGTTTTGAAGATGTCTCGCCTGCATCTGCGTTTACTTATGGCTGCTCTCTTGAGCACCAGCGCTCTGGCCCAGAGCCTGCCGCCCCCCCGCATCGGCGACCAGCCGGGGTTTGCGCGGGTGGTGCTGGACTTGCCCAAAGAGGCGACCTACCAGATTGAGCCGCTGGGCGCTGCGCTGCGGGTGACCCTGCCGGGTCAGACCGTTGCGCCCGGCCTGCACTTTGTGAGCCTGCCGGAGCTGGCCGGGTATGTGCTCGAGCAGCACGAGAACCAGGCGGTGCTGATCCTGCTCACCCCCCAGGGGGTCACGCCCCGCTCCGGCTACAAAACCATGACCCTGGCCGCCCTGCAAGGCGACGGGCAGCGGCTGGTGATCGACCTCTCGGGGGCTTTTGTGGATACCAGCCCGCTGCCGGCCTTCCCGGAGTTTCGCTTTATCAGGTCGGGCGGGCGGCGCTTTTCGGTGGTGGTGGACGCCGGGCACGGCGGCCCCGACCCCGGCGCTTTGGGGCCGGTGGCGGAAAAAGCGGTGAACCTCGAGGTGGCCCTGCGGGTGCGCCGCTTTTTGCAAAACGCGGGCGTGGAGGTCGTCCTGACCCGCGAAAGCGATACGGCCTTTTCGCCCGACAAGCGCACCGACCTGGCCCAGCGCGTGGCCCTGGCCGAGGGCAAAGATTTGTTCGTCTCCATCCACGCCAACGCCACCGTACCGGCCCGCGCCGACGGCTGGTGCGGCCTCGAGGTCTACTACTACAGCCCCGACACCACCCGCCCCTTTTTCCCCTCGCCGGTGCCGCTCCCGCCCACCCCGCTGGATGCGCTCGAGGCCGTCCAGCCTCCCCCAGCGCAAAGCCCGCTCGACCCCGGCGCCCAGCCCAGCCCCGAGGATCTCAACCCCCTCCCACCCCAGAGCCTGCCCTCCCCCACCCCCCAGATGGACTCGCTGCGCCGCATGGAACTTTCACGCACCCTGGCTACCCGGGTGCTCTCGTATACGCTGGGGGCCACCGCTGCCGTCAACCGTGGGGTGCGCAGCGCCAACTTCTACGTGATTCGCTATACCAGCGTCCCGGCCATCCTGGTGGAGATGGGCTACCTGAGCCACCCCATCGAGGGCCAGAACCTGCGCAACCCCCATTACCTCGACCGCATTGGCTACGGCATCGCCCGGGGGATACTGGAGTATCTGGAAAACGACCATCCGTTCAAATAGGCTTTCTCGGCAGAGGGATATGCTCAGTTGCTTTGACCAGACCCAGGCCACACCCGTCGTCCAGCACCCAGCCGCTCCTTCTGCTCGAGGGGCGGTCTTCACCCGCCCCGAGGTGGCGGAGTTCATACTGGATCTGGTGGGCTACACCCCCGACCGGCCCCTGCACCAGCAGCGCATTCTGGAGCCGTCCTTTGGGGACGGGGTTTTCCTGCTAGCCATCCTGCGCCGGCTGCTGTCCTCCGCCCGGCGGTTTGGGACTTCAGGGCTATCCGAAGCCATTCGAGGGGTGGAGCTGCACCCCGAAACCTTCGAGGCCACCTACCACGCGGTGGTTGCGCTGTTGCAGCAGGAAGGGTTCAGCAAGCATCTAGCCGACCACTGGCTGATTCAGGGGGATTACCTGCTGTGCCCGCTCGAGGGGCCTTTCCACTACGTGGTCGGCAACCCGCCCTACGTGCGCGTGGAGGCCATCCCCCCTACCCTGCTGGCCGAGTACAGAAGGCGCTACGCCACCATGCACGATCGCGCCGACCTGTACATTCCCTTCATCGAGCGTTCGCTATCGCTGCTGGCGGAGGGGGGTGCGCTGGGGTTCATCTGCGCAGACCGCTGGGCCAAAAACCGCTATGGTGCTTTGTTGCGCAAATATGTGGCCGACAATTTTCACCTAAAAATCTACCTCGATATGGCCCATGCGCCCGCCTTTCGCTCTAAAGTAGCTGCTTACCCGGCCATCATGGTGATCAGCCGGGAAGCACCAGGGCCCACCCGCATTGTTCATCACCCCAGCCTCGAGCCAGACCAGCTTACCCAGCTTGCGCAGGTGCTGCGGGCCGACACCCTGCCCGAAGGCGGCGCGGTGCGGGTGGCCCAGGTCACCCGTGGTGCAGCGCCCTGGCTGTTCGTTGCACCCGAGCAAAGGGCCCTGCTGGAGCGGCTCGAGCGCCGCTTTCCCAGCCTCGAGGAGGCGGGCTGCCGGGTGGGGATTGGGGTGGCGACCGGGGCCGACCAGGCCTTTATCGGCGACTTCGAGGCCCTCGAGGTAGAACCCGACCGCAAGCTGCCCCTGGTCACAACCCAGGATATCGGCTCGGGTGAGGTGCGGTGGGGCGGCCTGGGCCTTATCAACCCCTTTAGCGAGACGGGTGATCTCGTCGATCTTCGCTGCTACCCCCGGCTGCGCGCCTACCTGGAGGCGCGCCGGGAGGTAATAGCCGGACGACACTACGCCCGGCGCTTTCCGGCTCGGTGGTACCGCACCATCGACCGGATCGTGCCCTCGCTGGCTAGAACACCCAAGCTCCTCATCCCCGATATCAAAGGCCGGCCCCACGTGGTGCTCGAGCAAGGCCGCCTGTACCCTCATCACAACCTTTACTACATCACCTCCGAATCGTGGGATCTGCGTGCGCTCCAGGCGGTGCTGTTGTCGGCGGTGGCCCACCTGTTTGTTGCGGCCTATTCAACCCAGATGCGCGGGGGCTATCTCCGCTTTCAGGCCCAGTATTTGCGGCGCATCCGCATTCCACGCTGGAGCGAGGTACCCCATCACCTTCGACAGGCCCTCCTCGAGGCCGCCCAGGCGCGCGACGTGCAGGCCTGCAACCAGGCGGCTTTTCGGCTGTACGGTCTTAGCGAGGAAGAAAGCCTCGCTCTTGAAAGGTTATACGCAAACACCTAATTTTTGCTACCCTACTCGGCATGGAGTTTGCATTAAATCTGTTGCTGATAGCCAGCGGCGTGGCGCTGCTGTACTTTGGGGGCGAAACCCTGGTCAAAAACGCGGTGATACTGGCCCGCAGTTGGGGCATTAGCACCATGGTGGTGGGCCTGACGGTGGTGGCCTTTGGCACCAGCAGCCCCGAGCTGGCCGCCAGTCTGGCCGCTGCGCTCGCGGGCAGCCCGTCCATCGCCATTGGCAACGTGGTGGGTTCCAACATTCTCAACATCCTCTTCATCCTGGGCCTCACCGCCCTGATCGTGCCCATCCGCGCCCAGGCCCAGTTCATCAAGCGCGAGGTGCCCATCATGCTGGGCGCAACCTTGCTGCTGTTTGTGTTCCTGTACTTCGACCAGCAGATCACCCGCGGGGAGGCGCTCCTCTCGGTGGGCCTGCTGGGCCTGTACATCTGGTTTTTGTACCGCAGCGGTGCAACCGAGATGGCCGAGGTGCAACAAGAATACGAGCAGAAGTACGGCCAACCCCCCAAAGCTGGCTGGCAGGCCTACGCGGGGGTGGTGCTGGGGCTGGTGCTCCTGGGGGTGGGGGCCCGCCTGCTCACCCTGGGGGCGGTGGCGCTGGCCCGGGCCTTCGGGGTGCCCGAACTCATCATTGGCCTCACCGTGGTGGCCCTGGGCACCAGCCTACCGGAGGTGGCCGCCTCCATCACCGCTGCCCTGCGCCGCGAGCCGGACATCGCGCTGGGTAACATCGTGGGCTCCAACATCTTCAACATCCTGGGCATCCTGGGGATCACGGCCCTTGTCCAGCCTGTTGGCTTACCCTGGGAGAACATCCAGCGCGATATGTGGGTAATGCTTTTGGCCAGTGTGCTGCTGTGGCCGTTTCTGGCAACCGGGTTTCGCCTGGGGCGCAGGGAGGGCGGGGTTTTCCTGGGGCTGTATGTGGCGTATGTGGCGTTTTTGATCGTGGCGGCTACTTAGCGCGAAGCTGGCTGATGAATACCAGCCAGCGCCACGATGGCCCGCTCCAGGGCCAGGCGCATGTCCTTGCCGGTTTTGGCCGCCTCCTCGGCCTCCATCAGGATCTCCAGGGCCCAGGTAACGGCACTGCCCGACAATTTTTTGGCCAGCAGCAAAGTTTGTTTGGCGGCGTAGGGGTGCATGCCCAGGGCGCTGGCGGCCGCCCCCTCCCCCATCAGGGGGTCGTCTTGCAACAGGGCCCAGGCTTTAGCCACCCGCACATACTGCCAGGAGAGCGCACCCAGAATGCGCAAGGGGTCTTCCCCCCGTTCCAAAAGCTCACGGGCCATCTTGAAGGCCAGGGTGGCTTTACCCTCGGTGATGGAGCGCACCAGGTCGAAGCCGGAGATGGGGGTGTCCAGAGCGGCCAGGGCCTGCACTTTCTCGAGGGTGATGGGGGGCGTGACCAGGCAGAGTTTGCGCAGTTCCTGGTCGAGGGCCTCGAGGCCCATGGCCGGGTTCTCGGCGCTGCCTTTGCCCCCCACCAGGCCGGCCAGGTACGAAGCCACCGCCCCCGGTAGTTTGAGGCCGTGGTGGCGGGCGCGGTTCACCACCCAGTTGGTCATCTCCTTGGGGCCGGGGGTGGGGTGGTCGCGCCTCTGGGCTTTTTCGGCGTACCACTTGCTGCGGGCCGCGGTGGGCCGGGGGTCGAGCAGCAGCACCACCGCATCGGGCGGCAGGCCTTCCAGCACCTCCCTGAGGGGCTTCCACTCGGCCTCGCTGAGGTCGCGCAGATCCACCAGAGCCCCACCGGGGCCAAACAGCCCGCCATTGGCCTCCTGGGCCACCAGGGCCGGCTCCGGGGGCATCAGGCGGGGGGGCAGGCCCTGCAGGCTGGCCTCCTGGAGCAGGGCCTCTCGAGCCAGAAAGCTGTCGCCGGTAAAGACCTGAATCATGCGCAGTGGCAGGATACCAGATGGCAGGGAGTTGCAGCTTAGGGAAGGGGGTCTAGGCGGCAAAGGGAGCCGCGTTCTCCTGCTTCAAACTGTAGGCCCCAGCGGGGCCTCGCACTGCACTTCCTCGAGCGCCGTTGAAGGCGCTTCGAGTGTAGGGCCCGATTTGTGGCCCGGCTTTTCTTCTTTCCCGGCCTCGGGCCTGACCCCCTGGGTGATGGCGTACTCCCACCAGAGCTGCAAAAGCTGGGGCTCGAGGTCGGCCACCATCCCCTGCAGCCGGGTGAGCTCGTTGCGGGCCAGGCCGTTGTTGATCACCACGCTCACCGGCCTCAGGGTGAACTTGGCCCAGGCGTCCCCATCGCGGGTTACAAAGATGTGCGGCTTTTCCTGGGCGCTGCCCGACTTGACATAAAAGCGGAAACCACCCCGGCGCATGAGCGTCAACATGCCTCGAGTTTAACCAGACTTGACCGATATACAGCCCTTGGGGTAGAGAAAGATCATGACTCTGCGCCAGGCGCTATCCCAGGTCCCGGACCCTCGGGCCCACAACCGGCAGTACCCCCTTTGGGGCCTTCTGGCCCTCATCCTGGTGGCCTTCCTGAGCCGCGTGGACTCCCTGCGCGGCGTGGAACGCTTTGCCCGCGCCAACCCCCACCTCTTGCCCCACCTGGGCCTGCGCAAGGCCCCAGGCCACACCGCCATCACCCTTCTCCTTCACCGCCTGGATCCTGAGAAGCTCCAGGCGGCCCTTGGCCAGGTCTTCCCCGAAGCCGACCTTGGGGAGGTCCTGGTGGTGGACGGGAAGCACCTGCGGGGAAGCGGCAAGGGGAAAAGCCCCCAGGTCAAGCTGGTGGAGGTCCTGGCCCTGCACCTCCATACCACCCTGGCCCAGGCCCGGGCGGAAGGGAGGGAGGAGAAGGCCTTCCTGGAGCTTCTGGACCGTTTGGAGGCGAGGGAGCTGGAGGGCAAGGTGGTGGTGGGGGACGCGGGGTACCTGTACCCTGAGGTGGCGGCCCGGGTGCGGAAAAAAGGGGGGACTATCTCTTGGTCCTGAAGGGGAACCAGGGGGAACTTTTGGAGTGGGCCCTGGAGGTGTTCAAGGGGATGGCGGGAAGGCGTCTTCCCGGGGAGACGGAGGCGACCTGGAGTGGGGTGCGGGACGGGGAGGTGTGGACCTACCGGGTTTGGGCTTCCCCCTACCTGCCGGAAGAGGTGCGGGCCTTCCCTGGGGCCAGGCAGGTGGTGCGGCTTTGGCGGGAGGTGAGGCACAAGGGGACGGGGGAGGTGCGGCGGACGGTGAGCTACGCCCTCACCAGCCTGGGGCCGGAGGTAGCGGACGCAAAGCGGCTGGGGAGCCTGTTGCTTTCCCGCTGGGAGGTGGAGAACCGGTCTTTCTGGGTGCGGGACGTGTGCTTTGGGGAGGATGCCTGTCAGGTGCGGGGGGTGGGGGCGTGGGCGCTAGCGGTGCTGCGGGCCTTCCTGGTCTCCATGCTTCACCGAGAGGGGGTGAGGGAGAAGAAGGCAGCCCTAGAAATCTTCTCCTTCAACCCCCTCTCCGCCCTGCGCTTCCTGGGGCTCTATGCGGCATAGCGGTCAAGTCTGGAGTTTAACCTCATCCGGCGCAAGCCCATGGTGCTTCTGCACACCAGGCGCCGCACGGAGTTGGCAGCCGTTTATCCCACCCTCAGCCCTGCATTTTTCGGATAGATTGGGTCTTGGTGGACAACCGTCTGCGGCTCCTATTGCTGGTGTTTCTGCTGGGCAGTTTTGCGCTTTTTAGCTGGCGCGGCCTGGGCGAGGTCTTTCGCGAGCGCGGGCGCTACACCGATGCCCTGGGGCTGATTCCCGCCGCCACGCCGCCGCTTCGCTTTGGGGTTCCCTCGCTACAGGAGCTCGCGGTGCGCTACCACCTCGAGCCCACCCGGGCCACCTGTTCGATCTGCCACCTCGGCCCCCTGGGCAGCAAGCAGTTCAACCCCTTCGGCCGGGACTACCAGGCCATCGTCCATCGGCTCCTGGAGGAAACCGTGGGGCCCGACAGCCCCGAGGCGCGCAGCATCTTTCAGCTAAGCGCAGTGCAGATCCGCCAGGCCCTGCAGCAGGTAACCCGGGACGGGCTGGACTCCGACCGGGATGGCTTCGACAACGACCTCGAGCTCCTTTTTGGCTTTCTGCCCGGCGATGCCAACTCCAGGCCCCGCCTGCGCGTGGAGACCCTGCAAAACTACCGCACCCGGTTGCGCCAGGCCGCCCAGGAGGGCCGGCTGGAGGCCTTGCTACGCCAGGGCGTGCGATCCAGCGAGGCCCAGCCCGCCTTTTGGGGGTTTGCGGCCAACCAAACCTCCCTGGTGCGCCCAGAACGCCTGGCCCTCTATCAAGCCGCCCTCAGCCCGTGAATGGTGTCAGTCGGCGGCCTGGGGCGAGGTGGTGCTTTTACCCTCACCGCGCAGGAAGAAGAGCAGCCCCAACACAAAAGGAATAAAGGCCATCCAGAGGTTGGGGTAGGGGTAGAACAACGCCAGGGCCAGGAGCCCCATCACCCAGCTTTCCCAGCGCCGCAAGGGGCGGCGGGTGTAGCCAACGGTGGCCGCAGCCAGGAAGACAATGGCCGTGGCGGTGAAGAAGAAGCGCTCGAGGATGATCAGCCACCCCTCGAGGCCCGGCAGGTTCTGTAAAATCGGCAAAATGAGCAGGCCGGTGCCGGTGAAGGAGAGCAGGAAGAAGAAGCCAATGATGTACTTGGCCAGCGCCACCCGCGCCGCATACACCCCGGTGAGGATGGGGTTGGTTTTGAAAACCGAGGCCGCCGCATAACCCGAGAGCGCCACCGGCGGGGTCACGTCGGCCAGCACCGCGTAGTAGAAGAGGAACATGTGGGTGGCCAGGGTGGCGGCCAGCACGGCTTGCTGGGGCTCGAGGCCAAAGCCCTGGAAGTTGGCCGCAGCAATTTTGATGATGGCCGGCGCAGTAAGCGAGGCCGTGAGCACGTAGGTGGCCGTCGGGGGCACGCCCATCCCCAGAATCAGGCTGAAGATGGCCGTGACCAGGGTAGCCAGCAGCAGGCTCTCCCCCGAGACCTGCCCCAGAAAAATGGAGAACTTGGAGGGCAGGCCGGTGATCACCATCATCCCGAAGATCAGGTTGGCCGCCACGATGGCCGAGCCGATGGGGATAAGCTGGCGGAAGCCCTCCACCAAACCCTGGGCGATGGGCTCGAGGGCCCCCCGCAACTTACCCGCGGCAGCCGCCGGATACACAAACGTACCCAACAGCAGCCCCAGCGTGGCCAGCGTCACAGGCAGAATAGGGATATTGCCCAGGTTCCACCCGGCCAGCACAGGGAGCAAAGCACCGCCGATGGCCAGCCCAATGCCCAGTGGCAGGCCCACCTTGTAGGCGGGGCTTTGCATGGCCTCGGTCAGCGGGGCCGGCCTCAGGGTGGGGTCGAGGTAGCAGATGAGCACGAAGGCCAGCGAGGCCAGGTACACCGCGGTGGCCACCTCGGTGCCCAGAAAGAGCAGCACCACAATCAGCACAATCGGGATGAAGATGGTGCTGTAGCGCAGGGCATAGCGTTTTCCTAGCGGAATGTCTGCGCCCACCGGGGGCAGCTTGGCCTTGCGGGTATAAAACTCGTTGAAGGTGAGAATGCCCAGCAGGTACAGAAGCATGGGCCCCAGAGCCATAATTACCACCCAGAGGTAGCTAATCTGCAGGATTTCCACCATCACAAAGGCGATGGAGCCCAGCACCGGCGGCGTAATCAGGGCAATGGTACCCGCGGTGGCCACCAGACCGGCGGCGATCATTTTGTCGTAGTTGGCTTTTTCGTAGAGGGGCTTGGTCAGGGTGGCCACGAACTGGGTATCGGCCGCCCCGGAGCCGCTGAACATTCCCATAAACACCGAGGCGATGCCGGTCACCCGGCCCGGGGTCTGGGGGGTGCGGCCCACCATGGCCAGGGCGATGTTCGCCACCACCTTGCCCAGCCCCAACGCCCCAATCAGACCCGAGAGGATGGTGAAGTAGACCAGGTACTTGGCCGAAACCCCGGTAATCAGGCCGTAGATGCCGGCCTCGGTTTCGTTGTAGGTTTTACCCAGAATCAGGTCGATGCCGTTTTTGGCCCCACGGAAGGTGCCGGGCACGTACTGGCCGTACATGTTGTAGGTCAGGAAGACCAGCACCAGCGAGGGCATGATGGGGCCCAGCAGCCGGCTGACCAGCCCCAGCACCAGGATGATGACCGTAAAGGACATGGCCATATCCCAGCCCGCGGGAATCACCGCCCGGTTGACCAGCTCCTCGTAGTAGCGCACCTGGTAGGCCCAGGGTGCGATGGCCAGCAAAGCCGCGGCGATATCGGCGTAGCGCCGCAACCGGGGTAGCAGATTAGGCCCCACCGCCAGGGCCCAGGCCAGGGTGCCCATGAGTTTGCCCGCGAGCGGAATATCCACGCCCGGCACGTTGGGCACCCAGAAGGTATAAAGGAAGGGCAGCGACAAAAGCCCAAACACCCAGGCCCCTATGGTGGGCCGGGCCGCCTGGAGCTGCGAGGTAATCAGGTAGCCCGCCACCAAGAGCAGCAGGACGTGGGTGGCCCGCCGTAGCTGCACCTGATCCAGGATGCTGATATCCAGCCGACTCAAAGGCGTGAAAGGGTGAAGCACCAGGTACAGGCTGAACAGGGCCGCTGCCAGCAGGATAAACCAGATAAGGCGTCCCAGCGGGGTGGTTCTACCTGCGCTGTCTCGAGGTATTTCCATTAATCAAACCTCCCAAAAACCTGTTGAGCGATTATACCGAGTTCATAAGAGGCTGTAGCACCCACGAAAAAGCTCCCCCGGGCTCGAGGGAGCTTTTAGGCTAGGCCTGGTTTAGCGGATGGCTCCGACCTCGCGCAGGTACTTTATGGCGCCAGGGTGGAAGGGAATCACCGTTTTCTGGTTGTACAGGTCAACAGTGTTCTTCAAGGTGGTGTCCCGCGCAGCGGCGGTGGCCGTGACCAGGGTCTGCAGGTTGCCAAACACCGCTTTCATGATGGCGGCGGCCAGGTCGTCGGGCATGGAGGCCGGGCAGAGGAAGACGTTGCCGGTGAAGAGGGCGAAGACGTCGTCTTTGGTGCCATAGGCGCTCTTGGGCAGCCTGCCGGTGGTGATGATGCCGGGGAACTCCTTGAGCAGCAGTTGGGCAGTGGGGCCGGTGCGGGGCGAGTCGACTAGTTTAATCTGATCGCCTTTGCGGGCCAGGCTCTGGGCCAGCTCGACCACGCTCGAGGTCGGCACACCCCCTACCCAGAAGTAGGCGTCAATGGTGCCCTCGGACAGGGCCTTGGCCGACTCGGCGGCGGGCAGACGCTCGCGCTTGGCAAACTCGCGCGGATCCACCCCCGCCCCCTTGAGCACCAAGAGGGCCAGGTTCTCGGTGGAAGAGCCGGGCTGGCCGGTCGAGACCCGCTTGCCCCGCAGATCGCCCACAAACCTGATGCCCGACTTTTCGGTGGTCACGATGTGAATGAGGCTCGGATACATGTAAAACATGATCCGCTGCATGTCGGCCTTGCGCTGGGCAAAGCGGGGCTCCTCACCCGTGTAGGTGACCAGGGCCGAGTCGGTGGTAGCCAGGGCGCAGTAGTAGGTGTTGGAACGGGGATCGGTGCGGTCGCGCAGCAGCAGCAGGTTGTCGTAGGAACCCCCGGTCTGCTGGGCGGTGGCGTCGGCCACCCCAGCCTCGCTCAGGATTTTGGCAACAGCCTGCCCGTAAAAAAAGAACACCCCGCCGGTACTCCCCGTGGGAATGACCACCCTGGGGCGCTGCTGGGCTACAGCCCAGCCCGCCAGCAACGCCAAGGCAACGATGGTTAGTTTCCAAAACTTCATTCAAGAACCTCCTGAAACCGGCTCGGGAGCAAGCGCTGGGTCGCACCCAAACCCAGTACAGGCCGATGCGACCACGGGTTTTGCTTCCGGCTGTGGACAGTTTACATTGTGCACCCAGCAAGTCAAGAGACACAGGCAACACCCGCTTTATGGGACGAATCACCATCTGGCATCACCCCGGGAGGCATTGAAAAATATCCAGAGCGAAAACTGACCCACGGGTCAGTTTAGGAGTATGATGGGCGGGTGCTTGCATTAGCCTTGTTGCGTGACCCCAGATACCGTACCTACTGGATCGCACTGTTTCTTTCCCAACTGGGCACCTGGATGCAGGCCGCCACCCAGGGCTGGCTGGTGCTCGAGCTCACCAACAGCGCCGAACGGCTGGGGCTGGTGGTGGCCTTGCAGTTTCTGCCCTCGCTCTTGTTCTCCATTCCCGCGGGCGTGCTCTCCGACCGCTACAGCCGCCGCAACCTGCTTTTCATCACCCAGGGCGGCATGGCCCTGCTGGCCTTGAGCATGTTTGTGCTTATCGTCGGTGGCTGGGTGCGCTACGAGCACGTGCTGGTGTTTGCTTTCCTGTACGGCATGTTCAACGCCGCCGACCTGCCGGTGCGGCAGGCCTTCACGGTGGAGCTGGCCGGAAAAGAACGCTATCCGGGCGCGATTGCCCTCAACTCCTTTGGCTTCAACACCTCGAGGCTCGTAGGCCCGGCCCTGGCGGGCTTGCTGATTGCGGGCTTTGGCCTCTCCTGGAGTTATCTAGCCAATGCGCTCTCCTTTTTGCCGCTCATCGTGGTGTTGTTCGGTGCGCCCAATCCCAAAGTGCAGGCCAGGCGCGATGGGGTCTTGCGAGAGGCCCTCGAGGGCATGCATTTCGTCTGGGGGCATCCTCTGGTGCGGCAGGTGGTGTTGCTGGTGGGCCTGACCAGCCTCCTGGGCATGAACTTCCAGACCATTGTGCCGGCCTACGCACGGCTCGAGCTCAAGCTCGATGCCCAGGGCTTCGGCTTCCTGATGTCGGCGGTGGGGCTCGGCTCCATTGTGGCGGCCCTTATCCAGGCCCTGGCCTCCAAAGCCCGCCCCTTACGGGCTGTCCTGGGCAGCGGCTTGCTGGGCCTGGCCCTGATGGGTCTGGCCCTGCCGCTTCCCCCAGCCTGGGTGGCCTTTATTTTCGGCCTGGCCGGCCTGGGGATGATCACCACCCTGATCAACTCCAACACCACCGTGCAGCTTCTGGCCCCCGACCGCATCCGGGGCCGGGTGATGTCGGTCTACTCGATGGTTTTGTTGGGCTCGGGCCCGCTGGGAGCCTACATTTCAGGGCTGCTGATCGACACCCTGGGGGCCCGCTTTGGCGTGGCTGTTATGGGTCTGCTTACCCTCTCGGCAGCCCTCTGGATGTCCCGCTTTCCCTGGCCCAAAACCCTGGCCCACACACCCCCACCCACAGCCGAGCCTTCGGTTCCGCCCCCACAGGTTGCCTCGGACTGACCTGGTACGGGTATCCTGTGCAAGGTGGAGATGCTACCGGCCCTCGAGGCCCGCTACCAGATGCGCCTGACCCCCCTGGCCGGGGGCGCCGAGGCCCGCACCTTTGCCGGTGATGGGCTGGTATTCAAAGTATACCCTCCCACCTCCCAACCCGGCGGCATCTACGCCGCGCGGCTCGAGGCCCTCAACATGACCAAGGCCGGGCTGGGCGACTGGGTGGTGGAGACCCATAGCCTTAACCAGTGCGGCGTCCTGGTCACCAAGCGCTATCCAGGGAGCAACTTCACCCCCGAGCGCTTCAGTCAGGCCGCCCTGGAGGAACTGACCCGGTTTTTTGTGCGCCTGCACGCCATCCCAGAACCTGGCGTGGTCAGCCGCACCCGCCTGCAAGACCGCCTCCAGCAGTTTGGCAGCACCCTGCACGACCTGCCCCAGGCCCGGCAGTTGGTCGGCTGGCTTTGGGAGCATATCGAAGAAGTGGCCGGAACCCCCCAGGCCTTCTGCCACCGCGATCCCCACGCCGGCAACATTCTCCTCAAGCACCCCGAGGCCCAGGGGGTGCCGGAGGCCCTGGTGGTGGACTGGATACGCGCCCAGCCCGACGACCCCGCCCGCGACCTGGCTATTCTAACCACCGGAACCCTGGTGATGCTCGGGGAAGCGCAGGCGTTGGCCGCCCTGCGGTACATGGTTTCGTGCTACCCAGAGCCACAAGCCCTGTGGCGCCGCCTGCGCTTCTGGGTGCCCCTCACCTACCTTCACGATATGCACTGGTTCCGCACCAAAGAACCCGCCGGCTTCGAGGCCGCCGTCGCCGACAAGATGCCCAAAGCCCTGCGGTTCTACCAGGAGTTCAGCCCAGAGCCAGCCTGATACGATTTGCCCCCACCCTTGCCCCGGTGTTACGATTCACTGAGCATGAAACTGACCGTGGTAGACCACCCCCTGGTACAGCACAAGCTGGCCATCATTCGCGATAAGAACACCGGCAACAAAGAGTTCCGCGAACTCATGGAAGAGGTCACCATGCTCATGGCCTACGAAGCCATGCGCGACCTCGAGCTCGACCCGGTCACCATCGAAACCCCCCTTACCACCATGACCGCCCATATGCTTTCGGGCAAAAAGCTGGCTGTGGTGGCTATTTTGCGGGCTGGCCTCATTATGGTAGATGGCATTCTCAAGCTGGTTCCCGCGGCCAAAGTGGGCCACATTGGCCTTTACCGCGATCCCAACACCTTGCAGCCGGTGGAGTATTACTGCAAGCTGCCTTCCGACATTGCCGAGCGGCGGGTCTTCCTCACCGACCCCATGCTGGCCACCGCAGGCAGCGCCGTGCACGCCCTTTCGATACTGAAGTCCAAAGGGGCCCACCACATCAAACTGATGAGCATCATCGCTGCCCCGGAGGGGATTAAGCGTGTACAGGAAGCCCATCCCGACGTGGAGATTGTGGTCGCCGCGGTGGACAGCCACCTCAACGACCACGGCTATATTGTGCCCGGCCTGGGGGACGCCGGCGACCGAATCTACGGAACCAGGTAAGGCAGTTACATTCCTCACCCATTCGCGGTAGGCTGGGTCAATTGGGATGATCGAGTTTCTGAAGTCCATTGGCATTGCCAACCCCAGCGGTTCGGGCTGGCTCATCGTGGTTTTTACCTTTGTGGTGGCCTGGGTGGTCACCTGGCGGTTCATGCCCAGGGTACGGCAGTTTGCCCTCAAAGTGGGCTGGGCCGACCAGCCCAATGCCCGCCGCCTGAACAAAGAACCCCTGCCCAACGCGGGCGGCCTGGCGATCTTTTCGGGCGTGGTCGCTGCTTTAATCGTAGCCACCACCCTACGCCCCATCCTGATTCAGGAAGTACAGGTGCAGGTGCTGGCCATTTTGCTGGGTGGGGCCATCCTGGTGCTGGTGGGCTTTGTGGATGACCAGTTTGGCCTGCCACCGCTGTTTAGGCTTCTAGTACAACTACTCGCCGCTTTGCTGCTGGTTGCGGTGGACATCCGCTTTCACGCTGCTTTCGGCACCGCGCTCGACCCCTTTTGGGGCGTGATGCTAACGGTGGTATGGGTCATTGGTATCACCAACGCAATTAATCTGATGGACGGCATAGACGGACTGGCCGGCGGTATTGCTTTTATCACCGCCATGAGCCTGCTGGCGGTCTCGGCCCAGAACCCTCAGTGGGCTGCAGCTACGCTGGTACTGGCCGCGCTTGCAGGGGCCGCGCTTGGCTTCTTGCGACACAACTTTTATCCTTCAAAAATCATCATGGGCGACGCCGGGGCTTACTTCTTCGGCTACGTTCTGGCGGCCACGGCCCTGCTGGGCAGCCTCAAAGTGACCACCGCATTCTCCCTGGTTCCCACCGCGCTTTTCTTGCTGCTGCCCATCCTGGACACCACCCAGGTGTTTATTCGTCGGCTACTCAGGCAGCAAAACCCGCTGTCCACCCCAGGCAAAGACCACATCCACCACCGACTCCTGGCCCAGGGCTTCTCGCAGCGCCGCACCACCATCACCCTGTGGATTGTGACCCTGCTGTTCAATCTGCTGGCCATGCAGGTGCAGAAGGTAAGCCCGCTGGTTATAGGGGTTACCGCCGCTGGAATTACCTCCCTGCTGGGGTTTACCGTTTGGCGCCGGCTCAGGGCTGTTTGGAAGGAGGCCAGGCAATCCCCGATAAACCCCAGCCAGGCACCCTGACAGGCTTTCCGCTATGTCCGCACCAGCGCAACCCTGGCCCGGTCGGCCATCTGGTAGAGCTTCTCTTTGGTAAGGGGAAACTTGCCCTCGAGCACCAACCCCTGGCCTTCCTCCCAGTGGGCGTGGTAGTGCACATGCCCACCCGGCACCCGGAACGCCACGTGCTTGAGCTTGGCATGGCGGGGCGAGACCGAGGCGAAAAAGAAGGGTTCACCTCGCTCGTCCGAAAGCGAAACCGCCATCATGGTGGTGGGTAGTTCGTAGGGGCGCTCCATGCGGTAGATGAAGTCGGGGAAGTCGGACTCTTTGCTAAATTGCACGCCTTTTTCGGCAGCGTATTCCTTCATCCATTCGATCACCTGCACCCAGGCCTGGTAGAGCATCTGATCATGGTGGTCGTGCGCAGCACTCATGGCCCTTAGTTTATCGGTTTGGGGGCATAAAGTCTAAAATCGGCCCCGCGCAGCTCCAGGCCATACCTTCAATATCCGGGGTCGCCACGGAAAACGCTTATCCGCCGCCTACTGCAACGAGCCAGGGTGTGAGGTTTCTCGTGAGCAGCACCAGGTCACACAAAGCCCGCAGGGCTGTACTAGGATAGGGCTCAGATGCGGCTCGAAGACCTACCCCCGCTCCCCGAAACGCCGGGCGTATACCTTTGGAAAACCGGCGAGCACATCATTTACGTGGGCAAGGCCAAAAACCTCAAGGCCCGCGTGACCAGCTATTTCCACGCCGAGGGCAAGGGTCTGCGCATCTGCCAGGAGGCCACCCACCTCGACTTTATCGTGGTGCGCGACGAGGTGGAGGCGCTTTTGCTCGAGGCCAATCTCATCAAGCACCACCGCCCCCACTACAACGTCCTGATGAAGGACGACAAGCACTACCCCTTCCTCAAGCTCACCCAGGAGGAGTGGCCCATGCTGATGGTGGTGCGCCGGGTGCAGGACGACGGGGCCCGCTACTGGGGGCCCTTCCCCGAGGCTTCGGTGGTGCGGCGCATCAAGCGCCTGGTGGATCGCTTCTTCCCCTTGCGCAAAAACTCCGGCTACCCCTTCAAGAAAAGGCGCTACCCCTGCCTGAACCACGCCATGGGCCGCTGCCTGGCACCTTGCGTGGGCCAGGCCGACCCGGCGCAGTATCAGATGGCTGTGCAGCAGGTGGAAAACCTGCTGGACGGCAAAATTGAGGCCTTGTACGAGAGCCTCGAGCAGCAGATGCGCCAGGCCGCCAGAAACCAGGACTTCGAGCGGGCCGCGGAAATCCGCGACCAGATCAGCGCGGTGAAGAGCTTTTTCGGCACCGACCAGCAAGCCTACGACCCCGAGCTGGGCGACCTGGACTTCCTGGGCTTTGCCCGGGCCGGCGATTATGCCCTGATCCAGCACTACCAGGTGCGCGGGGGCCAGATGCTGGGGCGCATCAGCCGCTTTGTGGAGGGGGTCAAGGAGGCCAGCGACGCCGAGTTGCTGGAAGCCTTCCTGCGCGACTACTACCTGGAAGCCACCCCCCTACCCCCGTTGGTGCTGCTCCCCTTCGAGCTAGAAGCGCAGGAGGCTTTCTCGGCCTTCCTGAGCTCCAAGGGGCGCAAGGTGGAGGTGCGCGTCCCCCAGCGCGGGGAAAAAACCCGCCTGATCGAGCTGGCCCAGCACAACGCCCAGACCGCCTTGCAGACCGAACTCAAGCTACTGGAGCGCAAGGGCGACCACCCCGGCCTCAAGGGGCTGATGGAGGTGCTGGGGCTCACCCGCCGCCCCTACCGCATCGAGGGCTACGACATATCCAACCTGCTGGGCGAGAGCGTGGTGGGTTCCATCACGGTTTTTGAAGGGGGTCGCCCCAAAAAAGCCGAGTACCGCCGCATCAAAATTAGGGGCCTGAAGGGCCAGCCCGACGACTTTTTCTCCATGGAGCAGACCATCCTCCGGCGCTTCACCGGCAGCCTGGCCGAGCAGATGCCCATCCCCGACCTGATCCTGATTGACGGCGGACTGGGCCAGGTGCGGGCCGCGCAAAAAGCCCTGCAGCAGGCCGGGCTGGAGATCCCGCTGGTGGGGCTGGCCAAGCGTGAAGAAACCCTGGTTCTGCCTGACGGCCGAACCATCGCCCTGCCACTGAGCCATCCTGCGCTGCAGCTGCTCATCTACCAGCGCGACGAGACCCACCGCAACGGGCTGGAGTTCCACCGCAAACTGCGCAATCAGAAAGCCCTCAAGAGCATCTTCGACGATATAAAGGGCATTGGCCCGGCCCGCAAGCTGGCCCTGATGAACCACTTCTCGACCCTGGAAGAACTCAAAGCCATGAGCGTGGAGGAGCTGGCCAAGCTGCCAGGCCTCGACAAGCGCAGTGCCCAGGCCGTGCTGAAGGCCCTGAGCAATCTGCCGATGGAAACCAAGGTATGATATATGGCTATGACAGAACTGAGCATTAAGAGCAGGTTTGACTCAGAAGCATATGTGGTGATCTATCCTGGCGACTGTGCAGAGTTGCTCAAAGAAATTCCAGACGCCAGCATCTCTTTGGTGATCACCTCGCCCCCCTACAACATTGGTAAGCCCTACGAAAGCCGTCAAGCCTTGGATGCTTATCTGGCCTGGCAAGAAAGCATTGTCAAGGAATCTGTCCGCGTGCTCAAACCAACCGGCAGTCTGGTGTGGCAGGTTGGGAATTACGTGGATAACGGTGAAATCCTCCCGCTGGATATACTTCTTTTTCCTATCTTTACCAATTTGGGACTAAAGCTTCGCAATCGCATTGTATGGGCGTTTGAGCATGGGCTTCATGCAAAGCGTCGTTTTTCCGGACGTTACGAGGTGGCTTTGTGGTTTACCAAAACTGACGAGTACACCTTTAATCTGGACAGTGTACGGGTTCCGCAAAAATATCCCAATAAAAAACATTTCAAGGGCCCCAAAAAGGGTGAACTCTCCGGCAATCCCCTGGGCAAAAATCCTGGTGACGTGTGGATATTTCCTAATGTTAAGGCCAACCACGTAGAAAAAACCGGCCACCCGGCACAGTACCCCGTGGAGCTGGTGGAGCGTTTTGTCCTGGCCTTAACGGAAGAAGACGACTGGGTTTTGGATCCGTTCGGCGGATCGGGAACCACCCTCATCGCTGCCTTGATGCACAGAAGGCGGGGGGCCATGGCCGAAATAATCCCCGATTACGTTGAAATTGCTCATCAGCGCCTCCGTGAAGCCTGGGAAGGCCGTCTGCGGGTAAGGCCCATGGAGCGCGAAGTGTATGATCCTTCCGGTAAAGGCGCTTACATTCCCCCTCGCGCCGTTGATCTACAAGCCATCTGGAACCCCCCCTTGCTGGTAGAACCCAAATGAAAATCGTCTATGAGTACTCCCATTTAGGCGGTCGAGAGATTCTCCAGGTGCGTTTTCCAACAGTGCTGGAAGAAATCTATGCCGTTATCAAAGAGGTAAGTGCTGTTCGGGGCAAAAAAAGTAAAGAAAAAACCAAACTGGGTAAAGAACTCTACGCACCCAAAATCATAAACCAGCGCCTGAAGGAGGCCTTCCACAAGCGAGGTTTTCGCGAACTCAGGGACTACTACGAGATTCGGCTGCCAGGCCAGGAGGAGCCGGTGGTTCGCGGAGCCTACAAGCAGATAGATTTCTTCAAAGAACGGGTTCTCGTCGAGGCTCAGTTTGGGAAATACGCATTTATGTTCTACGACATGGCTAAGTTCCAGTACTTCTTCAACGAAACCAGGGCCGATGTGGGGGTCGAAATTGTACCGGCTTATGCGCTGCACAAAGAAATGTCCTCGGGTGTGGCTTACGGTGAGCAGCTCATCTACGATATCGAGCGGCTAAAACGACACTTTCCCGCCGTACCCGTTCACATCATTCTGATTGATGCGGACTGATTTGTTGTCATAGGCGTGCCTCTTTCGCAACGAGGCCAGTAGCGGTAGGCTTACCCCTATGGAAACCGTGCGTGTGGCCCTGATGGGGGGCGGAACAGTCGGGAGCGCTTTTGCACAGCTTTTGCCCGCGCACCAGGCCCGCTTTAGTGCGCTGGGCGTCAAGGTGGAGCTGGCTCGAGTGCTGGTACGCGACATAGAGAAAAGCCGCCCTGGCATTCCCTCGAGGCTCCTGACCAACAACCCCAAAGGTTTTCTGGACGATGTGGACGTGCTGGTGGAGGTGGCCGGGGGCACCACCACCGCCGGTGACCTGGTCTTGCAGGCGCTGGAGAGGGGCCTGCCGGTGGTCACGGCCAACAAGGCCCTGCTGGCCGAGCGCTGGGACGAGCTGCGCGAATACGCCGAGCAGGGCGACCTGTATTACGAGGCCAGCGTGATGGCCGGAACACCCATCATCGGGGCCTTGCAAAGCCTGTGGGGCAACCAGACCCTGGAGATGCACGGCATTGTCAACGGCACCTGCAGCTACCTCATCCGGCGCATGGAAGAAGGCGCTAGCTACGAACAGGCCTTCAAGGAAGCGGGCGACCTGGGCTACCTCGAGGCCGACCCCAACCTAGACGTGGGCGGCATTGACTCGGCCCACAAGATTTGCGTGCTGGGGCGGCTCACGGTAGACCCTGGGCTCTCCTGGGAAAAGGTCTTGCGGCGCACTCGAGGCATCCAGCACCTCACCCCGGAGCTGCTCCGGCAGGCCCGGGCCGAAGGCTACGCCATCAAGCTGGTGGCCAGCCTCTACCCCGAAAATGGCGAATGGGTGGCGGCGGTACGCCCGGTGCGCCTGCCCGAGTCGCACCCGCTGGTTGCCATGGGCAGCGGGCGCAACGCCATGGTTTATAGGGGCGAGCCGGTCGGGCAGTTGGTCTTTGCCGGGGCCGGGGCCGGCGGGGGCGTGACGGCCAGCGCCGTGCTGGGCGACCTGTACCGGGTGCTGCTCGGCACGCCCGGCCACCTGCCCATTCCCAGCGCGCCCCCCCTACCCCAGCAAGTCGTGGAGCAGCTCGAGGAGGTATGATACCGTTTTCGCTTGAATCCTTCACCACCGTGCGCAGCCCAAGGTGAAGGATTCAAGCCGACCGAAGACATGCCCCGTTCACCCCAGGCCCCAACCGCCCAGGGCGATTGAGCGGTTCGAAGGAGTATAGGGCTTTATCATAAATACCCATCATGGTTCGCTACTACAGCACCCGCGACCCCCATAAAAACCTGGTAAGTTTCGAGGAAGCCCTGCTCAAAGGGCTGGCCCCCGATGGGGGGCTGTACATCCCCGACCGCATTCCCCAAATTGCGCCGGAGGCCTGGCTGGGCGCCCGCTCCATCGCCGAGGTGGGGGTGGCCGTCCTGGGGGAATGGCTCAAGGAGGATATTCCTGGCCCCGACCTGGAAGCCATCGTCCACGATGCCCTGAACTTCCCCTGTCCGCTGGTAAAGCTATCGGACGAGCTGTATGTGCTCGAGCTCTTCCACGGCCCCACGCTTTCCTTCAAAGATTTTGGGGCCCGCACCATGGCCCGTCTGATGCAGTATTTTCTGCGCCGGCGGGGCGAGCGCCGCATCATCCTGGTCGCCACCTCGGGCGACACCGGCAGCGCCGTGGCCGATGGCTTCGCCGGACAGGAAAACATCGAGGTGGTTTTGCTCTACCCCAAAGGCAAGGTGAGCGAGGTACAGGAGCGCCAGCTCATCACCCAGCGCCCCGGCGTGCGCAGCTTTGCCGTGGAGGGCACCTTCGACGACTGCCAGCGCATGGTCAAGGAGGCCTTCGTAGACCCCAAACTGGCCCACCTACCCCTGAGCAGCGCCAACTCCATCAACATTGGGCGGCTGCTCCCCCAGGCCCTTTACTACCTGTGGGCCGTCGCACAGCTTCACCGCCACACCCAGGCCACAGGGGTGAATTTCTGCGTCCCCAGCGGCAACCTGGGCAACCTGATGGCCGGAATCCTGGCCGCGCTGATGGGGCAGCCCGTCCACCGGTTCATCGCCGCCCACAACGACAACCACTTCTTCCCCGACTTTTTGCAAGGCAGGGTGGAGGCCTACCAGTTCCACCCCACCATCGCCACCCTTTCCAACGCCATGGATGTGGGCGCACCCAGCAACTTTGAGCGCCTGTACACCCTGCTGGGGCCGGAAAAGCTGCGGGCGTGGGTCTGGGGTACCACGATCTCCAACGAAGCCACCCTCGAGCGCATGAAAAAAACCCACGAGGCCACCGGCTACATGGCCTGCCCCCATACCGCGGTGGGCCTGGAGGCCCAGGCCCGCTACCGCCAGCAAACCGCCGACCCCACCCCCCTCATCAGCCTGGCCTGTGCCCATCCGGCCAAGTTCCCCGATGTGGTGCTGAAAGCCCTGGGCCAGGAACCTCCCCAGGAGCAGGCGCTACAGTTACTCTACAGCCGCCCCACCCAGGTGCAGGTGATCGGCCCAACCCTACAGGCCCTCAGGGACTTTCTGCTTTAGAGGGGTTGTCTTCGTTAAGCAATCCGTTACGGGGACGTTGTACCGGTCGTAGCGGCCGCAACCGCTCTTAACGAAGCAACATCACCCTCCAAGCGAAGCAAGCCAGGTCTCGATAACGGCCCAATCACGGCCGGGTAGATACCCTTTTCGCTATACAAATATGCGAAACAGGGGATTGGCATGAAAAAACTCAAGACCTGCCGCTCGTGTGGCTCGAGTGCGCTGATGCTTTTTCTCAGCCTGGGAAGAATTCCCCTCTCGAGCGTCCTGAGCAGCCACCAACTAGCCATCCCTGAAGAGCGCGGCAGCCTCGAGGTTGCCTTTTGCCAGCGTTGCAGCCTGGTGCAGCTCGCTGGCGACACCCTCGAAAACCCCCGGGCAGCTTCCCTACCGTGGGCGGAAGGGGAAGGTTTGTTGAGGGAGTTGCCAAACGGCCACCGGATCGGCCCGCAGACAGTGGCTGTGGCGCTGGAAGGCAGCAACCCGGTGCAGTTACAGGAAATCGCACAGGCTGGAGCCCGTGTGCTTTACCTCGAGCCCCACCCCGAGCAGGCCAGGGCTGCATCCAGTAGAGGCGTCCATATCCGTGAGGCGCCCTTCAATCGCAGCTACGTTAAAGCACTGCTCGACGAGGGGGTGCAGGCCGAAGTAATTCTAGCCAATCAGCTACCCACCTACTCCAGCGATCTCAACGGCCTGTTCGAAGGCCTGGCTGCCCTGCTCGATCCAGAGGGCGTGGTTGTGCTGGAACTGCCCTATGTGCGCGCGCTGCTCGAGGCCCGACAGTTTGGGCAGTTCGCACACCACCGGCTCCACTACTTCTCGGTGCATGCCCTCCAGCAGCTAGCCCACCGCCACGGCTTGCGACCCCTGGCGCTCGAAGAACTGAACACAGGCTACCTGCGATATTTCCTGGGCAAAAACCAACCAGCCGAAACCCTGGTAGGCCGGTACCTGGAAAAAGAACAGCAGCTTGGCCTGACCGATTCGATCTATTACCTCGAGTTTGCCTCCCACACCGCTGCGATACGCGAAGCCCTGGTTGCCCTACTCACCGAGCTGCGCGCACGCGGGCGGAGGGTGGCCGCCTTTGGAGCCAGCACCCATAGCATGGTCTTGCTCAACTACGCCGGGCTGGGGCGCGAGGTTATCGATTTTGTCGTGGACAGTGATGTGAACACACAAGGGCGCTTTCTGGCCGGGGTGCATATCCCCATTCACGGGACAAAAAAGCTGCTGGAAGCCCGGCCCGACTACCTGCTGCTACCAGACCACCCATCCGATGAGATCCCCCCTGTGCTCGAGGCCTATCTCCAGAAGGGGGGCAAGTTTGTGGTAGCCACCCCGCACCCCGAAATTCTAAAGTCCCCTATCCCGCGGTCTGGCCGGTAAGCGCCGGTTATTTTACCCGCATCAAGGCGAGAGGCGCATGGGCACTGCGCTATGCTCACGTTAAAAGGAGGATCCCCGGCTGGCAACCGGGGAGCTACATGAAGCGTCTGGCATAATCAATGTATCATATGTTCTATTTTTAGTCAACACTTTGCAGACTTTTAGGGTTTTTTGTGCACATTGTCTATATAAAAATGATCATTTGCTGCATACTTATTTTACATCTTGCATCTCCGATGCTTCCCCCTTCCAGCCTTCGAAGGCTTCCTGGAAGCGAGCCTCGAGCATCTCCTGCACGCTTAAAACAAAGCTTCGATACCGCTCAATCAGTTCCAGCGCCTCCGCTGTAAGGGCGCTGCCGCCGCCCCCCTCGCCACCTGAGAAGCGCTCGAGCAAAGCAAACCCCAGGCCGGTCTCGGCTCGCCTAAGGCGATCCCACGCCGTGCGGTAGCTTAGCCCAACCGCCTTGGCCCCGGCCTTAAGGCTGCCCCGCTCCGCAACGGCCTGCAGCAGGCGTAAGGTTCCAGGGCCCAGCATAAAGCCACCCGAATCGGACTCGAGCCAGAATTTCATCCTGAGCCGCATGACCTAAGCGTACACGAAGCGGCCGTCCGTTATCTGCGTGCGTTACCACTTCGTTTCGCACCGGATGGCCTCGCATATGCAAGTAACGCCGGAAATTGCTTGCGGTTAAGGGCTGTGTTCCCCAGGCTTCACGTTGGTGTTATGGGCAGTTACGTACAGTAGTTATCGCAACGGTGCGACCTTCTGATGAAAAGCCCCAAGACCTCCCTCAACGAGATTCTTGACCGCTTCACTAAAGACGTGCTGTACGGCGAAGTGGTCGGCAGCACCACCGACTGCGGGGTCATCCGGCTGGGTGTGGATGCCGAGGCCAAAATCTCGGTGGAGTCAGGCGCTCTGCGCTTCGCACCACTGGACACCCCTGGCTGGGGCCGGCAGGGCGTCGCCTATGGGCCCTTCACCCCGCAGGCCGGCCTGGCCTTTGGGGTTTTCATGCTCAACGGGCACAACAACTCCCAAACCTTACTCCAACCCCTCAAAGCTGTGCATCGCCCCTCCGCAGGACAGCCCCACCCCAGTCCCCAAAACCCCTTCAAGACGCACTTTTCATCCACATTGCTGCAAGAAAATCTGGCGGTGGGCTGGTTTGATCACCCCGCCCCCGCACAGCCCCTCGAGGCCGGCCAGGCCTTCGTCATGCAAGGGCATCCCATCGCCAACGGCAGGCTGTGCGCAGCAACCGTGCAAGGACTGCATCATCTGCTTTTGGACATCCCAAACATCCCCATCTATTTTCTCTCGGTGCTCCGCGCGAAAGGGGTTATCTTTTACGCTGGATCCACCGCGGGCAACCGCCACCTGCCCGCACTACCCAGGCTACGCCCGCTGGCTATAGATCCCTACGATCTGGGCGCACCGGCACTGTACGCCGGGATCCACCAGTCCGTCCTTGGGGAAAATGGAGGCCAGGCCGATACCCGCGTGTACGGGGTGCGGGTGGTGCACGTACCCGAATGGCAAGGGTATGGCACAGCCCTGATTGTAGACCCACAGCCCCAGCTTGGTCGTAAGGCCGCCCTGGGGGGGGTCTGGCGGCTCGAAGGGCCGGGCATGTTACTGGTTCCCAGGGAACCGGGGGGGCTGTTCCATGTGCGGCTTACCGCGCCGGCCAGCCTCATCTGGCGCTACCGCGACCCGGATCACCACCTGTCCCTCGAGCTCAGCCCTCAGGAGGTGCGGCTGCATCTGCGGTACGGGGGCAAAGCATATGTGCTGGCCCGTGAACCCCACCCCTACACCACCCAAGACCCCCACTGGGTGCAGGTGCTGGACGACGGACAGACCCTGCACATCACCCTGGACGGCAGCCCAATTTTCAGCGAAGGCCCTTTGCTCGAGCCCCGCCTGGGCCAGGAGACTGGGGTGGGGCTGAAAGGGCAGGCCGCCGACCTCGAGGTACACCCCCGGGAAATAAATTTGCCACTCACACTGGAACTGGGCCGCCCCTGGCAGGTAAAAGGCCAGCAGACGGTCTTTGCCCCCTACCTCAACCAGGCCGCCGAAAACCTGCTGCTCATCTGGGAGCCCACCATGGGGCCCGGCAACTTGATGCCTGCCGAGGGCGGGCTAACCATTGAAGCCGCAGGCCTCGAGCGCACCCTCTACACCATCCCCTGGAACCACCCCAGCCTCGCCGATGTGGAGTGTGAAATCCTACCCCCCGAAAAAAATAGAAAGCGGCCGGCGCAAAGCCGGGCCGGGCTCTGTTTCTGGCAGGATGCCCAGCACCACCTGGTGGTGGCCTTATCCCTTGATGAAAGCGAGCACGCGGTAGTAGCTACGCTGCGCTTTGCAGGCTACGAAAACCCCCACAGCAAAGTCTGGACGCATGTACCCGATAAACTCTATTTCGGCGTAGCTGTCCGGCTCCGCGTTGTTTGCGATGGAGGGCAGTTTCAGGTCTACCTCGACGACGAACCCGTGCTATACCGGGCCCTTCGTGACATCTACCCAGGCGCCGACCGCCTCGAGATCCGGCGGGTGGGTCTGGCCCTGAGCGGGTATGGCCAAGATACCGGCAGCATCTTTCGCACCTGGGTTGCCCGCAAATAACGCTCTAGCAACCGATAGAAACACGAACAGCCTCAACTGGGTTGCAACGTAGTATCCCAGGTTGACCCTTTCCGCCCAACACCTCAGTGCGGCCGATGAGTGGCGGTCAAAAGGACTGAGCGGTCGCTGCCAAAGGGCCTCTACAGAATGGAGGCGATGCGCTCTAAGGCCTTGCGGATGTTCTCCTCGCTGGTGGCGTAGCTGAAGCGCACGTGGTGGGGTGCGGCAAAGTCGGTTCCCGGTACGACCGCCACCCGGGCCTCGTCCAGCAGCTTGAGGGCCGCCCTGTTCTCGTCGGGGTCAATTTTGGAGACATCCGAGAGGACATAAAAAGCCCCGCTCACCTTGGGGGTGGGCAGGCCCAGCGCGTTCAGGCCGTCCACAATAATGCCGCGGCGGGCGCGGTAGGCTTCGCGGGCCATGGAGATGAACTTTTGCGCCTCCTCCACGTTGTTCAGGGCCTCCACCATGGCCCACTGGGCGATGGTGTCGGGACTGGTGGTGGACTGGCTGGAGACATCGATGATGCCCTTGATCACGTCTTTGGGGCCTCCAGCATAGCCGATGCGCCAGCCGGTCATGGCGTAGGCTTTGGCCGCGCCGTTGACGGTGATGGTACGGTCGGGGGCCACATGGGCGGGCGAGAAGTGTTCACCCTCGTAGATGAGGTGCTCGTAAATTTCGTCGGAGACGATGTAGCAGTCGTACTTGTTGGCCAGTTCGGCAATGGCCGCCAGCACCTCTTTGGGGTATACCGCCCCGGTGGGGTTGCCAGGGGAATTAACCACGATGGCCTTGGTACGGGGCGTTATCCTGCGCTCAATTTCGGCGGGGTCGGGGATAAAGCCCGACTCGGGGCCGGTATTGACCTCCACCGGCACCCCTTCAGCGAAGCGCACCATCTCGGGGTAGCTCACCCAGTAAGGGCCAATTACGATCACCTCGTCGCCGGGGTCGAGGATGGCCTGGAACAGGTTGAACAGGGCCTGTTTACCGCCCACGGTCACAACGGTCTGGTCGGGGGGAATCTCGAGGCCGTTTTCCCGTTTGAACTTGGCGCTGATGGCCTCGCGCAACTCGGGGATGCCCGCCGGTGGGGCGTATTTGGTTTTGCCAGCAGCCATGGCCCGGGCGGCGGCGTCCTTGATGAACTGCGGGGTATCGAAGTCGGGCTCGCCCGCGGTCATGGCGATCAGGTCGACGCCCTGGCGGCGCAGCTCGAGGGCCTTGGCATTAACCGCCACGGTGGAGGACGGCTTCATGGTTTTAACGCGCTTGGAGAGGCCTCGCATATTCGTAGATTGTCCTGAGTTTGAAGCCGCAGGTCAAGGGCAGCTAGAGCCGCTCGAGCCAGCCCATCGCCCGCCCCGGAGGCTTCACCGGCCAAGCACCCCGCCGCATGTGCTGCTCAACCTGCTGCGCTGCCCGCAGGGCCTGCTCCACCCATTCAGCCGGGTAAAGCGGGGCTTTGGCCGCGAACTCCTCGAGGTCGAAGGTCTGGCAGGTGTGGTCGGCCTTGCACTTGACATCTATTTCCAGGTCGTACTGCCAGATGCGATCGGGCTCGAAGCGCGGGGGGGTCTGGATGTTCCAGTAGTACTCGAGTACCCTTCCCTCCGCGTCCAGGTCGGGGCCGCCCGAGTACCAGCGTCCCACAAAAAAGGCGACGTAGGCCTGGTGGTTCACCCGCAGCACCCGCCGCTTGCTCTCGTGGTGAAACTCAAAGCCCAGCGGCATATGCACCAGCACCGCGCCCTCGCGCGTTTCGTGAACCTGGGCTTCCCACCAGTAGTGCAGGGTGTGGGCCGGGTATTTCCAGAATTCGATGCGCACAACCTGTCCAATCGCGTAGTTCATTCTTTGATCTGCCCCCTACAACGCCAGCTTAGAAGCCTACGTGCTGGTATCTTACGACCGCAGGCTGGTGCAAACCCACCGGCGGCTTGCGGATGGAACCTGGCGTTACGAAACCCTGGAGAAAAGCGAGCTGCCCTGCCTGGATACAAGGCTGAGCCTGGACGAGATCTGCGCGACGTGGATTTTATGAAAAATAGTACCGTCCTATCGACTTGCCTATCCCTCCCATCCCTACACCCACCACTCGAGCCCGTCCCCCCCGATCGCGATCGGTGCAACCGCCGTGCCCTTCTCGAAGTAAAGGGGCTGATAACCCGGGGCGCGGTAGACTTCCAGTTTCTCTTCCAGCAGGTTCGCAATCCATACCTCAGGAATGCCCGCCTGGGCATACAGTGGCACCTTCAGGCTGCGGTCTTGGGCGAGGGTGGTATCGCTCACCTCGATCACCAGTAGCACGTCTTGTGGGTAGGGGTCGCGGTCTTTGTAGGTAGAAAGAGGCGGCTTCAAAAGCATCAGATCGGGCTCGGGCTCGGATTCGGGCGCAATGATCAGCGAGCACTGCGGCATCACCACAACACGCTCGGAAAAGGTTTTGACCAGCATCTGGGTGAGTGCTGTGACGCAATAGCGATGACGATAGCCCATTGGCGACATGTGATAAACCTCACCATTCAACAGCTCCACCCGGCCCTGCCCCAAAGCGCCTGCAGCATAGGCTTTGTGGTAATCCTCGACGGTGAAACGGTGCTTCACCATGGCTCGAGTATAGCAAGCGTAATCGAGGCACTTTGATTTTTGAGGTGCCTCGAGCTAAACTAACAAAAACTAACGAGCGTTAGTTTGGTAGGTGGGAGGAGATATGCCAATCAAGTACGGAGTACCCAGCGACCCCGACTACAACGAGCGCCTGCGCGAGTTTGAGGCCCGCATCGCCCGCGGGGAAAAGATCGAGCCCGGCGACTGGATGCCCGAGGAGTACCGCCGCCAGCTCATCCGCATGATCTCCCAGCACGCCCACTCCGAGGTGGTGGGGATGCTGCCCGAAGGGGCCTGGATCACCCGCGCCCCCACCCTCAAGCGCAAGATGATCCTGGTGGCCAAGGTGCAGGACGAAGCCGGCCACGGCCAGTACCTCTACCACGCCGCCGAGACCCTGGGCATATCGCGCGAGGCCATGCTGGAAGCCCTGCTCTCGGGCAAGGCCAAGTACTCCTCCATCTTCAACTACCCCACCCTGACCTGGGCCGACATCGGCACCATCGGCTGGCTGGTGGACGGGGCCGCCATCAAGAACCAGACCATGCTGGCGGCCTGCTCGTATGGCCCCTACAGCCGGGCCATGGTGCGCATCTGCGCCGAGGAAACCTTCCACCACAAGCAGGGCAAGGAGATGGTGCTCCTCTACGCCAAGGGGACGCCCAAGCAGCGCCAGATGGCCCAGGACGCCATCAACCGCTGGTGGTGGCCGGCCCTGATGATGATGGGCCCCCACGACAAGGACAGCCCCAACACCGAAATTCTGGTGCGCTGGGGGATCAAGACCAAGACCAACGACCAGGTGCGCCAGGAGTTCATCAATGAGCACGCGCCCGAAATCCTGGAAGCGGGCCTCACCATCCCCGACCCCGAGCTGCGCTACGACGAGGCTACGGGCAACTGGATTCACGGCCCCATCAACTGGGACGAGTTCTGGCAGGTGGTGGGGGGCAACGGCCCTATGAACAAAGAACGCCTGGAAGCCCGCCGGCGGGCCCATGCCGAAGGGGCCTGGGTGCGCGAGGCCCTGGAGGCCTACGCCGCCAAGAAGCAAAAGACCGCCGTTGCGGTGTAGCGCTGCAGAGGAGGCCCTATGGATACACAGTGGCCCCGCTGGGAAGTCTTCAAGCAGGACACCCCCCACAAGCCTCATCAGGCGGTGGGCTCGGTGCACGCCGTCGACCCCGAACACGCCCTCCTGACCGCCCGTAACGTCTTTGCCCGGCGGCCCCAGGCGGTAAGCCTGTGGGTGGCTCGAGCCGAAGACGTCTACGCCTGGACCCAGGAGGAGATCCTCGAGGGCCTGGCAACCGCCAGAGCCGATGCCGGCCTGGGCACGGCCTGCCGATACCTGGTCTTCCGCAAAACCAGCCACAAGCGCTCCATGACCTTCGTGGATCATGTGGGCGAGGTGGAGGCCACAAGCCCCGAGGAGGCCCTCCAGCAGGCCCAGGCCCGGTTCAGCGACACCACAGCCCTGGCCTGGTGGATTGTACCCGCCGATAAGGTCTACCAGAGCGACCCCAGCCCGGAGACGGTGGAAAGCTGGTTTGCCCCGGCCAGGGACAAAACCTACAAGCAGCAGCAGTACTACGCCACGGTGGGTTCTCATATTAGCAAGCACAAACGGGGGCGGGGGGTGGAAGATGAGGAGTGAAGTCCGCGAGGCCCTGATCGCCAAACTGACCGCGCTGGCCGACGACGAGGTCATCCTGGCCCACCGCAACAGCGAGTGGGTCGGCCACGGGCCCATCCTGGAAGAGGACATTGCCCTGGCCAACATCGTGCAGGACGAGCTGGGCCACGCCACCTTGTGGTACGGCCTGCGCCAGCAACTCGACGGCTCCGACCCCGACCAACTGGCCTTTTTCCGCGACGCCAACGAGTACCGTTGCTGCGAGCTGGTGGAGCTGCCCAAGGGCGACTGGGCCTTCACCATGCTGCGGCAGTACCTGTTCGACCTTTACGAGGCGCTCTGGCTCGAGGCCGCCCGGCACAGCACCTACCAGCCCCTGGCCGATGCCGTGCAGAAGATTATCCGCGAGGAGCGCTTCCACCTACAGCACACCCAGGCCTGGGTGGAGCGGCTGGGCCAGGGCACCGAGGAGTCCAACCGGCGCTTACAGCAGGCCCTGGAGATGCAGTGGAGTTATGCCCAGCAGCTTTTTGTGCCCATCCCTGGCGAAGAACTGCTGGTAGCCGAGGGCATCGTGCCCGACCTGGCCCCTATCAAAGAACGCTGGCTCGAGCACAGCACCCGCCACCTGCAAGCCGCTGGCCTTAAGCTGCCCATCAACCCCGGCTACCAGCCCACCTCCCGCGCCTACCACACCGAGCACCTGTGGAGCCTTCTGGCCGAGATGCAGTCCACCGCCCGCTGGGACGCCGAGGCCAAGGTTTGGTGATATGACCGCCCTACCCAGTACCGAGCAAGTCTGGAAGGCCCTGGCCCAGATTCCCGACCCCGAGATCCCGGTGATCAACGTGGTTGAGATGGGCATTGTGCGGGGGGTGGAGATCGAAGGCAACAAGGCCACCATTACCATGACCCCCACCTTCTCGGGCTGCCCGGCTCTGCACCTCATCCGAGAACAGCTCGAGCGCACCGTTCGCGCCCTGGGCTTCGACCCGGTCGAGGTTAAAACCGTGCTATCGCCGGCCTGGAGCACCGACTGGATTAGCCCGGAAGCCAAGGAGCGCCTGCGCCAGTATGGGATTGCACCTCCCAAACCCAGAGGCGCGCAGGACTTTTTGATAGAGCTCGAGGCCGCCCCCACCCCCTGCCCGCGCTGCGGCTCACTCAACACGTCCGTCAAGAACACCTTTGGCCCCACCCTGTGCAAGGCCATCTACGTCTGCAACAACTGCCAGGAGCCCTTCGAAAGCTTCAAGACCGTGTAGCCAAACAAAACCCTTGCATAAGGCCCAAAAACCCCATTTTTGGTCAAATGTAACTGAGTTCCTCCCGGGCTTGGGTGTACAATTTCTTTGCTCCGAAGAGCGAACGGGAGGTATTTATGAAGCGTGCAGGACTCCTCGTTGGTGTTTTGGCTCTGGCTTTTGCTGGCTGCGGGCTCATTAGCAGCCCACCCATCAACAACCCCTTTGGACTGGATGGGCAGCAAACTTCTATTAACCTTGGCCCGAGCTCAGCCGCCACCGGCAACCTGAGCGTCACTGCCACCTTCAACGACACCACCCTCAATCTTCCGGTCACGCCCACCGGATTCAACTACAACCTGGCCATCTCAGGGGTTTCACTGGGTGGCAGCGGCTGCCCTTCCCCACTGCCCGCCAGCGTCAACGTCTCGATGAATTTGAGCCTCACGGTCTCCGACAACCCTTCATCTGGGCCACGGCAGGCCTCTGCCACTGCCAACAACGTGCAATTTACCCTAAACCAGTCGGGTAGCAGTTATACCGTTGCCAACTTCAGCGCCACATTGAGCTTCTCCAACCTGCAAACCCTGCTGGATATCCTGCAAAACGGTGGGCAGAACAGCGCAACTCTTAGCGGAACGGTAAATACCACCAGCAACCCCGACCTGGCCGGCTGCACCATGACCATCACCTGGGGCGGTGGTCAGGGAATTCTAAGGTTCTAACCGTCAGCAGGGCTCAAGAACAAATCAACCCGCCCTAACCGACACCCGTTCTTTGCGGTGCGCAGACGGTTCCAGGTGAACCGTCTGTATTTGTTCCAAGCTCATAAAAGCGGGTTTTCAGAGGGTATCTCGAGCCTTACCTTCGGTGAGGATATCAGTCTCTCACAGCCATGCGCCGGGCTACATACACCAGGAACGGCGCCCCAATGCCCGCAATCAAAATTCCCACGGGCGTCTCCAACGGCTTGTCAATCAGGCGCGCCGCCAGATCTGATAGCAGCATCAGGCTCGCGCCCAAAATAGCCGACAAGGGGATCACCCGACGGTAATCTGGGCCTACCAGGCCCCGGGCCGCGTGGGGCACCATCAGCCCCAAAAAACCAATCGGCCCTGCCACACTCACTGCGGCACCGGCCAGCAGCACAGCCAGGGCTGTACTCACCAGTCGAACCACCTCCACCCTGGTTCCCAATCCGCGGGCCACATCCTCTCCAAGACTCAGCAAGTTAACCTGATGAGACAGGATCAGGGCCAGCAACAAAGCGGGCACAGCCCAGGGTAGCAACGTCCAGACGTGCTCCCAGGTACGGCCGGCCACACTACCCGACAAGCTGAATAAAACCCCTCGAGTACGGTCTTCAAAGATAATCAGTAAAAAGCTGGCCGCAGCACCCAGCATGGAGCCCACAGCGATACCAGCCAGCGCCAGGCGAACCGGCGTGAGACCCACGCTCAGGGTGATGCTGTAGACCAGCACCGCAGCCCCCACCCCACCCACGGCCGCCACCAGCACGGTGCTCCAGGGGGGCAGGCCAGGGAAAAAAACCAGGGCCACCAGTATAGCCAGCACGGCCCCGGCATTAACCCCCATAATCCCAGGCTCGCTGAGTGGGTTGCGTGTAATGCCTTGCATCATAGCCCCGGCCACCCCCAGGCAAGCCCCTACCAACGCAGCCACAATCGCCCGTGGCAGGCGCAATGTGTGCACAATCAGGGCATTGTTGCTGCTCTCGGGGTGGAACAACAGACGCCACACCTCGTCCAATGGAATGTTGGCAGCCCCTAAAGAGATGGCTAAAAAAAAGGAAAACACCAGCAGTCCTAGGGCCAGCAGGTATACCAGCAGTGTTGGAGCGAACCTTCTGGAATAGATCATGGGTTTACGGGGTGGATGTCTTGAAGCCGTAGGCTCCGCTAGCGGGTTTATCGGCCAGCAAACCGCTGTCAATCAGCTCGGCCAGGATAAAGCGGGTGGCCAGGGGCCCGCGACCGCGGGTCCAGTTGTCTCGATCGAACTCGTAAATCCGCCCCCGCTGGGCCGCTTCCAGCCGAGGCCACAAAGGGTTGCGCGCCCAACTTCGCACAATGGGGGTTTCATCGGGCGCAGTGAACACCACCAAGGTGGCTGGATTAAGGGCAACCAGACCTTCCAGCCCCACCGGGTACTGGGTTTGGTTGTTTTGGGGTTTAGCCAGGCTTTTGCGCCCCAAGCGCTCTAGCAGGGAGCCAATGAAGCTCTCGTTGGAGTGCACGGTAAAACTATCAGGGGTGGCTACCGCAAGGAGCAGCGGCGGGGCTTTAGGGTTCGCAAAAGCACGCGCTTTGAGGAGCAAGCGCTCCTGATCCTGAAGAAGTTTCTGCGCCTGGGCCTCGCGTCCTACCAGGCGACCGATCTCTAATACCTGTTTGTTGAGGTCATCGAAACTTCCCCGCCGGGAAGAAAAAGCCACCACCGGGGCAATGCGCTGGAGCTGGGGAATCAAGTCCTTATGTACAAAGGTATCGGCAATAATAACCTGCGGCTGCAACGCTAGAATCGCTTCCAGGCTTGGCACCGCCCTCGAGCCAACCGAGGTTATACCAACCACCCGGCTTCGCAGGTACGGCGGCACCCCCCGATCACCCCCCTGCGTCCCAACGGCTGCACCCACAGGGGGAACACCCAGAGCTATTAGTGTGTCCAGAAAACTGTACTCCAAGACCACCACCCGCTTCGCGGGTGCGCCCAGGTTCAGGGTACCCAGATCGTGACGAACTTGAATTTGAGCCGCGGCCAAACCACTTAGAACCAGCAACGCCAGCAGGCGGTTCATGCTTTCTCCTCCACTCGTTCATCCACCATTAGAGGCTCTTTGCGTGCAAGGGCGTAGGGAATGCAGTAGGGCCGGCCAGTCTCGGGATCCCGCAAGAAATGCGCCTTGAGGCCAAATACCTCCCGGAGTATTTGCTCGTTCAGCACCTCCTCCGGCAGTCCCTGGGCCACCACCCGGCCTCCATTCACCACAATCAATTGATGGGCGAAGCGGGAGGCCTGATTAAGATCGTGCAGCACCATGACCACGGTCTTGCCTTCCTCCCGATTGAGCCGCACCAGCAATTGCAGCACCTCCAGCTGGTGGCTGAGGTCGAGGTAGGTGGTAGGCTCATCGAGCAGCAAAATGGGGGTCTGCTGGGCCAGGGCCATGGCTATCCAGGCCCGCTGGCGCTGCCCCCCCGATAGGGTCTCCAGGGCCCGGCTGGCAAAAACCGTCATGCCGGTCTGGGCCAGGGCCCACTCCACCGCTTCCCGATCGGATTGAGTGCGTCCGCCCAGGACAGACTGGTAGGGGTAGCGCCCAAACCATACCAACTGCTCCACGCTCAGACCCTCGGGGGCCTGTGGCATCTGGGGCAGCATCGCCAGTTTTTTAGCCACCTCCTTGGTTGGAAGATGCTGGATCATCTTTCCATCCAGCAGCACAGAGCCCTGCCTGGGCGGTAAAAGCCGGGCCAGGGATCGCAAAATGGTGGACTTTCCGCAGCCGTTGGGCCCAATCAAGACCGATATCTGCCCCGGCGCAATGGCAAGATTAAGATCCTCGACGACCAGGCGTCCGTCGTAGCCCAGGTATAGCTGATTGGTGGATAGATTCATCGTGCTCGTCCCACCCTTCGCATTAGATACAGGAAATAAGGCGCACCCACCAGGGTGGTCAGCAGCCCGGCGGGTATCTCTAAAGGCGGCACCAGCCCTCGAGCCAGGGTGTCCGCCCCAACCACCAGGATGGCCCCCAGCAGCAAAGAAGCCGGCAGCAGTAAATGGAACCTCGAGCCCACCAGCAGCCGGGCGGCATGGGGTGCGATCAGACCCACGAACCCCAGAATGCCAGTCCCCGTCACCGCCACGGAGGCCAGGGCCACCCCCAGCAAAAGCGCCACCAGCCGGCCCAGCTCCAGGCGCATACCCAGGCTCCTGGCGGTGGAATCACCAAAACTAAGCACGTCGAGCTTCTGATGAAGAATCAGCGCCAGCGGGATAAGGAAAAGCGCAAAGGGCAGCACCCGCCAGAGGCGTTCCCAATCCGCCCCATACACCGTACCCACCAGAAAAGTTAGGGCCTGGGCCACCCCATCGTCGGCCCGCACCAGAATCAAGCGGCGCAAAGCATCCAGCGAGGCCTCTACCGCCACACCAATCAGGGCCAGGCGTATCGGCAACACCTCCCCGGTTCGGATAGAAAGCAGGTAGACCAGCACGAAGGCTAAAAACCCCCCCAGGCAGGCCCCCACCGGCAGGGCCCAGAGCGGGGCCTTTGGCAGCAGAAGCAGGGTAAAGACGGCGGCCAGACCGGCCCCGGCCGCTACACCCACAATGTCCGGCGAGGCCAGCGGGTTCCGCACCACACCCTGCAAGATGGCCCCGGAAGCAGCGAACATAGCCCCGCACAGAGCCCCTACCAGGATGCGCGGCATGCGCAAATCGTAAAGAATGCGGGCATGGGTATCCTCGGCATGGCCCAGGTTGCCAAGCGCTTGCAGCACCTCGGCAAAACTCATGCGCACCGCCCCAACCCCCAGCGCGGCGATACCGACCACCACCAGCCCCAGGGCTAGCAGAGGGATGATTGTGAGTTTCAGGCCAGCCCATGCGGCCTTCATAGGGCCCACACCCCTGCGGCCCAAAGACCCGCCTGGTTCACCCTCTAACCCCCGCTATAAGCCCCATCTCCTGCACCACCTGCGCCACCCAGCGCTGGATGCGCGCATCGGTCAGATGGGGCTGATTATCATCGTCCAGAGCCAGGCCCACAAAATGTTCGCCGCGTTGGCCCCGGGATTTGAAATGTTCATATCCCTCAACCGGCCAAAAACCCACCAGCTCGGCCCCGCGCTCTTCGAGCAAGTCGGCCAGTATGCCCAGCGCATCCTGGAAGCTATCACCGTAGCCAAGCTGGTCACCGGTGCCGAAAAGCGCGACCTGCTTACCATGGAAGTCCAGGCGCTCGAGCTGGTTCCACTGGGCCTGCCAGTCGTCCTGCAACTCCCCGATGTTCCAGGTGGAGCAGCCCAGCAGCAGCTTGTCGTAGGCCACCAGCTCCTCCACCTGGCTATGGGCAATGTCCTTCAGATCGTGCTCGAGGCCCATCTGCCCCAGGTAAAAACTTATCTTTTCCGCCGCCGCAGCGGTATTGCCGTAGGTGGAACCGTAAAAAATGGCGATTTTCATCTGATCTTTCCCACCTCTCAGTTGGTCATGCGCCAAGCCGCTTCCACCTGGGCCATCGGAGGGGATTGACGCAAGCGCTGCCGGGCCACAAAGCAAAGGTGCCGAAGTTCGGCCCACTCGAGCGGCTCCAGTCGAAGGCCGACGTTCCCTATCCACAACCGGGTGGCACGGGCCTGCGGGCTGGCCTCGAGGAAGCCGTCCTGCCTGGGCTCCGATAGCGTGCGGTTGGAGGCCAGGAAGTCCTCGAGACGGGCAAAATCCTTGGGGGCCAGGTGCAGGGTGAGATTATCCCAGGCCAGATGAATGATGCCGTCGCAACAGTTGCAATAGCCAACAAAGCGGTACTCCGATAGCTTTGCGATGATCCGGGTGTGGTTGCACATAGCTCACCTACGCAACATAGCCGCGATAACCGCATTCACCAGGGTCTCGGCTGAAAGGGGGCCACCAAAGGTCCAGGTCTGGGCCGAAAGCCGGTAAGCCCGGTTGTTCCTGACAGGTTCCAGGTTCCTCCACAGAGGCTCCACGCTGGGGTTTAAAAAGACGTTGTCATCGTCTTGTACGATGTAGAAGAAATTATCGGCCTTAATGGAAGCCAGGCCTTCCAGTCCCATCGTGCTGTAGCCATACAGTTGGGGACGATCCGACCAGGCGTTTTTCAAACCAATGCGCTCGAGAATTTCAGAAGCGATGCTATTGCGGGTAAAAAGCCGCATGGTGCCCACATTCTGGCTGGTAAAAGCCTGCACCAGAACAAAGCTCTCACCGCTGCGCCGGGCCTGCTCGAGGAGCCGCCGGGCCTGGGCAAAACGAGCCTCCATCTGAACCCGCACCCGGCGGCCCTGATCGCCCTTGCCCACCAGTTCCGCTACGGTCTGGAAATCCTGCAAGACGCGGTCAAACTGGCTGCTGCCATCCTCAGGAAACGGATTAAAAGCGATGGTGGGCGCTATTTGGGAGAGCCGGCCATAGGTCTGGGTGATCCGAAAGCTGGGTGCCAGAATCAGGTCGGGCTTGATGGCTGCAATTCGCTCGAGGCTGGGCTGCTGGCGCGTACCCACATCGGGCACGCTGCGGTCGAGCGCAACCGGGATCTTGACCCATTCGTGGTAGCCGCGAATATCAGCCATACCCGCTGGCTGTATCCCCAGCGCCAGTAGGTATTCGGCGTAAGTCCATTCCAGGGCCACCACCCGCTTAGGGGTACCTGCCACACAGGTCTCACCCAACGCATGCTGCACAAGCCGGCCTGTGCAAGCCTGGGCAGCAGCCAGCGAGGCCAGAACAAACGCAAACCCGAAAACCAATCGCTTCATACAGCCTCCTTACAAACTAGGGAGTTCTCAACAAGAACCGTTCCAGATCATCCAGCACCCGGCTGGCCGCCAGCGGCCCTATGCCCAGATACCAGTGGTCGTCCTCCACCCGTATGGCCCGCCCACGCTGCACCGCAGATAAGCGACGCCACAGGGGATGGTTTAGCACCGCGTTCAGCTCAGTTTGATTGGGATCCCCATAGGCGGCGTAAAAGATGTAATCGGCATCCATATCGGCGATGCGCTCCTGGGAGATAAATTCGGCGAATTTGTCACTGTCCTGGCTTTTGGGTCTGGGTAAGCCTATATCCGCCAGGATGGTACCGATGAAGTTGGCCTTGCAGTACAGGCGAATCTGGCCCGGAACGAAACGCACCATGCTCACGCTGGGCAGGTGTCCACGACCCCCCAGGCGGTTGCGCAACTGGGTGACCCGCCGCTGGTACTGGGCCAGCAACACCCTGGCCTGGGTGCTCCGCCCCAGGGCTTCACCTACCAGGAGCAGGTTGTCTTTCCAGACCACCCCCACCGTCTCGGCCATTACGGTAGGGGCAATGCGCGAAAGCTGCGGATAAATCTGACCATGCCGCAACTTGTTGCTGAGAATCAGGTCGGGCTTCAGGGCTATTATTTTTTCCAAATTAGGCTGCTGGATGGTGCCCACCGACTGGATTCCTTCAGTTAGGCCCAGCAAGTAGCTCTGGAACGGCTGGCCCGGCGCGGTAACCGCCCCGACCGGCTTAACCCCCAGGGCCAGCGCACTGTCGAGTTCACCGGTGTCCAACACCACAACCCGCTGGGCCACCTTGGGCACGCAGGTTTCACCCATTGCGTGCTGAATTAGCCGGCCCTGGCAGGCCTGGGCCAGCGCCGTCGCAGTCAGACCTACTATAGAAAGTAGCACCCAGGCCTTTTTCATACGGTTTCCTCTACCAGGCTTTTCAGATGCCTGAGCATGGCTTGACAGATCTTTTGATTGCCGCGTGCCAGGTTCTCGAGGGTATATCTGGCATAATGCGGGGTTTCCATCGAGCAGTGCACCTCGGTATGGCCGTCCACCTCCCGCAAGGTAAACAAGAACTCCCTCGTAGCGAAGCTCAGGCCGAATACCTCGGGCGGCCGCAAGTGGGTGAGCCTACCAGGAAAGCGTGGGTGCTTGGGGAAGCTAAAGAAGAGCTCGGCCCCCTCGCACAGAGAACCCTCGAGGCGCAGTAGGGTGTTTTTGATCCAACGTGGGGCCAGCTCAAAATCGGTCAGAACAGCCCAAACCCGGTCGCGCCGAGAGGCGATCACCAGACTGCTTTCGACGTGAACGGAAGCCATCGCTAGCGTACCTTCTCCAGGATCAGCCGGGTCAGGTCGTTGGAGTTGCGCAAGCTCACCAGCGGGCCGCTGTAGGGGCTATAGGCCTCGGGAAGGTAAAGAATGCTCTGATCTTTCAAGCGTTTGCCCACAGGGCTTTCAAAAAACGCTTTGGAGCCGTCGTACTGTCCGCCCGGAGGGAACACCACCACCAGGGTCTCTTTATCTAAGGAGAGCAGGGCCTCATCGCTGATAGGGGCTCCGACGTTGAGGGTGATCTTGTCCGGGGTAAAGCCATCCTTGAAACCCAGCTCGCGCAGGTCTGGCATCAGCCGTACCCCGGTGTAAATCCAGTTGGCCCCCCCGGCAAAAGGCGCGATAACCACCGCCTTGGGGTACTTCTGGAAGACACCAGCAGCCCTCAGCCGGGCGGCGTTGCGCCGGTTGTTTACCGCTACCTGCTCAATAATCGCCTCGGCCTGGGCAGTGCGGCCAAAAATCCGCCCCAGGTCGCGCAGCCCTCGCTGCCAGAACCCCTCGCCCCCCTCCTGGTAGCCAACGGTGGGCGCGATAGCCGAGAGCTTGTCGTAGTGTTGGTTGCCCTGCCAGGTCAGGCGTACGATGAGATCGGGCTTCAAAGCCAGAATGGTCTCGAGGTTCGGCTGGATCCAGCTACCCACATACACCGGGTTATTCAGGCGGGCACGGGCCAAAAACCCCTTCCTCAGAACCTCGGGTTTTACCCGCCCGGCCTCAACATCGGCCGGTGTAAGGTAGGCGCTGCCCAGGCCCACAATTCGGTCGGAAACGCCCAGCGCCATCAGCCATCCCAGGGCTTCTTCATCCAAAACCACCACGCGTTGTGGGGTTTTATTGAGGGTCGCGCTGCCTTCGTCGTGCTTGATGGTCAGAGGGAAAGCACCCTGGGCCAGCGCCACAAACAGAAAACCAAAAAGTACCACCAAGATTGCTTTCTTCACTGTTTAGGAGTTACGCAGTTGCCTTCCTCCCCTCTACTCGGCTACCCTTTTCTGCAAAGCACACAGACTAAGAGGGATTAGCTGCTATGAACCCACCAAAGTGCAACGACCTGGACTACATCCACTTCCTCATCGCTGCCCAGAGGGTCTTTACCTGCAGCGAAGCCGCCCGCTGCCAACCAGAGGCCCCAGCCCACGATGCCTTCACCCGTCTGCTCCAGCGACAGCCTCCCGACACGGAGGCGCTGTGGCAGGAGGCCAGGGCCTTGGTGGAGCCCACCCGAGGGCTTTTGGTGCTGGATGATACCACCCTGGATAAACCCTACGCCCGGCGGATGGAGTTGGTGACCTACCACTGGAGCGGCAAGCACCAGCGGGTGGTCAAGGGGATCGCCCTCATGACCCTGCTGTGGACGGAGGGCCAGGCTCTCATCCCCTGTGACTTCCGGGTCTACGACAAGCCTTCGGGGGGCCCGAGCAAGAACGCGCACTTTCTGGAGATGCTGCGGGTGGCCAAGGGACGGGGCTTTGCCCCGGCGTACGTGCTGATGGATAGCTGGTACGCTTCGCTGGAGAACCTGAAGGGGATTGTTGGCCTGGGCTGGCGCTTCCTCACCCGGCTGAAGGGGAACCGCCTGGTGAACCCTGAGGGGGCGGGGCTGCGGCCGGTGAGCGAGGTAGAGATACCCCCGGCGGGACGGGTGGTGCACCTGAAGGGTTTTGGTTTGGTCAGGGTGTTCCGGACGGTTTCAAAAGACGGGGACGCGGAGTACTGGGCGACCAACGACCTGGGGATGCGCGAGGAGCAACGGGGGGAGCTGGAGCGGGCGGGATGGGGTATAGAGGTCTACCACCGGGGCCTCAAGGGGTGTTGCGGGGTGGAGCGGGCCCAGGTGAGGAAGAAGGTTTCGGTCTTAGGCCACCTGCTGCTGGCCCTGCGGGCTTTCCTCAGGCTGGAGGCACACCGCTTGCGGACGGGGGTGAGCTGGTACGAGTCCAAGACAAGCATCATTCGCGAGGCGATACGAAGTTACCTGGCCAATCCCATCCACATCCTTCACCCAACTGCGTAACTCCTAACTGTTATATGAAATCCTTTTGATTCATTCCCCTAACATCCCCCCGGCCACCAGTGAAATAGGGTGTAGCTCTGGATAAGCGCGGGCTGGGTTTGTAGGTAAGCGCACCGGGCTTCCACCTTGGCCCACAGCTCCTCTTCATCCTGCACCTGCCCATTGGCCACGACCGCGTCAATGAGCCCCCAGGTTCGTTCTACCGGCTGCAACTCGGGCGAGTAGGGTGGCAGATAACACAGCCCCAGGCCCTTGGCTGGCTCCACCCGCCCCGAGGTGTGCCAGCCAGCCTGATCCAGCACCACCAGTACCAGCTTGCCCGCCCCCGCCCCCCGTAGCCGGGCAAAGGCCTCCAACACCAACTGGAACCCCTCCACCGAGACCGAGGGCAGCAGCCAGTACTCGCTTTCCCCCGTACCCGGTCTTATGAAGGCGTACACATACAGCCAGCGATAGCGGGGCCGCTCCTGCGCTAGCGGCGTCCTCCCTCGCAAGGCCCATACCCGTCGGCGGATGGGCTTCAGCCCTATTCGGTGCTCATCAAAGCCCCACACCTCCAACTCCAGTTCAGGAAAGAGCAACCTGAACAGGAAAACCATCAGAAAGAGCTTTTTTTGAAAGCCTCCTGCCGCTTCGCATCCGCCTCCCGGTGGCGCGGCCGGGGGCGCAGCGGGGCCAGGCCCAGGCGACGCATCCAGTACCAGGCCCGCCGCCCATCCACCGGACGTCCCAGCCTTTCAGCCAGCCACTCCGCAGCGTTGCGAATGCTCCAAAGCCCGTCCCTGGGATGGGGCTGGAGGAGGGCCTGGCGGAAGCCCTCCTGGAGTTCGGGCGGTACGAGGGGGGCCCGGCCTTTGTTCTCGTGCCGCAGATTCTTCATGGGCAGGCCCTGATTGTAGCGGTGGATTACCTGACGCACCCAGCGATCGGTATAGCCCAGATTCCTGGCTACCTCGGGGATGCTCTGACCCCTGGCCAGCAGCCAGAGAGCGTGCCAGCGGGCGCGTTCGGTGTGGTCTTGGGACTCCCGGTAGAGGGCGTGGAGGTTATCCGGATGGTGTCGCAGTTGGAGTTCCAACCGGGGGCGGCGCTGATGTTGGGCCAGTTGCATGGCTCCATTTTAGTGGAAAGAGTCTTGAAGATTTCTTATTAGCTCCTCTTCGCGAGCGCATTTGTGCTGCGCTCGAGCGGCATTCGCAAAGGGAAGTCTATTGGGTGTTGCTTTATAAAGTCAAGTATTCCACTCGGATTTATCGGCCTTACTCCAGATCAGGCACCGTATTAGCTCAGCCTGCAGCCCCCCCAAGGCCCTAAGCCGATGTCGTATCCAGCCTGCGCTGATAGGCTTCGGGATCCCAGGGAACGCGTGTCCGCTTTACGGTTGGATCGGGGATGGGCACCGCCGAGAGCAGGGCTTTGGTGTAATCGTCCTGCGGGTTCCGGTAGATGGTGTGTGCATCGGCCAGCTCTACCAGACGCCCCCTGTACATAACCGCCACCCGATCCGAGATGCTCTCCACCACAGCCAGGTCGTGTGAGATGAAAAGCAGGGTTAGCCCCAGGGTTTTCTTTAGTTCCCTGATGAGCTCGAGAATTTCAGCACGAATGGAGACATCCAGCGCAGACACACACTCATCGGCCACAATAAAGTCGGGGTTGAGCGCCAGGGCTCGAGCAATGCCGATGCGCTGGCGTTGCCCACCGGAAAACTCGTGCGGGTAGCGGCGGGCCATATCGGGGTCAAGCTGTACCATCTCCAGCAGTTCGGCCACCCGCTGGTTGCGCGCTGCGGCTGTCTTATGGGTGTTGTGAATTAGCAAAGGCTCAGCCAGGATATCCCCCACGGTCATGCGTGGGTTGAGGCTGGCGAAGGGATCCTGGAAGATTATCTGTAGCCGCCGGCGCAACGGCCGAAGCTCGTGTTTAGGCAGATGGGTGATATCCTGCCCGTCAAATACGATGCGGCCGCCCGTGGGCTCAATCAGCCGCAGGATGCACCGGCCTACCGTGGTTTTGCCCGAGCCACTTTCGCCCACCAGCCCCAGCACCTCTCCCTTGTGTATTTTCAGACTCACGTCGGACACCGCCTTTACATAGCCCTGAACACGGTTTAGAAGACCGCCCCGCAGCGGAAACCATTTCTGCAGGTGCTCAATTTCCAGGAGCACCGGCGGCTCCTCTTGTTTGGGTGGGGCCGGTTTAGCCATGTCGATGCGCGGCACAGAGGCGATAAGCCGCTGGGTGTAAGCTTCCTTGGGGGCCGCGAAAATTTCTTTAACCCCCCCCCTCTTCCACCTTAACCCCGTGCTGCATAACCACCACTCGATCGGCCATCTCGGCCACCACCCCGAGGTCGTGGGTGATGAAAAGCACACTGGTCTGGATCTCCGACTTAAGCTTGTTGATCAGCTCCAGAATCTGGGCTTGAATAATCACGTCCAGCGCGGTGGTGGGCTCATCGGCGATGAGCAGGCTGGGCTTGCAGGAAAGCGCCATGGCGATCATTACCCGCTGCCGCATGCCCCCAGACATCTGGTGGGGGTAATCTGCAAATCGCCGGTGTGGATTGGGAATTTCCACCAGGTTAAGCATCTCTATAGCCAGGGCCCTGGCCTCCTGACGGCTTTTCCCTTGATGGAGCCGGATGGCCTCCACAATCTGGTCACCCACGGTGTAGACCGGATTTAACGAGGTCATCGGTTCCTGAAAAATCATGGCGATGTCGTTGCCGCGAATCCGGCGCATCTGCGCTTCCGTCAGGCCGATTAGCTCCTTCGGTTGCCCATCCTTGCCCCGAAACCAGACCTGGCCGGATACAATCCGCCCCGGCGGGCTGGGTATGAGCCGCATAATGGCTAAACTGGTTACACTTTTACCCGACCCCGACTCCCCAACCACCGCCAGCGTCTCGCCCTTATTGATGTGAAAGGACAGGTCGCGCACGGCCTGGATCACCCCGTTGTCGGTGGTGAACTCAACTGTTAGCTGATTGACTTCCAGTATTCGATCCTGTTTCATGCTGCTCCTTTCAGCGTCCCAACAGCAAACGGGCTATTTTTTCCGCCCTGCGCAGGTCGGTGATGGGGCCCCCTTGGGGTTCTTGAAGATCCAGCTCGTAGCGGTACAAAGGCACCTGTGTGGTTTTGAGCACGCGCTCACTGGTTAGTTCCGGATACCGGCCATCGGGGGTTTTGGCCCGTATATACAGCACAAAGTCGGTATTGCTTCGGTTTATAGTGGCAAGGGCTTCTGGTGAGACCGGCTGGTAGGAGCCATCTTTAATCTCCACGCCCGGTACGCTAGCCAGACGAAAACCCAAACGGGCCAGCGCGATGGAGTAGTTGAACTTTGGCCCAAACACCCCGGTAAACTGCTCGTTGTACAGGAAAAGCGAGGTAACGCGGGGGTTCTTAGCCACGAAAGGAGCCAGCCGCCCACGCCAAACCCGCATCTGGGCATCGTAATCGCGCAGCACTTTCTGAGCTTGCTGGGTTTGATTGAGGGCTCTTGCAGTCTCTAAAAAAGCCGTGCGCCACCCTGTAACTGGATCGCGGTTAAACTCCCAAGCCAGCACCGGGGCTATTTTCTTCAAGCCCTCAATGGCCTCCGAGGTTCCCCAGACCAGTATCAGGTCGGGCTTGAGTGAGAGCACGGCCTCGAGCGAGGGTTGCATGGAGTTGCCCACATAGATGGCCGGGCCTAGCTGGCTGGGCGAGTAGTAAGTAAGGCCGCTAACCACTTCGCCTGGCCGGACGGCCTGTATTCGGCTAGAACCATAGCCAACCGGCTTTACTCCCAGCGGTATCAAGAGTTCTAGTAATTCCTCCCCCAAGGCCACCACACGCTCGGGCTTTTTCACAATTGTGGTTTCGCCCGCATCGTGTCGAATGGTCAGCGGGTAGGCGGTCTGGGCACCGGCTAGCAAGCTCCAGCAAAAAGCTACGATCATCAGGTTCCGTATCATCGTTCTCCTTTCTCATCCCCAAGGACGGGCTCGAGGATGGGATCACCCAGAAGGTGAATCGCCACGCCCTGGGTCTGGCCCCGATCCAGCCTGCCCTCGAGCGGATGACGGGTGCGCAGGATGAGTGTTTGCAAGCCCTCTTCCGTTGAGGTCTGTAAGTACAGCAGGTGAGATCCAATGGTAAAGACGGCGCGCCGCCCCTGGGCCGTACTCTCAAAAAACCCTTGCTGCCCCAAAAGCCGGCGAAAGCGAAGCGTTTGACCCAGCAGGTTGGGGGTATGTAAACAAAGTGCGTGCAATCCGACCACCCCATTGGGGTGCTGGGACGGAAGATGGATGGGCTGTGGCATCAACGGGTTGAACAGCAGGGGCAGTGGAAACCAGGGCAGGGCCAGATGCGGGCACCATCCCCCCAGGGTCTCATAGCTCAGATCCTGGGCCCGGAGGTGGGCCTCGAGTTCGGCGAAAGAAGCTTTGGGGGTAAGACAAAAGTCCAGCAAGCGGCGCTGCCTGTATTGCCTCAGGCGGCTTTGCAGAATCTCCCCTCCCCTAGCCAGAAAGCGTTCCAGCCCGCCCTGGTGTGGTAAGAACTCCAGCAATACGCCATCGGGCAGGTATATCCAGGCCCCGCCCCAATGGGGGCTGCGCACCACTGCAAACCCCAGATCGCGGAAGTTTTGTACGGCCGCCTCGAGGTTCTCGAAGCGAAGCAAGATATGGGAAACGCGAAATTCAAGCATTCACATCCCCCTCACCTGCCACACCCAGAAAGTAGAGGGCCCAGGGCTCCACCCGGCTCGAGGGTTCGGTCTGAGCCAAAAACTAACTTCACCACCCGGATTAGTCGGATTTTGGGCTCGAGGCACACCCCCCTCACCTGCATAGCTTTGCCAAAAGCCTGCCGCCCGGGGTTTTAGCAACCGCTGGCCGCCCTGCGCCACCATCTGCGAAGTTCCCGGGGGTTGCAGGGCCTGGCCTAACACCACCAACACCCCTACCCCCTCCAGGCCACCTTCTCTTCCCACGGCCTGCGGCGGGCTTTTGGCCAGGGAATTGCCGGGCGCCCAACGTACAGGAAACCCAGCAGTTTATCGGGCGGCTCCAGACCCACAAAGCGGGCGGTGTTTTCGTGTCGCACTGGCAGCCCAGAGGTCCAGAAAGCCCCCAAACCCAGGCTGGCCGCCACCAGATGGGCATTCTGTACGGCGCAGGCCACAGCCGCAATCTCTTCCCACTCAGGAATCTTGGGATGGGTGCCTATCCGCACACCGATCGAGATCCAGACCGGCGCTTTCCAGACCCGTTCCTTCTGGGCAATCCAGGCCGATTCCTGAAAGGCCTCACCCGTAAACGCCAGGCGGTAGCTCTGGGCAAAGGCTTCACCCAAGGCGCGCCTCGCTTCGCCGCTAAAAACCGTAAAACGCCAGGGCTCGGTTAAGCCATGGGTTGGGGCGTAGTTTGCAGCCTCGAGCATCCACCGGATGTACTCCATCGGGATGGGCTCGGGAGAAAGCTGTTCCTGAGAGATACTGCGGCGCCTACGGATAACATCCATCAGCATTTCCAACTCCGCGGGTAGGGCCGTATCTTCTATCATTAGAACACCTCCGTGGCCTGCATTCTGCGAGAACAGGCGGTAAAGATGGGGCTCTTTTCAAGCAGGCCGTTGGGGTTGGGAGGGCTTTTCACCGCAGGAGCAAGCTGTTTACCAAGTCCTGCAAGGGGTATTCAGCCTTCACAACGACCCCAGTCTAAAACCGCCAATTCGCAAAAGTCAACTATTCCAGTCGGATTTTATTAATATAAAAATGATAATCAATCTCAGTAGATAACAGCCCGCATGCCCATGCCTGGTGTGCTTCTGGCCGAAAGCGATGTTACTCAATACCAATCTGATTTACACAGTCTGGGAACAGGCGGGACTAAACTTGACCCATGATCAAGGCCCGAACCCTCGGTGAACTCAAGCGCACCTACCCCCTGGAAAAACTCCGCCGCAGCGTAAAGGACGAGGCGCGGGAAAACCTGATTGCCAAATTGCGTTCCGGCGAGCGTCTTTTTCCCGGTATCCAGAGCTACGACGACTCGGTGATTCCCAACCTGGTCAATGCCATCCTGGCCCGGCACAACTTCATTCTGCTGGGCTTGCGCGGACAGGCCAAAAGCCGCATTTTACGCCAGCTTACCGAACTCCTGGACGATGAAGTACCGGCGCTGCCCACCGAGATCCGCGACAACCCCCTCTTCCCCCTCTCGGCCGAGGCCAAGCGCCTGCTGGAGGAGGCCGGTGACGACGCCCCCATCGTCTGGATTCCCCGCTCGGAGCGCTACGTAGAGAAGCTAGCCACCCCCGACACCACCGTGGCCGATATTCTGGGCGACATTGACCCCATCAAGGCCGCCAAGCGCGGCACCGGGCTGGCCGACCTCGAGGCCGTCCACTACGGCCTCTTGCCCCGCGCCAACCGGGGTATTTTTGGCATCAACGAGGTGGCCGACCTGGCCCCCAAGGTGCAGGTGGCGCTTTTCAACATCCTGCAGGAGGGCGATGTGCAGATCCGGGGCTATCCGGTGCGCCTCCAGCTCGACGTCTGGATTGCCTTCACCGCCAACCCCCAGGACTACACCGCCCGCGGCAAGATCGTCACGCCCCTCAAAGACCGCATCGGCTCGGAGATCCGCACCCACTACCCCCGCACCCTCGAGGAGGGCCTTTCCATCACCCGGCAGGAGGCCTGGGTCGCTCGAGCGGAAGGGATGTACATCCCCGCCTACGTGGCCGAGGCTTCGGAAGCGGTGGCCTTTGTGGCCCGCGAGGACAAGCGGGTGGACAAAACCTCGGGGGTCTCGCAGCGCCTCTCCATTAGCCTGCTGGAGCTGGTAGCTTCCAACGCCGAGCGGCGGGCCCTGCTGGCGGGGGAGCGCCCGGTGGCCCGGCCCCTCGACCTTTACGCGGCGCTGCCGGCCATTACCGGCAAGATCGAACTCGAGTACGAGGGCGAACTCCAGGGAGCCGAGCGGGTCGCCAAAGATCTTTTACAGAAGGCTTTCGGCCTGGCTTATGGCGAGCGGGCCCGGGGCCTGCAGGTAGACGAGATCGTGCAGTACTTCGCCGATGGCAACCTCCTGACCCTGCCCGAGGGCAGCGCCAAAGCGGTGCTTAAGGAGATGGAAAAGGTACCGGGGCTGATCGCGGCTGCCCAGAAGCTCGAGCCCCAGACCACCCCCGAGGCCCTGGTGGCCGCCGGGGAGTTCATCCTCGAGGGCCTGGCCGGCCGCCGCAAGATCGCCCGCGGCGAGGAGAGCTACAGCGCCCCCATCGAGCGGGAACGCGAACGCTGGGGGAGCGGCAACTGATCGGGAGTAAACCCATGCGCGTCCGATACTCCAAATACGAACCAGGCTTCGACGACCTCACCGGCGCCGACCTGATGGATATGATCCAGGACTTCCTGATGGACTCGGGCTTTTCGGATCCCTACAACCGCTACCAGCCCGACCCCAACCGCGGCCCCACCGTCGAAGACCTGATGGATGCCCTGCTGCAAGCCCTGCTGGAACGGGATCGCATCCCCGAGGAGTGGCTGCGCGAGGCCCGGAACGCCCGGAATTTTCAGGAAACCCGCTTAGGCCAGGAATTACAGCGCCTGATCCAACGCCTGCAAGACGAGGGCTACATCCGGCTGCCCGGCGACGACCCCACCAGCCCCCAGGGCCAGGGTATGCAGGGCGCGGCCCAGGAAACCCGGTTGGAACTCACCAATAAGTCGGTGGACTTTCTGGGCCTCAAGAGCCTGCGCACCCTGCTGGGCTCCCTGGGCAAAAACGCCCCCGGCGCCCACCTCACCCGGCACTTTGCCTCGGGGGTGGAGTCGAGCGGCGAGACCAAGCCCTACGAGTTCGGCGACCAGCCCAACATCAACATCGGCGAGACGCTCAAGCAGGTGGTGATGAAGGGGCTGGAGAACATCGAAGAACGCGACCTGACCATCGAGCTGTCCGAGTACACCGCCGCCATGAACACCGTGGTGCTGCTGGACTGCTCCCACTCCATGATCCTCTACGGCGAAGACCGTTTCACCCCGGCCAAGCGGGTGGCTTTGGGGCTGGCGCACCTGATCCGCACCCAGTACCCCGGCGACCAGGTGCGCTTCGGGGTCTTCCACGACAGTGCCGAGGAAGTACCGCTGGGCCGTCTCCCCACCGTGCAGGTTGGGCCTTACCACACCAACACCGCCGAGGGCCTCAAGCTGGCCCGCAAGATACTCAGAAAAATGAGCGGGGAGATGAAGCAGATCATCATGATTACCGATGGTAAGCCCTCCGCGCTCACCCTACCCTCGGGTCAGATCTACAAAAATGCCTGGGGCCTCGACCCTGTGATTCTAGCCGAGACCCTCAAAGAGGCCACCCTGGCCCGCAAGGAAGGCATCCCTATTCACACCTTCATGCTGGCCCGTGAGCCCGAGCTGCTGGCCTTCGTCAAGAAAATCACCCAGATCACCAAGGGCAAGGCCTACCTCACCACCCCCGGCAACATCGGGCGGTATGTGCTGATGGACTTTTTGAACCGCAAGGTAAGCCGGAACTAGACGAGGCCTGTAGAGCACCTTTTGTCGAGCTTGTACTCCGAGAAGCGGTTATACGCATCTCGACAGCATTGTTCACTTTTGAAGGCGGAAACGGCACTAGTAATGGTATCGCGCTTGCAGGAAATCAATCCGCTCGTCTGAAACGCGGTAAACCAGGCGGTGCTCCTGGGTGATCCGGCGCGACCACATGCCAGGGCCAAGGTATTTGAGGGGTTCGGGCTTTCCGATCCCAGCAAAGGGTTCGCGCAAAACCGATTCGATCAGGTCGAAAATTTTGAGCGCAACCTTTCGGTCAGTATCCACCCAGAAGCGAAGATCCTCGAGAAAAACCGGCGTGAAAAGGGCCTCGCGCGGCTTATTGGCCTTGGCCACCCAGTACCTCGAGCCGCAGATCTGCGGTGCCGCCCTTCAGACCCTCACCTTTTTGAGCCTGCTCGAGCGCCTTCAACAGCCGCTCGGCGTTCTTGGGAGAGCGCAGCAAGTGCACGGTTTCCATAAGTCGCTCGTACTCATCGGCGTCAATCATGGCCACGCGCTTCCCGTTGCGACGGTTGATGATGACCACCTCCAGATCGTTGGTCACGCGATCGAGCAGGGTAGCTAGCTGCTCTCTAGCCTGGCTGTAACTTGTTTCAATAGCCATAACCCTATTGTACAGTAAATATGTACAGGTTCGAAGGCGATGGTCACTGGCCGGCACTCATGCTTTGCCCTTCGCTTCCGGCTACACTACCCTTTATGAAAATGGCCCGAGCCTGGGGAATCGCGGCCTACCTGGCCCTCCTCATCGAACGCCTCTCCCAGGCTGTGCAGTTCCGGCCCAGGCCGGCCCTGAACCCCGCGCAGATCCGCCGCTACGAAGGGGTGCAGTGGGAGTTGAGCCTCGAGGTGCCCTATTACCCCGCGCGAAGCCCCGGGGGCTATGTGCTGATTCCCAAGGATGGCTACTTCCAGCAAGCTGAGGAGGTTCTGGAGCATCTTTAGGGCGCGCTCGCACTGGCGGCGTCATGGTGCACTGCATCCTACCTGAACTCAACCCTTCCCCAGTACCCTGTAGCCATGCACCGAGCATGGGCTGCAAGGCGGGCTTGGCGGGTGCGGCTCTGGCTGGCTACAGGGCTGGCCTTGCTGCTATTCCCGCTGGCCTGGCTGGTGCATCCGGCCTGGGTATTGGGGTCGTTGCTGGGTTTGCTGTACCCCTCCCGCTGGGAGGAGCGGCGCGCCCTGGCCGACCTGGATCGGCAGTACGGCCTGGCCTACCGCAGCGCGCTGGAGGCCCCGCCCCACCACCCCTGGCGTAATCAGTTGCAGCTCGAGGCGGCGGCCAGTCTGCGCGGAGCCCGGCTGCCGACCATACCCTGGGTTTTTGTGGCCCTCTACCTGGTGCTGGTGGGGCTGGCGTGGGTAATGCCCCCGCTGCGCCCGCCCTCCTCGCCTGCGGTGGCCTCGAGCCCCCCCTCCCCTCCCGCACCACAAACCACCCGCCCAACCGACCCAGCCCAACCCAGCCCACAGCCAACGGAACCCCCCCCTCCACAAGGGAACTCCTCCGAAGGCCAGCAGCCCGGTGTGGAGCCTGGGGAAGCCATCAACCCAGCAGAAGAGTCGCAGCCTACGCGAACAGACTCGCCCGCACAGGAGGGGGGTGCTCAAGGCCAGAACCAGCCGCAGGACGCAGTCGGCCAGGATGCAACGCGCCCCGGTCAAACGGGTGAAAACCTGCAAGGCCGCGAAGAGCCTTCGTCCAGCCCAAACGGGCAAGATCCCGCACAGTCTGGGCAGAATTCACCCAATCCGACAGGACAGCCGCAGACCAATCAGCCGGGTCAAGCACAGCCTCCTCAACCTGGACAAGCACAGCCTCCTCAACCTGGACAAGCGCAGCCATCCCAACCTGGACAAGCGCAGCCCTCTCAACCTGGACAAGCACAGCCAACACAGCCCGGACAGACACAGCCCTCGCAAGCGGGCCGTCCGCAATCGGAGCCAAACCAGCCCAGCCAGCCGGGGCAACCGTCCCAGAGCCAACCTGGACAAGCACAGCCCTCCCAACCTGGGCAAGCACAGCCAGGGCAGGGCCAGCCTTCGAGGGATAATCCGGGCCAGGGTCAGGCTCGAGGTGGTGAAGGCGGTAGCCCGCAGGCCCGCCCACCCCAGAACCTGCCCTTGCGCACCGAGCGCCCAGCAGGCGAAGCGCCGCTCAGCCGGGGGGAAAACCGACAGGGAAGACCCGCCCCCCTGCCCAGCCCCTGGGCCTCGGGCCAGCCCCCGCAGAACGTGCAGCGCCAGGCCGAGAAGTACCTCGAGTCCGAGCCTTTGCCCCCCGAGGTGCGCAACCTCGTTCGTCGCTACTTTGAACTACCCCCCTAGAGGCATCCAACCAGCCCACCATGCCCACACAGCGATTGTGCTAATGCTATTGGTTATCAGTTTCAAAAATCATATATTCCAACCGGATTACTTGACTTTACAGCAGCAGCTTCCTAGACTGGGCCTTGAAAAGGAAGGAATGCCATGAAATGGCCCACCCTCGCGCTGCTATCGCTATCGTTATGGTTGCCCACGGCCCAGGCCCAGGTTGAAAGTGTAAAAAGCTACCTGATTGAGCGCGTGTCGCAGCAAAAAGCCGCCACGGCTCAACTGGCCGAGGCCGCTGGGCGCTACGAGGCCATCGTTCGCAACGCTGGGTTTCAGTACACCAAACTAGCCCAGCAGCATGGCCCGGCCATTCGCAACGCTCTGCGGGACGCCCGGATGGCCTGGATTAAAGCCAGCCCGATTTACGAAAGTGTGGAGGGCATTGTGGCCGGCGTCGAGTTGTTGAGCGATTTCGATCTCAATCTGGATGCCGGTGCTTCAGGGGCCGAGGGGGGCGATGCCGTGGTCACCTTTGACCTTAAGCTAGCCAACGGCAAGGTTCTACCCCGCCCCGGCAACCTTTTTGGTGTTTTAGAAGGCAGCCTGTGGGGTAGCGAACGCGCTTTCTCCTCCGGGGTGGCCTTTGACGTGGACGGCGACGGCCGTATAGGGTTTGGCGATCATCTGCCGGACGCGCTCATACTGCGGGCTGCTGCGGAAAAACTGGATGCCATGACCGGGGAGTTGCTGGCTACCGCCCGCACATGGAAGCCCACCGCGCAGGATGTGTTCAGGGCCTTGGCCGCCAACGTGCCCACGGCAGCACCGGTGTTTATCGAGCGCTGGAAAACCAGTCGGTTTGTGCTGGGCGACAAGGCCACCCGCCGGGACTTTAACGTGATCTCTTCGCTGGACGACCTGATCAACAACATCACCTCCTGGCAGCAGCTTTATGGAGGGGTAGCGCAGCTCGTGCAAGCCAAAAACCCCTCCCTCGACCGGCAGATTCGCGATGGCCTGGCCAGCCTCAAAACCTGGGTGCAGCGCCTGGCTGCGCAGGAGAAAACCCGTCGCTTCACACCCGAGCAGGCCGAGATGATCCTCAAAGAGGGCGATAACCGCGCCACGGCTGTGACCGGAAAAATCGTTCAGGCTGCCGTCTTGCTGGGCATCAAGGTGGAGTAATGCGCTGGATAACAACCATGCTGGTGGTGCTTGGGTGCTGGGCCCTGGCCCAGCACAGCCCTGCAGAGGCCGCCGAGCACCTGCGGGCTGCCTTGAGTCAGGCTGCCCTCGAGCTCAACTTCGACCCCGGCGCGGCCAGGAATCTTCTAAAGGAAGCAGAGCAGGCTGCGCTACTGCTAGAAAAGCAGGGCCTTGGCTTTGAACAGGGCGCTTTTGCCCGGCTCGAAGAGCAGATTGCCCAGAAAAACCCGGCCGGTTTTGCTCAGTTACAGGCCCGGCTCTGGACAGATCTACTGGCCCAGAGCTACCGGCGGCTCGAGGAGGCCTTGCGCAAGGGGAACCTCGAGGAAGCCAGGAATTGGGCCAGCCTGCGGGAGTACCGCCCAGCCACCCCCTACGCCCCGCCTGCCTACGATGCCACCCTAGCGCTGGAAGAGCTGGCACAAAACAAGCTAAATGTGCAGGAAGCCCTGACCGCTGTGCAGTCGGATCTGCTCGGCGCATACCAGGCACGCCTGGCGCAGGCCCTCGAGGCCGCACAGCAGGCCCAGCAGCAGGGCCACCGGGTGCGCCTGGCCGAGCAGATCGCCCTGGCCCAGGGCTACTTTGCAATTCTCGCCGATGCCTACCGCCAACAGCGCGGGGAAGCTGCCCTGGCCCAGGCCCAGCAGGCGTTTGCCAGCGGGCAGCCAGCCGCCATGCTAAAGGTGCTCGAGGGTTTTCAAGCAGCCCCCCTGTCGCCGCGCGAACGGGCCAAGCGGGCCAACCAAACCCTGCGCTTTTTACAACTGGTGGCTGTGGAATACCGCCGGGGGGTGCGGGGCGCCGAGGGCGAGGTGCGCGTTACCAACGAGCTCGAGATCATCGAGGCACGCAGCTTTTTGCGCAGCGCCCAGAGCGCCTGGAAGGTGCTCGAGCCACTTCTGATCAAAGATCAGGGGGCCCAGGTGGGCCTGGTTAACCAGCGCTTCGCCTGGCTCGAGCAGGCCCTGTACACCCACACCCCCCCCACAGCCGACAGGCTCTCGGACGAGGTAGACGCGACCGTGCGCCTGCTATCGGATATGTTGCCCGAGTCCTGGCGGCGGGCCGATCCATCCGGCGACCTCGAGGTCATACGTCAGCAGTTGCGATCGCTGGAAAACGCCGTTGCAGCGGGTCGCTACGATCTGGCCGAAACGGCCCGCCTGGATGCCTACGCCATGCTGGAGTCGGGGGCCGAGGCCCGCCTGCGCGCCTTCAACCCCCAGCTTGCGCTGGATCTGGAATCGCTGTTTTGGAATGGGGTGAACCCCCCAGGCCTGGCCCGCCTGATCCGGGATAAAGCCAGCCCCCTCGAGGTGCGCAACACCCGTCGTACGCTGGAGAACAAGCTTAATGAGGCCGCCCGCATACTGGGCCGCGAAACCTCCCCAACCACCATCGGCATCAACGCCGCCATCATCGTATTCCGGGAGGGCCTGGAAGCAGTGCTGATCATTGCGGCGCTGCTGGCCTCTTTTCGTCGCCCAGAAAACCTGCATCTGCGCCGACCGGTCTGGTGGGGGGTTGGTCTGGCCCTGATAGCCAGCCTGCTTACCTGGGCCGCCATGTGGGGAACCATCCAGCAGTTTGCGCGGTTCGGCGAGCGGGTAGAGGCCGTGGTCTCCTTGCTGGCTATCGGTGTGCTGCTGCTAATCCTGAACTGGTTTTACCATAAGGTGTACTGGACCGACCGCCTGGCCGACTTTCACCAGCATAAGCAACAGGCGGTGCAAAAAACGGGCTGGGCCGCCATACTCGGGCTGGTTGCGGTGGGCTTTGAAAGCATCTACCGCGAGGGCTTTGAAACAGTTTTGTTTTTGCAGTCGCTGGTGCTGCAGGGGGGGTTCCGCGATGTGCTCTGGGGCATCCTGGTAGGCCTGAGCACCGTGATTCTACTGGGAATCGCCATCTTTCGTTTTCAGATTAAGCTACCCCAAAAAAAGATGCTGATCTTCACCGGGGTGCTGATCCTGATGGTGCTGGTGGTAATGGTGGGCCAGACTGCGCACGTCATGCAGGTGGTGGGTTGGCTGCCCATACACGCCTTTCCCCTCGAGATACCCTTCTGGCTAAGTAGCTGGTTCGGCCTGTACGCGACCTGGGAAGGCATCGTTTTGCAGGTGCTATCCGCGGGCGTGGTGCTTGGAAGCTATTTCTGGGCAGAGCGAATCAAGCGCAATCACCTGGGCCGCCTGAAAACCGCCTGAACTCCGCCCATAGGAGTTGCGCGGCTGTCGCCTGCCCCCAGGCTAGAGCCGGCCCGCATCCAGCAGCACCGCCACCACCAGCCGCCCCGGCCCGTGCACCCCCTTGACCATAATCTGGCCGATGTCGGCGGATTTGCTGGGGCCGGAGTGCAACCCGATGGCCGAGGGCAGCCCGGTTTGCAGGGCCTGGAGGGCCTGCAAAAGGGTTGGGTAAATTTTCCCCTGCGGTACAAACACCAGGTGTGTGGGTGGCAAAAGCTGGGTGCGGCGCCCCTCCTGGCTGCTGAGGATGACCGTGCCGGTCTCGGCCACCGCGCCCCAGGCCCAGGAGATGCCCAGGGGGGCTTCCTGGGGGGGCAGAAGGGGCAATTGGGGGCGCAACGCCTCTGGAAGTGTCCGGCCGAGGCTGACCCCCGTAAAAGTCTGGGCAAAGCGGCCCAGCCATTCCTGGGCGGCCTGCAAGCTCTCCAGCCGCACCACCTCGCCCCCGTTCCCCGTCAGGCGCTCGCTAAAAAGGGCCAGGGCCTCCTCGGGTGGAAGCGTCGGCGGAACCAGCGGCTCCGGCAGGGCCGCTTTAGGGCGGTGCTCGAGGCCCCGGCGGATGCGGGCCAGGATGCGTTCGCGCATGGCTGGAGTATACCAGGCCCTCGTTGCCCAATGGCCCATGGGGCCTTTACCATAGGGTCAAATGATCCTGATTCTCAACGGCCCCAACCTGAACCTGTTGGGCAGGCGCGAACCCGGAATTTACGGCCATACCACCCTCGAGGAGCTCGAGGAGCTGTGCGAGGCCTGGGGGGCCGAACTGGGCCTGGGGGTGGCCTGCCGCCAGTCCAACTTCGAGGGGCAACTGGTGGAGTGGATTCAGCAGGCCGCCGACGAGGGCTTCCGGGCCATCGTGCTGAACCCAGGGGCCCTCACCCATTACTCGATTGCCCTGCTGGACGCGCTGCGGGCGCAGACCTTGCCGGTGGTGGAGGTGCACCTTTCCAACATCCACGCCCGTGAAGAGTACCGGCGCCACTCGGTCACGGCCATGGGCGCCAGGGGCATCATCTCGGGCTTTGGGCCCATGTCCTACAGGATGGCGCTGGTCTACCTGGCCGACCTGCTGGAGGCCCAGCCATGAGGGTACACTGGCAGGAAGTCGCCATGGTCGCGGCCATCGCCGGCATCTTCACCCTGGTGGCCCAGATTCCACAGGTGGGCTTCGGGACAGCCCTACTGCAAAGCCTTCCAGTGGCCCTGCTGGCCGCGGGGGCCTACAGGCTGCTGATGCCCTGGATCATTCGCTGGGCGGCCAAAGGGGGCCCGTCCAGCGAGACCCCCTCCGATAACGAAAAGTTATAAAGACACCCTACCTGCGGCAAGCGGCTCTTCGCTACGGGAAACCACCGCATCCGCCTCAGCCAGGGGCATCACCCAGGGTCTACCGCTGGGGTGCTGGGTCTGGATAAACGGCAGACCATAGACCGCCTGAAGGCGCGCGGGCTGTAAAACCTCGGCGGGCTGACCCAGCGCCTCCACACGCCCCTGGTGTAGCAGCAAAATGCGGTCGGAGAACAGCCCAGCCAGGTTAAGATCGTGCAGCACCGTCAGCACCCCCCAGCCCGCCCGGGCCAGGCGCCTGCACAGGGCCAGCACCTCCACCTGGTGTTTGGGGTCGAGGTGATTGGTGGGCTCATCCAGCAACAGCAGCCGCGGTTCCTGGGCCAGCACCCGGGCCAGATCCACCCGGCTCTGTTCCCCGCCCGAGAGGGTCTGGTATCGGCGGGTGGCAAACTGCAGCGCGCCGGTCTGGCTCAAGGCATGCTCGGTAACCCGGTGATCCTGAGGGTTTTCGGCCCGGCGCTCGAGGTGAGGCAGGCGGCCTAGAAAGGCCACCTCATAGGCATCAAAAGGGAAATTGATCTCGCGCCGCTGGGTCAGCACCGCGCGTTCGAGGGCCAGCTCGAGGGGCCGGTAGCTGCTCAGGGGCCTGCCCAGCAGTTCAATCTGACCTGCGTCGGGCTGCACCTCGCCCGACAAAAGCCGCAACAGGGTGGACTTGCCAGCACCGTTGGGCCCGATAATGCTCAGCATCTGGCCGGCCTCGAGCCGGAAGGAGATGTTCTCGAGAAGGGTTTTTCCACCTACAGCATAGCTAAGCGAGCGAGCCTCCAGCATCACACCACACCCTCCACACAAGGCCCTAGCGGGCAGCCCCCTGCTTGAAGCGCAGCAGCAGCCAGATGAAGAAAGGAGCCCCCAGCAGGCTGGTCACCACACCCACCGGCAGCTCGGCGGGCGAGGCCACCGTGCGGGCAATCAGATCGGCCAGCGCGCTCAGACCAGCCCCCAGCAGCACCGAGCCGACCAGCAGGTAGCGGTGATCCGGCCCCGCCATCAGACGGAAAAGATGGGGGGCCACCAGCCCGATAAAACCCACCCCACCCGCCGCCGCCACCGCGGTGCCCACCGCCAGGGCGGCCAGGGCCACGGCCTGGCGCTTGAAACGCTCGAGGTGCACCCCCAGATGAAAGGCCTCGCTCTCGCCAAGAACCAGCGCGTTCAGCGGGCGGGCCAGGCGCATCAGCCCCCAGAAGGCCAGCAGCGCAGTAGGGGCCATGGCGGCCAGCCCCCCCCAGGTGGCCCCGCTGTAGCCACCCAGCGTCCAAAAGGTGAGGCTGCGCAATTGCTCATCGGTGGCACGGGTGATCAGCAGGCCAATGAGGGCTCCTGCCAGGGCGTTGATGGCGATCCCCGCCAGCAGCAGGGTCAGGGTCTGCACCCGTCCTCCACTGCTAGCCATGAACCAGACCGCCAGGGTAGCCAGCAGCCCGCCCACAAAAGCCGCGAGCGGCAGGGCGTACACTTCCAGGATGCCCGCACCCGGAACCAGGATGATAAAGATGGCAGCCCCCAGGGCGGCCCCGGCGCTCACGCCGATCAGGCCTGGGTCGGCCAGGGGGTTGCGAAACAACCCTTGCATGACCGCGCCCGAAAGGGCCAGCAACGCCCCCACCAGCAAAGCCAGCAAAACCCGGGGGAAGCGAACCGATACCAGCACCGCATAGGCCTGCTCCGAGCGCTCCCACAGGATGCGGGGAATCTCCTGGGGTGGGATGTAGTAGGCCCCGAGGCCCGCCGAGATGAGCACCACCAGTGGTAGCAGCACCCCCAAGGCCAGCAGCGTCGAGCGGTAACGGCCGGAGGCTTTATAGAAAGACGAGGGTTGCATGGCAATTGATACGCCCTAGGTCAGCAGGGCGTGCTGGTCGAGCTGCAACTCGCGCACGGTTAGGCCATCCTTATCGTGGCGCACCACCTGGCGCCGGCTGGGCAACCAAACCCCTTCCACCTGAACATAGCGATCGTCGAAGGATTCCACCGCCTCGATCGCACCCTGGGCATCGCGGTAAACGACGGTAAAGTGCCGCGGCAGGTGCTGCGCTCCAGCCGGTACGTGGTTGTGGATGTGAATGCGAAAGGAGTTATCGGGCAGGTTGCGCTCAACCATTCGGACGTGGTTATCCTGCACCCACAGAACCGAGCGCATGGCGTCCTCGAGGCGCACCCCCACCCCCAGCGGGGTTTCCCCCTCGAGGTGCATGGGGTACTGGCCCTCGTTCTGCGCGAAAGGCCGGGGGCTGCGGTGGGCCAGCATCGAAGCCAGTTCCCGACGCGGCCAGGCCTGCAGGTCTTCGGGCAGGTGCAGCTCAATCTCCCTGGGCGAGCGGGCCACCAGGCCGCCCTGGTACCAGCTACCCGCCAGGTATACCCTCAGGCGGGCCCTGAACCCAGCGAACCCCTCCGGTAGGGTGTAGGCCTGGTTGCGGGCCGCTTCCAGCAGGGCGTAGGCTTTCTCCTGAACCGATGGCATATAGCTCACCTACTCCTGGGCTCCGGCGATATAAAGTCCGCTGCGTTCGTAAGCCCCCACAAACAAATCCAGCGCAGCCCGCCCCGCCCTGGGCCCAAAACCGCCCAGGTACAGGTCGTCGATAGCCACCACCCGGCCGTTCTGACCGGCGGGGGTCTGCATTACCCCGGGCAGCTTACGCAAACCTTCCAACCCACCAATGCTCTCCAGACCGGCGGTGAATACCACAAAAACATCGGGCTGGGCGGCAATCACCGCCTCTGCGGTCATCTGCTGGCAGTTCTGGATACCCTTGGCCGCATTGGCAATACCAGCCAGCTCCATCATCCCCACCGGGTTGGAACCCTGGCCGCAAACATAGGTGACGTTGGTGCCACGCAGGTACAGGAAGATGCCTTTAAGCTGTTTGCGTGTGGTGGCCTGGCGTTGCTTGGAACGCAACACCAGCAGGTCGCGCTCGAGACGGCGCACCAGCTCCTCGCCGCGCTCAACCCGACCCACCGCCGCTGCAATCGTGCGGATTTTCTCCTTGGCCCCCTCGAGGCTGGGCTTGTCCGGCACCCGCACCACCGTGACCCCAGCAGCCGCTAGCTGATCAAAAACGGTTGGGGGGCGCACATCCTCCCGGCCCAGCACCAGGGTGGGGCGCAAGGAAAGAATGCCTTCCGTGTTGAGCTGGAACTGGTAGCCCACCGTAGGCAGTTTATTGACGCTGGCCGGGTAGTAGCTGCTGGTATCACGGCCCACCACCCGATCCCCCACCCCCAGGGCAAAGAGAATCTCGGTGGTAACCCCGTTGAGCGAGACGATCCGCTCGATGGAACGCACCGTGATGGTTTGACCCCTTGCATCCTTGACGGTAAAGGGCTGGGCCAGCCCGCAGCCCAACAAGCAAAGCCCCAATCCGATAACGATCTGTTTCACAAAACCACCTCTTTTTACACTGCTCCTCAGCTAAGAAGTTGTGGCCTCGAGCGCGGCCGAATCAGTAAACACCTCAAAGGTTTCCAGCGAGCTATGCCCCTTAAACACTTCGCGGGGCAGGGTTCCACTTCTGGCATGGCCTTGCTTGAACTCAGGGCTTTCCACCCAGTTTTTGAAGTGCTGCTCGCTTTCCCAGAAGGTCATGACCACATAGGGTTGATCGGGCTTCTGCGGGCGCAAAACCAGGTTGCGGATGAAGCCCGGCATGCGGTCAACCAGGCGGGCCCGCTCACGGAAATTTTGCTCAAACAGCGCAGCATACTCGGGGTTGACCGGTATGCGGTTCATGGTGACAAACATTCTCTTCCCTCCTTAGCTTCGTCGGGCCTCGCCTCCAGAAGAGGAGCAACCCCATCCCGGCGTCGCTGTGCAAACCCGGGGGACACACTTTCTGCACGGTTCTCTTCCACCATTCTGGCCGCCAGTTTATACAGGCCACAGTTCTAAAGTCAAGTAATCCGGTCGGAATACACTAATTTAGTAAAAAGAACTATTCGCAAAACTAACCCCAAAAACAAACCTCCCCCATAGGGGGGGAGGCGCACAACCTCGAGGCTAGCGGCCGATCAGGCGCCAGGCGGTGGGGAGCAGGGCCGCAGCAATGGCGGCCTTGATCAGGTCACCCAGCAGAAAGGGAATCATCCCAGCCTGCAACACCCCCCAGACCCCGCTGTAGCGCCCTGCGCCCGAGAGCGCAAAGCCCAGCCAGGTCACGCCGATGGCGTAGATCAGCAGGCTGGCCAGCAGCATGGCCCCAAAGGTCTTGAGCGCGCTGCGGTCGGTGCCGTAGCGCTCAACCAGGTAGCCCACCAGGTAGGCCGCCAGGGGGAAGGCCAACAGGTAACCGGCGGTAAAGGCGATGCGCGGATGGAACCAGGTGGCCCCCCCCGCAAACACCGGCAGCACCAGGCCCTCGAGCAGGTACGCCACCACCGCCAGAAAGCCCAGCCGGCTGCCCAGCGCGGCCCCTACCAGGAGCACCCCCAGGGTTTGCAGGGTGATGGGCACCGGCTGCAAGGGGATCACCGCCTGGGACAAGAGCGCCAGCAAAAAGCTGCCTCCCAGTACCAGCAGCAGATCGCGCTGCCAGCTCCGGGCCGGAAAAAGCGACTTCGAGAGGGGTAGATAGGGTAGGCTTTGGGTTGGGTTCATCTGCTTCCTCCTAAAAAACCGATCAGTTCCACATCACCCGCCCCGATGTGGTGGGTTGTGTCTGCGCTTTGCACCACCAGGGCCCCATCCGGGGCGATATCGGCGGCCTGGCCCTCGAGCACGCCCCGCGGCGTGGTCACCCGCACCCGCCGGCCCAGGGTGTAGCTATAGGTGCGGTAGTCCTGCAGCAGCGCCTCTGGGTGGCGGAGCTGGGCGTAGCGGGCCTCGAGGTGCTCCAGCAGGCGTGCCAGAAGCTGAACCCGGCTCACCTCGAGGAACTCCTCCAGGGCCGCCGCGCCATCCGGGAGCGCGCCCCGGTGCACGTTGAGGCCGATGCCCAGAAGCACCCAGGCCACCTCTTCCCCACTCACCTGGGCTTCCAGCAGCACCCCCGCCAGCTTGCGCCCATCGGGGCTCAAGAGGTCGTTGGGCCACTTGAGCCCCCCCAGCCCACAGGCCTCGCGCAGGGCCAGGCCCGCGGCCAGGGGCAGCAGGGGGAGCGCCGATAATGGCAGCGCAGGGCGCAACAAAACCGAAAAGGTGAGGCTCCTGCCCGGCTCGCTGGCCCAGGCCCGCCCGCGGCGGCCCCGGCCTTTAAGCTGCCGCTCGGCCAGCACCACCGCCCCTTCTTCGGCCCCATCCAAGGCCCAGTTTTTGAGCACCTCCTGGGTGCTGTCCACCGTGCCCAGGTAGGCGTAAAAAGCGCCGAAGCTCCCCTTTCGCAGGGCCTCGAGGGCGGCTGGGGTGGGGCTTCCGGGGGCCAGGCGGTAGCCCCGGCCTTTCTGGGTCTCCACCGGATAACCGGCCTTACGGAGCTCCGCTACCTGCTTCCAGACCGCCGTGCGGCTTACTCCCAGCGCCGCGGCCAGGGCCTCGCCGCTCTGGAAGCGGTCGTGGAGGTAGTCGAGCAAAGCGGACACGTCAACCAAAATACCCTGCTCTGGTTGACAAAGACAAGCCCATACGAAAGCGGTCGGACTCGGTGCAAAGAGACCTCGAGCGGCGTGTGTCGGCTGGGTTTGTGTGGCTTAAGGCTGGCTTCAGCTTGGGTGGCTATGTTGGAGACATCTGGAGTTTTGCTATGGCCCGTCCCCTCAGTTTTTCCAACGCCGCCCACCTGCTACGCCGCGCCGCTGCACGGGGGCGCAGGAAAGAAGCCCAGCAACTGGCCGAAATGGGCCTCGAGCCTGCCGTAGACTTCCTGCTGCGCGACCCGGCCCCGGCCCCCAGCTACCGCACCGCGGCCACCCGCAACGAGCGCGGCCAGCAGCACCGCGAGATCAGCCAGCTCTGGCTCAACCACTGGCTCACCACCCCCACCCCGGCCGCCGAGCGCCTGGTGCTGTTCTGGCACGGCCACCTGACCTCCGAGTTTCGCGAGACTATGGGGGCCCAGGGCATCGATTTCTGGCAGCAGTTCGCCACCTTCCGGCAACTGGGGTATGGCCCCTACGGCGACCTGCTGAAGGCCATCGCCCGCAACCCGGTGATGCTGCTCTACCTCAACAACGCCCAGAGCCGCAAGGAACACCCCAACCAGAACTGGGCTCGAGAGCTTCTGGAGCTTTACACCCTGGGGCCCGGCCACTACACCGAGCAGGACATCCTCGAGGCCGCCCGCGCCTTCACCGGCTGGACGGTGCGCCTCCCCGGCAACCAGCGGCCCCGCGAGGCCAGCGCCAACCTGGCTTTCGAGTTCGTCTTCAACCGCAACTGGCACGACCCCGGCGAAAAAACCTTTCTGGGCCGGCGCGTCCGCAGCGGCGAGGAGGTGCTGGAAATTCTGATCGAGCACCCCCAGACCTACCTTTTTGTGGCCCGCAAGCTGCTGCGCTTTTACCTGTGCCCCGAGCCGCCCGAGGCCCTGGTGCAGGAGGGGGCCCGGGTCTTCCGCGCCGAGGGTACTCGAGGGTTCCTGCGCTGGCTTTTCACCCACGAGGCGTTTTATAGCCCGGCCTACCGCAACGCCCTCATCAAAAGCCCCCTGGAATACCTGGTTGGGCTGTGGTACGCCGCCGGCATCGAGCGGGTGAACTTTGAAGAACGCCCTGGACGGGCCCTCTACCTGTCCCTGGCGGCCATGGGTCAGATTCCCTTCGACCCGCCCAATGTGGCCGGATGGGACGGGGGCCTGGCCTGGCTGGCCGAGTCGCCCTTCCTGACCCGGCTCAACCTGCTGGCCGGCTTCGCTGGCCGCGAACGCCGCCTCGACCTCGAGGTCTTCATGGACAACGCCGATGGGGCTTTGTCCCTGGTCAAACCAGAAGCACAACTCCTGTAACCCTGCTTTTGCGAGGCCGATATGAACCGACGCGAGTTTATCCAGAAGTCCTTGCTCACGCTGGCCCTGGGCCAGGGGGCCCCTTCGCTGCTCTCGAGAACCGCCCTGGCTGCCCAGTCCAAAGAAAAAATCCTGGTGGTGGTGAACCTGTTTGGCGGCAACGATCAGCTCAACACCCTGGTGCCCTACCGCAACGAGCTGTATTACCGCCTGCGCCCCAACATCGCCATCCGGCGAGAGGAGGTGCTCGACCTGGGCGCCAACGGCGAACGCCTGGGCCTGCACCCGGCCCTGAGACCCCTGATGCAGATGTGGAACAACGGCGAGCTGGCGGTTATTCCCCAGGTGGGCTACCCCAACCCCAACCGCAGCCACTTTATCTCCACCTCCATCTGGCATACTGCCGACCCCAGCCGCCGGCTGGAAACCGGCTGGCTGGGCCGCTGGGGCGACCTGCAGGACGACCCCTTCTGCGATACCTTTCTGGGGGGGGCCACCCCCCAGGCCCAGATGGGCGAACGCCGCAGCGCACCGGCCATCAGCAGCATCGATACCTTCAGCATCCGGCTGCCCCGGCCCTTCGAGGAGGCCTTCGACCGGGAAGCCCAGCGGGTGCGCAGCGGCACCGCCGAAGAGGTGCGCCGGGCCATGCTCTCGCTGCGCGGCGCCCTGGACAAGGTGGGGCAGCTACGCCTGGTTCGGAACCAGGCCCAGTACCCCGACAACGCCTTTGGCCGCAGCATGGCCGACATCGCCCGCATGATTGCCGGTGGGCTGGGCAGCAGCGTCTACTACACCACCCTGGGGGGCTGGGATACCCACGCCGGGCAGCCCCCGCGCCAGGCCGAGCTGCTGGGGTATGTGGCCCAGGCCCTGGCCGCTTTCAGGGCCGACCTGAGGGCCATTGGCCGGGATAAGGACGTCATGGTGATGGTGTTTAGCGAGTTCGGGCGCCAGGTGGCGGAAAACGCCTCGTTTGGCACCGACCACGGGGAGGGTGGGCTGATGCTGGTGCTGGGCGGTGGTATTCGGGGCGGGCTGTACGGCAGCGAGCCCAACCTGGAAGACCTCGAGCTCAACGCGCTCAAGTACCAGACCGATTTCCGCAACGTCTACGCCACCGCCTTGCAGTGGATTGCCGCCAACCCCCAGCAGGTGTTGGGGGGCGATTTCCAGCCCCTGCGCCTGATTTAGGGTAACACCAGCACTGCTCAGTTTTATCCAGTATGGGGTCGGGCTCAGCCGACCCTTTCCTGTAACGGCTGGTACAGCAAAAAGAGCCGCCCTGTTCAGTTAGACAGGCCGGGCTGCTATCATTAGTCAGATTTTAGATTTATAATCTAAAAACTATGAAACGCAACAAGGAGTTTGCCAACCGCCTCCACGCGCTCACACCCAAGTTTGCCTACATCCCGCAGGAAGACCGCTTCCTGATGAACCCCGGCCCCCTCAAGTACCGCTTCAATGTGATTGGGGTGGGGGTCAACGGACAGGAGCACATCCGGGTGACGCTGCTCGAGGGCCGCTGCACCGTTCACGGCGTCTACGACCCCAACCCCAGTAGCGTGGAGGCCGCCCGGCGCATCAAGGCCCAGTTCACCGAGGAACCCCTGGTGGTCTACGAGAGCCTCGAGGCCGCCTGCCACGACCCCGCGGTGGACGGGCTGATCATCTGCACCCCCAACCACACCCACCTGGAGGTGCTGAAGGTGGCCGCCCAGTCGGGCAAGCACATCCTCCTGGAAAAGCCCATGGCCACCAACCTACCGGACGCCTACGAGATCTGGCAGATTGCACAGAATTACCCCAAGGTGCTGCAAATCGGCCTGCAGTACCGCTTCAAGCCCATCTACGTGGAGGCCATCCACGAGGCCAAGGAACGCAAAAGCCTGGGCGAGATCAAGACCATCACCATCCTCGAGCACCGCGAGCCTTTCCTGGACAAAGTAAAGCAGTGGAACAAGTTTTCCAAGTACTCCGGCGGCACCCTGGTGGAGAAGTGCTGCCACTACTTCGATTTGTTCAATCTGTTCGCCGAGTCGCGCCCGGTGAGCGTGTACGCCTCGGGCAGCCAGGCGGTGAACTTCCGCGACTTCGAGTACGGCGGGGAGAAATCGGACATCCTGGACAACGCCTTTGTGATTGTGGAGTACGCCAACGGCATCCGGGCCAACTTTAATCTGTGCATGTTCGCCCCCATGGTCTACGAGGAAATTGTCATCTGCGGCGACGAGGGCCGGCTCAAGGCCAGCGAGGGCGTGAACGGGCAGGCCTACTCCAAGTGGGAGAACTACCTCGAGGTCATCTGCCTCCCCGACCGCACCTCCCGCACCATGACCCCCAGCTACCCCGCCCTGATCGAGGAGAGCGGCCACAGCGGGGCCACCTACTACGAGCACCTGCGCTGGATCGAGGCCATGGACGGCTTACCCAGCAAGGCCGCCACCGCCGAAGAGGGCTTCTGGAGCGTGGTGGTGGGGGTGGCCGCCGAGGAATCGGTGAAGCGGGGGGAGAAGGTGTGGGTAAAGGAGCTGCTCGAGGCCAATGGGCTGGGGCATTTGATATAAGAACCTGCACACGACAGTAGCACGGCTTGCTCCGGTACTATCCCCTTAACAGTTTAACAGTCGACATCGGCCATGAACAGCATGAGCAAACCGCAAGTTGGGTGAAGGACCGTAGCCGCGGAATGGTTATTGTCAAAAGGTTGGATGTAATTACATACTGTACACTATTCCTCAGTGCAGTATACGCTCGATATAGGAATCTTTGTCTTCATCCTGGAATACGATATGCCGTCGGAGCATCTCCACTTTGTTGATACCCCACTGCTGCTGCATCACGTGCGACGGCGTATTCGAGATAATAAAAGACTCTAGCACGACGTTTGGGTCATTCAGCCGCTGCTCGATCTCCTTAATGGTCTGATAGAAATAAATCTTTGGGTCTTGTAGCCCCACGTTGCGGATCCCCTTGGGATCCACAAAAGTAATGCGCTGTTGATTGCCTTCGATGATCCATAGGATGAAATCGGGATGAAAATTGCCAGCCTCGAAAAACCCTAGGCCACGACCCCTACTCAAATTACGCAGCAAGTACAGCTCTTTGCCCTCAAAATAGTCGCACCTAGCGTTGTAAAAAGCCCTCAGATCTTCAACGAAGCGGCGCTCGCCCTTGTTAAGGGGCGCCGGAGAAATCTCAACCACGCCACTGTCGAGGAAAAGCAAAGGTTGATAAAGATGCTGATCGAACCAGATGGCTTTGATGCCTTGAAACTCCCAGGGCTTTAGATGACCACTCTCAATGGCTTTCTTAAGCTCGTTCAATTTGGCGACAATCTCTTGCTGCGACTCTTCGATAAGGATGCGGTAGCCATATTCTGTTTTCGTCCCGCGTAGGATGCTCGGAAAGTTGGGATCGTCTTCGCGGAGATTCTGATATTCCAAGTGCGGCAGCTCCCACTCCCGCTTGCGGAAGCTGTAATAGCGCTCCACGTACTTGCGCAACAGCGCCTGCGCAATCTCCTGCCAGACACGCACCTTGTCAAATGAGTCGAAGGCCAGCTCCGATTCTGGAATGAGCAGTTGATACCAGCTCGTGTCGCTCAGCAGCTTCTCGATGGCGGAACGCGGAAGGTTGAGGTTGTGCCAACCACGCTCAGCCTTAAAGCGCTCCAGGTCAAAATAGAGCCTATCCAGGTCGAGGAATGCAATATGGCGAGGGCTTAGATACGCTTTGTTCGCCGTAGCTTCGCTCGCATCACCCGCAATTCCGGCCGACTTCATTGCCTGAATCTTCGGGTACCAGTTGAGCACGACGGGATTTTTTTGTAAGTACGCCGGCGGCGCGTCGATCGTGGGCACGGGGCCGAGAGTGCGGAAGGCATTGCCGAATTCGGTTCGCACGCCGTTGATCTCTGGCTTGAGACGGATCATCTTGAGCGGGCGCGTTCCCAGATTCTTAATAATGGGCAACACGAATTCGATGCGCTGCTCGTTGGTCGGCAACCCCTCTTCCTCGAGGAAGTCGCGGAACTGGGCCATGTAGTCGGCGCGGATGCCAAAAATGTGGAGCGTCTCGAGCATCTCAATGTGCTTCGGACGTTCCAGACCATCCGGCAAAGGTGTGCAGCTGCTGCGTTTAAGGCTCATACCGTAGCCCTTGAGCCGCACCCCACGCCCAAAAAGTTGAATAATCTGCGCGCCCTCACTGCGCCCCACGTTCATTAGCCCCATCGTGCTCACGCGCCAACTGCTCCAGCCCTCGGTGAACTTCTTCGAACCGATAAGCACGTTAACGGTTGAATTGGGCTTTTGCAGCTCGTGGAAGAGCGAGCCGGAGAACTCGCGCTCGGAGACTGTCAGGCCCTTCTCTTCGCAGAGCTTGATCAGCTTGGCATCATCGCCCACGTTGATGACGCCGAAGGGCTCGTTCTCACCCACGCGCAGCGCGATCTCGCCACTGACGCCTTTCAGATTCTCGACATGCAGCATCCCGCCGTTCGGTGCGTTGAAGAGTACAGCGAGTGTTTCGGCAAAGATCTGTTCGGGCGAGAGGCCGCTGGCGTTCAAATAGGTGAAGCGACCGGCAAAGAGGTTCTTGCCGCCTGCAGTGAGCAAGCCTTCCTCCAGCAAGCGCCGGATGTGCTCAATGCTGGCCGTGCGGTTGGTCACATAGCGGTTCAAAAACCGCAGGATCTCGACGATGTCGGAAGCATCGCGGGTGGCCAGCGTCGCGGTGACACTCCCGCCGACGAAAACCCACAGCGGCCGCTCCAGGTTGAAGGGCCGCAGCTCCGCTTCGCGTTCGCGATAGAGCCGCTGCTGCTGGAAGAAAGCGAGCAGGCAGGCCGTAAGGTAGCGCTGCATCCACTCCACGTCACTGCCATCCTCCAGGTTGAGAATTTGGTAGTCCTTGCCGAAGCCATCGCTGTAGAACCAGCGATAGGAATAGTCGAAGAGGATGCTACGCGCGTAGAGATCGGTGAGCTTTTGGCTGCCCTTGACGGCCTGGCCGAAGGTAGCGGAATACTCGAATGAAAAGCCTTTTTCGCACAAGGCGTTGCGGTATTTCATCCAGGCGCCGTCGCCGCCGGCCGAGGCACCGCGGTGCCCTTCGTCCACCAGCACCAGGTTGTTGCCCTCGAAGGCGTCCACGGCGACCGCCTTCTCGCCCATCTCCTCCTTGAGCTTGGTGATCTCCAGAATCTCGACCGCCTGCCCGGCAAACAGGCTGCGGCCTTCTTTGCTAAAGATCTCGGCATCAATGCCCGATTTTTCGAACTCGCGCAGGTGTTGTTGCGAAAGCCCCTCGTTGGGTGTGAGCAGAATGACACGGTTTAGCTCACGCATGCGGCCATGGGTTTCCAGGAAGCGCCGGTACTGCCGGATGTGCGCATGCATCAGCAGCGTCTTGCCGCTCCCTGTAGCCATCCAGAAGGCGAGTTTGTTGAGCTGAAGGCGCGGGTCTTCGTCGGAGCTCAACTCACCAATCTTTTCGCTGGGTGGGAGCGTTTCGTTCAGCGCGCGAATCTGCCCATTGAGTGCGTCTCGCAGCGCTTCAGGGTCGCGGAAGTAGCTGTCCAGGTAAATCTCGGTGAAAAGCAGTGCCAGATACTGGAAGTACTTCCAGACGATGGGGGCTTCCCCATGCACCAGACGCCGTTCGTTGAGTTGTTGAGTTACGGAGACAATGGCCTGGTCGTACTCCAGCAGCCGTTCATCGGACAGATGGGGCCGACGTTCTGCCGGTAAATGCAGGCAGAGGGCGTGGTGGAAGCGGTGGATGTTGTTCTCATCCAGCCCTTCCAGCGCTTCGTCCTTCAGGTGCTCGGCGAGCTGCTTGAAGTTCTGTACCCCAAAGAGTGAAAGCAACCACCGATGCAGCACCAGCTTGTGGTTGAAAGGCACCGCGGCACCTCCATTGCTGCGGCGGGCACGGGTCGGGGCAGCGGTGGTGGTACGGGGACGTCCGCGCGGCATCACACTCCCTCCTCGGCAAACATCAGGCGGAAGAACTCTTCCTCTATCAGGCGCACCTTCCAGGTATCGCCGGGTGCCTTAAGGTTCTCCAGGTTGTTGTCGCCGTTGACGTAGATCAGGTCAAACTCGTGGTCTTTACTGGAGTAACCTTGTTTCTGGAACCACTCATCGAGGATCAGGTTGTCCTGCTCGATGCCCTGTGGCGTGTCGCCGCCGGGGCGGTTGCGCCAGATGATGAGCGTCTTGCGGCCATCGGGCATGGTACCGGTGACAGTGCGGAACCACCAGGAACCGGCGGGATCCTCCTTCAGACGTCCGTCCAGCTTCAAGCGCCGCGGCGCATCCTCTGGCAAGTCGGGGTCATCGTCGCGCTTGAACCTCGCGCCGAAGGTTCGCGGCGCGTCTACCTGCTCCACGCGCAGGCCAATCAGATAATTGAAGGTCTCAATGAGATCGACGTTGACCGTGCGCGACTCGTCCGAACCAGGGCGCTTGACGGTGAGCGTGTAGGCAGTGGGGTCGGTAAATGCGGCAATGTTGAGCAGCGACTGGCTGCCGCGCGCCTCCACTTCGAGCATATAGCGCAAAATGTACTGCTCGCGCAGGCGGTTTGGCCCCTGGGCCTCCGGCAGATCGAGCAGCCGCTGCTGCTGTTCGGTGCGGCGCAGCTCCAGGTTGTTGAGGGTGTCCTCATACGATTCCAGGCGCAAGATTTTGAAGATACGCGGGCTACGCTCGATCTCTTCCGCTGTGGGCAGGCGCTTGGGCTTGCCGTCCTTCCACTCCGGGGTAAAGGTGACTTTCTTGAGGCGCGGCACCAATACCGTGTCGAAGTAGTCACCCATCTCGACCAGGATGAACTTGCGTCGCCCGCCATCTTCGCGGTTGAGGTTGATGACCGCGTGCCCCGTCGTGCCCGAGCCGGCGAAGTAGTCTGCTATTAGTTCTCCGTAGCCAGCCTGACTTGCAAATACTTCCACAAGTGCGGCTGGCTTGGGGTAGTCCATGAAAGCCAAGGCTTCAAACAGGTGGAGCAGTTCCTTTCCACCAGCACTGGTGCTAATGTCAGTGATCACATCCTTCAGTATGGTGGTTTCGAAGCCTCTAACCTTTGTGTAGATCCTCACGCGGTCTTCTGCCTCGACAAACTCTAAATCGCCTTTATTCCTTTCTATTTTCTCCTTCCCCCATCGCCAGGCATGATATTTGTGAATCCCGTCATTGTTCTGTCTTGGCGGGATCTTCACGAACCCCTCGAACTGAACCTCTTCATTAACGTCTGAAAACCTGACCTCGCCCGTAGCGAAGTTATAGTGGATGTTGAAGACGAGGTTGGGCCGTGTCTCCTCATTGAACTTAGAGTTAGTATTCCAAAGCTCATTCTTGAGCACATAGGAGCCAACGGCGTCTTCCTGCGTTTCATAGTCAAAGCCTTTGTAGGCACTTGGCATAATATCCTTGAATTTCGTCACAGGCGCGATAAAAGTCCCAACGCTGCTGTTACCGAATACCAGCACATACTCGTGCGTTTTGGCCGCACCTTGGCCGGATATCTGCCGGCCTTTGAGATTGTTGATCCAGACGAAGGTATTTAGATAGCACTCCGCACCCAGGACGGCCTCCCCGAGGATGGCCAGGCGGTCGCGTTCATTTGCGTCGATGCTTACAAAGAGTACGCCATTGTCACCCTGCAGATCCCCCATCAAATCGAGGCGATCCGCCATCATCGATAGCCAGCTAGAGTGCTGGTAGCTGTCCTTGTAAATAAAGTGGTCGTTGCCGGTATTGTACGGCGGATCAATGTAAACGCACTTCACCTGCTCCCGATACCTTGCCTGCAACAGATTCAGCGCCTGGAAGTTCTCGCTGTGGATGAGCAAGCCGTCGGTCTCCTCGTCAATGTCGGGGATAGCCGCAAGCAGGCGCGCTTTGAAGGCTTCATCGAAGTGCCGCGTGTCCACCATCAGCGTGGGGTAGGCTTGCAGGAATTCTGCCTTGAGCGGCTCGCTGTAGCCGGGCTTGCCGGGTTCGAGCAGGCCGCCTTCGCTCGGCTGGAGTGCGTCAATAGCGTGCAGCCGCACCCACTCCTCGCGCTGCGCGGTGTTTTGGCACACCTGCGTGATGAGCCATTCGCGCGTCTCGTCGTCCTCGATAGCGAAGATGCGGCCCAGCGTGACGCAATACTGCGTCTCGACCACGAACTTCTTCTTGAGCCAGAGCTTCTTCTGGAAGTCCTCGATTTGCGCCAGGAAGTCGATGATCTTGTACGCGATTCGGCGAATGACTTTGATCTTGGAGAGGTACTGCTCCACGCGCGGGGCAGTCTCGCTTTCGATATCGTCGAGGTGCATGACCTCGTTCTTGATGTAGAAGTCGAGCTCGCGCCGGAGGAAACCCCCCAAGTCCTTGTGGATGAAGTAGTCGAAGGTGTTGCGCGCGGTGTAGCGGTCCAGGTGTACGCGCAGACGGGTACTCTCCGACAGCGTGCCATCGGTACGCACGTGCTTAGTAGATAGCAGACCAATCCAGTCAGTAAGCGCCGGGTCAGGCAGGTTTAGAATCGCAGCCTCGACCTCGGCGTTAAGCTCCTTCTGCTTGCGGCCCTGCGGGTCAGGAGCGAAGGTGAAACGGATGACCAGCTCACCATTCTCCAGCGCGGCGAAGGGCGTGGGGGCAAGCCGGAAGCGCCGCTCTTTACCGTTGGTTTCGCGCACGTTGTTGTGCTCGCCCTCGGCGGCGTCCACCAGGCGGAAGTGTACGCGCATGGGGTTCTGCGCGTCTTCGGGCTGCAGACGGAAGGCGTAGTCGCGGAAGGATTCGCTGGTTTTGATGTAGTACTGGTCGTGGTTGGCCCAGTAGAGCTTGACCTCCTCGCCTTCGTAGGGAATGGCGTACACGCCTTCCTTGTACACGCGCCGCGAAAGGAAGTCGCCCTCGTGGTAGTAGCGGCGGAAGAAGCGGTAGAGATGGTCGTACACGTCGGCTTCCAGCGCCTCTATATCGACGCTTTCGCAGGCCAGTCGATCACGCAGCTCTTTGACCTTGGGTAGCGTCTCGGGATCAGCGCCAAGCGACCGCGCCTGCTCAATGGCCTTGGCTAGCTCCTGCTCAATGGCTGTCTTGTCTGCCGTCTTGTACTCCGCGAAGGCGGCCTTCACCTGTGGCAGCAGGTCACGCTCCAAAAACTGAGATTCATTCCCCTAACATCCCCCCGGCCACCAGTGAAATAGGGTGTAGCTCTGGATAAGCGCGGGCTGGGTTTGTAGGTAAGCGCACCGGGCTTCCACCTTGGCCCACAGCTCCTCTTCATCCTGCACCTGCCCATTGGCCACGACCGCGTCAATGAGCCCCCAGGTTCGTTCTACCGGCTGCAACTCGGGCGAGTAGGGTGGCAGATAACACAGCCCCAGGCCCTTGGCTGGCTCCACCCGCCCCGAGGTGTGCCAGCCAGCCTGATCCAGCACCACCAGTACCAGCTTGCCCGCCCCCGCCCCCCGTAGCCGGGCAAAGGCCTCCAACACCAACTGGAACCCCTCCACCGAGACCGAGGGCAGCAGCCAGTACTCGCTTTCCCCCGTACCCGGTCTTATGAAGGCGTACACATACAGCCAGCGATAGCGGGGCCGCTCCTGCGCTAGCGGCGTCCTCCCTCGCAAGGCCCATACCCGTCGGCGGATGGGCTTCAGCCCTATTCGGTGCTCATCAAAGCCCCACACCTCCAACTCCAGTTCAGGAAAGAGCAACCTGAACAGGAAAACCATCAGAAAGAGCTTTTTTTGAAAGCCTCCTGCCGCTTCGCATCCGCCTCCCGGTGGCGCGGCCGGGGGCGCAGCGGGGCCAGGCCCAGGCGACGCATCCAGTACCAGGCCCGCCGCCCATCCACCGGACGTCCCAGCCTTTCAGCCAGCCACTCCGCAGCGTTGCGAATGCTCCAAAGCCCGTCCCTGGGATGGGGCTGGAGGAGGGCCTGGCGGAAGCCCTCCTGGAGTTCGGGCGGTACGAGGGGGGCCCGGCCTTTGTTCTCGTGCCGCAGATTCTTCATGGGCAGGCCCTGATTGTAGCGGTGGATTACCTGACGCACCCAGCGATCGGTATAGCCCAGATTCCTGGCTACCTCGGGGATGCTCTGACCCCTGGCCAGCAGCCAGAGAGCGTGCCAGCGGGCGCGTTCGGTGTGGTCTTGGGACTCCCGGTAGAGGGCGTGGAGGTTATCCGGATGGTGTCGCAGTTGGAGTTCCAACCGGGGGCGGCGCTGATGTTGGGCCAGTTGCATGGCTCCATTTTAGTGGAAAGAGTCTTGAAGATTTCTTATTACTTCCGTGTCGCGGGCGCGCAGAATGCGATATATGCCAAAGTCCAGATCAGGCTGGTCGAGTTGAAAGAGTTCGCGTAGCAGGTTTTTGAGTTTTTCGTAGTTTCGGCTCATGGTTGTTTCCTTCTTAATAGCTAGGTCTGGCTCACACCAACGTCCAGCGAATTGTGAACAATGCTTCCTGGGTAACGTGCTGTACCAGACGCTGCTCGAGCTGGGCGATCAATTGGTCGCGCTTTTCCATGATTTCATCCTCCACCTGAAAGATCACCTGACGTTGTCGGCGCAATTGGCGCTCGAGCTCACGAATGCGCTCTTGAATAACGTGCTGTTCGGCAAGGGTTGCTGCTTGCGCAGCCTGGCGGCGCTGCTCCTTGAGCTGGGCCTTGGTCTGCTGGAGCGCTTGCTCTGCAAGCCTTACTTGATCGTCGGCCCAGGCGTCCAGTTTATCGCGCTCGGCGGCAAACTGACGCCGGTTGCGAGCTTCGATTTGAGCGAGCAGATTCCGCTCTGAAGAGGCCAACGCTGCCTCGAGACGCATGGCGACGGACTCTGGCACAGGACAAGGCTCCACCATCTCGGCGGCCAGATCAAAAAACCGCCGGCACTGAGTATCGTCCAGCTCCATACCACCGTCCGTAAAGCCAGCCAGCAGAAGGTGATCCTCATCTTCGATAGCCTGCACGCTCACTCGACGGCAGACGAGCCAACCACTTTGACCCACTAGCGGCGTCAGCACGGCGATGTTTTTGCCGCTCCCACCGTAGTCGAAGCGCAAGACGGCGGGCGGAGTGTCGAGGCCACGAGCCTGTTCGATCAACCGCTGTGCCAACGGGTGACCGATGCGGTAGATGTTAGCGTCCGCCACGTTGCGCCCTATGCGGTAGGGGCCAGGATGGATCGCTTCACCTGGGAAGGGATTAGTGTGCAGTGTGAAGCTGTAGCCGTCGCCATCGAAGTGGGCGTAGTCCTGCAAGAGGTAGCGGGTGAGTGCCCAAAGCTGCTGATGATAGCGATTAAGTAGGTTGTGGGTGTCGATGCGCACACGTTCGACCACCTCTTGGTCGAAGTTTTCCAGGAGCTTGTCGCGGGCATCGCGCCGAGCTGAGGCGATCTGTTCTTCAAGCTCGCGCTGGAGTTGGTCGAACTCGAATTGGATCTGCTCAGGCGTGCGGCACTTCTGGTATATCTCAGCGATGCGCTTTTCGAAATCCACGCCCGATTCGATAGCACCCAGCACCTCATCGCTCGCACCGAATACGCCGTTGAACAGGCGAAACTTTTGGTCGAGCAGCTCATAGACGCGCCGGTCAGCAGCATTGGCCTTATTTAGGAAGTTGACCACCACCACGTCGAACTGCTGGCCATAGCGGTGACAACGGCCAATACGCTGTTCGATGCGCTGCGGGTTCCAGGGCAAATCGTAATTGACCACCAGGTTGCAAAACTGGAGGTTGATCCCTTCGGCGGCGGCCTCGGTTGCGATCATTATGGCGGCCTCGTCGCGGAAGTGCTCCACGATGGCTGCGCGCATATCGGCACTGGGGGAACCGCTCACGCGATCTGTACCGCGGTGGCGCTCGAGCCAGCGCTGATAGATTTCGCGTGAGAGCGGATCGTTGTTCGCACCGTTAAAAAGCACTACACGACCGCTGAATTCGGTCTGCTGTAAGAGATCAAACAGATATTGCTGCGTGCGGCGCGACTCGGTAAAAATTACAGCTTTGGGCTGCATCGCTGAGCCGCCCTGGGCTTCTCGTGCCTGGGCAGCGACCTCGAAGCCGCGTCGCAACGCGGTAAGTAGTACCTCGCCCTTGGCGTTCTTGACGATGGACTTAGCAAGCCGCAGGAAGCCAGCGAGCTCCTCCTTCTCGCGTTGCAGCTCGGCCAGTTGCTCAGGCGTGAGCCTAGTGGGGGTCTGGCCCAGCTCTTCGTCGTCTTCCTCCCATTCGTCGGCGAGTTCATCGTAATCCTCGTAATCCTCGGCGATCTGGTCAGTCGGCGGGGTGGGTATCTCGGCCTGCCGGGCAACGGCTTCCAGGCGATTGACCAGTGTCTCGAGCGTGCCGGCAATGGCATAGGTCGAAGATGCCAAGAGCTTGCGGAGAATCAGTGTGACCAGCTGGCGCTGGCTTGCCGGAAGTGCATACAATTTGTCGCGTTGGAGGTAAGCCGAAACCCGCTCATAAAGCTGCTGCTCATCGGGCGTAGGTACGAATTCCTGAACCAGCGCGTGGCGGTTAGTATAGCGCACGTACTCGAGTACCTGCTTACGCAGCGTGCGTTTGCAGATCGGCGCGAGGCGTGCCTTGAGCTCGGCGTATGCTTCGCCCTCACCGTCTCCCAAGCGGGCATAGCGGGCACGGAAGCTGTCGAGGCTGCCAAAAGCATAGTCGTCGATGATGCTGACCAGCCCATAAAGTTCCAGCAGCGAGTTCTGCAACGGTGTCGCCGTAAGCAGCAGCTTTGGGTAGGGCGCGACGGCCTGTTTAATGGCGAGCGCAATCTTGCTGGAGTTCTTATAAACATTACGTAGGCGGTGGGCTTCGTCAATTACAACCAAATCCCAAGTCGTTTGTCGTAAGTAGGGCTCCTTAGCACGAGCGAACTGATAGGAGCAAATGACCACCGCGTCCTGCTGGAAGGGATTTAGGTTACCAGACCTGATCTGCTCATTGAAAGTACGCAGCTCCAGAATGGCTGTAGGCAAGTAAAACTTGTCCTCCAGCTCCTGGCTCCATTGTTTGCGCAGATTAGCAGGGACGATAACCAATAGCCGCCGGCGGCGCTCCGCCCACTTTTGAGCGAGCAGCAGGCCCGCTTCGATGGTTTTACCCAACCCCACCTCGTCCGCGAGGATAGCGCCTTTGGAAAACGGATTACGGAAGGCGAAAAGCGCTGCGTCCACCTGGTGGGGATTGAGATCTACCTGGGCATCGGCGAGGGCAGATCCCAGCTTTTCCACGCTGTCAGAGGCATGGCGGCGGGTCAAGTCATAAGCCAGGTAGCGTGCGTGATAGTTCGTGATCGTCATGGGCCCAAAACCGTCATTACGCAAAACAAGGTGTGCTCGCGTTCGATCTCCTTCTGCTGCTTCTTCCAGTCCACGCCAAAGGGCGGGTTGGTGAGGAAGTAGTCGAAGGTCTCATCCGAGAAATGATCCTCAGTAAACGTATCACCGAAGCGGATTTTATCGCTATCGTCGTTGTGGTCTACCTGCTTGATGAGCATGTCGGACGCGGCGGTGGCGAAGGCGCGCTTGTTGTAGTCCTGCCCAAGTTCGTTGAAGCAGCGGATCAGGTCGTATTCCGCGAGCACTTTGGCCTTGGTGAGCGCAAGCACGCAATCGAAGCGGCGCATCACGGTCATGGGCAGCATCACGCGGTCGTACTGCGGCGGGCGATACGGCCCGCGCAGCGGGTCGGCGATCTGCCAGATCAGGTTGGCAAAATAGTTGTGGTCAGGCATAGATCCGGTCTCACTCCCGCTGTCTTGTACCCTTTACTATAGTAACTTCGCTGGTGATCAAGTTTCTCGCGTAGAGCGCACCCACTCCAACCGAAATTATTGCTGCCGACCGGCGGCACCCAGAAAATGTTCTGGGCGCGGTATTCGTCGGGGTCTTCGGGGTCGGCGCCTTGCGCGCGTTCGGCCTCGAGCTTCCTGTGCAGCTCTTCGAAGGCGTCGGAGATGTACTTGAGGAAGATCAGGCCCAGCACCACGTGCTTGTACTCGGCGGCGTCCATGCTGCCGCGCAGAGTATCGGCCATCTTCCAGAGTTCGGCCTCGTAGCCGACGTTGGCGGCGGTGGTTGGGGTGGATTGCGGGTTGGATTTTCGCCTCGGCATGGTTTACCTCGTGGGATGTAAGCCCGGAGCGCCAGAAGTTCGCTCGGAGAGCACGTTGTGCTCTTTATGCTACGCAATCCCAAAAGCACACGCCAAGTCATTTGCACTGAAATAGCACCGGTCTATGCCCGCCCGCCGTGCGCGGGCGCTGGTGCGGGAATAATTTTCAGCCTGCGACGCCCTCGAGCCGCCAGTCCACCTCGGGGTAGATGGGCCGGATGCCGTGCAGGAGTTCGTTGAGGCGGTGGAGGGTCTCGAGGCCCTCCTCGCGCAGGGCCTCGCGCAGCCGGGAGCGGTCGGGGTAGAAGCGCAGGGGGTGCTGCCAGACCGCGCGGCCCGCCAGGTAGCCCCGCGCACCGGCCCGCAGGGCTGCTTCCAGCACCTGCACGAACTGGTCGGCGTTCAGGCCGCCCGAGAGCAGCAGCCAGGGGGCCGGGAGCTTGCTGTACTCCTTCATGTCGGCCTCGAGGTCGTCCAGCGAGTAGCCCTTGCCGCCCCACTCCTTCACCAGCCCCGCCGCGCCGGGGAAGGCCAGCTTGTAAAGGTCAATGTGAAAACCGGGGTCGGCGAAGGCCGCGGCGATTTCCAGCGACATCTCGCGCAGCTTGGCGTTGTAGGTAGGGGCATCCTCGCCGGGGAGGGGGTAGGGCAGCACCTCAAAGATGAAGAGGCGGTCGGCCTTTCGGCAGGCCTCGCCCACGCTTCGCACAAAGTTCAGTTGGTGCTCGGTTATTTCGGGCGGGGCATCGGGGCGGTGCCAGGCCAGAAGCTTCAGGCCATCGGCCCCCATGCGCACCGCCTGCTCCACGCTCCAGCCGGGAATCATCGCACTTTTGCGCCAGCCGCCCTCTACGGTCTCGAAGCGGTGGTGCTCGAGGGTCAGCATCAGGCCGGTCTCGCGCGGCAGAACGGGCATGGCGGCAGGAAAAGCGTAGTGCGGGTCTATCAGGATTCCGGTCACGGCCCGGGCCAGGATCTCGGCCAGCAGGCCCTTGAGTTCGGTCACTTCGGGCCCCACACTCTCCGGGTCGCGGCCCAGGGCCTGGGCGACGATCTGCATCAGGGGCGGGCGCTGGTCAATGGCCAGGGTGCCAAAGCGCATGGCCCCATCGCCAATGCGGGCATAGGCACGGGCTTTTGCTGGGGTGGTTTTCATGCTTCTCCTCGTGTATCTAGCTTGCTTAGGGTTTTGGGGTTCAGGGCAAGGAAGCCAGCAAGGCCCGCACCTCGTCCCGGCGCGGGGGGCTGGCCTGGGCGCAGTGCAGGGCGGCGGTCGCCGCGGCAAACCGCAGCGCCGACACCTCGTCCTGCCCTTCGGCAAGGGCCAGGGTAAAGGCCCCGTGGAAGACGTCCCCCGCCCCGGTGGTGTCGCGCACCTGCACCGGGTAGGCCGGCAGGTGTCCGCCCGCGTAGGCCACCCCCTGGGCCCCCAGGGTCACCGCGGCGAACACCCCCAGGGCTTGCAGTTGGGCCAGCAGCGCGTCCACGCCGCCTTTCTGCACGGCCAGCTCCTCCGAGGCCACCACGTGCGTGGCCACCTGGGTGAGCATCCAGTCCTCGTCGCGGTCGCGATCCAGATCCAGCACCACCGGGAGGCCCCGCGCGCGGGCGGCCCGGCCCAGGCCATACCCCGCCGAGGCCCAGCGCCCGTCCAGCAGCAACGCACCGGTGCCTTCGAGCAGGCCTTCCTCGCCCAGCACCAGCCCGTCGGGCAGCTCGGGCCGGTAGGGGAAGATGTAGCGCTCGCCCTCCGGCGTGACCAGCACCGCCGAGACCGGGGTGGCCGCGCCAAGCTGGAAGTGGGCCTTAACCCCTTCGGCCTCGAGCATCTCCTGCAGGCGTGCTCCCGTGGCATCGTGGCCCCGGCGGCTCACCAGATGGGCCTCGGCCCCCAGCCGGGCCGCTGCCACCGCGGCCACCGCCGCCGGCCCCCCGACGGTCTCGCGGTAGCCCAGCACCCCGGTGCGGCTGGCGCGGGGTGGGAAGGTCTCGATGTAGTAGCGCTGGTCCAGGTTGGCCCAGCCCACGCTCAGGATCTTCACCATACCAGTCGGTTTTCCTCGGGCCGGGCGGGCAGCACCTCCAGGCCCAGCCAGGCGCACATCTCCAGCAGGGCCTCATCATGCGCACCCATCCCTACGGCCAGGTGGTGGGGGATGCGGTGGTTGAACCAGCTCGCCAAAAACTGCCGGGGGGTGAGGGGTTCGGCGGCCCAGGTGGGGCGGGTGAGGTAGCCAGAGTCCCCGTCGTAGCCTTTCTCACCGCTCAACACGCCCCCGTGCACCACGGCTTTGCGGCCCGGCAGCAGGCGCAGGCCGCTGATGGGCCCTGCCCGCAGCGCCATGTCGCGCACGGCGGGCAGGTGGCGGTTGAAGTGCGGCACCAGCCGGGTGGGGCCCGCGGCCCAGGCCTGGGGTGCTTCGCCCCCGTGCCAAAGCATCACCCCTTTGGCCGAAAAGTGCGAGATGTCCAGCAGAATGGCCGGCCGGCCCGAGATGGCCTTCAGGGCTAGCTGGCTGGCCAGGCCCATCACGTCGCCCTCGGGGGCCAGGGTGTAGCCCGCATCGGCCAGGCGGGCCATGGCCGCGTAGGCCATCACCCCTGTTCGGTCGGGGATCTCCGGCCACTCCCGCAGGGCCACCCCGTCGTAGGGCCGGGCCAGTTGCTCTAAGGCCAGCTCGAGGCGGAAGCTTTCGCGCAACTGCTCCAGCGGGTACTCGGAAAGCTCGCGGAACTCTGCAATCCGCGCCTCCAGCTCGGCCTCTGAGACCGCTGCCAGGGCCTCCCACAGCTCGGCCAGCTCGGCTTTCTCCACGGTAAGGCCGGTCTCGGGCAGCGACCCAAAGGCAAAAAAACCGGGCGCGTGGCCGCCCAGCCAGAGCACCCGGCCTTCGCGCAGCACCTTCACACCCCGCAGGGCCTGCAGGGTGAGCTTGAGGCGGGCCTGAAACCAGGCATCCTCCACCGAGCCGTAGAACCACTTGGTGGGTTTCGGGGCCAGCGAGACCCCCAGGTTGAGGCCGCAGACCGCGTTCTGCGGCAGCGGGCCGCTGTCCCACACCTCGGGCAGGGCCCACAGCCCCACCGGGATGGGCAGTTCCAGGAGCGGCAAAAAGGCATCGCCGGTGGCAAAGGTCACGTGCTGCACCATCAGCAGATCCAGCCTGGCGTCCTGGGCCGCGCGGGCCGCCGCCTCGGCCTGGGCGGCGTCGGCCACCGGCTCGGCCACATAGGCCAGCTCGAAGCCCAGCTTGGGGCCCAGGGCCTCCAGGGCCTGGCGGGTGGTGGGCTCGAGGCCCAGCCTGGAACCCCTAAACAGGGGCCGCACAATGGGAACAAGACCGATTCGGAGGTTTTGCATAATCTCGCTCGAGGCCAGCCTATCCTTTCACGCCCCCCTGGGTCAGGCCGCCCACCACCCGCTCCTGGAAAATCGCAATCACCAGGGCCACCGGCACCAGCGCGATGATCAGCGCCGCCGAGATCAGCGGCCAGGGAAAGGTATACTCACCCTGCAGGAACTGGATGCCCACTGGCAGGGTGCGCATGGCCTGCGAGGGCAGCAGGGTCAGCGACAGGAGGAACTCATCCCAACTGTTGACAAAAGCCAGAATGCTGGCAGTAAAAACCCCCGGCGCGGAAAGCGGCACCACAATGCGCCACAGCGCGCCCAGGCGGGAGCAGCCATCCACCATGGCGGCCGACTCCAGATCCTTGGGGATGCCCTGAAAAAAACTCACCAGCACCAGCGTGGCTACCGGGATGGACAGCGCGGCATGGGGCAGAATCAGGGCAATATAGGTGTTGCGCAAGCCCAGCGCCAGCACCATCTCGAACAGCGGCAGCAACAGGGTCACGGTAGGGAACATCGAAACCCCCACCAGCAGAGAAAAAATCAGGGTTTTGTAGGGGATGCGCAGACGGGCCAGGGCGTAGGCCGCCAGCGCCGATACGAACACACACAGCAGGGTTGCGCCCACGGCCACAACCAGGCTGTTGAGGAAGTAGCGCCCGATGGGGGCCCTAGTAAGGGCCTGCACGTAGTTTTGCAGGGTCGGGTTCTCAGGCAGCCAGGTAATGGGAATGCGGGTGAGTTCTGCCTCGGTTTTGAACGAGGTCAGGAGAATCCAGACCGCCGGAAAAAAACCGTTGATAACAACGATACCTGCCGCAATCCAGAGCCATATACGGGGACTGTTGAGTTTCACCATACCCTCCCGGCTCGAGCAAAGGCACCCAGGGGCCGGCCGGACTCCTCCCACCCATACCCCAGACGGCGGGACTCTAGCTTAATCATCGGCCCCCCTCACATACCGCAGGTAGATCAGCGTGACCGCCAGGCTGATCAGGAACATCAGCACCGCCAGGGCCGAACCATAGCCAAAGTTGAGGTTCTCGATGCTCATGGTACGCACATACATAGCCAGGGTTTCGAAGGAACTACCCCCATTCTGCATAGCAAAGGGGATGTCGAAGGTCTGGAAAGCCGTGATGGTGCGGAAAATCGCCGCTACCAGGATGGCCGGGGTCAGGAGCGGCAGGGTGATCCGCCAGAAGCTCTGCCAGCGGTTGGCCCCGTCCACCGAGGCCGATTCGTAGAGTTCCTTGGGAATCACCTGCAAGCCCGCCAGCAAGATAAGGGCCACAAAAGAACTGCTTTTCCAGATAATGCTGATGCAAACGGCCCAGAACAGCAGCTCCGGCGTGGTTACCCACAGCAGCCGCTCACCTCCTAAGCGCACGATCACATCGTTGACCACCCCATACTGGCTGTCAAAAAACCATCTAAAAATCAATCCGGCAAATACCAGCGGCAAAGCCCAGGGTAGCAGCAGACCCAGGCGCACCGGCCACTTAACGCGAAAAGGCAGGTTGGCCAGCAAGGCCAGCAAAAGCCCCACCACCAATGCCCCCGGCACCGTCACCAGTACAATCAAAAGCGTGTTCCACAATGCCGTCCAGAAGCGCTCATCGGAGAGGGCCTGGGCAAAGTTGGCGAAACCAACGAACACCGGGTTGCTTCCGGTTTCATCGGTCAAGCGGCGCTGGAACAGGCTGGTATAGATTAAGCGTGCAACCGGATACAGCGCCACCGCCCCCAGCAGCAAGGCCGCCGGAAGCAGCAGCCAGAAGGCCAGGGCGCGCTCGCTCAGGTCGCCAAAGCTGCGGCGGTATTTGGGCTGAATCATGCGCACCTCCCGGTAAGTTCTTGGCCCAGCCCTTCGGTCGTCAGCATCCCGCTATGCCTGGAGATGGTTGGGTCGGTTCTGGGCCGCTTTTGCATGGCTGGTTCCAAAAAAAGTTGTTCTTGTGTTGTGCAGACAAAAAACATGGGTTGAGGGGTAGGAGCACCCGGCCCCTACCCCTATCAGCTATTTATCGGCCGCTGTAGATGGCCTGCAAGCGGTTCACGATGTCGCGGGCACCCTGCTCGGGGGTTTTCTGGCGGGCCAGCACCTGGTTGGTGTTAACCCGGATGGCCTCAGAGATCTCAGCATAGCGCGGGTGTTGGGGGCGGGCGCGGGCCGCCTGCACCACGGGCAGGGCCTGGGCAAACCAGGGGTTCACCCGCAGAATGTCGGCATCGCGGTACAGCGAGGGGAAGACCGGCAGGTTGGAAGCATCAATGGCCAGTATCTTGGAGACCTCCGGGCTGCTCAGGAAGCGCACCAGCCGGTGGGCCTGTGCTTTGTTGCGGCTGAAGTCGGAGACGGCCCACTGCCAGCCACCCAGGCAGCTCGCCTGGCGGCCCCCAGGGAAGGCAGGCAGGGGCACCACGCCAATCTTGCCCTTGACCTGGCTGTCGGGGTCGTTCTGGAACCTATTCCAGGCGTAGGCAAACAGGGTGCCGAAGATCCAGCGCCCGGCCTGCATCTCCTGGCGGATGGTGTCTTGGGGTTTTTCGGCCATGTTGGGCGGCGAGACCCGCCGATCCATCAGGCTGACCCAGAACTGCAAGGAGCGCTGGGCCTGTTCCACGGTGAGGCTGAACTGGCCCTGGGCATTGGTCACATCGCCGCCGGCAGCCCAGATGGGCAGCAAGAAGGTACAGACCGTTCCCTCGATGGGTGCGCCGATATAGCCGATGCCGTTGAGGTTGGGGTTGTTCTCGCGCTGCAGGATGGTCTGGGCCTGCTGGATGACCTCATCCCAGGTGGTGGGGGGCTTGAAGTTGTACTTCTCCAGCAGGTCGGCGCGGTAGTACAGGAACATCGCGTCGGCAAAGGCCGGCAGGGCCACCAGTTGCCCGTTGATCACGTTGGCCTGCGAGTAAGCCGGCAGGTACTGCCGCAGCAGGTTCTGGCGCGAGGCGGCGGGCAGATACTTGTCCAGGGTATCGGCCCAGCGGCTGGCCAGGTACTGGGCGGGGCGGATAACGTCGATCAGGATCACATCGATGCTGGGGTCGCGCGAGGCCAGCACGGTGGTGAGGTACTGCTGCTGCTGATCGGAGGTGGCCCCACCCACCTCGATCTCCACCCGCACCCCTGGGTTGCGCTGCTGGTAGATGTCCAGAATTTTGCGCATTACATCCGGGCGCTGCTGCCCCCCCACAAACACCCGCAAGCGGGTTTGCTGCGCCAGCGCAGTAGACATCACCAGCACAGCGACCAGTAGCCAGAACAGCTTCTTCATCTTGTCCCTCCTTCTCGTAGATGCACGCCTAGTTTACCGAGTTCAGCTTCTAGTGTCTCGTTGACCTCCACTCCTTCTGCTAGGGATTTCTCTCGTAAAGCGGCGCGGCGCGCTCCAGGAATCCGGCCTCCGGCCGCTTCAAGAGCCTGGATGAGCTGGACCACCCGGCCCCTGTAGCCCGTGCCAAACGCGTTCGGATCGAAAGCCAGCAGCAGCAGCCCCGGCTTGGCGGCCTGCTCGGGGGGCATCCAGGGCAGGGGCAGCTCGGGCGAAAGCACGTCGCCCGCCAGGGCCCCGGCCAGAATCTCCACCAGCACCGCCAGGGCGAATCCCTTGCCCTCGCCAATGGGCAGCAGCGAGCCTTCCAGGGCAGCCTTGGCATCGGTGGTGGGCTGGCCCTCCCTGTCGAGCGCCCAGCCCGGTGGGATGGGCTCGCCCTTTTTGGCCGCGGCGATGATCTTGCCGCGCGCCACCACCGAGATAGAGGTATCGATGATGACCGGCTGGGGCTCGGCCGGCGCGCCCAGGGCGATGGGGTTGGTACCCAGCACCGGCCCTGGGGCGATGGCCGGGGGGGTGTTGGCAAAGGCCAGGGCCACCAGGCCCTGCCGGGCCAGCCGGCCCACGTACGCCGAGAGCACCCCGGAATGCCCCGCACCCCGTACGGCCAGGGCGGCGCTCCCCTGTTCCCTGACCATCGGGGCCAGCGCCTGCACTGCAAAAAGCCCGGCCACCGGCCCCGGCGCGCCGTCGGCATGGAGAACTGCAACCCCGGGTTTGGTTCGTTCCAAACGCATCTGCGGCCGGGGGTTGAGCCCACCGGCTTGTAGCTGGGCGGTGTACTGGGCAATCCGGGTCAGGCCGTGACCCAGGTTGCCCTCGAGCTCGGCCTCGAGGATCACCTCGGTGAAGGCCTCGGCCTGATCCGGGGCCAGCCCCAGGCCCTGGAAGTGGCTCGAGACCGCCTGCTTGAGCACGGGATAGGGAACCCTCATGCCACCCCCAGGATGTTCAGAACCCCCTCGGCCACCCGCAACCCCACCGCTTCCTGGGCCTCGGCGGTCAGGCCGGCCACATGGGGGGTTATCCACAGGTTCTCCACACCCCGCAGCAGGTGTTCAGGGGGCAGGGGCTCGGGGTCTACCACGTCCAGCACCGCCCCGGCCAGGTGGCCCGAGCGCAGGGCCGCCACCAGGTCGGCCTGGTGCACCAGCTCGCCGCGGGCGGTGTTGATGAGAAAGCTGCCCCGGGGCATGGTGGCCAGGGTCTCGGCCCGGATCAGTTCTTTGGTCTCGGGGGTCAGCGGGGCGTGCAGCGAGAGGAACTGGGCCCGCCGCAGCACCTCCGGGGTCGAGAGCAGCTCGATCCCCAGGTCTTCCACCGCGCTCTCCCAGGGCAGGCGCATGGGGTCGGAGGCCACCACCCGCATGCCGAAGGCCCGGGCCCGCCGGGCAACCCGGAGCCCCACCTCGCCCAGGCCCACCAGGCCCAGGGTCTTGCCCAAGAGCTCGAACCCCCCAAAGGCCGTGCGGTTCCAGCCGCCCTCCGCCACATGGGCCGCTGCCCCGGCGATGTTGCGGGCCAGGTGCAGCATGGCGGCCATTACATACTCGGCGACGCCATTGGCGTTGATGCCCCGGGCAAAGTAGAGCTGAACCCCGGCGGCCTTCAGGTCGGGCTGGTTGATGTTGTCCAGGCCCACCCCCAGCCGCCCCACCACCCGCAGCCGGGGCGCGGCGGCCAGCAGCTCGGCGTTGACCTGGGTCTGGTTGCGCACGATCAGCGCGGTGGCCCCGGCCAGCCGGGCCTTGAGGGCTTCGCGGTCTTTCCAGAGGTGGGGGTCGTAGTGCACCTCGAGGCCGCTTTGCTGCAGGCGCTGCAGGCCGCTGGGTGTGATGAACTCGCAAACCACAATCATGGTTCAGGCGCTGGGGTACAGCTTGGTAATCACGAACTCGTTGTGCCGCAGAAGCTCGGCCGCGGTCAGACGGCCGTTGACGGTGCGGGCGAAGACCTCGAGGATGCGGTCGGCGGCCTGGTCGAGGTCGATATCGCCCACCAGCAGATCCGGCAGTTTGACGTCGATGTGCTCGCTCATGGTGCTGCAGGTGATGGGGTTGGGCGAGATCTTGATGACCGGAATCAGGGGGTGTCCCACGATGTTGCCCTGCCCGGTGGTGAAGAAGTGCAGCACGCTGCCCCCTGCCGCGCAGAGCGTCACCTGCTCGGCCCCGGCCGAAGAGCTGTTCATGAAGACCAGGCCCTGGCCCGGCTTGACCGGCTCGGCGTAGTCGAGCACCGCCTGGATGGGGCGGGTGCCGGTTTTCTGGATGTTGCCCAGGGCTTTTTCCTCGATGGTGGAAAGGCCGCCGCGGATGTTGCCCTCGGTGGGCTGGGAGCCCAGCAGGTCGACGCCCTGGGCCTCAATCATGCGGATGTAGTCGTTGTAGATCTGCATGAACTTGCGCCTGAGGGCGGGCGTGGCGCAGCGGTTGGCGATCAGGTGCTCGCCACCGGTGAGCTCGGAGGTCTCGCCGAAGATGACCGAGGCCCCCATATCCACCAGCCGATCCACCACCCGGCCCTGGGCCTTGTTGCCGGCCAGCCCTAAGGTGGGGTCGGACTCGCCGCACTTGATGGAGAGCACCAGCTCCGAGACCTGGATGGGCTCGCGTTTGAGCTCGGAGGCGTCCTGTGCCATCCGGTAGGCCACCCGGCTGGCCGCGTTGATCACGTTGAGGTCGCCATGGCGCTCGATAGAGAAGGTCTCCACCGGTTTGCCGGTCTTGGCGATGGCCGAGGCCACCCGGTCGGTCCATTTGGGCTCGATGCCAATCACCACCACCCCGTGCACGTTGGGGTTGGCCCCGTGGCCCGAGAGGGTGCGGAAGGTGAGCTCGAGGTCGGCGCCAAACTGCAAGCGCCCATAAGGGTGGGGCAGGGCGGTGGTACCGTGGATGAGCCGGGCCACCCCCTCGGCAGCGGCGTTGGAAAGGTCGTCCACCGGCAGGATGAGCACGTGGTTGCGCACCCCCACCGCCCCGTTCGGTCGGCGGTAGCCGGTCAGTTGCGGGCCTTTGGAAGCTGCTTTCCTAGGCATCACTGCCCCCCTTTGGCCCTGGGCTTTTGGCCCTTGCCCTTGCTGCCGTAATCCCAGCGCAGGGTGCGGATGTTGTGCACGTGTACATAGCCACCTTTTTTGACGGGCTGGGTCATGCGGCCCACCTTTTCGCCGTACTCGATAACCACATGGCCCTCGGGCATATCCCTGAGGGCGATTTTGTGCCCCAGCGGAATATCCTCCAGCAGTTTGACCCTGTGGACTTTGCCGCCCTCGAGGCTGTGAATGACCAGCTCCTCGCCAGCTTTCAAGTCGGCCACTGCAACCGCCACGTCATCGGTGCTTTTATGCGCTAAGGCCCTATGTGCCACCAGACCCTCCTTTGGTTTCTGCAGGATTTTATATCTAAAATCTTTTATGGTCAATGTGCTAAACTGGGTGGCTAAGAATGACCCTGAACCGCACCACCCTGAACCGCGAAGCCTACAAGGCACTCAGGCAGGCCATTCTGGGGCGCAAAATTCCCCCCGGCCAGAAACTGGTGGTGCGGGTGCTGGCCGAGGAGCTGGGCCTCTCCCCCACCCCGGTCAAGGAGGCCTTAGCCGCGCTGGAGCGGGAGGGGCTGGTGGTGGCGGTGCCCCACCGGGGCTACTTTGTGCTGGAGCCGAGCCTCGAGGACGTGCGCGAAATCTACAGCCTACGCGAGGTGCTGGAAGGGCTGGCGGCCCGGCTGGCCGTGGAAAACGACGGAAGGGCGCTGTTGCGGAAGCTCGAGCGGCTGTTTGAAAAACAGCACGAAGCGGCGGAGCGGGGCGACATAGACACCTATGGCGACCTCGACCTGGCCTTCCACCGCACCTTCTGGGAAGCCGCTGGCAGCAAACGCCTGCTGGCCACCGCCGAGACCATAGACGGCCAGATTCGCATGCTCATCAACAGCTCGGCGGCCATTCCCGGGCGCTTGCCGCAGTCGCGGACCGAGCACCAGGCCATTTTGCAGGCGGTGCGCGACAAAGACCCTCAGGCCGCCGAGGCCGCCATGCGCACCCACGTGCGCAACGCCGGGCAGGCCCTGGAGCAATTCCTGCTACGCCAGGCGAAGCGCTAAAATCGCGCCGCCAGGGCCCGCCGCACATTCCCCTCTACACGCTCGAGCAGGGCCTGGGCCGCCGGGGCATCCAGGCCTTTTTCGATCATCACAATGGCGGTCTTGACGCGGTAGTCGCAGGCTTCCAGCGCCGCTTTAGCCTGGGCTTCGGAGGCCCCTGTGGCCGCCACGGTCAGGCGCACCGCCCGCGCCAGCAGCTTGGCGTTGGTGGCCTGCACATCCACCATCAGGTTGCCATACACCTTGCCCAGTCGCACCATCAGAGCGCTGGAAAAGGCGTTGAGGGCGATTTTTTGCGCGGTACCGGCCTTGAGGCGGGTCGAGCCCGAGATCACCTCAGGGCCGGTCTCGAGCACAATTCCTATCTGGCTCTGTTGCACCAGCGGCGTCTGGGGGTTGTTGGCCAGGCCGATGGTCAGGGCCTCCACCTCTTTGGCAGCCGCTACCGCCCCCAGCGGGTAGGGGGTGGTGCCGGAGGCCGCAATCACGATCACCACATCGTGGCGCGTGGGTTGCAGGGCCAGCAGGTCGCGCTTTCCGGCCTCGAAATCGTCCTCCGCGCCCTCCACCGCCCGCCACAGGGCTTCCCGACCCCCTGCGATACAGGCCACCGCCCGCTCCCTTGGCCAGGAAAAGGTGGGGGGCAGTTCGGAGGCATCGAGCTGCCCCAGGCGTCCGCTGGTACCGGCCCCCACGTAAATCAGGCGCCCGCCCGCTTTCATGCGTTCGGCCGCCTGTTCAACTGCGTCCACCAACTGGGGTAGGGCCCGCTGCACGGCCTCCACCGCCCGGAGCTGATCCTCCACCAGGGCCTGCAGGATCGCTGGGGTAGGGCGGGTCTCGAGGTCGCGAAAGGCCTCGCTGATCTGCTCGGTGGTCAGGTGCGGTTTACTCATGACTGCTCCTGCGATTCTAATGGGAAACCTCTGTCCTGAGCAGCTCCAGGGCCAGGCGGGCCGCGGCCTCGGCGCTCGAGGCGTGCTGAACGGTCAGTTCCAGTAATTCCCGGGCTCCTTGCTCGATGAGCGGGCTCACCTGCAAGGCCCCCCCGCACAGCACCACCGGCAGGGGCCCCAGCCGCTGGCGCAGGGTCAGGGCCAGGTCGGCCAGCGCACGCCCGGCCTGAAGCAAGATCTGGGTTGCGGCCCGGTCGCCCTCGAGGGCCGCCCGGCCCACCGCCGGGGCCAGCGCGGCCACGGCCTGCCGCCCACCCCCGTACACGTGCGCGCGAATGTGCGGCCAGTCGCGCCCCCCCAGCGCCCTGTACAGATGCTGGGCCAGCGGGTACGGAGCCGTGTCCAATCCCGTATCGTGCCAGCGCAGCACCTGGCGCAAAGCGGTTTTCCCTATCCAGAACCCGGCCCCCTCGTCGCCAATCAGAAAACCGTGCCCGCCCGCGCGGTAGACCGCACCGTCCTGGGCGATGCTGTAGGCCATCGAGCCGGTTCCGGCGTAGACCACAATTCCCTCCCCTGGGGCAAAGTGGGCCCGGTAGACCAGTTCCATATCGTTGAGGACGCACACCCGCTTCTCTGGAAGCCCCAGGGCTTGCTGGATATATGCACCGAGCTGCCGGGCCTCGAGGCTGCCCGCATCCAGGCCGGTGATGCCCGCCACCACCGCCACCGGCGCGTAGGGCCGGCTCTGACAAAACAGCGCGTCCAGCGAGGCCAGCGTCTGGGCCTTTACTTTTTCGTCCAGCAGGTGGCCCACGATGGGGGCCGTCCGGCCCTGGGCCACCAGCCGGCCCGCCTCATCCAGCACCGCCCATTTACCGCTGCTGGCCCCGCCGTCGATACCCAGGACGTAGCGCACGGGCCTTCTCCTAAAGCTCGAGGCCGCCCCGAAACACCCGCCCTACGGGACGCCCGTTCTCCCACAGGGTCAGGTCGGCGGGGGCCTCCGGGCGAATCTGGCCGTGCTGGGGCCAGCCCGCCGCCAGCGCCGCCCCCCTGGTGTGGGCCCACAAAACCTCGGCCGGGGTCAGGCTCTGGGCCGGGTTCAGGGGGTGCTGGGTGGCGGCCTGGAGGTTCAGTTCGTAAAGCGGCTTCATCACCGGGGCATCCGAGCCAAAGGCCATGGGCAGGCCGGTGTTCCAGAGGTCGCGCAGGCGGAAGGCCTCGCGTTCCTGGCCCTTCAGGTGAAACCGCACCAGCTCGGCATCACCCAACAGGTGCATGGGCTGCATAGAGAGGGCCAGCTTGAGGCCGGCCAGCCGGGCCAGCTCGGCATCCCGCACGTGCTGGGCGTGCTCGAGCCGAAAGATGCGCCTGGAGACAGGTTGCAGTTGGTGGAACACCTCCAAGACCCCCTGCACCGCCCGGGTTCCAATGGCGTGCACCACCAGGCCCAGGCCGGCCTCCAGGACGGCCCGCCCTTCGCTCAGGATGAGCTCGAGGGCATCGAGCGCCAGCCCGTGCGAGCCGTCGGGGTAGGGCTCGATCATCCAGGCCGTGCGGCTGCCCAGGGCCCCATCGGCAAAAAACTTAACCGCGGCAATCTCCAGGCTGTCGCCCCGCCAGCCGGGCCGGGCTTCCCGCCAGTGGTCGCGATCCAGGGCCCACCACAGCCGCACCGGCAGGCGGCCCGATTCGGCCAGTTGTTCGGCCAGGCTAAAGTGGCACCAGCCCATATGGTGCACGGCGGTGTAGCCCCGACGGGCCAGGTCATGGAGGCCGCGCTCGAGTTCGGCCAGGCCGGGTTTTGGCATCACCCGCTGCACAAGCTCCTGGGCGGCTTCCAGCAGGTAGCCGGTGGGCTGGCCCTGGGCATCGCGCACCAGCACCCCACCGGGCGGGTCGGGGGTCTGGGCGGTGATGCCGGCCTGCTCGAGGGCCCTGGTGTTGGCCCAGGCCGAGTGCCGGTCGCGGCTTTGCAGGAAGACGGGGTGGTGGGGGGCTGCTGCATCCAGCAGTTCGCGGGTGGGATAGGCCCGAAAAAGATAGCCGCCCCCGCGAATCCAGCCGCCGGGGGGCAGGGTGCGGGCCTTCCCGGCCACCTGCTGCGCCACCGCCTGGGGGTCGGTCAGTCCCTCCAGATCCAGGCTGTCGAGTTGCAGGCCCCACATCTGCGGGTGGGCGTGGGCTTCGTGCAGACCGGGGGTGATCTGCTCAAAAAATTGCTTTTTAGCACCGGGATACCGCGCGCTCAGGTCTTGCAGACTACCCACATCGGCAATGCGGTCGCCCTCCAGGTACACCGCTTCGGCCCGGCCGGCCTCGGTCATGGTTTCAACGCGCCCGTATAGCAGCATAGAAGGCATCCTATCCCGCCGATGCCCCTGCCTCAAGCCCGCGGTGGAGGTTCTGTACAGCCCGATTGGGCATTCGGCCCCAAATCCAGGTTATAGCGGGCGGCTATACTCGGAGTCCGATGAGACGCAGCGTGGTGGTCGGGCTGGGTCTGGCAACCGGTCTAGCATTGGGCTGGGCAGCCTTTGAGCATTACCACCGCAACCGCATCTATGCGGGCGTCAAGGCCGCTGGGGTTTTGGTGGGAAGCCTGACCCTGGAAGAGGCCGAGGCCCGCATTGCCGCCGCCACACAAAACACACCCCCGCCCCGGCTTACCCTCAAAGCAGGGAATCAAACCCTCGAGGTCTCCGCGGCCGAGCTGGGCTGGAGGCCCGATGCCAGGGCCACCGCCCTTCGCGCTTTTGCGGTAGGGCGGAGGAGCCTGGGTGAGCGTCTGGCAGCCCTGCGCGGACAGGTCAAAATTCCTTTGGTTCCCAGTGTAGACCCGGTCGCGCTGGAAAAGCGGTTGCAAGCAATCGCCCAGTCCCTCGAGTACCCCCCCATCAACGCCAGGGTGGTGTTCAAGGACGGGCAGTACACCGTCACACCCGAAAAGGCCGGTTTGAAGCTGGACATTCAGACTGCCATCGAGACCTATATCAAATATCCCGAGCAGAGCGTGCTCGAGTTTTTCCCCAAAACTATCACCCCCCGCGTTACCGCCGCCATGCTCGAGCCGGTAGCCCGCCGGGCCAACGAGCTTCTACGCCCCCTCGAGCTGATCTACACCGAACCCCCTCCCAGCGGCAGCGGAAAACGCCACCGGTACAGCCTGGGCGCGGCCCAGGTGGCCTCGCTCTTAAGCGTGCAGGAGGAGGTCGGGATCAACACCCAGGCCCTGCGCAGGCTCCTGGCCCAGATAGCCGCCCGCCACGACCGCTTACCCAAAGATGCCCGCTATACCCTGACCCCCGAGGGCCAGCTTACGGTGCAGCCCGAGGTCAATGGCTGGAAGATGAACCAGATCGAAAGCCGCAAGCGTCTCGAGCTGGCCCTCCTACGACCCGACCTGAGCGAGTTTCACCTGACCGTGCTGCCCAAAACCGCCCAGGTGCGGGCCGCCGACCTGCCCAAGGCCGAGAACCTTCGGCTCCTGGCCGAAGCTACCACACACTACGGCGGCTCGAGCCCCGAGCGGATCGCCAACGTCCACGCCGCTGCCCGCAACCTGGACGGCTACGTGGTGCCCGCGGGAGGTGTCTTCAATTTCAACGAGGCCATCGGCAGCATCAGCCCCGAGAACGGTTTCAAGGAAGCTTTGATCATCTCCGAAGGGCGCACGGTCATGGGGGTGGGGGGCGGGGTCTGCCAGGTTTCTACCACAGCCTTCCGGGCGCTGTACCAGGCCGGGCTTCCCATCCTCGAGCGCAACCAGCACGCCTACCGGGTGCGCTGGTACGACCCCATCGTGGGCTACGACGCCGCGGTGTACCAGCCTTACCTCAATCTGCGGGCCAGCAACGACACCCCAGGCCCCATTGTCGTGCGCACCAGCTTTACCCGATCCAGCCTCACGGTGCGGCTGTACGGCCTCCCCGATGGCCGCAAGGTAGCGGTCTCCAAGCCCGTCATCCTGGCCCGCACCCCCCACCCGCCCCCGCAGTACATCGTAGATCCCAGCCTGCGCCCCGGGCAGATTAAGCAGGTGGACTGGGCCGTGGATGGCTTCCGCACCCGCATCACCCGCACCATCACCCGCCCCGATGGGCGGGTGGAGGTGGACGTGCTCAACTCCAACTTCCGCCCCTGGCGGGCGGTGTATCTGGTGGGGCCTCAGACCCCCATTCCAGGGGATGCGGTGGCCTCGAGGAACCCTTAGGCCGGGCTCATCTCCACCCGGTTGCGGCCCAGGCGCTTGGCCTCATACAAGGCCCTATCGGCCCGCTCTACCAAAGCATGAATGCTGTCGCCTATATGCCCTTCGGCCACCCCAAAGCTCGCCGAAACCGGGCCCACCAGCTTAAACGGCCAGAAGGCGATGTCTTCCCGTAAGCGCTCCACCGCTGCCAGCACATCCTGCTGGCTCTCACCGCGCATCAAGATCATGAACTCCTCGCCCCCCCAACGCCCCAACACATCCTCCTTGCGCATGGAAACCCGCAGGCGGCGGGCCACCTCCCTGAGCACCTCGTCGCCGGCTGCGTGACCAAAGCGGTCGTTGATCTGCTTGAAGCGGTCGATATCCAGCAGCACCAAATACAAACCATGCATATGCTGCGAGGCTTCTTCCAGCAGCTCGCTCAGGGCCAGGCGGTTGGGCAGCCCGGTCAGGGGGTCGGTGCGGGCCAGGGCGTGCATCTCTTCCACCTGCCGGTTGGCCAGGGCAAGCTGATCCTTGACGATGGCTAGAGCGTACAGCAAACCCGCCATCGCAAAAAGCCGCATCTCCGAGCGCACAAAGGCCAGAAACTCGGTTCTGTACAGGCCCTGGGCCACCTCGCCTCCCAGGCGCAACAGACCCAGGATCAGGGTCACCACCGCCAGGGCCAGGCTGTATGTCAGACCCTTGCGGGCATCGAATACGATGTAAAGCAGAACCATGACAAACGCCATGACCCAGTAGGTGCTCTCGATCTCGACCCAGTTCTGCTCGAGGTTGCCCCAGAACAGGTAATAGGCCAGCTTGATGGTAAAGAAAAGCGTGACCGTACCGATGGTCTCGCGCTCTATACGACCCAGATGGGCCCCTCGATACAACCGCCAGGCCCAGCTCACGCTCATCAGGATAAAAGCCGGGTACAACCAGCGGATAAAACCTTCCTCGGGCCGCATCAACCAGATGAAAAGCAACACCGGTATAGCCAGCAGAATAGCCCAAAAGTAAACGGCCCGTCTTTTGCTTTTAGAAATAGCCGCGAAAAACCCCTGCACCCCATCAGTCTAGGGGAAGCTCGAGGGCCCCGTACGAATTTTGAGCATCACAAGCCTTTAGCGCGTAACGGCATCGGATATCTTGGCCTTCTCCCCCAGACGGCGCTCGTTGCCTGCTTGCAGGCGCTTGATGTTTTCGCGGTGTGTCCAGAAGACCAGCGCCGCCAGCAGTACCACCGTCAGAATCTCCCACATAGGCCGGCCCAGGGCTATAGCGACCACCGCTGCGGTAAGGGCCCCGATCATGCTACCCGCCGAGACAAAGCGGGTAAGTCCCATGGTCGCCACGCCCACCGGAAAGGTGAGGAGGGCCAGTACGGGATCCAGGAACAGCAGGGTACCAAAGCTGGTCGCCACCCCCTTACCCCCAGTGAAGCGCAGAAAAACCGAGTAGTTGTGGCCCAGCACCGCCGCCAGGGCCACCCCGCCCAGCAAATAGCCCTCGATGCCCACCAGCCGGGCCAGCCACACCGCAATACCACCTTTGAGCACGTCAAAGACCGCCACCACCAGTGCCGGGCCCGCCCCCAGGGTGCGCAGGATGTTGGTGGCGCCGGTATTCCCGGAACCCACCTTCTGGATGTCGACCCCGTGGTAGCGGGCCACCCAGGCGCCCGCGGGGATTGCACCAAACAAGTAAGCCAGTGGTAAAACAAGCCAGGTTGTCCAGTCCACTGGGGCATTTTATACCCAGCGGCCCCTGGCTTAAAGGCCCACCCGACATCTCGAATTGCAACCGGCGTGAGCTTGTGTGGGGTGCTTAATCGCTAAAGCGTTCCTCTTTCCAGGGGTCACCCCGGCGGTGGTAGCCGTTGACCTCCCAGAACCCCAGCTCCTCCCTGTCCAAAAACTCCAAACCCCGCACCCACTTGGCGCTCTTCCAGGCGTACAGGTGCGGCACCACCAGGCGCAAAGGGCCGCCGTGGTCCCGCGGGAGGGGCTGGCCGAACAGGGTGTGGGCCAGGATGTTCTCCGCGCGCAAAAAGTCCTCGAGGCTGAGGTTGGTGGTGTAGCCCCCGTAGCAGTGCACCAGCACCGCCCTGGCCTGCGGCTTAAGCTGAACCTGCTGCATTAGGTCGGTCACCCGGATGCCGCTCCACTGCACATCCAGCTTGCTCCAGCGGGTCACGCAGTGGAAGTCGGCGGTCAGGTTGGACTGGGGCAGGGCCATTAGGTCGGCCCAGCCCAGGGTTCTGGACTCCTCCACCTGGCCTTTGATTTCAAACTTTAGCTCCTCTGGGCGCACGGTGGGGGTGGGGCCGTAGGTGAGCACCGGGAATTTTTCGGTGACCACCTGGCCGGGGGGCACCCGATGCTGATCCACTACCTTGGGCTTGAAAAAGTTACCGAACATGGCTTTAGCCTAGCCGGGCTCGAGCCCCAAGCCCGTAAGCAAAGGTACAATGCCTAACGGGAGCGGTACTGTATTACCTCTACTTTTTCCATGGTGATCAGGCCTTCTTTCACCATCTGGTCGAGGATAGGCAAAAAAGCCTGGATCTTTTCTTCACTGTCGACAATTTCGATGCAGATGGGCAGGTCTTCGGATAGCTGGAGGATTTTGGCGGTGTGGACGCGGGAGTGCGCCCCAAAGCCCATAAAACCCCTGAAGGCGGTGGCACCGGCCAGGCCGGCTTTTTTAGCCTCGAGCACAATCGCTTCGTAGAGGGGCTGCCCCTGCCACTTGTCCGACTCACCCAGAAAAATGCGTACCAGTTTGGCTTCGCCCTGTAGCTTCATACCCACCTCCCGGCCCAGCGGTAGGCCAGCCAGACCAAGACAAACCCCAGCACCACGCTGCCGGCCACGTACAGAAAGGCTTTGAACCACTCCCCCTGCTGTACCAGGGTCAGGGTCTCCCAGCTAAAGGTGGAGAAGGTGGTGTAGCCGCCCAGCATCCCCACTGCCAGAAAAAGCCGCCACTCCGGACTCAGGGCCCCCTCGAGGCTCAGGCGCAGCACCAGCCCAATCAAAAAGCTGCCGGTGATGTTGATCAAAAAAGTGCTCCAGGGAAACCCCGGCCCCAAGAGGCCCTGCACCCAGGCCCCCAGCCCATAGCGCAGCATGGCCCCGATGGCCCCGCCCAGCATGACCAGCAGATAGCGCTCCACCCTGCACAGTATCTTCCCTAAAGCCCGTCTTAATCCAGCCCTCTGTGGTGCTCTCAGGAAGTAAGGGGTAGACTTTTGGGATGAGATTCCTGAGCCTTTCATTGGTTTTATTGCTGCTGGCAGGCTGTGCGCCCCAGCCTGGAATTGGCGAAAAAGAACGCCGGGAATGGGGCTTGCAGCCCATCATTGGCGAGTTTGCCCCCGACCGGGGCGAGGGCGGCAAGTACAAACTGCGCGAGCGGGTGTTTTTTGGCTTTACCCTGAGCCAGCCGGGCTACGTGACCCTGGTGACCATGGACAGCGACGGAACGACGGTGGTGCTCGAGCGCAACGTGCAGTTGCCGGCAGGCCGCCACACCTTCCCCCTGGCCACCGACCGCAACGCCCAGGGCCAGGCCACCTACCTGGTGGTGCCGCCCCTGGGGCCTTCGCGCTTCCGGCTCTTGTATACCAATACGCCCGCCACCAACCGGGAGTTGTTTAGGGGCAAACTCAGCAATGATGAGTTCAACCGGCACACCCAGGCCTACCTGAGCGGTGCTACGGTGCGCGATGTGGCCGAGACCTGGATGGAGGCGGTACCCCAATGAAAGCGCTCTTTTTGCTACCCCTGGCCGTGCCCCTGCTGGTGGCTTGCGGCCCTGCTGCACCCAAAAACAGCCTGGACTTGAAGCCCAATGCGGTGGTGCTTTCGGATGATGAGGTGGATTCCGCGACCGCTACGGATATGAGTGTGCAAACCGATAAAGATCTGACCGCTGGTCAAATTGTTATCAGTGACGAGGGCGAGGGCTTGGTGCGCAAAATCACCGAGGTAACGCAGACAGCCACAGGTCAGGTCAATGGTCAGGCGGTGCGAAAGTTCTATCTCAAAACCGAGGAAGCGAGCCTCGAGGATGCCATTGCTTCGGGCGAAGTAACCCTCGAGACCGACCTGACCATCGGCGAGGCCAACATGGTGCAGGCCCTGGATGGCGTGAGCGTGCAGGACTTCACCGGGCGCATCAACCTGACCAATGTCAAGTTCGATATTCCGGGCGTGCCCGGCGGGAGCATCACCCTCAACGGCTTTATCGAGCAGACCCTCAAACCCAGCTTCAACCTCAAAATTAGCAGCGGCAGCGTGGAGGTGTTTAAGGCCGGCCTGAACGGCACGCTCAAGTCCTCCATTACCGCCACCATCCAGGCCAACGCCAGCTACAACCCCTTTAGCCTGAACAAGGAGCTGGCCTCCTGGAACATCAAACGGGCCTTTCTGGTGGGCAGCGTGCCGGTGGTGGTGGTCTTGCAGCCCAAGCTGATCGCCGGGGTGAGCAGCAACGCCGGGGGCAAGGTGACGGTATCGGTGGGCATTGCCCCTACCTTCACCACCAACCTGCAGCTCGATTACAACCGCAACCGCACCACCAACGGCGGATGGAACAACGCCTTTACCGCCAGCTTTGCCCTCAACCCCACCTTCAACTACTCGGTTCCGGTGCAGGGCACGGGCAATGCCTTCGCGGGGCTGGCGATGGACATCAAGTTTTATGGGGTGGCCGGGCCCAGCCTCGAGGCCAAGCCCTTCATCAACCTGACCCTGAACGGCAACAACGGCACCGCTGGGCTCAAAACCGGCATCAACGGCCAGAGCAAGGTCGAGGCCGGGTTCAAGGTGCTGGGGAAAGGGCTCGAGACCAGCTACAACGGGCCCAGCATCGAACAGGCCCGCACCTTTAGCTGCCAGGCCCCCAGCACCTGCACCGCCAACTGAAGATAAAAGCCTCCCCCCGCGGCCATGGGTGGGGGGTGGGCGCGCTTGCACTTTGCGCCTTTAGACCGCAAAATACCCAGGTGTTCGAGTTTGCCATTACCGCCCAGTCCGGCCGGGCCCGCACTGGGCTTTTTCACACCCCCCACGGCGTGGTGCAAACCCCTTTGTTCATGCCGGTCGGCACCCAGGGCAGCGTGAAGGGCCTCAGCCCCCGCGAGCTTAGGGAAATCGGCTCGCAGATTATTCTGGGCAACACCTACCACCTGCTGCTGCGGCCCGGCCCCGAGCGGGTGCGGGCCCTGGGTGGGCTGCACAGGTTTGCCGCCTACGACGGCCCCTGGCTCACCGACTCGGGCGGTTTTCAGGTAATGAGCCTGGGCGACCTGCGCCAGATTAGCGAGCAGGGCGTGACCTTTCGCAGCCACCTCAACGGCGACCTGATCGAGCTAACCCCCGAGTACAGCATCCAGGTGCAGGAAGCCCTGGGGGCCGATATCATCATGGCCTTCGACGAGTGCCCCCCCTACCCGGCCAGCCCGGAGTACCTCAAGACCTCCATCGAGCGCACCCTGCGCTGGCTCGAGCGCTGCCTTGGGGCCAAAACCCGGCCCGACCAGGCCCTGTTTGGCATTGCCCAGGGCGGGGTTGACCTGGCCCTGCGTAAAGCCAGCGCCGAGGCCACGGTAGCCTTCGACACCCCCGGTTTTGCCATTGGCGGCCTGGCCGTAGGGGAACCCAAGGAGGGGATGTACCCGGCGGTGGAGCTTTCCACCCGGCTGCTGCCCGAGCACAAACCCCGCTACCTGATGGGGGTGGGCCACCCCGAGGATCTGGTGGCCTCGGTGGCCCTGGGGGTGGATATGTTCGACTGCGTCTACCCCACCCGCACCGGGCGCTTTGGCTATGCCCTGGTGCCCGAGGGGCGGCTCAACCTCAAGCTCTCGCGCTACCTCGACGACCCCCGCCCCATTGACCCCGCGTGCGACTGCTACGCCTGCACCCACTACAGCCGGGCCTACCTGGCCCACCTGGTGCGGGCCGAGGAGATGCTGGCCCCCCGCATGATCTCGCTGCACAACCTGCGCTACCTGCACCGCCTGATGGAAAGCGCCCGCACGGCCATCCAGGCCGGTAACTACGGCGAGTTCGCCCAGGACTTTGCCGGCCAGCGCTTTGGGCAGCAGATCCCAGCATGGTTTACCCGGGCCCTCCAGGAGGGTGGGCACTGGCGATAATCTCAGCCTTCCCGATAAAAACGACTGTTCAGGTAATAGTCGGTGTACAGGATTTTGCAGAAGGCCACCAGGGGCACGGCCAGCAAAGCCCCGGCCACCCCAAAAAGCGAGCCCCCGATCAGCACCGCGACAATGCCGGTCACCGGGTGCAGGCTGGTGGTACGGCCCATAATGATCGGCCAGACCACCCCTTGAATCTGGTTGCAGACCCACAGCACCAGGGCCACCACCACAACGGCCCACCAGCCCAGCGGTAAAGCCAGCAGCAGGGCTGGTATCGCCGAGATAATCACCCCCAGCACCGGTACAAAGCTAAAAATAAAGGCCAGAAAACCCAGCGACATAGCCTGGGTGAGCACCCCCACCCCAAACCCCTGAAAAGCCCCGAACGACAGGTACATCGCCAGGCTGACCAGCACCCCGTTGAACAAGGCGCCCAGCAGGGTGCCCCGCACATACCCGCCAAAGGCCGCATCGGCTTTTTGAGCCAGCTCCTGCATCCTGGGCTGGTAGGGTAGTGGAATGGCCCGGAACAGCGCCGCCCCCACGCGGGGCAGGTCATAGAGCAGGTAAATCGAGATGGTAATGACCGTCAAAAGCTGGAAGACACCGCCCAAAAGCCCTGTGAAAAAACCCAGCAGATTACCCCCCTGCGCCAGCAGGCTTTGCAGGCCGCGCAACAGGGTCTGGGCGAAGGCCTGTAGCAGGGTTTGCAGGTTGAGGGTGGCCTGGTTGAGGGCCTCGAGCAGAACCGGTGGCAGCTCAATCTGTCCAATCTGCTCGGGCAGGCCCCGCGCCCAGCCCACCAGGGGCTCCAATAGACCGGGCAGGTTGTTGACAAAACGGGCGAGTTGCGCGGTCATACCGGCCAGCAGCACTGTGGCCAGCCCCAGGAAAAAGAGCATACCCACGAACACCACCGCCACACCCAAAGCCCGCGTCAGGCGCCGTTGCTCAAACCAGCGCACCACCGGGCTTGTCAAATACGAAAACACAAACGCCGCCAGAACAATCCCGATGGCGGTGCGTGCTCCATTCAGCACCCAGCTCAGCAGCCAAAAAACCAGCCCCGCCAGCAGCAAATACACTGCGAGGCGTATCCAAGGGTTCTGCCAGGCCCAGCTCAGCGTTGCGCTCATACCCCTTACCCCTCGCGGTAGAACCGGCTGTTCAAGTAAAACTCGACATAGAGCACCTTGAAAAAGGCCAGCAGCGGAACCGCCACCAGCGCACCTACCAGCCCGTAGAGGCTCGAGCCCACCAGAATGGCTGCAATCACACTCACCGGGTGCAGGCTGGTGGCCTGGCCCAGGATGCGCGGGCTCAGGACATGGGCCTCCACCTGGTTGGCTACCACCACCACCCCCAAGACCGCCAGCACCTGCGGCCAGCCCACGGTAAGGGCCAGGAGCAGGGCCGGCACCGTTGAAACAATCACCCCCACAAATGGAATTAAGTTGAACACCGCCGCCAGAAACCCCAGCGAACCCGCCAGCGGCACCCCACATATCCAAAAGCCCACCGTCACGATCAGGCCTACGCTGATGGCTACCAGAAGCTGCCCCCGGATGTAACCTCCCACCGCCCGATCCAGCTTGGCGGCAATATCGGCAACAAAGGGTTGATACGGCAAGGGAACCGCCTGGAAAAGGGTTTTGGATATCTGGGGTAGGTCGTAGAGCAGATAAATCGAGATGATCAGCGCGGCAAAAAGCTGCAGCACCCCTCCCACCAGCGAGGCAAAGAAGCCCACCAGGCTCCCCCCCTGAGCCAGCAGCGCACGCAGGCCCTGCAAAAGGGTCTGGGTAAAACCCTCGAGCAAGGTCTGCAACCCCTGGGCTGCCTGGGCAAAGGCCCCTTCTAAGGCCGGAGGAATTTCAATCTGTCCCACCTGCGAAGGCAGGTTTTCAATCCAGGTTAATAGTGGTGTCAGAATGCGGGGAAGCTCGGTCGCATAACGGGCCAGCACATTCACCATCTCGGCAATCAGAAACGAGGCCAGCCCCAAAAACAGCCCCAGCCCCAGGTACACCAGAAACACCCCCACAAAGCGCGGCACCCGGCGCCTTTCCAAAGCCCGCACGATGGGGGAGGTTAGATAGGCAAAAATAAAGGCCAGCGCCAGCGTACCCAGCGCCCCCCGGGCCCCTCCCAGCACCATCCCCAAAAGCTGGAGCAGCAGGTATATCAAAACCGCATAGACGGCAATTCGCACCCACAATAGCTTCCAAATCTCGGCGAGGTCACGGCGCATGGGGATTACAATACCGCATCAGGGAAGGGCGAACTCGAGCCGGGCCCTGGCCCGCAGCGCCTCAGGTGTGAGCCCCTGGCCGAAGTAGCTGTCCCGATCGGGCTCACCATCCCACAATTCAAACAGCAGCCGCGCACCTTCACGGGTGCCTCGCAAGGCGGCCTCGGTTCCGCTGTTGCCCACCCGGCCAATCCACTGCCCCTTGTGCACCCTACTACCCACCTTTAGCCCCGGCGCGATCTCAGAAAGGTGGGCGTACACAGTGGTAAAACCACCTGGATGGCGAATCCAGACCTCGCGTCCCCGCAGTTTGTCCATCTGCTCAGGCCCGGCTCCGTTAGCCACCGCCCGCACCAGGGCCTCAAACTCGGCACGGGTCAACTCTTTGTAGCCAGTCTCGGCTTTAATCACCTCGCCCCCAGCGGCGGCCACCACCCCCATGCCATAGCGCACCGGAATACAGGCATCATCACCAGTAAAAACAAAACCCGGGTTGGTGCCCTTGCGGTATTCGCGGGGCGCACCGGGTAGGTTGCTATTGGTTCTGGGTAGGCAAGCACCGGGCAGGGGCAGCATAAAGCCCCCTGGGCCTTGCTCGAGGCGCTCTTTGAGCTGGGAAATTTCTGCTTGCAGAGCCGCAATCTGCCGACGCGCACCGGATAGTTGTACACTCTGCCACAAGGCCAGCAGGGTTACCAGGGCGAGCACAATCCAGCCGGGCTTGATCGGCATGGGCCTATTTTATGCCAAAAGTAAAGAGGCACAGCGGGCTGTGCCTCGGCCTGTGGTAGGTTGCCTAGAGCAGGCTTAGCAGACGGGCCTTGATCTGCTTGGCGGTGAGGCCCTCGAGCTTCATTCCTTTGGCGCGCTCCACCAACTCGTACACCTTGTGAACGTGGCTGTTGGCTACGCGAAAGGTAATGGCCTGTCCGGCAACGGTAACGGTCACCTTGCGTAGGTTGGGCTCCTGCCAGCGCTTGGTATAGCCGGTAATCTTCTTACCCACCCCACCTTCGCGTTTGGCCTTACCACGGGTAATGATACTGTAGGCCACTACGGGGCGCTTGCCGCTAATTTCGCAAATCTTCGACATTGCAGGACTCCTAACTGCCAATGCAAGGGGCTGCCCCCTTGCCTCAGGGCAACAGCAAGGAGTATAGCATACCCTCATGGGAGCGTGCTAGACTTCCAGCGGTATGAATATCGCCACCTGGCTGGTTCCTGCCCTGCTGGTTGCCGATCAGGCCATCAAACTTGCGGTGCTATGGGCGGTTGGGCCACGTGTGTTCGAAGGCGAGGTGGGCGCGGTTTTTTTGAGCAATTTGTTCTGGGTCGTGGATGCCACCTTTGTGAAAAATACCGGTGCAGCCTTTGGGATATTCCAGGGTGGGGCCCGCATTTTGGTCTGGATAAGCTTGCTAATAGGCCTCGGCATCCTCGTATACCTGAGCCTGCATCACCGCCGAACCCCGCTGTGGCAACAGTTGGCCCTATCCCTGATTGCCGCAGGTGCCCTGGGCAACGCAATAGATCGACTGGGCCACGGCTGGGTGGTCGACTACGTGGACATCAACCGCACGGGGCTGTCTATTCTGGACAACTTCCCCATCTGGAACCTGGCCGACGCTTGTGTGGTGGTAGGCACATTGCTGCTACTACTGGCCCAACGTAAGCGGCGGTACTAGCCGAGCGCAGGCGCTCCGGTTGCGCCGCGGCGGTGTGACTGCGGTTCAGGCCTCGGGCTTGAAAGCGGTGGGGACAACAGCCTCGGGCTGCTTGCTCTGAGCAATAATTTCCCGCACGCGCTCGCCCTGCACAATTTCGGTATCCAGCAGCTCCGCAGCCAGTTGATGCACGGCCTTGGCATTTTCCGACAGAACCTGTTTAGCCCGCTCGTAGGCCCGATCCAGGATGGCCCGGATATCCGCATCGATCAGGCGGCTGGTCTCCTCGGAGTGGTCTTGCTTTTTGGCGATCTCCTCGCCCAGGAAGATGGGGCCGGTGTTGGAGCCCCAGGCCACGTTTTTGAAGTGGTCGCCCATCCCCCAGTCCAGCACCATCTGTTTAGCCAGGCTGGTGGCCTGCTTGAAATCGTTGGCAGCCCCGGTGGTGATGGTGCCCACAAAAAGCTCTTCAGCAGCCCGACCCGCCAGGGTCATGGCCAGGGTGTCCTCGAGGTGCTCCTTGCTCATCAGGATGCGCTCCTCGGGCTTGCTCCAACGCACCCCCAGGGCCATACCACGCGGCACAATCGAAACCTTTTCGGTTTTGTCGGCATAAGGTAGCTCCTCACCCACAATGGCATGGCCGGCCTCGTGGTAGGCCACAGCGCGCTTCTCCTGTTCGTTGAGCTTCAGGGTTCCACGCTCCAGGCCCAGCATGATTTTGTCGAGCGCAGCCTGGAAGTGGGCGTTGGTGATTTCGCTGGCATTCTCGCGGGCCGCCTGCAAGGCTGCCTCGTTGACCAGGTTTTTCAGGTCGGCTCCGCTGAACTGCGGGGTCAGGCGGGCCAGGTTGTTTATGTCAACATCCGGGGCAAATTTCTTACCCCGCATATGCACCTGCAGGATTTCCTTGCGCTCCTCCAGGGTAGGCAGCCCGATTACCACCTGCCGGTCGAAACGCCCTGGGCGCAAAAGGGCGGGGTCGAGGATATCCGGGCGGTTGGTCGCAGCCAGCACAATGACGCTGGTATCCTTCTCAAAACCGTCCATCTCGGAGAGGATCTGGTTAAGGGTCTGTTCCCGCTCATCGTGGCCGCCCCCAATGCCGGCCCCACGTTTGCGGCCAATCGAGTCGAGCTCGTCTATAAAGATAATGGCCGGCGCGTTGCGGCGGGCCTCGTCAAACAGGGTGCGTACCCGGCTGGCCCCCACCCCCACAAACATCTCCATAAACTCCGAGGCCGACACCGAGAAGAACGGCACCCCGGCCTCCCCGGCCACCGCGCGGGTCAGCAGGGTTTTACCGGTACCGGGCGGCCCCACCAGAAGCACCCCCTTAGGAATCTCAGCCCCGATGGCGATGTATTTTTGTGGGTTCTTAAGGAAGTCCACCACTTCCATCAGCTCGCGTTTGGCCTCGTGGTGGCCGGCCACATCCTTGAAAGTGGTATTGACCCGGCGCTCCTTGCCATACTGGCGCGCCCGGCTCTGGCCGAACTGCATAACCTGCCCCGCCCCCCCCTGCGAGCGCATGAAAAAAAACCACCAGAATCCAATCAGGGCCGCAATGGGCAGCAGGGTGTAGAGGAGTTGGGGCCAGATACTGGGCAGCCGGTTTTCGATAACCACGCCGTTCTGACGGAGGAGGTTGGTAAACTGCGGATCGCTGTACCCCGCCGGAAGGGCAATCACGGTAAAGCGATCGGTGGTCTCGGTGTTGTTGCCCACCCGGATGCGCTCAGGCGCCTTGAAAAAACCAGTAATCCGGCCTTCCTGCAAAATAACCCGGGCCACCTTGCCCTGTTCAATGTAGGTGATGAAGTCGCTGTACGGAATGCTGGTGCGGGCGTTGTTACCGCCCCCAAATAGGGTGAAAAGCCAGTAGGCCAGGATGAAGATAACAAGCAAGCTCCAAGGATTGATACGTGTAGGCAAACCAGAACCTCCATTTGAGTGCCTGTGGTGCAGGCAGCACGCATTCCGCCGATTATATAACGGCAGCGCAGCGCACTAAATTATGGTACTCAATCCTGGCGCAATGAATGAGTCCTAGGGTCGAAAGCTCAAGGCCCGCCTGTCAGCAAAACCAACCTGGTTCTTATCGGTCTAAGCTTTGGGCTTTATGATGGGGGGTAATGCAAGTGGTACTCGAGGCCCTCCACCAAGGCGACTACGATACGGCGTTCGAAACGCTGATACGCACCTTGGCATTGGCGCAAGGACAGGAAGCGGCAGAGGCCGCCCTGCTACTGGCCGAGGCCTATTCACTGTACGGTGAGGGGGGCATTGAGGGGGCCAACCGGGCCCTGGAAGAGGGGCTGAGCAGCGTGCCCTCCCTCGAGGCCCACCCGCGCTATCGCTCCATCCTGGGCGAGATGCGCGCGCTGGAAGGCGCTTCGGAAGACGAGGTGCGCCAGATACTGCCCCGCACCAACGACCCTCGAGCCCTCTACCACCAGGCCCAGGCGCTGATGTACCTGGGCCTGCCGGAAGAGGCCCTGGAAATCTTAGACCGCCCCCTCGAGCTACCCGCTTTTCTGGCTTGGCGAGCGCACACCTTACGCGGCAAGGCCCTGGAACGCCTCGGACAACCCGCCGAGGCCGCCGCGGCCTACAAAGAAGCTTCGCGGCTGGCGGTGGGTATGGAGCATTACTGGAACCTGATCGACGCCGCGGCGATGTTTGTAGAAGCGGGCATGGGCCTCGAGGCCCTGCAAACCCTGCAAGAAGCCGAGCTCGAGGCCCCGGAGCCGGAAGACCCCGAGGAGGCAGCCACCCGTTACTATCTGATCGCACGCAGCCACCTTCTGCTCGGCAACCCCAACCTGGCCCTCGAGGCCATCCAGCGGGCTTTGAAGATCGAACGTGAAGGCGCAGAGCCGGCCCACGGCACACCCCTGGTACAGGGGCAGGCGCTTATGCAGCTCGGCCAGCCCCACGAGGCCATCGAGGCCTTCCGGGAGGCTGTGCGGCGGGCTGAAGAACAGGACAGAAGCTACGCTTTGCATGAGCTGGCCGTTGCCTACCTCGAGGCCGGTGAGCTGGCCGAGGCCGAGGCCACCCTGCGGGAGGTGCTGCGCGACCCCGAGTACGGCCACCTGGGCGACGCCTACGGCGACCTGGCCGAGGTGCTCTACCGCCTGGGCCGCTACGATGAGGCCGAGCTGGCCGCCCGCGAGGCCATCCGCCAGGGAAGCCCAAGCGCCGGATATCTGATCCTGGGCAACCTGGCCTACGACCTGCTACACCTGGAAGAGGCCCTCGAACACTACACCCAGGCCTGCGAGACCGCCGCCGAAGGCAGCCGCGACTGGGTCACAGCCCAGCAAATGGTGGTGGATACCCTAGCCCAGCTAGGCTTTCGCCGCCCCCACGAGATCATCCACCGCAGCGAGGCTGTGCTACCCTACCTGCACCCTGCCGACGAATGGCACCACACCCTGAGCAGCTACCTCGAGCGCGCCCGCAACCTGATGGATGGTAGCCGGACACTCAACTAGCACCCGCCGCAGCGCCTGACAACGGCTGGACGGGGCAGGCTAATATAAGGCCGATGAAAGCACTGGCCCTCATTGCACACGACGGCAAGAAAGCCGATATGGTCTCGTTTGCCAAGGATCACAAAGACCTCCTGGCGCGCTTTCCGCTGGTAGCCACCGGCACCACCGGGCGAATGCTGGAGGAAAAAGCCGGCCTGACCGTAACCCGCCTGCTTTCAGGGCCCCTGGGCGGCGACCAGCAGATCGGGGCCATGGTGGCGGAGGACAAGGTGCTGGCGGTGGTTTTCCTGCGCGACCCCTTGCAGGCCCAGCCGCACGAACCCGATGTGCAAGCCCTGATGCGGGTATGCGACGTGCATAACGTACCCCTCGCCACCAACCTTACCGCTGCTGAAGCCGTGCTAGCCTGGCTGCAGAGCGAGCTATCCGCCAACGAGCGGCAGCAAAACCGCTAGGCCCGGGCCGCAGATAGTGTCAAAAGACCGAATGTTAGAAAAGTTGAGTGCTATATTAGCAAGTAGGTATGACACCGGTTGAGTGGATTCAACAAATGGTCGAAGCCAACCGCGAAGCCCTTCGGCAGATGCCCTTTCCGCCCGGGATGGCCGAGTACGTAGAGGAGCTGGTGCGCACAGGCCAGACCGAGCAAATTATCGCCATCATAAAGATGGGCTTCTTGATCGGTGTGCAGCAGGGCGCTCGCAGCGAGCCGATACCAGCCGCACCCCCTGTGCGCATCCAGGCCTAGGCCCGGGTTATCGACGGCCGGGAGGGCTCCTGGCGGTAGACGCGCTTTCTCAACCCAAGGGGTCGGCATTCCTGACCAATGGCGACTATGCTATTGGTTAGGACGGTTGCTATGCCGCAGCGCTACATCCCACCCCCTACCCCGCAGTACGCCCTCGAGTCCGGCCCCATTCTCCTTAAGGACGGCCGAACCGCCACCCTGCGCCCGGCCCAGCCCGAGGATCGGGCCCTGTTTGTGGAGTTTCTCCAACGCCTATCCCCGCAAGCCCGCACCTTCCGGTTTTTCTCCGAGGTCGACCCCGAAACCGCCGCCGATCTGCTTTTACGCAAACCCCCCGACGAAGACAAAGTAACCCTGGTGGTGCTCACCGGCGACCCCGAACGCATCATCGCCACCGGGGAGTACGTGCAGGAGGGGCCCGGCTCGACCTCGGCCGAGGTGGCTTTTTTGGTGGATGACTGGTATCAGGGGCGGGGTCTGGGCTCGCTGCTGCTCGAGCGGCTGGCCCTGATCGGGGTTCAGCGGGGCATCCGGCGGTTCCATGCCTTCACCCTGGCCGAAAACAAGCAGATGCTGGACGTGTTCAAGGCCAGCGGCTTCCAGGTCGAGTCGCACGCGGAATCCGGCGAGGTAGAGGTCAGCTTTGATATCGAGCCCAACCCTGAGATGGTAGCCCGGTTCGAGTTGCGCGAGCGTGTGGCTACGGTGGCCTCGCTGCTGCCGGTTCTGCGTCCCCGGGGGGTGGCCGTGGTAGGTGCTTCCAGAGACCCTAGCAGCGTGGGCTACCAAATTCTGGAACACCTGGTGCTCAACCGCTTCCAGGGCCCGGTCTATCCGGTCAACACCGCCGCCACCCCCGCTGTGGGCGAGGTGCCGGTGGTGGGCTCGATGCTGGCTTATACCTCGGTTAAGGCTGTGCCAGGCCCGATCGACCTGGCGATCATCACCACCCCCCGCGACAAGGTGCTGGAAGCCGCCGAAGCCTGTGGGCAGCGGGGGGTTAGGGCCCTGATGGTGGTTACCACCGACATGGAAGACCCGCAAATCAAAGCCCTGGTGAAAACCTGCCGCCACTACGGCATGCGCTTGTTGGGGCCGGGTTCGCTGGCCCTGATGAGCACCAGCCCCGAGGTGCAGCTCTGCGCCGGCCTGGCCCCACGGCTCCCCTTGCGGGGGCGGATCGCCATGTCCAGTCAGAGCGGGGCCGTGGGACTGGCGGTGCTGGAGTACGCCCGGGAGATGGGCATGGGGTTTTCCAACTTTGTTTCACTGGGGGCGAAGGTCGACATCTCCTCCAACGATCTGATTCAGTACTGGGAAGAAGATCCCGAGACCGGCCTGATCCTGCTTTACGTAGAGTCGTTTGGCAACCCCCGGCGCTTTGCCCGGCTGGCCCGGCGGGTGGGTCGTAAAAAACCCATCCTGGCCGTCCGACCGGGGCGCGATCCGGTGGTGGAGGCGCTCTTCAAACAAACCGGGGTGGTGCGGGCCGAAAACCTGGAGGAAATGTTCGATATCGCAGCCATTCTGGCCCACCAGCCCCTACCCGAAGGCCCCCGTGTGGCCTTGCTAACCAATGCCTCGGGGCCCGCAGACCTAGCCAAGGACGCCCTCGAGGCCGAGGGGTTACAGGCCGAGATCCGCGACCTGGGCTCGAGGGCTTCCGCCGAAGAGTATCTGGCGGCCGCGCGGGCGCTCCTTTCGGGCAGCTACCATGCCTTTATCGCGCTCTTCGTACCGCTGGGCTATGCCACCCTGGAGGAGGTCGCCGAAGCCCTGCAAACCGCCTTTCATGAAGCTCGAGCCCAGGGCATCCAGATTCCGCTGCTCACCTGTTTTATGGCCGCCGGGCGGCCACGGGTGCGGCTGGGAAGTGAGCTGGTGCCCTCGTACCGCTTCCCCGAGTCGGCCGGTCATGCCCTGGCCGCGGCCTATGCGTACGCCCAGTGGCGCACCACCCCCCCCGGGGAGATCCCCGACCACGGGGTGCAGGAAGATGCGGCCCGGGCCCTGGTCGGGAAAGCCCGGGGCCAGCTCAGCCCGCAACAAACCCAGGAACTGCTGGGGTACTTCGGCATCGCCCTACAAGCAGCCTCCGGCCCGGGCATCAGCATGATCGTGCGCATCCGGCACGATGCCCTGTTTGGGCCGGTGCTGAGCCTGTCCCTTAGCGGGCTGCCCCTTGGAGAGCAGCGGCTGGGGCTGCGCATCACCCCCCTCACCGACCGGGAGGCCCTCGAGATGCTGCAACCGCTGGCAGGCAAAGCCCACCTCGAGAGCCTTCAGGATCTGCTGCTGCGGGTTTCGCGGCTGGTTGAGGAGCTGCCCGAGGTGGAGGAGCTCGAGCTTGCCTTGCACAGCCAACCAGCCACCACGGCTGTAACCCAGGCCCAGATCCGGCTGCGCAACCACCCAGCCAAGCGGTAGTTTTTCCAGCCCCCGGCGGCTCAGGGCTTCAGACCCACAAAAATGCTCCAGTCCTCTTCCCCGTCCTCCGATACAGCCAGGTGATAGTGCAGGGGCTCGAGATCCTGTTCGCTCAGCAAAAGCTCCAGCGGCGCCACAAAGGCCCAGCGCACCAGCCCTTCATGCCGGATGAACCGCTGGGGCTTATGCTCAGGCCGCACGATCAGCACCAAGCGACCGCGCGGTTTGAGCACCGGCAGGGCGCGCTCCAGGTGCCTCGAGAGCCAGTTGGTGTAATCCGTCTCGGGGTGCTCGTGGATGCTGGGGTCGAAGACGTTGCGCGCAAACCAGGAAAAGGTAGGGGGATGCAGCACCAACAGGTCGGCCACCTCCTCCCCCAACACATCCACCAGGCCGGCGATGTCCATCTTGCGCACCAGCCGACCATCCCCGGCAATATCGCTACCCCAGGCTTTACGCCCCAGCTCCAGGGCCTTCTGCACCACCGTTCCCTTGCCCGCCATAGGATCCACCACCAGGCCCCCTGGCTCGCTGTAGCGCTGGATCAGCACCTCAGCGATCGCTGGATTGAGGCCCTCGAGCCGACGGCTCCGCTTATCGGCAGGAAATATCCAGACCGGCCGATGGGCCCAGTCCACCGGGGCCCGGCGCGTTGTTAACAGCGCCCGCCAGGAGCATTCCTGGGCGGCTTTTTGCAGTTGAGCAAGCTCCAGTCGCTTTCTTCGATAAAGGCTCAAAAGCTTGTGAACCTCCACAAAACTAGCCCCCGCCGCCAGCAGTTCCCGCAACAGCGGGCCCACCGGCGGCTCCAGGCAGGCCAGCGCCAGCACCGTGTAGCGCAGGTGCTTGGTGCTGGTCATCCCTACCTGGTGGGTAAAAATCTTAAACCTGGCCTCGTCCAGCTCCAGCAGGCTCGAGGCGATCTGTTGGTCGTCGGCTTCTGGCTGGTTCAGGAACGCCCGGCCCACTTGCAGTACCCGTTGATAAACCTGGTGTGCGTTTGGCATGGCTTCACTTTACGGTTGAAAAGATTTCTGTTCAGCAGAAAATACCAAGGGACAATGCCTGGACTGTTCATCCTTGGGCCCCACTCCCTCCGGTAGTCTAGGAGGGTGCACAGGTGGATTGGCTGGATTATATGTTTGTCGCTGGCAGCAGCCCAGCAACCGGTGCAGCTTCTGGCAGGTCACCGGGCCCCGGTGGGGGCTGTGGCTATCGGCCCTGGGGGCACCCTGGCCCTGGGCGCGGACGCCTATATTCAACTCTACCAAGCCGATGGGCGTTTTTTGCGTACCCTGAGCGGACACACCGACACGGTGCGGGCGCTGGATTTCGCAGCGGATGGCACCCTGCTCAGCGCATCCTCCGACACCACCCTCAGGCTCTGGAATCCCCGGAACGGTCTGCTGCAAGGCGTGCTGCAAGGCCACCGCGATCAGGTCTGGTCGGCCCGCATTAGCCCGGATGCGCGCCAGGTGCTTAGCGGCGGTGCCGACGGCGAGCTGCACCTTTGGGACGTGGCGGATCTGGGCTCATCTCGATCTATTTATGCGGGGCGCGGCTGGGTGTACAGCATCGGGCTCTCACCTGCGGGCCGTGTCTGGGCGGTGGGGGGCCAGGATGGGGCGCTGTTATGGAACCCCCAGCGCGACCACCGGCTGCCCCTTCTGGGCCCCTTCTCGGTGCGGGCGCTGGCCTGGGGGCCCGACGGCCTCCTATCCACGGGTGATCGGGACGGGCAGATACAACTCTGGAGCCCAGAGGGGCGTTATGTGCGGCAATGGAAGGCCCACCGTCTCGCAGTAGGCGCCCTGGCCTGGCCTCGCCAGGAACAGCTCATCAGCGGGGGGCAGGACGGTCAGATTATCTTCTGGGACGCAGGCCGGCCCCAAAAAACCCTCCAGACCGCCTCGGTGCTGGCCCTGGCAGCGAATGAAAACCGGCTCCTGAGCGGCCACGACGACGGGCGGGCCCGGCTATGGAGCCTGCAAGGGGCGCTGCTGCGCACCCTCGAGCCCCCCGCGGCCTCGGTGAGCGCCCTGGCCTACAGCCCCGATGGACGCCTGCTCGCCAGCGGGGGCTGGGACGGCGAGGTCTGGCTGTGGAACCGCCAGGGGCAACCCATCCACAGGCTGGGCGAGGCCGCCCTGGAAATTACCGCCCTGGCCTTCAGCCCGGACGGGCGGCACCTGGCCGCGGGCAGCCGCGACGGCCTGACCCGCATCTACCAAACCACCAGCGGACGCCTGGTGCGGAGCCTCGAGGCCCACGGCAACGGGGTGGGGGCCCTGGCCTTCGCCCCCAACGGACGGGCCCTGGCCACCGGCGGGCGCGACCGCTTGATCCGGGTCTGGGACTGGCAGGGTGGCCGGAAGGTGCTCGAGTTCCGCGCCCACGAGTCGCACGTAACGGGCCTGGCTTTTAGCCCCGACGGACGCACCCTATACAGCAGCAGCAGCGATGAAAGCCTGGCCTGGTGGCGCCTGCACCCCGAGGGGGTGGGGCTCCTGCGCCGGGTCATGGCCCACACCCGGGGCCTCTACGGCCTGGCCCTGAGCCCCAATGGACGCCTCCTGGCCACTGCCAGCCACGACCAGACCCTCAAACTCTGGGATGCCCAATCGGGGAAGCTGCTCCGGGTGCTGGAAGGGCACACCGAGGCCGCCCAGGCCCTGGCCTTCTCGCCCGACGGCCGGCGGCTGGCCAGCGTGGGCTGGGACAAGACCCTGCGCCTGTGGAGCGTGCAGGGGCAGCTTCTACAGACCACCTCGGGGTTTGTGCGGCCCCTCTACGCGGTGGCCTGGGCCCCTGATGGCCGGCTGGCGGTGGGCAGCGGCACCCTGCGGCAGGCCGGCACCGTGGCTTTATTCAGACCGTAGCTCAGGCCAGACCCGCCCATAGGGACGCACCTCGCCCTGGGGGAAGGCCTGCTGCAAGAGTTCCTGTAAGAACCGCCCCGCCATGGGCAGCAGGCCGGTGCAGCCCTGGTTCACATAGACAAACACATAGCCGGGCGGGCGGGGCGACTGGCTGAAGGTGAGCACCCCGGCGTATTCCGGAAAAGCCTCGTAAAAAATAGCCAGAAGGCCCTCCAGCAAGGCCCTGGCCTCGGGCAGGGGCTCACCCTCCAGCGGGCGCACCCAGAAGGTGACCACCTTGAGGGGGGTCATGGCCGGACTCCGTGCTGCCAGACCGGCACCTGCCGCAGTAGATCGGCGAGTTTTTTCGCCCCCTCGGCCAGGCGCGGCCCCGGACGGCCCAGGTAGGCCTCCTCGAGGGCGAACACCTGCTTATGCTTCAGGGCGGGGATATCCAGCTTACGGCGCAGAACCACCTCTGGGCGCAGTTTTTTTGCCCCGCACCACGAGACCGTAATCAAGTCGGGCTGGGCCTCCTCCACCAGGGCGGGGGTGAGGGGCTGGGAGCGCGCCGGCAGGTGGGCAAAGGCGTTTTCTGCCCCCAGCGCCTCCAGCATCTGCGTTACCCAACTGTGTTGCCCGGCGGCAATCATGGGCCGGGGCCACCACTCCACCATCACCCTGGGGGGACGCACCCAGTTGGGCAGCGAGCCCCGGGCCTGGGCGATCATCCACTGCATGGCCCGCACCACATGCCGGCCCTGCGAGGCCACCCCCAGGAGACCCGCCACCCGCACAATATCGTCGTAGACGTCTTGCAGGCTTTGCGGGTCGAGCACCACATGGGGGATTTGCCGCGCCTGCAAACCCTCCACCACCCGCTCCATGCCCGGCACGCTCAGGCTGGCCAGCACCAGGTCGGGCTTCAGGGCCTCGACCCTGTCCAGGTCAATCTGGAGGTCGGGCCCCACCCGGGGCAGGCGGGCCACTTCGGGGGGAAAGTCGGAGTTGCTGTCCACCCCCACCAGCCTGTCCAGGCAGCCCAGGGCCCAGACGATCTCGGTGTTGGAGCAGGTCAGGCTTACCAGGCGCATACCAGCCCTCCTTTATCGGCGTTTTTTGACCAGCCACTTCTCCTCGGCGAAGCCTTCGCGTTTATTGACCACTCGAGCCAGCGTAAAAAGCAGATCCGAGAGCCGGTTGAGGTAGCGCAGGGCCTCCGGGTTCACCGCCTCGTGGCGCATCAGCTCCACCACCCGGCGCTCGGCCCGCCGCACAATGGTGCGGGCCAGGTGCAGGGCCGCCGCCGCGGGGTGGCCGCCGGGGTGGATAAAGCCGGTGAAGCGGGGGGCTTCCTCCTGGTAGCGGTCAATCAGGGCCTCGAGCTTCTCCACGTCCGAGGCGTCCATGCGGGCCAGGTTGCGCTCGTAAGGGCCGCCGGCGCGGGTGGCGAGGTCGGCCCCCAGGTCGAAGAGGGCGTTCTGGAGGTACTCGAGGTCGGCCTCGATATCGGCGTGGGCCGCGCCCAGGGCTGCGCGGGCCAGCCCGATGGCGCTGTTGGCCTCGTCCACCGTGCCGTAGGCCTCCACCCGGGGGTGGTCCTTGCCCACCCGGTCGGCCCCGTACAGGCCGGTCTCCCCTGCGTCGCCGGTTTTGGTGTAGATTTTCATGCCTCCATTTAACCGCACATTTGCCGGAAGCAATTGGGTTCAGCAAGACACCCCGGATCAGAAACCGTTACCTGAAGCGGCAGCCGCGCCCAGCCAGGGCCTGGGTGTGTTCAGGTGCCCTCCGAAATGAGGATGAGATCGTCCAAAAACTCGAAATCGCGGCGGTTGTGGGTTACCAGGGGAATCTCCAGGGCCCTGGCGGTAGCGGCAATCCAGGCGTCGCCCGCGCCCATGGGGCGGCCCTTGGCCAGGGCTTCGCTGCGAACCCGGGCCCAGGCGGTGCAGATCTCATCGTCGGTGTGCACCACCGTACAGCTCGAAAGCAAAACCTCGAGGCGGCGTCGCTTGCGCTCACCCCAGTTTCTGACCAGAGCCCCAAAGCGCAGCTCGGCCACGGTCTGAGCAGCCACCAGCAGTTGGTGGCCCTCCAGAATCGGCTGGTAGACCCCCCACAGGCTGTGCTCGTTGTAGGCGTAGCTGATGATGTCGGTATCCACCAGCAGGTTCATCGGGTCACCGAGTTCCTCTTGCGGGGTATTTTGGGCCGGGGCTCCTCAAACAGCTCTAGCAGCCGCCGATCGCGCGCCTGGCTCTGCTCGAGGTCGGTCTGGCGGGCCTCCTCGAGCACCCGCAAGAACGCTTCGTCCTCGGCTTTTTCTTCGGGGGTCAGGGGCGGCAGGGCTTTTTGTACCTCCTCCCAGCAAAAGGGTTTGGCATCTTTTAGCAGCCGGGCCAGCCGCGCCTCTTTGGGGGTCGGGCGCTTCTCGAGAATCTCGTCGAAGCGCACCGGCCGGCCCAGGAGCTGCTCGAGGCCCGCCATCAGCTTGTCGAGGGTCTCGAGTTCCACCGCCTTGGCCTTGTTGTTGACCAGGTTGTAGACGGTGGTTTTGGACAGCCCGCTGGCCTCGGCCAGCGCCAGGGGGGTTTTCTTGTGCTGGCGTAAAAGGGGCTCCAGTTTAAAGTAGGTGTTTACCACTGGTCAATTTTACCATAGCTCTAGGAAATCCCTCGGAGTTGAACCAGCCTTCACGCAAGGAAGCAGGTTGTACTATGGTCTCATGCGCAGGGGAAGCGTGCTGGCCATTCTGGAAGAGCGATTACCGGGTCTGGCCGAGCGCTACGGCATTAAGAGCCTGTACCTGTTCGGCTCCACCGCCCGCGACGATGCCCATGCGAGCAGCGACGTGGATTTTCTGGTGCGCTTCGAGGAGCCTACCTTCGAGCACTACATCGGCCTCAAGCACGCGCTCGAGGACCTGTTGGGCAGCAAGGTAGACCTGGTCAGCGCCAGGAAGGTGCCCCCAGCCCTGCGCCCCCACCTCGAGGCCGATGCTTTGCAGCTAATTTGAAGGGGCCCATGCGCCATACCGAGAGCCCCAACCCCCACCTGCTCAAGCGGGTCTACCTCGAGCAGATGCAAGAAGCCGCCCGGCAGGTTTTGCGCTACACCGCCGGGATGGACTTTGCCGCATTTACTGCCGATACACGCACCCAGGACGCGGTAAAACACAATCTGCACCGCCTGGGCACGCTGGCTGCTGCCATGCACCCGAGCCTGCGCGAGGAGCTGCCCGAGCTGGACTGGAGGAGCATCCTGGATCTGCCCGACCTGGTCGGCCGCCTTCACTTTGGCATTCAGGACGAAATTCTCTGGGACTTAATCCAGCGCACCCTGCCCTACTGGCTGGTGGTGCTGGAGGAGGCCCTCGAGCAGCCGTCATAACATCCATCCAGTGGGAGAAAATCGGTGTTTAACGCCAGCACCTCATCAAAGCGATAAACTGGCCCTATGCGCCGCGCGCTTTCTGCATTCCTTGTGCTGTGTTCCCTCGCCCTGGCCCAGACCACCCACACCGTGCAGCCCGGTGAGACCCTCTACCGCATCGCCAGGCAGTACAACACCAGCGTGGAAGCCCTGCAGGCGCTGAATAACATCACAGACCCCACCCGGCTGCGGGTGGGGCAGGTCTTGCGGATAACCGGACAGCCCAGCCCTGCCCTGCACCGCCTCACCCAGGCCCCGGCCCCCATCGAGGCCCTCGAGTGGCCCCGCGAGACCATCCAGGGCCACCTGGCGGTGATCCGCCTCACGGCCCCCACACTGGTGCGGGGCGAGGTGCGCTTCCTGGGCAACACCTACCCCATCCAGCAGAACCGCGTGCTGCTGCCCGTACCGGCCCTGCAAGCCCCTGGGGTCTACCCCGCCCGGCTGCGGGTGGGTGGCGCGGAGGTGGGGCTCGAGGTGCGGGTGGTGGCCGGAAGCTTTGGGCGCTTTGTGCTGCAACTGCCCCCCGACCGCCGGGCCCTGCTGGTGCCCGAGCGACTGCGGGCCGAGCGGCTCAAGGTGGTGGGCTCCTGCGACTTCGACCGGCCCCAGCAGTGGCGGGGCCCCTTCCGGAAACCCGTCCAGACCAACCGCATCACCGACCCCTTCGGCACCCGCCGCAGCTACGACGGTGGACGCTCTTACTCCTACCACGAAGGGCTCGACTACGGCGTGCCCGAAGGCACCCCGGTCTATGCCCCGGCCCCCGGCGTGGTGGGCCTGGCCGAACGGCTTGAGGTACGGGGGAACGCCGTCACCCTCGACCACGGGCTGGGGGTGTGCAGCGGCTACTGGCACCTCTCGCGCATTGCGGTAAAGCCGGGCCAGGCCGTGCAGGCCGGCGACCTGCTCGGCTACTCGGGCAACACCGGCCTGTCCAACGGGCCCCACCTGCACTTCGAGATCCGGGTGCGGGGCATCCCCACCAACCCCGCCCCCTGGTTCCTGAGCGCTCCCTAACCCGGCGGTCTACGGGATGGCACTGCGCGCTGGGCGAACCCCCCGCTCGGTAGCCAGAAACTTCACCGGCACGTCCCAGGGGTCGTGCGGCAGCTCGGGCAACAGCAGCGCCTCGGCCACCAGGCCCACCGTCAGGGTGCGCGGGGGTAGCTGGGCCAAAAAGCGGTCGTAGAAGCCCTGCCCATAGCCCAGCCGGTGGCCCCAGGGGTCGAAGGCCAGGCCCGGCACCAGCACGGCATCCAGCACCTCGAGCGCCACCCTGGGCGTCTCGGGGGCCGGCTCCCAAAAACCGTACTTGTGCTTGACCAGCCGGCAGGGCAGGGGGTGCACCTCGAGCTGGTAGGTGCGGGCCCTGGGCAGGTAGTAGGCAGCGGGATACAGGCGCTGCAGTGCGGCAGGGTCGAGCTCGGAGCCAAAAGCGCTGTAAAGCAGAATGTGCTGGGCCCGGTGTTCTTGCAAAAAACCGGCCAGGTGTTGGGTCACTTCTTGCGAGAGCGTTCCGGTGGGAAGGTTTTTGCGTACCTCCTTGGCCCAGCGCCGGAGTGCGGCCTTGTCCATACCCGTCAGTATTTCATCCCAAAGCGAGACCGCAAGTTATCAGAGGTATAACTGGAAGGCAGGTTGACAGTCTAGGGTGTCGTTTGTCAAAATCCTCTAGGTGAGGGAGGTGACCCCTCGAGACACCTTTGTCCCATAGGAGTCCACTATGCCCAGATACGTTTACCAGAACCTCGAGACCGGCGAACAATACGAGTTCGAGCAGGGTTTTCACGATCCCGCCTACACCCATCACCCCGAGACCGGCGCCCCCATCAAGCGTCTGATTTTTGCTCCGGCGGTGGTGTTCAAGGGCTCGGGCTGGTACATCAAAGACTCCAAGGCTGGTTCCAACAACAAGTCCGAGTCCTGCAACAAGGAAGCCGGGAGCGCGGCGGCCGATTAAGGGGACAACCTCAAAAATAAACCCATAAAACACGCTGCCTTGGCTTATTAATAGCCGGGCTTCTTTGTTTTTGTCTTACCCCTATCCCAATCTGCTGCCCATCCACCATACTGGGGTCGTATGGTGAGAAAAGCGAGGTGTGTATGTTCCTGCTCTTAGGCATCGTGGTGGCTATCCTGGGCATCGTCCTGCTGGCCCAGCCCGGTGAAAGGCGGGCGCTGGGCGGGCCGCTGCTGCTTGTGGGGCTGGCTATAGCGGCCATCTCCCAGAGCTTTGTGGTGGTTCCGGCGGGCCACGTGGGGGTGGTGTTCAACGTGTTCGGCGGGGTGCAGCCCACCCCGCTGGGCGAGGGCTTCCGCATCGTGATACCGGGTATTCAAAGCGTGGTGCTGTACGACGCCCGGCTGAAGGAAGTAACCCTGGCGAAAGGGCCGGCCCCCTCGAGCACCAGCACCCCCGGCGAGGACGCCATTACCGCCCGCAGCAAGGAGGGGCTGGAGATTGGGGTCGACGTGACCGTGCAGTACCGCATCAAGCGCGAGGAGGCCCCCCAGCTTCACCGCAACCTGGGGCCGGGCTACCTCGAGACCCTGATCGTGCCCCAGATTCGCAGCAAGGTGCGCGACGCGGTGGGTTTGTTCAACGCCGCCGAACTGATCAGCACCCAGCGAACCCAGCTCGAGGCCGCCGTCACCAGGGAGTTGCGCGAAGACCTGGGCACCCAGCACGTCGAGCTGGTCTCGGTGCTGCTGCGCCGGATTGACATTCCGCCCTCGGTGGCCAAGGTGATCGAGGAAAAGCAGACCGCCGAGCAGCAGGTGCAGGTGGAGATCAACCGCCGCCAGCAGGCCGAGATCGCCGCCCAGCGGGCCGTGGTACAGGCCAAGGGCGAGCGCGACGCCGCCATTCTGCGGGCCGAGGGGGAGGCCCAGGCCATCCGCTTGCGCGGCGAGGCCCTGCGGCAAAGCCCCCAGGTCATCCAGCTCACGGTGGCCGAGAAGCTGGCCCCCAACATCCAGACCATCCTGGTGCCCACCACCGGCAACTTCCTGCTCGACCTGCGCAGCCTGCAACAGGCCCAGCCCGCGCAGCCCGCACGTTAGTCGCCTACTGGCCGTTGGGGGTGGCCTCGAGCGGCCGCACCCGCACCACAGCGCCGGGCTTGATCTGGCGCTTCGCAAACCAACCCTGCCCCACCTCGAGCACCTGCCGGTAGACCACCCCCGGCGCATAGCTGCGACAGCCTTTGCCCTGGGAGGGAGGGGGACAGGGCTCGATGTCCATAATGGCTAGAATGGTGCCGCGGCTATCCAGAAAAGCTACCGAGACGGGCTTCTCGAGCCCCATCCCTGTCCAGGCATGATCGCGGGGTTCCAAAAAGCTGTACAGAACGCCCTGGTGGGCTTTTCGGGTAAGTAGGTCGAGCGCCCTGGGGTTGGATAGCCTGTACACCGGCAGCTCCACCGTTCCCTTGGGGCTCGAGATGCTCACCACCGCGCTGGGTGCGGACGGGGCGCGCTGCGGCGAGCGGTTCAGAATCTGGCCCGCCCAAAAATAGCCCGTGGTGGAGAGCGCCACCGCCAGGGCAATGAGCCCCAGACCGTAGCCACGCAAACGTCCAGAGGGGTTCATGGGTTGCTTATCACTGCAATTTCGAACAGGTAGGGCCAGAGCTTACCGGTAACAAAGATGCGCCGGGTCTGGCTGTCGTAAGCGATGCCGTTGAGCACAGCGTCGGGGTTGGGGTTACGGGCCTGGGCCAGAAGCGCAAGCCCGCTCAGGTCGAGCCAGGCCTCCACATTGCCGCTCTGGGGGTTGATGATGGCGATGCGGCTGGTCTGCCAGACATTGGCCCAGATGCGGCCCTGGATGTACTCGAGCTCGTTGAGCCGCTGCACCGGTTGCCCGGCCGCCCGCACCGTAAGGGTGCGCTCGGGCCGGAGGGTGCGGGGGTTGAGGAAGAATAGCTGGGCCGAGCCGTCCGACATAATCAGGCGCTGGCCGTCGTGGGTCAGGCCCCAGCCCTCGGTCTGGTAGGTGAAGCGCCCCACCGGGTTGAAGTTCAGGTCGTAGATAAAGCCCTCCTGGTTCTGCCAGGTGAGCTGATAGAAGCGGTTCTGGAAGAGGGTGATGCCCTCGCCAAAGTACTTCTGCGGCAAAGACCGGCTTTGCAGCACCCGCCCGGTCTGGAGTTCCACCTTGCGCAGGCTGGACTGGCCGTAGAGGCCGGTGCCTTCGTACAGGAAGCCATTGTGGTAGATGAGGCCCTGGGTAAAGGCCTGGGGGTCGTGGGGGTAGGTGTTGACGATGCGAAAACCCCAGACCGGAACCGAGGGCTGGGCCAGGGCCAGGCCTAGCAGGGCCAGAAGGGCAAAGAACGCTCGAGCCACGCCTTTACCTTACCGCAAGGCCCCCAAGATGAATGAGACCTGCTCAGGCCAACCCTCTGCTTTCCAGCTCCAGCCGTATTTGTCGCTGAACCTCATCGGCAAAAGGCTTCTCAACATCCTTCACCACAAAGCGCTTTGGCTCTCTGGCCGCCAGCTCCATAAATCCATCGAGTACCTTCTGATGAAAGGCCAGTTCTTCAGCCTCAAAACGGTCAGGTTCATCCGAGGCCCGCCGATGTTTGGCTCGCCATAAACCCAGTTGAGGAGGAATCTTTAAGAGGAAAGTTAGGTTGGGGCGCAGATCGCCGAGAAAACCTCGCGAGACATCCTCCAGCCACCTTAAGGGCAACCCTCGACCATACCCCTGATAGGCCAGTGAGGAGTCCAGCCAACGATCGCAGATAACAACGGCACCCCTAGCAAGGGCAGGCCTTATTACCGTAGCAGCATGTTCAGCGCGGTCTGCACTATAAAGCAAAAACTCTGTCTCTGCCTGCATGGGCCGCGTCAGAATTAATAGACGAAGATCCACACCCAGCTCGGTGCCTCCTGGCTCTCTAGTTAGCACAACTTCGCGTCCCTTCTGGCGATACCACTCCGCCAGCAGCCGGGCCTGGGTCGACTTGCCCGCCCCCTCGGGGCCTTCAAAAGTTATAAAAAGACCTTTCATGCTACAGCCCGGTCGGATGCTCAATAAACACCCAGGGCAGGCCAAACTCCCGCTCCAGCCGGGCGGCCAGGGCCTTGACCCCAAAGGTTTCGCTGTCGTAGTGGCCGGCGTAAATCACGTTCAGGCCCAGCTCGAAGGGCTCGTGGTAGTGGGCGTGGGCGGGCTCGCCGGTGATGAAAAGGTCGCAGCCCAGGGCTTTGGCCAGCCCCACATCCCCGGCCCCGCCCCCCGAAACAATGCCCACCCGGCGCACCCCGTCCAGCCCCGCCCGCACCACCAGGGGCTGCATGCCGGTCAGCTCGCCGATGCGGTCTTCCACCAGGGCCAGCGGCGCCGGCTCGGCAAAGTGGCCGATGTAGCCGATGTTGCCGTACTTGGGGTGCGGGAAGGGCTCCAGGCTTTGCAGCCCCAGCTCGCGGGCCAGGACGGCGTTGTTGCCCACCTCGGGGTGGGCGTCGAGGGGTAGGTGGGCCGTGTAAAGGCTGATGCCCGCCGAGAAAAGCCGCTCGAGGCGCTTCTTCTGGTACCCCACAATGGCGAAGGGCTGCCCCCAGAAGAGGCCGTGGTGAGTGATAAGAAAATCCACCCCAGCCTCGGCGGCTTTGTCGAAAATGGCCTGGGCTGCGTCCACCGCGGCCCCCACCCGGCGCACCTCTTCCCGGCCTTCCACCTGCAAGCCGTTGAGCGAGGGGTCTTTGAACTCCCGTATCTTTAGGTACTCGTCCAGCCAGCGAACCAGATCATCGCGCTGCATGACCTCAGTCTACCGGTTGCGCCGCCAGGGCCTTGCGCACCTCGTCCACCTCGTTCCAGGGAATGGCCTCCGTGCCCCGCTCGAGCGTCCGCTCGTGGCCCTTGCCGCTAAAGAGCAGGGTATCGCCCGGCTGGGCCTCCCGGATGGCGTAGCGGATGGCCTCGCGCCGGTCGGGGATGAGCACGTAGCGGCGGGGGTCGCCGTGGGCCTGGGCCATGGCCTCCAAAATGGCCTCCAGCGGCTCGGTGCGGTGGTCTTCCTCGGTAAAGATGGCGAGATCGGCCAGCCGCGCCGCCACCTGGCCGATGCCCACGCGCCGGCTGGGATCCTGATTCCCGGCGGCCCCGATCACCACCACCAGGCGGCCCTGGGTGGTGGGGCGCAGGGTCTGGAGGGCGGCCTCGAGGCTGGCCCCGGTGTGGGCAAAGTCCACCACCACCCGAAAGGGCGCGGCCTGCACGAGCTGCATCCGGCCCGGCACGCCGGGAAAACTGGCCAGGCCCTCCTGGATTTGCCCCACCGAGAGGCCCACCTGCGCAGCAGCGGCCATGGCAGCCAGGGCGTTCTCGGCATTGAAGCGGCCCACCATGGGAAGCTGCACGGCAAACCGGCCCATGGGCGAGACCACCTCGAACTCGAGGCCCGTACTGCTTTCCACCAGGTGCTGGGCCTGCCAGTCCCCTTGCCGGCCGTAGCTCCAGGTCTGGGGGCGGCCCCGCAGGGTCTGCGTCCAGGGGTTGTCGCTGTTCACAACGGCGAACCTCGAGCGCTCCAGGAGCTTCTTTTTCTCGGCAAAGTAGTTCTCCATGCTCCCGTGCAGGTCGAGGTGGTCTTCGTAGAGGTTGGTGAACACCCCCACCCGGTATTCCAGCCCCCGCACCCGCTCCAGCGCCAGCGCGTGGCTGCTGACCTCGAGCACCGCCTGCCGGCAGCCCGCCTGCACGAAGCGGTGCAGCATCTCCTGTACCTGCGGGGCCTCGGGGGTGGTGAAGTGGCCGGGCAAAAAAAGCTCTTCTTCGCCAATTTTGATCCCCACCGTGGAGAGCCTGCCCACCGGCGGACGGGCCTTTTGCAGCAGGTGATGGAGCAGCACCGCAACGGTGGTTTTGCCCTTGGAGCCGGTCACCCCCAGCAGTTCCAGCCGTTGCGCCGGATACCCCCAGAAGGCCGCCGACAGATCGGCCAGGGCCGCGCGCGCATCGGCCACCCGCAGGTAGGGCACGTTCAGGTGCAGCTCGCGCATCCCCACCACCGCCACCGCCCCGTTCTGGATGGCCTGGGGAATGTAGTCGTGCCCATCGAAAGGCTTACGGCTCGGCAGGGGCACGCCGGGAATCGCCACAAAGACAAAACCCGGCTGCACCAGGCGCGAGTCGTGGGTCACACCCCGCACCTCCAGGGCCGGGGCGGTCTGTCCGAATAGTCCAAAAAGCTCTCGTAAGGTTGGCATCCAGGCCGCTCCGTTAGGCTTGATTTTTGGGCCCCTCGAGCCGCTCGACCGGCCCCCCGGCCTCGGCCCAGGCTTTGAAGCCGCCCTCGATGTGGCAGACCGGCTCCAATCCCATCCGCTGGGCGGTCTGGGCTGCCAGGGCCGAGCGCCAGCCCCCCGCGCAGTAAAACACAAACTTTTTACCCGAGGCGAAGATGGGCTTGTGGTAGGGGCTTTCGGGGTCTATCCAGAACTCCAGCATGCCCCTGGGGGCGTGAAAAGCGCCGGGGATCTTGCCCTCGCGCTGGAGTTCGCGGATGTCCCGCAAGTCCACAAACACGTAGTCGGGGTGGCCCAGGTAGCCTTTGGCCTCCTCTGCCGGGATGGTCTCGATCTCGGCCAGGGCCTGCTCGAGCAGCTTTTTATAGCCGACCTTCATTGCCATGCCTCAATTTACTCATCCGAGCGGTTTAAGCTAGCTAAGGTATGCGTGGTTTGCTTTGGCTCTTACCCTTGCTGCTTGCGGCCTGTGTGGTGGGCGTGCGGCCCGAACCCGCCCCTCCCCCGCCGGTGCGGCCCGTACCCCAGACCTCCAGTTTCGTGCTGAACGCCCGGCTGGGCCTGCCGCCCTATCCCGGCAGCGTTGCTATTAAGCGCGAGGAGCGGGACGGCTCGAGCGAGGCCGAGTTCGAGACCCGCGACCCCCTCGAGCAGGTCTACGCTTTCTTCCACAACTGGCTCACCAGCCGGGGCTGGGTGCGCGCCCGCCTCGAGTACAAAGGCCCGGCCAGCAAACTCGAGGCCGAGTACCGCCGCGGGGCTGAGCGCTTCAAGCTCGAGCTCGACCAGCAAGGCCGCAGTGGGCGCTACAAGCTCGAGATAGATTTCTGAAAGCCCAGGCCACACAAGGCCCTGCAGATCTGTGGCATTCTGAAGCCGATGCGCCGGGCCTACTCCACCGCACACTGCACCCTCGAGCTTCCCGATTACCATCCTTTCCCCAAGTACAAGTACGCCGGGGTTGCCGAGGCGCTGCAGAACGAGCTGGACATACGACCCGCCCCGGCCATCGCCTGGGAGACCCTGGCCCTGGCCCACACCCCGGACTACCTGCAAAAGCTTCGCTCAGAAGGGCTCAGCCGGCAGGAGTCGCACAAGGTAGGGCTGCCCTGGAGCCAGAGCCTGCTCACCCGGGCCTTGCATGCAGCGGGCGGAACCCTGGCCGCCACCCTGGACGCCCTTCAGACCGGGCTGGGCCTCAACCTGGCCGGGGGCACCCACCACGCCTATCCGGGGCGGGCCGAGGGCTACTGCCTGTTCAACGATGTAGCTGTAGCAATTGCTTACTTGCGAGCCCAGGGCTGGGATGGCCGGGTGCTGATCGTGGATCTCGATGCCCACCAGGGCAATGGCACAGCGGCTTTCTTTCGGAACGACCCCACCGTCTTTACCCTTTCGGTGCACGCCGAGCGCAACTACCCCCTCAAGAAAGAGGTAAGCGACCTGGATGTAGGGCTGGCAGATGCCACCAACGATGCAACCTACATGGAAGCATTGGGGCCTGCGCTGGAACAGGCCTTCGCCCACCGGCCGGATCTGGTTTTCTACAACGCCGGGGTGGATGTGCTGCAAAACGACCGCTTCGGGCGTCTGGGCCTGAGCCTGCAAGGGCTGGCCGAGCGGGATCGAATGGTATTTGAGAAGATCCGGCAGGCCGGCCAGCCCCTGGTGGTGGTGATGGGCGGCGGCTACAACCGCGACCCACAAACGACCGTGGCCGGCCATGCCCAGACCTACCGCCTGGCCCTCGAGACCCTCGCGAACCGCTAAACACCTTGCTACGCAGCAGAGGCTGGCCTGCGATACACTGCCCCCATGCAACCACCCCGCAACATCCTTTCCATCCAGAGCTGGGTCAGCTACGGCCATGTCGGTAACGCCGCCGCGGTGTTTCCACTGCAACGCATGGGCTTCGAGGTCTGGGCCATCCACACCGTGCAGTTCTCCAATCACACCGGCTACGGGCAGTGGAAGGGCATGATCCTGCCGCCCGAACACCTGGTGGCCGTGGTCGAGGGCATCGCTGAACGCGAGGTGCTGGGCCAGTGCGACGCGGTGCTGTCGGGTTATATGGGCAGCGGCGGCACCGCCGAGGCGATTCTATCGGCCCTGCACAAGGTACGACAGCTCAACCCCAGCGCGCTGTTCTGCTGCGACCCGGTGATGGGCGACGAGGGCCGGGGCCTGTTTGTGCGCCCGGAAATCCCCGAGATCATCAAAAACCAGGTGCTGCCCCAGGCCGATATCCTCACCCCCAACCAGTTCGAGCTCGAGCTCCTCACCGAGCATCCCAGCAAAACCCTGCCAGAGGCGCTCGAGGCCGCCCGCACCGTCCGGGCCCGGATGCACCCGGGTGGCCCCCGCATCGTGGTGGTAACCAGCCTGCTGCGCCAGGGAGCCCCTGAAAATACCATCGAAACCCTTGCCGTAGCCGACGAAGGGGCCTGGCTGGTGCGCACCCCCCGCATCCCCCTCGAGCCCCCCCGCAACGGAACCGGCGATGCCATTGCCGCCCTGTTTCTAGGCCGCTACCTCAAGACCGGCAACGTGGCTCAGAGCCTCGAGCACGCGGTCTCGGCCATGTACAACCTGCTGCTGCTCACCCACCAGATGAATACCCGTGAAATTCAGCTCATCGCCGCCCAGGACGAATACATCAACCCCAGCCGTCGCTTTGCCGCCGAGCAGGTGGCATGAGGGCTAGTCGTAAAAGTAAGCCCAGCCAGCCGAACGCACCGCCAGGTAGTAGGCATAGGCCGCCGAGTAGCAAGCCGACCGGCTCAAGAAGCTTCTGGGGCGGCAGATCTGGTTCATGTTGACCAAAAAGTTGTCGTCGGAAAGCTTGCGCCCGGTCTCGTTGTAGAGGCTGGGAAAACGTGGAAAGTTGGCATAGCCAAAGTCGTGCACATTGCAGGCCGGCCGGAAGGTCTCGCGGTAGCCCAGCCCCAGGCCCTCCGGGGCCGAACACCCATTGCGGCTCCAGTCAAACTGCGGATAGCTGGCCCGCGCGTTGTAGTAGGCGTCGTAGTTGGCCACGCTGCCCAGGGCAATGCTCTGCACCAGCAGCAGGTCGCCCGCACCCAGGCTTTGCAGGGCCAGCCGGGCCTGCTCGAGGTTCTGCAACGCCTCTGTATAGGCCGCAATGGCCTCAGGCTCGACCCCTAGCTGGCGCATGTCCTCCACAATGGATGCACTGGTCGACTCGGTAGCCGGCTGGCTGCAGGCCGCCAGCAACAAGGCCAGTATTCCCACCGCAAAACGCATCGGTTTACCCATACTCAACCCTCCTTCAAGGATTCCTTAACCCTGCGGGGATAGCCTACCACAGCAATTTCAGCTCCTCCACAGGGTAAGTCGCCCCACACACCCAAGCCCCTTTCTAAACGATCATAAGAAAGTCGTCCCTAGCAACGTCCCCTAGCCAACAAGGAGGCCTTATGCGAAAATTCTGGCTTGCAGGAGGGTTGCTGCTGGGCCTGGCCCTGGCCCATCACGGCTGGAGCAGCTACGACGCCAGCCGGGTGATTACCGCCACCGGCACCATCACCGAGGTCACCTTCGAGTTTCCCCATGCCACCATCTGGATAGAGGTTCCCCCCTCCGGCCTGACCCTGCAGCGCAGGTGGTACGTGGTGCTGGCCCCACCCTCGAGGATGACGGCCCGGGGACTGCCCAACGGCAGCCTCAAGGTGGGGGCGCGGGTCACGGTGGTGGGCTACCCACACCGCACCGAGCCTGAGGAAATGCGGGCCGAACGCATCATCGTAGATGGCAAAACGGTGGAACTGCGCTGATGGGTGAAGCCTGGGTCGCCTGGCTGGACTGGCTGCATACCACCCCGCTCGCGCAGACCATGCGCCAGTCGGAGTGGCTCTACCCTGCGGTGGAGATCCTGCACATTCTGGGATTCTGCGCGCTGGTGGGAGCGGCGGCCCTGTTCGATCTACGGCTGTTGGGGGTCTCCAGACAGATTCCCGTACAGCAGATGGCCGCTCACCTGCTGCCGGTGGCCTGGGTGGGCTTTGCCCTGGCCGCGCCCAGCGGTTTTTTGCTGCTTCTGTCCGACGCCCCCAGCATTGGGGTCAGCCCGATCTTCCTGAGCAAGCTGGCCCTGATCGGGCTGGCGGGGATCAACGCGTGGATCTTTCATTTCCGCACCGCACGAAGCCTGCCAGCCTGGAATCAGCACACCCACCCCCCGCCGGCGGCCAAGCTGGGGGCGCTGGTTTCGCTAGGGGTTTGGATAAGCGTTATTGCCCTGGGCCGATTAATCGCCTATTACGGATAAAAAGACGGCTCCCCTCGAGCCGCCCAGATTGCCCCGGAAGGTGTGCTTTGAACGGTGCGGTTCGGAAACACCTCCCCTCGAGGCTACCCGACCCAAACACCTCCGAAGGATGCCTCCAGCCTAGCAAGAGAAACACCTGGGGATTGGTAATTTGACACTTTACCCACCTCCTAGCTGTGTCCTCGCGGATTTGTCACCGCATAGCAACAAGACAACCCGGCATACCAGGCCATCTGTTCCCACCTACTCCCAACAAACGCGTTCCATAGG
>BPIL01000011.1 GCA_026004095.1 Meiothermus sp.
AGGCTTTCATGCGAGGTCTTTCCTGCTTGAGACCCACGTCCTGCCTTAGCTGATCCCCCAGGACATAGGCCGGGAAGTCCGCGCTGGCCAGGGGAGGATAGCTCTTATCTGCCAGGGCTGGCACACCCTGGAAGCGACCCGGTTCATCCCCCACTTCAGCGAGCACACGGCGCAATAAACCCTGCTCTTTTGGCGCTCCTTGAGCTTCCACAAAAAGGAAGCCGTAGCTGCTGAGCGTCTTTAGCTTTCGATTCACCTCCCGGAGCAGCAAGGTCAAAAGAGCCTCACGCAGCCGTCGGCCGCGCTCCCCCTTCTCCATCCCCTCTAGTTGGCCGTGAAGATCTGCTTTGTGCAGATAAACCGCCACCCAGCCCACCACCGCCTGGTGCGATATTTGGAGCATCTCATCGAACCAGTCCAGCGCTTCCTGTACCTCAAGCCGGCGCAGAGGCCCCTTGCGTTGGTACAGATCCACCGCGTGCAGTGGGGCAGGCCCTTGAAGTGCTAATTGTTGTGCCATCTGAGCGGCTACATGTCGGAACCGTGCCTCCATTTGAGCGTGGGCTGGCCCGGCCGGCACCAAGGCTGCTAGGTGAAGCTGGATGGGCTGCTGAGGGTTGGCTAGGTCGCCCCCGGTTTCACCGTACTCATCTACGTAGATAGCGAAGACGGTCGTCATGGTTTTATTCGGGTGGCGTCTACCTCCCAAGCTGCCGGGCCCGGGCTGCTATGGCCTGGGCGACCTGGGGGTCTTCCTCCATCCACCCCACCACCGCCCGCAGCAGATCCGCCACGCTCAGCTCCTCCTCCAGCGCCAGCCGCTTCAAAAACTTGTGCTGAGGGGCCTCGAGGTCCAGTGTGATCCGCACCATGCGTGGCTTCGGCGCGGATGCTTCGCTGGCCGTCTCGGGCTCCACCTCCGGCACCACCACCGCCACCGGCTTGGGCTGCTCGGCGGTTTTGCGAAAACGCGCCAGCATATCGCTGGCCGGCCTGGCCTTGCTCATGACACCACCGCCTCTCCCAGCAGCTCGTTCAGCACACCCTCGTACTCCCCCACCTCCAGCGGGCTCAGCCCAAAGGTGGTGGCGAAGCCTTCCCGCAGGGGCACCTCGGTATCCAGCACCGGCAGCTCCATCTCCTGCAGGATCTGCCGCGCCGCCGCCGCGCTGCGCGTACCCCGGCGCACCTTGGTCAGGAGCAGGGCGATGCGCAGGGGGTTCTGGGGCTCCACCTCGGCCAGCAGCTCCAGCGTGGGCCGCAGGCGATCCACGTCCATCAGGCTGGGGGGAATGGGGATCAGGGCCAGCTCCACCGCCAGGGCTGCGCTGCGCACCACCCCCAGGTCGCCGGGCGGGGTGTCCACCACCACGTGGGCAAACCCCTGGCCCAGCTCCGGCAGTTGCCGGTGCAGCGTCTTGACCGGCAGGGCCGCCACCGTAAAGGGCAGCCGCTCGGCCTGGTCGCTCCAGGAAAGGGCCGAACCCTGGGGGTCGGCGTCCACCAGCAGGGTCTTCCCCCGCCGGGATAAGGCCGCCGCCAGGTAGACCGCGCTGGTGGTCTTGCCGGTGCCGCCCTTCAGGTTGATGACTGCCAGCCTCACGCCCGACCCCCGATCTGCTCCAGAGTCAGCACATCCCCCACCAGCTTCAGGGCCTCCGCGCGGGGTATGCGCCAGATGCGGCCCAGCTTGCGGGCCTCAATCTCCTTCGTGCGGCACTTGCGCCGGATGGTCTCCTCGCTCACCCGCAAGAGCCGGGCCAGCTCCTCCGGGGTGTAAAAGGCCGGTGCGTTCATGGCTGCATCATGACACACGGGACGCACAGGGCGCAATCCGTGTTGCAGCAGAAGCAGAAGTCCGTACATCAGTAACTAAAGAAAACAAGGAAACAGTATTGCAGTAAATCAGTAAACCCGTATATCCTGACTTCATGGCACACCGCTTTGTTGGTCGCAAGGAGGTCGCGGGCTCTGGGCACGGCTTGCGGCAGGGGGTGGGGCCATGAACCTGCCGCCTGAGCTGGCATCCCTGCTTCCCACGGCCCGGGGCTACGATATGCGTTACCACCACCCCACCGCCGCCCGCTACGTTTTCCTGCTCATGAAAGCAGAGGTCTTCCCGCGGCTCTACCGGGTGCGCGCCTCGCGGGTGGAGCGGCTCTGGTGGAACCTTGCCCCGGAAACGTGGGAGCGGCTCAACACCGGGCTGCGGGAACGGGGGGAGGTGGCGGTCTCGCGCGAGCAGGCCCTGCAGCTCCTGGAATTTCTGCGCTACTGCTACGACCTGGGTTTCCGGGTGGGGCCCTGGCTCTATCCGGTGGGTGAGCTGGTGCTCAGGGGGTCTGGGGACGGCTACCTGTACTGGCGGGGGCAGGCCCTGTCCTGGTCCAGTGTGAAGGTGGAAGGCGGGTCGGGCGGCCCGCCGGATTCCTGAAACAGAGTAATGCTGTTTTACTGATTCACTGTTTTACTGATTTATTGATTTGCTGTCACGGCCTATCCCGTGTTCCCGGCCCGCCTCTAGTCAAAGCGCCCCAGCGTCCAGGCCAGGGCTGCCGGGCCCAAGAGGCCCGCCGAAGGAATCGCCAAAAGGAGATAACGCCAGGCGTACATGTCACGATTGTGACGACTCCCCGCTCTGAAGAGCGGGGCTTCTCGGGTCATCAGGCAGCGGCCACCCGCCCGCCCTCGCCGAAGGCCCCGTCCAGGCCCCGCGCCAGAATGACCTTCGCAGCGGCCACATCCCTGTCCAGCACGCACCCGCACACGCAGGCGTGGATGCGCTCGGACAGCTCTTTCTTCTCGATGCGGCCGCACGCGGGACAGATCTGGCTCGTACCGTGTGGCTGTACCACCACCACCCTCCGCCCGGCGCTCGCAGCCTTGGCGGAGAGGATCGTTATGAAGGACTTCCAGCCCGCATCCAGCACGCTCTTCGAGAGCCGGGTGCGGGCCAGGCCCGCTGCGTTCAGGTCTTCATGTACGATGGTGCCATATTGGTTGACCAACCTCCTTGCTATTTTGTGGTGAAAGTCCTTGCGCTGGTTGGCGATTTTGCGGTGCTGCCGGGCCAGCCGCTGCTTGAGCTTCCGGCGGCGGTGAGAACCCCGCCGTTTGCGGGGCAGCGCCCGTTGCGTGCGTTTCAGCCAGGCCTCGGCCTGGCGGTAGGCCCTGGGAGGGGCGATGGTCTCCCCATCCGAGGTCGCCACAAAGCTGGCCAGCCCCAGATCGATCCCCACCGCTCGTTCTGAAGGCGGCAGGGGCTGTGCTTCCATTTCGCAGGCGTAGATCGCGTACCAGCCCTCCGCACTGCGCTTGATGGTGAGGGTCTTGGGTATGCCTTGCAAAGGGCGGTGCAGCAGGATGCGCACGTGCCCCACCCCAGGCAGGACGATCTTCCCCGTCCGGCGAAGTTCTTTTTTCCGGCTCTTTGGAATCTCTTCCGGTTTCGGTTCTTTGATCAGCAACCGCCCGGGTTTCAGGCGTTTGCCCTTCTTCCATAACTGGGGATAAGTAAATGAGTTCCACCAGCCCCGCCCGCGGAAGCGGGGGAAACCGGCTTTCTTGCCTTCCTTTACGCGGCTGAAAAAGCCCTGAAAGGCCCGGTCCAGGCGCTCCAGGGTCTCCTGTAGTATCTGGGCGTAGACCCCCTGGTACTCCGGGCGCACAATCTTGACCGCCGTCAGGTGCTTCTGTTGTTCGTATAGGCTGATCGACTTCCCGGCCTTGCGCCAGGCCTCGCGGCGCTCCTGCAGGGCGGCGTTGTACAGCTCCCGCGTGAGGTCGAGGATGCGTTCCAGGGCGGCTTCCTGGGCCCGGGTGGGGTAGATGCTGTACGCGAAGGCCTGGTAGGCATCAGCGGGTTCCTCTTTTTTCCTAGACCGAATGCGTTTAGAATCTACAAACCACCTTACCCAAATCAGGCCATGCGATTATGTTTAGATCATGAACCACCGTACCTACCCATCGGACGTGAGTGATGAGGAATGGGCCCTGGTGCTGCCCTATTTGACCCTCGCTCCGCTAGAGGCTCCCCAGCGCAAGTATGACCTGCGCGAAGTGTTCAACGCCCTGCGTTGGATGGTCCGAACCGGTGCTCAATGGGACTACCTCCCCCACGACTTCCCACCCCCCCATATCGTTCAGGCGCAAGCCTACCGCTGGATGAACCGGGGGGTCTTCGAAGACCTGGTACATGATCTGCGCATGACCCTGCGAATGCTCCAGGGCAAAGCCGCCCACCCCAGTGCTGCCATCTACGACGCTCGCACCCTGCAGTCCACCCCGCAAAGTGGGGGGCGGGCCGGGTATGACGGGCACAAGCGACGCAAGGGGAGCAAGGTTCACCTGGCGGTGGATACGTTGGGCCATCTGCTGGCTTTGGTGGTGACGGCGGCCAGCGAACAGGAACGGGCCCAGGTGGGGGCACTGAGCCAACGGCTACAGGAAGTTACTGGGGCGCAGGTGGCCGTGGCCTTTGTGGATCAGGGTTACACCGGAGAAGAGGCAGCACAAGCGGCGGAGGCGGAAGGAATCGCCCTGTGTGTGGTCAAGGTGGAGGGTGCTAGACGAGGATTCGTCCTGCTGCCGAAGCGTTGGGTGGTGGAACGTTCGTTTGCCTGGACATCCCGGTTTCGCAGGCTGGCGCGCGACTATGAGCGGCTGGCTGAGACCTTGCGAGGCTGGCACTGGTTGGCCTTCTCAGTTCTGATGACGGCAAAAACTGTGGAGCTTTTACGGACGGCTAGTTAGCAGTCTCTAGGAGCCTCTTAGGGATAGCAAAACCGGGGGCTTCATTCTGGGGATACAGGTGGTGCTGCTGGTGTGGACGAATGGCACCATCACCGTGTCGGTGGGTTTTCACCTCTACCGCGGAAAGGAAAAGCACAGCAAGCATGAGCTGGCCCTGCAACTGCTGCGGCTGGGCATCGAGCCGGCGTATGTGTTGTTGGATGCCTGGTATGCCAGTGCCCGCTTGTTGCACTACCTCCAGGAGCAAGGCTGGCCCTTCGTGACCCGACTGAGGAAGAACCGCAGCTTGAATGGTCGGCAGCTCCGCTATTTCCGCAGAGGACCTTACTGGTCAGCGCTGGGGTATCTCAGGGGCCATATTCCGGTGGTGGTGTACCGGCGGGGGAGCAAGTTCTATGCCAGCAGCGACCTGGAGCTGGACTGGCCTGCGGTGCGGGGGCTTTACAAACGCCGCAATATCATCGAGGAGACCTTCAAGATTCTGAAGCAGGCGTGCGGCTGGGAGGGGGTACAGCAGAGGACGGTATCGTCGTACCGCCGTCACCTCACGCTGGGGCTGATGGCCTTCCTCTTCCTGAATCAGCAGAAATCCCAGCGTCGTACCACCCCCTACAAGTTGCGACGTCAGCTCATCTCCGGCAAGCTCAAGGTCTCCCAGCTTGAACTACAACGATTCCTTGAGGCTGCGTAACTTCAGTACTTAAAGGAGTTCCTGTCAGGGAGGCAAGAATGCTGCTCACGCTGCTACCTGCATCCACACCAGGGGCCGGGGGTCATCAAAGGCCAGCATCGCCGGGATCGGGCCCCCCACATCCACCACCGCCACCGCCTGGGGTTGCTCCCCTTCCTTCTCCCAGCGGGCCATGTTGCGTTCCACCAGCAGCCGGGCCGTGCCCTCCAGGCCCCGACCCTGTGCTATTAACTGCAGCCTCGGAACCACTGCTGCTGCAATGGCTTCAGGGTCAGGGGGCAGGAGGACAGGTTCCTCGCGTGGAGTGAAGCCCTCCGCTTTCAGGATGCACTGCACCTGCCGTATGGCCTCCCCCAGGGTCAGCAAGGGGGGCGACCGAAAGTTCTCTTGCAGGGGCTTGTGGTGCACCCAGGGCAGCCGTTCCAGATCAGGCACCCCGCTGATGCCGCTGACCCAGACCAGCGGTTCCTGCAGGCTCCACACCACCAGCGCGGCCTGCGCCCCTTCTCGCCCCAACACCACAAAACGACGGCGGTAGTAGTCCTGGTGGGCCTCTACAAAGCCCTGGTGTGGTGGGGGCACAACCTCCAGCAGTGCCGCCAGCGAGCACCGGGTGATGGCCCCGTTCGCCGCCGCCTCCTCCAGGCCGTAGCGCCCGGCTATCATGCGCACACCGCCGCTCAACGCGCGGTCGAACAGATCAACCATACCTGTTCAGAAGGGCCTCGAGGTGCTGCAAAACCTCCTGCTGGCGCTCCGGCGGCAGGGCCTTGAACCTCGGGAAAAGGGCCTTGAAGCGTTTCTGCAAATCCAATTGGGGCTGCTCTGTCTTTGCGCTGAGCGCGCGCACCCGCTGACGGAGCTCGTGCACGGACAGGCCGGCCCTGGCCTCTTCCAGGAGGGCCTTTCGGGCTTTTTCAGCCTTTACTTTTCTGAGCTCGAGCGCCGCGCTGTAAGAAATGCTGCCCTCCTCCAGGGCCGCCCGGAGATCATCCGGCAGCCGCAGCAGGGGCAGGCGGTGCTGTACAAAACTCCGCCAGTCCATGCGGGCAGCCGTACGAAACACGTCCTCAACGGCCTCCCGCTGTCCCACGACGTCGTGGGACAACCCGGTTCTTCGTTTCTCCATCTGAAGCAGGCTTTGCAAAAGCCTGGCGGCCTCTTCCCTGCTCACCCCCTGCCGGAGGGCCAGCAGATCTAAAAGGGCCACAGTTTCCTCATAGGGGTTGAGGTCTTCCCGCTTAAGGTTCTCGACCAGGACCAGCGCCCGGGCTTCCTCCGGGGAAACATTCAGCACCACCGCGGGCACCTCGGAAAGGCCGGCCGCCACCGCCGCCCGGTACCGGCGCTCCCCGGCGATGATCTCGTAGCGTCCCTCCCCCAGCGGGCGAACCAGGAGGGGCTGCAGAAGCCCCTTTTCCCTGATGGACTGGGCGAGGTCTTCGATGCCCTCGAGGCGCTTTCGGGGCTGCTGGGGGTTCGGGCGCAGGGCCGACAGGGGCAGGCGAGCGCCGGACTTCAGGCGCTTGTCGAGCTGGTCGGCCTTGGCCTCGATGTGGGCCAGAAGCTCGCTGAGCTGGCTCATACCACCACCTCCTGGGCCACCCGCAGCAAAGCATCGGCGATCTCCCGGATCTCCCTGACCGCCTCCTGGCCTCCTTCCACCATGTGAATCGGCATTCGCTCGGCGGCGCTGCGACGGAAGGGGCCGGGGCGCTCGTGAAGGGGCGGTGCCACCGAGAAGCGCCGGGCCAGGCGCTCCACACCCTCCAGCGCTTCCTGGGCCGTGCGGGAGCGGGGGTCGTAGCGGGTTGGCACCAGCAGGCGAATAAAGTTGGCCGTGCCCGCGGCGGTGGCGTACAGCTCCGAAACCTCCATTACCCCGTTGAGCCCTTGCAGTCCTTTGGCGGTGGTCTCCACCGGCACGATAAAGCCCTCACCGGCCAGACCAGCCAGGAACGAAAGGGGGCCCAGGGAGGGTGGGGAGTCCACCAGAATAAAGTCGTAGGCCGTGCGAATGGCGTGGAGCTTGCGTCGAAGCAGCAGCTCCCCGGCCGGTATGGACTTTAGCTTGACATCCAGCACCGCAATGCGCAGGCTGCTGGGAATCAGGTGCATCCCGTAGGCCTCCTTTGGCTCGGGCAGCACGCCGTTGGCGAGGGAGAGCAGGGTGTCCTTCTCCTCCACCGCATCCACCCCCAGCCACTGGGTCAGGTTGGCTTGTGGGTCCACGTCCACCAAAAGCACCCGGTGGCCCCTCGAGGCCAGCTCAAAGCCCAGATCCCGGGCCAGGGTGGTCTTCCCCACCCCACCTGCGTGGTTGAACAGGGTAAAGATGCGCCCCTGGCCGCTACCGTCCTCGGTCTCCTCCACCACGTACCAGTAGCGCCCCAGTTTGCGCGCGGGAATTTCCTTGTCCTCCGCCATCTTGCGCGCGGTGGATCCGGGGATGCCCCGCTGCTCAGCCCAGAGGGGCAGGGGTATCAGTTTTTCCTTCATGCCTTCATGCTAAAAGACCCCGCTTCTCAAGTCAAGCGCTCGGGCAATGCATTAGCGCTAGCGCCAAAGAACCCGGGTGGCCGGGTGCGGCTAAACACCCAGCGTCCGCATGAGTTCTTCGATAAAGCCTGCCATCCGCCGCTCTATCTGGGCCTTTATGGCTGCCTTGGTGACCTCGAGCGGATCCAGCGTACCCGCCATAAAAGCGTCCATCAGCGCGCCGTAGTAAGCGGTAGGAAAGCCTTTGCCCAGAATGAAACTCAACACCTTCAGGGCCTTCTCGGCCCGCCCCCGCGCATCCAGACCTTCCCAGTCTGCGAATTCTGCCGGCTGTTCCGGCTCCTCCGATCGATGAACCACCGCGGCCTTCCTCGATCCCACCGCTGGGCGCTTTGGAGGGTGCGCGTGTGAGGCAAAACCAGCCGGATCGGCGTACTTGCCCTCGTCGTCCCGAATGACATCGACCAGGAACCCCGCCCGGTTGCGGGGGGTATACCCGGCCTGCAAAATGGCCTCGAAACGGCTCAATCGTTCATTTATGCGATCCAGCCCGTAGATGTTGATCAGATCATGGGCCACCGATCGGGCCACACCGTACCGGGCCAGGAGCGCCACCACCTCGAGGGCCTCCTCCGAGAGGCTCGTATTTTTGGCAAAGACATAGACAATCTCCTGCTTGGCCCCCCTTCCCTCGTAGCGCACCTCGCTGAGATAGCCCCGCTCAACCAGCTCCACGTGGGCCCCCTCGAGCGTGCGCCGAACCTTGGCCGGGGTCTGATCCACAATCTTGCAGGCCTTGGCCCACTCAACGATGTTGACGCGAAACTGCATCACCTCCCCCCCATCCGGCAAAACCCGCTGGGCATCGAGCAAGCGGTATAGCGCACGGGTCAGGGGGCGCTCGAGGCTGGTAAGCAGTTGCAAATCGAGCGGTTTCAGGTACTTATCCCGGATTGAGTCCACAATTTCGCGCGCCAGGCGAATCTTCAGGACACTCTGCCCCGAAAGGCCCAGCCGGTCGTCCTCGCTGGTGTACTCCAGGCGATCAATGTAGCGAAACTTGACCGTGGTCCAGCGCTTGCCGCTGCGCCAGGCTTCGCTGGCGGTAAAAGTGGCGGTAGCCAGGCGCTCGAGGCTCTCCTTCAAGGCCTGGTAGTAGTGCCCGCTGGTATCCCAGCCAATGGCCGTCAGGATGCGATACGCTGTGGTCACAATGGTGCCATCCTCGGGGCAGCCTGCGTCCTGGTAGAGGGCAATTAGAGCCAGGCTCACGTCGTTATCCAGCCCATGTGGAACACCCCCGTGCTCAGCCACCGCTACGCAGGAAAGCCGGGCGGGCCGGCCGTCCAGGTTAAAGTCGACAATCCAGCTGGTAAAGCTGGGCGGTATCCGCTCCTGAATGCTGATCAGGCCGAGCCGTGCTACATTGGCCTCGTCAAAATGCACTATCTCGCTGCTGTTATCTGTCTTTTTTTGCTTCATTCCTGCTTGAGATTATACCGGCCCCCACCCGGCTCGTTCTCGCTGTCTGGGCATGATGATGATTTTTAAGAAACCTTAATAGAGAAAAGAATTTTAAGAATTGATTGATCATCATCATGCCGCTGGCCCGCGGTGCCTCCAGGACGCGTTTTTTTGAAAAAACTGACCAAGTATTCCGATAATTTTTGCCCTCAATTGACCAAGTATTCCGATACCTGCCAGCGAGAATTGACCAAGTATTCCGATAGCTGGGTCATCCAATTGACCAAGTATTCCGATACTTAAAACCGCGCAATTGACCAAGTATTCCGATACCCCGGATCCGGGAATTGACCAAGTATTCCGATACCTGCCAGCGAGAAATGACCAAGTATTCCGATGGTTAATCCACGGCCGTGAGCGGCCAGCGAGGCCGTCTAAAAAAACCGCATCTGGACACAATTAGATGCACTTTTTGACCAAGTATTCCGATACTTAAAACCGCGCAATTGACCAAGTATTCCGATACCCCAGATCCGGGAATTGACCAAGTATTCCGATAGTGCAATTCCAGGTGTTGTTTCGGTTGCTGGTGGGGGAGGGCCTGGCTGGCGAAACCCGCAACGGGCTTTCGGGAATGGCCAGGTTTCGTTGGTGGCTTCAGGGCCTATACTATTTGGAAAAAACAGCGAGGCTGGGTGCTGTTATTTTCCCTGATGTAAATCGCTGGCTGGATAAAGAACGCTGTATGAGACCCTATGTAGCTCTGGATCTCGAGACCACATCCCCCGACCCCAAGGCGGCCCTCATTCTGGAAATCGCTGCACAGGACGTAGAGGGTAGAACTTTCCACCGGTATGTGGCGACCCCAGAAGCCCTCGAGGCCGATCACGAGGCCTTCCGCTTTACCGGCATTCCCTTTGAGGTATACGAACGCGAGAAGGTGCCCCTGAAGGAAGCGCTGGGGGACTTCCTTGCCTATCTTGGGAATCGCCCGTTGCTCGGCCACAACCTGTTGCGCTACGACCTGCCCGTGCTCGAGCGCGCCTTATCAACGGTTGGGCTGGAGCTTCCCCCGGCCGCAGGGCCCGCGCTGGACACCCTCCGCCTGGCCCATCTGGTTTTCCCCACGCCACCGGAAGGGCTGGCTGGCTACCGCTTGGGAGATCTCTACGCCTACTTTACAAAGGAGGAACTGAAGGACGCCCACCGCGCCCTGGCCGATGTGGAGGCGACCTGGCGCGTGCTCTCGGGTTTGCTGCTTCAAAAGCTGCCGGATGGCGTGGCTCGAGCCTGGCGGGAACTTGGCCTGGTCGAAGGGGAGCTTTTTCCTGATACTCCGGGGCTGGTCAAGGATTTCCTCGCCACCCCAGCGCTGGTAGAGCTGATCGCCTACGGGGGCCCCACCCTGCCACCCCCTGCCAGCCTGGACGAAGATCTGCTTCCCAGGCGGAGGGAGGCGCAGATGCAGATGTTCGAGAAAGTGCAGGAGGCCCTGCAATCGGGGCGTCAAATTCTGCTTGAAGCGCCTACGGGTACGGGTAAGACCAAGGGCTACCTTTACCCGGCGCTCCATGTGGGGGAAAAAACCTGGGTGGCCACCCACACCAAAGTACTCCAGGCCCAGGCCCTGAAAGAGCTCGAGGACGTGGGGAGGAGGGGCTATGGGGTGCGCGCAGCGCTGGTTAAAAGTTCTCGCGACACCCTCTGTCCCGAGGCCCTCTTCGATCTCTTTTTGGACGCCAGGGAAGACGAAGAGGATTTCAGGGCTGCGGTGGGCCTCCTGCTGCACTACGCGGCCCTGGGTGAGCACGAGCTCGAGGCCCTGCCCGGCTACTGGTACTTCTCAAGGGGCTTCCGCGAAGCCAGGGATCGTGTGGGCACCAACCCCCGCCGCTGCCGGGAAGACTGCTCCTTCTTTCACACCTGCGCCTTTCAGCGCCAGCTCGCGCACCGCAAAGGAGCGCAGATATTGGTAACCAACCAGGCCTACCTGCTGGCCAACTTTCTGCGCCAGGATGAACCCGATGCGATCGAAGACCAGGCCCACCTGGTGCTCGACGAGGCCCATCACCTGGAGGATGTTGCCACCGAGGCCTTGACCAGGGTTCTGGGTTACGAGGACTTCATCCACCAGCTCAACCGTCTGGCCCATCCCCAGAAGGATCGGGGGCTGCTCAAGGATAGCCGGCGGCTGCAGGAACTTTCGGAGGAAGAGCGAGAAAGGGCTACTGAGGTTGTGCAAAAAATTCTTCCCGGCTTGCGTGCGGGGCTCAGAGACTACACCGCTCACCTCGAGGCCTTCATCAAGAACCGGGGCACCGGGGATCCGCGCTACGGCATCACCCTGGGGGTTGGCAGCCAGTGGAAGCGCCTCGAGGAGTGGCCCCGCATCAATCGCGAGGAGGAAGCGCTGATACGGGCCCTGGCCGAGCTAAAAAAAGCACTGGAGGAGATCGGCCAGAATCCCGCAGGGTTCGTGGCCCGTGAGCTTGCGCCCATAAAACAGTTTCTGAAGGACGCCCTGGGGCTTTTATATGAGCGCCGCCGGGTGCTGGGCCTGGCTCCTGGGGAGCCGGATCAGAACCTTCTCCACCTTTCCGAATGGGACCCCACCACCGAGAGCTGGCGGCACCTGGCGCAGCCCATTGACGTTTCTCAGGAGCTTAAAGCCAGCCTGTGGCCTCGCTTCAAGGGTGTTGTACTGACCAGCGCCACCCTGAGCGTACCCACCGAGCGCGACCCCGAGGGCTTCGCCCTGCTCAAGCGCGTGCTGGGTCTGGATAACGCTTCATCCAAGCAGCTACCGCCCTCCCTTCCCTACGAGAAGGCCCACCTGCTGGTGCCGCGCCACCTCCCGGAGGCCCGCGAAAGCACGCTGCCGCGCTTTCAGCGTATGTTGCACGAGGAACTGAAGGTGTTGCTGCCCCTCTCCCACCGCAGCCTTACCCTTTTTACCAGCCTCAAGCGCCTGGAAGATGCCCAGAACGCCCTGGGTGAGATGCCAAATCTCCTGGCCCCCCTGACCCGCAAAGAACGCGAGGATGTGGCCAGCCGCATCAAGCAGAACCCCGAGGCCCCGGTGGCCGCCCTGGGTTCCCGCAGCTACATGGAAGGGGTGGATTTCCCTGCTCTGAAACTGGTGAACCTGGAACGCATCCCCTTCCACCTGCCTTCCTTGCTGCTCACCAGGCGGATGGAGCGGGCCTATGAGCAGGGGCTGGATAAATGGTGGGACTACTACCTTCCCAAGGCGGCGCTCTCCTTTGCCCAGGCCTTTGGCCGGCTGATCCGCGATCAGCGCGAGCGAGCGGGGGATGGGGCCTTTGTCCTCTGGGACAAGAAGCTGCTCAACGCCGCCTACCAGGGTATCTTCTACCGCGCCCTGCCCCCAGGGGTGCACCGGCTCGTCCTCGAGGATCGGAAGGATTTCTACGACCAGATCGCAAGAATCCTGCAGGTGGATCGGGCCCGCTTCCCCCAGGACGAACTGGAAGAGGAGACGCTCTCCAGGCTCAGGGAAATTCTGCAGTCGGGCCTCGAGCCCACTGAAAAAGCACGCCGCATTGCCAGGGAGGTCTACGAACTCAAAGTAGACGAGGAGCGCTGGGCCAAGCAGGCCGAAGCCATACAGGCCGCACTGAATGGGGAAGACCTGTTCGCTCTGTTGCCCACCGGCTTTGGTAAGAGCCTGGCTTTTCAACTCCCGGCCCTCATGCAGGGCGGGCTTACCCTGGTGGTTTCGCCGCTGGTCGCCCTGATGAAAGACCAGACCGACCGCTTGCTGGAGATGGGGTTGCCGGTGGGGGCGGTACATTCGCTGATGGGCTCCGGGGAGCAGCGCAGCATGCTGGATGAGGTGAGATCGGGTCGGGTACGGCTTCTCTATGTGAGCCCTGAGCGCCTTAACCGCAACGAGGCCCTCTGGAGGCTGCTCCAGGAGAAGCACGAGGCAGGGGAGCTGAAGCGGGTGGTCTTCGACGAGGCCCACTGCCTGGTGGAGTGGGGCTTCGACTTCCGGCCCGACTACCTCAAGGCCCTGGAAAAGCTGAAGGATTTGCAGGGGGTTCCCCGGAGCTTCTTCACCGCCACGCTCACGCCGGAAGACCTCAAAAGACTGGTGAAGGTGGCAGGGCTGGCGGCCCACCGGTTGATCAAACCGCCGAGCTTCCACCGCCCCAACCTCCGCTTCGTGGTGAGGAAAGCGCAGGGGGAGGTGGGCAAGTTCCAGGTTCTGGCCAAGGCCCTGGCCTGGCTCACGGCGATGGGGGAGGGGGGCAGCGCCATCGTCTACACCGCCACCCGCGCCGAGGCTGAGCGCCTGGCCTGGGCCCTGGGCCGCCTTTTCCCCGACCTGGCGGTGGAGGCCTACCATGCGGGGCTGGGCCCGGTGCCCCGGCGCGAGGCCCAGGAACGCTTTATGGAGGGGAAGACCCGGGTCATGGTGGCCACCACCGCCTTCGGTATGGGCATCGACAAGCCGGACATCCGGCTGGTGGTTCACTGGCGGCCCCCGCGCAGCCTGGAGGAGTACATCCAGCAGTCGGGGCGCGCAGGTCGGGATGGAAAGGAGGCCTACTGCCTGCTGCTGCACACCAGATCAGACTGGTCTTTCCTTCGCTGGTCCATTGGGGTGGGGCGGGCGGCTGAGGCCCAGAGGGAATTTGTCGATCGGCTGATCGATGCTCTGAAGGAGGCCCCTACCCAGATTGATTACCGCAGGAATCTGTACGAAAAGATTTACCAAAGCGATTCTCAAGAAGATGACGAGGTATTGGAGGTTTTCGACGACGAAGAGGACGAGGAGGATGAAGAAGAAGCCGCGGCAACCCCCCGACGGGAGCTGGGCCTGGAGAACTTTGAGCGCGTTCTCGCCAGCCTGGAGCGGGCGGGAATGCTGGAGTACGAGTATCTAGTGGGCAAGGCTTTGCTACAGGAATCCGAGGAAGTCTTACGGGGATATATGGGTGAAGAGGGTATCGCCCTTCTGCGCAGGGCCGGTTTCAGGGGCAGCGAGCGGGGGGATGAGCTGGACTACTCCCGCATTCCCCCGGAGAAGGCGCGGGAGCTGGATCAAAGGCTTTATGCGCTGTTCAAAGAACGCAAGATCGGGCTGTACCATTACCGGGAGTCGTTGCTCCGTATTAGGGCCGGTGAGCATCTGGAGGTGGGCTACCGCGCCTGGGATAAGGAGATCCGGGAGCTTGAACGACAGGCCAAAGAACGGCTGAGCCAGGTGGAGCGCTACGCTGAAACCAGCCGCTGCCGGGTAAAGGCTATTCTCAGGTTTCTGGGTGAGACCCTGGAGAGCTGTGCCGCTTGCGATGCCTGTACACGGGACAGCGGCCCCTGGGAGGAGCAGGAATCGCTGGAGACGGAGGAGCTCGAGCGGGCCTACCGCCCCCTGGACACCCTGCTGGCCTACTTCGCTTTAGCGGAGAAAAACGCCTGGTCGCAGGAGGCCCGCTACAGGTATCTGGGCAGGCGCAGCACCCTGATGGCCCTGCGCGGCAAGGATCGGAGCCGGAGCGGGGCCCTGGGCCGCAAGTACACGGACAACCGCTTCTTTGGTCACCTCTCCTTCATTAGGCCCCGGGAGCTGGAGCGGGCCTTTGAGGAAGCGTTGGAAAAGGAGTACCTCGAGGTCAAGGACGCATACGAGGCCCATCAGCTATATGGCCTGACCGAGAAAGGCAGGAGACGCTACGAGCGCTGGCAAAGGCGGGAGGTGGGGGATGTCGGAGCTTGAAGAATTCCAGAAGGCGCTCGGTCGTCCAGCCGAGGCGGAGGCTTCGCTGGATTCTCTGAGGAAAGCCCTCTGGGCATTTTCTCCCAACGCCAAGGACTTGCTCAGAGCTTCCGTCGTCCTCGAGGGCCAGTCAGAAAAAGGCTCAGAACCAAAAACCCCGGTTGTCCGTATCAAACCGGAACCGCCGGCCGGTCACGCCGTCCAGGAAGCGCCCAAGCCCAGCGCAGACGACCAGGAAGTTTTGCGCAGGCTGCGGGAGATCGAGAAGAAGTACCAGAAAAAGTCCGACGAGGCGGAAAAGCTCAGGGCCAGGCTGCAAAGGGAAGAGAAGGCCCGGCAGGAAGCGGAAAGGTTGAGGGGAAGGGCCGAGCAGGAAGCGGCCCACCTGCGCAGGGAGCTCCAGCAAGCCCACCAGAATGCGGAAGACCTGCGCGACGAGCTGGTGAAAGTGCAGGGCGAGCGCAGCCGCCTGCAGGAAGAAAACGAGCTGCTGAAAGGTCGGATAGAGGAGTTCCCCCTTTTATCCCCTTTTATTCCCCGGGGGAGGGGTTTGGAGCCCTGGGGGTAGGTAGACGCGGTAGGGGTTGCTCCCCCAGGGACCCCGGGCGGCACTCCATCCGCCCTTGGGCCTCTCCAAGCACTCCCGTAGAAGTGCCTGAAGGATTTGCCTTTTCGGGGTGTAGCGCCATCCGTCCGGGGAAGAACTTCTCCCCAGCAGGTTCCGCGCGGCGTTCACCTGTGCGTTTATCTCACGACCGCAGGCCAGGCACCGGAAGGCCTGGGTGTCCTGGCGGTTCCCGGGGTCCACGTACCCGCAAGAAGAACAGGTCTGGGAAGTGTAAGCGGGGTTCACCTCCACCACCTGGATCCCGTAAAGGACCTCCAGCCGCTCCAGCTTCTCCTTGAAGTACCGCCTGCCGAAGTTGGAGAGGAGGCGGTTCATCCTGCGGGAGAGCCCGGGGGCGCGCAGGTCCAGGCGCTCCACCACCAGGACCCTGGGGGCGTGGAGGGCGACTAGGCGGTTGAGGAGCCGGTTCACCTCGTTCTTCAGGAAGGCCCTCAGCCGGGCGACCGCCTCCCGGTATTCCTGTACCTCCCGGAGGCGTCTCCCCTCACGCTGGGCCTTCCGGGCGATGGCCTGGATCTCCGCGTCGTAGGCCTGGAGGAGGCGCAGGAACCCCCGCCCCAGGAGATCCCCCCGGTCCGTGGCCATGAGGGGGGAGAGGCCCACGTCCAGGGCCAGCCGCTCCGTCCGGGGGGTGTAGGGTCTTCCCTCTAGGGCCTTGACCCGGCGGACGTAGACCCGTCCCCCTTCCTCCCCGATCTGGAAGAAGTTCCGCCACGCCCCCGGCACCCCCTCGGCGTAGGGGTTCCCCTCCAGGGGGACGGCGATGGGTTGCCTCGGGACCAGGCTGGACAGGTGGAGCCACAGGGGGAAGCGGGCGGCCCCCTCCCCCCGCCGGGCCCGCCAGCCCCTGTTTTTCCTTTTGGGCACCCAGTCTTTTCTGGCCTCCAGTCGGGCCACCTTCCCGTCCAGGTGCATGGCGATCCGCCCCAGGCGGGGAAGGCGGTTCTCCTTCCGGGCCCGGCGGAAGAGGTGGCGGAGGAGGCGGAGGTCTTCGGGAAGCACGGGCATCTCCTGCCCCCCCACCTTGACCGTTTTCACGTCCCGCTGCTGCCACAGCCCCCGGGCGTTGAGACGCAGGAGGCGGCCCTTCTGCTCTTCGGGCAGGGTGCTCCCCAGGATGAGAGCCCTCACCCGCTCCTCCAGGACCCCGAGGTAGCCCGAGAGGATGTCCACCACCTGCTGGCTGCACACCCAGAGGTAGCGGTCGGAGAGGGGGGTGGTGAGGGGGGCCTTCGTGGGGTCCAGACGGCGGTCCAGATGACCCGTCTCGTAGAAGCGGCGGAGGTGGTAGGCCAAAAGTCCCCGGGCCGCCCGGCGGTAGGCCCGCAGGACCTCCCGCACTTCCCGCTGCTTGGCCCGGGTCATGGCGTGAGGAAAAAGGTAGGACCCGAAAGCCTGCTTAGACCCGGCTTGCGGCCCCTTCCGCTTGCTCATCCCCCATCACCTCGCCCACGAGAACCCTGACCGCCTCCTTGGCCTTCCGCCTTCCCCGCAGACCGTACAGGCGGGCGGCGAAGGAGTAGACCACCGCCACCAGGTCCTCCACCAGGTCCGCCTGGGGGGTTCCCGCCTCGTTCACCACCTCAATGCGCTTCCCCTGGGCCTCGGCCAGGAGTTCCAGGAAGTGGAAACCGAAGCGGGTCAGGCGGTCTCTGTGCTCCACCAGGAGGACGGCGTAGTCCCTCTCCCGGAGAAGCCGCTCCAGCTTGGGCCGACGGTCGTTGACCCCGCTCCCCACCTCCTTGACCACCCGCACCACCCGGTAGCCCCGCGCAGCGGCATAGGAGAGGAGGCGTTCCGCCTGGCGCTCCAGGTCGTCCCTGGCCTCGTGGACGGAGACCCGGGCGTAGATGGCCGCCGTGTTCCCAGCCTCCTCCCGGGGCTTAAGCCCGTCCTCCAGGACCAGGATGGTGCCCGTGGGGAGCTGGACCGCCTTGACGGGGAGGATGCCCTGCCTGAACCACTTCCAGGCGGTGCGGTAGGGAACCCCGTGCCGCCGGGCCCACTCGGAGAGCTTCACGGGTACATCATAGCACAAAAAGTCACTTTAAGCAATAAAAAGGGATAAACTAGGCACCGGTTACCAAGACTATGAAAAGCGGGTCAGGGAGCTCGAGGCCCGTATACGGGAACTCGAGGATGCAGCAGCGCAAAGGGAGCAGCTCGAGGCCCGGCTGGCCCAGCTCCAGCGCTTCAAGGAAGCCCTGCCCGAGCCTTTCCCAGAAGAGGCGCTGCTGCGGGTGCTGGTGCTGGATTATCCCAGCCTGGGAGGCAAGGCCGAGGAACGGGTGACGGCCCTTATCGAGGGGTATCGCGCCTTTCTGGCCGGGGAAAGCCACCCGGCGCTTCTCCACAGCAACCGGGATCTGCTGGAGTGCGAGGCAGAGGGGATTGTGCTGGTGGGGCTCGAGCGGCTGCTGCTTGACCTTTCGGGGCTTCCCCTGGCCCGCTGGCTGCGAACCCATGCCTTCCGCCTGGAGACCCTGCTTCAGCCTGGGCCGCGACCCTCTTCGCCCCGCTTTGTGGAGGAGCCATGAGCCACGACGAGGTGAGGTGGTACGAACAGCGGTGGCTGGAAGATCGCCGCCGGTGGGAAGAGGAGCGGCGCAGTCTTGAGCAGCGACTGGAGGAGCAGGCGGCGGAGATCCTCAAGCTCAAGAGGGAACTCACGAAATGCACGGACGCGGAGGTTGAAAAGCTCCAGCGCCAGGTGGACGAGCTGCAACAGCGCCTGAAAGAGGAACAGGCCGCCCATAAGCAGTGTGCAAAGGCCCTGGAGCAGGCCAAACAGCAGCTCGCAACGCTCGCTCGACCGCCGCTGGGGGAGGGCTTTTTCCGCTACCTGGGGCAGAACATCGGGCTGTGGGATCAGGCGCTCGTGGAGGAGGCCCGCAAGCTGGAGGGGTGTGGGGTAGAACAGTGGTTGAGGGCCATCTGGGAGGAGCGGGAGGGGGCGCTTTCCCAGGTGTTCGCGGGTGAGATAACCGACTGGCAGCGGGTGCGAACCGGCCTGGTGCTGGAGTGGGCCCTCCTTACCTGGCTGGAGGGGGTGCGGGATGGCTGAACCCTGGATGCATGCGCTGAACCTGGATCGGGCGGTGGAGCGGGATGGTGTGGCCCAGGCCCGCATAGCCCAGGAGGACTTCGTGGGGGTAAAACCCCTCATGCAGAAGGTCTGGCGGGGTGAGCGTTGGGCGGATCTGCTCCGGCCGGTGCGCTGGCAGGACGGAGCGTTGGTGCCTGCTCGAGTCCTTCTGGGCTATCTGCGAGGTTATTTTCTTTACCGGGAGGTACCGGAGAACGACAACGCGTTCTGGCCGCATTTCCTGCAAGACCTGGGAATTGCTGGTCAGACGCTGCCCCTTCCTTCACAGTATGAACGCCTGTGGGAGGCACTGGGCTGGCATCCCGAAACAGGGCCCTACCTGAGGTCGAGCAGGAGCGGTAAGCGGGACTTCATCGGTACCCTGGACGCCGTCTTTCACTTCAAGGCGCTCCGGCTCAACGCGCTCAAGGAATCTTTCCAGGCTTTCTATACCTCCGGGGAGCTTCCCGAGCCGGCCCGGCCCTATGAGCGGGTGTTTCACAGGCTCCGGGAGGTGATGGATCTCCTCATCGAGGAGGAAAGGCCCCCGGACTTGCATGACGAGGGGGCGGTGATGGGCTTTCTCGAGGCCGCCGGTCTTTATCTGGGGGAGCCCCACCCGGTGCGCCTCCTCTTCAACCGCTCGGATCAGGCCCTGAAGGATCTGTACTGGAAGCTCAAAGGAGAGCGGCCGGCCTCCGGCAAACCCGGCCGCCTGCGGCACAAGCAGGTAAAAGTGGAGCTCCTGAAGTCCCCCCCGGGCCTCGAGGCGATCCAGCCCACCCTCAGCCGCGAGCCCCTGGTCGAAGGCTGGAGGGTGTACGGGAAGGTGGTGCTGGAGGACGGACGCTTCAGGCGCTTTTCCTGGGTACCCCGTCTGACTCCGGATGGAGACCCCCTCCCCGAAGAGCTCGAGGTCTCGTTCGAGGAGGGCGAGACCGTGCGCTTCCGCCTGCATCACAAAGCTTTCGCGGTTCGCTTTTCCAGGCCGGTCTGGGATTTCGGGGAGCCCCTCGAGGTTCATCCCATCGGTTTCGATCCTTCAGAGCATCCTTTGCGCTTCCTTTTTGCCTCCGGTGGGGAGGCCCGGGAAAGCCTTGAAGGGTTGCTGGAGGAGATAGGGGAGGCCTCACCCCTGGAAGATGCGCTCATTGTTGAGGTCAGGATCGACGGCCGGGGGGATGAGTGGCGGAAGATCGCGCACCTGCCGTTTGTGATGCAGGTGCGCCTGGAGGGCTGGGTAGAGCCCCCGGGGGCTTTCGTCCGCACCCATCCCCCAGGTTTGGCCGTGTGGGCTCGAGTCCTGGCGGGGGAGCACCTGGTCGAGGAGAAGCCGGTGAGGGCTGAAGCCCAGGGCGCCCTGGTTGCGCGGGCAGGGCGGATGCCCCTGCGGGTGGAACTCTCGCTGCGCGATAAAGCCCTGTCGCTCTCGCTGCCCCCTCAAGGCTGGCCTCGAGACTGGTGGCGGCTTGGCCTGGGGCTGGGAAGAGCAGCCAGGGATGCCTAAACAGAATGTCGCAACACGGTGTCCAGCAGACGCCCAGCCGGGCCTTCGCGGATGGGTGGGAAGTGCGCGGGTGTCCTGGGTTCCCAGGAAGAGCCAGGGGTGGTTGAGCGGCCCACGGGGCACCCGGGCGGCCAGTGGTCTGATCCGGGCGGGAAACAGCCCCACCAGCGGCGCAAAGTCCCCTTCTTCCAGCCGCTCCAGCAGGGCTTTGCGCTCGGCCAATATGTCATAAGAAATCTTCAAGACTCTTTCCACTAAAATGGAGCCATGCAACTGGCCCAACATCAGCGCCGCCCCCGGTTGGAACTCCAACTGCGACACCATCCGGATAACCTCCACGCCCTCTACCGGGAGTCCCAAGACCACACCGAACGCGCCCGCTGGCACGCTCTCTGGCTGCTGGCCAGGGGTCAGAGCATCCCCGAGGTAGCCAGGAATCTGGGCTATACCGATCGCTGGGTGCGTCAGGTAATCCACCGCTACAATCAGGGCCTGCCCATGAAGAATCTGCGGCACGAGAACAAAGGCCGGGCCCCCCTCGTACCGCCCGAACTCCAGGAGGGCTTCCGCCAGGCCCTCCTCCAGCCCCATCCCAGGGACGGGCTTTGGAGCATTCGCAACGCTGCGGAGTGGCTGGCTGAAAGGCTGGGACGTCCGGTGGATGGGCGGCGGGCCTGGTACTGGATGCGTCGCCTGGGCCTGGCCCCGCTGCGCCCCCGGCCGCGCCACCGGGAGGCGGATGCGAAGCGGCAGGAGGCTTTCAAAAAAAGCTCTTTCTGATGGTTTTCCTGTTCAGGTTGCTCTTTCCTGAACTGGAGTTGGAGGTGTGGGGCTTTGATGAGCACCGAATAGGGCTGAAGCCCATCCGCCGACGGGTATGGGCCTTGCGAGGGAGGACGCCGCTAGCGCAGGAGCGGCCCCGCTATCGCTGGCTGTATGTGTACGCCTTCATAAGACCGGGTACGGGGGAAAGCGAGTACTGGCTGCTGCCCTCGGTCTCGGTGGAGGGGTTCCAGTTGGTGTTGGAGGCCTTTGCCCGGCTACGGGGGGCGGGGGCGGGCAAGCTGGTACTGGTGGTGCTGGATCAGGCTGGCTGGCACACCTCGGGGCGGGTGGAGCCAGCCAAGGGCCTGGGGCTGTGTTATCTGCCACCCTACTCGCCCGAGTTGCAGCCGGTAGAACGAACCTGGGGGCTCATTGACGCGGTCGTGGCCAATGGGCAGGTGCAGGATGAAGAGGAGCTGTGGGCCAAGGTGGAAGCCCGGTGCGCTTACCTACAAACCCAGCCCGCGCTTATCCAGAGCTACACCCTATTTCACTGGTGGCCGGGGGGATGTTAGGGGAATGAATCAAAAGGATTTCATATCAGATGGGCCAGAACCCGAATCGGCTATGTTGCCCTTATTTATCAGCTTAACCGCCGTGTCATTATGAAACGAGGTTCCTTGCCAATCTGACAATCCACCGTAGCGGGCGGCTGAGCAGATTTTCTTCGATGGAAATATAGACGATGCGGACGCCGAGCGGGTAGAAAGTTGTGCTCTCGGAACGGGCCCTAGGGTCGTGCTGTTCCAGTGTCGTTTTTGGGCGACACTAGGTGTCGCTATATGGGCTTAACTTCAAAAAAAAGGTGAAACTATGATGCACAAGCCTCCAGAATTTACATTGGTTGATAATCGAGTAGCGATTTTTATAGACGGTCAAAACTACTTCAATGCAATCCGGCATCGCGGCCTAAAAATAGATCTGAACAAGCTTGTCCAGGCCCTGGCGGCACCTTATGGAAGGCCGGTTTACAAGCTCTACGTTACGGGTGTTCTTCCTGCGACCGATGGCTTTGTTAAAGGACGTCGCTTTTTGGATGCTTTGCGTTACCAGGAGTGGATTGTCAAAGAGTACGTGCTCAGGGAGAGGGGCTGGGGCTGGACGGAGAAGGGCGTCGACGTCTGTATCGCAACGAAATTAGTAAAAGGCGCCGTGGGCAATCTCTACGACGTGGCTATTTTGTTGAGTGGCGATCAGGACTTTGTTCCGGCTTTAGAGGAAGTTCGGCAGGAGGGGAAGCGGGTGGTTGTTGTTCAGTTTCAGGATTTTGTCTCGTGTGAGCTGGCCGCTGCGGCCGATGAAGTTGTGCTCCTTGACAGTCTAAATCTCGGCGCACTTGTCTATGAAAGCGCTGCTTGAACGAGGTGTTGGCATGCGAATGGCTCCACCAAATTTTGAGGAGGCTCTGGAAATAGCGACCAGACCTCCTTTCCGCATACGACGCGAGGATGGCCTGGTCTTGATAAGTTACCAGGAAAGAATGCGTGACTCCGAGGCTAGGGTAATCTGGAACCGGACGGCTCGAGAGCTTCGGGGCATCGTTTACGAGGAAGCCACGGGCAGGGTGGTTTCCCGTCCCTTCCACCGCTTTTTCAACCTGGGCGATCCCCGCAGCGGGGTGAACCCCGAGCGTCCATTGAAGCCGGGCGATCTCATAGCACCCAAGCAGGACGGCCGCCTTCTCCAGGCTTTTTTTGTGGGGGGAAAGCTTCACCTGGCTACCCGTGGCAGCCTCAAGACCGATGCGATAGCGCCCCTACTCCGCCGGAGCTGGACATCCGGGCATGAAAGGCTTGCCGAGCGGGCCAGCGCTGCCTTGGGGCCGGTGACCCTGTTGTTTGAGGTGGTTGACCCCGAGGCACCGGTTCTGGAGCGCCCTGAAAAGGCGGAGACGGTATTCCTTGCCCTCCGCCACATCTCGACGGGGGGGTACCACCTGCCTAGGGCCTCGGAGATACTGGACGAGTTGCTTCGGGAAACCCACGTGCCGGCGGTTCGCTGGCTGCCGGCGAATGGGGAGACTGTGGGAGTCCTGCACGATTCGGTGAAGAACCTGGAAGGGCGCGAGGGCTACGTGCTCTGGTTGGCCGAGGGGGATTTTCTCAAGCTCAAGACCAGCTGGGCTTTGGGGGTGGCCCAGGACGAGCGTAAATTGTGGAGCGAGCTGCCTCGAGGCTTTCTAAAAGCCTATGTGGAGGGAAGCCTGGACGACTTTGTGGCTGGGTTGAGTGCCTATCCACAGGCTCAAGCGAAGGTTCAGGTAGCAGAGCGGCTATTGCGCGAGGGGTTAGATGCGGCGGTAGCGGAGGGGGAGAAGTACCGGGGGCTTCCTCGCAAGGAAGTCTATCTGGCGCTTTCCGCACACTTCGGCAAGAAACCACTCTCCTGGGTGTGGCTCCAGGTGGGTCTGGCGGTGGCGCAGGGCCAGGATACAGAAGGCGCGATACGCCAGGCACTGCTGCAGGCGCGAACCGAGGAGGTGGCTCAAGGCCTCGGCCTGCAGGTCAGCCGCTTACTCGAGGGTCTGTAAAGCCCGCAGGAGCTGTACCATCTCCACGGCGCTGTACAGCGCCTCCGCGCCCTTGTTGCCGGCCTTGCCCCCCGCCCGGGCCTCGGCCTGCTCGGAGGTGTCGGTGGTGAGCACGCCAAAGGCGATAGGCTTTTCGCTGGCGAGCATGGCCTGCATCAAACCGCTGGCGGCCTGGGCGCTGACATACTCGAAGTGCGGGGTTTCCCCACGGATGACCGCTCCCAGCGCCACGACCCCGTCCACCTCGGGGCGCTGGGCCAGCTTTTTGGCGGCCAGGGGAAGCTCGAAGGAGCCCGGCACCCACACCGTCCAGGCCTCCTCGGGGTGGCCCCCCAGGCGGGCGTAGGCCTCGAGCGCCCCCTCCAGCAGCGCCCGGGTGACGCGCTCGTTGAAACGGCTCACAGCGAAAGCCAGGCGGACATCGCGGGCCGAGAGCAGGGTTTGCACGCGCTTCATGGACGCCATACTAGACCAGCCGGCCCAAAACCACAAAGGGGCGTGCCTTACAGAACTGCTGGGGATGTGGAATAAGCTTAAACCATGCCCTCCTTCAGGGCAGGGTGCAATTCCCGACCGGCGGTGAAAGCCCGCGAAGCCCCCAAGGGGCCCGACTCAGCGAAATCCTGAGGCCGACGGTAAAAGTCCGGATGGGAGAAGGAGGTGAGCGCCGGGGCAACCCGGCGGAGGTGTGCCTGAACTTTCTTTGCAGCAGGCGCTGGATGAGCGCTATCTACGAAGAGCCCTACAGCTAGCGGAAAGAGGCCGGGGCCACACCCATACCAACCCCCTGGTGGGCGCGGTGCTGGTCAAGGACGGCCGCATCGTGGGGGAGGGGTACCACCCCCGGGCCGGGGAACCCCACGCCGAGGTCTTCGCCCTGCGCCAGGCGGGAGGGGAGGCCCGGGGCGCCACCCTCTACGTGAGCCTGGAGCCCTGCAACCACCACGGGCGCACGCCCCCGTGCTCCCTGGCCCTCCTCGAGGCCGGCGTCGGCCGGGTGGTGGCAGCGGCCCGCGACCCGAACCCGAAGGCCCAGGGGGGCCTGGAGCGGCTGCGCGCGGCCGGGGTGGCGGTGGAGGTGGGGTTGCTCGAGGCCGAGGCCCGGGCCCAGAACGAGGTGTTTTTCCACGCCCTGCGGCAGCGGCGGCCCTTCGTGCTCTGGAAGGCCGCGCTCAGCCTGGACGGGCAGGTGGCTACCCGGAGCGGCCACGCCGCCTGGGTATCCAACGCCCTCTCCCGCCGGGTGGCCCAGGGCTACCGCCAGTGGCTGCCGGCGGTGCTGGTGGGCGTGGGCACCGTGCTCGCGGACGACCCGCAGCTCACCGTGCGCGAGCCCGACTTCCGGGCCTTTCCCCACCTGCTCGAGCCGCCCCCCCTGCGCGACCCCCTTAAGGTGGTGCTGGATACCGAGGCCCGCACCCCGCCGGAAGCTCGGCTGTTCGCACCAGGGCCCCGGAATGAGCCCGCCCGGGTGGCGCTGCTGGTGGGTGAGGGTGCCCCCGCCGCCCGCATCCAGGTCCTCGAGCGGCGCGGGGCCACCGTGGTCGAGCTGCCCCGGGAGGGGGGCCGGGTGAGCCTGGAGGCCGCGCTGGCCTGGCTCTGGGAACAGGGCGTGGACGGGGTGCTGCTGGAAGGGGGCCCCACCCTGGCCGGGGCCCTGCTGCGGAAGGGCTGGGTGGACAAGGTGGCCCTGTTCCTGGCGCCCAAGCTGGTAGGGGAGGGGCGGGGGGCTTTGCTGGGCTTCGCCGCTGGGCGCATGCACGAGGCCCTGGCCCTCGAGACCCGGCGGCTGGAGCTTCTGGAAGGGGATATCTGGCTGGAGGCCTATCCGGTCTGGCGCTGAACGGGCCGGGGCATTTTTCGCTGAGGTGAGGATGTTTAGTGGAATTGTCGAGGAAACAGGGGTCATCCGCGAGGCCCGCGAGATGGGTGGGCTGCGGCGGCTTTTCATCGAGGCCCAGCGGGCGCTGGAGGGCACCAGGCCCGGGGATTCGGTGGCGGTTTCGGGTGTCTGCTTGACCGTGGTGGAGCTGGGCTCCGCGGGCTTTGCCGTGGAGCTGGCCCAGGAGACCCTCCGCCGGACAGCCCGGCGCTGGGAGGTGGGGCAGCGGGTCAACCTCGAGCGCGCTTTGGCGCTGGGCGACCGGCTGGGCGGGCACCTTGTCACGGGCCACGTGGACGGGCGGGCCCGGGTGGTGCGGATCAACCGCGAGATGGGGGCCTGGGATGTCTGGCTCGAGGTGCCGCAGGAGCTTGCGCGCTACATCGCCCCCAAGGGCTCGGTGGCCCTGGACGGGGTTTCGCTGACGGTGGCCGGCGTCGAGGGCCGCCGCTTCTGGGTGACGCTGATCCCCCACACCCTGGAGGTCACCACCCTGAAGGAGCTGGCGGAGGGGGATGAGGTGAACCTCGAGGTCGATCTGCTGGCCCGCTACCTGGAGCGTCTGGTGAGCACAACAGGAGGACGCGATGCTCAGCTCGATTCCTGAACTTTTGGAGGAGATCCGGGCCGGTCGCCCGGTCATCCTGGTGGACGACGAGGACCGGGAGAACGAAGGCGACCTGGTCATGCCCGCTGAACACATGACCACCGAGTGGATGGCCTTCATGATCCGCTACACCGGGGGGGTGGTCTGCCTGGCGATGACCGAGGCCTGGGCCGATCACCTCGAGCTGCCCCCCATGGTGCGGGACAACACCGCGCCCCGGGGTACGGCCTTCACGGTCTCCATCGAGGCCCGCGAGGGGGTGACCACCGGCATCAGCGCCGCCGACCGGGCCACCACGGTGCGCCTGGCCGCCAAAGACGGCGTGACGGCCGCGGACTTCGTGCGCCCGGGTCACGTCTTCCCGCTGCGGGCCCGGGAGGGCGGGGTGCTGCGCCGCGCCGGCCACACCGAGGCCAGCGTGGATCTGTGCCGCCTGGCCGGGCTCAAGCCGGTGGCGGCCATCAGCGAGCTCATGCACGACGACGGCACCATGATGCGCCTGCCCGCCATCCTTGAGTTCGCCGCTCAACACGGCCTGCGGGTGGGCACCATTGCCGAGCTGATTCGCTATAGGTTGAGCCTGGGCGAAGGCTACGTGGCGCGCGAGGCTGAAGCCGCCCTGCCCACCCAGTACGGGGAGTTCAGGATCATCGCCTACCGCGACACCCTCACCGGCGAGGAGCACGCCGCGCTGGTCATGGGGGAGGTGGCGGGGGGCGGGCCGCTGCTGGTGCGCATGCATTCGGAGTGCCTGACCGGGGATGTGCTGCACAGCCTGCGCTGCGACTGCGGTTTCCAGCGCGACCTGGCCCTGAAGATGATCGCCCAGGAGGGACGGGGGGTGCTGGTCTACCTGCGCCAGGAGGGGCGGGGCATCGGCCTGGTCAACAAAATTCGGGCCTACGCCCTGCAGGATAGGGGCCTGGACACCGTGGAGGCCAACCTGGCCCTGGGCTTCCCCCCAGATCTGCGCGATTACGGGGTGGGCGCGCAAATCCTCTACGACCTGGGCGTTCGCCGCATACGCCTGCTGACCAACAACCCCCGCAAGGTGCGGGCCCTCTCCGGCTACGGCCTCGAGATTCTCGAGCGGATCCCCCTGCGCAGCGGGGATAACCCACACAACAGGGGGTACCTGGCGGCCAAGCGGGATCGGCTGGGCCACTGGATGGACGGCTAACCGGGGCCTAGCACTGCGGCGCAGGCTGCTGCCCCAAAGGGGCTCGTCCTTTGGGGTCGGCCTGGTGCGCTGGGTCTGTCCGACCTGACCACCGCCCAACTTGCATGGTTCGGGGTGGGGTGTGTTCACGCACCGGCCCTGGGATGAGGCCCGATGTAATAGACAGACCAGACCAGACCATATATAATGCGCCCGGGGGTAGGTTATGCCTGTGGTCACCAACATTGCCGAAGCCAAGGCCCAGCTCTCCAAGCTCGTCGAGCGTGCAGAGCGCGGAGAGACCATTATCATTGGGCGCAACGATCGCCCGGTGGCCATGCTGGTGCCCTACCAGGAGGTAAAGCTGCCGCGCCCATTGGGAGGGCTTAAGGGCCAAATCTGGATTGCACCGGACTTTAACGAGTGCGATGGGGAAATCCAGCGTATGTTTGAGGAGAGCGGCGTTGAATCTGCTCCTTGACACCCACGTGCTGTTATGGGCCTTTGCCGACGATCCCCGACTTTCGGCAGAGGCCCGTGAACTCATCACCAACGGTGAAAACCTGGTGTTTGTCAGTGCGGTCAGCGCGTGGGAAATCGCTATCAAAAAAGCCTTGGGTAAGCTCAGCTTGCCGGGTGACTTTGAAGCCCACCTGCGCTACCACCGATACACCCCCCTTCCCGTCACCGTTGCTCACGCCTTGGCCGTGGAGACTTTACCCTGGCACCACAACGATCCTTTTGATCGACTTTTAGTAGCCCAGGCCCACCAAGAGCGGCTGGTGCTTCTCACAGCAGATCAGCGACTCTCCCGCTATGGGGAATGGGTACGGCTGGTCTAGCAAGGTTGCTGACCGCGTGATGCCCCCTAGAGACCGCTAACTAGCCGTCCGTAAAAGCTCCACAGTTTTTGCCGTCATCAGAACTGAGAAGGCCAACCAGTGCCAGCCTCGCAAGGTCTCATATGAAATCCTTTTGATTCATTCCCCTAACATCCCCCCGGCCACCAGTGAAATAGGGTGTAGCTCTGGATAAGCGCGGGCTGGGTTTGTAGGTAAGCGCACCGGGCTTCCACCTTGGCCCACAGCTCCTCTTCATCCTGCACCTGCCCATTGGCCACGACCGCGTCAATGAGCCCCCAGGTTCGTTCTACCGGCTGCAACTCGGGCGAGTAGGGTGGCAGATAACACAGCCCCAGGCCCTTGGCTGGCTCCACCCGCCCCGAGGTGTGCCAGCCAGCCTGATCCAGCACCACCAGTACCAGCTTGCCCGCCCCCGCCCCCCGTAGCCGGGCAAAGGCCTCCAACACCAACTGGAACCCCTCCACCGAGACCGAGGGCAGCAGCCAGTACTCGCTTTCCCCCGTACCCGGTCTTATGAAGGCGTACACATACAGCCAGCGATAGCGGGGCCGCTCCTGCGCTAGCGGCGTCCTCCCTCGCAAGGCCCATACCCGTCGGCGGATGGGCTTCAGCCCTATTCGGTGCTCATCAAAGCCCCACACCTCCAACTCCAGTTCAGGAAAGAGCAACCTGAACAGGAAAACCATCAGAAAGAGCTTTTTTTGAAAGCCTCCTGCCGCTTCGCATCCGCCTCCCGGTGGCGCGGCCGGGGGCGCAGCGGGGCCAGGCCCAGGCGACGCATCCAGTACCAGGCCCGCCGCCCATCCACCGGACGTCCCAGCCTTTCAGCCAGCCACTCCGCAGCGTTGCGAATGCTCCAAAGCCCGTCCCTGGGATGGGGCTGGAGGAGGGCCTGGCGGAAGCCCTCCTGGAGTTCGGGCGGTACGAGGGGGGCCCGGCCTTTGTTCTCGTGCCGCAGATTCTTCATGGGCAGGCCCTGATTGTAGCGGTGGATTACCTGACGCACCCAGCGATCGGTATAGCCCAGATTCCTGGCTACCTCGGGGATGCTCTGACCCCTGGCCAGCAGCCAGAGAGCGTGCCAGCGGGCGCGTTCGGTGTGGTCTTGGGACTCCCGGTAGAGGGCGTGGAGGTTATCCGGATGGTGTCGCAGTTGGAGTTCCAACCGGGGGCGGCGCTGATGTTGGGCCAGTTGCATGGCTCCATTTTAGTGGAAAGAGTCTTGAAGATTTCTTATCAGCCAGCCGCTCATAGTCGCGCGCCAGCCTGCGAAACCGGGATGTCCAGGCAAACGAACGTTCCACCACCCAACGCTTCGGCAGCAGGACGAATCCTCGTCTAGCACCCTCCACCTTGACCACACACAGGGCGATTCCTTCCGCCTCCGCCGCTTGTGCTGCCTCTTCTCCGGTGTAACCCTGATCCACAAAGGCCACGGCCACCTGCGCCCCAGTAACTTCCTGTAGCCGTTGGCTCAGTGCCCCCACCTGGGCCCGTTCCTGTTCGCTGGCCGCCGTCACCACCAAAGCCAGCAGATGGCCCAACGTATCCACCGCCAGGTGAACCTTGCTCCCCTTGCGTCGCTTGTGCCCGTCATACCCGGCCCGCCCCCCACTTTGCGGGGTGGACTGCAGGGTGCGAGCGTCGTAGATGGCAGCACTGGGGTGGGCGGCTTTGCCCTGGAGCATTCGCAGGGTCATGCGCAGATCATGTACCAGGTCTTCGAAGACCCCCCGGTTCATCCAGCGGTAGGCTTGCGCCTGAACGATATGGGGGGGTGGGAAGTCGTGGGGGAGGTAGTCCCATTGAGCACCGGTTCGGACCATCCAACGCAGGGCGTTGAACACTTCGCGCAGGTCATACTTGCGCTGGGGAGCCTCTAGCGGAGCGAGGGTCAAATAGGGCAGCACCAGGGCCCATTCCTCATCACTCACGTCCGATGGGTAGGTACGACGGTTCATGATCTAAACATAATCGCATGGCCTGATTTGGGTAAGGTGGTTTGTAGATTCTAGCGCCAAAAGTTCGCTGTAGGGGTGTTCCCCGAACTGAGAGGTCAGGGGGAGGTGAGGATGGTGCCGTCCGCCCCCACCGCCACGAACCGGCCGCCACCGTAGGCGACGCTCCAAAGCGTGTTCGAGGTGCCCGAGGTCTGACTTGTCCAGGTGACGCCGTCGGGGGAGGTGAGGATGGTGCCGTCCGCCCCCACCGCCACGAACCGGCCGCCACCGTAGGCGACGCCCCGAAGCGAGTTCGAGGTGCCCGAGGTGCGGGGCGTCCAGGTGACCCCGTCGGGGGAGGTAAGGACGGTGCCGTCATCCCCCACCGCCACGAACTGGCTGATCCCGTAGGCGACGCTCCAAAGCGTGTTCGGGGTGCCCGAGGTGCGGGGCGTCCAGGTGACCCCGTCGGGGGAGGTGAGGATGGTGCCAGCGAATCCCACCGCCACGAACCGGCCGCCCCCGTAGGCGATGCCGTGAAGCCAGGTTCCGGCATCCGAGGTCTGACTTGTCCAGGCGACCCCGTCGGGGGAGGTGAGGACGGTGCCGTCATCCCCCACCGCCACGAACTGGCTGATCCCGTAGGCGACGCTCCAAAGCGTGTTCGGGGTGCCCGAGGTGCGGGGCGTCCAGGTGACCCCGTCGGGGGAGGTGAGGACGGTGCTGTCATCCCCTACCGCCACGAACTGGTCGCCCCCGTAAGCGACACCCCCAAGCCAGCTTCCGGTGCCCGAGATGGGGGGTGTCCAGGCGACCCCGTCGGGGGAAGTGAGGACGGCGCCGCCATCCCCCACCGCCACGAACTGGCCGCCCCCATGGGCGATGCCGTAAAGCTCGCTCGGGGTGCCCGAGGTGCGGGGCGTCCAGGTGACTCCTTCGGGGGAGGTTAGAACGGCGCTTCCATCCCCCACCGCCATGAACTGGCTGGCCCCGTAGGCGACACCGTAAAACGATCCAGCACGCCAGAACCAGCTGGCCCCAACATCGGGGGATTTTCGACAGCCTGCCAGCATTACCAGCACTAACAGAACCAACAGCCAGAGGTAGCGAAAGGGGATCATCTGTGACATGATCCTCACTTATAGCAAACCTCGGCCCAGAACTCAAAGGGGTTGCATCTCAGAGTTTCCGTACCGGGAAAGCCTCCCAGCGCGGGGTATCGAACGCCACAAGCGGCCTGGAACTACAGAGCTGGGCTCGGTGGGCAGCGGTGCGTGAGGCCCCTGGACGGCTCCACTGCATCCCCGAACGCTTCATGCGGGCACCAATCACATGCTTGTTCATGCCCTCCACCTGCCCTGACCCAATCGGCCAGCCCCTGGCCCGGTAGGCGGGATAGTGCATCCGCTCCGGCGCGGTCGGGGGAGGACGGTAGGTTCGCAGCCACAAGGCCCGCTCCTGCCTGCGCTCCACTTCCGACCAGCCCAGTTGCTGCATGACCAGACCGCCCCGTCCGATACCCCTATCAGCACATCCCCCCGCGCGCACCCCGGCTGCCCGGAGCAGCCCTGCCACCCGCGGCAGCAGTTCCTCTGGGGTCATCACCCCCGCCAGGCGGCTACGGGCCCTGGGGTGGTGGGCCGGATAGACCAGGGCACACTTGATCTCGATCCCCTCGCAGGTGTGGGTCTGGGGCTGGGGTTGTCCCCCTACCCGCACCCCATCCACCTCCAGTACCATCAACCGTCCCCCTCCCTCGGCTAAGGCAGTCCAGGCCTGCTGCGCCAGGTGGGTGTGCACTGCTTCGGCCCACCGCTCGCTGTAGGCTGCGTGTAGCCGGGCCAGCTCCGCCGCCTCCTCATACGGCAGCCGGCCGGCCAGCTCCATCAGGCGTTCCAGCGCCCCGGGGGTGTACCCGCTACTGTCCAGGCTTGCATCCAGCCGGCGGCTATGTTCCCGTCCGGTCTCGTCCCGCAGCCGCTGTACACCGGTCTGGATCCTTCCCCACGGACTCTGCACCTCGACCCACCGAACCCCCACCTTCCGCCACCCAGGCGGTATCTCCAGGGGGGAAAGCGCCTGGGTCTCTTCGGCCAGGCCTTGCATCACTGCCCTGAGCAGCTCCGGATTATACCGCAGCATGGCCGCTTCGATTCCGGCCAGGCCGACGCCAGGTGCCAGGCTCTGTTCCAGGTCTTCCAGGTAGCGTTCAAAGGCTTGTTGGGCTTTGGCTTTCCAGTTTTTCATGCCCTATTCTGGCATACGGATTAGGAGTTACGCAGTTGGGTGAAGGATGTGGATGGGATTGGCCAGGTAACTTCGTATCGCCTCGCGAATGATGCTTGTCTTGGACTCGTACCAGCTCACCCCCGTCCGCAAGCGGTGTGCCTCCAGCCTGAGGAAAGCCCGCAGGGCCAGCAGCAGGTGGCCTAAGACCGAAACCTTCTTCCTCACCTGGGCCCGCTCCACCCCGCAACACCCCTTGAGGCCCCGGTGGTAGACCTCTATACCCCATCCCGCCCGCTCCAGCTCCCCCCGTTGCTCCTCGCGCATCCCCAGGTCGTTGGTCGCCCAGTACTCCGCGTCCCCGTCTTTTGAAACCGTCCGGAACACCCTGACCAAACCAAAACCCTTCAGGTGCACCACCCGTCCCGCCGGGGGTATCTCTACCTCGCTCACCGGCCGCAGCCCCGCCCCCTCAGGGTTCACCAGGCGGTTCCCCTTCAGCCGGGTGAGGAAGCGCCAGCCCAGGCCAACAATCCCCTTCAGGTTCTCCAGCGAAGCGTACCAGCTATCCATCAGCACGTACGCCGGGGCAAAGCCCCGTCCCTTGGCCACCCGCAGCATCTCCAGAAAGTGCGCGTTCTTGCTCGGGCCCCCCGAAGGCTTGTCGTAGACCCGGAAGTCACAGGGGATGAGAGCCTGGCCCTCCGTCCACAGCAGGGTCATGAGGGCGATCCCCTTGACCACCCGCTGGTGCTTGCCGCTCCAGTGGTAGGTCACCAACTCCATCCGCCGGGCGTAGGGTTTATCCAGGGTGGTATCATCCAGCACCAAAAGCCCTCGGGTGGGCTCCACCAAGGCCCTGGCCTCCTGCCACAGCGCCTCCGTGTCGGGAGGCTGTCGCTGGAGCAGACGGGTGAAGGCATCGTGGGCTGGGGCCTCTGGTTGGCAGCGGGCGGCTTCGCTGCAGGTAAAGACCCTCTGGGCAGCGATGAGGAAGTGGATGTAGTCCAGGTCGTTGCACTTTGGTGGGTTCATAGCAGCTAATCCCTCTTAGTCTGTGTGCTTTGCAGAAAAGGGTAGCCGAGTAGAGGGGAGGAAGGCAACTGCGTAACTCCTAACGGATTTTTGGAGATGCACCCCAAGGAGAAAATATGGCAGCGCAGGCTCTTGTGCGTGCCTGAGGTGAGCACTGGGGGGCCGCTAATGTCCAGCGAAGGTACACAGGCTAACCCAGGTTGTGCAAAATACCCTAGGGCGGTTTGACAAGCTGCTAATCTTTAGCAATATGAGAAAGCGTTACATGGGGCTTGTATTGCCGCTGCTGCTGGCGGTGGCCTGGGCTGCTTGCATCCCCGCGCAACAGCCCCAGGGCGCGCCCCCACCCATCGAGCGGTACCGCTTTGTGTTCCTGGTGGATACCTCCGGCTCCATGATGGGCCTGGGGGACGGGAAGGCAGTTATTTTCCCCAAGGTGCAGGCCGAGCTGGTGCGTTTTTTGAGAACCCTGCCTGCGTCGGAGGTGGTGTTTGTGCCCTTCCACCAGGGCCCCCAAGGGGAGCGCCGCTTCCGCCTGCCCGAGGAGCGGGGCCCGGCAGTGGCCTATGTGCAGAATCTGAAGGCCGACGGACAGAACACCTGGATCTACCGCACACTGATGTCCACCCTGAAGTCCACCCCACCGAGGGAAGGGGTGGCGACCATTTACTACATCTTCACCGACGGGACTGATAACGACCGCCAGGGGCCCTACCGCATGTCCGACGTGGTGCAGACCCTCCGGCTCCAGCAGGGGCCTTACGACTGGGTGTACTACGTTGCCCTGGGGGCCTCGGTGCCCGAGGAGGTGCGCCGGGGGCTGGGCAGCCTGCCGCGCACGCGGGTGCAGCAGGCCGGGGTAGGGGAAGTGCCCACCCTGGGGGCCTATACCTTCAAGCCTGCGGCGCTTCAGCTCGGCAACCTGATGCAATCCCCCGAGGCCCGGGTGGAGGTGGCCCTCGAGGCCCAGGGGCGGCCCCGGCCTCTGCGCCTCTCTCTGGACGATGCGAACCTGCAGAAGCAGGGGGCCTTCCTGGAAGTGTCCCCCAACCGCCTGGAGCCGGGCAACCGCACCCTCAGCTTCCGCCTGCGGGGCCAGGGCCTCAGGGAAGGGGAGTACACGGCCTGGCTCTGCCTCGAGGCCGCCGAGGGCACCCTGGTGCGCCCGGAGGCCATCCCGCTGCGCTTCGCCTACCACCCCCCCGCGGCCTACACCCTGACCCCCGAGAACCCCCCCGAGCGGCTGGAGCTGCGCCCCGGGGAGAGCACCACCCTCCAGTACCGGCTGGAGGGCAATGCCTGGGCCCGGGAGCCCCTCTCCCTGAACATCGAGACTCCAAGGGGCCTCGAGGCCACCCTGAACGGGCAGAAAGGACCCGTGGTGCTGAAGCCGGGGGAGGGGCTCGAGGTGCGCCTCACCAACCAGGGCCTGGCTCCCGGGCAGAGCGTGCAGCCCAGCTTCCAGGCCCAGGCCCCCTCCGGCAGCCAGCTTAGCCCCCTGCCCCCCCTGCCCTCCGTAACCCAGCCCAAGACCCTCTGGGAAAGGCTGCTGGACTACTGGTGGCTGCTCCTGCCCCTGCTGCTTTTTTCCGCCTTCCTCCTGGCGCGCTGGCTGGCGGCCCAGCGGCCCTGGGGGCAGGGCCGGTACTTTGGGCCCCCCCCGGAATGTGCGGAAAAACCCCTGAACCTCAAGGGCCGGGCCGACCTGGGGCAGGTGGATCCAAACCTCAAGGGCGTGAAGGTGTACCCGCGCGGCGAGGAGGTGGTTCTGGAACTCCCCTCCAGCCTGGAGGCTAAATACGAGAACAACAGACAGCGGAAAATGCCCCTGGAAAGCGGCGAAACATTTTCTCGAGGCACCCGGATTTACTTCTACGACGGCCAGCGGGAGATTGCGAGTTTCGTAGTTGAACCCTGAGGAACGAGTTTTATGGAAACAAAAAGGCTTAAGCGCACGGTTCTCATCGGCCTGGGTGGGACGGGCAAGTGGGCCCTTCTCTACGCCAAGAAGAAGCTGCTCGAGGCGTTTGGCGAGGAGCCCCCTCTGGTCAAGTTTCTGCTCATCGACACCACCGCCGCCAACAACGATCACCTGCTCACTTCCGACGGCAAGAAGGCCCGCCTGCAGGCCAGCGAAATCCTCCACATCGAGGCCCGGGGCGCGAGCCTGCTGCCCAAGGTGCACGACGAGATCCGCGAGTGGTTCCCGCCCAAGGCCGACCTCAAGGCCAACATCCTGGCCGGGGCCGGGCAGATCCGGGCCCTGGGCCGCCTGGCCCTCTTCGCCAACGCCAGCCTGGTCTACGAGAACCTGCGCGACCTGCTGGCCCTGGCCCGCGACTACAAGGATGAGCGCCCCAGCAGGGAGCGCCGCTACATCTACGAGCCCTACACCCCCCACCTCACGGTGGCGGTGGTGGGCTCCCTGGCGGGGGGCACGGGTTCCGGCACCTTCCTGGACGTGGCCTTCCTCCTGCGCCAGCTCATGAAGGACGAGGATCAGCTCTTCGGCTACTTCCTCCTGCCCGATATCTACACCAACCGCCCGGGCACCCAGAACGTGGAGGCCAACGCCTACGGGGCCCTGAAGGAGCTGGATCACTTCATGAACTTCAAGGAGAACCTGAGCTACACCCTGGGCGGGCGGCGCATCCAGGTGGAGAAAAAGCCCTTCGACATGGTTTTTCTGGTCAACCGGCAGAACCGCGCCGGGAAAACCTTCAACAAGGTAGACGACCTGACCGAGCTGCTGGGTCTGGGGCTTTTCCTCCAGGCGGGCCCCATGGGCAAGGAGCAGGCCGATATGTTCGACAACATCGCCCACCAGCTCAACGAGCAGAAGGGGCGCTACTACGGCAAGACCGCCCACTACGCCAGCTTTGGGGCGGCGGAGCTGCGCTTTGAGCTCGAGAAGGTGCTGGGAGAGGCGCGGAAGCAGGCCACGGCCAGGGCCATCCAGGAGCTCCTGGCCGAGAACCCCCCCTGGGAGCCCGCCGGACTCCGACAGGCCATCGAGGAGGCCCTGGGGCAGAGCTCCCCGGAGCCGGAGGGCCTTTCCAATGTACAGGCTGCCTCGAGCCCCGAGGATGATGAACGGGTTCTAGGGAACCTCAAAGGGGCTTTAGGCCCCTACCAGAACCGAGCCAGGGAAGCTGCTAAGAAGGCCTGGGAAGGACAACTGCCCGACTTTTGGCCACGCCTGGAGGAAGCTTTCCGCGACTATCCTCTAGGCAGCCTTGTTCGGGGTCTGAGCGAGGTGAAGGATGCCCTGGATCAACGCGTTAGGACTCTCAGAGAGGAGCTAAAGAAAAGTGAGGATGCGTTTTGGGAAAGCCTGGAGCGCCTCGACCGAGATGTTCGAAAGCCAAAACAGCAGGGCCTCCTCCGCTGGCCAAGATCCTCTTCACGTGCTTCAACGCCCTTTCTAACGCGGAAGAAGATTGACGCCATTGCCGAGCAGGCCTCAGAGGTTGGGGTGGCCCAGGCCCGCGCGGAGCTGGCCCAGGAACTCCTGAGGCAGTTGGAAGCAACCCTCGAGCGCATCAAAACGCTGCGCCTGCGCCTGAGCAACCACGCGCAGGCCGCTCCTTCCGCCGCCCCCGCCCCGAACCGGGATCGCTGGGATCGCGACCCCTTCACCCTCACCCTGCCCCCGCCCTACCTGGCCCAGGAGGCCCAGGCCGTCCAGGAGGGGCGGGTGGAGCTGCAGTCCCTGAAGCAGAAAGGCCTCCAGGCCCTGCTGGAAAACACCGAGCAGGTTTTGCAGGCGCTGAGCCTGGGGGAGGTCGGCCTGTCGGACTGGCTGCGCGGGGCGCTGCAAAACGGGGACGAGACCCTGAAGGAGGCGATCAAGCGGGCTTTCCACGAGCTGGATCACCTGGCCGCCCCCGCCTGGGACTACCAGGACGCCTGGGTTTCCAACCCTAACCTGGGCCACCGGGAGATGGTCTCCATCCTGGGGGTGGGGGAGAAGGACGGCTCCCACGATCCCCTCGAGGTCTCCGAGGATTTGCTCAACATCCTGGCGGGCAACATCCACGAGCGGAGCAAGCTCCAGAAGGTGTCCACCGGGGACCACCGGCGGGTGCTCCTCTACCGCATCGAGGCCTCCATCCCAGCCTTTGCCCTGCGGGGCATCGAGGCCTACCGGGAGAAGTACCAGGCCCTTTCAAAGGATCGCAGCTTCCACCTGCACCGCGCCTGGGAGGAGGACCTCGAGGATCTCTTCCCCCTGCCCGACCCGGAGGAGGCCGCCCGGATATGGACCCAGGCCCGCCTGCTGGGCATCATCCGCGAGGACAAGGGGGAGTACAGCTACGAGGACACCCGCGAGGTGGGCGGGCGGCGCGTGGTTCTGGGCGGCACGCCCGGAGAAGCCTTTGAGGCCTTTGCCCGGGACTTCTTCGCCTTCAAAGAGGTGGAGGGCCAGGTGGTGAAAAAGGATCGGGCCTTGCGGCAGGAGCGGGAGCGCCTGCAGGTGTACCTGAGCAAGGTGCAGGAAGCCCTGGAAAGCCGCGAGAGCCTGCTCCAGAGCCGCGACTCCTGGACGGAGAAAGACCTGGCGATGTTCGAGCGAGAAAAAGCGGTTCTGCAAGCGCTTCAGGAGGAACTCCAGAGCTACAACCCCGATAGCGGCAAGGACACCTTCCCCTCCCTCTAGCCATGGTGCACCCCACCCTGCTGATCGCCTTTCCCAGCGCCCGCCCCCTGGTGGAGCCCCTCTATTCGGTATGGGAGAAGCGGCTGGGCCCCAGCGGCCTGGCCCTGGAGAAAGCCCAGCCCCCAGCCTGGCGGGAGGGGCTCGGGCGGCTGCTGAACCAGAGCCGCCTCCTGGCCCTGCGCGCCCGGGGCCTTTCCCCCGACCCCGCCCCCACCCTGGTGGTGCTGGGCAGTCCCCTGGAGGGGGCGCTCGAGGAGACCCTGGCGGATCTGGAGGCGTTTTTCCTGGGCGCGGGAAGCCAGGGCCTCGAGGCCCGGCTGCACCTGGTGCTCCTCCTGCGCGACCCCTTGGAGTTCCAGGCGGCGGGCCGCTTCCCCCCGAATCCCCGCCACCCCCTGCCCAGCCGGGTCTGGCCCCTGGCCCTCTGGAACCGGCGGGGGGGCCGGCTGGCCCGGGAGGAGTACCTCCAGGTATGGGTGCAGCACTTTGTGGAGGCCCTGCTCCACACCCGGGCCCCCCTTCAGCCCGACCGGGGCCGGGACTGGATGGGGCTGGGCATCGCCCGCATGGAGCGCACCCAGCCCCAGGCCCCGGATCTGGCCCCGGGGCTCTGGGAGGCCATCAAGGAGGCCGGTGAAGGGTATTCAGCGCCTTTTCCGCTCCCCCAGCCCCCGAGGGCTTCCGCCGAGGCCAGGTATCCCCCCAGGCCGGAGCGCCAGGACTGCCACCGCTACCCCGAGTGGCAGGGCCCCCTCTGGGAGCAGGCCCATCAGGCGCTGGCCCGGGAGGATGAGACCGCTTTGGAGGAGGCCCTGCTTCCCCTGGAGAACCCCATCCGGTTTGCTGGTGTAAACGAGGCCCTCTTCAAAGGCCCCAGGGCCCTGCAGGCCACGCTAACCGCCCTGCAGGGGGCCCGGGCCGAACTCCAGAACCGGCTGCACGCCGCGCTGGCGGAGCTGGACGAGGGCCTGGGGTTCCGGGGCCAGCGGGCCCGTTACCGGCGCCTGAAGGCCCGCAAAGACCGGGGGCGGCCCGTTGACGAGGAGGAGTTTGGCCGCCTCGAGGCCCTTTTCCAGGAGCTCGACGGGGCTTTGGCGGATGGGCGGCTGGAGGTTCTGCTGGAAAGGGACGGGGAGGCCCGGGCGCTTCAGCAGAAACTGGAGCACCTGAAAGCCGAGCTGGAGGAAGGGCGGCAGGCCTGGAACAAGCAGGAGGCCCCCCCGCCACCCCCGCCGCAGCCTCGAGGGCCCTGGGGGTTTTTTTCCAGGCGCCCGACCACCCCCGAGACCCCTTCCGCCCGCAAGCGGCTGTGCGATGCGGCCTGGAGCATCCTGGGGGAGGCCCACGAGCTGCACGCGGCCTACGCGGCCAGGCTGGCAAAATACCGGCGCATTTACCTGGAGATTGGCTACCTGAACGCGCTGCTGCCCGCCCTGGCCGAGGAGGAGCGCCAGCTCCAGGAAACCCTAAAGCGCATCCAGGCCTTCGACCCCGAGCCCCCCTCGAGAAGCCACAACCCCCTGGTGGTTCGGCTCACCGGGCCCCGGCCCCCCCGCTCGGCCTACCGCCAGGAGGCTGCGCGGCTTCTGCGGGAGGGGATTCTGGAGCACCTGTGGTACGGCGACGACCGGGAAGCCCTGGAAGAGGAGCTGCTGGAGGGGGCCGAGCGCCTCCTGGCCCACACCCCTCCCCCCGAGCCCCTGAACCCCTCCCCCCAGGCCTGGGCCCTCCTGGTGGAGGCGGCCACCCCCCAGGTGCCGGTGCGCACCTGGCCCGAACACCGGGCCTATGCCTATGTGCTGGGCAGCGCCCCGGGGCGCTGGGGGGAGGCCTACGCGGAAGAACCGGGGCGGGAGGGGGAGGTGGTGCTTTTCCGGCTCCTGTACCCCCTGGCGCCCGAGGATCTCTGGCGGGAAGGGGCCGAACCCTTTTCCGAGGAGGGGGAACTATCCCCGCAAGGGGCCCCGGCCCCGGCGGGACAGCCCAGGGACAGCCTGCGCCCCAACACGCTTCTGGACGAGCTGCAGGGGCTTCTGTGATGAGGAAGGTGGGAAGTGGTGGTTCTGGAAAAAGCTGAGCACGCGTTCCCTGGGCATATTCTGGATAAAGGCCTGATTCGGGAAGAGGTTTTTTACCGCATCCCCCGCTACGTGGTGGAGTACCTGCTGGCCCGCATGGGGGGCCACCGCGAGGCCGTGGAAAAGGTGCGCAAGCTCCTGGAGGAGCGCTACCTGGGCCCCGGCCACGAGCAGTGGATCAAGGATCAGCTCCTGCGCGCGGGCCGGTTTGTCCTCATCGACCGCCTCGAGGTGCAGGTGGATCTGCAGACAGGCTCCTACCATGGCCGGATTCCCAGCCTGGGAGAGCACCGCCTGGAGGTGCGGCCCCGCCTGGCCGAGGAGCACCCGGGGGTGCTGTACGGGATGTGGGGCACCCTGGAGCTGCTGTACGACCCGGCCACCCGCAGGGTGCGCCTGGGGCAGTTTGTGCCCTTCGAGGCCCACCTGAAAGACCTCGAGCCCTTCCAGCGGGGCCGGCAGGCCTTCACCGAGGAGGAGTGGACGGACTTCCTCCTGGGAAGCGTGGGCATCAACCCCGAGGGTCTGAGCGAGCGGCAAAAGCTCCTCTACCTGGCCCGGCTGGCCCCCCTGGTGGAGCCCAACCTGCACTACCTCGAGCTGGGCCCCCGCCAGACCGGGAAGACCTACCTCCTGCGGAACACCTCGGCCGAGGCCCATGTGGTCTCCGGGGGCAAGGTGAGCCCGGCGGTGCTCTTCTACAACCAGCTCACCCGCCGCCCGGGCCTGGTGCCCACCTACGAGGTGGTGATCTTCGACGAGATCGCCCACACCGCCTGGGACGATCCCTCCGTAATCTCCATCCTGAAGGACTACATGGAGTCGGGCCAGTTCAGCCGGGGTGGAAAAACCCTGGCCGCGCAGGCCTCGCTGGTCTTCCTGGGCAACGCCGACGACCCCACCCCGCCCGTAACCCGCGTTCTGCCCAACGGGCTGCGGGGGGATACGGCCTTCCTGGATCGCATCCACGGCCTGCTCCCCGGCCACGAGTTCCCCAAGATCACCCCCGATCTTCTTTACCAGGGCCCGGCCCTAGTGGTGGACTACCTGGCCGCGGCCTTGCGCCGGCTGCGCCCTCTGGCCTTCCCCGCGGAGGTGAGCCTGTCCTCGGGCTACACCCAGCGGGACATCCGCGCGGTGCGCAAGTGGCTCTCCGCCCTGCTCAAGCTCCTCTACCCCCACCGGGTCTGGCCGGAGGAGCGGGTGAAAGGCCTCCTGGAGTTCGCCCTCGAGCTGCGGGAACGGGTTTACCAGGAGCTCCACCGCCTGAACCCGGGCGAGTTCCCCCCGCGCAAGCCCCAGGCCCCGCCACCCCGGCTTGAATGGGCAGAGCTCCAGGCCCTGCTGCCCGCAGCGTACGCCGGTCTTTTTCAAGCCCTGCAGGAGGCGGGCCTGCCCCCGCCGGAGGAAGGCCCCGAAGACCTGATGGAAGAGGGACGGGTTATTGGGCAGAGCCTGGCCCGCTGGGGAAAAAAGCGCCTGGTGCCTCCGGGGCTGGGAGCGCACGGCCTCGAGGTTTACCCGGAGACCCCCGTGGAGGCCATCCGGGCGTACCTGAAGGAGGAGCTGTGACAGAAGTAACGCCTTTATCCCTTGCAGAAACCTTTTTAAAGGCTAGGGGACGCCTCACCCCCGCCGAGCAGGTTGCGGTGATGGACGCCTTCTTTTCCTTTGCCCAGAATCCCCGCCATCCTGGTCTCCGATTGGAAAAACTCCACAGCGGGTTCTGGTCCATTCGCGTCAACCAGGACTTGCGCGGAATCCTCTACCCCCAAGGTAAGGCCTGGATAGCGGCCTATTGCGGCCACCACGACGAGGCCTACGACTGGGCGAACCGGCACCGGGTGGAGGTTCACCGCATAATCGGCGAGCTCCAGATTATCCGCACGGTGGAGGTGGAGGTTCCGGTGCCCGTGGAGGTGGAAGCCCCCCTGGCCCGCTACGACGAGGAGTACCTTCTCAGCCTGGGGGTGCCCCCGGACTATGTAAAGCCCCTACGCTACGCCACAGAGGACGGGATTTTGGAGCTCATGAAAGGCCTGCCTGAAACGGTTCGGGAGCGAATCTGGAGCCTCCTAGATGGGAAACCAGTGCCCCCGCCCCCCAGGATCCAGGTTCAAAGCGCGGAGGAACTCCTTTCCCATCCCCTGATCCAGCGGCAGTTCGTCCTGCTTCAGAGCCTCCAGGAGGTGCGCCAGGCCCTGCAAGGCTCCTGGGAGGCCTGGCACTTCTTCCTGCACCCCTTGCAGCGGGAGGTGGTGGGGGCCCGCTTCGGGGGTCCGGCCCGGGTGACGGGTGGGGCGGGCACGGGCAAGACCGTGGTGGCGATTCACCGCACCCGCACCCTGGCCCAGCGCTACCCCGAGGCCCGCATCCTCCTCACCACCTTCAACAAAGGCTTGGCCCAGCGGCTCAAAATCGCCCTCAAGGGGCTGGCCGGGGAGGAACTCCCCAACGTTTGGGTGGATCACCTGCACAACCTCGCTTTGCGCCTCTACGAGGAGGTTTTTGGGCAGCCGCAGATTTGGACGGAGGAGAAATACCGCCCCGTTCTGGAAAAGCTTAGCCAGGGGCTGGCCTTCCGTCCGGACTTCGTTCTCTCCGAGTGGGAGATGGCCGATGCCTGGGGCCTGTACACCTGGGAGGACTACCGGGGCTTTTCCCGCGAGGGCCGGGGTACCCCTCTGAGCGCCCGGGAGCGCCAGGCCCTTTTCGAGGTTTTCCAGAAGGTTTGGGAGACCCTGCGTGCCCAGGGGGCCACCACCTTTAACGGGCTCTGCCACCGGGTGCGCGCCGCCCTGGAGGAAGGGCGCCTGCCCCGCTTGCGCGCGGTGGTGGCCGACGAGACCCAGGACTTCGGCCCCGCCGAGCTCATGCTCCTGCGGGCCCTGGCCGAGGAGGGGGAGGACGACCTCTTCCTCACCCTGGACCCCGCCCAGCGGATCTACCGGGGCCCCACCTCCTGGCGGGCGCTGGGCCTCGAGGTGCAGGGGCGCTCCCGCAGGCTTCGGGTCAACTACCGCACCACCCGGGAGATCGGGGAGCTGGCGGAGCGAACGCTTCCCTCCCAGGTGGAGGGGGAGGTGCGGGGGAGCCTGGCCCTTCTGCGGGGTTCCAGGCCGGAAATCCGCAGTTTTTCCAGAGAGGAGGCGGCCCTGGAGGAGCTTTTGCGCTGGATCCGCTGGCTTTTGGGCCAGGGCCTGGAGCCCCGTCAGATCGCCGTTCTGGCCCGGGTGCATAAGCTGGCCGAGCGGGTGGGGGAGCGCCTGCAGAAAGAAGGCCTCTCCACTCAAAGGCTGGATGAAGATGGGGCCGGGGTCTGGTACGGAACGGTGCACGGGGCCAAGGGCCTGGAGTTCCGGGCGGTGGCCCTGTTCGGGGCCAACGACGGCCTGTTCCCCTTAAGAGCCCTGCTGAACAACGCCGCCGACCCCCAGGAAAGGGCCCTGGTGGAGGAGAAGGAGCGCAGCCTGCTGTACGTGGCCCTCTCCCGGCCCCGGGAGTACCTCTGGGTGGGTTACTGGGGCGGGCCCAGCCCCTACCTGCCTTCCTAAGATATTGAGCTGGGGAAGTCCACGGGCTTCTCGGGGTAGTCGGTGGGGGAGGCTTCCTGCTCTTCCACCTGGGCCAGGCCCCTCACCCGCTCCCAGCACCCCCCGAGCAACTCCCCGAAGGAGGGGGGGCGGGGAAACTCCTCTTCGGCGGTGGTCTTCCAGAGGTGGCCCGCACCGAACCCCGGGGAAAGCACCAGCAGATCCCGGGCTCGAGTGAGGGCCACGTAGAGGAGGCGTGCCTCCTCTTCGACCTGGCCGCGCAGGTTTTCCTTTAGCAGCTCGGCGTAAAGCCCACCTGGTTTTTTGTCCAGGCGAATTCCGAGGCCCCTCGCGGGGTGGAGCAGGAGGGAGGGGCTGGGGGCTGCGGGCCTTCTCTCCAGGCCCACCAGGAAGACCACCCGCCACTCCAGGCCCTTGGCCGCGTGAACGCTGAGGAGCTGGACGGCCTCGAGGCCCCCCAGGGGCGGCCTGGGTAGCTCCAGCCGGCGGCGCACCAGGGCCCTGAGGCGATCCACCACCCCCCACAGCCCCTCGCCGCGGGCCTCCAGGCCCCTGACCAGCTCCAGGAAAGCCCTGTAATCCGCCAGGCGCCGCGCCGGCCCCGGAAGGTGGGCCAGGACGGCGGTGTACCCGGTGACAAGGTCGGCCTCCTGCAGGAGGAAGCTGGGAAGCAGGCCCCGCTTCTGGCGCAGCTCCTCCAGCACCTGCCGGGGTTCCTCCGGGCCATGTGCCTGGAGGGCCTCCCACCAGGTGGCGGCCTCCCGATCCTCGGCCAGCCGGTGCAGAACAGCGTCGGGCACGGCGAAGTAGGGGCTTCGCAGAAGGGTCAGCAGGGCCAGGTCGTCCTGGGCATCGGCCAGGAAGGCCAGGAGGGCCATCCCGTCGCGGGCCTCGGGGGTCTCCAGGAGGCTGCCCCCACCGGCCGAGACGGCCGGGATGCCCTCGGCTTCCAGGGCCCGGGTGAAGGGCTCGAGGGTGTTCCAGGTGCGGGCCAGGATGGCGATCTCGCTGGGGCGCACCGGGCCGTCGGGGAGCCCTTTTTCCAGAAGGGTGCGCACCTCCTGGGCCACCCGGCGGGCTTCGACCTCCCGCAACTCGTCTACGTTGGACGGGGGGCTGCTAAAGAACAGGTGCCGCAGGCAGGCTTCGGGGCTGTTCCAGGCGGGGCGGGTGGGCTGTAGGGGCTGGTGCAGGGGGCCGAGGAAGCCCTCGGCCAGGCGATCCACAGCCTCCAGGAGGGGGGCCTGGGTGCGGTAGTTGGCCTCCAGCCGGACGGCCCGCCCCCCGGGCCGGGTTTTCACCTCCTCCACGAACCCCGTGAAGACCCGGTGATCCGCGTAGCGGAAGCCGTAGATGGCCTGCTTGCGATCCCCCACCACCGCCACCGGGGCCTCCCCGAAGAGCCGCTCGAGGAGCTCCCCCTGGACGGGGTTGGTGTCCTGGTGCTCGTCCACCAGAAAGGCCCGCCAGCGTGCCCGGTAGGCCTCCAGCACCGGGGGGTGCTCCAGGGCCCGCAGGGCGTGCACCTCGAGGTCGGCGAAGTTCAGGACGCCGTCCTCCCGCTTGCGCCTCTGGAGAAAATTCCGCACCCCCTGAAAAGCCTCCGCCAGGAGGTGGCGGTGCTTCAACAGGAATAGATCCCCCGAGCCCGTTTCGGGCAGGAAAAGGGCTGCCTGCCGGGCCTTATCCTTCAGCTCGCGAAGGAACTCCCTGGCCTCGAGGGCCTGGGGCTGCCTGATGAAGCGGATTTTTTCCAGAGATTCACGGGCCGCCTGGGGGTCGTGCTCGGCCACCGCGGCCGCCTCCAGGAGTTTGGATACCGCATTGTAGAGGTTGGCCAGATCGCGGGGGTGGTGGCGGGACGTCATCTCTCGCAGCGCCCCCTCCATCTCCTCGGCCAGGCGGCCCACCCGACGGGCCCACTCGGCCCGGCCCTGGCGGAACGCCTGCTCCAGGGCCTCCTGTCCCCCGGCCAGGCGGTGCTCCAGGGTGCGGAAAGCCTGTTCGGCCTCCAGGGGCTGGCGCAGGAGGGCCAGGAGGGCCTCCTCCAGAAGGTCGTAGGGAAGAAGTCGCTGGAGCTCCGGGGGCACCCCCTCCAGGGCCTCGTCCAGGTGCTCGGAGAGCCAGAGGGCGCTCTCCACCTCGTCCAGAATGCGGAAGGCCGGATGAACCCCGGCTTCCTCGGGGTACTCCTGGCAGATGCGGGCTGCCAGGCTGTGCAGGGTGCCGATGGGGGCGGCCTCCACCTCGTACACCCGCTCGGGCGCTACCTGGCCCTGGAGCACCCGGCGCACCCGGGCCCGGAGTTCCCGGGCGGCCTTCTCGGTAAAGGTCACGGCCACGATCTCCAGGGGGGAGAAGCCCTTGCGCTCCACCAGCCAGAGGTAGCGGTGGGCCATGAGGTGGGTTTTGCCCGTTCCGGCCCCGGCCTCCACCGCCACGGGGCCGTCGTGCTCCACCGCTGCTCGCTGTTCCGGGTTCAGGCTCATACCTGGCGACCGCACCTCGAATTGAACGTTGAGACTGCCAGGCAGGCGGCCCGGTTCTTGCGCTGCGCCGCTCGCGCGGTGTTCTCCTTGTGGCGGCGGTACCGGCAACCGGCAGCGACAGGGAGCAAGGACGTCTGGCGTGCCCGGAGCCAGGGGGCGTGGGGAAGGGGGCCGTCAATGCGTAGAAAAAGAAAGGGCTTCACCTTGTAGCCCCAGGGTAGGCCAAGGCGGGCGACAGGTCAACACATCCGGGATGCCGTGGGGCCCTGCGCCCGGGTCAGCCATCCAGGTGCCGGGCCAGCCACTCCCTGGCCGCCTCGAGCTCCTCTGAATGCAGCTCGTGACCGGCCTCCTGCCAGCGCAGCTCGACCTCGGCGCCGGCGCGCTCGAGCCAGCCTGCCAGGGCCTCGACCCGCTCAACAGGAGCCCAGGGGTCGCGACGGCCCGCGGCCAGGAAGGCAGCCTTGCCAGAGAGGTTGGGCGGGGCGGGGGGCTCGAGGGGCAGCACCGGGCGCAGCAGCACCCCCCCGGCCAGCAGATGGGGGTGCAGGAGCATCAGCGCGGCGGCCATATTGGCCCCGTTGGAGTAGCCCAGGGCATACACCCGGCCTGCATCAAAGCCGTGGTGCGCGGCGGCTTCCTCCACGAAGCGGGCCAGGTCGGCGGCCTGGGCCCGAAGGTCGGCCTCGTCGAACACCCCCATCGCCAGTCGCCGGAAGAAGCGCGGGGCGCCGTTCTCGAGCACCTTCCCACGCGGCGAGAGCAGGTTGGCAGCCGGGGCCAGCCGGCGGGCCAGCCCGATCAGGCTGTGCTCGTCGCCCCCGGTGCCGTGCAGCAAGAGCAGGGTGGTCTTTGCGCGGCCGGGCTCGTAGCGGTGAATGAAGCCCAGCTCGGCGCTCATGACCACACCTCGGGCGTGGGCGGGCGTAGCTCGGGTAGGGCGGCCTCGATGCGGGGGCGCGCCGGCTCGAGCCATGGCGGGAGCACCAGCCGCTCGCCCAGATGGGCGGGGTCTTCGTCCACCGCGAAACCGGGGCCGTCGGTAGCCAGCTCGAAGAGCGCGCCACCCGGCTCGTTGAAGTAAACCGACTTGAACCAGAAGCGGTCGATCTGCGGCGTGGCCCGCATACCGGCGGCCTCGATGCGCGCCCGTACCGCCATCTCGTGGGGGGTGTCCTCCACCCGCCAGGCCAGGTGGTGGATGCTGCCCCGACCCCAGCGGCCCTGGGGCAGGTTGGGCAGCTCCTTGATGTCGAGGAAGTTGCCCGAGCCGCCCCCGTTCACCACGAAGCGGTTCCAGCCTTTCTCGTGGCCTGCGCTCACAAAGCCCAGGGCCTGGCTCAGGAACTGCGCGGTGGGGTAGAGTTCACGCTCCCACAGCCGTGCACCGTGCAGGCCCATGATCTGTTTGTCCTCGGGGACACTGCTCCCCTCCCAGGGGGTGAAGGGGCGGGGGCCGGTTTCTACCAGGGCGACCTCGAGGCCGTCGGGATCCTGAAAAGGCAGGGCCCGCTCTCCAAAGCGCACCTCTATTTCCCCCAACCTGACCCCGTAGTGTTGCAGCCGCCTGGCCCAGTATTCCAGGCTGCCTTGCGGCACCGCAAGCTGCACCTCAACGGCCATGCCTGTCCCTTTGCGCGGGGCGGCCAGGTTCTCCCAGGGGAAGAAGGTGAGGTCGGTGCCGGGGCGGCCTTCGGCGTCGGCATAAAAGAGGTGATAGGTGCTGGGGTCGTCCTGATTAACGCTCCTCTTCACCAGCCGCATTCCCAGAATTCCGGCGTAAAAGTCCAGGTTGCGCTGGGCTTGAGTAGCCATGGCGGTAACATGGTGAAGACCGTTCACCCCGCTCATGCCCCTACCCCCATTTGCGGTTGGGAGGTTTTAGAAAGGATTGATTGGGTGCGACCAATCTCGTGGTGAGTTGCGTTGATGTTTTTCATGCAGCATCTCCTAATAAGCAATTTTGCTAATATTAGCATAGTACTATATAAAATCAAGTGTACCAGTCAACAGAACGAAACGGGGGCATGAGGGCGTAGAGTAGACATTTTTTTCACGTAGATAGTATTGTGAAAAATAACACAAATGTCATCAGCAGGTGGGGGAAAGGAAGACCGGTCAGCCGCGGGGATCAGACACCGACCCCCCGTGCTGAAGCTCTGGCAGGGCGGACCACCGGAAAGTAGGTCTACGTCGCCCACGCGTAGGGGCGGCCCAAGAGGTCTCGACTCGAGACGGATTGGACATCACAGGGGCGGGCGAAGAAGGAAAGTTCCGGGCGGTTCTGCACCACCGTCCTGGCAGCCACCGGGACGAGCTCGACAAAGGCGGCCGTCGTGAACCCTGCCCACTCTTCCCTTAAGCCTTGTTGTCCTACCAAAAACCGCTACGCAGTTCCCGGCCTTCACTTTTAGGCTATGAAGGGGTATGTCAAACTCAACCGCTGCGCTGGTCATCTACCGCCAAAAACCTGCCCTGGCCTGGGAGAAGGAAGGGCGGCTGGAACTCCTCCTCTCCACCGGGGAGCGGGTGAAGGTGCGCCCCAAAGACGTCCTCCTCCTCCACCCGGGGCCCGCAAGCCTGGACCTGAGGGTCCCTGAGGGGGAGGAGGAGGCGGCCTGGGAGCTCTTAAAGGGGGAGCGGGTCTCCCTAAAGGAGCTCGCCGAGCTCGTCTACGGGGCCTACACCCCCGAGGCGGCCTACGGGGCCTACCTCCTCGCCCAGAAGGGGGAGCGCTTCGTGCTGGAAGGGGAGGGAGTTAGGGCCCGCACGGAGGAGGAGCTTTTGGCCCTCCTCCGGGCGCGGGAGGAAAGGGAGGCCCGGGAGCGGGCCTTCCGGGAAGGGGTGGCGCGGCTTAAGGAGGGCACCCCTGCCCCCGAGGACCGTCCCCTCCTCCAGGAGGTGGAGGCCTTGGCCTTAGGGGAAAGGAAGGAAAGCCTCGTCCTCCGTGCCCTGGGCCTTTCCGAGACCCCTGAGGCCGCCCACGGCCTCCTCCTCCGCCTCGGGGTCTGGCGGCGGGAAAACCCCCACCCGAGGCGGCTTGGCCTCCCCCTAAGCCCCCCGGGCCTCCCGGTTCCCCCCCCTGCCCGAGGAGGAGCGGGCCGACCTCACCCACCTCCCCGCCTTCGCCATCGACGACGAGGGGAGCCAGGACCCGGACGACGCGGTGTGGGCGGAAAGGGTGGGGGAGGGGTTCCGGCTTTACGTGCACGTGGCGGACGTGGCCGCCCTGGTGGCCCCGGGTAGCTCCCTGGACGAGGAGGCCCGCCGCCGGGGGGCGAACCTGTACCTCCCCGAGGGCACGGTACCCATGCTCCCCGAGGGGGTGACCCAGGCCCTGGGCTTGGGGTTGCAGGACCTCTCGCCCGCCCTCACCTTTGAGCTCTTGGTTTCCGAGGAGGGGGAGCTTCTGGAGGAAAGGGTCTACCCGAGCTGGGTGCGCGTTGCCCGCCTCGCCTACCGGGAGGCCCTGGAAGTGGAGGGCTTGGAGGCCCTGAAGGCCCTTTCGGAGGCCTTCCGGCGGCGGCGCCTGGCGCAGGGGGCCGTGGACCTCGCCCTGCCCGAGGTGAAGGTGCGGGTGGAAGGGGAAGCCATCCGGATCATCCCTCTCCCCCCCTACGAGAGCCGAATATGGGTGCGGGAGGCCATGCTCCTCGCGGGCTACGCCGCGGCCCACCTAGCCCTCCGGGAAGGGCTTCCCTTCCCCTTCGCCACCCAGGAGGCCCCCATCAGGCGGGTGGAGGGGGAGGGCCTGAGCGCCCTTTGGGAGCAGCGGAAGGCCCTGAAACGGGCCCAGCTCAAGGCGGTGCCCGCCCCCCACAGGGGCCTAGGCCTCCCCCTCTACGCCCAGGTGACGAGCCCCTTGAGGCGCTACCTGGACCTGGTGGCCCACCAGCAGCTTCGGGCCTGGCTCAAGGGGGAAAGGTCCCTTGCCCAAGGGGAGATCCTGGAGCGGGTGGGGGCGGCGGAGGCGGTGGCCGACCTGGTGCGGGAGGCCGAGAGGAAGAGCAAGCTCCACTGGACCCTCCTCTACCTCCAGGAGAGGGGCTACGAGGGCCCCGGGGTCCTGGTGGAGCGCAAGGGCGGGCAGGGGGTCTTCCTCCTCCCCGAGCTCGGCCTCACCGCCCAGGTGGCCCTGCCCGCCCCCCTTCCCCTGGACGCGGAGGCCCGCCTCCGCTTCCTGGAGGCGAACCTTACGGCCCTCGAGGTCCGCTTCGCCCTCCTTTAGTCAGGGCCCCTTGATGTCGGGGTGACCAGATGCTCGAGCCAGCCCAGCCGCCCATCAAGGCTGCTGGCGCAGATTCTGGCCGGCCTGCCAGCGCCCCACCCACCAAAATGCGGTGGCCATCGCCCGGCTCAGGGTCGCCGGATCGGGCGGGTTGGCCAGCAAGCGCTCCAGCTCGGCCTCGCTGATGTTTTCCAGCGGCCTGGCCCGGGGCCGGTCGCCGGCAAAGCGCAGGGCCATCCCCTCGGCCTTCCAGCGGGGCCAGCCCGCGGGCTGGGCCAGGTGAAACAGCTCGTGGCGCAGGGTGCGCTCCAGCGCGCCCCGCTCCAGTAGAAGCCGCAAGCGCTGGCTGTCAATCCGGTTTCTGTTCCGGTTGGCCGCGGCCAGGATGAACCAGGGCAGCCGGGTTGCGGCGGTGTAGGACTTCAGGTGGGGGTGCACCACCACCTGCACCGCGGGGGGCGGCGGGTAGCCGGCGGCGATTAGATCCCGCCGCGCTTTTTGCAGCACCCTGAACACCTCGGGCAGGTGCCGGGCGTCCTCCGGCGAGGCTGTTTGCACCACGAAGCCGGGCGCTCGGGCGGTCTGCCAGGTCTGGGCCAGGGCAGGGGGGGAAAAGACCCCAAAAGCAAGCAGCACCCAGCACCAGCGCACCGGCTCACCTCACTCGCTTACCTGCAGCGTCTGTACCGTTCCCACCCCGCGCACCTCCGGCTCGTACATCATCCAGGCCCGGGTGGGCAGCGCGGTGAAGCGGCCAGGGGTCTCGGCCCTAAGCACGTAGGTGAAGGTGACGGGGCTGCTCAGGTAGCTGAAGAAGAACTCCACCTGCCGGTCGCGGATCTCCCGCCCGTCGAACCAGTAGTTCCAGCCGTAGTAGTCGTCGCCGAAACGCGAGCGCACCCCGGCAATGCGGAAGGAGTCGTCGTTATCCACCACCACCAGGCCCGCCGGGGTGGGTTCCTCCACCACCACATACCTCAGCGCGCCCTGCTCGGGGCGCACGGTGAGGGTTACCAGCACCAGCTCCCCGGCCTTGACCGGGCCGGTCAGGGGGCTTGGCTCGTAGACAAAACGTTCGGCTCTGGCGTCGTAGCGGGGGGTGAGCCTCTGGTAGGTACGGGCCACCCGCAGGCCGCGGGACTCTGGACGCAGATACGCCTTCTCCTCGAAATAGCTCACGCTGCCGCTGGTATACAGGCGGTTGTTGCTGATGACCTGTACTTCGTTCTCGCCCACCTTCAGGCCTTCCAGGGCGAGCTCGGCCCCTCGGGCCGGAACCTTCAGGGTTTGCGCCTGTCCGTTGACCCGAACCTGCACCTCCTGTTCGCTGGGCTGTTCGCCGGTCGCCTTCGCGAGGGCCAGCGCAGCGATCACCACTGCGGCGGTGTCCTTGGTGGAGACCCAGCGGGCCCCCCGGCGCTCCTGCATCAGCCAGTTCACAACCTTGGGGACGGCGGGGTGGTTGGGGCGCAACTTGGCCAGGGCTTCCAGACCTCGAGCGGTGGCCTCGATGCGGTCGTCGTTCCAGGCCCAGCGCGGGGCCCGCACCTCCCAGTAGGCGGTGCGTTCGCGTTCGGTTATTTTAGCCAGGAGACCCTCGAGGGCCTGCTCGGCCAGGGTTCGGTTGCCGTTGTGGTGGTAGGCCAGCACGATGAGCGCATGGCCGTAGGGGGTGAGGTCGGGCCTTTTCAGGTAGTCTTGCAGGTAGCTAAAGTCCAGCGGCGGGGTTTGTTGATAGGCGGTTCGGGTCAGTTGCGGCTGATTGGAGCGCTGCAAGCCACCAGGCGCACGAACGAAGTCTGTACCGATGGAGGAACGTTCCCTGGGCATATACGCGGGCCCGGCCAAGGCGAAGGCATAGGCGGCGTAGGCCACGGCGTCGGCGGCATAGGTGGGGGCGTCGGGGCGGTTCAGGGTTTTGAGCAGGTAGGCGACGCCCCGCTCGAGCACCTCCGGCCGCACCCGGTAACCGGCCTCCTGGGCTTGCAACAACCCGGTCAGCACGTAGGAGGAGATATAGACCGAAGAGGCATCGTTTTGCCAGAAGCCCCAGCCGCCGTCGTCGTGCTGGAAGTCGTAGAGCCGCTTGAGGCCCACCGCCACAAAGTCGTCCAGATTTTGCACGAGCTCCTCGGGGAGCTGGGCCAGGGGGCCGGCTTGCCGGGCCAGCACACTGGGCAAAAAGCGGCTCATGGTCTGCTCGGAACAGCCGTAGGGGTAGCCGGCCAGGTAGGCCAGCGCCGGGGTCACGGCGGCGGCCAGCGAGGGGGTGAGGTAGAGCCGGCCCCGCGTCTGGCCGGGGTCGGTGGCGGGGGGCAGACTAAACGCCCAGCGATCCCCCGACTGCCCGGCCCAGCCCAGCTCCTGCTTGAGGCCCTTTGGGAAGATGGGCAGCCGGGTGCGCAGGGCATCGGAGGCGGCCGGGGTGAGGGCCGCAGCTTCCAGGGTAGCGGTGCCGCTTTGCGGGGCTCGCACCAGGTAGCCGGCGGCGGCCCGGCCCCCTGCGGGTAGCTGGGCCGGTGTGGTAGGGGGGGTGAACAGGCTGAGCCCGGTGGCCTCGAGCCGTAGCTGGCCGGTCTGGCTCTGGCCCAGGTTGTTCTGCCCGATCACCCGCAAGGTAGCCTCGTCCCCCCGAACCAAGAAGCGCGGGGTGCTCAGCCGGGCGATTACCGGCAGGGTGGTGGTTACGGTCTGGGTGGCCTGCCCAACGGTATCTGCAAGCGAGATGGCCCGGGCGGTCAGGCGCCACTGGGTCAGGTTGTCGGGGAAGCGGGCCTCTACCGTGGCCTCGCCCTGTTCGTCGGTCTCCACCGCGGGCAGCCAGAGGATGGTATCGCGGAAGTCCTCCCGCACTTTGGGCGCCGCCAGCGATTCCTTGGATTGCCCAAAGACGGCCTTGTCCATCGGGGCCCGGCCTGCTACAGCAGGTGCTGGGGCCACGTTGCCAAAGTAGAAGCCTCCGGCGGTCTGGGTGCCCACCACGTTGGACTTCAGGCCCCAGAAGAAGGCCCGGATGTCCGGGGCTTTCTCGGGCCGTACCAGGTAGATGGCCTCGTCCACCAGGCCCAGCGTGACCTGGCTTTTCACCGGATGCCCGCTGGCGTCGGTCACTTTGAGCCGGTAGATGGCGGTCTCGCCCGGCTTGTAGGTGGTTTTGTTGGAGGCCACCGCCACGTTCAGGAATTTCTCCGCTGGTGGCAGCAAAAAGCCCGCTACCTCGCTGTAGTACTCGCCACCCCCCAGCACCGTGACCGCGAGGTAGCCGTTGGGGGCCATCTCCGGGGTGAGCTTTAGCTCGTAGGTGAAGGTGGAGCCCCGGAAGCGCACTATTTCGGGCTTGCGGAGGCCCGGGCCTTCCAGGTTCACCAGGGCCCAGCCGTCGGCCACCGGCGACTGCACCACGAAGCGGGCGGTCTCGCCCACCCTGTACTGGGGCTTGTCGGGGGTAATCTTCAGGCTTTTATAGTCCCAGAACCAGTACGAACCGTCCGAGACCCAGACCCCCTCCTGGGCCTGGGTGGCCCGCCCGGCGCTGTCGCGGGCCTCCACCACCAGGGCATACGAGCCCTGCCTGGGCAGCCTGAGCTGTAGCGTGGCCTGGCCCCTGGCGTCGGTGCGCCCCTGGAGGCGGGCGGTGCGTTCCTGCTGTTCGCCCCGGCCCCGCGCCCAGTAGGCGCGGTTGGCGCTCAGGGTGAAGGGCAGCGCGACCGGGTTGCCCTCGAGGTCCTCGGCCTGCACGGTGACGGTCAGGATGTCCTGGGTCTGGTAGGCGTAGCGGTCGGTGCGGACGTTGAGCACCACGCCGGCCCGGTAGGCGGTGAGAAACCCGGTTCCGCTGATCTCCCGCCCGGCCTCGTCGGTGACACCGGCCTCGAGGGTCAGCCGGTAGTCTTCCCCCAGGGGCTTCAAGGGCACCTCCACTACCAGCTCCCCCTGGGCATTGAGCCGCCCTTCGCCCCGCTCGATGATCCGGCCCTCGTAGGTGTCTTCGTAGTCGAAATTCTCGTAGAAACCGAAGCTCGAGACGTAGGCAAAGCGGTAGTAGGGCCGCTGGATGAGGGCGTAGCTGACCTTGCCGCCCGCCACCGGCCCGCCAAACAGGTACTCGCCTTTCACCACAAAGCGGGCCTTCTCCCCCTGCACCGCTACGGGTTTCTCGGGGGCCACCTCCACGCGGTACTCGGGCTTGACGAACTCCTGCACCTCGAACTCGCCGGTGTGCTCCTCGCCCTGTAGACGGGCCACCACCGTATACCCGCCCAGCCGCACGTCCAGCCCCAGGCGAAACTGCCCGGAAAAGCTGCCGTAGGCGTCGGTGCTGAAGCGGCCCGAGAACACCTCGTTGTCGTCGAAGTCGCGCACCACCACCTCCACCGGCTGATTGGTGATGGGGCGCAGGCCGCTGGCGCTGCGGGCGGTACCCTTGAAAAACACCGTGTGGCCGGGGCGGTAGACCGGGCGGTCGGTGACCAGATAAAGCCGGTTCTTTTCCAGGTTCCAGCGCTGCCAGTAGGCGCTGCTAAAGGCCCAGGAGCTGCCCGAGCGGGCCGCCACAAACAGATTTTCGGTATCCGGTAGGTTGCTCTGGAGCAGGGCCAGCCCGCCCTCGGCCCGCCCCTGCTGCACGATGCGCCGGTCCTTGGAGACAAAAATCTGGGCGGTGCGCGGCTGTCCGCTATCCAGGCTGGCGGTATAGGCCAGGATTCGTTGCGGCTCCGACTTGACCACCAGCCCCAGGTTGGTCACCAGGATCAGCGTGGCCGAGGTAGGGCGGGGGGCGCCAATCTGGGCCAGGTACAGGCCCTCGGGTAGCCGCCCCAGGCTCACCTCGCCGTAGGGCCTATTCTGGGTGCGAAAGACCGGCACGGTACGCACCGGCGACAGATCCAGCTCGCCGGTGCGCTGAAAGTCGCGCGGGCCGCCCAGTTCCACCACTTTCTCGGGGTTGCGAATCCGCAGGATACGGATCTGGCTGTGGCCACCCCCCGGCAGATAGTACTCCAGCCGCACCGGCTGGGTGGGGCTGTAGGTTCCGCCGCCGTACAACTGGGGTTCCGGGCGCTGGGCCGACCCTGGTATCAGACTCAACAAAAACAACCCAAATATGCCGAACCCTGCTCGCCCAAAACGCTTCATCTCCATAGCCTCCTAATAACTCACAATTTTCCAGCGGTAAAAGCCCAAAAAGTGGGGGTTGTCGGGCCGGGGGTGCCAGTATTTCTGGGGGTGCTTGTTCAGGGTTTCCAGGCTCACCATGCGCACCTCGCCCCCTTCGGAGGGGGCGTAGCCGGTGTGGTAGACCACCAGGTTATTTCCCAGGTACACCATGCTGTGATAGGCCGAGCCCCGGGCCAAAGGGCGCACGAAAAACAAGAGGTCGCCGCGCCGGGCTTTCTCGGGGGTGCGGCCCAGGAAGACGCTCGAGTACCGCATCAGATACATGGCGCTGGTGCGCCCTACCAGACGGCCCGCCTGCACATCGTCCGGGCGGTAGACCCCCGGTTCAACGCGGAAAACCGAACGGCCAATCAGGGGCAGGGGATAGGCGCTCAGCAGCGGGGCTGCTACCCTGGGCAGGTAGGGAAATTTCTGAAACCAGGCCGCCGTTTTGGGCTTTAGGGCTTCAAAAAAGGCAAAGCGCAGCAGGCCGGCGCAGTCCTGCTCCTGGGGGGGCCAGGCGGGCGAGAGAGCGGTGAACTGGGCCTCGGCAACGGCCGCGAACCACTCCAAAAACGCCTCGCGCTGGGTGGTGCTGTGAAACTCGGCAACGTCGGGGTAGCCGTCCTGGTCGAGGTCGGCAAGGTTAGATGACGGTGCGGCCAAGGCCAGGCCTGCTGCCAGAATCAGCCCCAGCAGCCTCCGCCACCGTCGGCTGGCCCGGTTTTTCATCACTCTTTTTGATTTTAGCACGGCTCTGGAGAAAAGAGGGGGCGTGGTAGGCTCTCATCAAAATCCCTTCGCGTGCTACCTGAAGCCTACCCCTCCACCCCCGCCATCCTGAGCAGAAGACAGCCGCGGATGGAGGTTGTGCACCAGCAGAATCAGGTTTACCCGCGCCAAGAACCTCTCAAAGGATCGGCTGGCAATCCGGTGAAGACCCAACGAACGCACCATCATGCTGAACCGCGTCTCTATCCAGTTCCGCACCCTGCTCATCCATCCCTTCCACCCCGTCTCTACCTTCTTGCCCCCTCGCAAACGATAGGGAGGGGTTTTCACCCCGGGTACCCAACGGAACCCCCGATCTCCCAACAGGGCCGGCAGCCCCTCCAAAAGCTCAGCCCCCAGGTCTCCCGCGCATTCCCAGGAAGGAGGCCCCAGCGTATCCACGGCCATGTGCACCTTGCTGCCTTTGCGCTTCTTGGCTCCATCATAGCCCGCTCGCCCACCGCTCTCAGGACTTGATTGCAACGTTCGACCATCATAGATGGCTGCGCTGGGCTGAGCCACTCGGCCCTGCAGCAGCCGCAGCGTTTCCCGTAGGTCATAAGAAATCTTCAAGACTCTTTCCACTAAAATGGAGCCATGCAACTGGCCCAACATCAGCGCCGCCCCCGGTTGGAACTCCAACTGCGACACCATCCGGATAACCTCCACGCCCTCTACCGGGAGTCCCAAGACCACACCGAACGCGCCCGCTGGCACGCTCTCTGGCTGCTGGCCAGGGGTCAGAGCATCCCCGAGGTAGCCAGGAATCTGGGCTATACCGATCGCTGGGTGCGTCAGGTAATCCACCGCTACAATCAGGGCCTGCCCATGAAGAATCTGCGGCACGAGAACAAAGGCCGGGCCCCCCTCGTACCGCCCGAACTCCAGGAGGGCTTCCGCCAGGCCCTCCTCCAGCCCCATCCCAGGGACGGGCTTTGGAGCATTCGCAACGCTGCGGAGTGGCTGGCTGAAAGGCTGGGACGTCCGGTGGATGGGCGGCGGGCCTGGTACTGGATGCGTCGCCTGGGCCTGGCCCCGCTGCGCCCCCGGCCGCGCCACCGGGAGGCGGATGCGAAGCGGCAGGAGGCTTTCAAAAAAAGCTCTTTCTGATGGTTTTCCTGTTCAGGTTGCTCTTTCCTGAACTGGAGTTGGAGGTGTGGGGCTTTGATGAGCACCGAATAGGGCTGAAGCCCATCCGCCGACGGGTATGGGCCTTGCGAGGGAGGACGCCGCTAGCGCAGGAGCGGCCCCGCTATCGCTGGCTGTATGTGTACGCCTTCATAAGACCGGGTACGGGGGAAAGCGAGTACTGGCTGCTGCCCTCGGTCTCGGTGGAGGGGTTCCAGTTGGTGTTGGAGGCCTTTGCCCGGCTACGGGGGGCGGGGGCGGGCAAGCTGGTACTGGTGGTGCTGGATCAGGCTGGCTGGCACACCTCGGGGCGGGTGGAGCCAGCCAAGGGCCTGGGGCTGTGTTATCTGCCACCCTACTCGCCCGAGTTGCAGCCGGTAGAACGAACCTGGGGGCTCATTGACGCGGTCGTGGCCAATGGGCAGGTGCAGGATGAAGAGGAGCTGTGGGCCAAGGTGGAAGCCCGGTGCGCTTACCTACAAACCCAGCCCGCGCTTATCCAGAGCTACACCCTATTTCACTGGTGGCCGGGGGGATGTTAGGGGAATGAATCAAAAGGATTTCATATCATGCACCAAATCCTCCAATACGCCCCTGTTCATCCAGCGCCGGTTCTTACGAGCCAACGCAGGGCGTTGAACACTTCCCGCAAGTCGTATTTGCGCTGCTGTGCATCCAGAGGCAACAGGGTCAGGTAGGGCATCACAAAGGCCCACTCCTCATCGCTCACGTCGGATGGGTATGGTTTGCGGGTTGTCGGCTGCATGTCCTAAACATAATCTGCCTGCCGCGTTTGGGATAGGTTCCTAGGAGCCTCTAGGTAACAGATTTGTGTGAACCTGCTTGCATAGAAGGGGGAGCTTAACAAGGTTTTTCAGCGCCCCTGCGGGCATAGTAATACCAGTTGAGTAGCACGTTGATGGCATAGAAAACCGCAGTTCCGTAGAAAAAGCCGACAGCGGAGCCGGTACTACCAATGACGGCCCCAATCAGGGAGGAGAACACGAAGGGGCCATAGGCGGCGATGGCGGCGGTCCAGCCGATCACCCCGCCGGCCTTGCGCGGCTCGAAGATCATGGGCGTCTGCTTGAAGGTGCTGGCGTTGCCGATGCCAGAAAACAAGAAGACTAGCAGCATAAAGAGTACGAACCAAGGGAACTGCTCGAGGGAAACGGGTCGCAGGAAGAAGGTGACGCCAATGGCCGAGATAAGCAAGCCAATGCCGCTTACCTGTGTCCAGATGGCCCCGCCGTAGCGGTCGGTGAGGGGGCCCATCAGTACCCGGATAAGCGAGCCCACCAGCGGCCCCAGGAAAGCAAAGGCCAGGGGGTCGGGGGCTCCTTCAAACTTGCCGTACACGGTGCGTATAAGCAGGGGGAAGGTGGCCGAGAAACCCGAGAAGGAGCCAAAGGTCATGATGTAGAGGCTGGTCATGATCCAGGTGTGCTTGTCGCCAAAGATATCAAACTGCTCGCGGAAGTTGGCCCGCACCGGCACGCTTTTTAGCCAGAACCAGGCCAATGCTGCTCCCAACAACACCAGCGGCACGTACACCAGGGTGGCGTTTTGCAGCCAGATGGGTTTGCTGACCTCGCCCTTGGTGAAGGTTTGCGGGTCGCCCAGCAACGAGCCCAGCAGGGCAAAGCCGATAATCCAAGGGGTCACAAACTGCACCACCGAAACCCCAAAATTGCCCACCCCGGCCTGAATCCCCAGGGCTGTGCCCTGTAGCTTTTTGGGGAAGAAGTAGCTGGTGCTGGGCATAAAGCCCGAGAAGTTACCCCCGCCAATCCCGGCCAGAAAAGCCAGCACCATCAAAACCCAGAACGGGGTGGCGGTGTTTTGTACGGCCCAGGCCCAGCCCAGCAAGGGCACCAGCAGTAGCAGCGTGGAGTAGGTGACCAGATGGCGGGTTCCCAGGATGGGCGGCAAAAAGGTCCAGATGATGCGCAGGGTGCCCCCGGCCAGCCCCGGCATGGCGGCCAGCCAGAAAAGCTGCGATGTGCTCAGCTGAAAACCCACGTTGGGTAGGCGCACGACCAGGGCGCTCACCACAAACCAGGTGATAAAGGCCAGGGTTAGGTTGAAGGTGGTAATCCAGAGGGTACGCCAGGCCAGGGCTTTACCCTGGGTTTCCCAAAACTGGGGGTCTTCGGGCTCCCATAGGGTTAGCCAGGTGGTGGGAAGGGGTTTGGAAGGGTTCATGGGTTCCTCTCGAGGCCCACCCAAGCAGGCTCATGTGCTGGGGTATGGGCATCCAAAACGATCAGGCGGTGGTCTTCCACGCGGTACAGAAGCGGTACGACCGGAAGCCCCAGCCGCGTTGTCAGTTTGCGGGCTTGGCGCCGGGTGAAAGGTTCTACCTCGCCAATAGCCAGCGCGGCAATCTGGGCGCGGTAGCGCTGGATATGTTGCTCGTTGGTAGGTAGGTGGTTGAGCACATAGGGGTCGGGGTACTGCATTGCGCAGTCGGTGTGCCCAATCAGGGCGATGGCCCCAATGCCCATGCGGGCTACCGAGAAGGCCAGGTAGGGCTCTACAGGTGCGGGGTTGGCCCCCCCAGTGCGCAACACGAAAGCGAAGTTTTCAGGCATGTGTAGGCGGATGCGAAAGTCCATACAGGTCACCACAGCCAGGACGGGGCGGTCGAAGGGCAGGAAAAACTGGCCTTGGTTGTGGCTGTGCAGCAGGATTTGGATGGGTTCAGGCAACATGGGCCACCTCCATACGCCTTGTAGAGACCTTATGCATTTGCTAACCCGCTCCGTCAGTGCCCCTCGGGGTGGTGCTCGATTTTGCCCCGGAGGTGCGGTGCAGCCTGGTTGAGCATGGCGATAACCGTAAGGTGCATCCAGATGGCGCTGATGGCGGTGAGGATAAACAGCACCACAAAGGTCATCTGGGGCAGCCCTGTCCAGGCCTGGGCGTAGGCGAAGAGCGGGGGCAGGAAGAACCCACCCAGCGCACCCAGCATGCCCACCAGACCGCCGACCGCCCCCACATCTTTGGGGAAGTACTCGGGGATGTGCTTGTACACCGCGGCCTTGCCAATGCCCATAGCTATCCCGACCAGGAAGACCAGAAGGGTAAAGGGCCAGACCGTCATGGTGTAGTGCATGACCTCGCGCATGCCGTCGGGCTCGATCCGGCTGGGCAGATACAGCACGATGTGCCCGTCGGGCATGGACAGGAGCCAGGTGGCAAAAAGCATGGTGCCAAAGGTCCAGTACATCACCCGCCGGGCCCCGTAGCGGTCGGAGAAGTAGCCCCCCACCGGGCGCAGCAGACTGGCCGGGAAGATAAACAGGGCGGTGAGCAGGGCGGCCTGGTAGAGGGGTAGCCCGAAAACATCTACGTAATACTTGGGGAGCCAGGCCGAGAGCGCCACATAGGCCCCAAAGACCACCACGTAGTAAAGGCTAAAGCGCCAGACCCGGATGTTCTTCAGGGGGCGCAGCATTTCCAGGAGGGGCCGACCCTGACCGGGCTTGCGATCTGTGCGGGGTGTAAAAACCCACATGGCCAGGGCCATCAAGACCAGCAACACCGCATATAGAAAGGGCACAAAACGCCAGCCGCCCGGTACCAGCCCGCCCAGGTAGCCCGCTGCCGGTACTGAAGCGATGATGGCCGGGCCGATGAACTTGGTGACGCTGGCCCCCACATTACCGGCCCCGAACACCCCCAGGGCAAACCCCTGCTGCTCCCGTGGGAACCAGGCTGCATTCCAGGCGATGCCCACACTAAAGGCGTTACCGGCAAAGCCGACCAGGAAGGCATAGAGCAGAAGTGCTTCGTAGCTGCTGGCCTGGGAGACCAGATAGGCCGGGATGGCGGTGAAGAGCAGCATGGCGGTAAAGACCACCTTGCCCCCGTAGCGGTCGGTGAGGATGCCGGCCAGAAGCCGCCAGATGGAGCCGTTCAGAATGGCTACCGCCGAGAGCCAGCTAAGCTGTACGTCGGTCAGGCCGAACTCCTTGCGGATGGGGATGCCCAGCACCCCGAACATCAGCCAGACGGCAAACATCAGGGTGAAACCCAACGTAGAGAGGGTGAGCACTTCCAGGCGCTGTTTGCGCTCGGAAGAATTGGCATGGGGGCTAGTCTGTACCATAAGCACCTCCTTTTTCGGCAGTTTGAGGCTGGGCAGATGGGCGGGCAGCGGCGGGTACAGCGGAGCGGCGGTGTTTGCGTACCCAGATCACCAACTGCCAGGGCCGCCACAAGTAGCCCAGCGGTACGGTGATGATGTGAATCAGTCGAGTAAAGGGGAACAGCGCCAGCAAGACCCAGAAGTTGAAGACGTGGAGCTGGATCCAGAAGGGCAGGTCGGCTACCAGCTCGGGGCGGGGGCGCAGGGTGAGGATGGACCACAGGTAAGGGGTGAAGACCGAGGGGAACCAGTAGGAGCCGTAGCGGTACAGCACGGCGGTGAGAACACCCGTAACCACCGAGACCAGTAGCAGCAGCAGCACGATTACATCGGAGGGGCGGGTTACGGCCAGGATGCGCCGGTTGGAGAGCCGGCGGTAGAGCAGCACCAGCAGCCCCCCCAGCGTCCACAAGGCCAGGGCCAGGCCGGTGATCTCGAGCAGGAAGAGTCGGATGGGCACGGCGTTCCACCACAGGAGGCCCTGTGGTACCAGAACGGCCAGCAAGTGCCCTAGCAGAATAATCAGAATGCCCCAGTGAAAGGGGATAGAGCCGAAAAAGAGCAGCTTGCGTTCGAGCAACTGGCTCGAGAGACTGCTGACGCTGAAAGGCTTACCGCGCATCCGCTGGAAGCTGACGATAACGAGGAGCGCCAGCGCCACATAGGGAAAGACTTGAAACAGCAGCACGTTCCAGTTCATTCGCGCCCTCCTTTGGATAGGCTGCCGAAGAGCGAACCCACCACCACAGGCAGTTGCAAGTCGGGGGCTTTGGCGTAGGGTTTAACGGCCTCGAGCGTCGCTTCCAACAGCATCAAATAAGGATTGCTGGGCTCGAGGGTCTTGAGGGTCTGGATCATCTGGTGCAGGGCCGGCTCCAGCAGCTGGCGTAGCTCGGGTAGGGGTGTTGGGGCTTTGGCCAGATAGCGCAGGATGGGGATCAGGTGATCGGGAATCTCACCCGCGGTGTCTATCCCCAGGGCCTGGTAGGCCGCGTTGAGTTCGGCCATCAGGCGGCCCCGCCGGTAGTCCTCGCCGTAGACGGCATAGCCGATATAAGGCGCGGTGAGCGGGGTGAGCTCGAGGGTGCGGGTGAAAAGCTCCTCGCGCTCGGCCAGCTTGAGCTCGGAGAGGGCCTTGAGGAAGCGCTCGAGCAGGTCTTTGGCCCTCGATTTTGGTAGATCCTGTAGCCTCTCCCACAGGGCCTTGGTGGAGCCCGGTTGGGGGTAGTGGTAGGCGAGTGCTAGGGTTGTGAGTAGGTCGTCCATAGGTACCTCTGAAGGGGATGAAAGGCGAGGAAAGAGAAAAGGGGAAGGAGGAAAGCAAAGGCCTTTGACTTCACTTTTCTCTTTCTTCTTTCCTCCTTTCTCGCCTTGTCGCCGTTCTAGTCGCCCCTGACTGGCAACTCGATAAACCCAACGCCGGTCTCGCCCTTGTGGGCCAGGGGGTCGTTCCAGACCTCTACCGCCATCTCGCGGTGGTAGGGCGGCACCACGAAGCGCTCTGCAAGGGTGGGCTTGGCGGTGAGCTGGTAGATGGCCTCGATCTCCTCGGGGGTGGTTCCGGCCGCTTCCACCAGCCGCAGGGTGGCCTCGTCCATGTGGCCCTCCACGCTTTGCCGGCGCTTGTAAATGCGTACGGCCAGCAGCTTGCGCAGGATGGGCTTGACCACCTCTACGTTGCCTGCAGCGAACAGGTTGGCCAGGTACTCCAGCGGCAGACGGGCTTTTTCCAGGTGATTGAACAGCTCGAAATCTATTTTTTCGGGGGGGAGCTCGAGCCTGACCAGGCCCTCCTCAATGCTACTCACGATGGGGGAGAGCGGCGGGATGTAGAAGAGCATGGCCATGGTGCGGTACTCGGGGTGCAGCGGCAGGGCCAGCTTCCAGACCTTCACGAACTTGTATACCGGCGAAGCCTGCGCGGCCTGAATCCAGTCGTCGCCCAGGCCGTTCTCCTTGGCGGCTGCAATCACGGTGGGGTCGAAGGGGTCGAGGATGGCATTGAGCTGGGCCTGTACCAGGTCTTTGGTATCGGCGTGGGCGGCGGTGGCAATCTGGTCGGCGTCGTAGAGGATTACCCCCAGGTAGCGGATGCGCCCCACGCAGGAGTGGAAGCAGGCCGGGGCCTGGCCGGTCTCGAGGCGGGGGAAGCACAGGATGCACTTCTCGCTCTTGCCGGTGGCCCAGTTGTAGTAGACCTTTTTGTAGGGGCAGGCCGCCACGCACATGCGCCAGCCCTTGCACTTGTTCTCGTTGACCAGCACCACCCCGTCCTCGGCGCGTTTATAAATTGCGCCGCTGGGGCAGGCTGCTACGCAGGCCGGGTTCAGGCAGTGGTTGCAGATGCGGGGCAGGTAGTTGAAGGCCACCCGCTCGATTTCGGCCATCTGAGCCTGAATCTCCGGGGACACACCGGCCCAGTTGGGGTCGTTTTGGGCGTAGAGGTTGGAACCCCCCAGGTCGTCGTCCCAGTTGGGGCCTGCGGCGATGTTCATGGGCTCGCCGGTGATCATCGAGATGGGCCGGGCTACCGGCTGGTCGTCGCTCTCGGGGGCGTTGAAGAGGTGCTGGTAGTCGAAGGTGAAGGGTTCGTAGTAGTCGTCAATCTCGGGCAGGGCCGGGTTGAAAAACAGGTTGGCCAGGCCCCGGGCGCGGGAGTGCAACTTGAGCTCGAGCCGCCCGTTCTTTTTCTCCCAACCCCCCTTAAACCGCTCCTGGTCTTCCCAGCCGGTGGGGTAACCCGTACCGGGCCGGGTCTCGACGTTGTTCCACCACATGTACTCGGTGCCCTTGCGGTCGGTCCAGAGGTTTTTACAGGCGACCGAGCAGGTGTGGCACCCGATGCACTTATCGAGGTGGAAGGTCATGGAAACGTGTGCACGTACGTTCATGGCTATCTCCTTGGCAAGAAACCAGCTACCACTGGGGCTGCTCGATACGCCGCACATACACAAAGGTGTCGCGGTTGACCCCTACCGGCCCCCAGTAGTTGAAGGCGTAGGTGAACTGGGCATAACCCCCGCTCATCAACACCGGCTTGAGGCGGGCGCGGGTGATGGAGTTGTTCATGCCAGCCCGTTTGCCCCGCAATGGCGACTTGGGTACCGAGAGGGTGCGCTCGGTGGCGTGATAGACAAAGACCGTACCCCTGGGGATGCGGGCCGAGACGATGCAGCGCTGTACGAAGACCCCGTTGTCGTTGAACAGCTCCACCCAGTCGTTGTCGCGGATGCCCATCTCCTGGGCGTCTTTGTCGTTGAGCCAGATGGGGTAGCCGCCGCGGGAGAGGGTCATCATGCGGTGGTTGTCGGAGTAGGTCGAGTGGATGCTCCACTTGCCGTGGGGGGTGATGTAGTTGAGGAGCTTGCCCTGGGCCTCGGCCTTGGTAATCTCGGTCTCGAGCAGCATGGTGTGGTCGGGGCGCGGCTTGTAGGTGGGCAGGTGCTCGCCCCAGGCCAGGTAGTTCTCGTGATCCAGGTAGAAGTGCTGTCGCCCGGAGAGGGTGCGCCAGGGAATCAGACGCTCGACGTTGAGGGTAAAGGGGCTGTAGGCCCGGCCCCCGTTGATGATGGCGCTCCAGGTGGGGGTGGTGAGCTGACGGCGCGGCTGGGCCACGATGTCGGCGAAGCTGATGCGGGTGTCGCGCACGGGCTCGGCTAGGTCGGTGAGCTTTACGCCGGTCTTCTTCTCTTCGTCCTTGAAGGCGCGGTAGGCCAGCTCGCCGTTGGAGACCGGGTCGAGGTAGAGGATGGCCTCGGCCACCTGCCGGGCGCTTTCCAGGCTGGGGTAGACCGCGCCGTTCAGCTTGCGCCCTTGCCGCTTGCGCAGGTCGTCGTAGAAGTCGCCCGCGGGAATGCTGAGACCGTGCATTCCTACGCCGTTTTTCTCAATTCCATCGCCCAGCGAGACCATCTTCTCGTACACCAGCGGATACTGCCGCTCGACCACGCGGAACTTGGGCATGGTTTTGCCGGGGATGGGCTCGACCTGGCCTTTCTTCCAGTCGCGGTCGTCGGGCTGGGCCAGCTCGTCGGGGGTGTCGTGCTGGAGCGGGATCATCACAATATCCCTGACCGGCTGGGCCAGGTGTTTCTGGGCCAGCTCGCTAAAGCGCTGGGCGATGGCCTTGTAGATATCCCAGTCGCTCTTGCTCTCCCACAGCGGGGGCACGGCGGCCTGCATGGGGTTGATGTAGGTGTGCAGATCGGTGGTGTTGAGGTCGTCTTTTTCGTACCAGGAGGCGGTGGGTAGCACGATGTCGGAGTACAAGGCGCTGGTGTCCATGCGGAAGTTCAGATCTACCACCAGATCGAGCTTGCCCTGGGGCGCTTCTCGGCGGTACCTGACTTCGCTCAGGTGTCCGTTAGCCTGCTCCTGGGCCACGGTGTTGGTGTGGGTGCCCAGGTAATGCTTGAGGAAGAACTCGTGCCCTTTGGCGGAGGTGCCGATGGCATTGCCGCGCCAGATGAACCAGACTCGAGGCCAGTTGGAAGGCGCGTCGGGGTCGTCTATAGCGAACTCCAGCCGCCCTTCTTTGAGCTGCTGAACCACATACGCCACGATCTCCTGCTCTGTTCTGGCGCCGGCCTTCTCGGCCTCTTTGACGACCTCGAGGCTCGACTTGTTGAACTGCGGGAAGAAGGGCAGCCAGCCCTTGCGCACCGCTCGGGCCTGGTGGTCAATGGTGTGGTCCCCGTTCTTCTCTACGGTTTTGTCGTAGTCCTTGTAGCCCCGCTCGTAGCGCCACTGGTCGGAGTGGACGTAGTGGAAGCTGGGGGTGTTCTGCTGCCGGGCCGGGTAGCCCCAGTCCCCGGCAAAGGCGATGGGCCCCCAACTGGCCTGGTTGGCGAGTTTTTCCTGCCCTACGTAGTGGGCCAGCCCGCCGCCGTTGACGCCCACCGACCCGGTGAGCATCAGGGCCACGATGCCCGCGCGGTAGAGCAGGTTGTTGTGGTACCAGTGGTTGGCCCCCGCGCCGATGATAATCAGGTTTTTGCCCTGGGTTTTCTTGCCGTTTTCGGCCCACTCGCGGGCGTAGCGAATCAGGGTGTCGCGGTGGATGCCGGTGTACTGCTCCTGCCAGGCCGGGGTGTAGGGCCCTACCTCGTCGTAGCTTTGGGGGTAATCGCCACCCAGCCCCCGATCCACCCCGAACTGGGCCATCAGCAGGTCGAAGACGGTGGTAACCGTCACCTGCTGGCCGTCCTTGGTGGTCAGCTTCTTGACCGGAACGCCGCGCTGGGTCTTTTTGTCCGCGCCGAAGTCGTCGAACTCGAGCTGGAGCACTTCATCGGCCTGGTCGCGGAAGCTCAGCAGCGGGTCAATTTCCTGGCCGGTTCTGGCATCCTTGAGCTCCAGGTTCCACTTGCCCTTCTGGCTCTGCCAGCGGAAGCCAATGGTGCCACCGGGCATCCGGGGTGCACCCGAGCGCTCGTCCCAGACCAGCAGCTTCCAGTCGCCGTTTTCTTCGTCTGCGTAGTCGGCCAGGTGGCTGGCCCGCAGGTAGCGGCCTGGCCTGCCGTCCTTGACCTCGACCAGCATGGGGCTGTCGGTGTAGCGCTTGAGGTAGTTGACAAAGTATGGCACTTGCTTGAGGAGGTAGAACTCCTTGAGGATGACGTGGTTTACCGCCATCCAGAAGGCCCCGTCCTGGCCTGGGTGGATGGGCAGCCACCAGTCGGCATACTTAGCGACCTGGTTGAAGTCCGGTGCAAAAACCGTGAACTTGGCCCCGGCGTAGCGCCCCTCGGCCACGTAGTGCACGTCGGGGGTACGGGTCATGTTGAGGTTAGAGCCCACCACCGCAATAAAACGGGCGTTGTACCAGTCGGCGGCCTCGTGCACGTCGGTCTGCTCGCCCCAGATTTCGGGGCTGGCGTTGGGTAGGTCGCAGTACCAGTCGTAGAAGCTCATCGGCACGCCCCCAATCAGGCTCAAGAAGCGCGAGCCGGCGGCGTAGCTGATCTGCGACATGGCCGGGATGGGACTAAAGCCGATAATCCGGTCGGGGCCGTATTGCTGGATGGTATGGATTAGCGAGGCAGAAATAATGTCCAGGGCCTCGTCCCAGCTAAACCGTCTGAAACCCCCCTTGCCCCGTGCCCGCTGCCAGCGTCTGCGCTTCTCGGGGTCGCTCACCAGGCTCTTCCAGGCGGCTACTGGGTCGGCGTGCTGTTCCCGTGCTTCGCGCCACAGGTCAATGAGCGCGCCGCGCGCGTAGGGATACTTGACCCGGATGGGGCTATAGAGGTACCAGGAGTAGCTCACCCCGCGCTGGCAGCCCCGGGGGGTGATGTCGGGCAGGCTGGGGTCTATGGCGGGGTAATCGGTGGCCTGCAGCTCCCAGGTCACGATACCGTCCTTGACGAAGACCTCCCAGCTACAACTGCCGGTGCAGTTGACCCCGTGGGTGGTGCGCACCCGTTTGTCATGGGCGAAGCGGTTGCGGTAAAACTCCTCCCACTTGCGTTCGGTGGGGGCTTCCAGTTCCTTGATCCAGTCGCTCATGTGCTCCTCCTACGAATGCGTTCGGCCAGCCCCAGTCGGCGGTTGTTCCAGTAGAGGTACATCACCCCAAACAGAACCAGCAGCCCCAATAGCCCGGCAAAAAGCATGCGGGCGGCGTCCATGGTGGCCGTATTGCCCGGCTTGCCTGCGGTTTGGGCAAAAAAAGCGGTGAGGGCGGTGATTTCCTCCGGCGTGAGCGGCTTGCCCTTGTAGCTCTCGCGCATCACCGGGAAGGCGATGTTGCTGAGCACCCCCTGGATTCCAGCCGCCCCCAGCCGGGTGTGGAGGTCGGTGAGGTCTTTGCCCAGGCTGCCGCCGCCCATCGGGCCAAAGTTGCCCGCGGTGTGGCAGGCCATGCAGGGCGCGCCGCCGTTTTTGAAGGGCTGCTGACCCAGGAACAGGGCCCGGCCTTTATCGGCCAGCGCGGGGTCGGTGGGGGCTGCGGGTGCGGAAGCCGTGGGCGCTGGCGCGGGTTCTGCTGCTGCGGCTCCCAGCCCTTTCAGATAGCCCGCAATGGCCTTGGCATCGGCTTCGCTCACCTGCGGCATGGCGGGCATCACCCCGTTGTAGGTTTGCCCGCCCACCTCGAGCGGCCCGCTAATTCCCTCGCGGATGACCTTTATCACATAGGCTTCATCCTGCATGCGCGGGTTTCCCGCCAGCGGAGGGAAGGCTCCCGGAATGCCCTGGGCGTTTGCCCCATGGCAGCCCGCACAGTTTTGGCTGTATAGCTGCTGCCCCTCGGCAGCCAGGGCCAAACCGAGCAGGACGGCCAAGCCAACCAGTCGTCGTTTCATGCCAGCCTCCTTTGGTTGTGGTTCTCCAGCCAGGACAGGAGCTCTTCGATGGCGTAAAAGGGATGTTCGGCCCCGGTCTTGGCGTCTTTAATCCGGCCCTCCCAGCGACCCGTCTCGTCCCGCCACAAAAGCACCAGGTACACCGGCGACCTGGGTGGGGGCAGATGACGGGGGGTGGGTTCGGCCATACAACCCTAGCTTGGGTCTTGGGTCTTACAGGCCACTTACAGGCTTGGGACATTTGCACCATCCGAACTTCCTAATCTGGAGGAAGAGTTATGAACCCGGTGCACTGGCAGCTCGACGAACAGGGGCGGATCGTTGCCTGGAACAGGGATGCGGCCAACTTTTTTGGCCTGCCTGCTTCGGCGGTGCTGTCCAGGCCCTGCGCCGAGGTGGTAGGGGGCACCGACCCCTTTGGGCGTCCCCTGTGCGCGCGCTGTCCGGTACAGCGGGAGATTCGCTACGGGGCCTACCAGGCCAGCACGCCCCTGACCTGGCAGGGCCGGCGGCTCTGGTGCCAGGGTTATGCCGACAACGGCATTCGGATCGAACTCAAGGCCAGTGCCGGGTGTCAGCCGGGCGACCTGCTTACCTCGCTGGCCTGGGCTACCCGTCGGCTAACGGCCGAGCCGGGTCGCTTTTTCCAGACGCTGCAGGCTTTTCTGTCTGTCCTGCGCAGGGGGTTGGGCATGGAGGCTGCCGAGCTATTCTTGGCCGACCCCCAGGAGCATTACCTGGTGCTTACCGCCTACGACGGCGTACACCGCGAAGCTTTCATGGAGAGGCCCTGGTTCGCCTGGGGCGAGGGTTATCCGGGGCTGGTGGCGCTGGGCCACCGGGCGTTGGTGACGCACGACCTGGCCACCGACGAGCGCTATCTGCGGCAGAAGGTCAAAAAGCTGGGCTACAAAACCTACGTGTGTTACCCCCTCGAGCTCCCCCACGGCCTGATCGGGGTGCTTAACCTGGCCAGCCGCAACCCGGACGTGGAAGACCAGGCCCTTTTGCAGACGCTCAACCTGGTGGGGCCGGTGCTGGCGGCCTCGCTGTACACGGTGCTGACCCGGTTGGGTGAGAACGGCCTGTACGCCATCGCCCAGGCCCTGCACCGCGGCGCCGAAGCCGAGGGGCTCGAGGTGCTCCTGGGCCATGCCATGGAGCTGAGCGGGGCCTCGGGGGTGTGGCTGGCGCTGAAAGATGGGCGCAATCTTTCCCAAGGGCGGCCCGCGGCGGCCTGCCCACACCTGGCCCGGTGTGGGGTCTGGCAGGGCCGGGTTCAGGGGGTCAAGACGGGCCTCGAGCCCTGCCCCCACGTCCAGGATGGGCGGCCCCGCTACTGCCTGCCGCTCTGGTCGGGTGCCAGGGTGATGGGCGTGCAGCAGTTTCACTTTGCCCGCCTGCCCCAGCCCCCTGGCCGGGCGGTGGCGGCCTTGCAGTGGCTCCTGCGGCTGGGGGCCGAGGTGCTCTGGCCCACTGAGATCAAGGCGGCAACAGAAACCCCTCGGCTGGAGATATTCACCCTGGGCGGGCTGCGGGTACGCCGGGACGGTGAAACCCTTTCGGCCAAAGCCTTTGGCCGCCGTCAGGCCCTCACTCTGCTGAAGTTGCTGCTGGCCTACCGCGGCCAGACCCTCACCCGCGACGAGCTGTGCGCCCACCTCTGGCCGGGAGAGGAGCCCGAGCAGACCCAGGGGCGACTGCACGTGCTGATACACGATCTGCGCCAGGCCCTGGAGCCGGAACCCAGCCAGCCCCAGGTGGTGGTGCGGGAAGGGGAGGGCTACCGTCTGGCCCTCCAGGCGCCCTATTTTCTGGATGTGGAGCGCTTCGAGGAACTTTTGCGGCAGGCCGAGCGCGAAGAGGGGGCTGTGGCCCTCGAGCTCTTGCGCCAGGCGCTGGCCCTGTACAGGGGGGACTTTCTGGCCGATGAACCCTACGCCGACTGGGCCGAACTCGAGCGCAGCTACCTGCGCGAGCGGGCTGTGGGGGCCTGGTTCAGGGTGGCCGAGATCGCCCTGGCTCTGGGACAGCCCCGCGAAGCCCTCGAGGCCTACCGCCGCATCCTCACCCTAGACCCCTGGCGCGAGGAAGCCTACGCCGAACTGATACAGACCCTGATGATGACGGGGCAGGAGCCCGAGGCCAGGAGCATCTTCCAGCAGTATCGGGTGCGCATGGAGCGTGAGGGCTTGCCAGTATCTACTTACTTAGCCCAGATGGCGCGGGTGAGCGCCTGAATCCGCTTATGCTGGATGCTCATTCGGTTCTGGCTCGCTGCCCACTGTTTGAAGAACTGAGTCCGGCCGACCTCGAGGCCCTGGCCCAGCAAGCCCAACCGCGCAGCCTCCGCAAAGGCCAGACCCTTTTCCTGCAAGGAGACCCGGTGCGCTCCTTGTATGTGGTGGCCTCGGGGATGATCAAAATCTACCGCCCTGATCCAAGAGGTGAGCGACAGATGGTGCTGCACCTCGAGGGGCCCCTGCGGCTGGTGGCGGCGGTGGCGGTCTTCCTCGAAAAACCATGCTACCCGGCCTCGGCGGAGGCCCTGGAAGATACCGAGTTGTTGGCCATTCCCAGGGAGACCTTTTTTAATCTGGTGGACTCCAGACCACCGGTAGCCCGTGCAATGATTCGCTTCCTGGCTAAGAGGCAAGAGCAGTTGGTACACCAGATGGATCGGCTGGTCTTTCACGAGGTGAGGGCGCGGCTGGCCGAGTACCTGCTGGAACGCGAAGCCGCCGAAGGGGGTGGCTTCCGACTCCCCACCAACTCCGAGCTGGCGGCCTTGCTGGCAACCGTGCCCGAGCCCGTCAGCCGCAAGTTGGGACAGTTCTTTCGCGAGGGCCTGATCGAGATATGTGAGCGCCGGGTCTGGATCAAAGATGCCAAAACCCTGCGCCAGATCGCCGAGGGGTGAAGGGGGGTCAAGGTATATCGGCGAACCGATGCGTATTTAATCACCGCCTCGAGGCCCAGCCATAGTTTTTTTGCGCTCCTCGGCCATCTGCAGCAGCCGCTCCTTGGTAAACACGCGGCGGCTCATAGCAAAAGCAAAGGTTGCCACTGCCCCTCCTTGCAGCAGCCCCGAAATAACCAGCAGAGGACGTAGGTCGGGGCTGCCAGTGTAAAGCATGCTGGGTTCGGCGATCAGCCGTAGCAACAGGCCCGCGTTGAGTAAAAAGTAGGTGGTAGCCTCGAGGCCCTCCTGCCGAATCTGCCCTGGACGGGGCATCATCCAGTAGGCCACGCCCATCACCATACAGAGCAAAAACCCCGCCAGTCCGGCGTGGACATGACTGGCTTTGAAGTAGGGTATCAAGCCGGGCCAAACATAGAAAGCTGTTCCGGTGAGGGCTGTATAAAGCAGATAAAAAAGACTGCTCCGGACGAAGAGGTGCTCGTAAAAAGACATGGCTGTATGCTCTTGGGCGACGGATTTGCTAGATCTGGTCTAAGCTACCCAGTGTCGGTTTGTCCACCAGCGCTCGGTGTTGGGGTTTTAGGCTGGGGGCAGGTCTTCCAAGGGAAGTATGGCGCCAACCGGACAGGCGCTTGCGCACAGCCCACAATCGATGCAGAGGTCAGGGTCTATGACGGGATGCGAATCCTTTGGCGGGGTCAGGATGGCATCCGCAGGGCAGACCTGGATACAGGGTTGCTCCTTTTGCGCTCTGCAGGCCGACGTTATGATATACCCCATGCCTAGCTCTCCCGAGAATGCAAATTAGGCCCTGCCGAAAGCCGCCGGTTTTTCTCGATGTAGCTGTGCCACCGCTCGGGCAGGTCTTCTTCAGGGAAGATGGCCGAGACGGGGCAGGCCGGTACACAGGCTCCGCAGTCGATACACTCATCGGGGTGGATGTAGAGCTGGTCGCCTCCATCGTAAATGCACTCCACTGGACAAACTTCCTGACAGCTTCGATCCTTAACCCCAATGCAGGGCTCGGCTATGATGTGCGGCACTTCCCTCACCTCTTTTCTATAAGTAAATCCACTCGGTTGGGCCCAAGGTCGCGCAATTCATAGGGCATGCCTTCTTGCTCGAGCCGGGCCAGCAGGTGCACCGGGCGGCGCACGTGGTGCACCAGCAGCCGTTGACCAGGTGTGAGCTTAGATAGGGCTTCCAACACGGCCTGCATCGGCAGGGGTGGCTCCCATTGGGCCTCAATCTGTACGACGGCATCAGGACGGTTCCAGTCGTCATGGTTGAACTGGGCTGGCTCGCTAGGGCCTTGTGCCGGGGTTGTCTGGGGCGGGTGGGGTGTGCGGTAAAAGTGCACCCGGTAGTGTTCGTCTATACGCTCACACCAGGCCTCGAAGCCTTTCTTGGACATAACCCGGTAAAGCGGTAGGGGTTCGAAAGGGGCCTCCAGCACCAGCCGCTGCCCCGGTAATACTTCGCGGGCTGCTTCCATAATGGCCTGGAAGGGTTCCCCTCCAGCCTCTAGAATGGGCCGTACATCCAGGTGAAAGCCGATGGTGGCTTGTAGCCAGGTGGGGCTGGGGGTGCCCAGCTTACTTTGTGCTTCCGACAGGCTTTCCGGGCTGGACTGGGGTGTTTGGTTTGCCGCCAGGCCCAAAGCCTGATTGAGCCGATTGACCAGTTCTTGAGGCTCCAGGCCACCCATTCGCGCAGCCTGCGCCAGGCTTACCAGCCGGGGCATTGTACGCCGCAGCAGGGGGTTTTTCAGCTTGGCGAAGGCTGGACTGGCTGCAATTAGCTCATCGAGCAGGGCTGGGTAGCGCTGCAAAACCTCGCTCACGCGCATCTCGGGGTGTATCATCTTTAGCCTCGCTTACCGATCTCAACCCGCCAGACCTCGGGGCCGGCCTCGAGGTAGTTCCAGGTAAATTGGTTTGCTCGCTCGGCGGAGAACTGATAAAACAGCGGCTTAGGATCGTGATCATTTACCAACACAAAGGCCTCCCCCGGCTTTAGTCCATCGAACAGGGCGAAGATCTGGGGGTGCCGGTCACGAGGGGCCAAGGTACGAACGTCTAGAGTGTGCGCCATGGGTTCACCTCGAGGCCAGGATGAATCAGAAATCCCACCCGGGCCATGACTTAAGTCATGGCCCGGGTGGGAAGCCCTTCGTAGGCTTAAACCGTGACTTCGCTGGCTCCTAAGAACGCGGTCGTACCCCTAAGCCTGCCGCTCTCGTTTGTGGCCCTGGCGGCTTTATATCTGCTGTTGGCTGTGGGAGTGGTTGCGCTGGAACCCCAAGCCTTGGGGGCTTATCGGCATCCGGTACTCCTGGCCGCTGCTCACCTGTTTTTTCTTGGTTTTGGGGTGGGGGTGTTGATGGGGGTCATGCACCAGCTGGTGCCGGTGGTTTTGGAGGTGCCACTGGCTCGAGCCAGCCTTGGCTATGTGGCGTTGTTTTTTTGGGGATTGGGCACGCCGCTTCAGGCGGTGGGTTTTTTGCAACAGCATCCCTTAGGAATTGCGCTGGGCGGTGGGCTGGCCTGGGTGGGTTTGGGGGTCTTTACCCTGGAAATGGTGCTAACCTTTCGCCAGGCGCCTCGGTGGAATCCCGTGGCCACAGCCTTGTCCTGGACACTGTTTTACCTGATATTAGCCCCCTTGCTGGGCCTTTTTCAGGCCCTGAGCCTGCGGTATGGCTTTTACGACCCCGCCCGGCTGGGCTGGCACGCTGCAGCAGGGTTGGTAGGGGTGTTTGTGCTGTCCATTCTGGGTGTGGGCCATCTATTGGTAGGTATGTTTAGCCTCTCTCATGGCGGGTCTGCTCGGTGGCTGGGTCTGCAGCTTTGGGCCTTTAACCTGAGTCTCTTGGGGCTGGCCTTCCAGCGAGGGCTCGGGGAGGCGCTTCTCTGGGTGGGGCTGGCTCTGGCCTTGTTCGACACCAGAAACATTCTGGCCCACCGCAACAAAAAAGCCCTGGATGTTGGGGTGCAACACTACCTGGCCGGGCTGGGCTTTCTCCTACTTTGCACTGGAGCCTATGGCCTGGGCTATTCCTTCGTAGCGGGCTTGTGGTTTGCGTTGGGGTTTGTGGGGCTGGTGGTAACCGGCATGCTTTACAAGATCATCCCCTTCTTGATCTGGACGCACCGCTACGCCCCTTTGGTGGGCAAGCAGAAGGTGCCGCTGCTCAAAGATATGCTGCCCGGCCCAACGGCCCGTCTGGCTGGGTTGCTGTGGGGGGTGGGGGCATTGCTCACGCCTTTTGTGCCCCAGGCCATAGCGCTGCTAGTGTTGGGCAGCCTGGTATTTGTGTACAGCTTGCAGGAGGTGATACGGAGATGAATAGACCGGAGGCCCACAGGATGCAATCCCCTCAGGAGATACAAGAGGTAGCGTCTTTCGATCAGGTGGCTGTGCCTTCTCTCGAGGCCCAGGCTTGGGAAGTTCTTCAACAGGTCTACGACCCCGAACTGGCACTGGATGTGGTCAACCTGGGCCTAATTTACGAACTGCGCGTGGAGCCACCGCAAGCCTATGTGCGCATGACCCTGACTACCCGTGGCTGCCCCTTGCACGATGCCATCCAGGGCGGTGTTGAGGCAGCCTTGCGAACCCTGCCCGGTATCCAGCAGGTGCAGGTCGAACTCACCTGGGATCCCCCCTGGAGCCCAGCCCGGCTCAGCCCAGAGGCCCGCTTGGCGCTAGGGTGGAGGTAAGTATGGAGACACAGGCGCGCTACTACCCCGACCTGCTGAGCGAAGCCCCCATTCCAAAGGGGAGTATCCTGAGCCGCACCCTGCATAGCGCGCAGGGGCACAAGGTGATGCTTTTTGCCTTCGATGCTGGGCAGGAGCTTTCCGAGCATACCGCTTCGCGTCCTGCGCTTTTGCAAATTCTTTCGGGCAAGGGATGCTTGAAGTTGGGCGAGGAGGAACTCGAGGCCCAACCCGGAAGCCTGGCCTACATGCCCGCGGGCTTGATGCATGCAGTGCGGGCCGAAAGCCCCTTGGTGATGCTGCTAACCTTGCTACCTAAGGAATGATGAATACAACCTCGACACCCAAAGTTTCCCTCAAGGCCGTGGCCCTCCCCAACGAACACGGCGGCTGGGGGTTCACCCTCGAGCCCGTCCTGCTGGGCCTGCTGGTAGCCCCAAGCGGGGCCGGGCTGGGCCTGGGGCTGTTTGCGCTGGCGGCCTTTTTTACCCGCCATCCCCTCAAGCTCTGGCTTTCCGACCTGCGCCGGGGTAGAAACTTCCCCCGCACGGCCCTGGCCCGAAACCTCGCCCTGCTGTATGGCCTGCTGGCCCTGGCAGGCCTGATATTAGCGGTATGGTGGGCAACCGGGCCTTTCTGGATACCGCTGCTGCTGGCGCTGCCGTTGGTGGGGGTACAGCTCTGGTTTGATGCCCACAACCGGGGGCGAAATCTACTGCCCGAGTTGGCCGGAGCGGTTGCGATGGGTTCGGTGGCGGCGAGCATCGGGCTGGCAGGAGGCCTGGAGGCCGGGCCTGCGCTGGGGTTGTGGCTGGTGCTGGCGATGCGCTCTATGGCAGCCATCTACTACGCTCGAGCCCAGGTTCGGCGCGCCAGGGGTAAGTCGGTCAATCTGGTAGCCGTCTACCTTGCGGAGGTTTTCGCCGTCGCGGTGCTCATCGTCGGAACGCGGGTGGGCCTCCTGGTTCCCTGGCCGAGTATAGTGGCCCTGGCCATGCTCATTCCACTTTCGCTCTATACCTTTAGCAAGACTCCGGTACCCGCCAGGGTGGTCGGCTGGACGCAGATGGCTTTTGGACTGTTGATCGTAGGGTGTACATGGTTGGGCCTGCGTCTGGGATAGCCGGTGCCTAGAGAAGCCTGCTCAGGGCGTGATGGGCTGGATGAGCTGCAGAAAGCCGTAGTCGATGTCGAAGTCGTGCCAGACCGTGCGCCTAATCACTGCCAGCATCAGCACGCCCGTCGTCTCGAAAGCCAGCACCCCCAACGACATCCGCCAGGCCCAGGGGCGTGTTATGTGTAGGGGTTTGTGTATGAATGGGGGGTACCGGATACAAGAGGAGGTACCCCACGGATCAGCATCCCTGCAGATGATCCTTAGGGTAATGTGACGGCAGCGGGAACCAAGGTCTTGCAGCTCCTTCTGGAAGCTGACCGGGAAGCCTTCCTACAGCAGCATGAGCCACTACCCCCGCAAGCTGGAGACCCCCTTCGGCCAGGTGGAGTCAACCGTCCCCAGGGACTGGGAAGGCCGGTACTACCCCAGCTTCCTCCAAGCCTACACCGCAGGGGTAAGCCAACGAGGAGAGAGCGGAGGCCTTCCGGAGGCAGCCTTTACCGCAAGAGATGGCTTTCGTCTACCTGGACGGCTTCCTGGGCTTTTGGCTCCTCCCCACGGAGGGAGCCTCGGGGTGGGAGGGGGTCTGGCGGCAGCTTTGGGAGAGGGGCCCACGGTGGGTCTCGCTCTTCGTGACCGATGGCCATCCTAAGAGTGTACCCCCTAGCCGGATGGCAGCGGTGCGTGGTGCACAGGGTGCGCTCCAGTCTGTCCAGGGTGCGGGACAGGGGCTTGGTGGCGGAGGCTTTGAAGGGGGTGTACCTGGCGGGGAGCCGGGAGGAGGCCTTAGGGCTAGGTACCCTGGGGTGGTGGCTGGATGGTGGGAGAAAACCGGGAGTCTGTTGCGGTTTTACGAGTACCAGGAGGTTCTTTAGCCGTATTTGTGGGGCACTAATCCCTTTGTGTGCCACCCGAAGCCTACCCTTCCACCCCCGCCATCCTGAGCAGAAGACGGCTGCGGATAAGGTTGTGCACCAGCAGGATCAGGTTCACCCGCGCCAGGAAACCTGCCAACGACCAGGCCTTCACACGGAAGCGCGTCTCTACCCAGTTCCGCACCTTACCCATCCACTCCTTCCGCGTTTTTGCCCCCTGCACCCAGCGGAACCCCAGGTCTCCCGGGCAGGAGGCCCCAGCGAAAGAAGAGCCCCCGCTCGTTCATCACCCCCAGGGAACCCAAGCCAGACGGGCCAGGAGGGCCTGGGCGTTTCTGAGGATGCGGGAGCGGTGGGAAGAAGGGCTGAGGGTGGTGTGGCCTTGGATCAGAACCTGTCCTGCCAGGGTGATAAAGATGGCCAGGGTGGCTTTTTGTCCCTTCTGGGGTTTGGGGAGGGGATGCCTGAAGAGCTTCGAGTTCGTCATCCACCCAGACGTAGGTAGCCACCAGGAGGGTTTCTGCGTCGAGAAAGTACAGGGGGTGCTCTCTGTGGGTTTCCATAGCACCCTCTTTTTTACATCCCCAGGGGTGGGTCAAGTAGCACACGAAGGCATGTAACACCGGTCGCCCGCTCGGCCTGTATAAGGGGTGCGCGCCGGGAATCGCACCATCTATCACCCCGTGTGGGGCGGGCTTCTACCTGCCGCGTCCCCCAGAGGAGGGCTGCCCGGCGTGCTTGCGCACGATCTCGGCGATCTGCTTCTGGGCTTCCGGGCTCTGACGGGCCCTGTAGATCCGCTCGGCGTTGCGCCGCCCTTCGGCGTGCTCCACAATGGGTCTCGGGTAGTGAACCCCAGGGGTAAAGCCGATGAGGGCCTGCTCGAGCGGCGGCATCGCCCAGGGGCGGTGGATGTAGGCGTCCGGCACGGCCTCCAGTTCAGGAACCCAGCGCTGGATGAAACTGCCCCGCGGGTCGAGCCGTTTGGCCTGGACGGTGGGGTTATAGACCCGTAGTTTATTGATGCCGGTGGTTCCGGCTTGCATCTGAATCTGTGGGTAGTGGATGCCAGGGTAATAGTCGCAGAACAGGCGGGCCAGGTGCAGGGCAGGGCGCTCCCAGTGGAGCCAGAGGTGGTAGGCGGCAAAGCTCACCAGCATGGCCCGCATCCGGAAGTTGATCCAGCCGGTGTGCAGCAGACAGCGCATGCAGGCGTCCACCAGCGGATAACCCGTGCGGCCCTCGGCCCAGAGGGCGAACCTCTCCGGGTCGAAATCGGGCTCGCGCAGGCCGTCGAGGGCGGGCAGGAGGTTTCGGTGTTCAATGTCGGGCTGGTCTTCGAGCTTCTGGGTGAAGTGGTCGCGCCAGCGCAGCCGTGACTCGAAGGCCTGGAGGTTCAGGCGCAAGCCGGCTTCACCGCTGGCAGCCCGCTGCCGGGCGGCCTGTACCACCTGCCGTACCGAGAGGGTGCCGAAGGCCAGGTGCGGCGAGAGGCGTGAGCAGCTTGTGGGGGCCAGGTTGGGGCTGGAGATGGAGCAGCGGTAGCGCCAGCTCCGTCGTCCGAGAAAGTCTTCCAGCAGGGCGCGCCCCGCCTTCTCCCCGCCGGGCTGTTGCTCGATGCGGGTGTCAGGCGGAATGCCCAGCTCGGCGTGGGTTGGGATGGGGCCGGGCTCGACCGGCAGGGGCCTCAGCGCGGCCGGCGTGGGCGTAAGGAGCTGGCGCATGCGGGCCTCCCAGGCCGCGTTCCAGTCGTCCCGGTTGGCCAGCCGACGCACCACGCCCGAGCCCGGCAGCTCGTACAGCGGGATGCCGCGGGCCTTGCAGTAGCGCCGCACCGCCCTGTCGCGCCGGTAAGCGAGGCTGTTGCTGGTCTCCTCGTGCGCCCAGATGGCCCGAATCTCGACGGACTGCCGCAGAAGCTCCAGCACCTCTATCACCTCGCCCACCCGCACCACCAGGGGCTGGCCCAGCCGCGATAGCTCCAGGCGTAGGTGTACTAAGCTCTGCCGGACAAAGGTCCAGTGCCGGGCGTCGTGGTCGGGGGCCCGCACCAGGCTCGGCTCGACCACATAGAGCGGCAGCACCGGCCCGCGCAGGCTGGCCTCATAAAGCGGCCGGTGATCCTGCGTGCGCAGGTCGCGCTTGAACCATACCAGCTGCACCTCAGGCTTGTTGGATTGCATCCTTCCCTTGGCTGGAGCCCGTGGGATTCCTGGTTTGGCGGGAACGGCCCGCAGGTCTTACCCCGGACGTGGAGGCGGCTCCGGCGTGTGGGCGGCTTCGCCTCACCCTGGCGAGGCGCCCAGGGCTCGGGCCGCCGGGAGCCCTTCTGCTTTATAACAGAATAGATGCCCAACAAATATGTGGTGGGCCAACACATCCAGGGCCGGCGCGAAAAACGGCGGGCGTCGCTGCTCGAAGCACTCCAAGCAATACCGGATTATCGTGGACCACAAGGACGGGCGTACCCCCTGCCCACCCGGCTGGGTCGTGCGTGGTGGCTATTTTGTCGGGGTGCAAGGGCTTGCGGGCCGTCGCACGGTATGGATAGAACTACCCTGAGGCGGATCGGCTAGAATCCACCGGGCCCGCGTCCTGGGGGTGATACAGGGCCTGGTGCTCGATGACAAAGGCCTGCGGGGGCCGGGGGTGTGCAGGTGGAAGGGAGTGCAGCGGCCGCGGTGGGTCCCTCGCTGGAGAGCGGCTGGGGCTGATAGAAAGACCAGACCATACACAATGAACCCAGGTGTAAGTTATCTTGGTGGACAGCATTGGCGAATCCAGCCCCCGCCCATCTTCACCCTGAAGGCTGGGAAAGCAGAGCTGCGAGCTTGTGACGTGTATCTAGGGGTTCAGCATTACCCGCAGCCACTCCCCCAGCAGGTTGATGGCCAGCGCCAAGAGCGCGATCGCCATACCAGGCAGCACCGCCATCCAAGGGTAGACAGCCAGGAACTGCCGCCCCAGGGCCAGCATGTTTCCCCAGCTTGGCACCTCCGGCGGCACGCTGAGGCCTAAAAAGCCCAGGCCCGACTCGTAGAAGATCATCGCCGACATCTCGAAGGTAGCGAGCGTAAGCAGCGGCCCGGCCAGGTTGGGCAGAACGTGCCGCCAGAGGATGCGCGCATCGGAGCAGCCCAGGCCGCGGGCAGCCTCCACATAGGGCATGGCCTTGATGCGTAGAACCTCACCGCGCACCAGCCGGTAAAAAACGGGTGAGCCCGATACCCCAAACAGCAGGATCACATTTAGCAGGCTGCGGCCCAGCACCGTCGCCACAACCACCACCAAGATCAAGTAAGGGATGGAGAGGATCAGGTTGGAAAGCCCCGTCAGCACCGCGTCCAGCCGCCCCCCGTAGTAGCCCGCCAGCAGCCCCAGCAAGGTTCCGATCCCTCCGGCCAGCAGCACCCCGAAGAGCCCCACGGTAAGGGAGACGCGGGTTCCGTAGACCAGCCGGCTGAGGATGTCCTGCCCCAGCGCATCGGTGCCCAGCAGGTGGGCTTGGCTACCTCCTGCGAACCAGGCCGGTGGCAGCTTGGCGTTGAGCAAGTCCCCATCGGTGGGGTCGTACGGCGCGATGAACGGGGCCAGCACCCCCACCAAAACAAACATCGCCAGCAGGGTCGCGCCCACGATACCGCCGGCATGGCGGGCCCAGTTAACCCGTCGCTTCCGTGGTTTGGCAGATGGTGTGTGGCGGCGAGCCATGCTTCACTCCAGCCGCACCCTGGGATCAACCAGCCCGTACAGCACATCCGTCAGCATCTGAACTGCAACGGCGAAGAAGGCGATGAACAAGGTGATGGCTTGGACTAAAGGGAAGTCGGCATCCTGGATGGCGGTGTTGAGCAGGCTGCCCAGGCCGGGCCAGGCAAAGATGGTTTCGATATAAACCGATCCGCCGAGCAGGTAAGTGAACTGCACGCCCGCTACGCTCAAAAGAGGGATTGTCACGTTGGGCAGCACATGCTTTATAGCCACCCGATGCTCGCCCAGGCCCTTGGATCTGGCGGTGCGGATGTAATCGGCCCGGCGGGCTTCGTGGGCGGCGGCGCGGGTCAGTCGCAGCAGCTGGCCCATGCCACCAAAGCCCAGGGCGATGGCCGGTAGTATCAGCGAGGCTGGGGTATCACGTCCAAACGAGGGCAGCCAGCCAAGCTGCACTGCGAAGAGCAGGATTAGCAACATTGCCAGCACGAAACTTGGGATGGTCTGCCCGGAAAAGGCCACCCAGTCGGCCAGGCGACCCGCCGGGCTCGAGGGGTAGAGCCCCGCCACCAACCCCAGGGGCACCGCGACCAGTAAGGCGAAGAAGAGGGCGGCCAGGGCTAGCTCGAGGGTCGCCGGGAGCCTTTCCAGAATCAGCTCCAGGTTGGCCCGCTGGTTGCGCAGCGACTTGCCTAGATCGCCCCGCACCACCCCGCCCAGGTAGTCTCCGAACTGCACCAGCAGCGGTCGATCCAGGCCCATCTCGGCCCGGAAGGCCGCCCGTTGTTCGGCGCTGGCCTCCTTTGGCAGCATCAGCGAGACCGGGTCGCCCGAGAGCCGCACCAGAAAGAACACCAGAACCGAGGCCCCAACCAGGAGGAATAGCGACTGGGCGGTTCGTTTGACCAGGTAGCGGAACATTACCAACGGGGCGGGGCTTACCTCACGCTAACGTTCTTCAGGTAGTACTCCTCCGCAGCCCGCGGCCGGTAGTTCTGCACGCGGACGTTCACCGCCTCGAATATCACCGGCTGGTACAGGTAAACGAAGGGGGGATCGTCGAACATGCGTCTCTGGATCTGGCGGTAGAGGCTGGCACGGGCGTTGCGATCGGTGGTGATGGCGGCCTGGGCAATCAAGCGGCTCAGGGTCTCATCCTCCCAGGTATTGTAAAAGGCGCCGGGGGTGAGGGCGCCGAGCAGGCGCGGCAGGGCCTCACCCACGGTGGATGACCAGCTATCCACGTACATCGGCCCCACCGCGCCGTAGCGCTCCTGGCTCCAGTAAGTGTTGGAGGTCTTGAACTCGAGGCTTACTTCCACGCCCACGCGGGCCAGATCGCGCTGGATGGCAAGGCAGACCTCGTTGATATTCACATAGTAATCGCTCGGACAGCCCATGCTTATGGAAAAGCCTTTCTCAAAGCCCGCCTGCGCGAGCAGCCGCCTGGCTTGTTCCGGGTCGTACGGGTACGGCTGGATGCTGGGGTCGAACCCCAGGTTGCCCGGTAGGACGAAGCCGGAGACCAGGCGGGCCTCGTTGTTGAAGATGGATCGGACGATGGCGGGGCGGTTAATAGCGAGGTTGAGGGCGCGGCGCACCAGGACGTTCTCGAGGGGTGTGCCCTTACCGTTGCCCACGTTTTTGAAGGCTAGATAGAACACCCGGTCGTTGGGATAGCTGATCACCCGAACCCTGCTGCTGTTCTGGAGCTGACGGGTTAGCTCGGAGGTCAGGCGGTTGGCAATATCGATCTCACCGGTTCGCACCGCCGCGACGCGGGTGGTGGCATCGGGGATCACGCGGAAAACTATGCGCTGGAGCTTTGGCAGGCCCGGCTCCCAGTAGTTGGGGTTGGCCTCGAGTACGATCCGGTCTGCGCTGCGGCTGACGAAGCGGAAGGGGCCGGTGCCCACCGGTCGGGCCGCGAAACCGTCCAGGCCCACCTGCCGGATGTAGGAGGGCGGTACGACCGCCCAGAAGTTCGCCAGCGTGTTGAGGAAGAGCGCGTTCGGCTTGTCCAGAACCAGCGTGACCGTGGTGGGGTTGATAACCCTCACCTCCTTGACCACGCTATAGCTCTCCGCATAGTCGTTGGATTTGTCCTTGCCGGTCTCCCAGGTAGCAAGAACACTTTGGGCATCGAAGTTCTCGCCGTTATGGAATTTCACGCCTGTCCGCAGGGTAAAGGTGTACTCTTTGCCGTCCGGTGAGATCGTCCAGCGGGTTGCCAGCTCCGGCACAATCTCGCCAGCGTCGTTTACCCAGACCAGGGAGTTGTAGAGCTGCGAGGCCACGTTGCCCGCCGTGCGGTCGGCTGCGCGGGGCATGAAGAGGCTTTTGGGATCGTTGGCCAGCGCCACTGTGAGCTGTCCAGCAGGAGCCTGGGCAACGGCTGGCAGGCTGGCGAGGGCCGCGACCAGGACGGCGATCCATCTTTTTGTCATCTTTGACCTCCGAATTTTTAGCAGCAACTTTACCTTCAGTAAGCTACGGAGACAGCTTCATGAAAGTGTCAATGGGCTGCAAGGTTACTTCCAGTCCCCTCTACACGCCAAAATGCAGCAAACCAGAACGAGACCGCGCCCTGGCCAGGTTGCCCTCGGCCCACCGGGGCTGAGCCTGCTGCAGAGTAAACAGCCATGGATACGATATTGCATGAAGCAGGGGCTCTCCTTTTACCCGAGAGACCTGGGGAGCGGAGCTGTTGGGGGATTGGAGGCTCCGCTGGTTGCTTGGGCTGACCCCCTGCCGCTGGCGGGATGGAGGGAATGGATGGGGAAGGTGCGGAACTGGTTAGAGACCCGTTCGATTGCAGGTTTCCTAGCGCGGGTGAACCCGGTTCTGCTGGTGCAATCCGGAGTCGTCTCCTGCTCAGGATGGCGGGGGTGGAGGGGTAAGCTTAGGGTAGCAGTAGCACGCGAAGGTATTACATAGTATGATAGCTTCATGCGAACCACCATCTATCTGCCCGACGAACTGGCCCGGATGGTTGAGGCCTACCTGAAGGAGCACCCCGAAACCAGCCTCTCGGCCCTGGTGCAGGAGTCGCTGGAGGCCAGGTTGCGGCGCAACCCGGCGGCCCTGCTGGGCCTGGCCGGGATCGTCGAGAAGGCCACCCGCACTGCCCGGGAGGGGGCCGAGGACTTCCACCGCCACGAACGATGAACACGACCCCGCAGAGGCTGGTTCTAGACGCGGGGCCGCTGATCGCGCTCTTCCACGCTGCTGACCCCGACCACGAGGCGGCGGTGCGCGGATTCCGTGCGCTGGCTGAGGGGAATAGTCGCCTGATCACCCCCCTGCCAGTGGTGTTCGAGGTGTACAAGTGGCTGCTCTTCGAGGGGGGTGCGGCGGTAGCCCGGCGGGCCCTGGAGCGAATGGTGGAGGCGTTGGAGGTTGTTCCGCTCAGGTTGGAAGACCTCGAGGCCATCCAAATCCTGCTGGCCTCGAGGCCGGAGTGGAGGGGTACCCTGGAGGATGCCAGCGTGGTGCTCCTGGTTTTGCGGTTCAAAGCTCCAGCGTGGACGCTGAACTACCGCGACCTGGGGGTGTTCAGGGAGCTTAGCTTCTGGACAGGCTGAAGACTTGTGCTCCTCGCTACCCATTAGCGGCTGGATGCGCGCAAAGCGGCAAATTGACCCTCCCACGGCTAAAGTCCCGGAGGCGATGGGGGAAGGCGGAGGGCTGGGGCATCAGGGGTTCCAGAATGGCCCATTCCTGGTCGGTCAGATCGCTGGGGTACTGGGGTAGCGGCTTTATCTGAGTTCCATGCGCGACTATAGCGTGAGGGAGGCTATTAAGACAGTCTCTCACAGGTCAACAGTTCCTCGGAGCAGGAGCTAATAACGTGTGTTTATGCAAGGCGTGCGGGAGGTGCAAGTTTTGTGTTGAGTAAGCCGAGCTCTGCTGCTGCCAAATAGAACTGCTACGGGGGATCAGACTAAAAGGGCTTGCCTATGTTTTCCGCGGTAGCTACAACACAGGGTTGTACTAAATTGCCGTCCAGCCTCCATCTACATAAAACTCCGCTCCGGTACAGAAGGCTGCATCGTCAGAGGCTAAAAAAGCAACCATAGCAGCAATTTCTTCGGGCTTACCCAGACGACCCATAGGTGTCATACCCAGGATAGTACTCATCATTTGCTGCATGGCTGGGTCGCTAGAATCTTTGACCTGTGAAATCATGGGGGTGTCGATAAAACCTGGATGAACTGAGTTGACGCGAATGTTTTCTTTAGCATAACGCACGGCTGCGTTTTTGGTCATCAGCCGCACTGCGCCTTTAGCCGCGTGATATGCTATAGATCCGCCAAACCCGCCTACGGTGCCAAAAATGGAAGATATATTGATGATACTACCTCCACCCGAGGCTCGCATCTGAGGTATGGTGTATTTCATACCTAGCCACACCCCGACTTGATTGATAGCAATGGTTCGATTGAATCCATCTAGAGTTTCTTGTTCTACATCGGGGAGCGTTCCGATCCCTGCGTTGTTGACCAGAATGTGAATGGCTCCAAAGCGCTCAACCGCACTTCTAACTACCCGTTCCCAGTTGGCTTCGTCGCTTACATCCAAATATGCGTATGCAGCTTCCCCGCCACGGTCAAGAATCAACTGGGCCATGGCCTCGCCCTCTGCAGACAACACATCTGTAAGTAAAACTTTGACACCCTCGTCAGCTAAGCGCTGGGCTGTTGCTGCGCCAATACCCCGGGCTGCACCTGTTACGATCGCTACCTTTTGACGAAGGCCTCTCATAATTTATCTCCTGAAGCAACTTTATTCTACAGGGTGCTAGGGGTTTTATTCCATTCTAAAGTTACCCCAGGGTGCATCTCAGAGTCTCCGCACCAGGAAAGCCTCCCAGCGCAGGGTATCGAAGGCCACAAGCGGCCTGGAACTACAGGGCTGGGCGCGGTGGGCAGCGGTGCGTGAGGCCCCCTGCCCTGAACCAATCGGCCAGCCCCTCGCCCGGTAGGCGGGATGGTGCATCCGCTCCACTGTGGTCAGGAAAGGACAGCAGGTTCGCAGCCAGGCCGCCGCATCGATCTAACCGCTGAGCCACAAGGCCCGCTCTTGCTCGCGCTCTGCTTCCGACCGGCCCAGTTGCTGCATGACCAGACCGCTCCGTCCGATACCCCTATCAGCCGAGGTCATCACCCCCGCCAGGCGGGTACGGGCCCTGGGGTGGTGGGCTTGGATAGACCTGGATCCTGCCGGGCTCGCGTCCAGGCCGAAAGCCTGAACCAGCTCCATCAGGCGTTCCGGCGCCCAGGGGGTGTACCCGCTACTTGCATCCAGCCGGCAGCTATGTTCCCGTCCGATCTCGTCTCGCAGCCGCTGTACGCCGGTCTGGATTCTTCCCCACGGGCTCTGCACCTCGACCACCGAATCCCCACCTTCCGCCAACCCGGCGGTATCTCCAGAGGGGGGAAAGCGCCTGGGTCTTTTCGGCCAGGCCGACGCCGGGTGCCAGGTTCTGTTCCAGGTCTTTCAGGTAGCGTTCAAAGGCATGCTGGGTTTTGGCTTTCCAGTCTTTCATGCCCTATTCTGGCATACAGATTTTTGGAGATGCGCCCCGCAGTCAAAGGTGAAGGATTCAAGCCGATCGAAGGGAGTAAAAAAGTATTTCGTTAGTATCGTTTAGGCTTGTCAAAGTGAACGATACTACCAAAATGCGTATGATATGAAATCCTTTTGATTCATTCCCCTAACATCCCCCCGGCCACCAGTGAAATAGGGTGTAGCTCTGGATAAGCGCGGGCTGGGTTTGTAGGTAAGCGCACCGGGCTTCCACCTTGGCCCACAGCTCCTCTTCATCCTGCACCTGCCCATTGGCCACGACCGCGTCAATGAGCCCCCAGGTTCGTTCTACCGGCTGCAACTCGGGCGAGTAGGGTGGCAGATAACACAGCCCCAGGCCCTTGGCTGGCTCCACCCGCCCCGAGGTGTGCCAGCCAGCCTGATCCAGCACCACCAGTACCAGCTTGCCCGCCCCCGCCCCCCGTAGCCGGGCAAAGGCCTCCAACACCAACTGGAACCCCTCCACCGAGACCGAGGGCAGCAGCCAGTACTCGCTTTCCCCCGTACCCGGTCTTATGAAGGCGTACACATACAGCCAGCGATAGCGGGGCCGCTCCTGCGCTAGCGGCGTCCTCCCTCGCAAGGCCCATACCCGTCGGCGGATGGGCTTCAGCCCTATTCGGTGCTCATCAAAGCCCCACACCTCCAACTCCAGTTCAGGAAAGAGCAACCTGAACAGGAAAACCATCAGAAAGAGCTTTTTTTGAAAGCCTCCTGCCGCTTCGCATCCGCCTCCCGGTGGCGCGGCCGGGGGCGCAGCGGGGCCAGGCCCAGGCGACGCATCCAGTACCAGGCCCGCCGCCCATCCACCGGACGTCCCAGCCTTTCAGCCAGCCACTCCGCAGCGTTGCGAATGCTCCAAAGCCCGTCCCTGGGATGGGGCTGGAGGAGGGCCTGGCGGAAGCCCTCCTGGAGTTCGGGCGGTACGAGGGGGGCCCGGCCTTTGTTCTCGTGCCGCAGATTCTTCATGGGCAGGCCCTGATTGTAGCGGTGGATTACCTGACGCACCCAGCGATCGGTATAGCCCAGATTCCTGGCTACCTCGGGGATGCTCTGACCCCTGGCCAGCAGCCAGAGAGCGTGCCAGCGGGCGCGTTCGGTGTGGTCTTGGGACTCCCGGTAGAGGGCGTGGAGGTTATCCGGATGGTGTCGCAGTTGGAGTTCCAACCGGGGGCGGCGCTGATGTTGGGCCAGTTGCATGGCTCCATTTTAGTGGAAAGAGTCTTGAAGATTTCTTATAAGTTGCAGGGGCGGTTCCCTGGGGAGGTTTAGCGCCCGCAATATAGCTTGCACCTCTCGAGCAACCTATTCCAGCACGAGTTCAGATAATATTTCACATAAGTAAAATTATGCGAAATTTGGTAGACTGTCCACATGCTGGTCTCCCTATCCAACTGGCGGGATCCCAAGAAGCGCCGGGTGGCCGCCCTCCGGGCTTTGCAAACCCGCGACGAAGAAAGCCTGCTCGAGCTCCACCGCACCTATCTGGCCCTTAAAGGACGCCGGCGCGCCCGGCTCAGCCCCCACACGCTGGCCACCTACGAGACCGGGATCCGCGAGTTTCTGGCCTGGGCCTGGCCGCCCGAGACCGCCGGGCCCCGGATGCCGCTGTGGACGGTGGGCTCGGACGAGGTGGACATCTGGCTGCACACCCTCGAGACCGAGGGCAGCCAGCTAGCAGCCCCCGAGCGCCGCCGTCCCCTGCGCCCGGCCAGCCTGGCCGTCCGGCTGGCCGCCGTGCGGAGTTTCTACCGGGCGCTGCACTGGGCGGGGGTGGCGGCCGTGCCCGACACCCCCTCTCCCACCGACCCCACCCCGGCCCACGAGCGCCGCCCAGCCCTGCCGGCCCGGCTATACGCCAGGCTGCTGGCCCATCTTTCCGGTGAGGACGAGGTGTCCAGGCGCGATCACCTGGCCGCCCGGCTGATGGGCGAGGCCGGGCTGCGGCTTTCCGAGGTGGTGGCCCTGGACGTGGGGCATGTGCTCTTTGAGGAGGGTCTGCTCGAGGTGCGGCGGGGCAAGGGCGGCAAAGGCCGCAGCGTGCCCCTTGGCAGAAGCCTGCTGCGGGAGCTCGAGGCCTGGTTGAAGCTGCGGCAGCTCCACGCCCGCGCAGGCGAGCCCGCCCTCCTGATCAACCTGGGCGGGCGCAAGGCCCATGGGCGGCGGATGAGCGCCCGGAACCTGCAGCTCCGCTTTGCCGGGCATTACCGGGCGCTGGGCTTCCCGGCCCGCTACCGCGGGGTGCACCTGCTCCGCCACACCGCCGGCACCCGCTACTACCAGGGCCTGCGGGATCTTTACGCCGTGGCCACCCTCTTGGGCCACACCGATGTGAACACCAGCGCCATCTACGCCAAGATGGATCGGGAGGAACTGCAGCGGCGGGTGGAGGGGCTCGAGGCGGGATGATGTTGTGGTCTTGTTTATTTTTTCACGATAAAAACTACGTGAAACAATTATTTGATTGAGTTACTACAATATTTTCATGCATCTTCCTCTACCCCGTATCCTCTTTCTGGACGCTTGCGTGCTTTATCCAGCCCAAACCCGAGATATTTTCATGGCCTTAGCCTTGGAAGGATGGCTTCGACTCAAATGGAGCCAGCAAGTGCAGGAGGAGTGGATTCGAAACTTCCTCAAGAACAAATCCTCAAAACTAAAACCAGAGCAGGTAGAGCGTGTCAAAGCAGTCCCGCAAACAATGTTGGCTGCGCTCGAGTCTCAAGAACCCCTGGTGCAGGGTTACGAGGCTATCCTCGAGCAAATAGATCTTCCTGATAAGAACGACCGTCATGTGGTGGCCGCAGCCTTTTGGGGAGGTGCGGAGGCCATACTGACATATAACAACAAGGATTTCCCTGAAGAGATACTGGGCTCCTGGGACTTAACAGTCATTCACCCGGATGATTACCTGTGCGAGCTTGCAGGAGATTGTATCCGTCAGACTTCTATGCCCGGCACCCTGCTAGAAATTCTCAAAAAGCAACGCTCCAAGCTCAAAAACCCACCGTTGGATGTGGAGGCTTTTCTCGATTCCCTCAGCAAGGCAGGCTTAAAAGAGCTTGCAAGGATTCTGGCTCCATACCGGCAGCACCTTTAGCTTTATTGCGTTTATTGCGTTTATTTCGTTTATATGTTAAGCTAGAGCCATGAATGCCTTGACCTTCTCTGTTCTATCCAAAGGACAAGAACAGGAGTTGCAGAAATTCATGAAGAACCTGTCCCCAGGTAAGACCCTCCGTATGGACGGGCATTCCCTAGAACTTACCCCTGAACTTGTGGCGATTTTGCGCCAGCTTTTAGAGCTCCTCGCCCGCGGTGAACCCGTGCGCATCCTCCCCCTGGAGGCCGAGCTTTCCACCCAGCAGGCTGCAGAGATTCTGGGGGTTTCCCGTCCTCATCTGATCCGCCTCCTGGAGGAAGGCAAGATTCCCCACCGCAAAGTGGGAACCCACCGGCGGGTTCAGGTCAAGGATGTGCTTGACTACCTGGAGGCTTCCAAAAAGCGAGGGCGTGAGTTGTTGGATCAGCTCATTACTGAAAGCCAGGCACTCGGCCTCGACGATTAAGGCACGCATGGTTAGGTTGAGAAAATTGCAGAACACGCTCTAAAGGCAAAGCTAGAACGGGCTGCCGGTTTCCCAATCAAAGCCGCCAGAGGACCTCGAGGGGCAGCGCATGGAGCCGCTGGCCAAAAGGTACGGTCTCCCGGCCCACATAGAGCACCACACCCCGATGGAAGCGGGGGCCGAGGGCCTCGGCCAGGGCCTTGAGACCCCGGAAGTCCTCCGCCCGCACGCTGCCGCGGGCCTTGACCTCGAGGCCCACCACCTGCCCCCCCGGCCCCTCCAGAAGCAAGTCCACTTCCTCTCCGGTGTGGCTTCGGTAGTGGAAGAGCCGGATGGGCATGGGCGCGTACCCCACCTGCTTGAGCAGCTCCACGGCCACGAAGGCTTCCAGAAAGCCCCCCAGAAGGGTTCGATCGGCCTCCAGCCTCGCCCCATCCAGCCCCAGGGCGTGCAGGGCCAGGCCGCTATCCGTGGGGAAAACCTTGGGGCTCTTGACCAGGCGCTTGCCCAGGTTGGCCTCCCAGGGCGGCAGGGTTCGAACCAGGAAGAGGGTTTCCAGCAGGTTGAAGTACCGCTTCAAGGTGGTGGTGGGAAGTCCTAGACTCCGGCCCAGCTCCGCCCAGTTAAGAAGGGCCATGGGCCGGCCGGCCAGCAGCCCATAAAGCCGGGGCAGATCGGAGAGCCGCTCGAGCTGAGCCAGCTCCCGCACCTCCCGCGCCAGGAGGGTGGCCAGGTAGTCCCGGAACCAGCGCCCCCGGCTTTCCGGGGAGAGTTCCACAGCCTCAGGGTAGCCCCCTCGGAGGAGGAGGTCTGTGGGCAGGTGACCCTCCCCTTGGAAGGGAGGGAGTTCCTCTGCAAAGAGCGTCGAGAGAAAGCCCTCTCTCCTGCCTGCGATCTCCCCCTGGGAAAGGGGCCAGAGGGTGAAAAGGGCCACCCGCCCCACCAGGAACTCCGAGGCCTTGGGCAGGGCCAGCAGATTGGCCGAGCCCGTGAGCAGGAAGCGACCCGGCCGCCGATCCCGATCTACCAGGGCTTTCAGAGGAAGGAGCAGATCCGGGACGCGCTGAACCTCGTCCAGAACAACCCGGCCCTGCAGGCCTGCGAGGAAACCCTGGGGATCCGCCAGGGCCGCCGAGAGGGGGGTCAGATCGTCCAGGGTCAGGTAGCGATCCAGCAGACCCTCACTCACCAGGGCCTGGGCCAGGGTGGACTTACCCACCTGCCGGGCACCCAGAAGAAGAACCGCTGGACGCTCGGCCAGGGCAGTGCGGATGGACTCGGTCAGGTGACGAGGGAACACCACATATCCTAACCATCCTTTGGTTGAAAATCAACCATTGTACGGTTGATTTTCAAAAAGACCCTCTACGAGGCAGATCGGCTTTGCAACTTGTACTGCCGAAGACCTGCTGCTGATCGGCTTGATGGCGGTGGGTTCGGGACGGCACAACATCCTGGCCATCAGCCAGTGGGTGCAAGACCAGAGGTGCAGATCCGTACCCTCCGGGGCGAACGCAAGTTACCTGCGCAGGCCACCCTTTACCGCTTCTTTTGGTTTTTGAGCGAGCAGCTCGAGCCCCTACAAAAGGCCTTTAGCCGTCGACGGTAAACACCTGCGGGGTAGAGGCCTTGGTCTTCCTATCCGCCTTAGTGCAGGGGCTGGGACGCTCCCTGGGAAGCCGGATGGGGGCGGAGGGTGAGGCCCAGGCCGTCGAGGGACGGCTCGTACGGATAGAAGGGTTGGGGGTGGACTGGGTGCTGACGGGGGATGCGGGGCTGTGCACCCAGAAGGTGGCGGCGGGGGTGGTGGAGAAAAAGGGGCATACCTCCTGGCGGTCAAGGACAGCCACGCCCGGCGGGAACTGCGGAGCGGGGAGGTTTGGGACTGGGGGCTGGAGGTGCTGCCGATGCCGGAGGAGGTCTCGGGGTTTGCTGCTTCGCGGCTGGCCTTGCGGATGTTGCATGCCCTATGGCGGGGAGACTGGGAGGTGGAGAACCGTCTACACCACAAACGGGACACGGTACTGGGAGAAGATGCCTCACGCAGCCGGAAGGGGGCGGCGGGGCTGATGTACTTACGGGATGTAATCCTGAGCCTCTTGCATCTCAAAAAGTGGCCGGTGCTGCGCTCGGTTAGAAAGTTCTCGGCTAATCCCAGTCTTCTGTTCAAGCTAATTCGAGGGTTGTGATAAAAGCCTGCATGGACGCCCCCATGTGCTTTGAAGTCCATACAATTTGCTATATATGGTATACGGTACATTGGCTTTATGGAAAAGACCACCCTTTACCTCCCGCCTGAGCTACACCAAGCCTTAAAAAATGTCGCGAAGCAGGAGGGTAAAAGCCAAGCCGAGCTGATCCGAGAGGTTCTGGCAGCCTACCTAGCCAAACGAAACCGGCCCCACCTGCAATCTATAGGGGTGGCAGGAGATCAGGAGCTTGCCGGCCGAGACTCTGAAATTTGGTTGGAGAAGGCCTGGCTTGAGTTATGATCACCCTAGAATCTACAACCCACCTTACCCAAATCAGGCCATGCGATTATGTTTAGATCATGAACCGTCGTACCTACCCATCGGACGTGAGTGATGAGGAATGGGCCCTGGTGCTGCCCTATTTGACCCTCGCTCCGCTAGAGGCTCCCCAGCGCAAGTATGACCTGCGCGAAGTGTTCAACGCCCTGCGTTGGATGGTCCGAACCGGTGCTCAATGGGACTACCTCCCCCACGACTTCCCACCCCCCCATATCGTTCAGGCGCAAGCCTACCGCTGGATGAACCGGGGGGTCTTCGAAGACCTGGTACATGATCTGCGCATGACCCTGCGAATGCTCCAGGGCAAAGCCGCCCACCCCAGTGCTGCCATCTACGACGCTCGCACCCTGCAGTCCACCCCGCAAAGTGGGGGGCGGGCCGGGTATGACGGGCACAAGCGACGCAAGGGGAGCAAGGTTCACCTGGCGGTGGATACGTTGGGCCATCTGCTGGCTTTGGTGGTGACGGCGGCCAGCGAACAGGAACGGGCCCAGGTGGGGGCACTGAGCCAACGGCTACAGGAAGTTACTGGGGCGCAGGTGGCCGTGGCCTTTGTGGATCAGGGTTACACCGGAGAAGAGGCAGCACAAGCGGCGGAGGCGGAAGGAATCGCCCTGTGTGTGGTCAAGGTGGAGGGTGCTAGACGAGGATTCGTCCTGCTGCCGAAGCGTTGGGTGGTGGAACGTTCGTTTGCCTGGACATCCCGGTTTCGCAGGCTGGCGCGCGACTATGAGCGGCTGGCTGAGACCTTGCGAGGCTGGCACTGGTTGGCCTTCTCAGTTCTGATGACGGCAAAAACTGTGGAGCTTTTACGGACGGCTAGTTAGCAGTCTCTAGACACCTCGGCCCTCTTCGCCCTTCTAAACCGCGATGATCCGGATCACGAGCAGATAGCCAGGACGCTCCTGGAGGATCCGGGGCCTTACTTGCTGCCTGCAGGCATCCTGGCTGAAATTGCCTACCTTACCGAAAGACGCCTGGGCATTAGGGCTCTCGAGGCTCTGCTTCAGGATTTAGAAAGCGGAGCGCTGGCTTTGGAGTGGCACAATCGCGATCTTCCACGCATCCGCGAGCTCGTACTGCGGTACAGGGATCTCCCCTTGGGAGTGGCGGATGCAACGGTGATCGCGGTAGCAGAACGTAACGGGAAAAGGGTTTTGAGCCTAGACCGGCACTTTCACGTGGTGGCTCAGGAAGGAACCATCCAGGTGCTTCCTTGAGTCATGCCTTCATGTGCCACTTGACCTCTGCCTGGGGAATGTGAAAAAAGAGAGGGTGTTATAGAAACCCACAGAGAGCACCCCCTGTACTTTCTCGACGCAGAAACCCTCCTGGTGGCTACCTACGTCTGGGTGGATGACGAACTCAAAGCTCTTCAGGCGTCTTCCTCCCAAGACCCCAGAAGGGACAAGTAGCACACGAAGGTATTCCAAATACCCAGCTTGTGGCAAAATGGGAAAAGGAAATTCGCGCATGGCAACAAGAACTGACCCGACTAAAAAAACGGCTGAAGGGCTGATGGACATTCCCCAGGCTTACTGGGAAGAACTTCTTAGAGAAATGGACACCTTCAAATCCCTTTACCATAAAGCCAAAGCTCTTCCGCCAGAAAAACGCGAGAAAGTACAAGAAGCCCTTTTACACAGCCTGATTCACCTCCTAGGCCATCTCCGGGTGATCTACGATGAAGCTAACGTTTAATGGCCGGTAGACAGACCCTCCGCATCCTCATAGTGGGCAAGTCGGGTCAGCTATTATCCGCTCAATCCCTCAGACGGCAGCTTCTGACCGGCTTTTCTGCCTGACCTTACTGGCTGGCTGCTCTTTATCTCAGTAAATCTGCTTGTGGTTCAATCTCTTATTTGGTTGAAAATCAACTATTGTACGGTTGATTTTCAGATAGACCTTCTACGAGGTAAATCAGCTTTGCAACCACCCGCCGCCCCGTGCCCTTCTTGGCCCGCTTCCAGTTTCAATCCTCTACGAGGTAAATCAGCTTTGCAACAGGATGCCCAGCGAGCCATCCTGAATATCAAACCAGTTTCAATCCTCTACGAGGTAAATCAGCTTTGCAACGTATGGCTCTGTTTGGTGGTAGAGTATTGACAGATAGTTTCAATCCTCTACGAGGTAAATCAGCTTTGCAACGCCCAAACCGGGCTAGGGTGCGAGTAGCCGGTCCGATGTTTCAATCCTCTACGAGGTAAATCAGCTTTGCAACTCCGGGGCTGAAGTAACTGGCGGAGTATCCGTGCCACCGTTTCAATCCTCTACGAGGTAAATCAGCTTTGCAACTCTAGCGGCAATGCCTCAATGGTGCCGGTGGGGGTCGTTTCAATCCTCTACGAGGTAAATCAGCTTTGCAACGCCCCGCTAAAAGCACGGGTTTTTGCAAAACTATAATGTTTCAATCCTCTACGAGGTAAATCAGCTTTGCAACGAGGAGAAATCGCCCCACCGGGCTTTCTTTTTTCGTTTCAATCCTCTACGAGGTAAATCAGCTTTGCAACGAACAACCCAATCCTCTGCCCAAAGTCCACGAGAAATGTTTCAATCCTCTACGAGGTAAATCAGCTTTGCAACCCGAGCTTGGTGATGACGTAGGGAAGAGCGGGGCGGTTTCAATCCTCTACGAGGTAAATCAGCTTTGCAACGCCCAGGAGTTGCGTGAACATGCCGAACGAGTTTTAGTTTCAATCCTCTACGAGGTAAATCAGCTTTGCAACCTACAAGCTGGAGTTTTAGGAGGTAGCGGTGCAAAGTTTCAATCCTCTACGAGGTAAATCAGCTTTGCAACGCTGGTGGCCGATAGTGAACCTGCGCCGGAATCTCGTTTCAATCCTCTACGAGGTAAATCAGCTTTGCAACCTACGTGAATACACACGTCGCTAACGTTCTATTCGTTTCAATCCTCTACGAGGTAAATCAGCTTTGCAACAATACGAAGTTTTGGGTTGTCGCCGTTCTCAAGAGTTTCAATCCTCTACGAGGTAAATCAGCTTTGCAACATTACTCGACGACCTCCACGGCGTAGCGCCCGAATGGTTTCAATCCTCTACGAGGTAAATCAGCTTTGCAACGCGCTATCACAATTGGGATACTCCAGCGCTATTAGTTTCAATCCTCTACGAGGTAAATCAGCTTTGCAACTAAGGGTCGCCTGAGCCGCGCGTGGGGGTGACGACGTTTCAATCCTCTACGAGGTAAATCAGCTTTGCAACTCAAACCCTGCCGCTATCACGCCGCCGAGCAGCAACCAGTTTCAATCCTCTACGAGGTAAATCAGCTTTGCAACTCGGCCAGTTTACGCTTCCGTATCTAATCAAGTTTCAGTTTCAATCCTCTACGAGGTAAATCAGCTTTGCAACATTCAGAGCATCGAGCCAAACGGCAGGTTTGAGATGTTTCAATCCTCTACGAGGTAAATCAGCTTTGCAACTTTTGATGTCCAGGTGCAGGGTTTAGGGATATTCCAAGTTTCAATCCTCTACGAGGTAAATCAGCTTTGCAACACATCAATCGTGTTGCCATCACGTTCAACAACAACATGTTTCAATCCTCTACGAGGTAAATCAGCTTTGCAACCCACGGCGGCAACACGGGCCAGGGTAGCTACCGCGTTTCAATCCTCTACGAGGTAAATCAGCTTTGCAACCCTCGGCTGGCACATGTAGAGTGCTTGCCAGTCGTACTGTTTCAATCCTCTACGAGGTAAATCAGCTTTGCAACCGCTGAACACCCCGGCGTGGACTACAACCTGGCAAAGTTTCAATCCTCTACGAGGTAAATCAGCTTTGCAACTCGCCCTGATGCAGGCCAAGCCACCGAGCGCTTCTGGTTTCAATCCTCTACGAGGTAAATCAGCTTTGCAACCTGGCGCACATCCGCCGCTGGTTGCGCGTGCGGATGCGTTTCAATCCTCTACGAGGTAAATCAGCTTTGCAACCTCGCTCCCTGGGCCGCCATACGCCGTTGAGCGCCTGTTTCAATCCTCTACGAGGTAAATCAGCTTTGCAACTGCTACTGGCGCTCTAGTCCAGGCACGGCACACTCGTTTCAATCCTCTACGAGGTAAATCAGCTTTGCAACCCCTGGTAGCCGTAGTAGCGCTCGATGTGGCGTGCCAGGTTTCAATCCTCTACGAGGTAAATCAGCTTTGCAACCGGGCTATGTGGGCTGTTCCGCTGACGGCGTGCTCATGTTTCAATCCTCTACGAGGTAAATCAGCTTTGCAACAGCCGCCACTCGATACGTTGTTCATAACAGCTTTTCAAGCTCCAAAGTCGCACACGGCGTGTTGACTCCTACTAGTTTACAACAAACGAAGCACTCGAGGCAGCACGAATCACGTCCCTGACCGATGCGCACGCCAGTCGAGTTCGGGTGTGCAGAACGCATAGGCATAATCGCGTGCAGGACGATTAAAGCCCCCGATTGGGGGGCTCTCGGTCAAAAAGTGGCATTCGCGCTCGCGTCAGGAGGGCATGGTGAGCCCTAAACCGTAGGCGGTCTTGGCCCCTACCCCGGCGTAAAAGGCGTATGCCTGGAGGATACCCAGTGCCCGCTGCACATCGAGGCTGTTGTTGTGACAGTACACCTCCACCGCCCCAGTGAATCCGGGGAAGAATCCCTTGGCAGCCTGCGCCCACTCGAACCGGAGGTCGGCAAAGCGGGTGAGCTCGAGGTCGAGCTCGAAGACCGTCAGCAAGGCAGCAGCCTCGGTCTCTGGAAAACGCAGGGGACTGTGGTGCTGCCAGCTCGACAGCAGGGACTTGGCGATGAGAAAGGGATCTGGCAGAGGGGTATGGCGGGCGCGCCGCCCGGGCTTGGAGGTGGCGAACACGGTAGGGGTGCAAAAGCGCAGGCGCAGGCAGCGGATGGGCGGGGCCGCGGCCAGCTCTTGCCAACTGCGGTGGCCGGCAAAGGGGCTGCCCTGGGGGGTGGCCACCACCCGGGCCAGGCGGTACGGTTGGTCGCCCAGGGTCAGGCTGTCCGCACCCTCGCGGAGGAGAACCTCCAGCAGCGGACCGAACAGACCATCGTCGAGGGTAGTTACCCTCAGCACCACCTCTCCACTGCCCCCCCCTCCCCTACGCGGCGGCGGGGAGGGCTCGAGCACCGCCAGCGTGAAGGGCTTGCGGGGGGCCGCGTGAACCGCGGCGGCCAGACCCGGGTCAAGCTTACCCAACAGCGCGAAGAACAGGCCGTGCGCGTAAAGCCCAGGGTAACGCGGGGGGCGGGGGTCGCTCGAGGTCAGGTGGAGCAGGAAGGCGTGGGGCATCAGCTATCCTCAAGGGCGGTATCAGCCAAGTAGTACAAAATAATCGGCCTTCCCTGTCGTTTTCCCTTCCCCCTGCCCAAACTTTCCTCGGAGTAGTAAAAAGCGCCTTCTGTGCCCTCCTCCTCGTACAGCCAGGTGCGCAGGCGCACTTTGAGGGGTGGGTCGCTCAACCAGCGTTCGCGCCGGAAGATGCGGGGTAGCTCGACCAATCCCTCATCTCGCTGGTATGTCCGAGCCCAGTCCCCCTGGAAAACCAATCGGTAACGCCCCCGGTATAAATCGCCCCAATTGGTGAGGGGTTCCCAGCGACCTTCCAGGCTTTTGTCGGCGTCGCGGTGGACTCGGTAGACCTCGAGGCGCCAGTTCTTGGCCTCTTCCGGTTTTGGGGCTAGGTGAGCTTGCTTAGATCCATAACTGAGTCGGCTCACGGGCACCTCGATCTCCCAGGGATCCTTTTCATCCTCACGCACCACCACGGTCAACGTCGGTTCCCAGCTTCGGGTAGCGATGAAGCCAAGTTTGTGGAGGGGCTCGTATTCCAGGCGGTAATCGTAGACATAGCGGGAAAACAAGCGGAAGGCCACTTCAGCTCGAGGATCCTGCAGTATCGGCCGTGGGTAGGCTTCAACCAGCCTCCGCGCCTCTTCGGGGCCAAGGGACTCCAGTCCCCGCAAAAGCTTAATGTATTGTTCCAAAGACTCGCCATCCTCTCCAAATGGGTTTAGGTATTTTGGAATGGAACTGCCCACCACCCGCACTTCGGCCCCGGCCACGGTGCCCCGCCGGTTGACCCTCCCTGCCCGCTGAACCAGTGCCTCTGGGGCGCATATCTCTGTAATCAGGTGGGTGGCATTTAGGTCTACGCCAACCTCGATGGCCGAGGTGCTCACCAGCACGTATGGCCTTTCCTTCTCATCCAGTTCCCTCACCCGCGCGTAAACCCAACGTCGCCACTCGGGATCAAGCCGCCCGTGGTAGAGGAGGAGGTTGGCCTGGCCCAAAGCCTCCTGTGTGGGCGCGGACAGGGGGAAAAGGTTAGGAAACGGAGCCTGCTTCAGCGCGCGGTAAACTTCGGCTGCGTCCTTGACCCGATCCAGGCTCAGGATGACCCGTTCAGACCCTGTCCAGACTGCTTTCAACTGCTCCAGGAGGGTCTGCCTACGGGCCGCCTTGTGGGCTTCGAAGTCCTCCGTTTGCGTTTCTTCCTCAAGGAAGATAAGTTTCCGCTGGCCTGCGTAGGGGCCGCGGCCCATCTCCTCCTCGAGCGCTTTAGCCTGCTGAACTTCGGTGAAGTCTAGTAGGCCAAAGCCTTTACCAAGGCTCTCCTGATGGTCTTTAGGGAGGGTGGCGGTCATGACCACCAGGGGGTGCCCACGCAAATACAAGGCCTCAAGGAGGCGAGAGAAGTTTGTGAAGGCCGTACCCTCGTAGGTATGGGCCTCGTCGAAGACGAAAGCAGTCGATGGTTGTCCGAGTCGTAGTGGATAGGTGTACGACTTACGCTCGGGGCCGTAGCCAAAATAGCGGTAAAGGAGCTTGTCCAACGTGGTGAGGATGAGGTCACCCCGGTACAGGTGGCGCTTGGGCGAGATGCTATCCTGCCCACTGCGGAAGAGCCGGTACTCCACCCGATCACCGGTGTCCACAATGAGCCGGTAGGAGCGGCGGGAAGTCTTGCTCAGGTTCCCCAGGATGCGCTCGAAACGAACCAGGTGATCTTCCAGGAGGGCCTTGGCCGGGAGAACCAGCACCACGCGCCGATTTCGGGCGAGCAGGGGTACGGTGGCTGCCTCCGTCTTGCCGCTACCGGTGGGAGCCATCAGGAGGAGAGCATCGTCACTACCATCGAGGCGGTTCCACACTTCGCGCTGAAGCGCGTTGGGCTTGAGGCCAGCAGCAGAGCGGTACATCGTCTCGCAGTCCCCAGCGATCTCAGCCTCGACTGATCTAGCTTCTAGAGCAAGCGGCACCAAGCGCACCGCGACCGCGACCTCCTGAGCCCCGTTCAGGGCCAGTCTCTCCAGTGCGCGCGCACATTCAGCCAGATTCCCGTCCCATTGCCATTCCCTGGAGAGTTCGTGGAGCTGGAAGCGGAAGATGAGCTCGGGGGGCTTGGCGAAGGGAAAGGGATCGAGCTGAAACTCCAGGGGTTCAGTTCCATAAGGGAAGGGAGGGTTCTGGCTCTGAACCCCTCGAGGGCTCACCTCAAAGGCGAGGAAGGGGGTTTCTCGAGCTTCCCCTGCCCAGATCCAGCCGGAAAGCTCCGCTTCGATCTGATCGCACATCTGGTAGATGTAGAGGTCGCTGGCGAAGCGCCGCCGCACCGTATCCGGATCCAGGCCTTGGTGCTCCTGCTCCATCAACTGGTACGCTGCCCGAACCACCTCCGGGGTGGAGTAGTCGTGATGGCCGCGCTCGATCGCCCGAGCATAGGGGTCGTTGAGCCCTTCGGGTAGGCGGAAGCGGTGGCCTTTAAAGCTGTAGCTCCAGCCGCCGTTGCCTTCAGGGGGTACGATGCGGAAGGTCTGCGGCTTGCCCCAGTCATGGTGCTCAGCCGCTCCAAGAAGCCGTTCGTATGTGGCCTCGTCCGCAGCAAATTCCCCTTCTCTGATCCAGAGCTGGAGCAGGGTTTTCACGTTCTCACGGTGGTTTTCCAGGGGTTGGAAGGCGATTTTCTCCAACCGCCTACCCGCTTGAGGCCAGAAGAAAACGCGGCCAACCCCCTTCACGACCACACCTCCACCAGGCTCTGGGGTACGCGAAAGCCCTCGGCCACCCACCAATAGGTCTCCAACTGCCCTCCTTCGGAGAGGGCCATGGGGAACTGCTCGAAACCCTTTATAGGAGCAGGGTCTTGCCAATTGCCCTCACCTTGCCAGGCAGGCCGGTACAGCGTGTAGACGCTGAAGTTAAGCCCGCCCTGAGTCGCGCCTTTTACGGCCTCCTCGAGGGTGAGTAGGGTGCAGGGTTCGGCCTGTTCCCGCACCGAGCGTAGGGATAGCACTGGCGAAAGGGTCTCGAGGTAGGCGTACCCTTCCTTACCTAGCTTGCCGCCAAAAGGCAGGGTCTGCCCCTCTGAGGTGAAGGGAGCGGCCAGAACCTCGAGGGGTTCCTGATCACGGCAAAGGACATAGCCCACAAAGCGCTCTTCGAGCAGGTACTCCCAGGAGTGAAGCTGAGGGGCTTCCATCTCGGCGGTCATTAGAGCCGAGCGGGAACGCGAGGTAAAGCCCTTCGTGCCGTGCCTGCGGGTGCGGTGGGGTTGGGTCTTGCGGCGTTCGGGATAGGCTCCCAGGCTGACCAGGAACCTGGGCAGGTAGTAAAAGGGACTGTCCCTCAAGCCAGTTTCCAGGAAGTCGGGTCCTTCTGCACGCATAGAGCTCGTGGCATACCGCCAGAGCCGGTACAGGAAGCCTGAGAGGGTACTGGGGGGCACGAAAGGGTAGGTGGCGATATCCAGAATGGACCCCGGCAACACCCGGAAGGTAAGGGCTCCAGTAGCCCTGAGGACGAGTCGAAGGCCGTACATGGTCAAACCAGGTAAGCGTCCGCGAATTGCTGGGCAAGGCGCTCCAATTCGGCGCTCGCCGCCTCACCTACCCAGCGGGTGAAGTAGGGGTCTTCGGCCCTTCCGTTCTCGACGCTTGCTCCCCGAACCTGTTGGGCTGCCTGGCGGAAGCCCGCAAGTGCGGGCTCTATCGTCGTCTGGTGCGGGCTGATGATGGGACGAGCGCCTTTGGGCACCAAGTAGCGATCGAGCACCAGATAGGGGCCAAACTCTTCATCTGAAAGGATACGCGCCCCTTTGGGGTTGCCCGCTCCCACACGGGGAAGCGCGTTGAGGAAAGCATAGGCTGCAGCGGCGAACTCCTCCTCACTCACGCTGAGGGCGTGGTTGTACACCGGGTAATAGAGTCCCGGCTGGTTGTACTCACGGCGGAAGGGAGTAGGGTTCTCCTGTTCACTTCCCGAGCGCGCCAGGTCAGAGGGGTGCATGGCCCGCTGCTTTTCCTGGGGCTCCAGGGTTTGGATCGCCACCCCGCCACCATGGGTAAGCCTTCCGATGACGGTCTTTTCCCCAGGGCGCAGGGCCCCGAAAACGCGACAGATGGGACAAGCCGGCTTGCCATCCTCCGGCTCCATTCGGGCGCAGGTTCCGGGGATTCCGCACTCGAGGTGCTCCCCCAAGGTCTTGCCGTCCCTGTGCGGGGCCCAAAGCAAGGTGCGCCGCTCCACCCCCCGGCGCTTGGTGGGCGAGAAGTAGGGCTTGACCACCTTGCCCTCTGGACCCTCCAGCGTTACCGTCTCCACCCGGTTGACGTTGATCTCCACCTCGTGACCGAAATAAAGCTCCTGCGGAGCCTCCAAGATCGCGTAGATGTCCCAGTGGTACCGTTTCATTCTGCCTCCTTAGTTTTGCAAGAGCCTCGGGTAGCGGGTAAACAGGAAAAGCTTGGTCTGGTACAGGAAACTTCTCCAGTCGGCGGGGCTTGGGTACTGGGTGCGCAACCAGCCGTATACAGCAGCCAAATCCTCCGGGCGGAGGCTAAGAAAGCGGGCCGGACGGCCCTCAATTTCTGCGTTGCCCTCCCTCTGAAGGTTCTGCCCGGACTCCTTATCCACCGCCTCCAGCAGTTCCTTGGCCCAGCGATAGCCGTACTGGTGACGCTCGTCCCAGTAGAGCCGCACCTCGTCATAGCCGTACCCCTCAGCTCCTTCCGGCGTAGTCCTGGCCGCGGCGGTGCGGTTGAGGAAGAGAGTCGGTTCAGCATCAGCCAACTGCACAAGCTTCTTGAGTTCCCGATCTTTAGCCTCTTGATCGAAGTCTTTGCGATCCCTCAAGGCTCGCCGCGTCTCTTCTGTAAAGGCATGGAGCAGGCTGGCGTAGCCCACGATATGCCGCTGTTTCTGCGCCTCCCTTACGGCTTGTCCACCTTCTTCCATAAGCACCTCCAATAAGCTCCCCCTAGATTCTTCCGCCTCCCGCCCAATCGTTGGCAGCTCGTTCGCGTCGAAACCTGCCTCCGTAAGCCCCAGCAGGAGCTCATATTCGCCAAAAACCCACTTCCCCTGGTCGAAGTGGCGAATCGCTCGGCCCAGCCTGCGGTTAAGGTCGTTTCCCAGACGGATCTCCTGCCGGTATGCCCGCCCCAGGGCTGCGGTGGCAAAGAGTGTGGAGGGGCGCAGTCGGACTTCACGCCCCTTGTCGTAGATGTAGGCCTCAAGACCCCACCGGAAGACCTCTGGGGGAAGAGTTAAGGCCAGCTTGGCGATGGCGTACTGCTTACGCCCCCAAACCGTGGGGGCAGGTTTGCCGTTCTTGTCACTTTCGGTAGCCCGCAGGGCGATGTAATCCCCGGCGCTCGCCCCCAGCTCGTTCAGTACCTGCCGTTCCAGGGCCCGCTGGGCCTCTTCCCGCACCTCACCCCGGCCATCTAGCCGCACCACCTGGGTTTCCCCAGTGAGCTTAACCGGCCCCAGCAGGCTCAGACCGGCACAGACGGCACAGACGTCCACCGGCCCGCCGGAGCCCGCCGACTGCGCCCGCTGCTCGGGGGCCTCGAAGAGGAGGCGACGCGACTTGAATCTGGGGTCTGTTTTAGCCAAAGCCTTTCCACAGCTATAGCAAAAGCGCCCGTGGGCATCCCCAGCCGGACGAAGGCCGCTGGCAAAGGGTGCAGCGGAGAGCAGGGGTGGTAGAGGATAGAGCTCGTATTCCCCTTCGGCCAATCGAACCATCTCCCAAACGATCCTGGGAAAGATGTCTCCGCGAGCTGAGTTAAGTTGCTCTTGCGCCGTAGCTCCGTACCCCCGCGCCGCGTACTCCACCTGGCGATAGAGCTGCGGATTGTGGGCCTTTAGCCGGGTCGGCAATGTTTGTAGATCACCTTCCCTCAGGACGGCCCCAATAGTTTGCGAAGTCCGGCTGCCTGGACTTTGCTTGATCAGCCGTTCAAAGCCCGTGCGCACCTGCTCCTGGAAGGCGAGGGCCTTCTTCCTTTTCTCTGCTTCCTTCTCACGGAGTTCTCTAGCTTTTTTGGCGTCGGGCTCTTCTGAGGCTTTAGTCAGCAGCTCGTCGGCCTCCTCCAGATCCCGCCGATTGACCGCCAGGCCCTTCTGCATCGCCAGCCAGTAGAGCCCGGCAATGCTCAAGGCGTGGGGATGGCTGAAGATCGGCGTCTCGAGTGTGGAAAACCCAGCGCCCCCTGCCAGCTTTGCTGAGTTTAGGGCCAGGGCGAAGGTTTGCCGGAATCCCTTGGCACTGGTCAGCTCTTCCAGGAAAGCCCGCCAGCGCTCCCCGAGCCAGACCCTAGGGTCGCTTGGAGCCTCTAAGGGGAACCACAGGAGCACATGCCCCGCGCTTTCGTTTTCGGCCACTGCCCTGCTACTTTGCTCGATGTAACGCACGAACTCGGCCAGCACGTATTCATACGCCAGCCGGGCTTGTGTTTCACCAGGCAGGGGGTGTTTGAAAAGCAACAAGCGGGCTCCCTCGGGGAGGCTCGGCACAGGTTGTGGAGCCGATATGGTACGAGCGCGCTCGAGCTCGCGTGCCAGTCGGGGAGCGCGATAATAATGTAGAAACTCTCTCCCCTGTTCCCCAATGCCTGTCAAAGCCACGAGATACTGCTGGTTATGAACAGGGTTAGCTGCGATCAACGCAGCTAGTTTCTTCGTCAGTATCTCCCGCATAAAAAACAGCCTCCCTTATTCGTTCTACTCTTCCTCATCGTCCTCATCCCCGAGGTAGATGAGCAGGTTGTTCCGAAAAAGTTCGAGTAGGCTGATTCGTGTGATAGGCGGAATTTGTAGGGTGTCCAAGGTTGCCTCGAGGGCTAATAAGGTCCAATGCACGATAGCCGCGTGGGTGGATGGCATATTACTCACCAGGGGCAGTATACCATGTAACGGTAACTAGATCAATGGGTACGTTAAAGTTTTACATCTTTGTCAGCAATATCTAAACTAAGTTCGACCCCATAGGGGATTGAAACACTGGCTCAATAAGGTAAGTTCAAAAGCAACCTCGTAGAGGATTCACTCATTCGCCTCCACCGCCCCCCACGCCCACTCAACCACCTTCAGCCTCAGCTCCTCCGGCTCCAGCACGCTCGCATGTGGCCCGTAGCCCACGATGAAGTGCACCAGGTCCTCTGATAGCGGCACCTCCACCTGCCAGATCACGCTGCCGTCCTCGAGGTGTTCCACCTGCTGGGTGGGGTGGCGGCGGGTGCGGCAGATAAAGCCCGCTTTCTCGGGGGAAAAGCGCACCCGAACCCTTACCGGTTTTCCCTCGCCGCCGAAAGCCCGGAAGCGGCCCTGAGCGTAAACCCGCACATCGAAATCGGGCTTGGGGAAGTGGTCGCGGGTGAGAACAAACTCCTGGATTTGATCGAGGCGGAGATTCTTGACGGGGTCGTGGCCGGCCTCGCGGCTGTTGTGGTTGGCACCAACCAGGTAGAGGTGGGGGTCACGGGCGATGAGGGCATAAGGGTCAAAGCGGTAGGTTCTGACCTGGCCTCTGGCGTTTTTGTAGGTCACCTCGCACACCCGCCGCTCCCGGATGGCCCTTGCCACCCGCTCGAAAAGCCCCTGGGGGTACTCATCAGCCAGAGGGGTGTAAATCACGGGGTCTTCCTTCCGGACATACTTCCACTCCCCCCGGCCCAGGCGCTCCAGGGCCTGCCGGGCCAGGGGGGTGAGGCTCTCCACCCGTGCCACTGCGGCCTGCAGGGCCTCCACCTCCTGCTGGGTCAGGCGGAAGGTCATCTCAACCTCCCTAGGGGCCTCGAGACGCAGCCAACCCGGTGGAACCTCCGGGTCATCTTCATGCGTTTGAGCCCAAACACCGAGGGGCTGAGCCTTTTCCCGCAGACGGTAGACGCTTTGCCGGGCTACCCCGAGCCGGTCAGCAATCTTACGGACTGGAAGCCCTTCAGGATGCTCCAGCAAAAGTTGGATGAAATCGGCTACACGGCTTTCCATGATTCAGAATCAGCTTATCTGGCGGTAAGGCTTCTTGCGGCCATCTCTATCATCTTGCCGGTGCAGGTGTCCAGCACGTAGCGCCCGGGAGCTGCCGAGGCAGGGCAGGCATGGGTGTAGGGGCAGTAACGGCAGGCCGGGCCCGGGTTGAGCGCCTTGGGGTTAGCCAGGGCGGCGTTCAGGTTCTCTAGCATACGTTGTAGCCAGGCGTAGCCCCAGGGAATGACCTCCTCCGACCAGGCCTCCACCACCAACCTCCCCGCTCTCCAGACCTATGGCTCGAGCCAGCCGGGGAGGGTTCCCGGTAGCTCCGTAGGCTAAAAACAGGTAGAGGCGCATCTGCTCCCGGCTGTTTTTAGGGCTTCCCGTCTTCCAGTCCCAGATCTCCTGGCCCTCCCCATGGCCTAGGAGCAGATCCAGCTTACCCATGAGGCGCACCAGCTTCTCGTCCAGTTCCAGGTTCCAGGCCAGAAACTCCTCTACCAAGCAGGGGTCGCCCCCAAGATCGGGCCGATAATCGGCCTCGAAGCGAGTGAGGCTCCGCTGGGCCCGCTCCAGGAGGCTGCCCAGTTCCTCGCCTTCGCTGAGCAGCACCCGCCGGGGGAGCCGGAAGCCTCCCTGGTTCACCTGGACTCCTTCCCGCAGGCTCAGGGCAATGCGCTCGTGAACCTCCTTTCCCAATACCGCGCTGGCAAAGGGGGCAGGAACGAGTTCCTTGCGCACCCTGGCCCGCACATACCGGCTGGGGCAGGCGAGGTCGGCCTCGAGGGTGGGGTAAAGAATCACCATAGCTCCCCCAGCAGGCATGCCAAAACTCCGAACCCAAGCGGCCGATCTAGGGTCAGGCTTGAACCGGCGGTCTGCCTCGAACGCGAGTCTTGAGTCCTTCCAGTGTGCCACTGTGCACCTTCGAGATGGACATGGTGGAATCCACCTAGGCTGTCGCAGGGGTGGCTCAGATTGGTGGCGATGCCCCGCTGGGTACCGTTTGCGTTGTGGCCTCCCCCGCTGCAAGCGGTGGGAACGATGGTCGGAGTCCAGAAGCAGAATCGCTGCATAGTTTTCCTCCTACCTAAAGCCTGTGGGAACCCTGTCGCCACATTAGGTGACAGATCTTGGCCAGGCTTACCGCAATGCGTCGCCGAATGGGGTGACACGCCCTTGGTAGACCACGGATATGGATTACCTACCTCTCTCCAAAATTAACACCGTGGTTTACTGCGAGAGGCGTTTTTACCTCGAGTACGTCCTGGGCGAACTCCATGTCAACCACCACATCGTCGAGGGGCACCACCTACACACCCGGGCCTATACCGAGCGGGGCGAGCGCAGCGGGGTGTGGGTCTGGTCGGACCGGCTGGGGCTGGTGGGAGTGGTGGACCGCATCGAGTACGCCGACGACGAGCCCGTGCTGGTGGAGTACAAGAAGGGGCAGGCCTTCCCGCAGGCCAACGACTCCGACGCCGTGCAGCTCGCCGCCCAGGCGCTGTGCCTGAAGGAGTCGCGCGGCGAGCGGGCGCGCCGGGGCGCCGTCTACTACCACGCCAGCCGGACCCGCCGCGAGGTGGAGCTCACCCCCGAGTTGCTGAGCCGTGCCGAGGCGGCCGTGACCCACATGCGCCAGCTCCTGCGAAGCCCCAGGCCGCCGGGGGTGGTGGTGCCGCCCAGCAAGTGCGCGGGGTGCAGCACCCGGGAGGCCTGCCAGCCCGAGCTACTGCGCCAGAAAGGGGGCAGGGGCTGATGGGCGTGGTCTACGTGCTCGAGGACGGCTACCTCGCCAAAGACGGCGGCACCCTCAAGATCTCGAAGCGGGGCCCAAGCGGCGGCGAGACGCTGCTGGAGAAGCCCCTGATCGCCGTGGAAGAGATCGTGGTGCTCGGCAACGCGGTGGTCACGCCCGCCCTCCTCAAGCACTGTGCTGAGGAGAACATCGGCCTGCACTACGTCTCCACCAGCGGCAGGTACTTCGCCGGGCTGACCCGCACCCCCGCTAAGAACGCCCCGGCGCGGGTAGCCCAGTTTGCGGCCCACCTCGACCCCGTGCGCAAGCTGGCCCTGGCCCGCCGCTTCGTGCTCGGCAAGCTACGCAACAGCCTGACCCTGCTACGGCGCAACGGCGCTGAGGGCTGGGAAGAGATGCGGTGGGCCATCGGCGAGCTCGACAAAGCGGCAGACGAGGAGGCGCTGCGCGGGTTGGAGGGCCGCGCTGCCGACATTTACTTCCGCGCCTACGCCGCGCTGCTCCCGGAGGGCTTCCGCTTCACCGAGCGAAGCCGCCGCCCCCCGCGCGACCCCGCCAACAGCCTCCTTTCGCTGGCCTACACCTTCTTGGCCAAGGCGTGCGAGAGCGCCCTGCAGGTCGCCGGGCTCGACCCCTACGTGGGTTACCTTCACGAAGTCCGCTACGGGCGGGCCAGCCTGGCGCTCGACCTGATGGAGGAGTTCCGCAGCATCCTGGCCGACTCGGTGGTGCTGTCGCTGCTCAATAACCGCCGGCTCACCCTCGAGGACTTCGACGACGCCGAGGGCTACCCCAAGCTCCGCAAGGAGTCGTTCCCCAAGTTCCTGCGGGCCTGGGAGGAGCGCCTCACCGACCGAGTGCGCCACCCGCTGCTAGGCAAGGCCTACAGCTACCGCCAGACGTTACTGGTGCAGGCGAGGATACTGGTCAAGCATCTTATGGGCGAACTAACTACTTACGAGCCCTTTACGGTGCGCTAAGGGTATAGCAATGGAACTCTATGCAATCATTGCCTACGACACCCCGTCCGACTCCAGGCGAGCCAAGCTCGCAAGGCTCCTCAAGGGCTTCGGAGAACGGCGGCAGTTCAGCGTCTTCGAGTGCAGGCTCCGGCGCGAGCACTGGGCAGTGCTAAAGACCAGGATTGAGGATTTGGTCAATAAGGACGAGGATGTACTTGCAGTCTACTTTCTCTCCCCTGAGGCTGCGGGTCGCACCTACCGCGTTGGACATACGGCAATAAAGCTTCTGGATGAACCTGAGATCATCATCCAGTAGGACAGCGTGTGAGTATCAACCCAACCCCACCACCACCCGTTAGGAAAAGTTTTCCGCATTCAACCACCCGGCAGAAAACCTGGCTCCGGTTGGCGGATTGGTAAATCTCGCGGAGTGAGTTGGCATCCTCCCACGGGTAAAGTGGGTGACGCTGGGATCACGAGTTTCACCGAACCGGCTCGTGCTGACACCTTCCCATCGCTGCTCACGGCTGTATTGGGTTTGCGATAGGCCAGGTGCTTATGTTGTTGGCCGCCGGGGAACGCTGCGCCTGTTGAAGGGCCGAGCAGCTCCGCTCAACGCAGTCGTAGTCGAAAGTCGCAATCAAACCCTCAGGGCCGGTGCGTGAACTCACACCACCCCCAGGCGCGCTAGCAACTCAAAGGGCCTGGCGGCAAAACGCTCAAGAGCGGCGGTCAGGTTGGACAGGCCCCACACCCGGCAACGATCCTCCGCAAAAGTCACATCGCGCACCAGAAAGTCATGCTTCTCGATACCCCAGCGTGCGCGCTCCACTCCACCACCTGCCGCACCCGGTAGATCCAGACCTTGCCCCGCCGCACCTCTGACGAACTTTATCCAGCACCCGCTAGGCCACCCCCGCTCGGCAAAGGCCGCATCCCCCTCCACCTGCACACCCCCCAGTATCCGCTTACCCTCCGCCACAAAAGCCTCCAACAGGTGCAGCCCCGGGGTTCCGTTCTCCTGACTACCCCGCAGGCGTTTGCCATCAAGCACCAGGGTCTGTATCGCCCCCATCTCCCCCAACACCCCCCCCAGGACGCGGGCCAGGTAGGTTATATCCAGCCCTTCCAGCATCCGCTTCAGGGTGGTATGGGCCAGCCGGTAGGGTTTATGTGACCAGAAGCCCAAGGGTTGTAGAACCTCCGGATAGTCCTGTCCGTACCGCGCGATGGCCCGCAAGCTCTTGCGTCCCGACAAAATAGCCACCACGCACAGCCCCAGCAAAGCGTGCAGGGGGTACTCCCGTCCTTGTCGTCCACGATGATCCGGTATCGCTTTGAGTGCTTCCAGCAGTGACACCTGCTATTTTATGCACCGGCCCTGTTTGTTCTTCAGGACGGGTTGACAGCAGTCGTTATTTTTGTTATCTTTTCTTTCAGTGAAGCTCTCCGACTGGGCACGGAAGCAGGGCATCCGCTACCTCACCGCCTGGCGCTGGTTCAAGGCGGGGAAGCTGCCCGTCCCCGCCGTCCAGCTCCCCACCGGCACCATCCTGGTGCAGGAGCCGGTGGAGGGCGCCACCGTCCTCTACGCCCGGGTCTCGGGGCGCGACCCGCAGGACGACCTCCGGCGCCAGGTGGAGCGCCTTCGGGCCTGGGCCAAGGCCCAGGGTATCGAGGATTACCTCCTGGTGGAGGAAGCCGGGCCGCGGCGCAGGAAGCTCCTGCGCGTCCTCCGAGACCCCCGGTACACCCGCCTCGTGGTGGAGCGCCGGGACCGGCTGGCCCGCTACGGCTTTGAGGCCCTGCAGGCGGCTTTGGAGGGGGCCGGCCGGGCGGTGGTGGTGCTGGAGGAGGGGGCGTAACCCTCACCTTCCAGACCCGGCTCAGGGGGCTATCCCCTGAAGAAGAAAAAATCCTCGGGAACTACGCCCTCCTCATGAACCGGGCGGAGCGCACCCTCTTGGCCCTCCACCAGAAGACCGGTCAGCCCCCTGCCGCCTGCAAGAAGGAGACGATGGCCCGCTTTGGCCTGACCGCCCGGCAGTTCAACGCGGTGCGCTACGAGCTGGAGGGGAAGATCCAGGCTCAGAAGGAGATCCGCGAAAAGCACATCCAGCGCCTGCAAGGCCAGATCAGGGCCACAAAGCGGGCGGTAGAGGAAACCGAGGAAGCGCTCAAGAGGGCGAAGGGGAAGGGAAACCAGAAGCGGATTCGTTCACTCCGGGGCAAGCTCATCGGCAAGAAGCGGAGGCTGGACATCCTCAAGACCCGGCTCCGGAACCTCCAGGCGGAGGCGGAAGCGGGCCGGGTCGCCCTCTGCTTCGGGGGGAGGAAGCTCTTCCTCGCCCAGTACCACCTGGCAAAGAACGGCCTGCCCGACCACGCGGCCTGGTTGGCAAAGTGGCGGAAAACCCGCAGCGATGGGTTCTTCCTCCTGGGCTCCGGGGATGAGACCAACGGCAACCAGACCGCGACCCTCTACGAGGAGGGCGAGGAGGCGGTCGCTGGGGAAAAGCGGCCCCTCTTCACCCTGCGCTTGCGCCTCCCCGAGGCGCTGGGCGGGGGGCATGTGTGGCTGCGGGGCCTCCGCTTCCCCTACGGAGGGGCGCGCCTTGATGAGGTTCTGAAGATTCACGAGGCTAAAAAGAAGGGTGAAAAAGGCCCCGCCCTCTCCTGCCGCCTCGTTCGCAAGGCCAAGGGCTGGTACCTCCACCTCACCGTGGAGCTTCCCGATGCGCCCATCGTCACCGACCGGAAGCGCGGGGCGGTGGGGCTGGACCTGAACCCAGACGGCATTGCCCTCGTAGAAGTGGACAAGGATGGGAACCCCATCCACCGCACCTTCTTCCCCCTCCCCCTCCAGGGCAAGACCAAAGGCCAGGCCAAAGCCCTCATCCTGGACGCGGCCAAAGCCCTCGTGGCCCACGCCAGGGCCGTAGGCAAACCCCTCGCGCTGGAGCGGCTGGACTTCGAGAAGAAAAAGACCGAACTCCGGGATCGCAGCCCCGGGTACGCCCGGATGCTCTCGTCTTTTGCCTACGACCTAATGGAGGGGGCCATCCGGGCCCGGGCCCTCAAGGAGGGGGTGGAGGTCCTCGCCGTGAACCCGGCCTGGACTTCTCTTCTGGGGCGGGTGAAGTACCAGGTGAGATACGGGCTATCGGTGCACGAGTCCGCGGCCCTGGTCATTGCAAGGAGGGGGCTTGGGCTCAGGGAGGAGGTTCCCAGGCGCCCCGTGTGCAAAACAAAAGAGGGCTACCTCTTCTGCCCCTGGCGACCCGCGAGGAAACGCGTGGGGCAGTCCAAAGCGTGGACCCTCAAGGAGCTGAAGGGAATCCTTCAGTGGACCACCTCAGAACCGCCGCGCAAGCGGGGGGCCCGGCGGCCCAGGCGCCGATCCCCAAGTGGGACGGAAGTTTTTCCCCGGGTCCTGCCCTGGCTGGGTCCACCGGGGCCGGTAGTCCCGTTCCTGACCGTTGGGGACGGGCGGGCGTCCGCGGTGAAATAGACGATGATGCCTTTTGTAACGGTGTTTTGTGGAGGATGACACTGCCCTGACCTAGATTCCATAGCTTCAGGCTTCAGGAGAGCAGCATGAGAAAACCCATCGTCCTTGCCTTCCTTTCGGGCCTGTTTGGCGTTCTAGCGGTCTGGGGCCAGACCCCCCCCAGCCCCGTGACGACGGCAGACTTCAGAGCCTTCGACAACCAGCAGGAGCAGCTACTGGCCGCGGGGGTTCGGATCTTCGGCCCCAACGCCAGCGTGGCCCAGGACCTCGAGCCGGAGTACATCGCGGTCTCACCCGACTCGCGCACCGCCTATGTGACCCTGCAGGAGAACAACGCCCTGGCGGTCGTGGACATCCCGTCGGGCCGGGTCGCCCGCATCCTTCCGCTGGGCTTCAAAGACCACAGCCGCCCCGGGCAGGGCCTGGATTTCAACGACCGCGACAACCAGGCCAGCATCCTTCCGGCGAAGGTGTTCGGTATGTACCAGCCCGACGCCATCGCCTATATCCCGTTTGGTAGCGGGGGCTTCCTGGTTACCGCCAACGAAGGCGATGCGCGGGCCTACCCCGGCTTCAACGAGGAGGCCCGGGTGGCCGACCTCCAGCTGGACCCCAGCCAGTTCAGCCCTGAGGAGCGCACCGCTTTGGCCCGGCTGCAGGTCACCCGCCAGATGGGCCAGGGCCCCAACGGCCACCGGGCCCTCTACGCCTACGGGGCGCGCTCCATCAGCGTCTGGAACCTCGAGGGCCGCCTGGTGTGGGACTCGGGCGACCTGATCGAGCGCACGGTGCTGGCCCGCAACCCTGACTTCTTCAACGTCAACAACACCAACCACACCCGCGATGCGCGCAGCGCGGCGAAGGGCCCCGAGCCGGAGGGCCTGGCGGTCGGGAAGATCGGCGGGCGCACCTATGCTTTCGTCGGCCTCGAGCGCCAGAGCGCCCTTCTCAGCTTCGATGTGACCATCCCCCGCGCGCCGGTTCTCCGCGACTACGCCATCAACCGCAACTTCGCCCAAGCCATCAACGCCAACAACTACCAGGACAACGGCGACCTGGGCCCCGAGGGCCTGCTTTTCGTTCCCGCGGCCGACAGCCCCAACGGCCAGCCGCTCTTGATCGTGTCCAACGAGGTCAGCGGCTCGACCGCTTTCTGGCAGGTGGCCGCGGGGGGTAAACTTTCGTTTTTGGGCCGCTACGTGTTCACCGAGAACGGGCGGCCGGTCTTCAACCGGGGGGCCGCCGAGATTCCCGCCTACGACCCCCGGAGCCGGCGGGTCTTCGTGGTGAACGGGCACACCCAGGGCCTGGACATCCTGGACGCCTCCAACCCCGCCCAGCCGCGGCTGATCCGCTCGGTCAGCTACCGCGAGCGCGGCGGGCCCACCAGCGTGGCGGTGCGGGACGGGCTGGTGGCGGTGGCCCTCGAGGGCCCAGTCAAGACCGGCCCCGGCAGCGTGATCTTCACCGATATCGATGGCGCGGTGCGGGCCAGCGTACCGGTGGGCGCGCTGCCGGATATGCTGACCTTCACCCCGGATGGCCGCTTCGTTCTCACCGCCAACGAGGGCGAGCCCTCCGACGACTACCGCACCGACCCCGAGGGCAGCATCTCCATCATCGAGCTGGCTCGAGTACCGGGGCTGCGCTGAGGCCGGGCGCCAGTCCGCTTCAGAGGCCCCCGGTCAGGAACGGCCTTTATGAGGCCTGCCTGAGCCGCCGCATCTCCCCCTTCCCCCAGTCCGCTGCTTCCCGGCTGCGGGCAAAGACCTCCTCCGGCAGTCCCGGAAGGCGTTCCCGCAAGGCCTGAAAAGCGCTTCTCAGCCGCTCCTGCCGCAGCCCCAGATCAAGCCCCACCCGATCCCCCAGCCGCCAGGCTGCCAGCCAGCAGGCCCAGGCGTGGGTCTCGGTGGGCTCCAGCCGCACCACCACCGCATCGCGCTCCAGTATCCAGGCATGTTCCTCCAGCGCGAGCCGCCTCAGATCGCCCTGCCAGGCCCGCAAGCCGGCCTCGGGCAGGGCGCGGGCCCGCCAGAGGTGGTGCGGGGTGTCCTCGAGGTCAAAGGCCCGGGCCGCCTCCTCCCAGGCCACCCCGCCCGCCACCGGCCGCCCGTTCCAACGCCCGGATACGCGCAACGTCCGCAGGCCATCCAGATGCTCCTCCATCAGCCGCACCGCCTCGAGTTCGCCCGCCGCTCTATCGCCCTTCACCACCGGGAGCGTCCGGGGCTTCCCTCTAAGCGCCTCCGGCGGTAGCTGGACACGGAGTTCCCGCCGAACCCAGGCCGCCAGGTCGTCCCCGTCCAGCGGGCTCTGGGGGAACAGCGCAACCTTCACTGCCATTTTTCTATCATACGCGCCCAGCAGACCCGATATCCAGCGTGATCCATCGCCTCGCAGGCGCCGGCGATGGGAACCCCGCCGAAGTCCCCCAGGCAGGCTCACCACACCCGATCGGGCCGGCATACCAGGGTGCAGCAAGCAAGCTTTCTCAGACCCGAAAGGGTGCTGCATGAAATCGCCCGGAGTAGAAACCCTTTTGTCCTGGAGGGTTTCTGCCAGCGGGAAGACCTGCCCCCCTGGCTCATCGAGATCCTCTGGCCCAAGCTGGAGGGCCAGCCCCAGTGGGCGGAGGCCCTGCTTCAAAGGGATCTCCCCCCAGACCTCAAGGCCCGCCTCTACGTTCTTGTACCCCAGCAGGCCACCCAGGAAGCCCTCGCCGCCCTCCCGGAAGCGGCCCTTCCCCCCTGGCTGGAGGGCCCGGTGCGCCTGCGCCTCCTCCTGGCCCAGCACCCGGGGCTTTCCCACGCCCTCCTGGCCCGCCTGGTGGAGGACCCGGAGACCGCGGTGCGGGCGGAGGTGGCCTCGAGGCCCAACCTACCGGAGGATCTCCGGCAGAAGCTTTTAGAAGACCCCGCCGGTGTGGTGCGGGAACGCGCGAGGAGGAAGCATGAGCCGTCCTGAGGAGATGACCCCTGCCCAGCTTCTGGCCTTTCTGGACAGGCTGGTAGCCGAAAACCTCACCCTGAGCCTGATGATCTGGGGCCCGCCGGGCATCGGCAAGTCCAGCGTGGTGCGGCAGGTATCCCAGAAGCACGGCCTACCCGATCCCATCGACCTCCGCCTCTCCCAGCTAGCCCCCACCGACCTGCGCGGCCTGCCGGTGCCCGAGAACGGGGTGAGCCGCTGGTGGCCCCCGGAGTTCCTTCCCCGGGAGGAGGTGCACGGGCCCCGGGGCATCCTCTTCCTGGACGAGCTTAACATGGCCCCGCCCGCGGTGCAGGGCATCGCCCAGCAGCTCATCCTGGATCGGCAGGTGGGCACCTACCGCGTCCCTGCGGGGTGGTTCATCTGGGCCGCGGGCAACCGCAAGGAGGACGCGGCCAGCGTCTTTGCCATGCCCGCCCCCCTGGCCAACCGCTTCCTCCACCTCCACATCCGCCCGGATCTGGACGCCTTCACCCAGTACGCGGTGCGAAACGGCCTCCATGGGGATATCCTGGCCTTTCTCCGCTTCCGCCCGCAGCTCCTGCACCAGCTCCACCGGGAAGAGCCGGCCTGGCCCAGCCCCCGGAGCTGGGAGATGGCCAGCCGCCTGCACGCCAGGGGCCTGCCCATCGCCCCGGCGGTGGGCCCCGGGGCTGCGGCGGAGTTTGAGGCCTTCCTGCGGGTTTTGCAGCAGGTTCCCGACCTCGAGGCCATCCTCCAGGGGCAGAACCCCAGGCCCCCCAAGGAGCTTTCCGCCCGCTACGCAGCAGCGGTGGGCCTGGCCCAGCGGGTGGCGGAGGCAAGGCAGGTGGCCCGGGCCGGCGGATGGCTCATCCGGCACAATTTTCCCGACGAGCTTCTGTACCTCTTTGCCTTTATCACCCTGGAACGCCTGGATCGTGGCGTATGGGCCGAGGCCATCCAGCAGAGCCCGGAATTAAACCAGTTCGGCCAGCGCTATTTCCAGTTTAGCGCTGAGAGCACAGGCTGGGGGAGCTTGTGGTAAGGGAGCGCCTCCGCCGCCTGCGCCTGCGCCTTCTGGCCGACCACCCCTTCTTCGGCACCCTCCTCCTGCACGCCCCCTTGCGGGAAACCTTCGAGATACCCACCATGGCCACCGATGGCTACGCCATTTACTACAACCCCGCCTTCGCCGAGGCCCTCACCGACGACGAGGTGCTGGGGGTTCTGCTGCACGAGGTGCTCCACGCGGCCTACGGCCACCTGCCCCGCCGGGGCTCGCGCGACCCCCTGCGCTGGAACGTGGCGGCGGACATCGTGGTGAACGGCATTGTGGAGCGGGAGGGGGTGGGCTGCCTGCCCCAGGGGGCCCTGCGGGATCCGGCCCTGCAGGATCTGCCGGTGGAGGAGGTCTACGCGCTCCTCCCCGAGCCCACTCCCCTACCCCAGCCCGATCTGCTGGGGGAGGCCCCCTCCCAGTACGAGCCCCTGGACGAGCCGGGCGGCGCTGAAAAGGGCCAGGGCGGGGATCGGGGGGAAGGCAGCGAGGCCGGTGCAGGAGGAAGCAACCCTGCCCAGGAGGAAGGAGGAGGGCAGGCCGGAGAAGGTAAAGGGGCCTCTCAGAAACACAGCGGCCAAGGGGGCGTGAGCGACACCGGAGGAGTCAACCCCGCCCAGGAGAAAGGGGGCGGTAAGGGCAAAGGAGCCCCTCAGGAGGGCAGCGGTCAAGGGGATGGGAATGCTCCCGGTGGGCACCTCGAGGCCGGTTCCGGGAAAGCCCTGGCCCCCAGCAACCTCCGGGACTACTGGCGCCGGGCCCTGCGGGAGGCCCAGGTGGCGGTGGAGACGGTCTACGGGAGCCGATCCCAGGGCCGGGGGGCTTTGGGGGCCTCGAGGGAGTACCGGGAGGCGGTGGAGGGGCGGCTGGACTGGCGCAGCCTCCTCTGGCGCTTCCTCACCCCCACCCCCACCGACTTTGGGGGTCTGGATCGGCGCTTCGTGCACCAGCGGCTCTACCTCGAGGCCCTGGAGGAGTGGAACGTGCGGGTGCACATTGCGGTGGACACCTCGGGCTCCATCGGGAACGAGGCGCTCAGCCGCTTCCTGGGGGAGATCCGGGCCATCCTGCGGGCCTACCCCAGAACCCAGGCCCAGCTCTACTACGCCGACGCCCAGCTCTACGGCCCCCACCCCCTGGAGCTCGAGGGCCCCTGGCCCAGACCCCAGGGGGGCGGCGGCACCGATTTCCGCCCCTTCTTCCGCCACCTGGAGGCCCAGGGCGATCCCCTGGGGGAGATCCTGGCCGTCTACCTCACCGACGGATACGGGGACTTCCCCGAGACACCGCCCCGCTTCCCGGTTCTCTGGGTGGTGGCCCCGGGGGGTCTTCCGGACGAGAAATTTCCCTTTGGGGAGGTGGCCCGGCTATGGGATTAGCGCGCACCCTCTACCTGACCCCCCGCCCCCCGGCCCCGCGGGGGGAGTTGCGGGTGCTGGCGCCCAACCCCCGGGCGGCCCGCCGCCTGGAGGTGCCCTTCCGCTCCCTGGAGGCGGAGGCCGGGGCGGGGCTTTTGCTGGTGCAGGGGCCCATGCGCTTCATGCGCCTGGCCCAGGCGGTGGGCCCGGAGGAAGCAGCCCGGCTGCTCCCGGCCCTGCGCCTTCTACTCCGGGCGGGGGCCGGGCCCGAGCACCTGGAGCCGGGCCCCTTGCGAAACGCCCTCGAGCGCTACCTGGAGGGTCTGCGGCAGGAGGGGCTGTACGACCCCGCCGAGGTGTTCCACCGCGCCCGCCCCCAACCCCGGCCCGTGCAGGTGCTGGGCTACCCCTACCTGGGCGCCGGCGAGCTGTCCTTCCTGGCCCGCCTGGCCGCCCCGGGCAGCGAGGTCTGGCTGCCTTACGGGGATGACCCCCTGTTCCACCCCAACGCGGAGGCCGCGGCCTTCCTCGAGGCCCAGGGCTTCCAGGTGGTGCGGGAACCGGGCCCCTGGGACTGGAGGGCCTGGGTACGGGCCCGGCCCGCCGCCTCTGTCCACCCCGACCCCGAGGCTGAGGTTCGCTACGCCCTGAAACAGGCCCGGGCCCACCTGGAGGCCGGGGTACCCCCCCGCCGCATCGCCCTCTCGGCCCGCGAGGAGAGGGTCTACCTGCCCCTCCTCCTGGCCGTGGCCCGGGAGTACGACCTCCCCCTGGCCCTCTTCCAGCGCCTTTCCCTCGAGCGAACCCTGGTGGGGCGGGCCCTCGACCTCCTGCTGGCCGCCTGGATCGCTGGCTGGCGGGGGGGCGCCCTGCGGGCCTTGCAGCGCCACCCCCAGGCCCCAGAGCTGGAGGCTTTCCAGGCCCTGCCCGCGGAGGCCCCGGGGCTGGCCTACGCCCAGGCCCTCTGGGACTGGGTGGAAACCCTGCCCACCCCCAACCTCCGGGAGCGGGCGGCCAAGGAACGGATCCGCAAGCTCCTCGGCCTCTACCAGGGGGAGGTGCGGGAGGGGCCGGCCCTGGCCGACGAGCTTCGCAACCTCCTCCGGCAGGACTCGGTGCCGTACTGGCCGGGCCGGGGCCTGGAGTTCCACAGCCCCCTGGCCCTCTTCGGGGGCGCGGTGGATCACCTTTTTGTCCTGGGGGCAGCGGAGGGCCTCTGGCCCCAGCCGGTGGCGGACGACCCGGTTCTGCCCTTCCACCTGCGCCGCCGCCTCAGGGAGGCCCACGGCCTGCCCCTGGAGGGCCCGGTGGAGGCCGCCCAGCGGGAACGCCTCTCCGCCCTGGCCCTCCTGCTCACCGCGCAAAAGTCCCTCCACCTCTCCTTCCCCTTGCGCGTGGGGCGGGAGCCCCTGGGCCCCAGCCCTTTGCTGGAGGAACTGGGCCTCGAGGCCCAGCCGCCCGAACACCTCCCCCCCGCCAGCCCCATCGAGGCGCGGTGGGCCCGGCTCTCCCCGTCAGACCCGGTGGCGCGAAAAGCCCGGGAGGCCCTGCGGGTGGAGTTCCACCGCCTCTACGGCCGGATACCCAGCCACGAGGGGGAGGTGGGTGTCTTCCCTCGAGGCCCCATCCCCCTGGAAGCCCTTTCCGATCTCAGGCGCTGCCCCTTCCGCTTCTGGCTGCGGGGCGTGCTGCGCCCTCGCCGGGCCCCCGACCCCCGGGCCGAGGCCCTGCGGGGGCTTTTGCGGGAGGCGCACCTCCACCCCGACCCCAAGGAAGCGGCCCTGGAACGCCTGCCCCAGCTTCCCCTGGCCCGGGGCCACCGGGAGGCCCTGCGGGCACGCCTGGAATCGGAGGCCATCCTGCCGCAGGAAAGCCAGCTTCTCCTGGTGGACACCCCCTTCACCGCCACCTGGGAGGGCATCCCGCTGGAGGGCCGGCTGGATCACGTGGAGCGCCGCTCAGAGACGCTCTGGGTGCTGGTCTACGTGGGCCGGGAGGGGCCCGACCCTGTCCTGGAGCCCGTTTACAGGGACATCCTGCCCGAGGTGGTGGGCGAGTGGGCCCAGGTGGAGTTCGTGCACCTCTACGGGGAGCCTCGAGAAGACCAGGGCCCTGGGGTCAACCTCAGTAGCTTCTTCCAGACCGCCTTCCCCCCCGACTGGCGCCAGCAGGCTTGCTGGGGCTGCAGCTACAAGGCCCTGTGCCGCCACGGTGCCCACTTTGCACGCAAGGAGGCTTAGATACCCCGGGGCCTCTCCGCTTCCTAAACTTCCAGGTAAGCAGGGAGCCCATGAAGAACAACGCTGCAAACGCTTCTGACCGTGATGGGGGGCTCCGCAGGTCGACGGGCGGCTAGAAACATGCCTTTATCGGGAATCTCACAGATGGGCGGCGGCTGCTGGTACAGGCAGCCCATGATGGCGGCCTCGAGGCGCTCGAGGAGCCGGGGCCCATCCCCCACATCGCCCACGAAGATGCGAAAACCGGCCAGTTGCCGGTGCACGGCCTCGAGAATCTCCTGCTTCCGTGCCTCAAACTCTTCCCGATGCGCCCGTGCGTACCCCCAGCCGTGCCACACCTCCTGGCGTCGCCCCTGCTGGGCCGCATCAACGTCCAACACGTTGTAATCACCGTTCAGGTACTTGCGGGTGTGCTCCCTGAAGCGGGCCGGAGCGGGCCGGCGGGTGATCCCGGCCAGGTAGATCAGGTAGCCCCCCCGGTGCTCGAAGGTTTGCAGATAAATCCCGGGCTTTGGGGGAATGGGGGGCAACCCAACCGTCTGCTCGAACCCAGGCCAGGCAAAAGGCCCCTCCCAGCGAAGAGTGATCGTTTGGTTGTCTTTTTCGGCGCGGTCAGGCAAAACCCCCATAGCTCCAGGATACGGAAAGGGAAATAGCCTGGAACAGTTCAACTGTGCACACGCCCCACCACCTACCCCCACAGGGCTCTGCCAACCTTCAGGCGTCCAGCGTTTGCAGGGTCTTACCCGAAACCCTTGCATACGTTTCTGCAGCGGCCCCGCCTTTGTCGTGCCTGTGACAAATAAACCAGGGTGCAGCGGGTAGCCGACTAAACTTTGGGCAGGAGGGCATGTATGGCTAGCAACGTAAAAGAATGCCTGGAGGAATTGTTGGGGCTCGAGGGCGCCCTGGGGGCGGCCCTGGTGGACTTTAAGAGCGGGATGGCCCTGGGCATGGCCGGCGGGGGGGTCAACCTGGAATTCGCCGCCGCAGGCAACACCGAGGTTGTCCGGGCCAAACTCAAAACCATGCAGGGCCTGGGCCTACAGGATCGCATCGAGGACATCCTGATTACCCTTGGCAAGCAGTACCACCTCATCCGGCTGGGCCAGAAACACAACAACCTCTTCTTCTACTATGTGCTCGACCGGGGGCGGGCCAACCTGGCCCTGGCCCGCCTCAAACTCGCCGAGGTGGAGGGCAAGCTCACCTTGTGAAACGGGTGCTCATCGTTGACGATGAGCCGCTGTTCCTCCGCAGCCTGGCGGAGGGACTCCAGCCGTATTGCGAGGAATTCCAGGTGCTCACCGCCGCGGAGGGCTCGCAGGCGGTACGCATCCTGGAAAAGGAAAATGTGGATCTCCTGATCAGCGACCTGCGAATGCCGGGCACCGATGGACTCGCGCTTGTTGCTTACGCAGCAAGCGCGTTTCCGAGTATGCCAATTGTGGTGATGACGGCCTACGGCAGCGAGGCGATGGGGCGCTCTTTGCAGGGTCTTGTCCACACCTACCTCGAGAAGCCCTTTCGGCTGCCACAGCTTCTAGAGACCATTCGTCGGGCGCTGTCCGCAGGGGAAATGAGCGGGGCCTATGCCCCCACCCTATCGAGGGTCTTACAGCTCATCGAGCTGGAGCGCAAAGTCTGTGATGTCTGGGTGACGGCTGAAGGAAAAATGGGCGTACTGCACTGTTTTGCGGGGGCTCTGATCGGGGCTGCCACAGGAGCGTTGCGGGGAGAAGCGGCAGCCCTGGAAATCTTATCCTGGCAGGATGTGCACATTGAGGTGCGCCCGGCGCAACCGGGCGTTTCGGGCAAGCCCATCCCGATTAGCAAGCTGCTCTCTGAGGCCGCCCGGCATAAGGAGAAAGCCCAGAGCCCAGAGTTTCCGCTGGAGGCGAGTTTGCAAATCGAGGGGGTACAGGCCGCATGCCTGCTGACGCTCAAGGGCGAGCTGCTGGCCGGAAGGGGCACTTCCACCGAGATTGTGGCGGGTTTTGGCCCTTCCCTGGCCCTGGCCTGCCAGATGGCCCAGCGGCTTTCCGGAACTGGGGTGGAGGAGCTGACGCTGTGCAGTTCGGGGTGGGCCCTGCTGGTGCGTCCGCTCAGGACGCCCCCGGCCCTGCTTGGCCTGCTGCTGGATGGGCCGGAGCGGCTGGCCCTGGCCCGCCTTCAGCTTGGGGGTATCCTCCGGCCCCTTCAAGGGTAAGGGTTACTTCGGTGCCCCGGCCCCGCGCGCTTTTTATTGTGATGGTGCCGCGCATCCCTGCCATCAGCCGTTGAGAGATGACCAGCCCCAGCCCGCTTCCTTGCGGCTTGGTGGTGTAGAAGGGGCGGAACAGCCGGGCCACCTCCTCCGGTTCCATCCCCCGGCCCGTGTCCGCTACCACCAAATCCACCGTTCGCGTCCGGCGTTCCAGGCGCAGGGCGATCTCGCGCAGGGGCTGTCCTTCCAGAGCGTCCGCGGCGTTGGATAGCAGATTGAGCAGCACCTGGTGCAGGGCCCGGGGATCCGCCAGCGCCACCACCTCTTCCGGGGGGTGGGCAAGAGACAGGCTGATACCCCGGCGCTCGAAATCTTCCTGTACCAACCTCAAAAACTGCTCTAGAAAAGCACCCAGCTCGAGCGGCACCGGCTCGAGCCCTTCCAGGCTAAAAGTCTTAAGGGTGCGCAGCAGATAACCCGCCCGATCCAGCTCGGTCAGGGCCCGTTCCACACACTCCAGCACCTGCTCCAGGGGCCATCGAACGATATTTTCCCGCAACGCACTGAGCGCCATCATGGCCGAGCCGAGGGGGTTTGCCAGCTCGTGGCGCAGACCGGCGAACACATAGCCGATCTGCTCGGTCATATTGATCGCCTCGGCGATAGCCTCGAGGCGGCGCCGCTCAGTGACATCCCGCTGGATGTGAACCAGCCGGGCTGTGCGGCCGTTGAGATCCCGCACCGGTGAGATTGTGGCCTCCTCCCAGTACACCTCACCGTTGCAGCGGCGGGCCTGGTAGCTGCCGCGCCATACCTGTCCGGCCTCCACGCTCTGGCGCACCCCGGCCACCACTTCCGGCGGGACGGCCAGCAGCGTAAACAAATCCCTGCCCAGCGCCTCTTCCTCTTGCCAGCCCGTCTTAGCCTGGAACGCACGGTTGAGGCTTTCGATACGCCCCCATATATCGGTGACCACCACCGCCTCCGGGGCCTGCTGTACTGCTGTCAGGAGCCACTCCATCTGGGATGAGGTCTCCTTCTGGGCGGTGATATCCCGTATCACATGCACCCATTCGTGCGGTCGGCCCGGGATCGGGTAATTGACCACCGCGTAGCTGCTGTTTCCCAGGTGAAACTCCCCCCCGGCTCCGCGAAAGAGTTCCTCCTTCTGCCCCAGCAGGCCCGCCAGGGGCTGGCCTATCAGGGCGTGGAAGCCCAGGCCGAAAAACTCGGCGGCCGCCAGGTTGCACCGCCGTACGCGCCCGGCCTCATCGGTCATGAATACCATCTCGGGGAGCGTGTCCACCGTGCTCCGCCACTCTTCCAGGGCCTGCTCCAGCAGACGAACGCTTTCCACTTTCGCGCTTACATCGGACTGGATGCCCACGAAGTGCGTTAAACGCCCTTCTGCGTCCCGCACCGGCGCAATGCGCAGATCGTTCCAGAAAGGCTGCCCATCCTTGCGGTAATTGAGCAGCAGAACGTGCGCTGGGCGCCCCTCCTGAATGGCCCGGCGCAAGCGCGCAACGGTCTCGGGGTTGGTTGCAGGCCCCTGTAGAAACCGGCAGTTGCGCCCCAGCACCTCCCCGGGGGGGTAGCCGGTGAGTTGCACAAAACCCGGGTTGCAATAGACGATTGGAAGATCGGGGTGCTGGGCATCCACTATGACCACCCCAGCGGAAAGCGTTTCTACCGCTACGCGAAAGATCTCGTCCCTCACCGACCCCTCCCCCGGGAGCGCTTCTGCTGGTACATCCGCGCATCGGCCAGCGCCAGCAGGGCCTCGCCCTGCGCTTCTTCGGCCCAGGCCACCCCACAGCTCACGTTGAAGCCCGCCAGGGCGCGGTGGAGCTGTGGGATATCCTCCCGGCTCAGCACCACCACGAACTCGTCCCCCGCCAGGCGGTAGGCCTCGAGGTTGTGGCGGCGCAGGGAATCGGCCAGCCCCCGCAGCAGGCGATCCCCTGCCAGGTGGCCCTGGGTGTCGTTGACCTGTTTGAGCCCGTCCAGATCCAGCAAAGCCAGCCCCCATCCTTCGCCCAGGCCCTCGCGCAGCCGCCGCTCGAGGGAGCGGCGGTTGCCCAGCCCGGTGAGCCAGTCGATGCGGGCCTGGCGCTCAAGCTCCTCACGGTAACCCGCCCCCTCGAGGGCCGCGAGCAGGTAGTCCACAAAAAGCGCCGCCAGGCGCAGCTCGGTGGGGTCGTCTATCCTTGGGTGCACCAGGTGCAGATACAGCGGCTCGGGTGGGCCGGGGAAGTAGGCCCCATAGCCCCCCGGCACCCGGCCCCGCAATGGAAGGCCCACCGCCGCCTCGGGGCGTACCCGCTCCAGCCTCGCACCGTCAAAAATCCACTCCGCCGCATCCCTGGCCCGCTCCAGAACCCCGGCAAAATCCAGACGGCTGTAACCCACCACGGCCTCGTGCAGCAGCAGCAGGCGCAGCAGAAGGGACTCGAGGTTCACAGGGGGTCTAGGGGTATCTCGAGCAGATCCGTCCAGTGGTTGACCAGGGCGAAAAGCCCCACCACCGCCACCGCCTCCTGCACCTCAGCCTCGCTCAGCCCGGCCCGGCGCAGGCCCTCCAGCAGCCCCGGATCGGGGGCCGTGGCCGCCTTGTGGGCGAAGACCAGCAAAGCCTGCACCTTACCCGGCAGGCCCGAAGGCACCTCCCCACGCCGCAGCGCCTCCAGCAGCGCGGTCTCGGTGCCCTGCACCATCAGGGCGTGCAGGTGCACCTCGGCGGCGTAGCTCGAGCCCCGGGCCCGTGAGATGATCACCCCCATCATCTCCTTGACCGTCCGGGGCAGCGCCCCTCGCAGCACCACGTGTCGGAAGGCCTTCCATAAAGCCGTTCTCAGCTCGAGGCTCTGGGCGTGGGCAAAGACATTGGGCACCAGACCAAAGCCCAGCTCCTCTCGGATCTCCTGGTCGATGTGTTCCATACGCACCTCCTCGTAATGTCTACCTGCCAGTCTAGACCATTGCGGAAGTGCGCCATGTTCACAGCGACCGTAGCCTGCCCGAAGTCCAGTTGAGCCCGCGCCGAAACCCTGCTAGGATGGGCGGTCTATGCCCGTAAGCCTACCCCATTGGAACGATCGCTACCCCCCCAGGGCCCAGCTACGGCTGGAGGTGGACGCCATGCTGAAAGCGGTGCTGGAGGCCCTGCTACTTCGGCTCGGAGAGGAGGCCCTGGTGGGCATCTACGCCAAGGGCTCGGCGCTTAAGCCCTGGGACGGCCCGCTGGACTACGTGCCCGAACTCTCCGATATAGACGTGCAGCTTGTGCTTCGTGATCCGGAGCTGCTTAACGACATCGAGCTGGCTTTAGCCGTACAGGCAGAGCTGGAGCGTGGTTTTTTTAAGCGCGTCCCACAGCCCCTGCACCTGCCCCGTCCCCAGATTATGGTTATCAACCCATACCTGAGCGACCCCCATTTCTCGCCCTCCCCTGCTGCTGTCGTGCAGACCCTCTTCGGCAAACCCTACGCCGAGGTGCACCCCCTCACCGACCGCGAAGCCGTGCGGGAGGCCGACCGCCGGGGTCTGCTCGAGCGCGCCAAACCCGAGGAGCTGAAAGCCTTCCCCCTCAACTTCATCGATATGCCCGGCAAGTACCTTTTCTACTGCTTGAGGCAGCTCACCTGGCGGGTGGGGCCCACCGCCGCACGGGTGCTCTCGCTCCTGGGTTGGAGCTTCGAGGAGGCCTGGGGACACAACCGCACCCACCTGGTAGGACAGCTCGAGGCCGCCGGGCAGGAGCAACTGGCCGCCGATTACGCCGGCTTCTATCTGTGCGCCTGGGACTTTTTCCGCTCGGGTTACACCGATTCCGACGCCGCACGGCGGGCCATTTTGCACGGGGTGCGGGCGCTCGAGGCGGGGCGGCAGGTGGCGCTGGCTAAATAAGCAGCCCATCGCCGAGGGAAGGGAACCCAGAGGAGCGGCGTAGGGCAGGCCTAGCGGAGCGGACGCCGGGGCAGGAAGAGGGTGCGCAGGTGGAAGCGCCGGTTGGGAACAGGGGGCCGGGGGGCCCCAGCGGCCCTTTCAAAGGGTACGCGAACCCGGGCCGGCTCTATCGGCTGGGGTTGTTGGGCAGGCGAGGGCGGGGACGCTTTGAGGAAGGCGTAACGCTCCTGCACCTCCCTGTGCTCGTAGAAGCCTCTGAGCTCGAGGTGGTAAAGGAGCCGGGCGAGGAGTGTGGGGCCTTCCGTCAATACCCAGGCGGGCACCTCTGCCCGCGCATGGATGACCTGGTTACGGGCCTCGAGAAGCCGGTAAAGCCCATCCTCCACCCTGGCGTCGCCCAGGCCCCGAAGGAAATCCTGCACCGGCTCGGCGTTGAGCTTCTGCCCCAGGGTTCCGTCTTTTGCAGCCCCAGCCCGTTCCAGCGCTTCTTCCAAAAGCTGGGTCAGGCGCACAAAGTCGCCCAGAGGATCACCAGTACGCTGCCAGATCATAAAAAGGGACAGGTGCGGGGGCTTACCCCGTAGCCCACCAGCTTGCCTCCAGAGGCTGTTATGAGCTCTTCCCAGAAAAGCCGCATGCTCCCCGTGAGACGGGAGTTGGCGTTGCGATCATCCCCCGCTGTGAGGCCGGCAAAACAGACCTCCTGGTCTTTTAGCCGGGGTAGGCCCAGCCTTTTCCTGACCCTTTCTAAAAGGCCGGCCCTCACCTCGGGCCGTTCCAGCTTGAGGTTGTAATCGTAGAGGTTCATAAGCTCCGACTGCTCAAAACCATGGGCCAGAACCAGAATCCGCCCTGGCCCCCGGGCCCGTTCCCCGGCAGCCTTGAGGGCTCCAACAATCTCTGTGCCTTTCCGGCACTCCGCCGACGTCCGGGAGCGGAGCTGATCGAAGGCAGCCAGCGCCTCCTTCCTGAGCTCCTGCGCCCGCTTCTCTATGACAAAGCGGTTCGACTGCATGGGATTTGGTGTTTCTAGAACGCGCACAGGGGCGGTGTAGGCCCGACCGGTAATAGCCGCGAGAACGAGCTGAACCTGTACATTGAGGAGCTTCTCTCCAAAAAGGTTGGGGAGAACCTCATAAGCTAGCATCTCGCGATACGCGTTCTGAACGTTGCGGGGAGCGCTGCACCCCAGGGCAATTAGGATCTGGTAGCTTTCTGTCTTGCTGCCAAAAAAGGGCAGGTTAAGAAGCAGCCCGAACAGGAGCAGGCCCTTCACGGTTCACCTCATCTTCCAGCAGGTTAAGAGGCCTTAGCGGGGGCGTCTCCAGGGGCGGCACATACCCCGCAAACTCGGGCGCCGGATCCCACTGGGGCCAGGCCCGGGCAAAGCCCCGCCAGTAGGCCGCCACCTCCTCGCGGTAGTGGGCGTGGAGGAAGCCAAGCCGGCGCTCGGTACGAAACTGAAACGCTTGCAGCCGGCGCTTGAGCAGGCGCTCCTGACGCACAAGCTTCTGATAGCGGTTTAGAAGGGTTTCGTGCTCCGTGGGGCTCTTGTAGCCCAGGACAAAGGTAAAAGCCACCAGGACAATACCCAAGATGAGCAGCACGGGCAGGGCGTACTGGGTGGGGAGGGTTAGTTGCAAGATCTGCACCTGCTGGGTGGTAAAGGCAGCCCGCAGGAAAGCAAAAGCCCCGGCCAGAAGGAGGGGCAGAACCAGGAGCGGTGCTGCTAGCGCCAGGTTGTTCTTACGGAACTGGTTGCCCGCCTCGTGCCCCATCCAGAACATCGCCACCGTGGCTACGAAGGCTACCACCCAGGCCTCCGCCTGGGTAAGGCCCAGGGCGTCCATAGCCAGCTTGTTGTAAACCATCTCCGCTCCGAAGACCATCACCAGAAGGCTCGAGCGCCCAGCCCAGGCCCCGATGTGGGCGAAGGCTTCCGGGGTGGGTTCCATAGCCCCTACCACCCGTTCCAGGGTTTGGCGTCCGTGCCGGACTCCCTCCAGCCGGGCCTCGAGGCGCTCCCTCTGCTGTTCGTAGCGATACTTGTTGGCCTCCATGGAGCGGGCGAAGCGCTCTTTTAGCTCGTTGGGGAAGGGGTTGGGGGTGAGGTAGGCCAGGGAAGCGTGCTTGCGGGAAAGTTTTTTGCCCTCCCGCCTGCCGATCCAATAGGCACGAATGTTTCTAAGAGTGAGCCACAGGTTCATCCTTCACCTCAAGGCGCCAGAGTTCGTTAAGCCGACTTTCCCTTGCACCCAGCCTGGCTCCTTTGCGCCGGGCTTCGGTGTAGAGCCGGGCGCGCCGGGCCGCAAGGCGTTCTGCCAGGGCCTTGAGTTCGGCCTCTAGCTGAGCGATCCGGAGCTGTTCCCGTTCAATCGCCGGGGTGAGCACCCCACGGGGATAGCGCTCTTCATCGCGCAGAACCTCCAGGTGTGCCAGGTTTTTCCGAAACTCCCCCAAAGCCTGCTCCAGGGCCTGACGCCGAGAAAGCAGCCGGGCCTCGAGGCGGTGAAGCCTGGCCTCTACCTGGGTTTTGAGGAGGATCAGCCTTCTCTCTACCTCGGCTTCCTCGAGGGGTTTGCGTGTCGCAAAAAACCACATACGGTTTTGGATTCTAAGCCGGCTGTCAGAACCAGCCGTGATTTTTGACCGCAACGCCCAACTGGGTGACCGCCTCCCACCTGATCACCCGAGGCCCAGCACAGGGAACCCCTCCCGCTGCGCAGCTTGCGACAGCCGCGCATCGAGGCAGACAAAACCCAGATGCGAAGGCCGACCCCGGCTCGCCACGAAGGCGGCCGCAAGCTGCAGGGCGTCCATAGCGCGTAAAGGGTGCACCCGCAGGAAGCGCCGGGCGGTTTCACGCACCTCCTCGGTGGGCAGCACCTCATGCCAGGCAGCCTTAAGCACGCCCAGGCGGGTGAGGGCCTGCCCCATTGCCTCGGGTTCCAGGAGGCTTTCCCGCTCCAGCCGGGCCAGCGCCGAGGTAAGCTCTACCTCCGTGCCCCACCAAACCAGCAGCGCGGGGTCGTCCCGGTAAAACTCCAGCATCCGGGGGGAGGCCGGCTCGGCCAGCAGGAGGGGTACCAGGGCCGAGCTATCCCAGAACCTCAACGCCCCGCCTCCCGCTCAGAGAGTAGGGCTTCCAGGGCGCTGGAACGGGCTTGCGGCCAGGGCAGGCCCTCCAAAGCCGCTTTCCCGTCACCCCGACGAACCAGGCCGGTGCGCTCCAAGTAGCCCAGCGCCTCCTCGGCAGCAGGGGGGATGGGACTCAGGCGGGCTACCGGGGCGCCACGATCCAGGATGAGGATCTCCTCGCCCTGCTTAACCCAGTCCAGGAGCAGACTCAAGCGGCTTTTGGCTTCACTGATGGAAACGCTGCGCATATGACTATTATGGTCATATCAAAATAACCTTACAAGTCATAAAATCCGCAAGGCCGCTAATCGCCTCGAGGTCGCGTTTAAGCTGATGGCTGAACCGTTTCGCACTTCAGCGCCCGCGCAGCCAGGATGGCGGCCTCGAGGTGCCGCTCTTCCGGCTCCGCCACGGTAAAGCGCTGGAACCACAGGCCCAGGCCCAGCAAGGCCCGGGCAACGGGGTGCTGCCGGTGATCCAGCATCCAGCCCCAGAGGGGCAGCAGGGCAAAGGGTAACACCAGGCCCAGCAGGATCGTCAGCCATATCGGAGTGAAGAAGAAAAGCACGCCAAACGGCAGCACCAGGGCAAACAGGTTGGTGCCGCAATGAACGGTGGTGATCGGAACGGAAGGGTCCTTGGCATCCTCCGGGGGCCGGCCTGCCAGCAACACCTGCACTACCTTGTGCTCGGCCCCGTGGTAGCGGCGCAACTCCAGCACAAACCGACGAAAAGGCTCGTAGTAGTGGTAGGCCAGGACACAGCCCACCACCAGCAGCAGGTTGGCCAACAACGCTACCTGCAAAGTAGCCAGGCCCAGCGCCCGGATGGTTGTACCAATAATGGCTCCAACGACAATCGTGATCATCGTGTAGATGAAATCTTGCCGGCTGTCAGGGGTTCCACTGTAAACGTGGCCCAGACCCCTCAACCCTTCCAGCAGCAGCAAGGCCAGCCGCCTGACGTTTCCTTTATTCCCAGCCTCAATCGCCCGGGTGTGCAGGCGCAGCTCGCCGTTCTCGTGATAGCCCACCGCTGTTCGTTCCTCGCTTACCAGCACCACCCCTGTGGGCAGGGCCATACCTCCGATCAGTTCCATATCCCTTGAAGTATAGGACAACCGGGCCGTCGAAGAGGGTCTACGCTACTGCGGTACGTAACGCCCCGCCATGGCCGCGATCAACCGGCCCCGCGACACCACGCCGAGCAGCCGGCCCTGCTCATCCAGGACGGGGAGGGGCACCGCGGTTTCGCTAAACAACGGCAGGGCCTCTTCCAGGGTCTGCCCAGGGGAAAGCCCCGAGAGAGGCTCCAAAAAACCCTCCAGCCCGCTTTTTTCCCCTTGCGTTTTGAGAGCCTCCGCCAGTTTTTCCGCCCGCACCATCCCCCGAAAAAATCCGCTGCGATTTACCACATAGGCGTTCACAGCGCCGGCCTGGCCCATCTTGCGCAACGCCGCCCGCGGGCCTTCCCGTTCCAGCACCACGGTTACGGGCTCCTGCACCAGCTCCTCCACCTTGTATATCTTGGCGGGATTAACACCAGACAAAAAGGCGGCCACATAATCGTCTGCAGGGCGGGCCAGAATCTCCTCCGCGGTTCCTACCTGCACCACCGCCCCGTCCCGCATGATGGCGATACGGTCTCCCAGGCGCATGGCCTCGTCGAGGTCGTGGGTTACGAAGACGATGGTCTTTTTTAGCTCTTGCTGCAGTCGTAAAAGCTCATCCTGCATCTCCTTGCGGATCAGGGGATCCAGCGCGCTGAAGGCCTCGTCCATGAGCAGGATGGGGGGGTTGGCGCAAAGGGCCCGCGCCAGGCCCACCCGCTGCTTCTGCCCCCCCGACAACTGCGCCGGGTAATGCTTCTCGTAGCCAGAAAGCCCCACCCGTTCCAGCCAGACCATGCCCTGCTCCTCCCGTTCCTTACGAGGAAGCCCTTTGAGCTCCAGCGGGAAGGTCACGTTTCGCAGGATGTTGTAGTGCGGAAGTAGGGCGAAATGCTGGAAAACCATGCCGAAGGTATCCTGGCGGAACCTTAGCAACTCCTTGCGTGAGAGGGCGGTCACCTCGGTATCACCGACCAAAACCCGGCCGGCCGTGGGCTCGATCAGGCGGTTGAGCACCCGAAGTAGGGTGGACTTGCCCGACCCCGAAAGACCCATAATCACGAAAAATTCGCCCTGCTCGACCTCCAGGTTGATCCTATTCAGGCCCAGCACGTGGCGGGTCTTTTGAAAAAGCGTGTCTTTATCGATGCCCCCCTGTACCTCTTCCAGGGCCTGTGTGGCCTTTGGGCCAAAGATCTTGTACAGGTTCTCTACACGTATAAAGCTCATCGCTCCTCCCGGTAACGCTTAACGGCCCGCTGCCCGGCCGCCTGGATAAGCCGATCCAGCACGATGGCGAGCGCCACAATAGCCAGCCCCGCCACCGCGCCCCGGCCCACGTCCAGGCGCTGGATTCCCAGAAGAACCTCCTCCCCGAGCCCTCGAGCCCCAATCATCGAGGCGATAACCACCATTGCCAAAGCCATCATGGTGGTCTGGTTGAGCCCCGCCAGAAGGTTGGGCAAGGCCAAAGGAAGCTCCACCTTAAGCAGCCGCTGCCGCGAGGTAGCCCCGAAGGCATCGGCCGCCTCCAGAACTTCCCGCTGCACCATGCGCAGCCCCAGATCGGTCAGCCGGATCATGGGGGGAACCGCATAGATGACCGTGGCGATCAGGGCCGGCACCTTCCCCAAGCCAAAGAGCAGCAGAGCCGGAATCAAATACACGAAGCTGGGCATGGTCTGCATGGCATCCAGAATCGGCAGCATAAACCCGCGAAAACGGTCGCTCCGGCCCATCAGGATGCCCAGCGGAAGGCCGATAACCACCGAAACCGCCACCGCGGCCAGCACCAGGGCCAGGGTCTGCATCCCCTTGTCCCAGAGGCCCAGCGCCTCGATCAGCCACACCCCCAGCCCCATACCCAGGGCGAAGACCAGACGACGGCTCAACCACCAGCCCGCAAGCAACACCAGCCCGGCCACCCAAAACCAGGAAAGACCCCGTAGCAATCCCTCGAAGAACAGCAGGAAGCCCAGGAGGCCCTGGGAAATCGCCTCAAAGGTCTCCCCGTAGTTTTGAACCAGCCAGCGGACAAAGGCATTGATCGCCTCCGCAAGATCCATGGTTTACACCTCCCAAGGAAAGGGAGGGGGAACCGAAGCCCCCCACCCCCATCGATGAAGTTAGAGAGCCTGCTTTACCCGTTCGGCCACCTCGGCAGGAACCCAGGCCGTCCAGATCTCCGGGTGGGTTTTCAGGAAGTAGCGGGCCACCTCCTCCTCCCTGGCCCGGTTTTCCTCCATGTAGGCCAGCAGCTCGCTGGTTAGCGCATTGGAGGTGCGGTACTTCTTCAGGAATTCCACCACCGAAGGGGCCTCGCGAACCAGGCGCGTATTGACTGCGTTGTAAACCGTTTCCACGGGGAAGGCGGTGGCCTTGGTGGGGTTGTCCTGCTCCAGGAGCGCATTCCACACCTCGGCGTCGTAGGGTGGCTCTTCCAGCATGGTCAGGTTGTATTTGCCCAGAACCCAGGTGGGCCCCCAGTAATAGAAGACAATGGGACGCCCCCGTTCGTAGGCTGAAGCGATGGCCGCCACCAGGGCATCGGAGGTGCCGGGGCGGAAGTTGGTGAAGTGGGCCTCGAGGCCGTAGGCTTTGAGCTTTTTGGTGTTGACCCTTTCCGCGAACCAGCCCAACACCCCGTTGTAGAAACGCCCTTTGCTGGGCTCCTCAGGGTCGCGGAAAAGCGCCTTGTACTTAGGAAGGTCAAGCACGGACTTCAAGTCCGGGGCCATGGGCTTGATGCCCCTTTGGGGGTCGCCCTTTACCACATAGGTGGGCACGAACCAGCCCTGCACCGCGTCGGGAAAGGTAACCCCGAGGCGCTGCACCTTGCCTTCCTTCTCCAGCTGGGCAACCGCGTCGCGGGTCAGGTTGTACCAGATCTCCATGGACACATCGACATCCCCCCGGCCCAGCCCGGTGAGCAGTGGGATGGAAGTGCCAGGCAAGGCATCGGTCTTGCACCCATAGCCTTTCTCCAGGATGAACTGGGCAATCCGGTTATGCACGCGGGCGCTTTCCCAATCGTAGTCGGCAAAAACGATGGGCCGGTTTATCTCGCATTGCTGGCCGAAAGCGGTGCCAACAGCCATGAAGATACTGAGTAGGACTAGTTTTCCTCGCATTGCCACCTCCGCAAGCAACCCTATTGCGCTTGCTTGACGGCCTTGTGAGGGGTGGGGGCAAAGGGACTCATCCTTACTCATGAGAGCTGGCTCGAGCCAGGAGAGAAAATTGGCTTTTTCTACAGGCTCAGCGGGTGTATGAAAAAAGGTTTAAGTTCTTTAGGTGCACCTCACATGTTTTGCACACATAGATCTGTGTTATAAGAAATCTTCAAGACTCTTTCCACTAAAATGGAGCCATGCAACTGGCCCAACATCAGCGCCGCCCCCGGTTGGAACTCCAACTGCGACACCATCCGGATAACCTCCACGCCCTCTACCGGGAGTCCCAAGACCACACCGAACGCGCCCGCTGGCACGCTCTCTGGCTGCTGGCCAGGGGTCAGAGCATCCCCGAGGTAGCCAGGAATCTGGGCTATACCGATCGCTGGGTGCGTCAGGTAATCCACCGCTACAATCAGGGCCTGCCCATGAAGAATCTGCGGCACGAGAACAAAGGCCGGGCCCCCCTCGTACCGCCCGAACTCCAGGAGGGCTTCCGCCAGGCCCTCCTCCAGCCCCATCCCAGGGACGGGCTTTGGAGCATTCGCAACGCTGCGGAGTGGCTGGCTGAAAGGCTGGGACGTCCGGTGGATGGGCGGCGGGCCTGGTACTGGATGCGTCGCCTGGGCCTGGCCCCGCTGCGCCCCCGGCCGCGCCACCGGGAGGCGGATGCGAAGCGGCAGGAGGCTTTCAAAAAAAGCTCTTTCTGATGGTTTTCCTGTTCAGGTTGCTCTTTCCTGAACTGGAGTTGGAGGTGTGGGGCTTTGATGAGCACCGAATAGGGCTGAAGCCCATCCGCCGACGGGTATGGGCCTTGCGAGGGAGGACGCCGCTAGCGCAGGAGCGGCCCCGCTATCGCTGGCTGTATGTGTACGCCTTCATAAGACCGGGTACGGGGGAAAGCGAGTACTGGCTGCTGCCCTCGGTCTCGGTGGAGGGGTTCCAGTTGGTGTTGGAGGCCTTTGCCCGGCTACGGGGGGCGGGGGCGGGCAAGCTGGTACTGGTGGTGCTGGATCAGGCTGGCTGGCACACCTCGGGGCGGGTGGAGCCAGCCAAGGGCCTGGGGCTGTGTTATCTGCCACCCTACTCGCCCGAGTTGCAGCCGGTAGAACGAGTCTGGGGGCTCATTGACGCGGTCGTGGCCAATGGGCAGGTGCAGGATGAAGAGGAGCTGTGGGCCAAGGTGGAAGCCCGGTGCGCTTACCTACAAACCCAGCCCGCGCTTATCCAGAGCTACACCCTATTTCACTGGTGGCCGGGGGGATGTTAGGGGAATGAATCAAAAGGATTTCATATGATTTGGATACGGCCTGTGCTGAAGTCCAAGGGCTCGTTGACCCTGGTGGGTTCATAGCCTAAAATAGGCTTAGGACTGGGCCTGGGTACACACCCAGGCCTAGTACGTTTGAATCAAGGGTAGCACTTCCGCTGCCGTGACCTTTCGAGCCTCCAGCTTGGGC
>BPIL01000012.1 GCA_026004095.1 Meiothermus sp.
GACTCCGACTACGCGGGCAAGAAGGTACGGGCCCATCTGGTGGATCTGGTCAACGAGCTGGCCGGCCTGGGGGCCTGGCTGCGGCTGCATTACGTCTACCCCTACCCCCACGTGCGCGACCTCATCCCGCTCATGGCCGAGGGCAAGCTGCTGCCCTACCTGGACGTGCCGCTCCAGCACGCCAGCCCCAGGGTTCTGCGGGCCATGCGCCGCCCCGGGGGTGCTGAAAGCCACCTGAAGACCATCCAGGAATGGCGGGCCATCGCGCCCGACCTGGCGATTCGCTCGAGCTTTATCGTGGGCTTCCCCGGCGAAACCGAGGAAGACTTCGAGCTGCTACTGGAGTTTATCGCCGAGGCCCGGCTCGACCGGGTGGGCTGCTTTACCTACTCCGAGGTGGAAGGGGCCGACGCCAACAGCCTGCCGGGGGCCGTTCCCCAGGAGGTCAAAGAGGAGCGCCGGGCCCGCCTGATGGCCCTGCAGCAGCAGATTAGCCTGGAAAAGAACCAGGCCCGGCTGGGACAGACCCTCGAGGTCATCGTGGACGATTACGGCGAGCTGCCCGGCCTGGTGGTGGGCCGCTCCAAGTACGACGCACCGGGCATCGACGGGCTGGTCTACGCCGAGACCGACGGCACGGTCAAAATTGGCGACATCATCCAGGTGCGGGTTACCCAGGCCGAGGCCTACGACCTGCACGGGGAGATGGTGGGCCGGGTGGCCTGGAAACCCAGTGTTCCGGTGATGAACAACGTAGCCACGGAAACAATTCGGGTGTAAGCTAGGCCAAGTTTGGGTTATGGAACCTTCTCGAGTCGGTCTGAGCCTGAACATATCGAAAAATCGGGAGTATGGGTTTATCCTCCCTGTCAAAGTCTGTGCGGGGAGTGCACATCTTATGTATCTTCAGCATGAGGGTGTCCTCGAGGTTCGTCGCATACTCCAGCGGAGCCAGCTATGTACATCGTAATTGCCGGTGGCGGCGAGATCGGCTCACAGATTGCCAAAGCCCTGCACACCCAGCACGACCTGGTGGTGGTGGACACCAACCCCGAGGCCAAGGAGCGCCTGGGCGGGTTGGACGTGCAGGTGATTATAGGAAGCGTCACCGACCCCGAAGTTCTGCGCGAGGCCAAGGTGGATCTCTGCAACACCTTTATCGCCACCACCAACTGGGACGAGGTCAACCTGATTGCCTGCATGCTGGCCAAGGGCCTGGGGGCCAGGGAAACCCTGTGTTTCGTGGGGAAGCAGTCGTATGTGGACATCCTCACCGACCCGCGCACGGTGGAAATTCTGGGCACCCGCATCGACCAGGTCTTCTGGCCTCAGCGCTCGCTGGCTAAAGAAATTGTGGAAGTAATCCGGATTCCCGGCGCGGTGGACACCGAGGTGCTGGCCGGTGGCCGGCTGCGCTTTGTGGAGTACCAGGTGCGGGAAGGCGGCCCCTACATCGGCAAGCAGCTCGCCCTGCTGGACTGGCCTCCGGGCAGCCTGCTGGCCGGTATCCTGCGCGAGGGCCGTTTTATTGCGGCCACCGACCCCGAGTTTGCTTCGCTCGCCCTCGAGGCCGAGGACCGCATTTTCTTCATGACCACCCCCCAGGGCTTCGACGCCATCCAGGCCTGCTTCGCCCCGCGCGAACGGGTGCGCCGGGTGATGGTGGTGGGGGGCGGCAATGTGGGGTACATGGTCACCAGGGAACTGCTCAAGCACCGCCTCGAGGTCACCATCATTGACCACAACCCCGACCGCTGCGCCTGGCTGGCCGAACACCTGCCGGGGGCGCTGGTGCTCGAGGGCGACGGCACCGACCTGGAGCTGCTGGAGTCGGAGGGCCTCGATCACGTGGACGTGATGGTAGCCGTGACCGAAAACGACGAGAAGAACCTGCTGGTCTCGCTCCTGGCCAAGCAGGTGGGCGTGGCCAAGGTGATCACACGGGTCAACCGCGGCGAGAACCGCCGCCTCTTCGAGCACGTGGGCATTGACATCCCCCTCACCCCCCGCGCCGCGGCGGTGCGCGAGGTGGTGGACTGGATTGCCCCCGACAACGTAGACCATCTGGCGCTGATCGAAGACCAGGTGGAGCTGCTGGAATTCGAACTGCCAGCCGATTTTCGCGAGACCCCCTTCGATAAAATGCCCATGCCCAGAGGTGCAATTGCAGTGGCCCTCGAGCGCGGTACCCGGGTCTACCTGCGCTCCCCCATGCTGGCCGTTACCGGTGGCGATAAACTCCTGGTTCTTACCGACCGGCAGGTAGCCGATGAAGTCCTGGCCCAGGTTCGCTAAGGCGCGCGCAACCAACCCCATCCCGGTCGCCACCTACATGACCGGAACCGTATACGTCGCCCTTGGGGGCGTGATGGGGATTCTGGGGCTGGCCGATACCCTGCTGGGCGAGGATGCCCTGGGGTTTTTCGTAGGTGCGGCCATTGGGCTGTTGCTGGGGGCCCTTCTCCGGCGGCTGGGTAGCCCCCAGGCCGAGCCGCGCCGGGCCGAGGCCCTGCTGACGGTGGCCGGGCTCTGGATAATGGTGCCCCTACTGGGGGCCTTCCCCTTCTGGATCTCGGGGGGCCTTAGCTACCTGGACGCCCTGTTCGAGGCCACCTCGGGCTTCAGCACCACCGGCGCCACCATTCTGGCCGACTTCGAACAGTTCAGCTACGGCCTTTTTTTCTGGCGGAGCCTGAGCCAGTGGTTTGGCGGCATGGGCATTCTCCTGCTGTTCATCGTGGTGCTGCCCCACCTGGCCCTGGCCGGACGGCAGATGTTTTTTGCCGAGACCACCGGCGTACAAAAGCAACAGCTCACCCCCAAGCTGCGCCAGACCGCCAATTACATCCTGCGGGTTTACCTGTTGCTCACCCTGTTTACCCTGACCGCGTACCTTCTAACCGGTGTACCCCTATTCGAGGCCATCACCAACACCTTCTCGAGCGTCTCTGCGGGCGGCTTCAGCCCCAACCCCCAGAGTTTTGCCAACTACGCCCCCCTCACCCAGTGGATTGCCGCCGGGGTGATGTTCCTCACCGGGGTGAACCTGCTCTTGCAGTACCGCGCGATTTTTGGCCGCGAGTACGCCGCCCCCCTGCGCGACCCCGAGTTCCGGGCCTACGCCCTGATTGTGTTGGTAGTAGGGCTGGCTATGGCTGGCATCCTGTTCGTGCGCCACGACTACACCCTCGAGCCAGCCCTGCGCCACGCCTTCTTCCAGACCACCTCCATTATCACGGGCACCGGTTTCGCCTCCGCCGACTTTGCTCAGTGGGTCATCCCGGCCCAGACCCTGCTGGTCATGCTGATGTTCATCGGGGGTAGCGCCGGCAGCGTGGGGGGCAGCATCAAGGTCATCCGCTGGCTGATTATCGGGGCCCTGGTGCGACGGGAGCTGCAGCGGGCCCTCCACCCCCAGGCGGTACTGCCCTTGCGGGTAGGCAACAAGAATATCGGCGAGGACGTAATGCGCTCGGTGGCGGCTTTCATCACCCTGTACGTGAGCCTGTTTGCCCTGGGGGTGCTGGTGATGGGAATACTGGAGGAAGACTTCGTGGTGGCTTTTTCGGCTTCGGCAGCGGCCATTGGGAATGTGGGGCCGGGGCTGGGCATGGTGGGGCCCATGGCCCACTACGGCGACCTGCACCCCATCTCCAAAGCCGTGATGATCTTCCAGATGTGGGCCGGGCGCATCGAGCTAATTGCGGTATTTTCGCTGTTTACGCCTGAGCTTTGGCGCAGGCTCAGGGCCTGAGGAACCAGCTCCATGAAAAGAAAAACAAAACCCTGGCTGATAACCAACCTGCGCTTTGCCTACTATTTTCTGGGCGTGGTCTACCTGGCCCTGGGCGCGGTCATGCTGGGGCTCGAGGTGCTCTCGCTGGCGCTGGGCGAGTCGCCCTGGGGGTTTCTTTTGGGCGCCGGGGTGGGGCTTTCGCTGGGCTGGTGGTTCCGTAGCCTGGGCGACCCTAGGCACGAGCCGGGGCGGGCTGAAGCCCTGCTTTCTATTGCGCTGATTTGGCTGCTGGTGCCCCTGCTGGGTGCGATTCCCTTCTGGGTGGCTGGCGGCATGAACTACCTCGATGCGGTGTTCGAGGCCATGTCCGGCTTCACCACCACCGGCGCAACGGTGCTAGCCGACTTTGAGCAGTTCGGCTACAGCCTGTTTTTCTGGCGCAGCCTGATGCAGTGGTTCGGGGGCGTGGGGATTCTGGTGCTGGTGGTGGCTTTGCTGGCCCATCTGGCCGTGGCGGGCCGTCAGCTTTTCATCACCGAGAGCACCGGCATCCAGAAAGAGCCCTTTACCCCCCGTTTGCGCACCGCCGCGCTGAGCATTCTCAAGGTGTACGCCACCCTTACCCTGGCGGCTGCTCTGTGCTACTGGATCGCCGGGGTGCCGGCCTTTGAAGCCATCTGCAACGCCCTCACCACCCTGCCCGCCGCTGGGTTCAGCCCCAACCCGCGCAGCTTCGAGACCTACAGCCCGCTGGCCCAGTGGTTCGGAACGCTGTTTATGTTCCTGGGGGGTGCGGGGTTCGTGTTGCAGTACCGGCTTTTCTTCACCCGCGACCCCCGTCCGCTCCTGAGGGATGTGGAGTTGCGGGTCTATACCCTTAGGAGTTACGCAGTTGGGTGAAGGATGTGGATGGGATTGGCCAGGTAACTTCGTATCGCCTCGCGAATGATGCTTGTCTTGGACTCGTACCAGCTCACCCCCGTCCGCAAGCGGTGTGCCTCCAGCCTGAGGAAAGCCCGCAGGGCCAGCAGCAGGTGGCCTAAGACCGAAACCTTCTTCCTCACCTGGGCCCGCTCCACCCCGCAACACCCCTTGAGGCCCCGGTGGTAGACCTCTATACCCCATCCCGCCCGCTCCAGCTCCCCCCGTTGCTCCTCGCGCATCCCCAGGTCGTTGGTCGCCCAGTACTCCGCGTCCCCGTCTTTTGAAACCGTCCGGAACACCCTGACCAAACCAAAACCCTTCAGGTGCACCACCCGTCCCGCCGGGGGTATCTCTACCTCGCTCACCGGCCGCAGCCCCGCCCCCTCAGGGTTCACCAGGCGGTTCCCCTTCAGCCGGGTGAGGAAGCGCCAGCCCAGGCCAACAATCCCCTTCAGGTTCTCCAGCGAAGCGTACCAGCTATCCATCAGCACGTACGCCGGGGCAAAGCCCCGTCCCTTGGCCACCCGCAGCATCTCCAGAAAGTGCGCGTTCTTGCTCGGGCCCCCCGAAGGCTTGTCGTAGACCCGGAAGTCACAGGGGATGAGAGCCTGGCCCTCCGTCCACAGCAGGGTCATGAGGGCGATCCCCTTGACCACCCGCTGGTGCTTGCCGCTCCAGTGGTAGGTCACCAACTCCATCCGCCGGGCGTAGGGTTTATCCAGGGTGGTATCATCCAGCACCAAAAGCCCTCGGGTGGGCTCCACCAAGGCCCTGGCCTCCTGCCACAGCGCCTCCGTGTCGGGAGGCTGTCGCTGGAGCAGACGGGTGAAGGCATCGTGGGCTGGGGCCTCTGGTTGGCAGCGGGCGGCTTCGCTGCAGGTAAAGACCCTCTGGGCAGCGATGAGGAAGTGGATGTAGTCCAGGTCGTTGCACTTTGGTGGGTTCATAGCAGCTAATCCCTCTTAGTCTGTGTGCTTTGCAGAAAAGGGTAGCCGAGTAGAGGGGAGGAAGGCAACTGCGTAACTCCTAACCCTTATTGTTCTGGTGTTTAGCACAGCACTGGCCGCCTTCCTGATGACCCACCACGCCCAGGACATGAACTATACCTGGAGCGACGCCATCCGCCACGCCTTCTTCAACGTCACCTCCATCATCACCACCACCGGCTACGCCAGCGCCGACTTTGCCCTGTGGGTTCCGGCGGCCCAGGCCATTCTGGTGGCGGCCATGTTCGTGGGGGGCTGTGCAGGCTCGGGGGCGGGCGGCATCAAGGTGATTCGCTTGCTGGTGGTGGGGGCGATCGTGCGGCGGGAGCTGATCCGCTCGCTGCACCCCCAGGCAGTCATGACCCTGCGGCTGGGCAACAAAAGCCTGGGGGAAGACGTGATGCGCTCGGTAGCGGCTTTCATCACCCTCTACGCGGCCCTGGTGGCGGTGGGCGCGGTGCTCATCTCCTTGATAGAGAACGACTTTGTGGTGGGCTTTACCGCCAGCGCCCAGGCGGTGGGCAACATCGGGCCGGGGCTGGGCGAGGTGGGGCCCATGGGCAGCTACGCCGGCCTCGAGCCCCTCTCCAAGCTGATCCTGATTGTTCAGATGTGGGCCGGGCGCATCGAGCTAATCCCGGTCTTCTTGCTGCTAACCCCAGAGCTGTGGCGGAAGCTCAGAGGCTAAGGCCCCGTGAGGCGGTAAACTGGGGGTATGCCTAGACCCCTTGTGATCCCCGAGTCTTTCCGCCTCGACCACACCAAAGTCCAGGCTCCGTATGTGCGGCTGGCCGGGGTGAAGGAAACCCCCAAGGGCGACCTGATCGAGAAATACGACCTGCGCTTCGCCCAGCCCAACCAGGAAGCCCTCAGCACCGGGGCCATCCACACCCTCGAGCACCTCCTGGCCAGCTATATCCGCAGCCACCTGGACGGGGTGGTGGATATCTCGCCCATGGGCTGTCGCACCGGCTTTTACCTGGTGGTGCTGGGCGAGCCGGGGCCCCAGAAGGTGCTGGAGGCTTTCCGCGCCACTTTGCAGGATGTCCTTGACCACGCCGAACCGGTGCCGGGGGTAAGCGAGCTCGAGTGCGGCAACTACCGCGACCACGACCTTCAGGGTGCAAAAGCCTGGGCTGGGCGGGTGCTGCACAGCAACCTCCATGTACAGGAAACCATCGAGATCGCCCAGGAGGCCTACGGAGCCAACACGCCCTGATTGCGGGGCTGCACGGTTGCGCTCAGCGAGGTGCCTGCACCCCCCACGCTAAGGGTGCGCCCTTGCACCACCCGGCTGAATTGCAGGCTAACGCTCACCTGGCGGATGGCCGGAGGCCCTGCGGCAACCTCTGTAATACTGAAGAAAGAACGCCTGGGGGCGAGGTAGTCGGCCACCAAGGCCACGCTTGTACCACCCAGCGCGCCCAAAGCCCCACCCGTAGGGGCTGCGCTGCCTGAAACCACCGTGGAGGGTTCTAGAAAGCCCGTGTACTGCATCAAAACCCAGGCATCTGGATTGGCTGCATCGGGCGGCAGGCGATCGAAGATGCCGCTCGAGTTGGCTACATAGGCCGCCCGGCTAAGTGGATAGTAGGCAAAAAAGCGATAACAGCCCTCTGTCTGGCCGGGGGTGGCGGGGCTACAGACAGACCCTACCCGCAACGGGGGCAAAACCACCGCCACAAACTGGTCGCCCACCGTCCAGACGTTGCTTCCCGAAGCGGGGTTGGTGGTTTGCCAGGCAGCCGGCCCGCTCAGGACGATGCTCTGACCGGCGGGGTACACAAACCAGGCCTCTTGCAGCCTCGAGACCAGTAGTTGGTGGGCAATCTGACCGTCCAGCAAAAGCTCATTGCGGCGATCAAAATCGCTGGTCGCGCGCAGGGTAGAGACAAAAAACCCCGTAAATGCTGCAACCAAAACACCCAGGATGGCTAAAGCCACCAGCAGCTCGACGAGGGTAACCCCGTATTTGCGCATAAACCCCTCCTAGGGTCGGGACAGATCCAGGGTGAGACGGCTTTGTTCACGGCCGTTGCGTACAACCGTAACCTGCACCCTCTTAAGCGGCTGGCTATAGCTACCACCCGGACAGCTACCCGCCGGGGGCACAACGTTAACAGGCTGGGGTGTATAGGCATCGGTGGCTGGATTAACGGCGCCCACGGTAATGCTGGCCCCTTCTGGTAATGCGATTCTAATGCAGTTGGCATCGTAGGCCGCCCGGGATGCTGGCCCGCTGGCCCACTGCACCCGCACGGTCTCCATAATCTCACGCGCTTGTGCGTTGGCGTCTATCCCCGCTTGCGCGCTGCGCGTGGCCCCAAAGATGGTCGTCACCGCTCCGGCCACCGCAGCCAACAAAGCGCCCAGCAGCACAATGGACACCAGCAGTTCAACCAGGGTTACCCCCGCTGAGGCGCGCATACTGCCTTTGTTTGAGCCGACATCCCACTGCCTTGCGCACCGGCGGCCCTCCTCAAACGCTGTGCTAATTGAACACCACCACCTTTCCAACCAAACCCACCACACCCACCACACTTCGGGGTGCAGCGGTTGGCGAAGTATCACAAGGCACATCCTGACTGACCAGCCTGAAGCAAAAGGCAGCACCCCCACCGTCCAACACTCCAAACGGGGCGCGATAGGTCAGTGTTGTGGCCCCTCCCGCAGGCACCTGGGCCACCGTCCCGGCTGGCAACCGAACCGTGCGGCTGACCAGCGATCCGTTGCGCACCTGACGGATGGTGAAGGCCGTCCCCCCCCCTTCTAGCGCAACCACAACGTTGCTGTTGTAGCGCTGGGCCTCACTACGGGCCTGTAACAGCGCTGTGGCCACCGAAGCCGCCGCTTCACGCACCAGTGCCCGTTGGCGCGCACCGTTGAGATTAACCGAAGCAATAGCCAGCAGAACACCCAGAATGGCCATCACCACCAGTATCTCGACCAATGTGAGGCCCGATTTTTTTAAGAGGGCGGGCTCGAGGCTCATAAATACCCCCTACTGACCAATCAAACGCCAGAAACCCTGGTTGCTCGCATTGCTCCCACTCCCCTGCAAAAAGGTGTTGACCGTCGTACTAAGGGTGGCATTGCTCACCTCCGGGAAGCTGGGCGGACGGTAGGCTGGATCAAGCAACCGCCTATCGTAGGTGTGATTGGAACGATATCCCCGGAACACCCCGCTTACCACCCCACAGTTAATGGCCCCCAGGCGGTTCTGAATCACACCCCCAAACACCTGAAAACTGCCACCATCCTGCAATTGGGTGGCATCGGCGCAGGTATTAAAGGCAGAATTATGCCCACGTACCTCTCCATTCTGGGCCATGACCACACCGTCTACCAGCAAGTTGCGGTTGCTGTTGCTGGTGATGGATAGATAGCCTCGAGGATCAAGCCGCACATCCTGACCCGCATACAAACCCAGGAGGTTGCGCGGCCACTGGCCAGGGTCAGCCGGCAGAGGATTGGGAATGGAGTTCTGGTAGCGCAGGTTCGACTGAATCAGGATATTGTTTCTTGCAGCGATAGATAGTTGCTGGTAACCGGCCACAGCCCGGCTGTTGCTGGCCTCGCTGGCACTGTTCACATCGCCCACACTGCGTACAGCCAGATCACCGCTGCTGTAAATCACACCATTGAAGCGCCCCCCGGGGGGCGGCCCCTGGATGGGAGGAATGGCCGACCTGGGCACCGCACTGTTGCTCGAGATAAGGCCGCCGTTGGGAAGGGTCTGAACACCTGCGCTGTTATCGGCTATCTTGCTAACCTGGCCCTGCTCATCCACCTCGTAGACCACGGTAATGGTCTGACGTAGGGTGGGCCTGGGGTTCTGGATGATATTAGGGTCGTTCGGGTTGTTGGTCCAGTAGGTGCGGTAGCGCGGCGTTCCACCACGGGAGCAGTCGATGGTGATGGTGAAACTCTGGGCGTGGGCCATGGAGCCCAAGTTGAAAAGGTAGTCGGCCAGTTTTTGCAGCTCAGGCAGCCATACCCCGCCGCCGCCACCACCACCGCTGCCGCCGCCACCGCCACCGCCACCACCTCCACCACCGCCGCCACCACCTGGGGGAGGTGGCGTGTAGCAATCCCGCTGCACCGCCAGGGCGTATCCGGTGACGTAGGTAGCCGTCACACTGATGCGCTGACGGCCATTTTCCACGTACACGCGAACGGTTGGCGTTCCCAGATAGCGGCCGGTGTTGTTTTGCAAAACACTGTCGCCTGGCCGAGGCACTGCCGCCGGGTCGATCTGCACCGTACCATCTGAAACATTCCTCCAGCCGCTAGAAGCCTGGTTGCTGGTCGAGGCCGTGAACAGACTGCTGTCGATAAAGAACCCAGCGGTATCGGTAGGGTTGCTTACCACAATCCGCCCGTTGGCATCGCGAAGCAGGTTGCCGTTATCGTCTCTGCTGGTGGTAGGGGTGCCACCGGCCGCGTTCCGCTCGAAGCGGGTGATGGCATCGCTACCCGGCATGGGTATCGGGTTGCGCTGCCAGTTCACGTCATACAGCCAGGTGCTGGCCGGTGCATCGTCAGCACAAACCACCTGGCCCCCGTTTTCATCCCGACACAAAAAGTTTCCCGCTGGGTTGCGCAAACGGGCAAAGCTGGGATTAATCCCTGCAAGCCCGGTGGCCGAGTCGTTTTCCGGAACGGTTGCAAAAGTGCTGGTGGTGTTACCATCCCCCAGGTAGTAGCCCCTACCAGCCAACCGCTGAGCCTCGGTACAGGTCTCGGCGCCCTGCTCGCACCCTGCACTACCAAATTGACCACCAAAGTTGAAGGTGGCTGGCGGCGTGCGCTGTTCGAAAGCCCAGCGGCCATTGGTAAAAGCAGGGCCATTTACAGTGAAGCCATCGCGCAACACCACCCGACTGCCGTTGGAGCGTACGGTATTGTTTACAAAAAACGCGAAGTAGGAAAAGCTGATGTTTTGGATGGTTACATTGGTAACCCCCAAACTGCTAGCCGCGGACACCCCTCGAGCCACCCGGCGCTCGGCCAGCACCGTGTTTCCCCGCAGGACACGGCCCGTAGCGACAATGGCGTTGTTCGGATCACCAAACACCAGCACCGGCGCGCCATTTTGGATGACAATGCGCCGCGGCGTAAAATCGACCTGTACCACGTAACGGTCTTCCAAACCATCCGACGAACCCAGCACCCCCTCCGAACCCCCCAAGCCCAAGGCCAAGCGTCCCCAGTACTCCGCAGGGTTGCTCACCTGGCCGTTGTATACGGTGTTATCGAATAACAAAGGATTGATGAGGATGGTCAGGCGTTCGTTCCCCACCTCAGCCGGAGAACGGGTCGGGTCTATGGGTAAAGCCTCACACAAAGTACCGGCTTGCATGGCACTCAAGGTGCTCTCGAAGGTGCTCAGGGAAGGCCCGGCTGTGCTGCTGCCGTAGCAGAAGCGGTACAGCGCCTGCACATAGGCCGAGCGCACAATCGCTGCGTTGGATCCGGACAAATCCACCCTGATCCCCTTGAGGTAATTGAGGGCCGTCTGATAGCTCTGCAGCCCTCTGAGCAAACCAGACTCCGCGGCAAACTGTGCTCGGTTGGCTAGACCCTGGTTGGTTGCCACCTGGCGGTTGCTCACGGTCAGGCTGGTGGTAATGGAGAGCAGCGAAATAACCATAATCAGGGCTACCAAGACCGTGATGACAAGTGCGTTTCCATCGGGTCTCAACCCCATTGGCATTGGCTTAATACGACCTCTTTTCATAGCCCCCCCAGTTATGCGTCTTAGGTACAGATTGGCATAAACCACCCTGATTAATCATCCCCCGGACAGGGGCCTCGCGTTATCTGAGTAACCGCGCTGGTTGCAATTTTGGTGCAAAAATCACAAAAGCTTTTATACCCAGACCAACAAAGTGCTGGCATCCATCATCGGTGGGTGCTAGTCTAACCCTGTTATGTCCATGGTTGCTCTGTTCGCCGCCGAAGGCCTCGAGGCCCAGGCTTTGCGCCGCTTGCTAAGCCTAAAAGAGGTCTTGGATGGCCCCTGGATCATCCACCAGGGGACGCTGGGACGCTACCCCGTGGTGCTGGTCGAAACCGGGGTGGGCAAGGTAGCCGCCTCGGCCGCGGTGGCCTACGCCAAGGTTCGATTTAATCCTGCGCAGGCTTTCTGGGTGGGGGTGGCTGGGGCTTTGAACCCCGAGCTCAAAACAATGGATCTCATACTGGCCCAGGACGCCGTACAGTACGACGTGGATATCACGGCTTTCGGACGCGCCCCAGGCGAGCTGGCCACCGGGGAACGCTTTATCCCCGCCGATGCCGGCCTCACCTCCAAAGTCTTGCGCACGGCTCAGTCCCTGGGTCTGCCCATCCGCCTGGGGCGCATCGCCAGCGCCGACCGCTTTCTAGCCCACCGCAACGAGGCTGAGGAGGTGCGACGGGTATTCGCCGCCGACGCGGTCGAGATGGAGGGGGCCGCTGCTTTGTGGACGGCCAAACGCCTGGGCCTGCCCATGGCCCTGCTGCGGGCCATTACCGACCAGGCAGGCAGCGAGGCTCCCATCGCTTTTGAAACCTTTTTAGAAAGCGCCTCCGAACGTCTGGCACAGCTAATCGGCCAGGTCTTGAGCAGTTAGAAAGACAGCCGCTTGCAGGCCATAAAAAGCACCCAGGGCTGCCAGGGTTTGTGGGCAGGGGGCTCAGGGTATACTGAAAGCACCAGATTATTAGGAAGACAGGGTCGGCTGTGCAGGTACTCGAGGAGGAGACAGCATGGGGGGCGCATCCGTAACAGAGTGGCTGGGTTCAGAGCAAGCAGAAGAAAGACAGCACGCCAGTGGGGGGCGGGTCAAGCTGTTTTGCGGCAACGCCAACCGCCCCCTGGCCGAGGCAGTGGCCCGGGCCCTGGGCATCCCCCTTGGCAAGGCCGTCGTGGAACGCTTTCCCGATGGCGAGGTGCAGGTGCGGCTTCTGGAGAGCATCCGCGGCGACGATGTGTATCTGCTCCAGTCCACCGCCCCCCCGGTCAACGACCACTTGATGGAACTCCTGGTACTGGCCGACGCAGCCCGGCGTAGCAGCGCAGGGCGTATCAACGCGGTGATCCCCTATTTCGGCTACGCGCGCCAGGACAAGCAAACCCAGGGCCGCGAGCCCATCACCGCGCGCCTGGTAGCGGGCCTTTTGGAACATGTGGGCATCCACCGGGTAATTACCGTAGACCTGCATGCCCCGCAGATTCAGGGCTTCTTTTATCAGCCGGTGGACGAGCTTTCGGCGGTGCGGCTCTTCGCCGAGTACCTGGAGCAACAAAACCTCACCGAGAACGCCGTGGTGGTCTCGCCCGATTCCGGGCGGGCCGAGCAGGCCCGGCGGCTCTCCGAGCGCCTGAACCTACCGCTGGCTATTCTCGCCAAACGCCGCACCGGCCCCCGCGAGACCCAGGTGAGCTATGTAATTGGGGACGTGGCCGGCAAGCGCCCCCTGATTATTGACGACATCATCTCCACCGGCGGCACCATCCGGCGCGGGGTGGAGGCCCTGGTGGCAGCAGGCGCGGCCCCGGAGGTGATCGTGATGGCCTCACACGCCGTGCTGGTGGGCAATGCCCGCGAGAACCTGGCCCACCCTGCCATCCGCGAGGTGGTTTTTACCGATACCATCGCACTTAATCCGGCCCTGGGCTATACCATCCTGCCCACCGCCCCCCTGCTGGCCCAGGCCATCCGGCGGGTGCATACCAATCAGTCGGTGAGCGTGCTCATCTAGGGGGCTCGAGTCAGATCCAGCAGGCCCCGGCCCTGGGCCTCCTCGGGTGCACCAAGGGTGGTTGGGTTGGTGTAGTTGGCAAGAAAAGCAAGCTCGAGCGCCTCCGGGGTAAGGGGCACCAAGCTGGTGGCCTGCCAAATAACCGCCACCGCCCCGCTCACAATGGGCGCGGCAAACGAGGTGCCGGTATACTCCCTCGAGCTGCCCGCAGGGCTCAGGCTCAAGACCCGCTCGCCGGGGGCCACCAGATCCACGAAGTCGCCCTGGCCGCTAAAGCTACTCACCCGCAAGGTGCCGGAGTAATCCCCCACCGCCCCCACACTGAACAGCCCCTTGAGCACGGTCATGGAGCGCCCTGGCTCGCGCCGCACGGAAAGCCCCCGGCTGCCGCCAAAGGAGGCCGGGAAGTGGTGCAGCACCCCGCGCTTGCTGCTGCGGAGGGCCCAGTCGTTGCCGGCTGCCGCTACCACCGAGATCCCGTTGATGCCGCGCTTCATCAGGGCATCCTTGAGGATGATGTAGACGATCTCGCTGGGGGTGTCGCTGCCCAGGCTCAGGTTGAGCACCAGCCGCTCCTGGGGGTTCTTCTCCGCATAGGCCACCGCGTGGCAGATACCGCGGATGACCGCCTCGAGCCGGCACTTCCCGTCTTTGTCACAGCTCTTGATGGGCAGGACGCCGGCCCCTGGGGCGATGCCATAGGTCGCATGCGCGGCCAGCGCCGCCGCCGCGGTGCCGTGCCCCACCACCACCCCGCCCCGGGTGTATTCGTCTAGCCCAGGGTTGGGCGCGTCTGGATTGACAAAGTCGGCCCCGCCGCTCCGCAGGGTCAAGCCGGTCAAGTTACTAACACCGGAATCCACCACCGCGATGGTGGTTCCCACCCCGGTATAGTTGCTTCCCTGCCGCGCTTTTACGGCTTTACGAGCGTTGATGGGTTTGGTATCCGGGGAAGGGTCGGTTAGGATGGTGGGGTCGAGATCGTGTCCAGAAACCGGATCAATCCCTAAAACCCCATCCACATCCACAACAGAACTCCCCCCGCTCTGCTCGAGCCGCTCGAGCAAGGCCCCGATGGAAACAGGGCTGGTCAGCCTGGCTGGGTCGCGCGCTACCCTAACCAACCTACCGGCACAGGGGCCCGAACTGCCACCCAGCGGAACCGATTTACTCCCCCCCGAAAACGGAACGACCCGCAAACCGCCATCTGCGATTTTCTGTTCGAAACCGCTATCAGGAACCGAGGGTTGAATAACGGCCAGGGCTTCGGGTTCGGGTTGTTCGAACACAGTCTGGCCCAGCACGGTGAGACTCCCGGTCACCCGGTTGGCCCCTTCCACAATTTCAAAATTCTGCGGCCCCCCCCAAAAGTTGTCGGGCACTTTGAAAATCACCACGCTGCCTGCTCCCGAAGGAGCGGGCTCAGTGCGCACTTCCAGCGGAACCTCCGCCAGCTTCGCTGTCGGGGTCGAACGCGATGTCCAGGGAATGGTTACCCTCACCTCTTCCATCCAGGTAGCCCTGCGGGGTGAGGGGTAGACAGTACCCGTAACGGGTGGCCCAACCATCTCCCCAGTGGGGCCACAACCAAGCAAACTCGCCAGCAAAAAAGTGAGGATTCCCCATCGCATCGTCTACCTCCAGCCAGAGTGTTTCGTCCAGCAGGTACGCGCTCAGTGGCATGGGTAAATGCTTGCAGAGCTAGCCTGAACGCTCCATGAACGCCCGCAAGAGATCCCTGTGCTGCTGGGCCAGGTCGTAGTTTCCTGCATTCTCTGAGACCGCAATGGCCTCCCTCCAGACTTCGATATCCCCATCCAGTTCGGCCAAGTTACCCAGGGCCATTGCCAATACGTTGACCTCCCCGGCTTCTCGCGCGGCTTGAATGGCACGGTGGTAATAAATCCGGGCAGTATCCAGTTCTTTTGTGATGTGATAAACAACGCCTATGTTGTTCTGAGCCAGGGCCACCTGTCTCAGATTGCCCGATTCCTGGGCAACCTGCTCGGCTTGCTGGTAACTTTCCAAGGCCTCCACGAAGCGCTTTTGTCGTTCAAATTCTTTCCCAAGGTTAATCAGTATTTGGGCTTGAACCCTGGGGTTGTCTTTTGCTATCTCAAATACTTCCCGGTAGACCTGCTCAACATCTTCTCCCATTCTTGAACGCACCACAGCCAGGTTGTTCAATGCGCCCAAACGCCGGTTTTCATCCCCCAAAGCCAGCCAGAGTGCAGCCGCACGACGGAACGCAGATGCCGCATTCTGGAAATCGCCCCTGGCATGAAAAATCAAGCCCAGCGTGTTCTGCGCCTCGGCCCTGGCCTCAATTCCACCCGACAGGGCTCGCTCAGCGCAGGCCTGGGCCTCGTCGGCCCGGCCCAAACGATGGTAGAGGGTGGCTTTGAGGGCCAGGTGCTCGGGAGTATCCGGCATGAAGCGCATCACTTCCAGGGCTTCTTTGTACAGGCCTGCTCGCTCGAAGGCGCGGGCCCGCAGCAGGGTGATCTCGGGGTGGTTGGGTGCTTCCTTCAGTTCTTCGGCCGCACGCCTGGGGAAACCCCGGCGAATCAGCTCCTGGGCCCAGGTGATATAGGCCTGATGAAGCCGGGGTAAATCGGCATCCTCAAGCAGGGCCTTGGCGCGGCGATAAAGCGGGAGGGCCTGTTGAGGCTTGAGCAGGCGGGCCAGCCCCAGGCTGAGTCTGGCCTCGAGGGTGGGGCGCTCGGCGATGTAACGCCGGGCCGCCTCGCGCCCGAACACAGCCCCGCTGAGGTCAATCAGACCGGCTGAGAGGAGGGTATCCACGGCCTGGGCCATCTCACTGGCGCTCAGATTGAGTGCCTGCCGCACCAAAAACAGATCCGGGGTTTCCAGCAAGGCCAGGCCCATGTAGACCTGGCGCGCCTGCTCGCTTAAGCCCAGGAGGCGGGCTTCCAGTGCGGTCTGGATGGGTTCTCCCCGCAACCAGGCCCCCACCAGGGCCGGGATGCCCCCGGTGGCCTCGAGGGCACCGGGAAAACCAGCCAGTTCTTCGGCGGTAAGGGGTTCTAGCTCCAGCAGCTTATCTATGGCAAAAGGCGGCGCATCCCGACCCGCAATCACCACCCGTATGGGGGGACGCAGGCTGCGCAAACGGGTCAAAATCCGCTGGCTTTCGCCATCCATCTGCTCCCAGTCATCGAGCAAAAGGTTTTCGCGCAACTGCACTGCCCGCCGCAGCAAAGCCTCCTCACCGCCCTGCAGGTTTTCCAGCAGGGGCTCGAGCGTGGCATAGGGCAGCCCAGACCGGGCTGGCAGGTAGAGCCAGCCCGTGCGCGCCGCCAGCTCGTGCAACAGGGCCGTTTTGCCAAGCCCGGCCCCACCCCGCACCCAGGCCCAGGCCCCCTCCTCCAGGGCCAGCAGGGCCGCCAGCTCGCGCTCCCGCCCCACCAGCTCCTGGCGCAGGCGGCCCCGCGCGGCCTGGCTCGAGCCCCCCAGGGTAATCCCCAGTTCCCTGGCCTCGCGCTCGAGGGTCTTGGCCAGGGGGTGCTCGCCCGCCAGCAGCAGGCGGTAGACCCTGGGCAGCTCCTCGGGTTCCAGGGGCGGCGCCCCGGCCACCCGGTAGGCCTGCTCAGCATAGCCCGCGGCCTCGGTAAAGTTGGCCTGGGTGGCCGCTTTCTCAGCCAGCACCAAGCAGGCCTGGCGCACCTCACGGGCCAGGCGCTCGCGCACCTCGTAGACCCACTCCTCGAGCTCGCTCCCCACCTCGCCCGATCGCAACCCCTCGGCAAAGGGCCCCTTGTACAGGGCGATGCCCTCCTCCCAACGGCCCGCCCGCAGCGCATCCTGTAAGGCCAGGGCGTCGCACTCGAGGTCTACCCAGGCCCGGCTCTCGTCGCTGTAGGCCACCCCCAGCTTGCGCAGCTTGGCCAGCGCCACCGCCAACGAGTTCAGCGGATCGGCGGCCTCCGGCCAGAACAGCTCGGCCAGAAAGCGCCGGGGCTTGGGGCCTTCCAAAGCCAGGTAGGCCAGCAGCAACAGGGGCTTCTCACGCCCAAAGTTGCTCCCGGCCAGCCGCAACCCCCCCAGCGTGTGCAGCATAGCTATAGTGTACGGAACCGGAGCGCTACATGCGCCGTTACCTCTCAAACACCCCGCCCCTTCCCACCCGTTGGAGGAAGATCCGGCACAGCATTGGGTCGAAGTGCCGCCCAGCCTGGGCCGCAATCTCGGCCAGGGCTTCTTCGGGGTGCCAGGCCCGCTTGTAGGGCCGCTGGGAGGTGAGCGCGTCGTACACATCGGCCAGGGCAAAGATGCGGGCCAGCAAGGGGATGGCCTCACCCGCGAGCCCATCGGGGTAGCCCGAACCATCCCAGCGCTCGTGGTGGTGGCGGATGACCTCCAGCGTGGCCGGGGGTAGGAAGCCCATACGCCGGGCCATCTCCTCCCCCAGAACGGTGTGGGCCTTCATCTGCTCCCACTCCTCGGGCTCGAGCTTTCCCGGCTTCTTGAGGATGCCATCGGGTATAGCCAGCTTGCCCAGGTCGTGCAGATAAGCCCCCCAGCGCAGATGCGTAAGGGTTGGCTCGCTCAGGCCCATCTCCCCAGCCAGCTCCAGGGCCAGCCGGGTGACCCGCTCGGTGTGCCCGGCCGTCTCGAGGTCGCGGTACTCCAGGGCCAGGCCCAGCGCCTTAAGGGCCTCTTCACGGGTGGTGCGAAGCTGTTGTAGGGTTTCCGCTTTCTCGAGGGCGTTGGCCAGGCGGCGGGCTGCAAAATTGAGCAAGGGCAGGGGGTTTTCCAGGTAGGCCGTGCGGAAATCCAGCAGGCTCAACACCCCCACCGTCCGCTCCGAAAAGCGCACCGGGGTATAAGCGGCGCACTTAAGCCCCATCGCCACCGAAGCAGCCAGGGCCCGGGGGTGATCGGGGTAGTGCGAGACGTACAGGGCTTCCCCAGTTAGCAGCACCTGGCCCCGCAGCCCATGACCGGGCGGGTATGCCTCCTGCCAGGCCTGCTGGAGCCAGTCCTCCGAGGGCTCACCCGCCACCATCAAAAGCCGCAGGCCTTCCGGAGCAACCTCATGAAAACAGGCCACCTGGAAGCCACTGATGCGGTACAGGGCTTCCAGGGCCTCCTCCAGGATCTCTTTGGGGGCCTCCAATCCTTCCAGCCGGGCCGAGAGCTCCGCCAGGGCCTGGAAGCGTCGGGCCTCCATCTGGGCCTGGTGCAGCGCGTCCAGGCGGGCCATGGCCGCCCCGGTGGCCTCGGCCAGGGCCACCAGAAAGTGCCGATCCTCGGGGAACAACACCCCCCCTTGCTCGGCGGTATCGGCGGAGAGCACCCCCAGAATTCGCCCCTGTGCATCGCGCAGCGGCACCCCCAGGTAGGCCGCCCGGCTGGGCTTTCCAGAAAAGAAAATGGCCTGGGATGTTTGCGAGGCGTCCTCGAGGTAGAGAACTCTCTCCTCCTCAAACACCCGCCAGGACAAGCCCATCCCCCGCTCCATCCGGCGCCCCCGCGCGACCTCGGCCAGGTAGCCCGCGGCGGCCACCACCTCCAGATAGTCCCCGCTCTCACGGTACAGCGAGAGCAGGGCGGTGGTGGCCCGGGTCTCCCGCAGCACGGCCTCCACAGCGATCTGGATCACCTCCTGGCTGTTCTGGGCCGGGCGCAGCAGGCTATGCACCCGGGCGGTGGCCTCGAGGCGGGCCCGGTTCTCCTGCTGCTCCAGCTCCAGCGCAGCCCGCTGGGCGTAGGCCAGTAAAATTTCCCGTCGCAGGGCGCTCTCTTCCTCAGGCAGCGGCGCATCGTGCATCGCCACCAGGATGCCCAGCACCCGCCCACCCTCACCGCGCAGCGGAATCCCCAGATAGGCCTCCACCCCCATCTCGGCGGCCAGCCGATCCTCCGGGAAGCAGGCCGTGACCCCCCGTGGGTACTCACAGAAATTTCCTAGGAGTTACGCAGTTGGGTGAAGGATGTGGATGGGATTGGCCAGGTAACTTCGTATCGCCTCGCGAATGATGCTTGTCTTGGACTCGTACCAGCTCACCCCCGTCCGCAAGCGGTGTGCCTCCAGCCTGAGGAAAGCCCGCAGGGCCAGCAGCAGGTGGCCTAAGACCGAAACCTTCTTCCTCACCTGGGCCCGCTCCACCCCGCAACACCCCTTGAGGCCCCGGTGGTAGACCTCTATACCCCATCCCGCCCGCTCCAGCTCCCCCCGTTGCTCCTCGCGCATCCCCAGGTCGTTGGTCGCCCAGTACTCCGCGTCCCCGTCTTTTGAAACCGTCCGGAACACCCTGACCAAACCAAAACCCTTCAGGTGCACCACCCGTCCCGCCGGGGGTATCTCTACCTCGCTCACCGGCCGCAGCCCCGCCCCCTCAGGGTTCACCAGGCGGTTCCCCTTCAGCCGGGTGAGGAAGCGCCAGCCCAGGCCAACAATCCCCTTCAGGTTCTCCAGCGAAGCGTACCAGCTATCCATCAGCACGTACGCCGGGGCAAAGCCCCGTCCCTTGGCCACCCGCAGCATCTCCAGAAAGTGCGCGTTCTTGCTCGGGCCCCCCGAAGGCTTGTCGTAGACCCGGAAGTCACAGGGGATGAGAGCCTGGCCCTCCGTCCACAGCAGGGTCATGAGGGCGATCCCCTTGACCACCCGCTGGTGCTTGCCGCTCCAGTGGTAGGTCACCAACTCCATCCGCCGGGCGTAGGGTTTATCCAGGGTGGTATCATCCAGCACCAAAAGCCCTCGGGTGGGCTCCACCAAGGCCCTGGCCTCCTGCCACAGCGCCTCCGTGTCGGGAGGCTGTCGCTGGAGCAGACGGGTGAAGGCATCGTGGGCTGGGGCCTCTGGTTGGCAGCGGGCGGCTTCGCTGCAGGTAAAGACCCTCTGGGCAGCGATGAGGAAGTGGATGTAGTCCAGGTCGTTGCACTTTGGTGGGTTCATAGCAGCTAATCCCTCTTAGTCTGTGTGCTTTGCAGAAAAGGGTAGCCGAGTAGAGGGGAGGAAGGCAACTGCGTAACTCCTATTTCCATAAAAAACATCGGCGCAGGGGGTGCCTGGCAGGTCGTACTCAAAAGGAACCCCACCATAGACCGCCACCGCCAGGGCCCGCTCGGGTGCCACCAGCCGGTCGATAAAAGCCCAGCGCATCCCCAGGCCCTCCCCCAGGGCCTTTACCAGGGCCTCGAGGTCGCCAGGGGGCACCTGGGCCAGCCGTTCCAGCGCCCGGCGCACCCGCTGCTCGGCCACAGCCAGCCGGTGCCGCTCCAACCCCCCGGCCAGCAGCCCTGCCAGGCGCTCGAGCAGCGTCACCTCGAAGTCTGCAAAAAACTTACCCCGGCTGCCCGGCTCGGCGTAGGCCACCCCAAAATTCCCCACCGCCACCCCCAGCACGCTCTGCACACCATATAGGCTGAGCCCGGAAGCCTCCAGCGGGCCCGGCGGCACCGGCGGCGAGGCCACATCCTCGATCACCAGGGGTTTCTGCTGCCGGTATATCCAGCCCGTCCAGCCCCCGGCCTCCGGGTCGAGGTCAAGTTCGAAAAAAGAGGCCGCCTCGACACCCACCCCGGCCGCCCCCAGCAACCGCCAGGGCCGCCGCCCCTCGGGGTGCACCCAGATGGCGGCCCGGCCACCCCCCACCGCCTGCGCCATAAGCTGGGCAAAGCCCTGGGCCAGCATCTCAGGCGTCGACTCCCGGGCCGCCAGCAAAGCCCCTTCCAGCAGCAGGCGGGCCTCCAGGTTGTGCTGCGCCCGCTGCAAAGCGGTGGCCCCGGCCTGGGCCAGCGCCTCCACCAGCCGCGCCTCCTGAGAGGTGTATGGGAGGGTGGTGCGGGAGACAATCAGCACGCCCAGGGCCTCCCCATGAGACCCTGGCAGGGGGGTGACCACCTCGCTGCCGGTGAGGGGGGCCGGAATTTCCGGCGGGGTGTAGATGCGCGGGTCTTTGGTGATATCCGCCACCACCTGGGTGCCCTCGCGAAGGGCCACCCAGGAGAGCCCCCGATCGGGCGGAATGCGCAAACCAGCCGCCCCGGCCATGGCCCCACTGGCCGCGGCCACCCGCAGCACGCCCTGCTCCAGGCGCAGCACCGCGGCCCACTCCGAAGGCAGCAGCTCCAGGGCCAGTTCGACCAGACGCCGGGCCACCTCTTCGGGGTCGGGGGCTTCGCCCAGAGCCTCGAGCGCCCGCAGCAGCACCTCCTGCTCTCGAGCGTGCTGTTCCAGGGCCTCGCGGTTTTGCTCGTGCAGCAAGGCCAGCGATAGTTGAGCCGCAAAGGACTGCGCCAGCGGCCTGGCCCCATCGGGATCACCCAGGCCATACAACCCCAAAAAACCCAGGGTGGTGCCATCGGGCTTAAGAGGCAGTATGCAGGCATTCTTGAGCGGAGCCAGCGCCAAAAGCCAGCCCGACAACCCCTGACCGGGCATCTCAGGCAGCAGGACTGGCTGCCCACTACGCCAGGCCTGGTGGTAGAGACCCTCCTCCAGGGGCGCAAGCTGGCCCACCAGGGGCTCAACCCCTGCCCCCACCGCCGCCACCAGGCGGTGCCCTTCCCTTTCCACCAGGGAAACCGTGGCCGCCTGCGCCTTCAGAAGCCCGTGGGCCGCCTCAGCCCCAATCCGGGCTACCTCGAGCAGGCTTTTCCCCTCCAGCATGGCCCGATCCAGCCGGTGCAGGGCCTCGAGCAACCGCTGCCGACGGGCCAGCTCCTCCTCTGCGCGGGCGCGCTCGATCAGCAGTGCAAACAGCGGCAGCACCTCCTCGAGGGCCTGGGCCACGGGGGGCGGCCGTTCGGCAAAAAGCAACGCAAGCGTCCCCAACAGCCCCCCTGCCCTGTGCAGAGGGGCCAGTATCAGCCCCCGGTATCCCAGCGCCCCCCAGCCTGCGCTGGCAGGCCCGGTGGCCTCCTCCGGCAGCCGGTACACCAGCACACGGCCAGCGGCCAGGGCCTCGGCTTCTTGTGGGGTTAGCTGCGCCTCCTCCGGCGGTTCGACCCCCACCGCGGCAAGCAGGCTCAGGCCATTCTCACGCAACCGCAGCCAGGCCCCGCAGGCATCCAGGGTCTGAACCAGGGCGCTGAGCCCCTGCCGGGCCAGGGACTGGGGGTCTCCCCCTGGCTTCAGGGCCTGGCCCAGCGCACCCAGCAGTCTTTCGAGAATGCCCGAACTCACCGTAGTTTGCTCCACGAAATACCGGCACCGATTCGGGTAGCTGTTACCTCATACCCCATAAGAACTATAGCTGGCTGGACGTTGAACAAATGGTAATTTGGGCCAGCTCACCTTAATAGTAAGCTCAGAGCAAATTCACCCAGGCCGCTAACACACGCCCGGAAAACTACACACCGGCCGCTTTTTCTGGGTACCCCTGCAAGGTCGCTGCCAGTCGGCGCACACCCTCGACCAAGTCCGGGGGCTCGTAGTAGGCGAAGCAGAGCCTGAGGGCGTGGGCAAAGCGGCCCTGGCTGGAGAAGCGGTGGCCGGGTTGAAAGCGCACCCCGGCCTGCAGGGCCCGTTCCAGCAAAGCCTGGCCGTTGATGGCGGGGTCTAGCTCGAGCCAGACAAAATAGCCCCCCTCCGGCCGGTAGCGGGGCTGCAGGCCGCTTCGGGACAGGGCCTCCAGCAGCACCTCCAGGCGAGCCCGGTAGGTGTGGCGGAGTTTTTGTAGGTGCTGCGCCTGCCAGCCCAGCTCCAGGGCGCTGCGCACGATGCTCGAGGTAAAGGGGTTGAGCCCGCCCCCACTCGCCACCAGGCCGTTCTGGGTGAGCTTTTGCAGCAAGCGGGGCGCAGCCTGAATCCAGCCCAGGCGCAAACCCGGGGCCAGGATTTTGGAGAACGAGCCCAGGCTGAGCACCGACCCGGTGTCCAGGTAGCGGGCCAGGGAGGGGGGCGGGACCTCCCGGTAACTCAGGAGCTGGTAGACCTCATCGGCCACGATCAGGAAGCCGTGTTGCTGGCTCAGCTCCACCAGCCGCTCCCGCCGATGCTGGCTCAGGGTCGTTCCGGTGGGGTTCTGGAAGGTGGGGATGGTGTAGAGCAGCGCCGCCCGGTGCTGGCGCAGGGCAGCCTCCAGCGCCTCCACGTCCAGACCCTGCTCGTCGGTGGGGATGGGAACCACCTGCAGGTGGTGATCCCGGAAGATGCCCAGCGACAGAAAGTAGGTGGGCTCCTCGACGAAAACCACCTGGCCGGGCTGGGTGAAGGTGGTGCAGATCAGATCCAGGGCTTGCGATACCCCGGCGGTGACCAGGAGGGTCTCGGGTTCTACGGCAAAACCGTAGTGCTGGCCCAGAAAGCGGGCCAGATCGGCCCGGAAGCGCGCGTCCCCCAGCTCCGCGCCGTACTGCAAAATCGAGGGATCGCCCTGGGACAGGCGGTGCTGCGCCGCCTGGCGGAGTTCCTCGAGCGGGAGGAGTTCCAGGCTGGGATGCCCCACCCCCAGGTCGATCACCCCTTCCGGGATGCGGGTCTGGGTCACATCGAGCATAGGCTTTGCTATATCTGGCATAAGGTTCTTAGTGGTGCAAGACCCGCTGCAAAAAGCTGCGGGTGCGCTCGTGGGTGGGGTTCTGGAAGATCACCTCGGGTGGGGCCTGCTCGAGGATCCGTCCCTGGTCCATCACCACCACCCGATCGGCCACCTCCTTGGCGAAGCCCATCTCGTGGGTCACCACCAGCATGGTCATGCCGCCCCGGGCCAGGTCGCGCATCACGTCCAGCACCTCCCCCACCATCTCCGGGTCCAGCGCGCTGGTGGGCTCGTCGAAGAGCATGATCTTGGGCTCCATGGCCAGCGCCCGGGCGATGGCCACCCGCTGCTGCTGCCCGCCGGAGAGCTGCCCGGGGTGTTTGTGGGCCTGGTCGGCGATGCCCACCCGCTCCAGCAGCTCCACCGCCTTCTGTTCGGCTTTGGCCCGGGGCCAGCCGCGCACCTTTTGCGGGGCCAGGGCCACGTTCTGCAGCACGGTCATGTGGGGAAACAGGTTGAACTGCTGGAAGACCATCCCCACCTCGCGCCGCACCGCCTCGAGGTTCCGGGCCGCGCTCAGGGAGATGCCGTCCACGATCACCTCGCCCTGCTGGAAGTCCTCCAGCCGGTTGATGCAGCGAATCAGGGTGGACTTGCCCGAACCCGAGGGCCCTACGATCACCACCTTTTCGCCTGCGGCGACCTCGAGGTTCACCTCCCGCAGCACCTGCAACTTACCGAACCATTTGTTGAGGCCCCGGATCTGGATGATGGCCTCGCTCATCGGCCCTCCTTCTTGCGCAAAGCCAGCAGCGAGATGAGTTCGTAGACCAGGTTGCCCCCCAGATAAGCGGTGATCTCCCCGGGGTCGAGGGCGGGTAGCACCTCGACCACGTCGGCGGCCTTGAAGTTCAGGCCCCTGAGCCCCCGCACCAATCTCAGGATCTCCCGGCTGGTGAAGCCGTCCACCTCGGGGGTGCCGGTGCCGGGGGCGTAGGCCGGATCCACCGCGTCGATGTCGATGCTGATAAAGCAGGGGGCCGGGCCCACCCGGCGGTGGATGCGCTCGAGGGTGGCCTCGAGGCCGATCTCCTGCAGCTCGTACATGGTGATGAGTTCGTAGCCCAGGTCGCGGGTGCCCTGGTAATCCTCGGGGCCGTAATTGGAGCCGCGGATCCCCACCTGAATGGAGCGGTGCGGATCCACCAGGCCCTCCTCCACCGCGCGGCGGAAGGGGGTGCCGTGGTTGTATTTGCGCCCGAAGTACTGATCCAGGGTGTCCAGGTGCGCGTCGATATGCACCAGGGCCAGCGGGCCGTGCACCTTAGCCAGGCCGCGCAGCTCGCCCAGGGTGACGGAGTGATCCCCCCCCATGGCGATGGGCGTGACCCCGGCCCGGGCAATCTTCTCGAACTCGGCCTCGATGCGGGCGTAGGTGTCCTCGATGTAGCCCGGTACCACCGGCACATCGCCGTAGTCCACCCCGGAGAGGTGGTCGAAGATCTTCACATCCCAGTAGGGGTTCCAGGGCCTGAGCATGATCGAGACCCGGCGGATGCCCTCGGGGCCAAAGCGGGCCCCGGGCCGGTGGGTGGTGGCATCGTCCCAGGGGATGCCCAGCACCACAAAGTCGACGTTCTCCAGGGTGCGGACATGGGGCAGCCGCATGAAGGTGCGCACCCCGGCAAAGCGGGGAGACTCGAGGGAGTCGGCGGGTTGGTATTTCACGTTTTCCTCCGCTAAGGGGCCGGGCTCAGCACCCACAGCACCACCGCCCGGCTTTTGCCCGGGTTGCGCCAGGTGTGGGGCTCCTTCCCGGAAAAGGTCAGGCTATCGCCCGGGTATAAGGTGTAGCAGGTCTCGCCCACGGTGAACTCCAGGCTGCCCTCCAGCACCGTGACCACGTCGGTATCGGTGGGGAAGCTGTAGGGCTCCTTGCCGCCATGCCCCCCCGGCTCGATCTCGGTGCGCAGGAGCATCAGCTCCCCACGCAGGCCCCGCGAGAGGATGAAGTCGCGCACCCCCCAGCCGCCGAAGTTGGCGCTGGGGGCCTCTCCGGAGCGCACCAGGTTGGTGCTGGGGGGATCGAAGAGCGACCCTGGCTGGATGTCCAGCGCCGCGCAAACCTTCAGGAGCGAGGCCACCGAAGCGGCGGTGGCGTTGCGCTCGAGGCGGCTGATAAAGGATTTGTCCAGCCCGCTGCGCTGGGCCACCTGCTCCAGGGTGAGGCCCTTAGCCAGGCGGGCCGCCCGCAGCCGCGGGCCGATGGGCACGGAAGGCGGAAGGTCGGTGCGGGGCATCTTAGCGAACCTGCCAGCGGCGCTCGAGCTGCCGCGCCACAAAGCTCAGCGCCAGGGTCATAACCAGGTAGATCAGCGAGACCGCCAGGTACATCTCAAAGGGTTTGAAGGTACGGGCCGAGATGAGCTGGCCTGCGCGGGTCAGCTCCACCACCGCAATCGCCGAGAGCAGCGAGGAGTTCTTGAGCAGGGTGATGCCCTCGTTGACCAGCGGGGGAATCACCCGGGTGAAGGCCTGGGGCAGGATGATGTAGCGCAGGGTTTGGGTGGGGCTGAAACCCAGGGAAAGCGCAGCCTCGCGCTGGCCCTTGGGGATGCTCTGGATGCCCGCACGCAGGATTTCGGCCACATAGGCGCTGGAGTTGATACTGAAGGCAATCACCCCGGCCACGAACTCGTTGATCTGCTGCTGGGTGAGCTGAGGAATCCCAAAGAAAATCAGGAAAATTTGCACCAGCAGCGGGGTGCCGCGCAGCAGCTCGATATAGCCCAGGGTCAGCCCGGAAAGCCAGCGCATTGGCGACATGCGGGCCAGCGCCACCAGGGTGCCCAGGAGAATGCCAAACACCAGCGAAAGGGCGGTGATGCGCAACGTCACCCAGGCCCCCTGGAGCAGGAACGGCAGGCTTTCACGAATCAGGCCAAAATCCATAAGAAAGGCTCAAACCATTCTCTACTTGAACCACTTGGCCGCCAGCTCGTCCATCTTGCCGTTCTTCTCCAGCTTCTCGATGGCCGCGTCGATGGCCCGGCGCAGATCGCTGCATTCTTTGCGCAGGGCCAGCCCGGTGTCTACCTGGTTGAGTTCGGCCACAATCTTGAGGTCGGGGTACTGCTTGAGGAAGGCCCGGCCCACGAAACGGTGCACGATGAGCGCGTCGGCCTGGCGGGTGTTCAGGGCCAGGGCCGCGTCGGTATAGAGGTTGTAGGACTTGACCTCGGCCCCCTTCACGCCGCTGGCGATTTTCTCCTGGGCACTGCCGATCTGCACAGCCACCTTTTTGCCCGCCAGATCCTCGAGCTTGCTGATCCCGGTGGTCTCCTTGCGGGTGATGATCACGTTGGGGCCAGAGATATAGGGCCGGGTGAAATCCACCGACTTCTTGCGCTCCTCGGTAATGGTCAGCCCGGCGGCAATCAGGTCGATCTTTTTGGTGAGCAGTGCAGGGATCAGGCCGTCGAAGCTCTGTCCAACGAAGGTGACCTTAGCGCCCAGCTCAGCCCCGATGAGGTTGAGCAGATCCACGTCGAAGCCAATGATTTTATTGTTCTTGTCGAGCGACTCAAACGGCGGGTAGTCGGGGCTGGTGCCCACGGTCAAACCGTTGGCCTTAACGTTAGCCAGGCAGCTCTGGGCCAGGGCGCCCGAAGCCCCCAACAGCCCCATCAAGACCATCACAACAATCCCTTTGCGCATAGTTTCCTCCTAACTCGCACCGCATCACTGCAATGACGGTGGGAGCAGTTTAACATTCATTTGACCCGTGAGCAATATTTATTGCCTTATGTGCAACAACTCGCTGGATAAATACGGAGTCAAGGTTTCCTGGGCTCGGACGGAGCCTTCGGGCATGGTATACCCGTGATTCCCGAGAAGCCTTGGACTTCCAGTCCGAGAAGTCGCCACCGTTACCTCTGTATTTCTACCCCAACCAGAATTTCCAACTGCAACTCCTGAGCCGATTGCGCCGTAGGAATAAGGCTATACCGCTCTACCCACAGGGCAAACGGTGGACGCTCCAAGCTTTTCAAAAATTGGAACACGGAGGCAAAGCCCCCTTCCAGCACCAGTCGAGCCATGGCATCCTGAGGCTCCAGACGCACCAGCCGCAGACCCTGCCGCTCCGCCTGGCGCACCAGCCAGGTGTAGACCTGGGGTAAGGCCTCTGGCTTGAGAGGTGGCCTGCTTGCTGCCTGGGGTGGTGCAAAGGTGTCCAGCTCACGTTGAAGCTGGCTTACCTGAATCTGCAAGGCGCGCATCCGCTCATAGCTGCCTTGCAACCACAGCAAGATTAGCCCCACAAGCAGGCCAGGAAATAGCCAGAGCAAGCTCGTTCTCATCGCATTCTGATGACACGGGATAGATCAAACAGTGGAAGGTATAGGGCCAAGGCTACCACCAAAACCACCCCCCCAAGGATAAGGGTCAGCACCGGCTCGATACTGCTGGAAAGGCGTTTAAGACTATAGTCCACCTCTCGCTCGAGGTGAAAGGCAATTTCGTTGAGCATCCCCTCGAGCCGCCCTGCCTCCTCCCCCACCAAAACCATTCTGACAAAAAGAGGAAGGAAAAAGGGCTCGCGGGCCAGTCCGGTAGCCAAAGCTTCCCCGCGCTGCACGGATTGCTCTACCCGGAGAATAGCCTCCGCCAGGGCGGCGTTGCCCACCACCTTACGGCTTGCCTCGAGGGCCTCGGTAATCCGAATCCCTCCAGCGTATAGGGTAGCCAGGGTACGGGCAAAGCGGGCCAGCCCAGCCTTGAGCAGAATTGAACCCATCAGGGGTATGCGCAACAACCAGCCATCCAGCCGCACGGAACCCCCCGGGGTGCGCCAGTACAGCCTCAGCCCGTATCCCAGCAGCAGGCCGAGCAACAACAGCCACCAACCGTGCTGACGAAAAAAGGCCGAACTGCTGAGCAGAAACTGGGTGGGCCCAGGCAGCGCCACCCCTGTTTCGCGGTATAGCTGAGCAAAGACCGGGATCACAAACACCAGCAGCACCGCCACCACCACCCCCAGCACCCCCAGCACAAAACCGGGATAAAACAACGCAGTGCGGGTTTTCTCTTGCAGTTCGTAGCTTTTGTCGAGATACTCCGCCAGGCGTTGCAACACCACCTCCAGGCTACCGCCCAACTCCCCCGCCGCCACCAGGTGGCGCATTAGGGGCGGAAACACCTGAGGGTAATCCTCCATGGCACGGGCCAATCCCTGTCCGGCCTCAATCCGTTCTCGCAGCCCTCGCAGGGCCTCGCGCAAGGAAGGGCTACCCGCTTGCAGGCTCAGGGTGTGCAAGGCCTGCACAAGCGGCACCCCAGCCCGCACCATTGTGGCGAGCTGTTCGGTCAAAATAACCAGCTCTGGCAACGGCACCTTGCGCAAAGGCCGTTGGGGAGCCTGCGTAAGCCGCAGTGGGAAAAGCCCCATGGCCCGTATCCGCGAGCGGGCCTCCCGCAAGGAAGCAGCTTCCACAACCCCCCGGTAGATCTCCCTACCCTCGGCATCGGTGGCCTCGTAGGTGAAGCGCAGACCCATTCACACCTCCCGCCAGCCCAGGGCTCGCAAAACCTCGGAGGTGGTGGTGCGCCCATCACGCACTGCCACCAGTGCCTTGGCCCAGAGATCTTTATGCTGGCTGCTGGCTGCCCGCGCCTGTAGTTCGGCCAGCGATCCCCCCGAGGCAATCAGGTGGCGTGCTTCCTGATCCAGGCTATAGATCTCGTAAAGTCCCATCCGACCAGAAAACCCGGTACCACGACAATAGGCGCAGCCCTGACCGCGGTATTCATGCGTCGGTGTAGCCTCCCCCCAGAGCAGGCGGGCCTCGGGAGGGGTCGGGCAAGCCTCAGCACACTGCGGGCAGACCTGGCGTACCAGCCGCTGCGCCACCACCCCCAGCAAGGTTGCACCCACCAAATAAGGCTCAGCCCCCATCTCCAGCAGCCGGATGGGGGTGGATAGGGCATCGTTGGCGTGCAAGGTAGCCAGCACCAGGTGCCCGGTAAGGGCAGCCCGCAGGGCTGTGTCAATGGTCGTGCGGTCGCGAATCTCTCCCACCAAGATGACATCCGGATCCTGCCGTAGCACCGAACGCAGTACTTCACCAAAATCCAGGTCGATCTTGGGTTGTACAGGAATCTGGCTGATTCCCTCGAGGGGCACCTCGACCGGATCCTCAATGGTCAGAAAACACTTCTCCGAAGTGTACAGGTGCTGCATAGCGGCGTACAGGGTGGTGGTCTTGCCGCTGCCGGTGGGGCCGGTCACCAGCAGAATACCGCTGGTGGAACGCAGCAGCCCTTCAAAGCGCTTCAGATCCTCCGGTAGCATCCCCAGATCGGCCAACCCCCGCCGCACCGCATCGGGGTAGATAATGCGCACCGTCAGACGTTCGCCAAAAAGTGTGCCCACGCTGGCTACGCGCAGTTCATGGCGGCGATTGCCGAAGGTGTAGGTAAAGTGCCCATCCTGCGGCCGCCGCTTTTCTGCAATATCCATACCAGCCAGCACCTTGAAGCGGGCCACCAGGGGGGCCTCCAACCCCTTATCCAGCCTGTGAATCTCCTGCAAAACCCCGTCCACCCGGATACGCACCCGGACATGGCTTTCCTGGGGCTCTAAGTGCAAATCACTGGCCCGCGCACCCAGGGCCTTGCGCACCAGCTCATCGGCCAGCTCGATCGCTGGCGCTTGCTCGATGGTCAGATCGGGGCCTGGTCGAGCCTCCATTTGCACGGCATCGAGGGACTGCTGGGGTTGCAACAAATCGTCCAGTGTCTGCAAAATTTCCCGGTCAGAGGCTAGGTAAGGCACGATCTCCTTACCAGTACGAAAGCGCAGCTCATCCAGCAAAGCCAGATCGGCGGGGTGGGCCATCGCCACATGCAGACGAGCCCCATCCAGCCGCAGAGGCAGCACCTGCTTCTCACGGGCGAAACGCCGATCCAGGAGGTTTAGAGCTTCCGGCTGTACTTCGACTGCTTTAAGGCTAATCAACGGTGCTCGCTGTTGATCAGCCAAAGCCTGGTACAGCTCGGATTCGCGTATCCAGCCCTTCTGGAGTAACACCTGCCCCAACGGTTCCTGCCGCCTTTGCTGCTCCTCCAGGGCCATGGAAAGCTGCTCTGGCGTGAGCTTTCCCAACCTGACCAGCAGCTCACCGAGCTTGAGTTTCTCCAAGTTGCACCTCCCAGGTGTAGAGACCCGCTCGAGCCCCCCCCTTTTCCTCTAGGAGCACCAGCCGGGCACCCAGGGCCTGGGCCAGCTCGAGGGGGGCATAGGGGCTCAGGGCCTCTCCTTGCAAGCGCATCTGTTCGCGGCTGGCCTCAAAACGTGTAAACCAAAGGCGATCCGGGCGCGCCGATATGCTACTGAGCAGACCCTCCAGGCCCACCCCCTGGGGGGTTTCGGTTTTCGGCACAACCACCACTGCCTGCTCAGACTTAAGCTGGTTGTACAGCCGCTCGAGTCGTCGCACATGAGTTTGCAAGTAGGTATGGGCCAGCAGGCCCATGGTGGCAACAACCGCGCTTACCAGCAAAATAACCTGTACCTGCCGCGACAAACCCTCCCCAATGCGCTGCGGCCTATGCCTGAGGTTCAGGTAGGGTTCTCCAGTCAGCGCGTATTCCGGCATGACCTTATCCAGGCGGTATACCTGCTCCACCGGTAGGCCCGGCGGGGGATCGAAGGCCTCCGGCAGACCCACCAGCCAGGCTTCTTCTATCGTTCCCACACCTCCAAACAGCCCTATAGACCGCACCACCTCATCGGCAAGGGCCGGGGAAGCCTGATCGACGGGTAGGCTCAGATAGCGAAAGCCTACCAACCCGCCATCTTCAAAGTAGGCAATGGTATGACTCAGGTTCTCTAAAACAATGTGGCGGCGGGCCTTACTCAGGCCACGTATCTGTCGCCAGAAAAAAAGAGGAAGAGGCTCCAGAGCCTTCAGTCGTAGACTGCGACTCAACAGCTCGGTAACCTTCTCGGGCATGGCCGCGTACAGCAGCCGGGTTTTGCGGTCTTCAAAACCCAGGGGTAGGTGTGTAACCGTTAGCGACTGTCCTTCCAACAGGGGGCTGCGCTCAGCCTCCGCCAGCACCGCCTCGTCCAGGGGGAAACCAGGTAGATTGGGAAACAACCCGGTGCGCAACAAAGCCAACTCTGGCCCCACGGCTAAGTAGTCCAGATTGCGTACAGCCTTCAGCAGCAACGGAAGCTTGTGCAATTGCAAACGACCCTCGCCATCCAGGAGACCCTCCAGGATGAAGCGGGATAGCCGACGCTTATCCCATACCAACAGGTGCTCGCGGGTAAGGAAAGCCAGGCGCATAATCAACGAAGCGAGACCACTGGAGGCGCAAAAGCCTGATCTTGATCATTCCGCCTTAGGGTTAGCACCCCACCAACAACGCTCCAGCTTGATGGGCAAACATCAAACAGACCCACCCGGCGCAACGCAGGGTCGCTACAGAAACGTGCCAGGGGGAGGCTGGTGTCCTCCAGAAGGCGCACCGGCACCCCCGATACAATCGCACAACCACCCACCCAGGCCTGACGAAAAAGCTGGCTGCTCTGAAGCCGGTACATGACACATCCTCCGGCCACAGCAAGACGCAATTCGCCGCTGGTAAGGCTGACAACCTGCAATGCCTCGCGCATATCGCGTCCCAGCCGAGCCCGAATTTCATCGTAGGCTATCTCGGCGCCCAAGCGCAAATGGGCCTCTCTGGAAGCCTCGCTACCATAAAACAGCAGGCTACTAGCTGCCAGGGCCAGAAAGCCTGCCAAAGCCAGTACCACTGCCATTTCGATCAGGCGCATATGGCCTCATTCTAGGGGTTGGTCACGCGAACCCGGGTCAGGTGGTACGGCCCCGAACGCAGGGTGGTTACGGTGCGGGTGTAACCCAGCCCATTCTGCACGATACTTTCACGACAAACTGCAAATGTATGATCACCCAGGGAGATAGAGGTATGACTGGGACAGGCCGCAATGGTTGCCGGGGAGGCCTCCAGAAGGATCTCTAACGCAGCCCCGGTTTGCAAATACGGCTCCTGGCTGCTCTGCAAAACCTGCGATACAGCCAGCACCCCCGTAGCAGCCACGCCCATCAGCAGTAGGGCCACCACCACCTCCAACAGATTGAATCCTCGAGAGTTCACGGATCCACTACCCTCTGTTCGACCACCCCATCTGTGGCGTTGTACACCCAGCGCAACCGCCGGGTTACCCCACCCCGCTCCTCACCCACGGCATAAATTGTCCAGCGCACCTTACCACCAGCCAGGCTGCGCGTGGCGCTGCAAGCTAAACCTCCTAAGCTGCCGCTGCTAAAACAATACCGACCCACGTAATCCGGGCTGCTAGGGGTACAGGAGCTGGAAGTGCGGCAGATCAGAATAGGCTGAGCGGCAAAAAGGGGCACAAGCGGGCTAAGCCGGATGTGGGCAACAGCCTGTTCCGCACCCCCCTCTGCCAGATACAGGGCTTGTAGTGCCTGGGTTTCTGAGGTCTTGCGTGTGGCATTCTGCCAGGTGAGCAAGCCCAGCGGTACAAGAAGTAGCCCCAGCAAAACCAGGGCTACTGCAAGACTGATCAGGATGTAGCCTTTGCCATGCTCAGTTGATAGCATTGCGTATGCAACGTATGGCGGTCGTAGTGTTGTTGACCGGCGTTGTGCAGGTGTCGTTGCTGAAGAGCTGGGCCACCCGTTCACCCGTGGCGGCTGCGGTGTTGTTGTTATCGTAGTCCATGTAGGCGTAGCCGCCATTGAACTTCAACTGAGGGCTGGCATCCAGGTTAGTCACCAACTGCGCCCAGGTGGGCGGGTTGCCACCGTTCCGGGCCAGATAAATCGCGTAAGCTGAGCGAATGCTGGATAAGGTCGCCTCGCGCTGGGCCTGGCGGGCCTGGGTGGTCATGTCGATGTAACGGGGCACCGCCACGGCTGCCAGAACACCAATGATCACAATAACGATAGCCAGCTCAATCAGGGTAAAACCATTTGTGCGCATAGCTCACCTCGCTTTTCTGCTCCCGAGGGCAGAAAGACTTTACATACATAATTTGGAATGCCCCGGAAAATGGGCTGTGATATTTGACCATAACCACCGATTCTCATCGACAAAAAAACGCGCCCTGGTGCGAAGATGGTCGATGTAACCTCACATAAACCTGTAAAGCCAAGCTCACCCCCCCACGTGCACCACCGGCCTGCGCTGTGGATCGGGCTCGGCCTTGCGCAGCACCTCGTGGGTGAGGCTGGGGACATCACCCTCGCCGTAGAGAATGAAGTCGAGGGCTGAGCGCAGGAGGGGACGCTCGCTCCACTCGAAGTAGACATGCGGGAGCTTACCGGTGGTGTCGCGTATATACAAAAGCAAGGCGGCAATAGCGTTGGGGATGGAGGTGCCCTGCACCCGCAGCACCCGGTGCTCACCCACCTCCACACCGTGCACGTAGAGGGTATCGGAAAAGTCGGAGGCATCGGGGACGGAGACCTCGAGGAAGGCCACCGGATCGCGGTTGGGCAGGTGGGTGCGCCGGTGCATCCGCTCCTGCTTTTGCGTGTACTCGAAAGGGCTGCCAGAGTCGCGGTGGTTGGCAACCAGGCGGATCTCACCCAGGGCGAGCTGCCGGATAATCGCCTGGGCCTCGAGGTCGGCCTGAACCCGCTCGACGCGCAGTTCGGTTGAGCGCAAAACACGTGAGAGCAGCGAGACCACCACAATCGCAGCGATGAAGCAGGCAGCTATCACCAGGCCATCGAGGTCGGCCAGCACCGTCACGGTGGCGGTGTAAATAAAGATGGCCGTAACCAGTCCAAAACCCAGCGCGGCCCAAAGCTGGCGCTTGGCAAGGGCGGAAAGCATAACCGCGAAGGCCGCTGAGGTCATCAGGGCCAGCACCCCGGTGGCGTAGGCCCCGGCCTGGGCATTGACATCAGCCCGAAAGATCAGGGTAACCAACACACAGACCCCGGTGAAGATGAGCACCAGCGGGCGCACCGCCCGGGCCCAGTCGGGCGCCATACCATACCGGGGGAGATACCTTGGGGTGATGTTGAGCAATCCGGCCATGGCGCTCGCACCCGCGAACCAAAGGATCAGAATGGTGGAAAAATCGTAGAGGCTGCCAAACCACTCGCCCAGGTTTTGGTGGGCCAGGAAGGCCAGGGCCCGCCCGTTGGCTGCACCGCCCTCCTTGGTAACCTGCACCAGCCGCCCGCCTGGGGTGGGGGTGACCGTCACCACAAGGTGTATGGTGCCCTGGTTCCCATCGAGCTGAATCTGCTCCGTAAAGCTTCCCGTGCGCTCGGGTACGTGGTAGGTGTACAGGTCGCCGTTGCCCAGCGGCACATCGATGGTACGGGCCTGGCCGCGCAGCTCGCGTTGGGTGGTGGTCTCGGGCCAGAATTCGCTGGGTGGAATGAGCAGGGTGGTCACCAGCGAGCTGCTGAGCAGCATCACACTCATAATCAGGGCCGCCGTGGTGAGCAGTTTGCGTGAATTGGCTATCCGTCCCACAGGGTGCTGGGGCGAATCGTCGGGCCGACCCCGCACCAGCGGCATTACCACCACCCCGGTCTCAAAGCCGGAAAGACCCAGGGCCAGCTTGGGGAAAACCACCAGGGCAGCCACCACCACAGCAGCAGGGGTGGCGTAGTCGAGGGCGATACGCCCTGTCCACTCGGACAGAAGGCCAGGGTTCTGTGCGATGAGGCCAAGCCCCTGACCAATCACCACCAGGTTTAGGCCAATGTAGGCCACCACCAAGAGCACCGCGATGCCGATGGCCTCCTTGAAACCGCGCAGAAAAACCACCCCCAGGAGGCCCACCAACAAGAGCGTCAAGCCAACCTGGTTGCTCAGCCAGTCCGGTGCGAGGGGGTTCTCAACAATATGCTTGGCCGCGTCCGCTGCCGAGAGGGTGATGGTGATGACAAAGCCGGTCGCCACAAAACCGATCAGGGTCAGCACCACAAACTTGCCTGTCCAGCCCTTGAGCAAGCGCTCGAGCATCGAGATTGAGCCGTCTCCATGAGGGCTTTCCCCGGCAACCCGGCGGTACATGGGAAGGGCTCCAAACAGGGTGAGCAACACCAGCACCAGGGTGGCAATGGGCGAGAGCGCCCCCGCGGCCAGCGCTGCAATGCCGGGCTGGTAGCCCAGGGTGGAGAAGTAGTCCACCCCGGTCAGGCACATCACCCGCCACCAGGGGTGGCTCGAGTGGGTGGCGCTCGGTTGCTTGTAGTAGCCCTCGGAGGGTTTGGGAGCCCCCTCGAGCAGCCAGTGTTGTAAGCGGCTGGAAATAGGGCGGGCCGGGTGTCGCTTAACCGACATACATCACTACCATTCTGGTTTGTACTGCTGGTTGTTTGGGCAGCAGGACAACCAGAGACCGTGCGCGTATCGAGGAACCGCCTGGGCTTAACCGCCGCTTTATTCTCGTTTGCCAAATACCCTTACCCGCTTGTGCAAACAACCCATCCTGCCGCAGGGCTCTCAACACCACTCACGCTCCCAGCCGATATCCTACTCCCCGCACCGTCTCAATGATATCTTCGCCAAGGCGCTTGCGGAGGTTTTTAACGTACACATCTATAAGGTTGGAGTCGGCCTCGAAGCCCGGCCCCCAGATGCGCTCGAGGATCTCCTCACGGGTAAAGACCCGGCCCTTGTTGAGGGCCAGCAGTTCCAGAACCAGGTATTCCTTCGCGGTAAGGCGCACCAGCTCACCCTGCCGCCGCACCTGGCGGTGCTCCAGGGCCAGTTCGACCTGGGATGAAATTTGCAAAACCTGCGGTTTGATCTCCCCACGCCGCCCCAGGGCCTTAAGGCGGGCCACCAACTCGGCCAGGGCAAAGGGCTTGGGCAGGTAATCGTCGCCCCACTCGAGGCCCCGCACCCGGTCGGGCAGGGCCTCGCGGGCGGTGAGGAAAAGAATGGGCTGATGAAAGCCCGACTCGCGCAGGGCCTGGGCCAGCTCAAAGCCAGCCTCCGGCCCTTCGGGCAGCATCACATCCAATAAAATCAGGTCGAAGGGCTGCTCCCAGACCAGGGCCTCGGCTTCGGATCTCGAAGCTGCCAGGGTAACCTGGAAGCCCTGCACCGAGAGACTTTCCTTCAGGGTGGAGGCCAGGCTGGGCTCGTCTTCGACGATTAACAAACGCACACCTAAGCTTATCTCGGCCCCTGGACGATCGGCTAGCGGGCACATTCTTGTAATGCTAATGCCATCGGCTGAAGGCCAGGTGAAGGCGCCAAAAATTAAGCTGCGGTGGGTGAGGCCGCAGCTTGGGGGGAGGTAAGGCACAGCAATGGTCTGTGCGGATTTATGTTGCTTTTCTTAGATGAAACCAGCATGAAATCGCATATCCGTGCGGCCAATGGCCGTAGACTATGCTGGGCATGTACAGCCCCTCGAGGTGTTAGCGTGGACTTTTTGTTGACACTCTTGATCGGCGCAGCAGCAGGTATCCTATCGGGCTTTTTCGGCATTGGGGGCGGGGTCGTGGTGGTGCCCGCCCTGGTTTTTCTGCTGGGCCTGAGCCAGCTCCAGGCCACCGCCACCTCACTGGCAGCGCTGCTGCTGCCGGTGGGAATTCTGGGCGTGCTCAACTACTACCGGGTGGGGGCGGTCAATCTGCCGGTGGCGAGCCTGCTGGCACTAGGATTGCTGGTGGGCACTTATTTTGGTTCTCGTGTGGCCCTGACGCTACCAGAGGCCGTGCTGCGGCGGGGTTTTGGCATCCTGCTGATCCTGATCGCACTCCAGCTTTTGCTCCGCCGCTGAGGAAATGATGGGATGAACCCCCGAGGCCTTAGACTCTAAAGTAAATTTTGCGGGCGTAAAACCCCCAAAACACCAGCCACCAGGCCAGGATGTAGAGCAGCGTGTACGTCCACCCCCCCACCACCGCCCCGCTGTGGGCCACGTGCCAGTTGAGCCAGGCCTGCTGCACGCTGACCCGCGCTCCGTTCAGCGAGACCGTCCAGCCCTGCAACACCCAGACCTTGAATAAAATCGGCAGGATATAGGCCAGCAGCGCATTCGACCCGAAGACCAGGAACGGAAAGGCCAGCCACTTCCACCTACCGAGGTCGAACAACACGTAAAACGCCCCGATCAAAAGCGTCGCCAGCCCGGCGCTGAACAGGATGTACGGCGGCGTCCAGAAAGTTTTGGAGAAGGGCAGCTCGAGGCTCCAGCCATACCCCAGCCCGGTCATCGCGCTGCCCAGCAGGAGGAGCTGGGGAAGGGGGTGGTGGGTGGGGGAAAATCGTCGAGGGCTTGGGTTTTCCGTTATCACCCCAATTTCCCTTTTTTCCTCGCGCGTTCCGCGCAGAACCTGGGCCACAATCGCCCCCAGCAAGGCCAGCGCCGCCGTGGGGATGGTCGAAAGCAGGCCGCGCAGGCCGAGGGGCTCGAGGTAGGTCTTGTTCAGGTGCAGCAACAGGTTGCGGTCTTCCTCGAAGATGCCCGGCCCCGCGCCGGGGATGGGAACAAAGCGGATGGCCGCCCAGTAGCCGACCAGGAGCGCCGCTGCGACCGCGAACAGGAAGGCGGGCCGGGGGGAGATCAGGTAAAAAAGCGCGGCCAGGCAGTAGGCCAGCGCGATGAGCTGCAAGACCCCCAGCGCGAAGACCGGGGTGCGGGCCAGGGCACTGGTCAGGAAGAGGCCCAGCAAAAAAATCAGGCTCGTGCGCCTGAGAATGCGAAGCAGCCTGCGCCACAACGGAAGCCGCTGTTTATCGAAGCTCGAGGCCGCATACGGGATGGCCGCCCCCATACAGAACAAGAACCACGGAAACACCAGATCGGCCAGCGTCACCCCGCCAAACGGGGCGTGCATGAGCTGGTCGGGCGTGGCCTCCTGAAGCGCGACATTGTTAACTAGCAGCATCAAGAAAACCGTCAGGCCCCGCAGCCCGTCCAAAGCCAGCAGCCGGGTTCCGGCCACCACCGCTTTGTTCTTGGAATCCACCGCTGTGGCGGTGCTCGCTCGGGCTAGCATCATCACCCCTTTTCCGCGTTCTACCCGCCTTTGCTGACTCACCGGAATACCCCTACTTTCGCACCAGCCCATCCACCGTGCCCAGCCGGTAACCCTGCTGCCCTGCCAGAGCCAGAAAGCGCGGCAGCACCGCGATGGTCTGAAGTACGTTGTCGTGCAGCAGCACGATACCACCAGGGCGCAGCCGCCGCAGCAGCCGGGCCTCGAGGGGGCCCTGCCCGATGTTATCGAAGTCGCCCGGATCGTCCGTCCAGAAGACCACTGTCATGTTCAGCCGCCGCATCACCTCGAGCACCGTGGGCGAGAAACGGCCCCCGGGTGGGCGAAAGTAGACGATGGGCTTGCCGGTGATGGCTTGAAGCACCCGATTGGCCTGGACGATCTCGGCGGTCACGCTGGCCTCGTCAAGCCCGTTGAGGCGGACATGGTGGTAGGTGTGGTTGGCGACCTCGTGCCCTTGCTGCACCATATCCCGTACGAAGTAGGGGTAGGCCTCGGCGTTGCGGCCAATGCAGAAGAAGGTGGCCCGCACACCCGCCCGGCGCAGGGTGTCGAGGAGCAGCGGCTCGAACAGGGGGTGGGGCGCATCGTCGAAGGTCAGGGCCACCATGCGCTGCTTGGGGTCGCCGTGGAAGAGACGGTTACCAACCACCCCACCCTGCTGGCTGGCCGCGGCCTGCTCGAGCTGCTGGGCACGGAGCTGGGCCCGGGTGCCCTGGAACTGGGGGGTGAGCTCGAGTTCGTCGGTCACGGGCGCGGGTGGGCCGTAAAAGGCATCCTGCGGCTTGATCCAGAGGTGGTCAAACTGCAAAAAGTTGCTCAGGTTCAAGCGCAAAAACTCGTTGAGCCTGGCTCGTGAGACCGAAGCGGTAAAACGGGGCAAGGGGCCTCCAAAACCCGCGTACTCCCTGCGGCTATAAATCGAGACATCCACATAGCTCAGGGAAGGCCGGGCTGCAAAGGTCTCGGCCACCACCCGCTGGGCCTTGGTGAGCATAAAGCTAGGGGTGGTGGAGGCCTCCGGAATCAAGACCAGGGCCTCGGCAGCCTCCACGAAGCCGTTGGAGGCCCAGGCGATCCGCTCCACGTAACGGATGGGCGGGTTGAGAACGATCTGGGGTAGCGTGGGCGCTGGCCGCTGACCAGGTGCCAGCGGCTGTATCTCGCCGGGCGGAATGGCCTGCACCGGAGGGAGCGGCGCCTGGGCCAGCACCAGCCCCAATGCCCATGGCAGTAAGCATATCCAAGGCCTCATACCCTCCAGCATCACCCACCAGATGAAGGGGGTCTGAAACAATTGAGGCCCCCTCCCAAGCAGCGCAGATCTACCGGCCCTTTCATTTCAGATTCACCCCTCCGACCTAGCCTTTGGCTCAGGGTATTGTGGAGTTTCGCCTGGGCTGGTTTGCGGCAAATACTATAGGAACCAGGCCTCCAACTCCCTGCGCACCTCCATCCGGCGATTTATGAGGAACCCCCCAACCCTATGAACCTTCGGCTGCGCCTGGCCCTAATTACTTTCAGCCTGACCCTTCTGGGCCTGGGCCTGGGCCTGCTCCTGACCTACCAGATTCTGGAGCGCAGCCGCCTGGCCGATCTCGATCGGGAGCTCAGGCTCCAGGCCAGCATAGTACTGCAGGCGGCGCTCAGCGGCCGGCCCATACCCGACACCCTGGCCGACGCGCTTTCACAGGACAACCGCGTCCAGTCGGCGCAGGTTTACCGGGGGCTACAGAAGATTTGGGAAGGCGGCACCTTCACCTCCGACCTACCCTTCGACGCGGGTATGCTGGGCCGGGAGGGCCCCAGCGAGGTGCGGGGGTTGCGGGTATACACCCTGAGCCAGGGGGATTTAAGCGTACAGCTTAGCGAATCGTTGTGGCTGTTGCGCGAGACCCTGGAGCGCTTTGTGGAGGTTGCTGTTCCCATCGCTTTGCTACTGGCCCTGCTCTCGGCAGGGCTGGGCTATCTAGCCGCTGGGCTGGCGGTGCGGCCCCTCGAGCGCCTCACCCGCGCCGCGGCTCGCTTTGAGCAGGGGGAACCGGTACCGCAGATCTCCGGCCAGGACGAAGTAGCCAGCCTGGCCCGCTCCTTTGCCAGCCTGCTCGACCGGCTCAAGGATCAGCGCGAGCGGGAGCAGCAGTTTTTGGCCTACGCCGCGCATGAGCTGCGCACCCCGCTTTCGGCCTTCCGGGCCAGCCTCGAGGCCGCCAGGCTCCGGGGTCAGATGGGAACAGAACAACTCAGCCGCCTGCACCGCGAGGCCTTGCGGCTGGAGACCCTGGCCCAAAACCTGCTGGCCCTTTCGCGGGCCGAAAGCGGCGAGGTGCGGGGGCAGCCCCTGGATCTGGCCGACCTGGTTTCCGAGGCCTTCGACCGCTTCCAGCCGCTGGCCCTGGAACGGGGTCTGGAACTGGGCCTCGAGGCCCAGCCCGCTCCCACCCATGCCGATCCGCGCCTGCTCGAGCAGGCCCTCAACAACCTGGTACACAACGCCCTGCGCTACACCAGCAAAGGCAGCGTACTGCTAAAAAGCGGCCTGGAGGAGGGCTGGGCCTGGCTCGAGGTGGCCGACACCGGCCCCGGCTTCCATAAGGACGCCCACGAGGGGCTGGGCCTGCGGGTGGCACGGGCGGTGGCCCAGGCGCTGCAGGGGGAGTTACACATCAAGCAGCACCAGGGGAGCCAGGTGCGGCTGCGCCTGCCCCAGTACCGGCCGCACACCGGAGGGTAACAAAAATGTGGCGCAAAGTTTTGTCCGTCCTGCTACTCCTCAGCCTGGCACGCCCAGCCTATGCCCGTCCGCCCGAGGATGCCTACGCCTACGGCTCCACGGCTTTCAATCAGTTGGTAGAGGCGTCTTACCGGCTGACCGAGGCTAAAGGACTGAAGCCTTTTTATCCCTGGTTCGAGAAAGCCTACGCGCGTTACGCGGGGAAGGGTCTGCAGCAGAGCCTCGAGGCCCGCCGACGGGCCTACCGCAAGCTGGCGGGCTCCCAGAAAGCCGCCTTCGAGCGGGAGAGTGCGATCTGGGCCTACCGCACGGTCAAGGCCCTGATCCCCCGCTTCAGCCTCGAGCGCGGTTACGAGTTCGCCTACGCGGTGCGCTATGGGGAGCGGCAGTGCCTGTTGCAGTCGGTGCTCATCGCCGGGATGCTCCAGCGCATCGGGCTGAGGGCAGGCGCGGTGATGGTCTGGAAGAACCTGCACGGGCAGGTTAGCAACCTCGGACACGTGAGCACTTTGCTGCGCCTTTCCGACGGCCACGACCTGTTGGTCGACGCCTCGGAGCCCGAGCCCTTCCCCGAACACCAGGGCCTCTTCACCTGGGACGCCGCCGTGGGCGATTACCGCTTCCTCGAGCCCCGCTTCGCGGCCAACCACGAAATTCGGGCCTATCGCCTGGTCGGCAACGGGCACGAAGCACCGGTGGGCGAGATCGCTCCGCTCAGCCTGCGCTACCTACAGTCGCAGTTCTACTACTACCGGGGCGAACGTGCGCCCAACGGCTTCATCGGCCCTTCTACGCCTCAAGGACTGGCAGCCTCGGCCCGTTTTTTGCAGGAGGCGGTGCGCCTGGAGCCGGGCAACCCCCTGGCGGTGTACGTGCTGGGGCTGGTCTACCGCAAGCAGGGGCAGCTCGAGGCCGCCCGCCAGCAAATCCGCACCGGCTACCAGCTTTATGCGCGCTATGGCTTCATCCCCGATGGCCCCAAGGCCGCCCATACCTGGGCCGGTGAGTAAGGAGGTGAGCGCTACTCACCTCGAGGGCTAAAGAGTTCGTTTTCGCGCACGAAAGCCAGCATGAAGTGTGCGAGCAACTGCATCTGGCTGGCGTGGGCCTGCAGCGCCTCGAGCTTAGCCGTACGCTCCTCGGGGCTCAGGGGCAGGCGCTGCCAGGGCAGGCCCTTGCCCCGCGGGGCGGGCTCGAGGGGCAGTTGGGGGTGCAGGCCCTTGGGCAAGGGCCACTCCAGCCCACCGTGCACAATCCAGAAGCGCAGCCGCTCAGCAGCGACCTCCTGCTGGGCCAGCAGCCCCACGGCGCGGTGGTCGGGGTGGGCATCCCTGGGGGAAGGGGCCAGCACCAGCGTGGGCTGCACCTGCTCGAGCACCCGCCGGAAGTCGCGCCGCAGCGACTCGCCGGTGTAGGGGGCGCCAGGCGAGAGCGCATCGGCGTAGGGCACATGGCTAACCAGGGTCAGGTGCGAGCGGTAGGGCGTGCCCTGGGGATGGCGCTCGAGCAAAGCCCGCAGGCCCCGGTCGGGGTAGCCCAAAAAGATCAGGTGATCCTGGGGCACCCCCAGACGGCGGGCGGCCAGGCGGGCCTCGCCCATGCGACGCTGCCCCAGCTCGAGGGAGGCCCGGCCCTGCGGCCTGAGGGTATCCTCCAGCAGCGCCGCGTCCCACTCAAAGCCGTCCCCACTGGTAAACCACAGCACCCAGACCTCCCCCCCGCGCTTCAGCACCTGCTGGATGGCCCCCGCACAGCACAGGCTCTCGTCGTCGGGGTGGGGCGAAAGCACCAGCAGCCGCTCCCCCGCCAGGGGCATTTGGGGCAGGCGGTTCACGGTAAGGCGATAATAAAAACCGTAGCCCCAGGCAACCATGGACGGCGCATTGATCACCACCGCTGCCACCAGCAAAGCTGTCAACAGCATATACCGTTTTCTGATCCACCGGCGCACGTGAGCTATTATGGATAAAATCCGTGAAGTCCGCATGGAAGACCTCGAGGCCCTCGGCCATATCGCTTACGCAACGGGCTTTTTCGGTGAGAGCGCCCGGCGCTTCTTCCCCGATGCCACCCTCTTCACCGACCTCTGGGTGCGGCCCTACCTGGGCCCGGCGGGCCGGGGGAGCTTTATAGCTTTTGCAGAGGAGGCGCCGGTGGGCTACGTCCTGGGCGCTCACCTGGGCGCCTACCGCCGTCACTTGCTGCACGCCCTGCCTGGGCTTTGCAGCCGGGCGCTGCGGGGCGATTATCCGCAGTTGTGGCCTTCGCTAGCCTACCTGGGGCGCCTGCTCCGCTATGCCCTACCCCACGCCCCCACCGCTGCCTATCCCGTTCAGTTGCACATCAACCTGCTGCCCGAGGGGCGGGGCCGGGGGCTGGGCCAGGCGCTCCTGTGCGCCCACCTCGAGGCCCTCCACCAGCAGGGCCTGCCCGGGGTGCAGCTTTCCACCACGCGCGAGAATGCGGCGGCGCTGCGGCTCTACGAGCGCATGGGCTTTTGCATCTGGCGCGAGGCCCGCAGCCCCCTGTGGCGCCCCTGGCTGGGGCGCGATGCGGTGCACCTGGTAATGGTCAAGGAGCTGGCATGAACGAAGCCCTGATACAAGCCCTGGGCGACGGCGTGACGCTGCTGTTCACCGCCTTGCGGGTGGCGGTGGTCTATGTGGGGTTGCTGCTGTTGTTGCGGCTGGCCGGCAAACGCACCCTGGGCCAGATGACCCCCTTCGACCTGCTCACCCTGCTGCTGCTGTCCAACGCGGTGCAGAACGCCATGATCGGCCCCGACAACAGCCTCACCGGCGGCCTGCTGGCCGCGGCCATCCTGCTCCTGCTCAACCGCGCGGTAGCCAGCAGCCCCCTGCGCCAGACCCTCGAGGGCCGCCCCACCCTCCTTATCCAGAACGGCCAGATCCTCCACGAGGCCCTGCGGCGCGAGGGGATCAAGCTCGAGGAGCTCGAGGCGGCCTTGCGCCAGCACGGGGTCAGCCGAACCGAGCAGGTGGCCTCGGCCGTGCTGGAGATCGACGGCACCATCTCGGTGGTGCCCTCCCAGGAGCCCACCGTACACAAGGTGCGCCACGTCAAGTCGAGCCGCAACCGCTAGGCTTCAGCACGGGCAATTCATTCTGCCTTCACGCCCTGGCTTCACAGTATCGACCGTGACCTATCCTTACCACTGTCGTGCCTGGGTCACAGAAGGAGAGGATTATGCGTATGAAAAAGTCTCTGGGTTTGCTTTTGGCTGCACTCGCTGTGGTGGGCGGCCCGCTGATGGCCTTTGCTTCCTCGGGAAGCACGACGGCGGCTAGCAAGACCACGGTGGCCGCAAAGATCGCCCCTGTGCACATCAACACCGCCACCCTGGCGCAGCTCGAGACCCTGCCCGGCGTCGGGCCCAAGCTGGCCCAGGCGATCATCAAGCACCGGCCCTACAAGAATGCCTACGACCTCCAGGGCAAGGTCAAGGGCATCGGCCCCTCGCTCTGGAAGAAGATCGCTCCCTACGTGCTGTTCAACTAAACCTGTCCCTTCCACAGCGTGCAAGGAGGAAGCGCGTGAACCTCGGATTTCCCGAGATGGCAGTTATCCTGCTGGTGGCCCTGCTGCTCTTCGGCCCGCGCAAACTACCTGAGCTGGCCCGGGGCTTGGGGGAAGCGATCAGGGAGTTCAAGAAAGGAGCCAGCGCCATTCACGAGGAAGCCAGGTAAAGCCAGAAAGATAGCTTTCAAGCGTTGAAAATAGAAGACCGATGGGAACCGCCTCGAGCGAGGCTGTTCCTTCGGTGTCAGGTTAAAACACCAGCATCGCGAGAAAGGCCTGCACTGGCCCCCTGAAGATGGCAGCACGGGTTCTACCAACCCCTTGACAACTGGCCCAGCGCCGCGCATAATCGCCCAGGGCTCAACGCCTCAAAATCCATAAAGAAAGGAGCCGAAGCACCCCAGATGGAAGACGCTGGTAGTTACAGTCCCAAGCCAAGTCCCCTTGGGGGTGCCGTGCTCCTGTCATAGGCCCGCCCGGCCAGCCTCCTTGGGGACACCGCCAAACCCAAGGAGGTTTTTTCATGCTCAGCATCCTGAAGCGGCACCTTCTGGCCTATCCCACTGGTACCTCCTTCCCACTCCCGCCGTTTTGCCTGATGGTGGGCGGGGTGAGTGGGGTGGGGAAATCTGCGCTGGCCGGGCAACTAGCCCAAAGGCTCGGCGCCCACCTCGAGACCACCGACCACCTGCGCGAGGCCCTGCGCACCGCCTACCCGGCGGAGTTCTACCCGGAGCTACACGCGCACTCCTACACTGCCTGGCGGCTGCTCCCGCAAAATGGGCTCAGAACCCCGAAGGTCTTCCAGGGGTTACAAGCCCAGGCCCGCCTGCTGGAAAAGGGCGTGCAGGCCGTGGCCAGCCGGGTGGCCCGCGAGGGCCGGTCGCTCGTGCTCGAGGGTGTTCACCTGTTGCCCGGCCACCCCATCCGGGCCGGATACCCCCTCAACCTTACGGTCTTGCTGGTGGTGCGCTCACCCCAGGAACACCTGCGCCGCCTGAAGCAGCGCGCGCAGACGACCCGGCGCGATGCCGGCGAGGCGCTGGCCCACTTCAGCCAGGTAAGGGCCTTGCAGGAGGCCCTCGAGCGCCGGGCACGCCTCCACCGCATCCCCATCATCGCCACCGATGAACCAGGTGCCGAGGAGGCCGTGCTGGCCCTGCTCAAACACCTGAGCCAGGGAGGGCGCCCATGAGGCGGGTCTTCCCCTCCCCCGAGGTCTTGCGGCCCCGCGCCCCCTTCTCGCGCTGGGATCTGGTGGTGATTCCGGGGGTCTTGGTGCTCCTGCTCCTGCTCACCCTGGCCCTGCGGGGGGCCACCGCCCCCTATGGCCCCAACACCCCCGACCTCACGGTGAGCCTGAACCCGGCCCACCTGCCCTACTACGGCCTGCGCACCCTGCTGCGGATGCTGGCCGCCCTTCTGCTCTCGCTGGCCTTTACCCTGGTCTACGCTACCATCGCCGCCAAGGTGCCGCGCACCGAGCGGGTGCTCATCCCCATCCTGGACTTTTTACAGTCGCTGCCCATCCTGGGCTTCCTTACCGCCACCACCGCCATCTTTTTGGGGCTGTTCCGGGGGAACCTGTTCGGCCTCGAGGCCGCCAGCATCTTTGCCATCTTTACTTCCCAGGTTTGGAACATGACCTTCAGCTTTTATGCCTCGCTGCGCACGCTGCCCAGGGAGCTGCAAGAGGCCGCGGCCATGCTCCGGCTCTCCCCCTGGCAGCGTTTCTGGAAGCTGGAGGTACCCTTCGGCCTGCCCAACCTGGTCTGGAACGCCATGATGTCGGTCTCGGGGGGCTGGTTTTTCGTGGTGGCCTCGGAGGTGATCAGCGTGGTGGGGCGCGACCAGGATCAGTACCTGCCGGGGGTGGGGGCCTACATCGCCCTGGCCATCCAGCAGGCCGATGCCCAGGCCATGCTCTGGGCCGGGCTCACGCTGTTCTTGCTGGTGTTGCTCTACGACCAGCTCCTCTTCCGCCCGGTGGTGGCCTGGGCCGAGAAGTTCAAGTTCGAGCAGTCCGAGTCCAGCGACACCGCTCAGTCCTGGGTGCTGACCCTCCTGCAGCGGGCCCGCTTCTCCCAGCGCATCGCCCGGCTGCCCCAACCCCTCTGGGAGTGGCTGTGGCTCAAAAGCGCCCGCGGCCACCGGCCTGGGGTGGCCCTCGAGCCGCCCCCAAAGCCGCGGCTGCGCACCCGCCTGGCCGACCTGGGGTTCAACCTGCTCATCGCGCTGGGCTCGCTGGCGCTGGTGGGCGGGCTCCTAGGCTACCTGCTGGGCCCCGGCCTGGGCTTTGGGAATGGGCAGATGCTACGGCCCAACCCCAACCTCAACACCCAGCTATCGCCCGAGATCGCCCAGCGCTTCGCGGCCCTGGGCATCACCCCCGGCGCCGACGGGAGCGTCTGGCTCTCCCAGTTGTGCGCGGCCAGCAGGGGCGGACAGGCGCTGAGCAGCGGCCTCAAGGCCCTTCTGGAGACGCCTGGGGTCTGGGCCCCGGCCAACCTGGCTGCGGCCTGCCAGGCCCCGCTGGCCCCGGCGGGCAAGGTGGCCTGGCCGGAGGTGCTCGAGGTGTTCAAGCTGGGCTTCTTCACGGCCCTGCGGGTGACCTTCTTCGTGCTGCTGGTCACGCTGATCTGGCTGCCCATCGGGGTCTACGTGGGCCTGCGGCCCCGCCTCACCCAGTGGGTGCAGCCCCTGGCCCAGTTTGGCGCGGCCTTCCCGGCCAACCTGCTCTTCCCCCTTTTTGTGGTTACCATCGCGCATTTCCGGCTCAACCCTGAGATCTGGGTCTCGCCCCTGATGGTGCTGGGGGGGCAGTGGTACATCCTGTTCAACGCCATTGCGGGCAGCGCAGCCATCCCCAACGACCTCAAAGAGGCCGCCCGCCTCTACGGCCTGCGGGGGTGGAACCACTGGCGGCGGCTGATCCTGCCGGCTATTTTCCCCGCCTTCGTGACCGGGGGCATCACCGCAACCGGGGGTAGCTGGAACGCCAGCATCGTGGCCGAGGTGGTGCAGTGGGGCGATACCACCCTGGTCGCCACCGGCCTGGGGGCCTACATCGCCCGCTGGAGCACCGGCGAGTTCAACCCCCATGTGGGGCTGGGAATGCTGGTGATGGGGCTGCTGGTACTGGCCTACAACCGGCTGATCTGGCGGCGGCTCTACCAGTTGGCCGAGGAACGCTACCGGCTGGACTAATCCTGGAGGTATCCATGCAAACCAAGCGCAAAACCTTGCTAGAGGCCAGAAACCTGACCAAAACCTTCACCACCCCCGAGGGCAAGCCCTTCACCGTGCTCGAGGACATCCACCTCGAGCTCCAGGAGGGCGAGATCGTGGCCCTCTTGGGCCGCAGCGGCTCGGGCAAGAGCACCCTCTTGCGCTGCCTGAGCGGGCTGTTGCGGCCCTCGGCGGGCGAGGTGCGCTACCGGGGCCAGCCGGTGCAGGGGCCCATGCCGGGCATGGCCATGGTCTTTCAAAGCTTTGCCCTCTTCCCCTGGCTCACCGTGCAGCAAAACGTGGAGCTGGGCCTGGAGGCAATGGGCATCCCCGCCCCCCAGCGCCGCCAGAAAGCCCTGGAGGCCATTGACCTGGTGGGGCTGGACGGCTTCGAGAAAGCCTTCCCCAAGGAACTCTCCGGCGGCATGCGCCAGCGGGTGGGCTTTGCCCGAGCCCTGGTCACGGAGCCCGAGGTGCTCTTTATGGACGAGCCCATGAGCGCCCTGGATGTGCTCACCGCCGAGACCCTGCGCCTCGAGCTTTTGAACCTCTGGCAGAGCGGACGCCTCCCCCTCAAGGGCATCCTGCTGGTCACCCACAACATCGAGGAGGCGGTGCTGCTGGCCGACCGCATCCTGGTGCTCTCGAGCAACCCCGGCCGCATCCGGGCCGAGGTAGCGGTCACCCTGGGGCATCCGCGGGAACGCGAAGACCCCGCCTTCCAGGAGCTGGTCGAGGAGATCTACTGCATCCTGACCACCCGCCCGGCCCCCGAGCGGGCCACGCTCGAGCCCCTCACGCTGGGCCACCGCCTGCCCCAGGCCCCGGTGGGGGCCCTCGCCGGACTCCTGGAACGGGTGGCCGAAGGCCCCGACTACGGCAAGGAAGACCTGCCCCGCCTGGCCGAGGAGATGCGCCTGGAAGTAGACGACCTCTTCCCCTTGCTGGACGCCGCCGAGCTGCTGGGCCTGGCCGTGCTGCAGGCCGGCGATATCCAGCTCACCGCCGAAGGCCAGCGCTTCGTAAAAGCCGGCCTGGAGGGGCGCAAGCGCATCTTCGCCGAACGCCTGCTCCAGCAGGTTCCTCTGGTCGGCCACATCCACCGGGTGCTAAACACGCGCCCTACCGGGCGGGCCCCCGAGGAGCGCTTCCTGCGCGAGCTGGAAGACTACATGTCCACCGAGGACGCCGAAAAGGTGCTGGCCACGGCCATCGGCTGGGGGCGCTACGCCGAGCTGTTCGAGTACGACTACAACACCGGCCTGCTCTCTAGAAGCGAGGAGGTCGCCAGCCCGGCGGCTGGGTGATGCCCGGCCGGGGTGGATAGGGGAACACCCACCCCGGCCAGGATTCAACAAGCCGGTATCAGTTTATGCACACCGGAAGCTCGAAGCGCTGAGACATAACTACCGGTCGCGGCCAGGCGCTGGAAGCAACCCCGTCCGAGACCTCGAGGTAGGCCACAAACTGCTGCTTGTACCCAGGGCAGGTGCTAACCGAGGGGAAAAGTGCGGCCAGGCTGGGGATGGTAACACCGGGCAGGGTCACGTTGAGATCGCCAGGAACGTTCACGCTACCCGAACCGCCAGGCACTGCTTTCTTGGGGCCGGGATACCCGCCCACCACCTCGGCAAGGTACCAGGCGTAGTTCAGGGTCGTGTTATCGGCGTCGAAAACCTTGCCCTCCAGCACGAGGTTGGTACTACCAACGGTGGGGTTGACCGCTTTGTCTTTGGAAAAAGTCGGTATCGGACGGGTAATTTTGGCCAGCGGCGGCTGGTTGGTGCCGCGTGGATCGGGATCTCCCACATTCACCAGCACAAACTTTTCCACCGCCACCCCCTGGGGGTTGGTGTATTTGAAGGTAATGCGCCGCCAGCCGGGCTGGTTGCTCAGGCGCATGCGCGTGGCGCAGCCGAGGCTGGGCACTTCGTCGCCCATATCGGCGTTGGTGTCGCGGTTGCGGCTTCGCCACTCACCACGGGTACAGTCGGGCACGCTCAGCGATTTATCTTCCCAGACGGCCTGCAAGAACAGGTAGCGGCCCGCGGGTACGGCCTTGGCCTGCGGCAGTGTGGGGTTGAGGCTGGGCAGCGGCTGGATGATCTGGGCCAGCGGGGGGATGTCCTGCACCGTCAGGGTGGTGGTGGCGGTGGTGCTCAGGTTCAGGGAGTTGGTGGCCCTGGCCGTGAGGGTGCGGGGGCCCAGGGTAGAGAAGGTGTAGGAGACGCACTTACTGCTGGTGGGGGCGGTGCCCAGGGGGCCATCCGAACTCGAGCTGATCTGCACCGGCAGCGGGCCATCCTGCGGATCGAAAGCCGTGGCGCAGATGTAATAGGGCCGGTTGATAAAGGGGCCACCCTCGAAATTAACCAGACTCCCACCCCCAAAAACCACCGAGGGCGGGCCCGGCTGGGCCTGGGCGATGGTGCCCAGTTTTTCGTTGAAGATCTCGAGGTCGGTATCCAGGCGAAAGAGCCAGAGGTCGGCGTGGATGCCGATGCTGCCCTTGACCCCGGCGTCCAGCTTCCAGACCGGGTTGCCGGGCACGGTGGCGCTGAGCTCGAGATACGCCCCCAGCTTGGCATAAGGCCCCACCAGGCCGTACAGCAACACATCCACCTTGCCGTTCATGGAGCCCGTGACCTTCAGGGTGCTGTTGGCCTGGGCGATGCCGGCCTCGAACTTTTTACCCAGGCTCGAGCAGTTCTTGAAGCCCCCCTTGTACTCAAAGCAGGCCTGCGCGTTGAGTTCCTCGCTGGCCCCCAGCACCAGGTTGGCCGAGACCGTGCCCTCGGCGCTGATGGTGATGTAGAGGTTGGGAACAAACACCACCGGCACCGGCCCCACAAACACGGTGATGGGCTTAAAGGTGTACTTGGCAAGCTCGTACTCCTTCTTGATGGTTTTACCCAGGGTGGAGAAGATCTTTACGCTGGCGTTGTGCTTGATGCCAAAAGCCGCCTTGAAGTAGACCCCGTTTGGATAAACCGGAATACCCAGCGCCCTTTTCCAGGTAACACTGGCCGAAAAACCGCTCTGTAGGTCAAAAAATACCTTGCCCTCGGCCCGCACCTGATCCAGGGTGGTGGAAAGATTGCCGTCTTCATCGTAGATGATTTCGTTGAAGGCAAAGTCGAGGACATTCATGGGCTGTACGCCCGGCTGGGCCTGGTAGCGGGTCTGGCCGTTGGCAAACCGAACCCCCGGCGAAAGACCCTCGGCCTGCACCAGGTCGCTGGCCCCCAGGTTCTTCTGGAAGCTGGCCTCGCCCTCGGTGATGGCCTCGGCCAGACCGGCCTCCTCGGCCTCCACCACCACCTGCTCGCTGCCCGCGGTGATTTGCTTTACCTTGAACAAAAAGCCATAGGGCGCATTAGGGCCCGGCTCGCTGGCCAGAATCTGGCCGACCTCGAGCTCCCCCAACTGCGGGCTACCCGCCTTGAAGGTTAGGGTGGCCTGGCACCGCGGGCGGCTTGGGTTGGTGTACTCGAGGCACTCGTTCAGGTTCTTGATAACCAGGCCCTCGAGGCTCTCGCGGGTCTCGAGGCTCAGCACCCGGGTCTGCGGGGAAATTTTGGGCTCGATAAATGCCGGCTCCTGGGGCCCCCTCCCGCAAGCTACAAGAATTCCTGTCAGAAACAAAGCAATTAACGTTCGCATACCCCCTCCCCTCCTGCGTGATGGAGGTAAGGGCGGAAAGTATGCAGAACCCCATCACGTATCGCAAAAAACCCAGCACCAGGCTGTGGTACGACCACAATAAACGCGCATTACATCTTCCCCTGTTGCACCTGACCCAGGCGGCGCATAACGCATACCCGGTTCAAAAAACTTACCCACGCTGACAGGTGCAGGGTGAACCCCAAACTTTAGGTGCTGGGGGTTTGTGGTTTGGGCCCATAAAGACGCACTACCAGTTCGTGTTGCACTACCCGGAAAGTGCAAAGGCAACCTTTTCTGGATGAGATGTTCACACCGTTCATGGAGCGTTAAGGGGCGTTTCACTATCCTCTGGACGGTGCGGGTTATGCCATACTGGATTTCGTCCAACCAGTAAGGCTCGTAGCCCTGCTCATGAAAGGAGACCCCCATGAAACGAGGACTACTACCCACCTTACTGCTTCTAGCCCTGGCCCTCACCGCCTGCCCCAGCAGCCCCCCACCCAATCTCAGTGTTCGTATTACCAGCCCCACGACCACGGTAGCCACCAAGGGCAGCGTCACCTTCCAGGTGGTCGCCGAGGGCGGCCCCGAAACCGTCGAATTGTTGCGCGACGGCAGTCCGCTGGTAACCCTCACTCCACCCTATTCCTACACATGGGACACCACCAGCACCCCCGAGGGCACCTACACCATCACTGCTCGAGCCCGCCGGGGCAGCCAGACCGCCACCAGCGACCCTGTACAGGTCAGGGTAGACCGCACCCCACCCCAGATCACCGCCCGCAGGCCGGCGGTGGGCGAGGGCAACGTTTATCTGGGCGAACCCCTAACCTTCACCTTCAATGAGCCCTTACTACCCACCAGCCTTGGCAGCGCCCGACTCAGCCAGGGCAGCACCAACCTCCCGCTCAACCCCACCCTGAGCAGCAACGGCACCCAGCTCAGCCTGCGGCCCCAGAGCCTGCCCAGCTTCACCCCCGACCCGGCCGTTTTGAGCCTGAGCCTGGACGGGGTGAGCGACCTGGCCGGCAACGCGATAAGCGGCAGCAGCTACAGCTTTAGCGTCCCCTTCTGGCACCAGTTGGGCACTACGCTGGATGCCAACACCATCCAAGATGCATTTTCCCCCAGCCTGGCCCTGGACGCCACGAGCAACCCGGTGGTCGCCTGGGATGAATGGGACGGTACGTCCTACAACATCTACGTCAAGCGCTGGAACGGCACCGACTGGGTGCAACTGGGCAGCTTCCTGGATGCCAACACCAACCGAGATGCATTTTCCCCCAGCCTGGCCCTGGACGCCACGAGCAACCCGGTGGTCGCCTGGGATGAATGGGACGGTACGTCCTACAACATCTACGTCAAGCGCTGGAACGGCACTGGCTGGGTGCAACTGGGCAGCTTCCTGGATGCCAACACCAACCGAGATGCATTTTCCCCCAGCCTGGCCCTGGACGCCACGAGCAACCCGGTGGTCGCCTGGTCTGAATCGGATGGTACGTCCTCCAACATCTACGTCAAGCGCTGGAACGGCACCGACTGGGTGCAACTGGGCAGCTTCCTGGATGCCAACACCAACCGAGATGCATTTTCCCCCAGCCTGGCCCTGGACGCCACGAGCAACCCGGTGGTCGCCTGGTCTGAATCGGATGGTACGTCCTCCAACATCTACGTCAAGCGCTGGAACGGCACCGACTGGGTGCAACTGGGCAGCTTCCTGGATGCCAACACCAACCGAGGTGCATTTTCCCCCAGCCTGGCCCTGGACGCCACGAGCAACCCGGTGGTCGCCTGGTCTGAATCGGATGGTACGTCCTCCAACATCTACGTCAAGCGCTGGAACGGCACTGGCTGGGTGCAACTGGGCAGCTTCCTGGATGCCAACACCAACCGAGATGCTGAAGTTCCCAGCCTGGCCCTGGACGCCATGGGCAACCCGGTGGTCACCTGGTCTGAAAATGACGGCACATCCCGCAACATCTACATCAAGCGCTGGAACGGCACTGGCTGGGTGCAACTGGGTAGCTTCCTGGATGCCAACACCAATCAAGATGCTTACTACCCCAGCCTGGTCCTGGATACCTCAGGAAACCCGGTGGTCGCTTGGAATGAACGCGACGGCACAGCATTCAGCATCTACACCAAGCGGCAGAACCGGCTCCCTTAGACCTGGCTTTATTTCCAGGGCCTGGCACACCGCTGCCCGCAAGAACACCCCTCGAGCGGCCGTTCATGGAGCGTTAATGGGTGTTTCGTTAATCTCCGGGCGTGCTCGGTTATGGCACACTAACTGAAAAGGGGAGGAAAATATGAAAAGAACCTGGATGGGACTGCTGGGCGCGGCGGCTTTGCTCATGAGTGCGTGCGGGCCGGGCGGCGGGGCCGCCGGCTGCGACCCCAACGGCACGGGCGACTTGGTGGTTACCGTAAGCGGACTGCCGAGCGGGGTGGAAGCCAAGGTCAGCGTAACCGGCCCCTCGGGCTTCAATCAGAACCTCACCGGCAGCCAGACCCTCACCGCCATCGCTGCTGGCACCTATACCGTCACAGCCGATAAGGTAGCCAATACCGACCCCCTGATCCGCACCGCCTACAGCGCCAGCGTGACCGGCAGCCCGGCCTGTGTGCGCAACGGACAGGCCACTACCGTCAGCGTTAACTACAGTCCAATTCCCACCAGCAACAAGCTCTGGATGGTCAATGGCAACACACCCAGCGGAAGCTCGCCCTTGCTGGGCTTCGCGGCCTCGCTCCTGAGCAGCACCGCCACCCAAAGCCCCAGCGTGGGCGCCGGCACCGTCAACCTGCGCGACCTCACCTTTGACAAAGACGGCAACCTCTGGGGCATCGGGGGCACCAGCGCAGACCCCAACCTGGTGCGCTACCCGGCCGGCAGCCTGGGCAGTTCGGGCAGCAAGACCCCCGACCGCAGCATTAACATCGGTGGGTTTAGTTGCTTACCTGGGCCCACCCGGCTGGCCTTCGACGCCAGCGGCAACCTGTGGGTGAGCATCCCCTGCGCCAACAAGGTGGTGCGGGTAGCGGCGGGCCAGCTCGGCGCCTCGGGCACGGTTACACCGGGGGTCGAGATCACCGGCCTGGACGCGCCGGAGGGGCTGGCCTTCGACGCCAGCGGCAACCTGTGGATCGCCAACAGAGGCGCCCAGCGGGTGGTCAGGTTCAACGCCAGCCGGCTGGGTGCCTCCACCAGCGGCCCCGACCTGACCATCCAGTCCCAGACACTCCCGCCGGTCAACACCCTGGGCGCCGAGATGCTGGCCTTCGACGCCGGCGGCCACCTGTGGGTGATGGCTTTTGGGGCCAACGTCTTCTACCGGCTCACGCCCACCGACCAGAGCGGCAGCGGCAGCAAGACCCTTACCCCAGCCATCCAGGTGAGCGTTCCGGTTTCAGCCGTACTGGAGGGCATGGCCTTCGACGAGGACGGCGGGCTGTGGATCACCTATGAGGCAGGTAAGTTTGCCCGGCTCTCCCCCGCCCAGCTTGGCACCAGCAGCACCTCGGGCAGCCCCACCATCCCCGAGCGCGTCATCACTAGCAGCAGCATCGGCAGTGCCGGAGGCTTGGCCCTCTACCCGGCCCCGGCAGGCCTGCCGCTCTACCACAGGCTGCCCTAAGCCCTAATTTGGATGATCTGGTCATGCCCAGAGTAAGCCAGCAAAAAGGCCCCCGCTTTGTCGGGGGTTGCTGGTTATTTAGCAACACTCGCATGGCATTGTTTTGCTACAGTCGAACTAAGCAACAACCGTTCATGGGGTGTTCAACCCGGCTCTTCTACACTCCGGGCAACTTCGGGACGCCCGAAGCCCCCTGAGGAGGAAGACTATGAAACATCTTTGGAAGCTGGCTCTGGTAAGCGTGCTTGTGCTGATAGCAGCCTGCAACGGGCAAAGGCCAGCCGGAACCGCTCAGATTGTCGTAGACAATGCCCTTACACCTACCCAGGCTACGGTACCCGGCCCGGACGGCCCACGCCCGGTGGCCCGCATGGTAGGTGAGAGTGGTATCGCAATGGATTTTGTTCTTGGAGAGCTGATAATCAGCACCGACGACCCTACCAAGCTCAACGCCTTCCTTAGCCGCTGGGGTGGGCAGGTGCTGAGTGAGACCGAAAAGGTGGGTGACGCACCCAAAACATATCAAGTGCGGCTCAACCCTTCCGGTGCCCAGGTGGAGGCCATACTCCAGCGGCTCAACCAGTCGCTACCAGATTTGAAGGGAAAGTTTAGCACCTCGAGCCCAGAAGCAGCCCAGCTTTTGGCGGTAGCCCCAGACTTGACCGCTATGCCGCATAGAGCCCCAGGAAGCGCAGGGCGGAGAGGGGGTTGAAGGAGAAGATTTCTAGGGCTGCCTTCTTCTCCCTCACCCCCTCTCGGTGAAGCATGGAGACCAGGAAGGCCCGCAGCACCGCTAGCGCCCACGCCCCCACCCCCCGCACCTGACAGGCATCCTCCCCAAAGCACACGTCCCGCACCCAGAAAGACCGGTTCTCCACCTCCCAGCGGGAAAGCAACAGGCTCCCCAGCCGCTTTGCGTCCGCTACCTCCGGCCCCAGGCTGGTGAGGGCGTAGCTCACCGTCCGCCGCACCTCCCCCGTCCCCTTGTGCCTCACCTCCCGCCAAAGCCGCACCACCTGCCTGGCCCCAGGGAAGGCCCGCACCTCTTCCGGCAGGTAGGGGGAAGCCCAAACCCGGTAGGTCCACACCTCCCCGTCCCGCACCCCACTCCAGGTCGCCTCCGTCTCCCCGGGAAGACGCCTTCCCGCCATCCCCTTGAACACCTCCAGGGCCCACTCCAAAAGTTCCCCCTGGTTCCCCTTCAGGACCAAGAGATAGTCCCCCCTTTTTTCCGCACCCGGGCCGCCACCTCAGGGTACAGGTACCCCGCGTCCCCCACCACCACCTTGCCCTCCAGCTCCCTCGCCTCCAAACGGTCCAGAAGCTCCAGGAAGGCCTTCTCCTCCCTCCCTTCCGCCCGGGCCTGGGCCAGGGTGGTATGGAGGTGCAGGGCCAGGACCTCCACCAGCTTGACCTGGGGGCTTTTCCCCTTGCCGCTTCCCCGCAGGTGCTTCCCGTCCACCACCAGGACCTCCCCAAGGTCGGCTTCGGGGAAGACCTGGCCAAGGGCCGCCTGGAGCTTCTCAGGATCCAGGCGGTGAAGGAGAAGGGTGATGGCGGTGTGGCCTGGGGCCTTGCGCAGGCCCAGGTGGGGCAAGAGGTGGGGGTTGGCGCGGGCAAAGCGTTCCACGCCGCGCAGGGAGTCCACGCGGCTCAGGAAGGCCACCAGGATGAGGGCCAGAAGGCCCCAAAGGGGGTACTGCCGGTTGTGGGCCCGAGGGTCCGGGACCTGGGATAGCGCCTGGCGCAGAGTCATGATCTTTCTCTACCCCAAGGGCTGTATATCGGTCAAGTCTGGCGGTAGCCCTGAGCGAAGCCAACCAGGAGAAGATGACCGTCACGCCTAACTTTGTGGTGCAACCTGCTGCCATTGCAGACGGCATCACCACCGAGGCCCCCACCCGCTCGAGCCTTTCCCCAGCCGATATTCCCTACACCCCCAACGCCTTCAACTGGACTTATATGAACCGGGGCAGCGCCCAGGACATCGGGGTAGGCGAGGCCTGGCGGCTGCTCGAGCGGGCCGGACGCTTGAGCAACAAGGTTCGCATCATGATTTTGGATGGTGGCTTCGCACTAAACAACGACTTCCCCGCAACCCGTCAGGTGGTGGGGAGCTGGAACGAGCCCAACCTACTCCAGTGCTCTGGGGGCAACTCCTGCCCTTGGCACGGTACCCACGTCACCACCGCAGCCATGGGTCTTCCAGACAATGGCTTCGGGGTTGCTGGCCCAGCAGGCCCGGTTGGAGAGCTTTTGGCAGTTCCTTTTCAAGGAGACTTTATTGGTATCATCTCCACCCTCGAGCGCATCATTACCGCTACCCTGTTCGGGAACCCCAAGATCATCAACATGAGCTTTGGTTTTGAGCTTGACCTGGGCTGGGACATCGCAGTTAAGGTGGCTTGCTTAGGGTTATGCCCCTCTCCCAGCGAGGTGATGGATGGCTTTGCGGTAGCAGTTTCAGCAACCGGCAAACTCCTGTTTGCTGCTGCTGGCAACGAGGGTAAGGACGTAGACAACGGTGGTGGCATCGAGGGTTCAACCCATATCCCTTGTGAACTGCGCTCGGTAATCTGCGTAGGCGGGATGGCCCACGACAGCACCGCCCGCTACACCTTCTCCAACTTCGGAACCAAGCGAGACGATAACAGCGTGGATATCTATGGGCCTTACTGGGTATGGGCCGGCCCGGATCCTGACAGCCCTGCCAATGAGGCCCGGCTTCGGGCAGGCACCAGCTACTCCTCTCCCTTCGTGGCCGGTGTAGCCGCGCTGGTCTGGGCTGCCAACCCCTCCCTGAGCGCCAGTCAGGTCTGGGCTATCCTGCGCGACACGGCCCATGTGGGGGGGGTGGGGGTCGGAGGCTTTGAGCGCCGGGTAAACGCTTTTGCAGCGGTCTCCAGGGCGCTGGAAGTGGGCAGCAGCGGCCCCAGCGTGGCCTTGAGCGCTGCCAGCACTGCCAACCTCAACCGCGAGTGGAGCATCACCGCCAACGTTACGGACTTTGCCGGGAACAACTGCCCCCCTGTCTTCTGCCCGCTAACCTTTGACCCAGCCCCAACCCGAACCGTTGGCAACACCGCCTACTATCGCTTCAATACTGCTGAGAGCCGCACCATACGGGTAACCACCCGCGATCTGCTGGGCCGTGAGGGCAGCGCCACGCGCGAGGTCGCAGTCATCAACTCGCCGCCGGTGGTTCGAATTGACGCACCCTCCAATGGCGACTCGTTCTACCAGGGCCAGCCTGTCAACCTAGTCGGCACTGCCACCGACCTCAACGAAGGCCCCGACCCCGGCCCTGGCCCCATTGCGTGCCGCTGGGAGGGCAGCGCCGCCGACGGTTTCCCCCGCACAGGCTGCAACCTCTCGGTTACCTTTAGCACGACCGGCTCGCGCACCCTTACGCTTCGGGCCACCGACCCCCAGGGCCTGAGCAGCACCACCAACGTAACCATCAACATTACGCCCCCGCCGGCCAACCTGCCCCCCAACATTAACACCTTCGGCCCGCTGTCCCCTTCAGAACCCAACTACGCTGGCGGATTCTCCTGGAACACCACCTTTACCGCCCCCGCCAGTGCCATCGACCCCGAAGGCGACAACCCCATCACCTACATCTGGCGGGCCACCTCCTACCGCCCCGATAACGATAGCGAGGTCTGGCGCAGCAACGTGGTGCTGAGCACCTCCACCACCAGCGGCAACCTGAACTGGACACCGAGCAACAACAACCCCAGCAATCTGCTAGGTGATTTTTCCACCTTTGGTAACGCCTGCTACAACGGCCAACTGGTGCGTCTCGAGCTGGTCGCCCGCGATTCCCTGGGCAACGAGAGTACCCGGCGTTTCGCCGCCATTCGGATATACCGCTGCATCTTAATGTAGGAGCTCCCGCATGCTTTGGAGGGCCTTTCGGGGCCCTCCAAGCTCACCCGCCCGCCTGGGCCGTACAATGGCCCATCAAGGAGGCAGTATGAACAAACTACTGGTTGGCATGGGAATCTTCCTTTCGGCCCTGGTGCTGGCCCAGGCCGCCCAGCGAACCTACCGGCTCGTGGTCAACGGGCAGGCCCAGACCACCCCGGCCATTGTGGTGAACGGCAAAACCTACGTACCCCTCGAGGCCCTGCAAAAAGCCGGGGCCCAGGCCAGCCTGCAAGGGGGCGAGCTGCGGGTGCAGTTTATCCCGGTGGGGGGGCAGCAGCAGGCCCTACTGCTCGAGGGCAAAAAAGGCGAGTGGCTCTCCAACGGCACCTGGCGGCTGCGGGTGCTGGATGTAGCCCCCGGCACCAACCCCTTCTTCGGCTCGGGGCCGGGGTATGTGGTGCGGGTGGAGGTGCGCAACCTGACCAGCGGCAAAACCTCGCTGCTCAAGACCGGCTTCGATAGCTTCCAGCTTCTGGACAGCCAGGGCAACAAGCTGGTCGCGGCCAGTTTTGGCGAGCAGTACACCGACATCCCCCAGGCCGACGGGGTGGTTATAAACCTGCGCTTTGGGCCCAACCCCAGGCTCGAGGCCATCGGTGCACCCGACAAGCTGCTGGTCAACTTCCGCCCCAGCGGCGGCAGACCCGCTCTGAAGGGCTTCCGGGTATTCCTGACAGAGTGACCCGATAGACAGCCACAGCACAAACCGGGGAGGCCACCCCTCCCCGGCTTTTACGCATCCCGGCCGATTATTCCTTGTTTTCCTCAGCCGCAGCGGCTGCTTTGGCTTCCGCGGCCTCTCTGGCAGCCGCCGCCCGGGCCTCAACATCCTCGGTGAGGCGCTTGCGGTCGCCCTTGATGCGGGCGGCCTTGCCGCGCAGCTCGCGCAGGTAGTACAGCTTGGCCCGGCGCACCTTACCGCGGCTCACCACCTGCACGCTCTCGATCAGGGGCGAGTTGAAGGGAAAAATGCGCTCCACACCCTCGTTGAAGGAGATTTTACGCACCGTGAAAGCGCTGTTGAAGCCGTTGCGCTTAATCTTGATCACCACGCCTTCATAGGCCTGCACACGGGTGCGGTTGCCTTCAACCACCTTGTAGTTGACCCGTACGGTATCGCCCGGCTTGAACTGGGGGATATCGGTACGGGTGTACTTTTTCTCGACTACCTTCAGCAATGCGCCACGGTTCATGGTCTGACTCCTTGCTCCAGCGGAACCTACTTGTGCGCCCTTTGCCATTGCGGCCAGACTGCGGGTTCATGGATGGTTGCCCTCAAGCGTATCCGCCCAGCAGATACTCGGGACAGGTCAGCAAGCTGTGATTCTAGCAGCCGGGGCGCTCGTTGTCAAAGTCGCTTTCCTCGAGCCAGACCAGATCCTTGGGGGTCAGTTCGGCCCGCTCGAGCAGGTCGGGGCGGCGGGCTTTGGTGCGTTTGAGGGCCTGTTTGCGCCGCCACTCGGCAATTTTGGCGTGATGGCCCGAGGTCAGAATTTCCGGCACCGCCAGGCCCCGGAACACCGGCGGGCGGGTGTAGTGGGGGTAGTCCAGCAAACCCGTGGTGAAGGAGTCTTGCCGATGGCTCTCGGCCTCCTTGATGACCCCCGGAAGCAGGCGGGCCGTGGCCTCCAGAATCACCAGGGCGCCCAGCTCACCCCCCATCAAGACATAGTCGCCGATTGAAATCTCGCGGGTCACAAAGTGCTCTACGCGCGCATCGATGCCCTCGTAGCGGCCACAAACCAGCACCAGGTGCGACTTGCCGGCCAGCTCCTCCACCAGAGGCTGGGTAAGCGGCCGGCCAGCCGGGGTCAGCAAAATCACCTCGTCGGCGGGGCCGGCGGCCTCGATGGCCCGCACCACCACATCCACCCGCATCACCATACCCGCCCCGCCGCCGTAGGGGGTATCGTCCACGGTTTTGTGCTTGTCCTCGGTGTAGGCGCGAATATCGCGGATGTCTACTTCAATCAGCCCCTTCTGGATGGCTTTCTGGATAATAGATTCCTCTGTCCAGGGACGCACCAGATCGGGAAACAGGGTCAGGATGGTGTACTTCATAGCGCGCGGCTAATCGAACAGGCCGGGTATGGCCTCAATGTAGATACCATCGGACTCAACCTTCACGTATGGGGCCTGAAAGGGCACCATGTAGGTCTTGCGCTGGGCCCGCAAGGAAGCACCCCTGGCTTTGATAACAAGCCGCTCCTGCGCGCCATCCTCGACGTCCACCACTTCACCAAAGGGCTGTCCATCCACGAAAACCGGCCTGCCAATCAGCTCGAAGTAGTAGTACTCGCCCTCTTCCAGCGGGGGTAGGTCGGCCTGATCGGCATAGACCCGCAAACCCACCAGTTGCTCGGCTTCCTGGCGGCCCTCCACGCCCGTTAGAAACAGCACTATTTCTCCATTGTGCTCTTCAATTTCTTCGATGGCGCGGTAGCCCAGGCCCTCGAGGTAGATGCGCTCGAGGTCAAAAATCACCAGCTCGCCTCGAAACTTGAGGCCCCCCGCCATGCCGTAGGCTTTTCCGATGCGTCCAATTTCGATGCGGCGCATACCGTAAGGAGGTGCTTAGCGTACTTCCACCGAAACCCGGCCCTTGGCAAACGAGCGCACCACCGTGCGGATGCTCTCGATTACGCGGCCCTGCCGGCCGATAATCCGGCCTTTGTCTTCGGGGTGGGTCTCGATGTAGTACACCAACCCTTCGCGGCCCCGGCGCTCATCCACGCGAATCGAGGCCGGGTGGTCGACCACTGCTTTTGCCAGGTACTCCACGAGGTCTTTCATAAACATTAGCCTAAAGCCTTAAGTCGAAAGCCGAAAGCCCAGGGTTTTGGGCCTTCGGCTTTTGCTGGGTTGCTATTAGGCCCCTGGGTTGGCCTGCTTGATGAGCTTTTTTACGGTATCGGTGGGCTGGGCACCCACCCCCAGCCAGTACTGCAAGCGCTCCTGGTCGATCTTCAGCCAGTCTTTGGTGGTCTTGCGGGGGTCGTAGTAGCCGATGCGCTCGATGTAGCCACCATCGCGCTTGGTGCGGCTGTCCATCACCACAATGCGGTAATGAGGGTTGCCTTTGGAACCGAAACGGGACAAACGAATCTTGGTCATGTTCTACTCCTTTGTGTTGTCTGAAGCGCCCTCTGGACGCACTGTCAGTTACAGGCTTTGGTATTTCTGCCTGCAACCCAAGACCTATCTCCTGAACAAACCCCGTCCCCCTCGAGCCTGCTGCTTGGCCAGGGTTTTCAGCATCTGCTTGGTGTCCTCGAAGGTTTTGATGAGGCGGTTAACCTCCTGCACCGTCGTGCCAGAACCCGCCGCAATGCGCTTGCGGCGCGAGGCATTCAGAATGCGGGGGTCGCGGCGTTCTTTAGGGGTCATGGAGAGCACGATGGCCTCCATGCGATTAACCTGCTTTTCGTCCACCGAGAAGCCGGGGGGTAGCATTCTGGATATACCCGGTATCATGCCCAGGATCTCGGTGAAGCTGCCCATCTTGCGCATCTGGCGCATCTGGGTGATGAGGTCCTCGAGGGTGATCTCCTTGAGGTCTTTTTGCGGAGCCTCGAGCTCGGCCTGCCTGGCTTTTTCCAGAAGGGTCTGCAGGTCGCCCATGCCCAGAATGCGCTGGGCCAGCCGATCGGGATAGAAGGGCTCCAGGCCCTCGATTTTTTCTGAAACCCCCGCAAAGTAGATGGGTTTGCCGGTCACGTAGCGGGCCGAAAGCGCCGCGCCGCCCCGGGCGTCGCCGTCGAGCTTGGTCAGGATCAGGCCGGTGACCCCAATGCGCTCGTCGAAGGCTTTGGAGACGTTCAGGGCCTCCTGGCCGGTCATGCTGTCCACCACCAGCAGGGTCTCGGATGGGCCCAGCACCTGCTTGAGCTGGGCCAACTCGTCCATCAGGGCCTGGTCGATCTGGAGGCGGCCCGCCGTATCCACAATCACCAGGTCGCGGTAGTCAAAGGTCAGGTGTTGTTGCAGGCGCGCGCGGGTGGTCTCGGGCCGCTCGCCATCGGCGACCTCGAGAACCGGCACCCCGATTTTCTCCCCCAGGATGCGGAGCTGCTCGCGGGCCGCGGGCCGCTGGGTATCGGCCGCGACCAGCAGCGGACGCCGCCCCTTGGACTTGTAGAAGTGGGCCAGCTTACCCGAGGTGGTGGTCTTACCCGAGCCCTGCAGCCCCACCATGAACCACAGGTTGCCCTCGTTCTTGAGCAGGGGCTGTTTGGCCTCCCCACCCAGCATCTCGACCAGCTCTTCGTAAACCACGCTCAGGATCTGCTCCGCCGGGGTCAGGCTCTCCAGCACGGCCTGGCCCAGGGTCTTCTCCTGCACCTTGTTTACGAAGTTTTTAGCCACCTCGAAGTTGACATCGGCCTCCAGCAACGACATGCGAATCTCGCGCAGGGTGGCCTTGAGGTCGGCTTCGGTGATACGCCCCCGCCCACGCAGCTTGTCAACTGCGGCTCGGATGCGTTGGGAGAGGCTTTCAAACATAAGTATGCCCAAGAAACCACTAAAGGCGTTTTTGCGATTTTTGGCCCACGTTTTGCAGGCCGCTCGCTAGGGTAGCAGCAAAAGGTTGAGCGTGTCAATATCAAGGCCGCTCGAGGCCCCTACTCCTCCATTTCGGCCTCCAGCTCCCCTTCCTCGGGGTTTCGCTTCATCACCTCGCGCAGCACCGCGGTGGCGTAGGCCCCCTTGGGTAGAAAAAAGCTCACCCAGAGCCCTTCTGCGGTTTCTTCCACACCCCACTCGGTAAGGGGAAAGCGGATCAGGCGGCGATCCCCCCGGCGCGAGGCAAAGTGGCCGCGCTCGAGCTCGTATTTTTGCAGTACCTGGTCTTCCAGGGCGCGGGCCGGCCCCTGGGCCTCGCGGTATTTTTTGCCGTAGAGGGGCCCGGTTGCGCTGATTTCAAAGCGCAGGGCTCGAGGGTTCTCGGCCTCGGCGTCCTGCACCACAAACTCTCCGCCCGTGTCGTGTTTTTTGGCTACATCCCCTTCGATCACCTGCCCAAAAAGTCCCATCTGCAGGCGCAGGGCCAGCCAGTCGTTGAAGAGCAGGCTTTGCAGGCTCGAGACCAGAAATTTCTTTAGCCAGGAAGGGGCGTGCACCCTGCCCTGCTTGACCAGCTCATAGCCCTTGAGCGGGTTCAATCCTCCGATGCCAAACCGCTGGGGGCCGTAGTAGTTGGGCACCCCCTGGCGCTCGAGCACCTGAAAAATAGCCTCGGCTCGAGACCGGGATAAGCCAGCCCCATCCCCACCGCGGATCAGAATGCGGAAGCGGTTGCCCCGCAGATGCCCCACTTTGAGCTTGTGGGGGTGCCGGGCCTGTTCCAGCACCCGCACCCCCTCCAGCCCGGCCAGCCCCTCCAGGCAGGCCTCGTATCGGGCCGGGATGCTGAACCACTGCCGGGTCAGGGCGTGCTTGTCCTTGAGGCCGGCCACCCCGATCTGGGCCTCGCTAATCTGCAGGCGGTCGCGTAGAAACTCCACAACCGCCCGGGTGGTCAGGCCCACCTTCTCGATCCGCACGAAAAGATGCTCCCCACTGCCCAGCGGGCTGTAGGCCGGCACCTCGTCCACCTGGAAATCCTGGGGCTGGTGGCGAATCACCCCGTCCACCCCCGGCAGGTCTGGGGTCAGGTAGGGATAGGCGTTGAAGTCGAAGCGGAGGTTGGGCAAGGACAGCATAGCCTATAGCATATAGGCGTGGATTTAGTGGAGGCCAGCCAGCTTGAAGCCCAGTTTGCTACGCACCTGACCCGCATGGTGCCCGAAGGAAGCCTGGTGGCCGCCGTCTCGGGCGGAGGCGACTCGGTGGCGCTTTTGCTCTTGCTCACCTCCACCCCCCGCAAGGTGGTGGTGGCCCACCTCGACCATTCCCTGCGGCCCGAATCGGCCCAGGACGCGCTGTGGGTCAAAGCCCTGGCCGAGCGCCTGGGTTATCCCTTTGAATCGGAGCGGCTGGACGTAGCCAAAATTGCCGCGGAGCGCGGGGAGAACCTCGAGGCCACCGCCCGCGAGCTGCGCTATGGCTTTCTGGCTAAGGTAGCCAAAAAGCACCAGGCCCAGGCCATTCTGACCGCCCACACCGAGGACGACCAGGCCGAAACGGTTTTGTTGCAGCTCGTGCAGGGCACCGGCCGGGGCCTGGGCATGCGCCCTAAACGGGGGAAGGTGGTGCGACCTCTGCTCGAGCTGAGCCGCAGCACTTTGCGGGCCTATCTGAGGTGCAAACAGCAGGACTGGCTCGAGGACGTCTCCAACGCCGATACCTCGCTGGATCGGAACTTCCTTCGTCACGAAATTTTCCCCCGGCTCAAAGCGCGTTTTCCCCAGACCCAGACCGCCCTGGCCCGCTTCGCCGCCATCTCCCAGCTCGACGACGAGGCCCTCGACCCCCTGGCCGAACAGCTCCTGCTGCGCGACCGGCGCTGGCCCTGCCCGGCCTACCGCATCGCGCCGTTGCTCCAGGCCCCGGCGGGTCTGCGCCGGCGGGCTTTGCGGCAGATCCTCGAGCACCTCAAACTACGCCCCGAGATGGGCTGGGTGGTGCAGCTCGAGCGGGCCTTACAGGGCGAAGCCTTTACCCTCCCCGAAGGCTGGCAGGTGCGCCGGCGCGACGGCACCCTGTTTCTGATTCCCCCGGTGATAGACACCTTCCCCCCCTGGCGGGGCTCGAGGCTCCCCCTGCCCGGCGACCTGATCGACCTGCCCAGGGGCCTGGTGCGGCTGGTGGACTTTTTTACCGAACACAGCCTCCCCCCCGAACTCAAACAGGCCTGGCCGGTGCGCGCGGTGGGCAATGTGGTACGCGAGGTCTGGAACCTCTGGCCCGAGTCGGAGGATCTGGAGCATATGCGCAGCGCCCTCGAGCAGGCCCGGCTGGCCCAGCAAGAAGGCGAGGTGCCCATCGGGGCCGTGGTGGTCTGGGATGGCGAGGTGCTGGCCGAGGCCCACAACCAGGTCGAGCAGCGGCGCGATGCCACCGCCCATGCCGAGCTGCTGGCCCTCCAGCAGGCCCTCCACAAACGGCACAGCAAGGTGCTGCCCGGCGCCACCGTGTATGTGACCCTCGAGCCCTGCCCCATGTGCTTCGGCGCGCTGATGGAAGCCCAGGTGCGGCGGGTGGTGTACGCGGTGGAGAACCTGAAGGCCGGGGCGGTGACGGTGCACCGGATGAACCCCCCCTTCGAGTGGGAAGGGGGCTGGCTCGAGCGCGATTCGGCCAAACTGCTGCGGGACTTCTTCTCCCAGAAACGCGCACAACCCTGAGGGTGACTTTGCCAGCAAGTTGTGCTAAAGTCTCTATTCGGCACTACCAAACCGTTCGGTTTGGCGGCTATGGAGGGGTGCCGGAGTGGTTGAACGGGCCGGTCTCGAAAACCGGTATAGGGGTTGCCCCCTATCGAGGGTTCGAATCCCTCCCCCTCCGCCAAAACACACAGCCCATGGTATTGGTGCCCACATCGCTGCGGGGATGCTGGGCCGTATTTCCCTACCAGGGTTCCGGATTTGGTTTATAACGAGGCAAGATGGATACGGTTCTGCGTGAAGTCACCACCGAAGAGGTGCGAATCCTTCTGGATCAGTTTGGCCTCAATGCCGAGCAGGTCAAGGAAGATCTTTTCAATCTGGAGTTGCCCAACGGCCTGCGGGGTCACCTGATCACCTACGGCGATCCGCATGTGCACAGCCTGCAACTGCGGGCCGGGTTCTCCGGCTTCGACCGGGTCGAACCCCGCCATCTGCTCAACTGGAACCGGCGCTACCGCTTCAGCAAGGCCTACTTCGACGCCGACAACGACCCCGTTCTGGAAAGCGATCTGCGCCTGGAAGGGGTTACTCCAGAGGCCATCCACGCCTTCGTGCAGGATTTTGGCGACCAGGTCACCCTGTTTTTTTCCTATCTGCGCATGATTGATGCCGGCCTGGTGGAGTAGCCCGCATCAACCCACCCAGAACCCGTACGCCCCCCCCAGCAGCCGGCGTTCTTGCAGGGCTTGCCGCACCGCCTCCAATCCTCCCTGCAAAGCTGCCCGAAAGTCCCGCTGTCCGAGCAGGAAAACCAAGCCTATTAGCTCCCCAATCACGGTAAAGCCGCGCTCCTGCTGTTCTGTGGCCCAGAGTTTCTGCGCGGTGCGCTCGGCAAGCCGCCAGGGTACTTTCAGGTAGTGCTCGGGGCCATGCCAGGGCTTCAACTGCGCCATGTACGCAGTCTTTTCACGCCCCCGAAGAGCTGGCACCACCCCCGGCACGCAATAACGAGCCGAGAGGTTGGTCAATAGCCCGCGGCAGGCCAAAGGACGATATGCGTGCACCGAGCAGGCCCCCTCCGGCGTAAGCAGCGGGCAGGGGCGGTTTTCCAGGAAGTACCGGGTGGGAAAGTCGGGTTGGTGCTTTTGTCGAGCAACCCGCGCCAGCCGTTTGCGGCCCTCGGCCTCGATGCGGGCCAGGGCCTCGGGCTGGTGGGCCTCGAGCGCCTCCCGCAGGTACTCGGCCTCGGCCAGCCCAACCACCACCCAGGCCGAGCAGCAGGCCTTGCAGCCCGGGCCACAGCTCACCCGCACCCCACGCTCCACCAGATAAGCCGCGGTGCGGCGCTCGAGCTGTTCGTGGGCTTTGCGCACCGCCCGGTACAAGATAGGGTTCATCGGTTTTATGATAGCCCTATACCACTCAAAAAACCCGCCCCCAAACCCAGTCAGTGGAGATGCCTGACCGCCGCCTGTGGGGTATGGTGGTAAAATCTCGAGCTATGAACGTAATCGGCCGAATCGTCAGCATGCCCAGCCTGCCCGAGCCCCTCCGGGGCCTCAGCGAGCTGGCCTACAACCTGTGGTGGAGCTGGAACCCCGAAGCCCAGCACCTCTTCGAGCAGATTAATCCTTCACAGTGGAAGCGCTTCCGCGCCAATCCGGTTCGGGCTTTGCTGGAAGCCGACCCCGAGCGCCTGGCCGCCCTGGCCGAGAATGCCGGCTACGTGGGCGCGGTCGAGGCCACCTTGGCCCGCTTCCACCGCTACCTGCAAAGCCGCTCCCCAAAGCCCCCACGGATCGCTTATTTCTCCATGGAGTACGGCTTCCACGAGTCGCTTCCCATCTACTCCGGCGGCCTGGGCATCCTGGCCGGCGACCACATCAAGGCCGCCTCCGACCTGGGACTCGACCTGACCGCTGTCGGGATGTTCTACCACGAGGGCTACTTTCGCCAGCAGCTCACCCCCGAGGGCCAGCAGCACGAGGTCTACGAAGATCTGCGGCCCGAAGAGCTGCCGCTGGTGGTGGTCAGCAAGGACGGCAAGCCCCTCAAGGTGGGGGTGGAGTTTCCCGGGCGCACCGTGTATGTGATGGCCTACAGGGTGCAGGTGGGCACCGTTCCGGTCTACCTGATGAGCACCAATCTGCCCGAAAACCGGCCCGAGGATCGCGCCCTCACCGCCCGGCTCTACGCGCCCGGGCAGGAAATCCGCATCGAGCAGGAGATGATCCTGGGCATTGGCGGGGTGCGCCTGCTGCGGGCCCTGGGCCTGGCCCCCGAGGTCTGGCACATGAACGAGGGCCACGCGGCCTTTTTGGGGCTCGAGCGCATGCGCGAGATGGTGGCCGCCGGAAGCTCTTTTGGTGAGGCCCTTGAGGCCACCTCGGCGGGGGCCCTCTTCACCACCCACACCCCCGTGCCCGCCGGACACGACAGCTTTCCGCTGGATCTGGTGGAGCGCTACCTGGACGGCTGGTGGAACAAGCTGGGCATCAGCAAGGAGGAGTTTATCGCCCTGGGCCGCGAGGAAAAAAGCTACGGCCCGGTCTTCAGCATGTCCAACCTGGCCCTCCACACCTCCCGCGCCGCCGGGGGGGTCTCGGCCCTGCACGGCGAGGTCTCGCGCGAGATGTTCAAACACCTGTGGAAGGGCCTCGAGCCCGAGGAAGTACCCATCGGGCACATCACCAACGGCATTCACACCTTTAGCTTCCTGCACCCCGAGATGCACGCCCTCTACGAGCGCAGCTTCCCCAAAACCTGGGCCGAGCAGCTCCACGACCCCAGCCAGTGGACGGTGGAACGGCTCGAGGAGAGCGAGCTCTGGCATATTCGGAACAAGCTACGGGCACACCTGGTCGAGGAGGTGCGGGCCCGGCTCTTCGAGCAGCGCCGCCGCAACGGCGACTTACCGGCCAGCCTGCGGGCAGCGGAAAAAGTGCTCGACCCAACCGTGCTGACCATCGGCTTTGCCCGCCGCTTTGCCACCTACAAGCGGGCTATTCTGATGTTCACCGACCCCAATCGGCTGGTCTCCATTTTGAATGGCCCCCTGCCGGTGCAGTTTGTGTTTGCCGGCAAGGCCCACCCCAAGGACGAGCCCGGCAAGGAGTTCATCAAGAAGCTGGCCGAGAAAATCAAGGAACTGGGCCTCGAGGACAGGATGATTCTGCTCGAGGACTACGACATGGGCCTGGCCCGCACCCTGGTGCAGGGGGTGGACGTCTGGCTCAACACCCCCCGCCGCCCCATGGAGGCCTCGGGCACCTCGGGCATGAAGGCAGCGCTGAACGGCGCTTTGAACTTCTCGGTTCTGGACGGCTGGTGGGCCGAGGCTTTCAACACCACCAACGGCTGGGCCATTGGCGACGGTCGCACCTACGCCACCGAGGAAGCCCAGGATTACGCCGACGCTCAGAGCTTCTACGACACCTTGCAATACGAGATCATCCCGCTGTTCTACGCCCGGGGCGCGGTGGGCACCCCCAGCGGCTGGCTGGCTATGGTGCGCGACAGCATCCGCACCTGTGGCCCCACCTACTCGGCCCAGCGCATGGTGAACGAGTATCACCGCAAGTTCTATACCCCTCTGGCCCAGCGCTCGGCGCACCTTCTGGAGAAAAACGCCGCCGCGCTAAAAGAAGTGGCGGGCTGGAAAAAACAGGTACAAAACGCCTGGAACAACGTAAAGGTCTGGGTGGAAGCCCCCTCCACCAGCATCAACCAGCCCCTGCAACTACGGGCTTTTGTGCAGGCCTACGGTGTCCCCACCGAGACCTTACGGGTCGAACTGGTGGTGCGGCGCAGCAGCGGCGATCTGGAAGTGGTGGCCCTCCAGCACGCCGGCCAGGAGCGTGACGCCCTGCTTTACACCGGTAGCTACCTCCCAGCCCGCCCCGGCAGCTATGAATACGGCGTACGGGTGGTGGCCGCCCACCCCGAACTCTCGAGCCCCCGCGAGGCTGCTTTCGTAAAGTGGGCTGGAACGGTGGTGGAAGAGCCGGTGAAGGTGTAGCTCCTACCCGCAAACACTCTGTTTTGTCGCATATTTTTGTTTATCATATTTATTACGTAATAACGTGATAACATATTTGCTATGGATATAGAGACCCGCCTCAATCTACTCGAGGCCCGAATTGCCGCCTTGGAGCAAGCCTTGGGTGCACCGTCGAAGCCGCCAGAGGGCCTCTTTTGGGCGCTGGACTATCTGCGCCAGGCCGCTAAACCTGGCGGCGAGGTAGTGTTCGCCGGTCAAGCCGATTTGCTCTCAGGCACCTGGGGTTGGCAGTGGGGGTTACCGGTAGGCCCTCTACTGAAAACCCCCTGGTCGGAGGTAGCCCAAAGCCTCGCGGCTTTGGCCCATCCTTTGCGCCTAGAAATTCTCCGCGCCGTGCTAAATGGCAAGAGCAGCTCTCAGGAGCTACAGCACCTTGCGGACATCGGCACTACCGGTCAGCTATACCACCACCTCAAAGAGCTGCAAAGCGCAGGATGGCTAAAAGTGAGCAAGCGAGGCTCTTACACGGTACCGCCAGAGCAAATCATTCCCCTATTGGTGATACTGAGCGCCGCTGGGGGCGAGGCTCTTGCAGCTCAGATAGCGCAAACAGAACAGTTAGGGAGGTAGGGATGAAACTCTGGATAAATCTTGGAACTTTGCTGCTCGGGCTGGCTTTAGCCCAGGTCAGCCTTACCCCAAAGGCGGCCCTCGAGCGCCTCTTCACCGAGCGCCCGGCCAGGGCCGAGTGGTTTGCCCCGGCCTTCTTGCAGCAGGTGCCGCTGGCCCAGGTGGAGGCCATTCTCCAGCAACTGCTGGGGGGGCTGGGGCGCTACGAGGGGGTGGAGCCGGACGGCCCCAACTTTCGGGTGAACTTCGAGCGCGGCGTGGTGCCCGCACAGATCGCGCTGGACAGCGAGGGGCGCATCCAGGGGCTGTTCTTTAGGCCGCCCCAGCCCAGGGCCGCCCTGACCCCCGAACAACTCCTGGCCGAGTACCGCAAGCTACTGGGAGAGGTCAGCGTGCTGGTGTTGGAAGGCAACCGGGAGCGCCTGAGCCTGAACGCCGACCGCGCGCTGGCGGTGGGCTCGAGCTTCAAACTGGCCGTACTGGAAGCCCTGCGCCAGCAGATCGAGGCCGGGCAGCGCCGCTGGAGCGATACCGTGCCGCTGCGCCCGGAGTGGAAAAGCCTGCCCAGCGGCACCCTGCAAAACCTGCCCGACGGAACCCCCCTGAGCCTCGAGCAGTACGCCACCCAGATGATCTCCATCTCCGACAACACCGCCACCGACGCGCTAATAAGCATTGTCGGGCGGGCCGCGGTGGAAAAGCTCGCCCCCCGCAACCGGCCTTTCCTGACTACCCGCGAGGCTTTTGTGCTCAAGAACCCGCAAAACCGGGAGTGGCTCGAGCGCTACCGGGCCAACCCCGCGGAGCGGGCCGCCCTGCTCCCCCAACTGGCCCGGCTGCCCCTGCCCGACGTGAGCGTGTTTGCCGGGGGGCCGGTGGCCCTTGACGTGGAGTGGTTTTTCAGCACCCGCGAGCTTTGCACGCTGATGGGCCGGGTGCAGGCCCTGCCCCTGATGTCGCTCAACCCCGGCCTCGCCAACCCCGCCGACTGGCAGCGCGTGGCCTACAAAGGGGGCTCCGAGCCGGGCGTCCTGAACCTGACCACCTGGCTTACCGCCAAGGATGGGAGGCAGTACTGCGTCTCGGCCACCTGGAACAACCCCCAGGCCCGGCTCGACGAGAACCAGTTCTTCTTGCTCTATACCAGCCTGCTAAACAGCTTGAAGTAGACTGACCCCATGCGCGCAGTGCCCTTTCGCTTTGAGAACAACACCTTCTGGCTCCTGGATCAGCGCAGGCTCCCCTTCGAGGAGGTCTGGGTGCCCTGCCAAACCGCCCGGGATATCGCCGTCGGCATCCGCGAGATGGTGGTGCGCGGGGCCCCGGCCATCGGGGTGACCGCGGCCTATGGGATGGTGCTGGCCCACCTGTCGGGCGAAGACCCAGCCGAAGCCGACGCCCTGCTGCGCCAGAGCCGCCCCACCGCGGTCAACCTGTTTTACGCCCTGGATCGCATGAAACCGCACTGGGGCAGCCTCGAGGCCTCGCTCAGGGAAGCCCAGGCCATCTGGGACGAGGTGCAGAAAACCGAGCTAGCCATCAGCCGGCATGGGGCAAAGGTGCTGAGGGGCCAGGTGCTCACCCACTGCAATACCGGCCCGCTGGCTACCGGGGGCTACGGCACCGCTTTGGGGGCCATCGTTGAGGCGCACCGGCAGGGCCGGGTGACCCACGTCTGGGTAGACGAGACCCGCCCCTACCTGCAGGGGGCCCGCCTGACCGCCTACGAGCTGCAAAAAGCTGGGGTGCCCGCCACCCTCATCACCGATAACATGGCCGCCTACCTGATGGGCCAGGGCCAGGTGGACGCGGTCATTCTGGGCACCGACCGCATGGCCCTGAACGGCGACTTTGCCAACAAGATCGGCACCTACGGCCTGGCTATTCTGGCGCGGTACCACGGCATTCCGTTCTACCCGGCCCTGCCGCTCTCCTCGGTAGACCCCCGGCTGGAAAACGGCAACAGCATCCCCATCGAGCAACGTTCGGCGAGGGAAGTAACGGTGATTCGGGGCCAGCCCATCGCACCCGAGGGCTTTCCGGCAGCCCACCCCGGCTTCGACGTAACCCCCCATCACCTGATTACCGGCATCGTAACCGAGAAAGGCGTGCTTTATCCCCCTTTCGATGAGGCCCTGCGGGCCGCCCTGGGAATGGAGTAAGGCATGAACCCGTTGCTGGGCTGGTGGGAGCAGCTGACGGGGGCCCGCTGCCCCGGTTGCGGAGCACCTTTAAGCCAGCCTTTGCTGTGCTCGAGCTGCCGGGCCGCCCTCGTACCCCGTCACCTGCCCCATTTCGTATACCTGGGCGACTACAAGCGGTTGGGCCGGCTGCCCAAGGCCATCAAGTACCAGGGGCAGCGCAGGCTGGCCCACTACCTGGGCGAGCTGCTGGCGCTGGGGGTGCGGCAGGCCGAGTGGGGCCTGGACGGTGTAACTGCGGTGCCCACCCTGCCCCACCGCCAGCTCCAGCGGGGCTACAACCAGGCCGAGCTGCTGGCCCAGGCCCTGGCCCAGACGCTCAAAGTTCCCTACCGGCGGGTGCTCCAGCGCGCCGCCTGGGACAGGTCGCAAACCCAGAAGACCCTGTACCAGCGCCTGCAGCTCGCTGAGACCACCTTTCAGCCAACCCGCCGGATCCGGGGCCTCTGGCTGCTGGTGGATGACGTGGTGACCACTGGCACCACTTTCCTTCGCGCGCGCAAAGCCCTGCTCGAGGCGGGGGCTGCCAAGGTTTACGGCGCGGCAATTGCGGTCAAGAGCCCACACGATCTGTCGCGGTATTCTCTATAATCGAGAGCGCAGCAGAACCCCGCTGTGCTGTTGGGGTTTTTGGCAGCGCGCATACCCAGCCCCACCTCCTCCGAGCGTGGGGGCTTTTGCTAAAGGGGGGAACCATGATCAAACGACCGCGCATCCGTAGGCTCGAGGAACTCCTCCCCTACATCCGCGAAGGCCGCTACCGCATTGGCCCCCACGTGGCCAAGCATATGCTGCAAGAGGGTTTTATTGAACAAGACGTCTTGCAGGCCGTGGAGTGGGGCCGCGAGATGGCCGTCTACCCCGAAGACCAGCGCATGCTGGTGCTGGGCTATATGGTCTTTCCGCCCCAGCTCAAGCTGCCTTTGCACGTGGTGCTGGAGTACCGCGAGCCGCGCTGGGTGGATATCGTGACCGCCTTTATTCCCAAAAAGCCCCACCAGGTGTACTCGAGGGCCCGCATGGCCGCCATTCTGCGCTTCGACGGCACCTTCGAAGAGGTGCGCTGGGTCAGGCCCCGCTTCATGAGCGCCGAGGACATCCCCCGCTAGATGCCCAGCAGCCGGCGGGCGCTCTCGGCGTCTTGGGCAAGCTGGGCTTTCAGGGCTTCCAGGCTTTCGAATTTCATCTCCCCGCGCAGCCGGGTCAGAAACTCTACCGTGAGCTCCTGGCCGTACAGGTCGCCCACAAAACCAAAAAGGTGTACCTCAAAGCGCAGGGTCTGGCCCGCCACCGTGGGACGGTAGCCGACATTGGCCATACCACCAAACCGGCCCTGGGGGGTCTGCACCCGCACCGCGAACACCCCCAGCGGCAGAATCTTGAGCGGGGCGACCTCGAGGTTGGCGGTGGGGAAGCCCAGCTGTCGCCCCAGCCTGTCACCTTCGCGCACGATGCCCCGGGCGGTATAGGCCCGGCCCAGCAGGAGCCTGGCCTCGTCCACATCGCCCCCGCGCAGCAGGTCGCGGATGCGGCTCGACTTCACCGGGCTGCCGCCCAGCTCGAGCAGCGGAAGAATCTGGGTGGGGGCCACGGTGTTGAGGTCTTCCAGCCCCCCAGCCCGCCCCTGCCCAAAGCGGAAATCGGCCCCCACATAGATCTGCCGGGCCTCGAGGGTGCGCAAATCCTCCAAAAAGTCGTCCTTGCTGCGCCGGGCGAAGGCCTCGGTAAAGGGCACAATCAGGGCGATCTCAACCCCCAGGCCCCGTAGAAGCTCGAGCTTTTCCGACAAATCGGTCAGAAAGCCCTCCCCCCTCATGAAGACCTTGCTGGGGGGGTCGAAGGTGTAAACCAGCAGCGGCGCATGCAGGCGCTTGGCCGCCTGCTGGGCCTGGTGAATCAGGTGCTGATGCCCGAGGTGCAGGCCATCGAAGCTGCCGATGGCCACCACCTTGGGGCCCGCGGGTGCGTCGGAGGGATCGTTGATGAGCAGCATGGACTACTCGTAAGCCGTGGGCTCGTCCTCGAGGGCCTGCGCGCTCAGGTGGAAGAGGATTCCGGCCAGGGCTGAGGCCGAGATCTGCACCCTACCCTCGCGCGCCTCCCGCAACACCTGGCGCGGGAAATGCCACTCCACCGTGATGGCCTCATCGTCGTCGGGCTGGGCGTAGGCCGGGCGGGTGTGGGTGGCCCGAAAAACGTGCAGCTTCTCATCGCAAAACCCTGGTGAGAGGTAAAAACCCGTCAGGTACTCGAGGTTTCCGGTGAGCTGGGCTTCTTCGGCCAGCTCCCGCCGGGCGGCTTCCTCGGGCGTCTCGCCGGGGTCAATCAGGCCCGCGGGAATCTCCAGGGTCTCGCTGCCGATGGCCGGGCGGTACTGGCGCACGAAGAGCAGCTTGCCGTCCCTGCTCGACCAGCACCGCCACCGCGTCGGCGTGCTCGACGATCTCGTAGCGGCCCTCGAGGGCCAGATTAAGAATGCGGCCTTTGTACAGGTACTGCCGTTCGGGCATGCCCTCAAGCTAAAGGCAAACGCCGCCGGCGTCAAATCGAACTGTCCTCGACAGGTCATATTGGGGAATCGCTTCCATACCGGTTAGACTATCGCTGGATGAACGAGGAACGGCTGTTCGAACAGCTCAAACGCGAAGTGAGACGTGCTGGGTCGGGCTCTGGGAAAGGCCATTCGCACGCTTTCCGGGCCGCGCATCTTCGAACTGGAAGAACAGGTGCGCGAGCTGACCAAAAGCCTGCGGCAGGGCTACTCCCCCGCAGCCCGGCAGCAGCTCCTCGAGATCGTGCGGAGCCTCTCGCTGTCGGAAGCCGAGAACCTGATCCGGGCCTTTTCGACCTACTTTCATCTGGTCAACCTGGCCGAGGAACGCCACCGGGTGCGGGTCAATCGGGAGCGTGAGAAAAACAGCACCCTGGGGGCCCCCCGGGGGGAGTCGTTCCTGGCCCTGGTCGGCGCGCTCAAACAGCAGGGGCTGAGCTACGACCAGACCGTCGATCTGCTCTCCCGGCTGCGGCTGCACCTGACCTTTACCGCCCACCCCACCGAGACCCGCCGCCGCACCCAGCGCCACCACATCAACGAGATCGAGAAGCTGCTGGACAGCCTCTACCTCGACGACCTTGACAACGCGGCTGCGGATAGCTCGGCCCTCGATGCGCGGGTGGCCCTGCTGTGGGGCACCTCCGAGCTGCGCAAATCCCGCCCGAGCGTGGAGGACGAGGTCAAGGGGGGGCTTTTTTACATCACTTACACCCTCTGGAAGGCGGTTCCTCGGCTGGTGGATGGGCTCGAGCGGGCCGTTGAGGCCCACTACGGTCGGCGGCCCAACCTCTCACCCCCGCTGGTCTTTCGTAGCTGGATTGGGGGCGACCGGGACGGCAACCCCAACGTGCTGCCCGCGGTGACGGGCTGGGCCCAGACCTACGCCCGCGAAACCGCCCTGCGCAGGTTTGTGGAGGACGTGGACGCTCTGATCCGGGACTTATCCCTCAGCGATGAGCGGGTCACCATCAGCCATGAGCTGCGGCTGGCCCTGGAGGATCACGCCAGGCGCCTGGCGCTGCCTGAGCGGTTTCAGGGCGAGCCCTACCGGCAGTTTGGCATGGGCCTGCGCTACAAGCTGCGGGCGCTGCTGGGCGAACAGCCGGGCCCCGGCTACAACAACACCACGGAGTTTGTGAGCGACCTTGGCAAGGCCGAGCGCAGCCTGGAGCAGCTTGGCTTGGGGGAGATCGCTCGAGCCTGCCTGAAGCCCATCCGCCTCAACGCCGAGGCCTTCGGCCTGGATCTGGTGAGCCTGGATCTGCGCGAGGAGTCGCGCGCGCTGACCGAGGCCGCCGCCGAGCTGCTCAAAGTTGGCGGGGTGCACGAGCAGTACGCCGCGCTCCCCCCTCAGCAACGGGAAGCTTTGCTAACCCAGGAGCTCGCCACCGCCCGGCCCCTGGCCCCGGTGGGCTACCGCCCCCAGAGCAAAAGCCTGCAAACCGCCCTCGAGGCCCTGCGCCACTGGAAAGCCCGCGGGGCCCACGTGGTCTCGATGACCCATTACCCCAGCGATTTGCTCGAGGTGATGCTGCTGGCGCGGGAGGTGGGGCTCTACCGCCCCGGACGGGCCCTGCCCTTCGATGTGGTGCCGCTCTTTGAAACCCTGGGCGACCTGCAAAACGCGCCCGAGGTGGTGGCACGGCTGCTGGACAATCCGGTCTTCAGGGCCCACGTGCAGGGGCGGGGGGGCCTCGAGGTGATGATCGGCTACTCCGACTCCAACAAGGACGCGGGCTTCCTGGCGGCCAACTGGGCGCTGTATCAGGCCCAGGAGGCCGTCACCAGAGTCGCCAGGGAACGCGGCGTGACGGTCTACTATTTTCACGGACGGGGCACCTCCACCGCCCGCGGCGGGGGCACCGCGGGGCGGGCCATCGCCAGCCTGCCGCCCGGCACGGTGGGCAGCCGGATGCGCCTGACCGAGCAGGGCGAGGCCCTGGCCGACCGCTACGCCCACCCCGAACTGGCCTACCGCAACCTCGAGCAGATGCTCTACCACATGGCCCTGGCCTCGGCCCGCGACCTCTACGGGGAGGCCCTGCCCATCAAACCCGCGTGGCTCGAGGCCATGGAACGGGCCGCCGAACGCTCCACCCAGGTCTACCGGGAGCTGCTGCTGCGCCCGGGCTTCTTCGAGTTTTACGAACAGCTCACCCCCATCCGCGAGATTGGGGCGCTCAACATCGCCAGCCGCCCGGTCTACCGCTCGGGGCGGGTGCGCGAGATCAAGGATTTACGGGCCATCCCGTGGGTGATGTCCTGGACGCAGGTTCGCTTGCTGCTGCCCGGCTGGTATGGGCTGGCCGAGGGGCTACAGGAGATTCCGCTGGCGCTGCGCCGGGAGATGTTTGAACAGTGGCCCTTTTTTGCCACCACCCTGGACAGCGCCGCCATCGCATTGGCCAAAGCCGACCTGGGTATCGCCCGCGAGTACCTGCGGCTGGTCAAGCCCGAGCTGGCCGAACGTTTCTTCCCCGATATCGCCCGCTCGTTCGAGCAAACCAAAGCCATTCTGGAGGAAACCTTTCAGAACACCCTGCTCTTCAAGCACCCCGTGCTGGCCCGCCAGACCGAGCTGCGCAACCCCTACGTAGACCCCATCTCGCTGGTGCAGGTGGAGCTATTGGAACGCTACCGGCGCACCCCGCCCGAGGCCCCCGAGCGCACCGGCCTCGAGCGCGCCCTGATGCTCTCTTTGCTGGGTATCGCGGCAGGACTGCGCAACGCGGGCTAGCGCGCCCACCCATATCATGGGAGCGGTATGGTTGAGGTACACAGCCGTCACGTCACCTTCCACCCCCCCGCGGGGGCCCGGTTTCTGGTTGGCGATTTCACCGACTGGAACCGCCGCCCCATACCCATTCCAGCGCCCCTGACCCTCGAGTTCCCCGCTGGGGCCTACGTGGAGTACGCCTTTCTAGACGAAAACCATCAGCCCTTCCCCGACCCCGACAACCCCCACAAAGCCCAGAACCCCTGGTGGACGTATCCCCGGGCCATCGAACTCCCCGGTTTTCACTACAGCGCGCCCCCCCAGCCCTCGCGCGCGGTAGAGGTGCACCGGCACCGGCTGGAGTCGCGGGCCTTTGGCAGCACCCGCCGCTACTACGTCTACAACCCCGAACCGCCGGCCCAGGCCACCCTCTACGTCCACGATGGGGTGGCCTACTACCGCACCGCCAAACTGGCCGAGGTGGCCCAGGGGCTTCTGGAGCAGGGCCAGATCAAACCCGTGCGGATCGTATTCATCGAGCCCGAGGATCGCCGCAGCGAGTACTGGTTCAGCCCTACTTACGAACAGCACGTGCTGGAGGAGACCATCCCAGCGGTGGAGGCCCACTACGGCCCCACAGCGGAAAAGGGCTTGCTGGGGGCCAGCCTGGGGGGCCTGGTCTCGGCCTGGCTGGGCTGGCGGCATCCCCAGACCTTCCAGAAAATCGCCACCCAGTCGGCCTGCCTGACCGCCTCGCCCGAGGGGGGCGACTCCTTCACCGACCCCGAGTGGCTCACCGAGCAGTACCAGGCCACCCCGACCCTGCCTTTGCGCTTTTACTGCGAGACCGGGCAGATCGAGTGGCTGCTGGCCCCCAACCGCCGTTTTGCCGCCATGCTGGCCGATAAGGGCTACCCCCACGCCTACCTCGAGCGCCCCTCCGGCCACAACTGGATGACCTGGCGGCAGGGGCTGGCCCCGGCTCTGGTGTACCTGTTCGGAACCTGAGGCCGGATGATAGGCTTAGGCTTATGGAGCTTGGATCGGCTTTTGCAGCCATTCTGATTATCGTTGCGCTCGAGGCTGTTTTATCTGTAGACAACGCCATGGTGCTGGCCGTAATGGTGCGGCCCCTGCCCGAGCACCTGCGCTCGAGGGCCCTGCTCTACGGCATCATCGGGGCCTATGTGCTGCGCGGGCTGGCCCTGCTCTTCGCCACCATCATCATCCAGATCTGGTGGATTCAGTTGCTGGGCGGGCTTTACCTGGTGTATCTAGCGGCCAACCACCTCTTCTGGTCCAAGCCAGGCGAGGCCGCCGAGTCGGAGCGGGCCCGGCTACAGCAGGCCGCCGCCGCCAGCTTCTGGCGCATTGTGCTGATGATCAATGTGGTGGACCTGGCCTTCGCGGTGGACTCGGTGCTGGTGGTGATCGCCTTCAGCCGGGAGTTCTGGGTGATATTCACCGGGGTGGCCATCGGGATTCTGCTCATCCGGCTGGCCGCCGGCATCATGGTCACCATCATCGAGCGCTACCCCAGGCTCGAGTCGGTGGCCTACGCGGTGGTGGGCTGGGCCGGGCTCAAGCTGATGCTCGAGGGCTGGGGCCACGGCAGCGAGGTCTGGCTGCACCGCCCCGAGCTGGCCTTGCACCTGCCCCAGGCCTTTTTCCTTAGCGTGACCTTCGCCATTCTGGTCTTGGGCAGCCTGTGGGCCTTCCGCCGTCCGACCTGAGCATGCCCAAAGACTGGGACGCCCACTACCTGAGCCAGCCCGCAACGGTGGTAGCGGCCTACGCCCAGCGGCTTCCGGCCGGGCCGGTGCTCGACCTGGCCGGTGGCCTGGGCCGCAACGCCTTTTTTCTGGCCCGGCGGGGGCATCCGGTGATTTTGCTCGAGCAAAGCCAGGTGGCCCTGGAGTTCGTGCAAAGCGAGGCCGCCCGCCAGCAGCTTCCGGTCTGGGCCCTCGAGGCCAACCTGGAAGCCCCCTCCCCCAGCCTGCCCCCGGGCCCGCTGGCTGGCATCGTCAAGTCGTACTTTCTGCACCGCCCTTTGCTGGAACTCTTCCCCCCACGGCTAATGCCCGGCGGTCTGGTGCTCCTCGAGGGCTTCACCGTGGTGGAAGCCCGGCGGCGCGGCAGCCAGGCCGCACATTACTGGCAGTCTGGTGAACTCCTGCACCCGCCCCAAGGCCTCCGCCTGCGGGCCTGGGCCGAGGGCTGGATGGACGGACACCACCGCACCTGGGCGGTATGGGAGAAGACCCGCTGAATCGTGTTCTCATTCGCTTTTCATCCCGCAAACTCTGCTACCCTACAGGCTGGTTGGGGAGTAACCACCCGGTTTCGGGTTTGATTAATCGTCAATACGAAGCGAACGCTTCCGGTTAATCAGGGCTTATCGCCCAGGTGAGACCACCACGACACGAAGAGGCCGTGGTGGCTTTGCTATTTTTTGCCTAGCCACAACCAGAGGTGCTCATGGAACAAATCGGACAAGCGCTGATTGTTATTGGAATCCTGATTGTCTTGGAGGCGGTTCTCTCGGCCGACAACGCCATGGTGCTGGGGGTGATGGTCAGGCAGCTACCCCCACCCTGGCGGCAGCGGGCCCTGTTTTACGGCATCCTGGGGGCTTACGTCCTGCGCGGGATGGCCCTGGTTTTCGCGGTGTACCTGATTCAGTTCTGGTGGATTCAGGCCCTGGGGGCGGTTTATCTGCTTTACATCGCCATCCGGCACTTCAGCAAACCAAAACCCAAGACCGAGGTTCACCTCGAGGCCCCCCAGACCCTCCAGGTGGTCACCCCGCGCCAGTTCTGGACCATCGTAGCCCAGATTGAGCTGGCCGATCTGGCTTTCGCAGTGGATTCGGTTCTGGTGGCGGTGGCGCTTTCGGACAACCTCTGGATCATCTTTACCGGCGTGTTTATCGGCATCCTGGCCCTCCGCTTTGTGGCGGTGCTCTTTGTGGGCCTGCTGGAAAAATACCCCCGCTTCGAGGCGGTGGCCTTTGCGGTGGTGGGCTTTGCCGGGGTCAAGCTGGCTATTGGGGGCTGGGACAAGTTCGCCAAAGAAGTCCTGAGCCGCCCGGAATGGGTCACGGGGATCGACAAAACCCAGTTCTCGCTCTTTATTCTGGTCGTTTTGGTACTGGGCGCCATCTGGGCCATGAGCCAGAAGCCTCGAGCCGCCCAGGAACCCCTCGAGCGCCAATAAAGACCTGGAAACGCATGCCCGATAAATCCAAAATCTGGTAAGGTTGTGCCGATGGTTTTTGTACTGGCAACCCTGGCCTACCTGCTGGGCGCGCTGCCCCTCGGCTACTGGGCCATCCGACGCCTGACCGGCCAGGACCCCCGCCTGGCCTCGGCCTACAACCTGGGCCTCGAAAACACCCTGGAGCGCCTGGGCCCAGGCCCGGTGCTCCTGGCCTGGGGCCTGGACTTTCTCAAGGGGCTGCTGGCGGTCTGGCTGGGAGGGCGGTTTGGGCTCTCCTGGGCGGTAATCTTTGCGTTCCTGGTCTATCTGGGCCACCTCTACCCCCCCCGGTTTTTGGCCCAGGGAACCCTGCTGCGGGGGCGGGGTGCGGGCGTGCTGGTGGGGGTGGTGCTGGGCCTGTACCTGAGCGGCCTCTCCTACCTGCTCACCCTGGTGGTCTTGCTGGTAGCGGCCCTGAGCCTCTTATTCAGCCGGTACGCCTCGCTGGCTGCCCTGACCATCCCCGGCACGCTGGCCCTTTTGCTCACCTTCGAGCCGATTACCGGCTGGGCCAGGCTGGCGGCCTGGGGGCTGCTCCTGGCCGCGCTCTGGCGCTACAAGGAAAACATCGGGCGGATGCTGGAAGGCACCGAGCCCCGCCTGGGCGAACCACCACCGCTGCCATCGGACAAGCAGGTGGTCTGCGCCTTCATGATTCATCCCCTCACGGTGGACGACCTGTTCCAGAGCCCCCGCTTCCGCTGGGCCCGACCGCTGGTAGAGCAGGGCCTCATCTCCCAGAGCCTGGTGGAAAACCTCGCCGAGGCCATCCGGCCCATGAAGGTGGGGGAGTTGCGCGGGGTTAAGACCACCGACGGGCGGGAGATTCGCTGCCACCTGATCTCGGCCCCCCTGCTGCCCCACCAGATTACCGGCAAGCCCGAGCTGGCCACCCAGCGGGCCATCCAGGGGGCCCGGCTGGCCAGGGAGCTGGGCTGCACGGTGGTGGGCCTGGGGGCCTTCTGGAGCGTGGTGGGCGAGAAGGGCCGGGTGGTGCAGGAGGCCGTACCGGAGATCGAGGTGACCAACGGCGGGGCCTACACCGCCGGAACCGTCAAGGCCGCCATACCGGGCATCCTGGCCCACTTCGAGCAGTCCGGGCGCCGCCTTCAGGAGGCCGCCGCAGCGGTGGTGGGGGCCAACGGGGTGGTGGCCTTTGGGATTGCCCGGCAGATTGCGCCGCTGGTTGGGAAGCTGATTCTGGTGGGGCGCAACCAGGAGCGCCTGGAGAAAAGCGCCGCCACACTCAAGCAGAACCTCGAGCGCAAAGGCCAGCCCGTCCCTCAGCTTATCGTGAGCACCGATATATCGGCCATCCGCGAGGCCGACCTCATCTTCACCGCCACCTCCGACCCCCAGCCGGTCATCTTCCCCCAGCACGTCAAGCCCGGCGCCTGGATCTACGACGAAGGCGTACCGCCCGACGTGGACGCCTCGGTGAAGCAGGTGCCGGGGGTGCGAGTAATTCCCGGTGGGGTGGTGCGGCCGCCGGGGGCCATGACCGGCAACCTCGACCTGCACTTCGGCGAGGGGGCGGTGCCGGCCTGCCTGGCCGAGACCATGATTCTGGCCGCCGAAAAGGCCTATGAGCGCAAGAGCCTGGGCGGCGAGACCAAAAGCGAAAACATCCAGTTTTTCGTGGAGCGGGCCGAGGCCCTGGGTTTCAGGGTGGTGGACTGAGGCTAGCCGATGAAGGCGCAACTGCTACTCCTTAGTCCCACCCGCCTCGAGGCTCCCTTCCTCAAAGGCCAGAAGTTCGATTTTCACGGACGCGCGGGGCTGCGCGGGGCGGGCTGGGTCTGGCTCGAGTGCGGCATTGGCAAGGTCAACACCGCCGCCACCCTAGCCGCTTTCGTCCAGCGGCGCAGGTTCGAGCGGGTGCTGCTCTTTGGCATTGCGGGGGCCTATGCCGATTCGGGCTTGCAGATAGGCGATTGCGCCCTGGCCGAGCGGGAGATTCAGGCCGACCTGGGCGTGCGGGATGGGGGCTTGAAGGGCCTGGGCTTCCCCAGCCTGGTGGTGGCCTCCAGGCCCTACCATAACCGCTTTCCGCTGGACAAAGCCTTCACAGACGAACTTAAGAGCAAACTGGGCCTGCCTGGCAAACAGTTTCTGACCCGCGACCTGGTCTCGGAGAACCCCAGCGAGGCCCGCCAGCTCGCGCGCAAATGGGAGGCCGACCTCGAGAACATGGAGGGGGCCGCCTTTGCCCAGACCTGTTTGTGGCTGGGCCTGGCGGGGGCCGAGCTGCGGGCGGTATCGAACATGGCCGGTGTGCGCGACAAGGCCCAGTGGCGCATCCGGCAGGCGGTGGAGGCCCTCGAGCAGCACATTTTGCGTATCATCGGGTCATGATCGACATCACCCGCCCCATCCACCCCGGCGTGCCGGTCTGGCCCGGCGATACCCCGTTTAGCTACGAGCTGGTCGCGCGAATCGCGGGCGGCGACAGCGTGAACGTGGGCAAATTTACCACCACCACCCACCTGGGCACCCACCTCGACGCCCCCTGGCACTATGTGGACGACGGCGGCAAGCTGGAAAGCGTCCCGCTCGAGGTGCTCATAGGCCCCTGCCGGGTGGTGGACGCGCGTGGACAGGAAGCCCTTACGGCCGACTTCCTCAAAACCATCCAGCTCGCCGAGCGCACCCTCTTTTACACCGGGCAGCCCAGTATCTGGCCGAGCTTCCCCCACACCTTCATGCACGTGCTGCCCGAGGCCGCCGGGTACATGGCCGCGCAGGGTGTCCGGCTCTACGGCACCGACGCCCCCAGCGTAGACCCCCTCACCTCCAAAGACCTGCCGGCCCACAAGGCCTTTGCCCAGGCCGGGGTTTATATCGTGGAAGGGCTGGCCCTGGAGGGGGTGGCCCCGGGCGACTACGAACTCATCTGCCTGCCGCTGAAGCTCGAGGGAGCCGACGCCGCGCCGGTGCGGGCCATTTTGCGATAGGGCTGTTTCTCATCCCCTTCTGTGGTGCCATTGTGCCAATGCGCTAAGATGGTTCGGATGAGCCTTGGATTACCCGGCATAAAACTGTTCCGCCAACTGGGGTTTTTCCTCAACCAGGCCGCTCTAGGGGGTAGCGCGGCCCTCGAGGGCGTGATGATGAAGGCCGCCGACGCCTGGGCCCTGGCGGTGCGGCTGCCCAACGGGCAGATTCACGTCGAACGACACGAGGAAGAGGCCCTGACCAAAAAGTACCCCTGGGCCCGGCTGCCCCTCATCCGGGGCGTGGTGGCGCTGTGGGACGCCATGAGCATCTCCTACAAGTCGCTGTCGCGCAGCGCCGAACTGGCCGGCGAAGAAGACGAGAAGGTCTCGGGGGCGGCCATGTACGGCACCCTGGCGGTCTCGCTGGTGATCGGCCTGGCTTTGTTTGTGTGGCTGCCGGCCCGGCTGGCGGGTTTGCTGGTGGACGAGGAGCGCTTCCGCTTTTTGTTTTACGTGCTGGCCGGGCTGTTCGAGACCGCCATTCTGATTGGCTATCTGGTGTTTATCGGGCGCATGAAGGATATGCAGCGCTTCTTCATGTACCACGGGGCCGAGCACAAGGCCATCGCCGCGCACGAGAAGGGCCTCGAGCTTACCGTGGAAAACGTGCGGGCCCAGCCGGCCTACCACCCCCGTTGCGGCACCAGCTTCATCGCCTTCACCGCGGTGGTGGGGGTGTTCGTGTACAGCTTCTTCCCACCCCTCACGGTGGCCTGGTACTGGATTATCCCGCGCCTTCTGATGATTCCGGTGGTGGCCGCGGTCTCCTTCGAGGTGCTGCGCTACTCCGCCGCCCACCACGACCCCCTCTCGAGGTTCTTCCGCTGGCTGGGCTTCAAGTTCCAGATGCTCACCGTGCGGGAACCCACCGACGACATGATCGAGGTCGCCATCGAGAGCACCAAGGCCGCCCTGGCCCAGCAACCCGCTGAAAAGCCCGTGGCGGTGGCCTGAACGCCCCCGTAAAGCAAAGAAAAAGCGGGTAGCCTGGCGGAGTTTGGGGAAGGGGCTCTCGGATCGTCCAGGTGTGTTCTGTGCGGCGCTCGCACCCCAACCGTGACAAACCCAGCCCGGCTGGTTAGAACAAGACCGCTCCGCCCGGTTTGTTGGCAAAATATCGTCAAGCAACCAATAGCCGGGCCTCCAACCAGTCCGGTAGCTGGCCGATGCGCTCGAGTTGCACGTAGGCCCCCTGGGGCCGCGGGCCCTCGCCCTGGGCAGTGGGTGGGGGAATGTAAACCGCCTGGCCGCCGATCTCCAGCACCGGCCAGACGTCCAGGGGCAGGCTACTGCCCACCATCAGGAAGTTCTCTGGGCGGATGCGGTGGCGGCGCAGTACGCGACTATAGCTAAAGCGGTCTTTTTCACTCACCACCTCGAGGCAGCGGAAATACTCGCTGAGGCCCGAACGCACAAACTTGGTCTCCAGGTCGAGCAGGTCGCCCTTGGCAATCACCATCAGGGGGTAGTCGCCCGATAGCTCATCCAGCACCGCCTCCACCTCGGGCAGCACCTCTACCGGAGCGGCCAGCAGTTCTTTGGTGATGTTGAGCAGCAGCCGGATGTGCTCCGGTGCAATGCGCCCACCGGTCAGTTCGAGGGCCGTCTCGATCATGGAAAGCCCCAGGCCTTTAACCCCGTGGCCGTAGTACTGAACGTTGCGCCGTTCGGTCTCGAGCAGGTAGCGGTCGTCGTAGGCTCCATCCAGGTAAAGCTGCATGAGCTGCCTGAACTGCGCCTGCGCCTCACGAATGTGGGTTTCACTGTGCCAGAGCGTATCGTCGGGGCTAAATGCAATATGCTCAATCATACTGTCCTCTAGGGTCAGTGTAGAACTTTTGGGGTTGCAGCCTGGTTTAGATAACCCAACACACCTTCACTCCAGCGCCCGCCACAGATACCAGGCCGCATGGGAACGGTAGGGTCTAAAGCGCTCGCCCAGCGCCTCGAGCGCCCCCCGCCCGGCCACCCCGTACAGCTTCTGGGCCCCTTTACGGATGCCCAGATCCAGCACCGGCCAGACATCGGGGCGGCCCAGGCCAAACATCAAAAACATCTGCGCCGTCCAGACCCCAACGCCCTTGACCTGGGTCAGGTGTGCAATAAGCGCCTCATCAGACAGGTGCTCGAGGCCCAGCAGCCCGCCTTCTAGGGCAAAGCGCGACAATTCCAGCACATAGCGGGCTTTGGCAGCAGAAAGCCCCACCGCCCGCAGCTCTTCCAAAGGGGCCTGGCACAGCGCCCCAGGCTCGAGCCCGAAACGGCTTTTCAGCCGCCCCCAGATGGTTTCGGCGGCCTTGCCCGAGAGCTGCTGGCCCACAATTGAGCTGAGGAGCACCTCGTAGGGCCCGCGCTGGGGAAAGGGGTGCGGTGCAAAGGGGGCCGGGCCGTGCAGCCGGGCCAGCCTCTGCATGATCGCATCGGAAAACTCCACCTGGGGCCTGGGAAACCTCGAGCGGGCCATGCCCAATGCTACCCCTCCCGGCGCCACTCCCCCGACTTACCGCCCGACTTGTGCAGCAGGCGCAGATCGGTAATCTCCAGGCCCTTGCTGGCGGCCTTGAGCATGTCGTAGACGGTGAGAGCAGCCACGGCACAGGCCGTAAGGGCCTCCATCTCCACCCCCGTCTCGGCCTTGGTCTTGACGGTGGCGGTGATGTGCACACAGGCCTCCTCTGGGCGAAACTCCAGCCGCACCTCGACACCGGTAATGGGCAATGGGTGGCACAGGGGAATCAGCTCACCGGTTTTTTTGGCCGCCATGATCCCGGCTAGCTGCGCCACGCTCAGAGGGTCTCCTTTACCCACCCCGCCTTCCCGCAGGGCCTCCACAGCTTCCGGGGCGAGCCGCACGGTCGCCTCGGCGGTGGCCGAGCGCAGGGTGGCAACCTTTTCGCTCACGTCCACCATGCGGGGCTTGCCGTCTTCAAAGTGCGTCAGTTTACCCATGTCCAAAAGCCTACTTCAGATGTCTTTCCGTTCAAAAATCAGCAGGGCCAATACAGCAAAACCCACCGTATAGATGATGAGCAGGGGCAGGCCCAGCCCCACCGCCGCTGGACGAATGTAGAGGTCGAGGTAGCTGGTCAGCAAAAACGGCTGCAAGGCCGGAAAAGCGATGAGAAGCCGCATCAGTAAAAGGGTCGAGACCGCCGCCAGGGCCGCCGAGGTGGTGCTCAGAAAGATTACCGCATAGAGCATCGCCAGCGCCGAAAGCGGCCAGAGCACCACCCCGGCCAGCGCATGGGCCCGCAGCAGCTCCAGCAGCGCCTCCGCAGGGCTGAGCTGACCCACACCGGCAAAGCTGCCCGCCCCCAGGCCGGTGCCACCGAAAAAGCTCCCCAGGCCAAAGGGCAGGCCCGCCACCAACGAACCCGCCAGGCTGACCGCCAACAAAATGAAGGGATAGGCCAGTACCACGATGATCTTAGCCAGCAACAGGCGGCTGCGCGGACTGGGCCGCAACAGCACCGACTTGAGGGTGCCCATCGAGACCTCCGAGCCCAGCACCTCCGCCGCAGCCATGGCGGTCAGGAACGGGAATAGGAAGTCCATCCCGGTCAGCAGGGATAGGGCCGGCACCTGCCAGCCCGAAACCAGCTCGAGGCCGTACTGGGCCCGCAGGCCTGGAGCAAACGCCCACAAAACCGGCAGCACCAGGGCCGCCAGCAAGCCAATCTGCACCGAGCGCAGCCGCACCAGCTTGCCAAACTCCCAGATCAGTACCCGTAGCATGTTCTACTCCCAGCGGAAAGCGTGTTGTTCTCAAGCCGCAGCCTGGCCTTGCCTCTACACATTTTTTATCCTTTCCCGGTAATAGTCGTACAGGTCGAAGTAGTCGGGTTCCAGGAACTGCACCTGGTAGTGCTCGCGCACCAGGGCGGCCAGGGCCACGTTGGGCGAGCCTTCAAAGATCACGTTCACACCGCGCAGGCTCACGTTTTGCACACCCGGTACTGTTTTCAGGAAAGCCGCCGCCCTGGCTGGGTCATCCACCCGCAGGCGGTAGGTCTCGCCTTTGGTAGCAAGCCTGACCTCCTCCAGCAGCCGTCCTCCCCCCAGAATGCCTACTTTATCGACGTATGCCGAAACCTCGCGCAGGTGGTGGGTGGAGAGCAGCACCGCCACCCCCTTCCAGGCCAGCTCTGCCAGAATTTCGTGCACCTTGTTGATGCCCTGCGGATCCAGGCCGCTGGTTGGCTCGTCCAGAATCAGGATTTGCGGCTCGTGCAGGATGGCCGAGGCCAGTCCCAGGCGCTGGCGCTGGCCCAGTGAGTAGGTGCGCACCGGCTGGTCGGCCACCGATAGCAGCTCGAGCCGGGCCAGCACCTCCCGTATGCGGGTCTCCATTTTGGTCAGACCGGTCAGGAAGGCGATCATCTCGAGGTTCTGACGCCCGGTCAGATGAGGGTAAAAAGCCGCCGGGGCCTCCACCACCGCCCCCAGGGCCCGCCTTGCCACATAGCCGCCGTTGTAAACATCCTGGCCCAGCATCCGCACCACCCCGGAGGTGGGGAAGGCCAGGCCGGTGAGCAGGCGAATTAGGGTGGTCTTACCCGAACCGTTGGGCCCGGCCAGCGCATACACTTCCCCCGGCTGCACGGCAAAGGTGATGTTTTCCAGGACAGGTCTGCGCCCGTACTTTTTCCCCAACCGCTCCGCCTCGAGGGCCGCCACTGCTTCACTCATGGCTGAGATTATACGTATGCAACGCGCCGCGATATATTTAGGTTTGGATACCTCGGATGGCCCGATCAACACCGGCGGGGGTTCGGAGTAGACTGTTAGGCGTGATTTTTTCGCTCGAGCAAGCCCCGGCGCAACCCCCGGGCGAAGTGGCCGATTTACAGCAGCTCCTCAAAGCCGGCCTGGGCGTGACGCCCACGCTGGTGTTGCTGGGTGTAGAAACCGAGTTCTACCAGCTAGGCAACCTGGCCGAGCAAATCCGGCGGGCCTTTGATGGGGTCTTTGGCGCACGCCTGGACGAAGAGAAGCTAGAAAAAGCCTGCGCTTTTGCAGAAAAACTACTGCGCGAGTCGTACCTGCTGCCCGAACGTGCCGACGAGATTCGCGCGGCCCTGCCGGAAGGCCCGGTGCTGGTGCGCTACGCGGGCGAGGCCCCCTTCGGCCTCGAGACCGGCAAACAAGAGACCTTGTGGGCGCTCAAGCGCCTGTGGGCCAGCCGCTGGCAGCTCGATGCGGTGCTGCTGCGGGGGCCCGGGCTGGCCCCCCCCGAGGCGGCCAGCCTGGTACAAGCAGCCGACGAACTGGTTCTGGACGAGGCCCTCTCGGCGCAGGCCAGCCAGGTTCTGGGACGTTCGGTCAAGGTCTGGGCCAGCCAGGGCCGGGTGGTACGGGTGGTATAGGGGGAAGAATGTACGACAGCCACATGCACACCCCGCTCTGCAAACACGCTGTGGGCGCGCCCGCCGAGTACCTCCAGGCTGCCCGGCGAGCTGGTTTGCGGGGCATCGTCGTCACCGACCACAGCCCCATGCCGGCCTGGTTCGACCCCGAGGTGCGCATGGAGCTGGAGGAGCTGCCCTTCTACCACGCCCTGCTCGAGCGCCTGCGGGCCGAGGCCGGCGATTTTTACGTGGGGATTGGCCTCGAGGCCGACTATCACCCCGGCACCGAGTACTTTGTGAAGAGGCTGCTGTCCCGCTACCCCTACGACTACATCATCGGCTCGGTGCACTACCTGGGGGCCTGGCCCTTCGACAACCCGCGCTACGCCAGCGAGTTCGAGGAGCGCGACCTGCGCGAGGTCTACCGGGCCTACTTCAAGCTGGTGGCCGAGGCCGCCCGCACGGGCCTTTTTCACGCGATTGGGCACCTGGATCTGCCCAAGGTGATGGGCTACCGGCCCCCCGAAGGCTACGCCGACCTGGCCGAGGAGGCCCTGCGGGTGATTGCGGGTGAGGGGCTGGCCCTGGACGTCAACACCGCCGGATGGCGTAAAAAAGCCGGCGAAATTTACCCCAGCCCCGAGCTCCTAGAGCAAGCCCGCGCCCTGGGGATTCCCGTGGTGCTGGGCTCCGACGCCCACCGCCCGGAGGACGTGGGACACCGTTTTACCGAGGCCGTCGGGATTCTGCGCAGCGTGGGGTACACCGAGGCGGTGGTGTTCCAGGCAGGCCAGCCCCGGCCCTATGCTTTAGGCTAAGGCTATGAACCGTAAAGACCTGGCGGGGATGCTCGAGTACGCCGCCGACTTGATGGAGGTGCTGGGCGAGGGGGAGTTCCGGGCCAGGGCCTACCGCAACGCCGCCCGCAACCTGGAGCAGCAGGAGGCCGACCTGGCCGAGCTGGCCGCACGGGGCTTCAAGGGGGTGCCGGGGGTGGGGCCGGCGCTGGCCCCCCTGCTCACCGAGATTGTGCAGACCCAGGAGTTCCCCTACCTGGCCGAGCTCGAGGGCCGCGTACCGCCGGGGGTGCTCGAGCTCTTCCGGGTGCAGGGCCTGGGCCCCAAGCGCATCCGGGCGCTGTGGCAGAACGGGGTCAATAGCCTGGAAGAGCTGGTGCGCTGGGCTGAACAGGGCAAAATCCGCGCCCTGCCGGGGTTTGGGGCCAGGAGCGAAGCCAGCCTGCTCGAGGCGGCCCGCTACGCCCTGAGCAGTACGCGCCGGGTGCTGCTGCCGGTGGGGCTGGAGGCAGCCCGGCTGCTGCTGGCCGATCTGGAAAACGCCGGACTCAAGGCCGAACTGGCCGGCAGCGTGCGGCGAGGCCTGGAAACCGTGGGCAACCTGGATCTGGTGGTGGTGGGCACCCCCCAGCAGGTGCGCTCGGCGCTGGGTCGCTTCGTGGAGGAGGCGCAGGGAGACGTGCTGCTGGGGCGGCTCGAGGGCCTGCCTTTGCGGGTGTTCTGCACCGATGCAGCCTCGTTTGGCAGCGTGCTGGTGCAGGCCACGGGTTCGCGGGAGTGGCTGGAAGCCCTGGGCGCCGTCCCCCCTACGCTTGCGACCGAAGCGGCGGTGTTCGAGGCCCTGAACCAGCCCTTTGTGCCGGCCTACTGGCGGGAAAAGGAGCACGTAGGTCTGCCAGCCCCCCAAACCACGCTGCAACCCCCGCAGCTCCGGGGCCTGATTCACGTGCACTCCACCTACTCCGACGGCAGCGCCACCCTGCGCCAGATGGCCGAGGCCGCCATGGCGCAGGGCCTCGAGTACATGGTGATCTGCGACCACTCCCAGACCGCGGCCTACGCCGGGGGCCTGCGCCCACCAGACGTGCTGCGCCAGTGGGCCGAGATCGAGGCCCTCAACGCCGAGCTGGCCCCCTTCCGCATCCTGCGCGGCATCGAGTCCGACATCCTGCCCGATGGCTCCCTGGACTACCCCGACGAACTGCTGGCCCGCTTCGAGGTGGTGGTGGGCAGCCTGCACGCCAGCCTGGGCCTGAACAGGGCCGAGCAGACCCAGCGCCTCTTGCGGGCCCTGGACAACCCCTACCTGAGCATCCTGGGCCACCCCAGCGGACGGCTGCTGCTACGGCGCAAAGGGGCCGAGGCCGACTGGGAGGCGGTGCTGGAGCGCGCCCAACAAAACCACAAGGTGGTGGAGTTCAACTGCAACCCCTACCGCCTCGACCTCGACTGGCGGCTCATGCTGGCCTGGCGCGACCGTCTCAACTTCTCGCTGGGCCCCGATGCCCACAGCCTCGAGGGCCTTTCGGATATCCAGTACGGCTTGCTCTACGCCCACAAAGCAGGCCTGCACCCAGATCGGATTGTGAACACCTGGCCCGCCGAGCGGGTGATGGCGCTAAAGAAGATGGGCTAGGGGTTGGTCTCGACACCCACCAAGAGTTCGGCCTCGCGCTGCAAGAAGGCCCGTAGCACATCGGTGACGGTCACGATGCCTACCAGCTTGCCCTCGTGCACCACCGGCAGGCCCCCCACCTTGTGCTCGAGCATCAGCTTGGCGGCGGCTTGCAGGGGCAGGGTGTCGGCCACGGTGATGGGGTCGCGGGTCATGATCTCGCCCACGCTGAGCCTGGAAATCAGGTAGTTGATCTCCCAGATGGAAAGCGAGGTGGCATCGGAGGGCATGGCTTCTTTAAGGTCGCGGTCGGTCACGATGCCCACCAGCCGGCCTTCCTCAACCACCGGCAGACGGCGGAAGCCTCCCTTTTTCATGATCTGCGCAGCCTCGGGCACGGCCACGTCCGGGGTAACGACCTGGGGGTCTGGGGTCATGAAGTCTTTGACCAGCATAAGGATCACCTCGAGCCCAAAATACCTCCAGGGCCGGGGGGCAGATGTCTCTACAGACCCCACGATCGCCCTGGTTGGGGCGCTCAACCAAACCCGCCGCCTTATGGAACAGACCTGCCTCAGTAGACCCGCCCGCCCAGCGGCACCTCGCGCTCAGCCGAAAGCAGCACCACCCGCCCCTGCTCATCGGGCAGGCCCAGCACCAGCACCTCGGACTTGAAACCGGCAATGTTGCGCTCGCCCAGGTTGGTCGCACAGATCACCAGCCGCCCCACCAGGGCCTCGGGGGTGTAGAGGTCGGTGAGCTGGGCGCTGCTCTGTTTGATTCCCAGCGGGCCCAGGTCTATCCACAGTTGGTAGGAAGGTTTGCGGGCTTTGGGGTGGGGTTCGGCTCTTTGAATGCGTCCGACGCGCAGCTCGAGGAGTTGAAAGGCTTCGTAGGGCGTCATGGGGCAAGTTTCCACGCCCCAGGGCCCCCCGTCAAGGGGGCTCTTTTATCCCTGGGCCTTCCTGTGCTATCCTCGAGGCCGCGTCCTCGGTCTGACGCGGCGCACCAGCGTGAACCGGGTCAGGGCCGGAAGGCAGCAGCCCTAAGCGCCACGGAGCGGGTGCCGTCAGGGAGCCGGGGACGCTTTTTTGTTTTAGGTGATGCGCAAAAAAGCCGGCCGTCTTAATACCCACCGCCGGGGCACAGCGGCAAACCTGACCGCTTCTCACCAAACAGCACCGTATACTTCGCTCTGGGATGTTGCCGCGTTATCTTCTGCGCGAGACGTTATCGCTGTATCTGCTGGGCGTGCTTCTATTCGTCGGGCTGATTACCTTCGATCTGCTCTCTTCGCTCTCAGGGGCCTTCCTGCGGGCCAAGACACCCGCGACTGAAATCGCCCAGATGGTGGCCTACCGGGTGCCCTATACCCTGGGCATTGCCCTGCCGCTGGGCCTGGTGTTCGCCCTGCTGGTGGCGCTGGCTCGCTGGATTCGTCAGTCCGAGCTCAAAGCCGCCTACGCTGCGGGCGTTCCCCCGCGCGTTTTCATCGGGCCGGTGTTGCTGCTGGGAATAATAGTGGGAACCGTTGTGCTGCTTAACGAAGGCTGGCTCAAACCCATCGCCCAGGAACGCTTCGAAGCCTTGCAATACAAGATCTACTACGGCTCCGAGCCCTCCGGCGTGCTCACCGACCGCACCTACACGCCCCAGGGCTTGGGGGTGTACTACGCCCAGCGCATCTACCCACCCCCCAAGGGCCAGGCGGGTTCTCGCCTCGAGGGCGTCCGGGTGGTGGAGCCGGGCGGTTCGGTCTGGAGCGCCGAGCGGGGGATCTGGGTGAGCGGGGCCTGGCGGCTGCAAAACGCCTACCGTGTAGACCCCAACGGCCAAATCTACCAGGAAGCTGAGCACCCCCTGCCTTTCCCCATAGGGGTACAGCCCAGGGCCATCTCCTACGAAGCCATGCGCATGCCCGATCTGCAGGCCGTAGCCAGGGCCGATCCCGCTGCGCAGTTTCCTTTGGCCCGCCGCTACGCCAACGCGGTTGGCACGGTGGTGCTGGCCTGGCTGGCCGTCGTGATTGGCCTCTCGCTGCGCGAGTCGGCCTGGGCCTTTATCGCCGTGGTGGGGCTTATTTTCGGCTACTGGACGCTTTTTACCCTATCCGCCCAGTTCGCCCGCTTCGACCTGCTGGGCGCCTACGGGGCCTGGCTGCCCAACATCGTGTATGGCGGGCTGGCCCTGCTGGGAACCTGGAGGCTGGCCCGATGAGCCGGGGCCGGAGGTGGCTGTGAGCGTGCTGGATCGCTACCTGATCAAAGAGGTAGGGGCCTCGCTGCTGGGTGCCCTGGCCGTGGTGGTGCTGGCCTTGCTGGGCGGGGCCTTGTACGAGGTGCTGGCCCCCCTCCTGGCCCGCGGCGCCGACCCCTGGGTGGTAAGCCAGTACCTGGCCTTCCGGGTGCCCGAGGCGCTGGTGCGCGGGGCACCGCTGGCCTTTTTGTTCGCCCTTCTGTTGGTGCTCTCGCGCATGGGCGAGGAGTCCGAACTCAAGGCCATGCTGGCCGGGGGGGTTTCCAAGCTGCGGGTGCTGTTTCCACTGCTTTTGCTAGGCACCTTTTTGTTTGCGATATGCCTGGCCGCCGCCGACAGCCTGGTACCGCGCAGCTTGCAGCAGGGCCAGAGTGTGCTGCGCCAGGCCGTGCTGCAAAAACCCAGGGCCCTTCTGCAGCCTGGCACCCGGCTGGTGGACGCCTACGGGCGCGTGGTGTACGTGGGTGAGGTAAGCGACACTGGCATCGGGCAGGTACGGGTGATCACCGCCGAGGAAATCCTGGTGGCCGAGCAGGGCCGCTTCGAGCAGGGCACCCTGGTGCTCTCCCAGGGCATGCGGGTGACTTATGGCGGGGCCCGGCCCCGCACCGTCGCCCGGTTTGAGCGGGCTACGGTACCGCTGGTGGAGCTTTCCCTCGAGCCCCCTGGGGGCCTCTTCAGCCTGACCGTGGCCAAGCTGCGCCAGCGCATCGCCCAGTACCGCGCCCAGGGGCTACCCCACCACGCCGAACTCACCGCCCTGCACCGCAAGTGGGCCGAGCCCGCGGCGGTGTACTCGTTCGCCATTTTTGCGGTGGGGCTGGCCTTCTTCCTGCTGGGTGGCAGCCGCAGCCTGGGCATGCTGGGGGTGGTGGTGCTGACCTTCATCTACTACGCCACCTGGAGCGTGGGGCGCATCATGGGCGAACAGGGGGCGCTGCACCCCATCCTGGCGGCCTGGGGCCCCAACCTGCTCTACGCGCTGGCCGGACTGGCCCTGCTGCGGCTGGGGAAGCGATGAACAGGAACGGGCTGAGGGGGATTTGGCAACGCGGCGTGCAGGCCAATATCTGCACACGCGCCTCTTCTGTTCTTCTCCTCTTCCTGCTGCTGGTATTTTTCACACCCGCCTTCGCCCAGGAAACCGAAGCGCCCCAAACCGGCGGCAAAAAACTGAAAATCCTCGAGGCCGAGCGCCTGGAATTGCGCAACGAGGCGGGCGAGGAGCTGGTGGTTCTGGTGGGCAGCCCGGTCAAGATGGAGCGGGACGGGGAGCGCATCGAGGCCCCCAGGGTCATCTACAACCGCACCCGCAAGCGCCTGCTGCTCATGGGGGGGGTGCGCTACCAGGACAAGGAAGGCCAGCTTATCGAGGCCGAGGAGCTCGAGCTTTTCACCGACGACGAGAGCTTCGAGGCCCTGGAGGTGAAGATCGAGTCGGGCGAGTTTTTCCTGAGCGGCCCCATCTGCCAGCGGGCCGCCGGGCAGATTCTGCTGCAGGAGGGCTACCTGACCCCCTGCCAGCGCTGCGAGCAGGAGGAGGCCGACTACGCCTTCCAGGCCCGCGAGGTGGTGCTCTACCCGGGCGACCGGATCATCGCCCGGGGGGTCTGGGTCTTGCTGCGCGGGGAACGCACACTGTACCTGCCGGTGCTGCTGCTATTTTTGAACGACCGGCGGCCCAGGCTCGAGTTCGGCCAGAGCGAGAGCGATGGGGTGTTCGTTACCGCCGACCTGCCCTATGTCTCGGACTTTGGCATCGGCTTTACCCTGCTGCGCTACTTCGAGCGGCGGGGCTGGGGGTTTGGCTTCGACCACTTTGGCATCGGGGCGGCCCAGGAGCGCTACCAGTTCCTGTACCTGCCCCCACCGGCCGGGCCGGTGCTGCCCGACAGCGACCCCCGCAAGGACGGCATCTTCAAGTACCGTTTTAGCTACAAGCTGGAAGCCCCCGACTGGCGGATGGAAGGGCTTATCCTGCGCGACGACAGCGCCCTGGACGAGCCGCGCTTTTTGCAGGGGGCGGGGGGCCAGGCCGACTACACCACTTTTCTGATTGAAGGGGCCACCCGGGCCACCCCCAGCCACCCCGAGCCCCTCTACCGCCTGACCCTGGACGGCTACATCGACCACAACCCCCTGGCCCTACCCAACGAGCGCACCACCCCCCAGCGGCTCCCGGAGGCCGAGGTTACCTTTCCCCGGGGCCTCGAGGGCGAGTTCCGCCTGAACGGGCGGGTTTTGCTGGGCTACTACGAGGCCCCCTCCAACCCCCTCAACCGCAGCGCCCGGCGGCTGGGGCCCTACATCGGGGCGGGCCGGCTCTGGGTGGAGCACCGCAGCAGCTACCGCCCTGCTACCCCGCCCTGGCCGGGCCTGAGCTTTAGCGTCGAGAATAGTTTCATCGGGCGCTACTACAGCACCCAGAACCTCGACGAAAACGGCAACCCCACCGAGTTCGAGCGGCTCATCCGCTGGAGCACCAGCGCCAGCCTGGGCCAGACCCTGGGGGCTTTTAGCATGAGCCTGCGGGTGAGCCGCAGCGTGGTGGAGGGGGAAACCCCCTTTCAGTTCGATTACGAGCGGCCCCAGCGCAACAGCCGCCTCGAGGGCTCGGTAAGCTTCAACCCCGACCCCCTCTTTTCCCTCACCGCACGGGCCAGCCGCGACCTCGAGCGCCGCGTCTTCGACCCGCTGGCCGAGTTCGCCCTCACCTCGCGCCCCTTTCCCTGGCTCAACTTTACCGCCAGCGCCAGCCGCGATATCGAGCTGGGCCGCTGGGGCCTGCTGCGCAGCAGCCTGGGCCTTTCACCGGCCCCCTTCAGCCTCAACCTGAGCTACGAGCGGCAGCTCGAGCTGGGCCTCGACCGCCTGCTCACCCTGAGCGCAGCCTACAACCCCCTGCCCTTCAACTTCTCACTGCGCACCAGCTACCGCTACTGGGACGTGCAGGAAAAAGAAACCCGGCCCCCCGAGCAGATCCCCCTCATCGCCCGCTACGACCCCCTCGAGCTTTCCGCCAGCTACAACCCCCCGGGCAACACCACCTCGCTCACCCACAGCCGCGACCTCAACAACGGGCAAGCCATCCGCACCGAGCTGAACCTGGTCTTGCAGGAAGCCCCCAACACCTTCCGCTTGCGCCAGAGCTTCACCCACCTCTACCAGCCCCTGCCCTCCCTCACCAACCCCACCCCCCACCACGGTTCCGGCCGTGCTGGACGGGCTGGCCCAGCTCACCCTGAGCCTGCATACCTTTGTGTTCGCCCAGACCATCGGTTTCAGTCCCGGCAGCGAGACCCGTTTCCGGCTGGGCTACCAGTACAGCGCCGACCTCTTGCAGGCCGACCTGCTGTGGAACTACCGCGAGGGCCTGCTGCGCAATCCTCGGCTAACGGTGCGAGCAGCGGTGCGCGAGCCCGAGAGTCTTCATCAACGAGGTCTCGGCGGAGTTTCACTTTCCCGAGAGCGAAAACCCCCTGACCCTCGAGGACGACACCCAGGCCTTCCTGCGCTTTCTGCGCTTTACCGGCGAGCTGGAGCTTCTCCCCGCGCCGCTGCGCCCGGAAGACCCGCCCGGCCTCGCGTTGCAAGGGTTTGTAGGCCTCGAGCGCCTCTCGGACAACAGCGGGCGCTTCCGCGTAACCCTGCGCGAGTTTGGCCCCACCATAAGCTTTATGGGCCAGGAGAAAACCCGCCTGTTCTACCGCATCGTCTGGAACGCCCCCGAAAGCGGCGGGACAAACCCCAGGGAGTTTTTTCTGCCCAACCTCGAGGGCACCATTCTGCGCCCCCGCTTCGACCTGATTATCGACCGCTGCTGCTGGGCCTTCCGGGCCAGCCTCGATACGCTCAAGCAGGAGTTCAAGTTTTCCTTTGCCTTGGGGGGCGAGGCCGCCGAGTTTTTGTTCAACCAGAACAACATCGTCCTGCCCGGCGGCCTCAAACTCCCCACCCCTGGAGGACGTTAGATGAAGCGATTTGTCCAAGCCCTGGGCGTGCTCCTCACCCTTTCGGCCTGCACCGGCAGCAGCGAAGAGCCCCCCCGCGCCCTGCTGGCCGCCAGCATCAATAACTCCAGCAGCAACACCTACCAGGTGCGCTTTTTTCAGAGCACCACGCTACAGCCCGGCAGCACCGACACCCCCCGCCTGGTCGGGAGCTGGAGCCTGGACGGGCCCATCGTAACCCTCCTTTACCGCCGCAGCCTGGGGGTGGGCAACGACCAGCTCTGGGTGCTCACCCAAAGCCGCCTGCGCCGCTACATCGCCAGCAACCTCACCATAGACGATGTGGGCACCCCCCAGCTCGACGGCTTCGACGAGGCCCTGAACGTGGACTGTAGCGGGGGCTATCTGCGCCAGGGGCAGAGCAGCCTCCTGCTGGTCTGCCCACCCGCCCCCACCACCCCCCCGCGCCCCATCGAGGAGTACCGGGCCTGGATCATCCCCTTTACGGCCACGGCCCTCCCCACCCCCATCAATTTTCTGGACGCCAACCTGGTGCGCCTCAGCACCCCGGCCCGGTTTACCCTGGGCCCCAACGACCAGCTGCTCTACCTGACCCCCAGCCAGTTCGGGCAGTACGATTTTCTCAACCCCTACATCGAGCGGCCCTTGAGCCTGAGCACCTCGAGCCCCACCGATCTGATTTTTGTGAACGGCCAGGCCCTGGGGCTCTTCGACGACAACGACTCCACCACCACCGACACCACCCTGGCTTCCTGGAACCTCAGCGCCACCGGGGAGGTAGGGCTGAGCCGGGACAGCAATATCGCGGCGCGGCTGTTTGCTCGAGGGGCCCCGCCGGTCTTCGTGCTGGGCACCGGCCTGGCCCGGTTCGAGGGGGGTTTCCAACTGCCCCGTGAGACCGAGAGCGGGCTTTTGCGCACGCGCCGCTACAGCACCGCCACCGTGGGGATTGACCAGTTTCTCTACCTGGCCGACCAGGACTTCCCCACCCTCTCGGTCATCGATCTGACCGTGAACATCGCCAGCGCCCTCACCACTGCGGGGGTTCGCTTCTCCTCGCTGGGCAGCTTCCCGGAGCGCATCACCGGGCTGGCTTTTATCCCGGTGGAGTAGGCCCCTGGCCCCGTGGCCCAACCTGGGGTAGCTTGGGGGCATGGAGATTCACCATATCGGCATCGCGGTGCAGGATTTACAGGAGGCCGCCCAGCCCTACCTGGGCCTGGGGTACGCGCTCGAGGCCCAGGGTAGCGTGGAGAGCCAGGGGGTCGAGGTCTGGATGCTCAGGAGCGGGGGAAGCCGGCTCGAGCTGCTCAAGGCCACCCGCCTCGACTCGGCCATCGCCCGCTTCATCGAGAGGCGCGGGCCGGGCCTGCACCACATCGCCCTCGCCACCCCCAACATTCGGGCCGAGCTAGAGCGCCTGGCCGCGGAAGGTGCGCCATTGATTGACACCACCCCCCGCCCCGGTTTTGGGGGCCACCTGGTGGCTTTTATTCATCCCAGATGGTCGGGTGGGGTGCTGCTCGAGCTGGTGGAGGCCCACACCTGAGCTAACCGCGGTAGGCCCGCCAGGCCGCCAGCACCACGCCAAAAACCACCCCGGCCAGCAGAATCAGGTAGACGTAGCGCTCGAGGTGCGGGATTTTCGAGCCCACGTAGTAGGCCAGCAGGGTCAGGCCCTGCGTCCAGAGCAGGCTGCCCAGCAAGCTCAGCACGAAAAAACGCGGCCAGGGCATCTTGACCGTGCCGCACATAAACGGCACCACCGCCCGAAAAACCGGCACATAGGGGCCAATCAGAAGCGAGAGCGGGCCGAAGCGGGCCATAAAGCGCCGGGTGCGCTCGAGGTCTTCCGACCTGACCTTGGCCTTGTTCAAAAGCGCCGGCCCTACCCTGTAACCCAGGTAGTAGCCCAGGTTGTTGCCCAGCACCGAGCCCATAAACAGGGCCGCCAGGGCAATAGGCAGGTGCAGTTTTTTGGCTGCCGCCAACAGCCCCACCGCGATCAAAAGCGAGTCGCCGGGCAGGAAAAACCCCACCAGCAGGCCGGTTTCCACAAACACCGTGGCAAAAATTCCCAGATACCCTACGGCCTGCACATACGCGGTAACGTCCATGCGCTCCACCCTAACGCAACCCGATGAAAAGCAGCAAGCCCGCCGGCGCGACCGGACAGCCGGCCCAGGGCTCGCCCCGGGCATCCTTCAGCGCGGGGGAAAAATCTGCAATTCCATCACCCGGCCCCGGGGGCTGCGGCTGGCCGCATACACCAGGCTCTCGCCGATCTCGGCGGGGTCTACCCAGGCCATGGGGTCGGCCTCGGGCATCTCCCTGCGGTTGGCCGGGGTGTCCACGGCACCCATGGGGTATACGATGGCTACGCGTATGGCCGTACCGGAGAGTTCGGCGTCCAGCGAGCGCAGGTAGGTGGCCACGGCGGCCTTGGCCGCGGCGTACAGGGCCACCCCCGGCCCCGCCCCGTGCCAGGCTGCTGCTGCGGAAATCCCCGCGATAAAGCCATCTTTTTGGCTGAGCAGCTCGGGGATGATGGCCCGGGTCATGTAGAACAGGGTGCGCATGTTAAGGTCGAACATGCGGTCGTAGAGGTTGGGCTCGGTGTCTTTGACCGGGGCATAGGCAAAGCCGCCCACAGTGTGAATCAGGCCGTCCACCCGACCAAACTGGGCCTTAACCTGGCGCACCAGCATCTCGGCGTCGGGATAATGGGTCAGGTTGGCTACAAAAGCCCGCGCGCCAAACTCCTGGGCCCGCTCGGCAATGGTGGTCTCGTAGGCATCGGCCAGGGCCAGCTTGGCACCGGCCTGGGTAAAGGATCGGGCAATCGCCCCGGCAATGGCCCCACCCCCACCGGTGAGAATATAGACTTTGCCCTCCAAGGTCTGCATGGCTCAATTATCCGCACCAGCCTCCGAGCACCTGTCTTTGGGCTCACATTCGGCAGAATGTGCAGGGATGGAGTTATTTTACCCTGGCGCATCCAATATTATCGGGGTGGCTCCATCAGAGCCCGGTTACCCTAAGGAGATCTATGGCAACGAAAAAAGTAGTACTGCACCGTTTGGGAGGACACCGGTTTGTGGGCATCAACGAGCAGGGCGACAAGGTCATGGTGGACGGCGACCAGCCCTCCACCGGCCTGCGCCCCATGGAACTCCTGCTGGCCGCGCTGGCGGGCTGCACCGCCTACGATGTGGTGGACATCATGGAGAAAAAGCGCCAGCCCCTGGCCCGCTACCGGGTAGAGGCCGTGGGCGAACGGGCCGAGGAGCACCCCAAGCGTTATACCCACATCGTGGTGACCCACTACGGCGCAGGGCCCAATGTCACCAAGGAGGCCCTCGAGCGCGCGGTGGAACTCTCCCACACCAAGTACTGCTCGGTCTCGGCCACCCTCAACGCCCAGATCGAGACCCGGGTGGTGGTGGAACCCTGGCAGGACGAACCACAGCCGCAATCGCAACACTAGGCCTTCACTAGCGGTAGAAAACCGCTCCCTTGGGGGCAATTTCGCTCAAAGCCGCCTCCAGGATGGCCTTATCCAGCCGCTCCACCAAACCAAAGCGCAGGTAAACCAGCCGCACCTCGGGCTCGATCTGCCAGGCCTGGCGGACGGCCGCCAGGTAGATTCCCAACTGCACGAAATACTGCTCGGGCCGCACCTCCTGGTCGGTCTTGTAGTCTTCCAGGTACCACTGCTGGCCCACCCGGTACAAGCGGTCTATCACCCCCTGCCAGACCGTAGAGCCCCAGGGCAGGGCCACGGCGAACTCGGGGTAGTCCTCGTCGCGGGGCCAGGGGAGTGCGCGGCCCAGAAGTTCCTGGTAGTGCTCCAGCAGGGCCTGCACCTCGGCCATGATGCCCTTGCGTTCTTCCGGGCCAAAGGGGAACATCACCTCCTGGGCCTCGAGGTTGGCCAGGTGTTGGGGGTTGTCGGGGCGCCAGTTCTGCCCGATGGCGTAGTGCACCAGCGTCCCGATGGCCCGGGCGCGGCCCGGAACGGCCTCACCCTCCTCGGGGTCGGGCAGGGGCAGGGGCTCGGCCTCGAGGCGCTTCAGCGCCGAGGGCGAGAAAAGCGGGGGAAACGGCTCGGGCTCGAAGCGGGCATCCACCCAGGGCGAGGGCTGCAAAGGCGCTGGCTGGCTCAGCACGCGCACCGGCGGCGCTGGCTGGTAGGGCCAGGTTTGTAGGTGAAAATCCGGGCGGTGGTAGGGCTTGCTGGCCGGGCCCAGGTTCATGGCCTCGAGCACCTTACCCCAGCCCTCGGGCTGGCCGTGGCTGGCGCTGGCGGTGAGCAGCAGGGTATCGCGGGCCCTCGAGGCCGCCACGTACAGCAGGCGGTAGCTCTCCTCCTCTTCCTGTAGCTTCACCTGCTGCCTAAAAGCCTCGAACTGTGGGGTTTCCGGCAGGGCCACCCACCGCCTCAAGCGCCCCCCATCCCCCCCATTCGGCCCCTGCCCCAGGTACAGCGGCTGGGGCCGGTGCACATTCATCCGCCCCAGGTCGAAGACCGCCACCAAAGGCCATTCCAGCCCTTTGGCCTGGTGGACGGTCAGAATCTGCACCCCCTCACCCGACTGCGGCACATCGCCGGCGTCGGCCTGCCGCGAGAGCAGCTCGAGCCGCTCCAGAAGCCCCTCGAGGTTCTGGGGTGGGCGCGGGGCGAAGTAGAAGAGCAGCGCGTCCACGTTCTCCCGCGCGCGCGGCTCCAGGAAGTCGTGGTAGGGGCGGCCATCCATCAGGGGGGCCCGGATCAGGAATTTGAGCACCTCGAGCGGGGCCATCAGGCGCACCTGGGCTTGAATCTGGCGAAGGCGTTCGTACACGCTGGGCCAGTGCTGGGCCAGGCGGCCCAGGGGGTCGTCGGCCCGCAACACCCCCTCGATCTGGGGAAGCTCGAGGGGCTTCAGGGGGCCGGCCTCGGTGTGCTGCCCGAAGGGGCTGCGCAAAAAAACCGCCAGCGACAGGCCCCTGGGGTCGAGGGCGGCCCGCAGGGCATGGTACAGGTCACGCACCTCCTGCCGCTCGTAGTAGCCCCGCCCCTGCAACAGCACGTAGGGAATCTGGGCCTCGGCCAAGGCCTCTTCCAAAAAGCGCACGCTGCCGTATGAGCGCACCAGCACCGCCATCTGGCTGTACTCGATGGGGCCGCGCAGGGCCGCGAGCCGCCCGGCCAGCACCCGCGCCTCCTGCTTGCGCAGCTCCTCGAGCGGGAGCTCCCCCACCACCCAGTGCACCTCCAGCCGCCCCTGCTCGGGCCGCACCCCCTCGACCGGGGGGGCTTCCTCGAGGCCAAAGCCCAGCCCCTCTTTAGCCAGATACCCTGTAAGGCCGTTCAGAAAGCGCACCAGCACCCGGCTGTGCCGGTAGCTATGGGTCAGGGGGGGTTCGGACTTACCTTCCCGCAGGGCCTTGCGGAAGACCGAGACATCGGCGTTGCGAAAGGCGTAGATGGACTGCTTGGGGTCGCCCACAATCTCGATGGGCAGCCTGGCCTGCTCGAGGGCCGCAAAAAAAGCCCCTTGCACGGGGTTCACGTCCTGGTACTCGTCCACCAAAAGCACCCGCACCCGCTCCAAAACCCGCTTCATGGCCCTATCATTCCTGGCGAGTTCTAAAGCCTTGCGCTCGAGCTCGGAGGGCGAGAGCAGGTTGGCCCCCAGGCGGGCCTCGTAGGCGGCGTACACGGTCTGGTACACCTGGAGCAGATGCTGGTTGGCCTCCCCCGCCGCCGGCTCAAAAACCTCGGCCTGGGAGCGCCTGGAAAAAAGGTGCAAAAGGGGCTCGGTGAGTTCGTCGGAGACCAGGCCAAACAGCGGGTGGTGGGCATCCTGGGCCAGGTAGCGCAGGGTCTGCCACTCCTCCTCGAAGATAGCCTGGGCCTCCCAGTCGCCCAGCATGGAAAAGTCGGGGTCGAGGTGCAGGAGCGGGGCCGCAAGCCGCAGGCACTGGGCCATAAAGCCGTGAATGGTGCTGAGGGTGGCCCCGGCAATCTCGCGGGCCGCCTCCTGAAAAGCGGCCCGGCTCCCCCCTGAAGCCACAAAGCTCAGGTGCCGCCCGGTTTGCAACACCTCCTCGATGGCCGCCGCCACCCGCACCCGCAGCTCGTCGGCGGCCTTGCGGGTAAAGGTGACGCCGGCAATGCGGCGCAACGGCGTACCCTTAGCGATGAGCTCGAGGTAGCGCAAGACCAGGCTGGCGGTCTTGCCGGTTCCGGCGGAGGCGACACGAACTTTCACAGGTGTGGGTCGGTATAGTCCTGATTACAGGCCATCAGCAAGAAAGCTCGAAATCCTTCCAGGCTCAAATAACCGGCTGCCATGAGCACCATCATATCCTCAATCTCGAGCGCCGGGCGGCTAATGTAGTAGCCGTTGGCGTGGAGGGTGGTTTCGACCGCAAGCCAGGCCGTTCGCTTATTGGCATCGTGAAAAGCGTGGTTCCTGGCCAATCGAAAACCCAGGGCCGCTACTTTGGTAAAGAAGGTGGGATAAGCATCCGCGCCCCCAGCGCTCGCAATAGGTGCGGACAGGGCCGACTGTAGGGCCGCCGCATCCCGAATCCCCTCCAGGCCCCCAAAGCGTACCAGGGCGTTGTGGTGCAGTGTAACAACCAGTTTTCCTGTGGGGTAGCGGTGGCCTTTGTAACGATAGAAGAAGCTAGCGCTGGGCAAGGCCACGTAATACCTCTGCGTTGCGCTCCAGGGCCTCCGCCACAATGCGCTCCTGTTCTTCGAGGGGAGTCTCCTCGAACTCGAGCTCCTCGAGCTGGGGAAGCTCAACGGGTGCAGGAACTTCGAGTTGAATGGGTTGGGTTTTGGCAGTGGACATGGCACTCCTGAGACAAATAAGTATAGCAATGTCCTGCTAGAATATCGAGCGATAGAGGGCTTTTGTGAAATACGCCAGCATCAACGGAACCATCATCGAACACGACAAGGCCAGCCTGCACATCTCCGACCTGGGCCTGCGGCGGGGGTATGCGGTATTCGAGTTTTTCCGCATTTTGCGGGGTGTTCCGGTGTTTCTGGAGGATCACCTCGAGCGCTTCGAGCGCTCGGCCCGGCTGCTGGAGCTTACCCCACCCTTCGGGCGGGAAAAGCTCGAGGGCCTGATTCGGGAGCTGATAGAGCTCAACAACCTGCGGGAAGCCGGCATCCAGATGCTGCTCACCGGGGGCTACTCCCCCGATGCCTTCACCCCCGGCCAGCCCAACCTGATCATCGCGCCCATGGCGGTCACCCCACCCCCAGCCCAGCTCTACCAGCAGGGGGGCAAGGTCATCCTGCACCAGAACCTGCGCGAGCTGCCCGAGGCCAAAACCACCGACTACCTGGTCGCGGTGAAGCTCGCCAAACGGGTGCGGGCCGAGGGGGCCACCGAGGTGATCTATCACGATGGAAAAACCGTGTACGAGGGCGGGCGCAGCAGCCTGTTGATCATCCAGCAGGGCACCCTGATCACCGCCCAGGCGGGCGTGCTGCCGGGCATCACCCGCAAGCACCTGCTGGAGGTGGCCCGTCCGATTTTGCCCATCCAGGAGCGGCCCATCACCCTGGCTGAACTCTACTCCGCCGACGAGGTGCTGCTGACCGGGGCCACCCGGCAGGTCATGCCCATCACCCAGATTGAAGATCGGCGGGTGGGCGATGGGCAGGTAGGGCCTTACAGCCAGCAGTTGATGAAAGCCTTCCAGGAGCACCTCGAGGCCTATCTGAACCACCGCATGGTGCTGCGCTGAGCGCAGGGGGCTTGGGAGGGTTGTATACTTTCAGTGCTCTCACGGCCGGAGGGCTTCGGGTTCAGTACACGGTGGGGCCTGGGGGCCGACCTGTTGCTGCCCCCGCGCCCGGGGGCCTCGGCTTTTGCCCGCGGTTCGTACATAGAAGACGGTCTGGCTGTTGCTCTGAGCGTAACCTGGGAGACCTACATCGCTTACCGCTAGGTGGCCTCGACACTGAACGGCGGTGGCGTAGGGTTGGACACGGGGTATTACTGGCCCATGGCCCTCGAAACCGGCCAGGGGTACATCGGGCCCCGCCTATACAGCTATGTGCAGTGCCAGAGCACCAACAACGCTCCCGTGCAGTGCGGTGGGCTGCGTCTGAACCCCGGCTTTAGCATCGGGGCCAACCTCAACCTGGGGCGCTTTGTGGCCGCGCCGGAAATCCCGCTGTTTTTACTGCCTCCAGACGAGGCCTATGCCACCCTCCGCCTGGCTTCGCCGTTCAGTTTTTCGCTGTCTTTCCGTTTTTGAAGGAGGCTAACTGTACTGCGCCTCACGGCAGACGTCCCGAACACCACAGCTACGGCAACGGAAACCGGGGTTGGGTTCCACCACCCCGGTTTTGTACTGGGCGTAGGTCTCCTGCGCTTTGGCCAGTAGGTTCTCGAGCGCCCCCCAGAGCCGTTCGATGGGCTTGCCGTACACCAGCAGCGGGTCGCCCAGCACCGGCCAGGCCCACAGATAAACGCGCTGGACGCGCTTCGGGAAAGTCGAGAGCAGGTAACCGGCGGCCCAGCGCTCACTCCAGCGCTCGCGCACCTGCTGGTCGGCCTTTTCTGCGGGGGTCTCGGGGGCTACAAAGCGGTAGATGTGCACCTCGCCGCCCTTGCGCAAAACCCCGTCCAGCCGCGCTTCCAGCCCCGCACCATTCAGCCTGAAACCCAGGCTGAGCTCGCTCAGCAGGGCGTAGTGGTGGCGCATCCAGCCCTCGGTCTGGGGGAACTGCCGGGCCAGGGCCTCGAGGCGGGCCGGCACCAGCTTCTCGGCCTCGCGCAGCTCGTGTGCCCACTGCTGCCACCACTCCCAAGAACCCTCCCGGATGAACTGCCAGGCCCAGAACTGAAAGCCGCACTCGCGGTAGCGCCGCAGGTCTTCCACCCGAGGCGCCCCCAGGCTCGCCCGACCCAAGGGGGCCCGGTAGCCTCCTTGCTGGGCCAGCTCGAGCCGGCTGGCCGGGGGGAGCTTGGGCAGGTAGGGCGGTGCGCCGCCCACCAGCATGGGCTCGGGTTCCAGCGGCCCCTCCTGGCTGGCCTCGGGGTAGGTGATGATTACCTCGTCAGCGCGGGTTTTGAGCTCCTGCAAGAGCAGGCGGTCGCGCCCCAAAAAGCGTTTGGGCAACCCCGCAGCTTGAAGGGCTTGCTCGAGGCCCACCCGCAACTCCTCGG
>BPIL01000013.1 GCA_026004095.1 Meiothermus sp.
GGAAACATGCTCTTATCTTCACACAAAACCGAGGGGCCGAATTGCCTCAGCCCCTCACAATTGGTTTGAGCACTACAGCCCGGCGGCCTGCATCAAAGCCCGCTTAGCCATCACATCCACCAGATGCGCGCGGTACTCCTTCGATGCGACCAGATCGTGGTTGAGGTGGTCGGCGGGTAGAAGCCCCTGGCAGGCCGCGGCGATGTTTTCGGCGGTGAGGGCCTGGCCGGAAAGGGCCTGCTCGAGCTTGGTGAGCCGCATGGCGTGCTCGCCCGCCCCGGTGACCGCTGCCCGCACACTGTTTCCGTCCAGTACCACGGCCACCCCCACCACCGCGTAGCGGCTGGCCGGGTGGGGGAACTTGGCGTAGGCCATGCGGGCCCCCGGCCGGATGGGAATGTGCACCTCGGTGAGAATCTCACCCTCCTGCAGCGCGGTGCTGAACATGCCGGTGAAGAACTGCTCGGCCTCCACCACCCGGCTGCCGGAGGGCCCCTGGATTTTGATCTGGGCGCCCAGCGCCAGCATGGAAGCCGGCAGGTCGGCGGCGGGATCGGCATGGGCCAGCGAGCCGCCGATGGTGCCTTTGGTGCGCACCATAGGGTCGCCGATCAGGCTCACTGCCTGGGGAATAATCGGGCAGAGCTCCTTGAGCAGGGCCGAGGACTCCAGCTCGCGGTAGGTGGTCATAGCCCCGATCACCAGGGTATCGCCGTCGCGGCGGATACCCCGCAGTTCGGCCACCTTGGAGATGTCAATCAGCAAGGGCGGGGCAGCCAGGCGCAGCTTCATAGCCGGGATCAGGCTGTGGCCTCCGGCCAGCAGCTTGGCCTCGGGGTTTTGCTGGAGCAGCGATAGCGCCTCGGAGAGGTTGTTGGCTTTTTTATAGCTGAAGGGTGCTGTGTACATCTCGTCCTCCGCGGGGTTGGGGCTAATCGGCCGCCTGGGCCAGGCGGCTGTGCTGGATGGCCCGCCAGACCTTTTCTGGGGTGTAGGGCATATCGAGGTGCACGATACCGAAGGGCCGCAGGGCGTCCATTACGGCGTTGGCGATGGCTGCGGTAGAGGCGATGGTGCCGGCCTCGCCGATGCCCTTGACGCCCAGGGGGTTGTGCGGGCAGGGGGTCACGGTGTGGTCGTGCTCGATCTGCACCAGGTCGTCGGCGCGGGGCAGGGTGTACTCGAGGAAGTTCCCCGAGAGAATCTGGCCTTCCGGGTCGTAGACGGCTTCCTCCAGGAGGGCCTGCCCCAGGCCCTGGGCGATGCCGCCGTGCACCTGCCCTTCGGCGATGAGCGGGTTGATCACCGGGCCGCAGTCGTCCACCGAGAGGTAGCGCAGCAGCTTGACCTTGCCGGTCTCGGGGTCTACCTCCACCACTGCGACGTGGGTGCCGAAGGGGTAGACGAAGTTTTTGGGGTCGTAGAAGTGGGTGGCCTCGAGGCCGGGCTCGAGGTCGGCGGGGTAGTTGTGGGCCAGGTGGGCTTGTAGGGCAATCTCGAAGAAGGTCTTGGCCTTGTCGGGCACCCCCTTGACCATGAACTTGCCGTTCTCGTGCACGATGTCCTCGGGGGCGGCCTCCAGCAGATGGGCGGCGATCTTTTTGGCCTTGTCAATGATCTTGCGGGTCGCCAGCACGATGGCCGAAAGGCCGGTGGGCGCCGAACGTGAGCCATAGGAGCCCCAGCCGTAGGGCATCCGCCCGGTGTCGCCGTGTACCAGCACCACGTCCTCCACCGGAATCTGCAACTCGTCGGCCACCACCTGGGCGAAGGCCGTCTCGTGGCCCTGGCCGTGGCTGTGGGTGCCGGTAAAGACCTCCACCTTGCCGGTGGGCATCACCCGCACCAGCGCGCTTTCCCACTGCCCGGCCTGGGCGCCCAGGCTACCCACCAGGGCCGAAGGGGCCAGCCCGCAGGCCTCGATGTAGGTCACCACGCCAATCCCCATGTACCGGCCCTGCTTGCGCCACTCTTCCTGTTGCTGGCGGAGTTGCTTGTAACCCACCATCTCCAGGGCCTTGTCCAGGTTGGCCTCGTAGTTGCCGGAGTCGTACTGCAGGGCCACCGGGGTCTGGTAGGGGAAGGCGTCGGGGGGAATCAGATTCTTGCGGCGGAACTCCACCGGATCCATGCCCAGCTCGTGGGCCATCACGTCCACCAGGCGCTCGAGCAGATACGTGGCCTCGGGCCGCCCGGCGCCCCGGTAGGCATCCACCGGCGTGGTGTGGGTGAAGGGGGCGGTCACGTGGCAGTAGATGTGGGGGGTGGTGTAGGTGCCGGCCAGCAAGCAGCCGTACAGGTAGGTGGGCACCGCCGGGGCAAAGGTGGTCAGATAAGCCCCCATGTTGGCGATGGTGTCTACCCGCACAGCGGTGATTTTGCCGTTCTGGTCTACCGCCATCTCGGCCACAGTCTCGTGGTCGCGTCCGTGGGAGTCGGTCACGAAGCTTTCCGAGCGGCGGGCCGTCCATTTGACCGGGCGGCCCAGCTTTTTGGCCGCATACAGCACGATAATCTCTTCGGGGTACTGGTAAATCTTGCTGCCAAAGCCCCCGCCCACATCCGGGGCAATCACCCGTAGCTTGTGCTCGGGGATGCCCATGATAAAAGCCGCGATCAGGAGGCGGTGGATGTGGGGGTTCTGGCTGGTGGTCCAGAGGGTGTACTCGTCGCTGGCCTTATGGTACTGGGCCAGCGAGGCCCGCGGCTCCATGGCGTTGGGCACCAGGCGGTTGTTGCGCAACTTGAGCTTGACGGTCTTGTAGGCGCTGGCAAAAGCCCTGTCTACCGCTTCCTTGTCGCCGATGCTCCAGGTGAAGCAGACGTTATCGGGCACGTCGTCGTGGACGGCAGGCGCGCCGGGTTTGAGCGCCTCACTGCCCAGCGAGACTGCCGGCAGGGGCTCGTAGTCTACTTCCACAAGCTGCGCGGCGTCCTCGGCGATCTGGCGGGTCTCGGCGATGACCGCGGCCACGATGTCCCCCACGTGCCGGGCCTTATCGAAGGTGATGGCGTAGTGGGGTGGGGTTTTGATGCCGGGGTGCAGCCAGCCGGTGGGAATGCTGTTGATGCCGGCGTCCTTCATCTCCTGCCCGGTAATCACGGCCAGCACGCCAGGGTGCGCCTGGGCCTTGGAGGTGTCAATTTTCTTGATTCGGGCGTGGGCGTACGGCGAACGAACCATGGCCGCGTGCACCATGCCGGGCAGGGTCATGTCGTCGGTGTAGTTACCGGTTCCGGTAATGAAGCGGGGGTCTTCGACCCGTTTCATCGCCTTACCAAAGAGTTTTTCGGCCATTGCTTTCTCCCTTCGGAATGAGGGCCCGGTGTTCGAGCGTTGCGGAAAGCCAGGCCCAGCCGGTTGCGTTGGTTTTTTAGTCGTCCGCTGCTACTCCAACCTTACCAGCCATTTTGTTAGCGGCATACTGTACGGCCCGCACGATGTTGTGGTAGCCGGTGCAGCGGCACAGGTTGCCCTCGAGGGCGTGGCGGATCTCCTCCTCGCTGGGCTGTGGGTTTCTGTTGAGCAGGTCGGCGGCCGCCATGATCATGCCGGGGGTGCAGAAGCCGCACTGCAACCCGTGCATCTCCCAGAAACCCTCCTGCACCGGGTGAAGCTTGTCCACGCTGCCCAGGCCCTCAATGGTGGTAATGCTGCTGCCGTCGGCCTGTACGGCGAACAGCGTGCACGACTTTACCGCCTGGCCGTCGAGGTGCACCGTGCAGGCCCCGCACTGGCTGGTGTCACAGCCCACATGCGTGCCGGTGAGCCCCAGGGTCTCCCGCAGATAGTGAACCAGCAAAAGCCTCGGCTCGACCTCGCTGTGATGTTCGACACCGTTGACCACAACCTTAATCTGAACTTTCTCTGCCATGCTTCCTCCTAGCAAGACGAATGGGTTGATTCGAAACGGACGGTCTTGGGCCTGAAAGGGGCGGGCCTTCGCCACCGCCCCGAAAGCCTGGTAGGCCGCCGATGACCGGCCTGCACGCATCCTTACCTTCGTCTATGCGGTAAATCCATGGGGTGAAGGGAAGCTTGAGCAATGCAGCACCTCGAGGCCAGCGCTATCAAAAACCACTCCAGGTACGCCAAACTGAGCGATTGAGCAGACCTGTGACTGAAAACCTTTCACTTCAAACTATATAACCTTGGAGATGAGAGAAGCAAGAAGTTGGGCGTTTTGCCGATAGCAGGAAATTGGGGGAATGTGTGCTGCTAACAAAGTGGGTGGGGGTGGTTGGGTGTAGTTTAGGAGTATATGTCCAACGAAGCGCCCTTGCTGTTAGCCGCCCTCGAGGCTGCCTGGGCCGAGGGTAAACAGACCGCGCTGGCTACGGTGGTGCGGGTGATTGGCTCGGCCTACCGCCGCGAAGGGGCCAAGATGCTGGTGCGCGAGGACGGCGGCTCGGCCTGCATGATCTCCGGGGGTTGCCTGGAGCAAGAGATGATCGAAATTGCCATGCAGATCCTGGCCCGGGGCCGCGCCGAGCGCACCATCTTCGACTACAACGAAGAAAAGACCTGGTGGCCTGGCTGTGGTGGCACGGTGGAGGTCTGGGTGGAGCCGGTGGAGCCCCAGGGCATGCTGCACCGCTGGTTGCAGGAGGCCACGGACTCGGAGCCTTCGGTGCTGGCTACGGTGATTGGGGGTGGGGAAGGGCGGGTCTGGCTCAGGCCCAGACGGGGCGCTCGAGGGCCAGATTACCCCCCCCGAACTGCACGACCAGGTGGTTCGAATCGCCCAGCAGATGCAGGGGGGCTCCTCCCGTCCCACCACCCGCTATGTGCAGGAGGCCGAGGTGTTCTTCGACGTGAGCAGCCCCATCCCCGAGCTGGTTTTGTTTGGGGCCGGCCACGACGCCAAGCCCATGGCCAACCAGGCCCTGGTGCTGGGCTTCAAGGTGACGGTGGTGGATGCCCGTCCCGAGCTTTTGCAGGGTTTTGAGGGCTGCCAGACCATTCAGGCCGCCCACGACGAATACGCCCAGAAAATCAGCCTGACCCCCCGCCAGCACGTGATCGTCATGAACCACCACCTCGACATTGACCGCCAGGCCCTGCGCTTTGCCCTGGAGTCCCCGGCCCGGTATGTGGGTATGCTGGGCCCGCGCAGCCGGCTGGAAAAAATCCTGGGTGCGCTCAAAAACGAAGGCTTCGTGCCCAGCCCGGAGCAGTTGGCCCGCCTGCGCAACCCCATCGGGCTGGACATCGGCGCCGAAAGCCCGGAGGAGATCGCGGTGGCGGCCCTGGCCGAGATTGTGGCCCTGCAAAGGGGTTTCCAGGGCGGCTTTTTGCACGACAAGAAGGCCGGGATTCACGAGGCGACCACGGCGCGGGTTTTGACCTGAGCGCGGCTTTGCCGTGGCGAGGCCAGGCTTGCGCGCCTTGACGTAGGCGCGGTTTCCCGCCTAAGATTGAGTTTGCGGCTTTGGGGGCGACCCCCCATCCGAACGGCGCAGGGTGGAGCAGTCTGGTAGCTCGTCGGGCTCATAACCCGAAGGTCACAGGTTCAAATCCTGTCCCTGCAACCATGGCTATGTAGCTCAGCTGGTTAGAGCACACGACTCATAATCGTGGTGTCGGCGGTTCAAGTCCGCCCATAGCCACCAGTCCAGGACGCAAAAAACCCGAGGGCGCGAATCCTCGGGTTTGCGTTTTGACCCCAATAAAAATCAGGCTGTGCTTTTTCCCCAAGGGATTGTTTCCGGGTGGGTTTGGACTGGCCCGGTTTTGGTATTAGACTGACCGGGTATGTGTGGCTGCCTATGAGAGCCAGACTCTATCTAACCTTCCAGCAAATAGGTGCCGATTTATTCGCGGCGGGGCTGGCCTCGGCCACCTCGGGGAACTACTCAGCGCGTGAGCGCGATGGGTTCTGGATTACCCGATCGGGCGTCCAGAAAGCCCACCTGACCCCGGAAGACTTAATCTTCTTACCCTTGGAACCCGACCCCCTGCGGGACCAGGGGGCCTCGGTGGAGCGGGTGATTCACCGCGCCATCTATAGGCAAACCGATGCCACCGCGGTGGTGCATGCGCACCCCCGCCACGCCATAGCGCTTTCGTTCCACCTTCAGGTCATTGAGCCGATTGACCTCGAGGGCCGCTACTACTTCGAACACATCCCGGTGGTAGCCCCCGCAACCCTTTCGGGCACCCAGGAGGCCGCCGAGGCGGTAGCCCAGGCGCTGCAAGAAAACCCCGCCTGCGTAGTCCGGGGCCATGGGGCTTTTGTAAAGAGCAGCCTGGAAGTGCCAGAACAGGCCCTTCTGCAGGCCTACTCGCTGATGACGAGCCTCGAGGAAGCCTGCGAAGTGCTGTTCTTAGAGCGCTTGTGGCGGGGCTTTTCCGGGGATGGTTTAGGCGAGGCTTCGGAGTAGACTGAACCTTGATGAAGGTGCTTTTTGTGGAAGGCAGGAACCCTGAACCCCTGCGCCGGCTGGCCCGACAGCACCCCTACCCCTACCGGCTGCTTTACCGGGCCGAACAGGGGCTGTACCTGCTGGAGGTCTGGGCTTATGGCCCTGAGCTGGAGGCCAGCGGCGGTGGGGCTCGAGGGCTTTCGGAGCTGGAGCTTTGAGCTGCTGGAAGAGGGGCGGCGGCACCCTTAAGGAACCCTATGCGCGAAGAAATTGATCTGATTGCTGTGGATGATGGGGTAGAGGTTTACCTCGAGGACACCGGCCCGCTCGAGGCCCCGGCGATTGTGGTGCTGCACGGCGGGCCGGGGAGCAGCAGCTACACCCTGCGGGAGGGTCTGGGGGAGTACCTCGAGGGTTTCCGGGTGATCTACTTCGACCAGCGGGGCGGCGGGCGCAGCCCGGCCCTGCCCGAGGAGCCGGGTCTTTTTACCATTGATGCCCTGGTAAGCGACCTTTTCCACCTGCGGGATCACCTGGGCCTGAACACCTGGACGCTGCTGGCACACGGCTTTGGGGCGGTGCCGGCCCTGGAATATGCCCGGCGTTCACCCGCTACCACCGAGCGGTTGGTGCTCATCAACCCCTGGACCAACTTCCCCTGGCTGGCCCGTCAGCTATACCGGGCCTCGCTGGCGCTGCGGGGTGTGGATGAAGACGTGGAACTGCCCGAGGACGGCACCCGTCTTTTGCAGGAGGCGTTTGCTTCCGTCGAGCCCAAGGCTGCTTTCGACCGGCTGCTCTTTCCCAGCCAGCACAGCCGCATGGAGTACGAGTGGCTGGCCGAGGGCTCAACTGTTGTAGGTGCCGATACGCCGGGGCGGATGTTTGTGCTCAACGGCCTCTGGCGGCTGGACTATACCCCTTACGTGCTCGAGGTTCGCTCGGCCACTTCGGTGCTGGTTGGTACCCTGGATGCCAGCAGCTACCCCGAAGCCCAGACTGTCGCCGACCTGGTGGGGGGCCGGCTCGAGCTCATCGAGGGGGCAGGCCATTATCCCTGGATAGACCAACCCTACGCTTTTGGGGAAGCCCTGCAAAACGCCTTGCCAGACTTGCTTTGAGACTAGATGCCTGCTACAGTCAGCTCGCCATCGCTGCATCCCGGCAAGGACAGCTAACAAAAAATCGCCCAAATGGATCAGGAAGCTGTGACCTTGTCTTGGGTTAAGTTCAATACACAACCTCCCAAGGTTTGGCCGTAGCCTGAATCTCGGGAGGAAGCCCATGAAAAAATGGATGATGGTTACTGGGCTATTGTTTGTTGGTGTGGTAGTGGCCCAAGTCGCTAGCCTGGCCGAGAATATTCGTGCCTATGCGAGCTGGACTCGAGTCAACGTGAATAAGATCAATACAGCTGGCGCGCACCCCCTGGGTAAGGATGTGTACGTCAACCTGGCCCCCGACCGCCTGCTAAGTACAAACGGCAACTACAAACTGCCGTTTGCCCAGGGTACAATTTTCGTCAAGGAGCGCGTCGATCCCCAGACCCTGCAGGTGACCCACATCTGGGTGATGCAAAAGCGCAGCAACAACGCAGGCGACTGGGCCTGGGCTGCCTACGAGCGTAAGGACAACACAATTCAGGGAGGTAACCTAGCTGACCCAGTGATGTGTGTGGGCTGCCACCAGCAGGCCAGCGCTACCGACCAGGTTTTTACCCAGTGGGGCCGGCGGTAGCTAGCCTACCTCGCCAAAGCCCTCGAGCCAGTGCTCGAGGGCTTTCAAATTAACCCGATACCGGCCCCTTGTACCCTCCACCAGTCCCAGGTTGCGCAACTCACCCAGTGTGTTGGTAACTGTAACCCGGGTGGTTCCACACATAGCGGCCAGATCTTCTTGCCTGAGCTCCATGGGTAAATCGCGCCAGGGAGAAAAGTCGGGTACGCTAAAACGCTGGGCTAGCCATAGGAAGGCTCGACCCAGACGATAAGCTGCCGGAGCCGAAGAAACCTCGAGCTGGCCCTCGAGCTGGGTTACCCTGTCAGCCAGCACCTGGGCCAAGCGCAATGCCACATTGGGCAGCTCCCTGAATACCTGCATGACCTGACTTTTCTCGACCGGGCAAATTACCGCCCGGCTGAGGCAGATGGCCGTGGTCGTGTGTTCGGCGTCCTGGGACAGAAAATTGATGCCCAGCAGATCGCCGCCCCCGGCCACGTACACGATGCGTTCCTGGCCCCGACCAGCTATCTTCAGAAGCTTGACCTGACCCTCGATCAAAATAATCAGACTGTGGCAAGGGTCGCCCTGACGGTAAAGCAACTCCCCTAGCTCAAGGGCTCGAGGTGGGCAGATCTGCCCCAACCTTTGACGCTCGTACTCGCTCAGGAGCTCCAGAAAGCTGGGTTGGCGTAGATAGGGCATCGCAGGAAATTATACCTGCGGTCATATGCGGCTTTGGTAATGAGCTCTGTGTTGTGTGACTGGGCCTAGATATGAATCGGCTTGTCCCAGGTGGCTAGAGCGGCCTCCTTGAGCACTTCAGCCAGGGTAGGGTGGGCGTGGGAGGCGCGGGCCAGATCCTCCGAAGAGGCGTGGAAGGCCATGGCTACGGCTGCCTCGGCTATCAGGTCGCCCGCTCGAGGCCCGATGATGTGCACCCCCAGGATGCGGTCGGTCTCGGCGTGGGCCAGAATTTTCGCGAAGCCGTCGGTATCGTTCATGGCTCGAGCCCGGCCGTTGGCCGAGAACGGGAAGGAGCCTTTTTTGTAGGGCACACCCGCCGCCTTGAGCTCCTCTTCGCTTTTGCCCACCGAGGCGATTTCGGGGTGGGTGTAGACCACGTTGGGTATGGCGTTGTAGTCGACGTGCCCATAGCCCGTCACCATGTACTCCACCGCCGCGTAACCTTCCTCCTCGGCTTTGTGGGCCAGCATGGGGCCGGCGATCACGTCGCCGATTGCAAAGATGCTGGGCACCGCAGTCTGGTAATGGGCGTTGACGGGAATCCGGCCCCGCTCGTCGGTACGGAGGCCTACGTTTTCCAGGCCCAGCCCATCGGTGTTGGGGATTCGTCCGGTGGCCAGCAGAACCCGGTCGGCCACCAAGGGTTCGCCGCCTTCGTACTCCACAACGCCCTTTCCATCCTTGGCGTAGGCCGCAGTCACCCGGACCCCGGTGCGGATCTCCAGGCCCTGTTTCCTGAAGATCTTTTCGGCGGCTCTGGCCACCTCGCTGTCCATGCCCCCCAGGATGTGGGGAAGGTATTCCAGCACCGTTACCTTGGCCCCCAGGCGGTTCCAGACCGAGCCAAGCTCGAGGCCGATCACCCCACCCCCGATCACCACCAGGTGCTCGGGTACGCTGGGGTAGGCGATGGCCTGATCCGAGGTGCCCACAATCTCGTAGTCGAGCTGAACCCCTTTGAGAGGGGCCACCTTGGAGCCCGTCGCAATCAGGATGCGCTCGGTCTCGAGTTCCTGCACCCCCTCGGGGCCTTCGACCCGCACCTTATTGGGTGTGAGAATTGTGCCATGGCCCAGGTAACGCGTAACTTTGTTTTTCTTGAACAGGTACTCCACGCCCCCGGTGTTGGCTTTGACCACCTTGTCCTTGTGGGCCATCAGAGCGGCTAGATCCAGCTCGACCTGGCCGATTTTGGCGCCGATGATCTGGTTGTGTTGTGCGGCGTGGATTTTCTCGCTCGCTTCCAGAGAGGGCTTTGGAGGGTATGCAGCCCACCCGCAGGCAGGTGCCACCCAGGGCTTGCTCTTTTTCCACGCAGGCCACATCCAGACCGAGCTGGGCCGCCTTGATGGCCGCCACATACCCGCCGGGCCCCGCGCCGATAACCACAAGCTGATGTTTGGGCATATTTCCTCACCAAAGTTTAGATTTCCAGGGTTAGCCGTACGGGGTTTTCGATGAGTTCCTTGATGCGCTTGAGGAAGGTGACGGCCTCCCGCCCATCCACAATGCGGTGATCGTAGGAAAGGGCCAGGTTCATCATCGGGCGGATGACCACCGCGCCGTTTTTGGCAACCGGACGCTCGACGATGGCGTGCATGCCCAGAATGCCCACCTGGGGCGGATTGAGAATGGGCGTGGAGTTGAGCGAGCCGTAGATGCCCCCGTTGGTGATGGTGAAGGTGCCGCCCATTAACTCTTCGGGTTTGATTTTCTTTTCCCGTACCCTGGCTCCAAAGTCGGCGATCACCGCCTCAATCTGGGCCATCGAGAGCCGATCGGCATCGCGAATCACCGGTACCACCAGGCCTTCGCCCCCGCCCACGGCGATGCCGATGTCGTAGTAGCGGTGGTAAACGATATCGGTTCCGCGGATTTCGGCGTTGAGCTGCGGGATTTCCTGCAGGGCCTGCACCACCGCTTTTACAAAAAAGCTCATAAAGCCCAGCTTGAAGCCGTATTTTTTCTGGAAGGCCTCGCCGTACTCCTTGCGCAGCTCCATCACCGCGCTCATATCGGCCTCGTTGAAGGTGGTGAGCATGGCGGTGTTCTGCTTGGCTGCCAGCAAACGCTCGGCGATGCGGCGGCGCAGGGGGGTCATGGGCACCACATCCTCGCGGCGTTCGCCCTTTTGCACGGCGGGGGCGCTGGGGCGCGGGCGTGGGTTGGGGGCGGGGGGCGGTGTGGTTACCGCTCGCTGCACGTCTTCTTTCAAGACCCGGCCGCCGGGGCCGCTCCCAGGGATGCTCGAGGCCTGCAAACCGGCCTGCGCCGCCAGCCGCTCGGCCGCTGGCATCACCTTGCTTTCGGTGCCGCGGCCTGGCTGGGGGCGGGTGCGCTCTGGGTGGGGGCGCTGCTCGAGGCCTCGGCGGCGCCTTCTTCCAGCAGGGCTACCACATCGCCCACCTTGGCCTGTCCGCTGGGGATGAGGATTTTGCTCAGCCGCCCGGCCACCGGCGCGGGTAGCTCGAGGGTGGCTTTATCGGTAACCAGTTCCACCAGGGGCTCATCAACCTTAACCGTGTCCCCTTCCTTCTTAAGCCACTGACCAATCTCAACTTCGGTGATGGACTCGCCAACTGCAGGTATTTTCAGTTCTAAGGCCATACTATCTCCACTCAAGCTGGGTAACTTTACCTTATCTGGTTCTCCTAGAGCCCCAGGGCGCCGAAACGATCGCCTGCTGCTCTTTATCGTGCACCTTTTTGGAGCCCACCGCCGGACTGCTGGACTCGGGCCGGGCCACCACGCGCAGCGGGTGCCCAAACATGCGGTCGCCGAAGCGGGCGCGGATAAACCACCAGGCCCCCATGTTGGCGGGTTCCTCCTGCACCCAGACCACCTCGGTTGGCTCGGGGTAGGGGGCCAGGGCGGCCTCGAGCTCCTTATTTGGGAAGGGGTAGAGCTGCTCGAGGCGAATGATGTCCACGTCGTCTTTCTGGGCGGCCTTGCGGGCGGCCTCGAGGTCGTAGAAAACCTTGCCCGAACAGAGTATGACCCGCCTGGCTTTGCTGTTGGGCGTACCGGCCAGTACGCGCTGGAACCGACCTTGCGCCAGTTCCTCGAGGCGGGAGACCGCATCGGGGTTGCGCAGGAGGCTCTTGGGGGTCATCACAATGAGGGGTTTGCGCCAGGGCCGCACCACCTGGCGGCGCAGCAGGTGGAAGTACTGGGCTGGGGTGGTGGGGTAGGTGACCTGCATGTTGTCGTTGGAGCAGAGCTGCAAGAAGCGCTCGAGGCGGGCGCTGCTGTGCTCGGGGCCGCCCCCCTCCATACCGTGCGGGAGCAGCAGCACAATCCCCGAAAGGCGGCTCCACTTGGCCTCGGCCGAGGCGATAAACTGGTCGATAATCACCTGGGCGGTGTTGACGAAGTCGCCGTACTGGGCCTCCCAGGCCACCAGGGCCTCGGGCATATCCAGGCTGTAGCCGTACTCAAAACCCAGCACCCCCGCTTCCGAGAGCGCCGAGTTATACAGCTCCACCGGGGCCTGCCCCTCGGCCAGGTGGTTGGCCGGAATATACCGTTCCCCGGTGATATGGTCGGTGTAACCGCCGTGGCGCTGGGTAAAGGTTCCCCGCACCACATCCTGTCCGGAGATGCGCACCCGGTGCCCCTCCACCGCCAGCGAAGCGAAGGCCAGCATCTCGGCGGCGGCCCAGTCCAGCGGACGCTTGTTCAGCCCCATCTCACGCCGGGCTTCCACGAACCGCACCAGCTTGGGGTGTAGCTGGAAACCCTCGGGCAGGCGGGTAAGCCCCTCCATCAGGGCCGCGAGCTTCTCTGTGGCAACCCCGGTTTCGGGGTCGGGAACCCCTTCCTCCGGGCCGCCCAGATAGCCTTTCCAGACCCCACCCCCGGCAGGAGGGCGGGTGGGGGTGGGCTCCCGTCGGGCCCCCGAGAAGGCGGCCTCGAGGGTGTCCTGATACTGCTTGGCCAGGGCTTCGCAGCTTTCGGGGGTGCACAGGCCTTCCTGCTCGAGCTTGGCCTGGTAGCTCAGGTACAGGGGCTTCTTGGCCGCGATGCGGCGGTACATATCGGGCTGGGTGAAGCTGGGCTCGTCGGTTTCGTTGTGGCCGCGTTTGCGGTAACCAATCAGGTCGATGAAAACGTCCCGCTTGAACTCCTTGCGGAAGTCCATAGCCAGGGCCACCACGCCCACCAGGGCCTCGGGGTCTTCGGCGTTGACGTGGAAGATGGGGGACTCCACCATCTTGGCGATCTCGGTGGAGTAACGCCCGGCGGTGTACTCGTGAGGTTCGGTGGTGAAGCCCACCTGGTTGTTCAGGATGATATGCAGCGCCCCGCCCACCGTGTAGGCGGGCAGTCCGGAGATGTTGAGCGTCTCCTGCACGATGCCTTCCCCGATAAAAGCAGCATCGCCGTGCACCAGCAAAAGCATGCCTTTTTCGCGCTTGACATCCCCAAAGCGATCTTGCTTGGCGCGGGTGCGGCCCATGGCTACCGGGGCCACAAACTCCAGGTGGGAGGGGTTGAAATTGAGCGACAGATGCAGCTTGCCGTAAGGGGTCTCGATATCGTTGGAATAGCCCAGGTGGTACTTCACATCGCCGTGGTAGCCCTCGGGGAAGTGCTCTTCAAACTCCAGGAAGATATCCCGCATGGGTTTTTTGACCACGTTGGCCAGTACGTTCAGGCGGCCCCGGTGGGCCATGCCCATTACCACCTCCACCACCCCCTGCCGGGCGGCGTTCTCGAGGGCGATGTCCAGAAGGGGTATCAGCGACTCGGTGCCCTCGAGGCTAAAGGTTTTGGCCCCCAGGTACTTCTTCTGCAGGAACTCCTCAAAGAGTGTGGCCTGCATCAGGCGCTGGTGGATGTTTTTTTTCTGCTCGGGGGTGGGCTTTGGAAAGCCGGAGGCCAGGCGGGCCTCAATCCAGTTGCGCACCACCGGATCGTCGAGGTGGCCGTACTCAATACCCACCGTGCCCCCGTAGCGGGCCTTGTACTGTTCCAGCACGGCTCGCAGCGTTGGGGCCCCCAGCTCGGCGGGGATGGGCCGGTCGAGGTCGGCCTCGCTCAGCCCAAAGAAGCTGGGGTCGAGCTCGGGGGGTGTGCGGCGTTCCCGTCCCAGGGGGTCTATGCGGGCAATCAGATGCCCCCGCTCACGGTAGGTGCGCAGGAAACGCACAGCCCGCAAAAAAAACGAGGCCAGCTCCGCGAGCGAGGCCTCCTGGATCGGTTGTCGTTCCGCTAGGCCATTGCCGGTGGGCTCGAGCTGAACCTTCTGGAAATAACTCGCCCACTCCGCCGGAATGGAGGCCGGGTTTTTTTCGTACTCCTGGTACAGCGCCTCGAGGAAAGCCAGATTCGAACTATCGATAGACCGTTCCATACTCACGATTTCCTAGTCTACTAGGTTCTGGCCCAAAAAAACGTATCGGCTCACCGTCCGCCTGCCTGCCCTCAGACCAGGGCATCTACCTGCGCGGCGGCCTCGAGGTCGAGCGGTGTCACCCCCCCTGCCGAGTGCGTTACGTAGGCCACCTTAACCCGGCACCACATGATTTCCAGGCTATCGGGGTGGTGGTTGGTTTTTTCCGCCAGCAGCGCCACCCTGACAGCAAAACCGACCCCATGGGCGTAGGAATCGAACGTATAAGTCTTTTCGATCCGACCCTGCGTGAGCTGCCATCCGGGCAGGTTTTTCAAAGCGTTTTCGATCTCTTTCTCGCCGAGCTTGGCCGCCATAAGCAAACCTCCTCTCCACTACGTTACGCCTTTTGGGCCTCTCAGAATGAGGTGGGATATGAAAAGCGCGCCCTGAGCCGTACAGATTGCAAAGCGCTAAAACGCTGTGCTATACTCCTCGCTGGTGCCTTTTTTGGGCTGGTCGCCCCGAGCCACCCAAACAAAGGCAAATCACAGTCCGCGACGGCGTTGGTAGGCGCTGGCGCAAAAATGGAGACAGCAGTGTTCAAGACCTACGTGCCTGAACCCAAAGAACCCGGCTGGGTGCTCATCGATGCCGCAGGCCAGCCCATCGGTCGGGTGGCTTCCAAAATTGCTGCAATACTGCGTGGCAAGCACAAACCCGACTTCACCCCCAACATGGCTATGGGCGACTGCGTGGTGGTGATCAACGCGGATAAAGTGGTGCTGACGGGCTCCAAACCCCGAACCAAAGTCTACACCCGCTACTCTGGTTATCCTGGCGGCCTGAAGCGAACCGTGGCTGCTGTGATGCTGGCCGAAAAGCCGGTTAAGGCGGTGGAGCACGCGGTTAAGGGCATGCTCCCTAAAGGCACCCTCGGTAACATCATGTTCCGCCGCTTGAAGGTTTACGCTGGAGCCACCCACCCCCATGCGGCCCAGAAGCCCGTAAAGATGGAGGTTGAATAATGGAACAGTACTACGGAACGGGCCGTCGCAAGACCAGTGTGGCCCGGGTGTTTTTGCGCCCTGGCAGCGGAAAAATTGAAATTAACGGCGTTCCTTTCGCCGACTACTTTGGTGGCCTGGTCAAGGCCGTAACGGCCCTCGAGCCCCTGCGCCGGGTTGATGCCACCAACCGCTTCGACGCTTTCATTACCGTGCGCGGTGGTGGTAAGGCCGGCCAGGTGGATGCCATTCAGCTCGGCATCGCCCGGGCCCTGGTCAACTACAACAGCGATCTGCGGGCCAAGCTCAAGCCGGCTGGGTTGCTGTCCCGCGACCCGCGCGAGGTGGAGCGTAAGAAATACGGTAAGCACAAAGCCCGTAGGGCTCCGCAGTACAGCAAACGCTAAACGCTGGTATGTTCTATCCCCACCCTCGGGTGGGGTTTTTTTGTATGCTGATAGACCATGGATAAGCTAGAACTCAAGCGCATCGTAGCTGCCCACGACTGGCTTTGGGATCAGTGGTGGCCTGCTTTGCGGGCGCTTCCTTTGGAACAGGCACAGCGAGCAGTGGGTGGTTCGTTCCCCAGCGTATCAGCGACCGCCGCCCATATGGTCTGGGCCGAGGCCACCTGGCTCGAGCGCTTGCTGGGCTATGCGGCTGTGCAAGCCCCAGCCAGCCCGGCCGACCTCGAGGTTGTGCACGAACTCTGGCAGCAGGTGGCTGCAAAGCGAAAAAGCTGGCTCGAGGCCGCCGACCCAGATGCCCGCATCACCTACACCTATTCGGGCGGAACTGCCACCAACACTGTGGCCGAGATCGTCCTGCACTTTATCAGCCACGCCCATTTTCACCGGGGCCAGCTAGCCAGCCAGATGAGGCTGCTGGGCCTCCAGCCCCCGTCCGCACACTTAATTGGCTTTTTCAGGCTCTAAATGCCTCATGACATTTAGCTGACCAAACCACGGCTACACTAAATAGGGATGTCGAAACTGCTGCTGGTCGAGGACGAACCCTCTGTGCGGCTGGGGCTCCGCCTTTCGCTTTCGAAGGCCGGGCATCAGGTGCTGGAAGCAGCCACGGCTGCGGAAGCCTGGGAGAAGATGCCAGCCGCCGATCTGGTCATACTGGACTGGATGTTGCCGGATGAACCCGGTCTGCGCCTGCTGGAGCGCCTGCGCCGCGATGGGCGCTATGAACAGCTACCGGTGCTGATGCTTACCGCCCGGGCTGGTGAGCAGGATCGCGTGGAGGGGCTGACCCGTGGAGCTGACGATTACCTGACAAAACCCTTCTCCACCCCAGAGCTTATCGCGCGGGTGCAGGCCTTGCTGCGCCGGGTTGGCAAGAGCGGTCGCCTCGAGCGCGGGGCCCTAAGCCTCGACCTGGAGCGGCACCAGGCGTTCCTGGATGGTCACAGCCTCGAGCTTACCCGGCGGGAGTTTGAACTACTGGCTTTTTTGGCGCGGCATCCAGGGCGGGTTTATACCCGTGAAGAACTCCTTGAGCGGGTCTGGGGGCAGGAGTTTCTGGGCACGGCTCGAACGGTGGATCAGCACATCGCCCAACTGCGGGATAAACTGAGTGAAGACCCCAAGGCCCCACGCTTTCTGGAAACCCTGCGGGGGGTTGGTTATCGCTTCAGGGAGTGAGGCTGTGTGAAAGAAACCCTCTTGCAGACGGCTTGGGAGATGGCCCGTGAGGGGGTGGTTGTTCACGCCGAGGGCCGGGTGGTTTACCTCAACCCGGTGGCGGCCCAACTGCTGGAGGTAGAGCGCGATAAGGTGCTGGGCCGCTCATTGCTGCTGGCCTTGCGGGATCACAAGCTCGAGGCGCTGTGCCGGATGGGTGGGGAGGCCACCCTCGAGGCCCGCAACCGCACCCTCTGGGTCAAGGCAGTGCCGGGGGTGCTGCTGCTCTGGGATAAAACCGAGGAACTACAGCGGGCCGAGGTGCTGGAGGAGTCCAGCCGGGTGCTGGCCCACGAGTTTCGCACCCCGGTGGCCGGGATGCTTTCGCTGTTGGAGGCGCTGCAAAACGGCCTCTCAGGGCCCGAGGCCCAGGAAGCCCTGCAGTTGCTGTACCAGGAAACCCACCGTCTGCGCCGGCTGGTCGAGGATCTCCCCCTCAACCGCCGCCCCTCGCAGAATCGCACCTTTGCCCTCGAGGAATTGCAAGGCCGCCTGGAGCGTTTTTTGGCGCCCCAGCTAGCACAAAAGTCGGCCTGGATTCGCTGGCAGATGCCCCATACCGTCTGGGCCAACCCGGACGCGGTGTACCAGGCTTTGCTCAACCTGCTCGACAACGCCATCAAGTACGGCACAGGCTCGGAAATCGTTGTGGAGAGCGGTCAGAACAACCAGGGGGTATGGCTCGAGGTTCGCAACCGGGGCCAGCCCCTCGAGGACTTTGAACGGCTGTTCGTAGCGGGGCAACGGGGCATGCATGCGGCCAACGTGCGGGGCACCGGTCTTGGACTGGCCCTGGTGCGCCGGTTGGCCGCGGGCTGGGGCGGTACGGCCTACGGGCGCGCCCTGGAGGACGGCAACGCTTTTGGCCTGACCTTTCCGATTGGAGCGGGGGCCACCCCAGACCGCTCAACAACCCAGGTGCCTGCGTAAACTAAATGTACAAGGAGTCTATATGCGTGAAATTCTAGACCGGGAACTCAACCAGCTCACCGAGCAGACCATCCGCATGATCTCGCTGGTGCGCGATATGACCGAGAAAAGCGCCAAGGCGCTTAGCGATCAAAATCCGCACATGGCGCAGGAGATCATCTCGCAAGATGCGCAGGTGGATGCCATGGAGCTGGAGATCGAATCCAGAACCATCACCCTGATCGCCCGGCAGAGCCTGGTGGCTTCCGATCTGCGCTTTGCCTTTACTATCATCAAGGCCCTGACCGACCTCGAGCGGGCCGCGGACTATGCCGCTCATGTCGCCGAGGATGTAATTGTGCTGGCTAAGGAGCCGCCGCTCAAAAACTACATCACCCTCCCCGATATGGGGCGTCGCCTGGCCCTCATGCTGGATCTGATCTCGAAGGCCTTCGCCGAGCGGGACATTGAGGCGGCTAAAGAGGTGTTCCGCCGCGACGACGAGATCGATGCGCTTTACGAGGAGGTCTCGCGTGAGCTTCTGACCTACATGATGGAAGACCCCCGCACCATCACCAAGGCGCTTACGCTGGGCCGGGTGGCCCGCAGCTACGAGCGGCTGGGCGACCACCTCGAGAACATCTCGGAGCGCATTATCTACTGGCTTACCGGAAAGATGGAGAAAAAGCCCGAAGACATATACTGAGACCGGAAAAAGGGGGGTGGTTTCCTCACCGCCCTCATCTTTTCTTTGGCTGCTTCATCCTGTAGACTTTTGCTTTGGGTACGAGGAGGAATAGATGATCAGCGTAACGGATCTCCGGAACGGAACCAAAGTCAAAATGGATGGGGCGCTGTGGCAGTGCATTGAGTACCAGCACCAGAAAATTGGGCGCGGCGGCGCTAAAGTGGTGGCTAAGTTCAGGAACCTCGAGACCGGGGCCACGGTTGAGCGCTCCTTCAACTCCGGTGAGAAGCTCGAGGATATCTATGTCGAGACCAAGGATCTTCAGTACCTCTACCCGGAGGGCGACGAGCTGGTATTCATGGACTTGGAGACCTACGAGCAGTTCCACGTGCCGCGGGAGATCTCCGAGGCCACCAAGTTTCTCAAAGAAGGCATGACCGTGCAGGGCGCCATGTACAACGGCCGTCCGCTGGATATCACCCTGCCCGCTTCGGTGGAGCTCAAAATTGTCGATACGCCCCCCGGGGTGCGCGGTGATACCGTCTCTGGTGGTACCAAGCCCGCCACCCTCGAGACCGGGGCGGTGGTGCAGGTGCCGCTGTTTGTCGAGGCCGGGGAGGTCATCCGGGTGGATACCCGCAGCGGGGAGTACCTGGGCCGGGCCTGAACCTTGGGGGCTCGCTTCTGACACTTGCCTTGCGGCAAGTGTTTTTTGTTGGAGGCGGCGATCCGGCGCGCCTGCGGGGGGCCAGGCCGTCCGGGGTCAAACCGGCCCCGTGGCTTTATACTTCTATAGGCTACTTAGGAAGCTAGTCAGGTTAGTGCTGTTTCGGAGGCAGTCATGAATGCAAAGGAACTAAAGTCTATCCTCCAAGCCTTGCAAGAACACGAGGTGGCCGAGCTGACCCTCGAGACCCCCGATTACAAACTAACAGTCAAGCGAGGTGGGGAGGTGCAGTATGTGGCCGCACCCGCCCCGGTGGTTGTCCAGCCTCAAGCAGTGCCGGCCTCGAGCCCGTCTCCAGTCCAGACCCCGGCTGAAACCCCTGCCCCAGCGCCCACACCCAGGCCCGAGGCGCCCAAGGAGGACACCAGCCGATACGTCGAGGTAAAAGCCCCCATTGTGGGTACTTTCTATCGCGCACCCTCCCCCGAGGCCGAGCCTTTTGTCAAGGAAGGCGATCTGGTCAAGAAGGGGCAGGTCTTGTGCATCATCGAGGCTATGAAGCTCATGAACGAGATAGAAAGCGAAGTGTCCGGTGTGGTGCGCAAAATCCTGGTTTCTAATGGTGAGCCCATCGAGTACGGCCAGGTGCTTTTCCTGATCGAACCGGCCTGAGCAATCCACTGGCTCTACGAATAGAAGGTGCTATGTTCAAGAAAATAATGGTGGCTAACCGAGGTGAGATTGCCCTGCGGGTCTTGCGGGCAGCCAGGGAGCTGGGGGTCAAGGTGGTGGTGGCCCACAGCGAGGCCGATAGCCAGTCCTTACCGGTTTTGCTGGCGGACGAGGCCATCTGCATCGGCCCGCCACCCTCCGCCCAGAGCTACCTTAACATCCCAAACCTCCTGTCGGCGGCCATCATCTCCGGCGCCGAAGCCATCCACCCGGGGTATGGTTTTCTGGCCGAAAACCCCCAGTTTGCCGAGATGTGCCGCGACCACGGTATCGTCTTTATAGGCCCGACCCCCGAGTCCATGCACAGCCTGGGCTCCAAGGCCGGTGGCCGGGAGATCGCGGCCAAATCCAATGTGCCCACCGTGCCCGGTACGGGTGTGTTGCGTTCGGTGGAGGAGGCCCTCGAGGCTGCCGAGCAGATCGGTTATCCGGTGCTGCTCAAAGCCAGCGCGGGGGGTGGGGGCCGGGGCCAGAAGGTGGTGCGCTCCTCCGAGGAGATGAAAACGGCTTTCGCCCAGGCCCAGGTCGAGGCCCAGAACTACTTTTCCGATCCGTCGCTGATCCTGGAGAAGTACATCGAGCTTTTCCGCCATGTCGAGGTGCAGGTGCTGGGAGATGGCAAGGGCCATGTGGTGCACATCGGTGAGCGGGACTGCTCCATCCAGCGCCGCAACCAGAAGCTCATCGAAGAGGCCCCGAGCCGCCTGGAGGAGCCTTTACGTCAGGAAATTCTGGCCGCCGGGGTGCGCCTAGCCAAATACGTCAACTACCAGGGGGCGGGCACCCTCGAGTTCATCGTAGATCCGGACGGCAACTTCTACTTTATGGAGATGAACACCCGCATCCAGGTGGAGCACTGCGTTTCAGAGATGATCTCGGGCCTGGATCTGGTCAAGTGGCAGATCAAAATTGCTGCGGGGGAGCCGTTCACCCTGCAACAAGACGAGATCAAACTGCAGGGCCACGCTATCGAGTGCCGCATTAATGCCGAGGATTACGAAAAAGACTTCCGTCCGAGCATCGGCAAGATCGAGACGCTGCACTTCCCGGGCGGCCCGGGGGTGCGGGTGGACTCGCACCTATACGCTGGCTACACCATCCCACCCCATTACGACTCCCTGGTAGCCAAGATCATTGTGCACGGTGAAAACCGCGAAGAGGCGATTGCCCGTATGCGGCGGGCCCTGGCCGAAACGGTCATTGAAGGGCCTGGGGTCAGAACCACCGTACCCTTCCACCTGAAGGTCATGGACAACGCTTTCTATAAGCGGGGGGCGATTTACACCAATTTTGTCAGCACCCGGATGTCGGACTAGGGGCGTGGTGGGGTTCTAACTGTAGTCGGGCACTGGGATCGCGCATAAAAAAAGGTTATTCTACGCAGTTGGAGGTAGTTATGGAGAAGGGTACCCTGCGAATCAAAACCGGATTCGCTGAAATGTTCAAGGGCGGCGTGATTATGGATGTGGTCAACGCGCAGCAGGCCGAGATCGCCCAGGAGGCCGGGGCTGTGGCGGTGATGGCCCTCGAGCGTGTGCCAGCGGATATCCGTGCCCAGGGCGGGGTTGCGCGCATGTCGGATCCCAAATTGATCAAGGAGATCATGAGCGCAGTCTCGATTCCGGTGATGGCTAAATGCCGGATTGGGCATACGGTTGAAGCTCAGATCCTCGAGGCCCTGGGGGTTGACTTCATCGACGAGTCCGAGGTGCTGACCCCGGCCGATGAGTCCTTCCACATCGATAAACACGCCTTTAAGGTTCCTTTTGTTTGCGGGGCCACCGATATCGGGGAAGCCTTGCGGCGCATCGCTGAAGGGGCCGCCATGATCCGCACCAAAGGCGAGGCCGGTACCGGCAACGTGGTGGAGGCTGTCCGTCATGCCCGTAGTGTTCTGGGGGCAATCCGCCAGATTCAAGCCCTCCCCCGCGAAGAGCTGATGACCTATGCCAAGAACCACGGCGCGCCGTACGAGCTGGTGCTCTGGGTGCACGAAAACGGCCGCCTTCCGGTGGTTAATTTCGCCGCAGGCGGTGTGGCGACCCCGGCCGATGCGGCGCTTATGATGCAGCTTGGTATGGATGGGGTTTTTGTGGGCTCCGGGATTTTCAAGTCCGGCGACCCCCGCAAACGGGCCCGGGCCATCGTGCGCGCGGTTACCCATTACAACAACCCCGAGGTGCTGGCCGAGGTTTCTGAAGACCTGGGGGAACCCATGGTGGGCATTAACCTGGACTTCCTCTCGGAAGAAGAAAAACTGGCCCGGCGTGGCTGGTAGCAACCGGGCGGTACCCGTACCCCTCACCAGGCGGTGGGGGGTATTTGACTGGGTTCAAGTTGCGCTTGCGTTACAAAAAGCGTTACATATAGTCATATACTTGTAACACAATGCGTCCGGAAACTTTTGGCCTGGTCATTTTCGGTGTCACGGCCCTGTGGGTTTTGCTAGCCGTCTGGTTAATGCCCACGTTACACCGCCGCCGCCAGGAGCGCGAACAGCTTGTACTGGCTAAAATGCACCGTTTTGCCATGCGGCACAACACCTTTGTGCGGAACCACCAGGGGCTCCGCTATGTGGTGGTCTTGGGTAAGCAGGGCTTTTGTTACATGCTGGGAGGCGAGTTTGTCTCGCGCGAGCGCTTGCTGAAGGCCCTGGGCGAGGAAAATGAGAAGCATTTGCTCAAAGCCGAGGCCGAAGAGAGCCAGCACAGCGCAGCCCGTAGCCTGGTAACCATTCCAGCTTAGCCCAAAACAGATAATATATTCACGAGCATGTGATATAGTGAATAAAGTAACATATTGCAACCCAGGCTGGCATTACCGCCACGCGGTGGGTGGGGTAATATCATGGGCGTGAAAGTCGGTGTGTTAGCTATCCAAGGGGACGTGCGTGAGCACAGGCGGATGCTCGAGGCCCTCGGGGTGGAGGTGGCGGAGGTGCGCCTGCCGCAGCACCTCGAAGGCCTGGCCGGTTTGATCGTGCCGGGCGGGGAGTCCACCACCATCGGCATGCTGAGCAGGGAGTATGGCCTCGAGGAATCAATACGCGCACGCCTAGAGGCTGGGAGTCTAGCGGTATGGGGTACCTGTGCGGGGGCTATCTGGCTGGCTAAACATATACCCCAGTTCCCCGACCAGCCCCGCCTGGGATGTCTGGATATTACGGTTCAGCGCAATGGTTATGGGCGGCAGGTGGACAGCTTTGAGGCCGACCTCTGCATTGAGGGTTTCGACCGGCCTTTCCCGGCTTTTTTTATCCGGGCTCCCCGGATTCTGGGGGTGGGTGAAGGGGTTGAGGTTTTAGCCAGTTTTGAGGGATCGCCGGTGTTGGTGCGTTCTGGAAAGATATGGGCCAGCACCTTCCACCCCGAGCTGACCAGCGATGCGCGGATTCACAAAATTTTTCTGGAGGCCTGCGGTCGGTGAATGTATAAGAATTTCACGAACACATTTTATCGTGAATAAAATCACAAAAGCGGCTTCCGGACTTTTCCCTGGCCCTAAAACAAACCTGGTAGACTGAATAGCCCTATGGCCGGACTCGAGAACCGCAAGGCGCGTCACGACTACGAGATACTGGAGACCTTCGAGGCCGGTCTGGCCCTTAAGGGCACCGAGGTGAAATCCATTCGAACCGGCCAGGTTGACTTTACCGGCACTTTTGCGCGGTTTCAAAACGGGGAGTTGTTTCTCGAGAACCTCTACATTGCCCCATACGAAAAAGGTGGCTATGCCAACCACGATCCGCGCCGCCTGCGCAAGCTTTTGCTGCACCGGCACGAACTCGACAAACTGAGGGCACGGGTTGAGCAGAAGGGCCTCACCCTGGTACCGCTCAAGATCTATTTCAACGAGCGGGGTAAGGCCAAATTGCTGCTAGCGCTGGCTCGAGGTAAGCGAGCCTATCAGAAAAAAGCCGATGACAAAAAGCTCGCCGTGCGCCGGGAACTCGAAAGCTGGTAGGTTTGGGCGGCCCGCTACCGCACTTGCGCTTCTAATGCAGGCCAGGTAAAACTGTGGCGATTGGACTTAGGATGCAGCGCGCATGGATGGTGTTGACCGTATTGTTCAGCCTGGCCTGGGCCCAGTATGAGGGCCGTCTGTTGGTGGGCGGGCAGGAGAGCCAGGCCATCTACCCCGCGGGTGATTCGGTGGCCTATGGCCCAGCCAGGTTCATCGCCGAAGGCCTGGGCCTGGGCTACCTCGAGGCCTCCGATAAGATATACCTAAGCCTGGGAAGTCGGGTTGCCGCCTTTGCCGTGAGCAGCCAGGGCGCCGACGCAGTGCGGCAGCTCAACGCCTACCGAAACCAGGACGGCCTGTGGGTGCCGGTTCGCGAGCTGGCCCGGGTGCTGGATCTGTACTATCGCAACGATTACGGCGCCCCGGTGCTGGCCCTGCGCCCGGCGCGGTTGCTGGAGGTGCAACGGGCTATAGCAGGCTCGAGCGAACGCTACATCCTGCGCTTCGACCGGGATGTGCAGGTGCGGCTCTTAGCCAACAACCCGCCCCGGCTGGCTATGATTGGGGTGACCGAGGTACCGGACACCCCCCCCACCGCGCCCATCAGTTTTAGCAAAGAAAACTGGGGGACTGAGATCTACCTGCCCCAGGGCAACGATCCACCCCGCCTGATGTTTTTGCCGCAGCAGGTCGTGGTGGAGCGGGGCCCAATAACGCGGCTGCCGCGTATAGTTCTCGATGCCGGGCATGGCGGCGCCGATGCCGGGGTGGTGGTGGGGGGCTTGCGGGAAAAAGACCTGGTGCTCTCGGTGGTTCAACAACTGCAGAGGCTTCTGCAAGGCCAGGCAGAGGTGGTGCTAACGCGTAACGGCGACCAGGCTGTGCCCCTGCTGGCAAGGGCCCAGTATGCCACAACCGCCCAGGTGTTTATCAGCCTGCATGCAGCACCCGGTAATCAGGTAACCGTGTTCAGCCACCCCGAGATCCAGACCCTGCGGCTGCTAGAAAAAGGCCGCGAGCTCTCGGTTCGCAGCCCAGCCGCCCAGCGGGCCATACTGGAGCGCTATGTGGCGACGCCGGGTTCGGCAGCCCGGCTGGCCCAGGCTGTTGCAGAGAGCTTCGCCACAGCCGGAATTGTAGCCAACACCAGCCAGGATGCCATGTATGTGCTCTCGATGGCTGGCGGGGCAGCGGTTTTGGTTGAGGTGGGCATTGAGCAGCTCCGCACACCCCAGGCGCGGGCCCAGGTGGCGCAACTGCTGGCTCGAGCCGTGCGTACCTATATGGGCCTGACCTCTTCCAGCGGAGGCACCCGGCCATGAGACGCTTCCTGACCCTAACCAACCTGCTGGGCCTGCTGGTTCTGCTGCTGGGTGGCTGGGCTTTGTGGGCCCAGCAGCAGGATGACGGCGGCTCGAACCTGCTCAACCTACCTTCCGAGCTGGACAACCAGGGCACGCGTATCATCCGGCTGCACTTTGCCAAAGATACCGGGGATGGTCTGGTGGTCGAGGAGCGTACCATCCAGGTGGCCGAAGGCGAGTACACCCTGGGGCGGGTTATGCAGGAGCTGGTGCGCGGGCCGCAAATTCCGGGGGCTGCGCCATTGGTTCCTGCTGGCACCCCTGCTCCCACGGTGTTTTTGCGCGACGGTACCGCTTTGGTAGACTTACCGGCGGCCTATGCGCGGCTGGGCTACGGCACGGCTGGTGAAACCGCCCTTATTTACGGCATCGCCAGCACCCTGCTGGAGTTCAGGGAAGTGGAACAGGTCAAGTTCCTTCTGGAGGGCCGGGAGGTGGAAAGCCTCGGGCACCTTTCGCTGCTGGATCCCTTTAAGCGCGCCGTCCGGTAGCGGCTGCGCCACACTATGAAGATTGAACGGCTTTTTCTACAAGGTTTTAAATCCTTCGGTGAGCGTACCAGCCTCGAGTTTGGCCCGGGCGTTTACGGCATTGTGGGGCCAAACGGCTCGGGTAAGAGCAACCTGGTGGAAGCCCTGCGCTGGGTGGTGGGGGCTCGAGCCAGGGAACTGCGGGGTGATGAGGCCCAGGCCCTGCTCTTTCACGGCTCGGACGGCAGGCCCCCGCTCGGTTTTGCCGAGGTTGGGCTCGAGCTGGGCGGCAACGGTAAGCGGGTTAGCCTGAGCAGGCGCCTCGAGCGCGACGGCAGCAGCGAGATCCGCCTCAACAATGCCCGCAGCACCCTGCGCCAGGTCGAGCAAGCCCTGATGGGAACCGGACTTTCGCGAACTGGGTACGCCATTGTGGGACAGGGCGAGGTTGGGCAGATCCTGCAGGCCGGCCCTGAGGTGCTGCTGGCCTACCTGGAGGAGGCCGCCGGCCTGCGGGCGGTTACACAAGCCAGCAAAGTTGCCCATGAACGCTTGCAGACCGCCACCCTCGAGCTCCAGGCCCGCGCCCAGGAGCTCTTCGAGCGCAAAGCCGCTGCCTCGGAAAAAGCTCAGCAAGCCGAGGCCTCGCGCCAAGCGGCTCTGCTGGCGGCGCGTGCGCTGCTGCTGCGACGCAGTGTCCTGGCCGCCCGTATCCGTGAGGCCGAGCAAGAAGTAAAAAGCGCCCAGCAAAAAGCCCAGACCCTGGAACGCGAGCAGGCTGAAATCACCCAGCGCTTGCAAACCCTTGAAAAGGAGAAGGAACAGGCCCTGGAGGCCCTGGAAGCTGCCCAGAATGCCCACAGCGAGGCCTTGCGGCAGGCCGAGGCCCTGGGTGGTGAGCTAAAGCTGGTTGAGCAGGAAAGAGCTTCGCTGGAAGGCCTGCTGCGCCGGATAGCCGGGGAGGTAGGGGAGAGCGAAACCCGGCTCGCCCGACTGCGTAGCCTGCAGGCCCCCATCGCCCCAGCCGAAGCCCCGCCTACCCCTGAGGTTTTGCAAGACCTGCGACAGCGACTCAGTGAGCTTCAATCCGCCATTCAGAACGAAGAGAACCAGATTCGCGCAGCCCAGAAAGCCTATGAGCGCTTTTTGCAAGCCCAGGCCGCTTACGAAGCCCAAAAGGCCAGTTTTGAACAGATGCTGGCCCAGCGGGCGGCGCTGGAGGCCGATCAGACCCGGCTTGAAGCAGAACGGGCAGCCCTCCAGGCAGAGCTGGCCCAGGTGCAGCTCCAGGAAAGCGCCCTGCGCAGCCGGCTCAACGAGCTGGTTCAGCAGGAAGGGCGGGCCCGCAGCGAGGCCCGCGCTGCTCGCGCTGAGGCGGAGCGTCTGGAAGCCCTGCTGCGCTCCGGTGCCGACCTGGCCGAGGGCCCCAAGCGGGCCCGGGCCTCGGGCATTCCCGGTCTGATGGGTGTGGTGGCCGACTTAATCGAAGTACCGGCGGGCCTGGAACTTGCTATTGAGGTGGCCCTGGGGGCGCGCATGCAGTGGGTGCTGTGTGAAGACGAGCGGGCTGCCCAGGCCGCTGTGCAGTACTTAAAGCAGCAGGGGGGGCGGGCCACCTTTCTGCCCCGTACCCTGCTCAAGCCCCCTCGAGCGCGCCACGAGCGTCTCCCCTGGGCAGGAACCCCTGGCGTGGTGGGGATGGCCCGCCACCTGGTGCGGCTCCCGCTCTGCCCTGAGGCCCTTCCCACCCTGCTCGGGGAGACGCTGGTGCTGGAGTACCTCGAGGCAGCCCTGGCCCTGGTGCGGCAGCACCCGGATCATCCGCGCATGGTCACCCTGGAGGGCGAGCTGCTCGAGACCAGCGGTGCCATTACCGGTGGGCGCCTGCAAAAAGGCGGCCAGATGCTGGCCCTGCGCCGGCGTTTTCACGACACCCAGGGCGAGGCTGAACGCCTCGAAGCCCAGGCCCGGGCCCTGGCCGCCCAGGCCGAGGCCCTGCGGGCCGAGCTGGTCGGTCTCAACCTGGCCCAGCTCCAGCGCCGCCAGACCGAGCTGGACTCCGAGTTGAAAGCCATTCGCAAAGGCCTGGCCCGGCTGCCCGTAGCGGGACAACCACCCCAGCCCCCCGAGCCGGTGCTGCCCCCCAACCCCCAGCGCCTCGAGGCCCTGCGCAACGAGCGGGAGGCCCTCAGTGCCCAGCTTGTCCAGCAGCGCGAAGCCGAGGCCCGCTGGCAGCGCTACCAGGAAGAGCAGGCGCGTTACGCAATGGCTCAGAACGAGATCGCCGAGCTCGAGGCTCGCTTACAGCGCCTGCGCGGCGAACAGGCTGAGCTTGGGCAGCAGCTTGTTGGCCTCCAGTCGCGCAAAGGCGCGCTTGAACAGGCCAGGGCCGAGCTCAGCCTGAGCCACCTAGAAGAACGGCTGCGCGAGGCTCGAGGCCGTACCCGCGCGCTCTCCGAGGAAGAAACCCGCCTGATCGCCCGCACCAACGCCCTGCTCTCCGACCTCGAGGCCCTCCATCTAACCCAGGCCCGCCGCGAGGCCACCATCGAGACCCTGCAGCAGGAGCTTTGCGAGCTGCCCCCCGGCCCGCTAGAGGAGGGCTCCTCGCGCAGCCTGGCCCGGGCCCTGGCCGAGACCGAGGCGGCCCTGGAAGCACTTGGCCCGGTCAATCACCTGGCCGAACAGGAATACGCCTTGCTGAGCGAGGAGATCGCCAGGCTGGAGGTGGCCCTGCGGGAGTCTGAGGCGGCCGTGCGCAGGCTCGAGGCCGAGCTGCACCAGGTGGCCTCGGCTTACCACGAGCGGATGCAACAGGTCTATGGGGTGTTCAAAGAGAAATTTGCCCAGTATGCCGAGGCTTTGCTGGATGCGGAAGTGGAGCTCGAGCGTTCCACGCAGGGCCTCGAGCTGATCCTCAAGCCTGCCGGTAAGCGCACGGTCAACCTGAACCTGCTTTCCATGGGCGAACGCACCATGGGTGCCCTGGCTTTCTTGTTCGCACTTTCGGAGGTGGGGGAGGGGAGCAGCGGCCTCCCCATCGCCGTGCTGGACGAAGTGGATGCCCCGCTGGACGAAGCCAATATCCAGCGCTTTTGCCGCTTTTTGCAGCACTTCAAAAACCAAACCCAGTTCATCCTGGTGACCCACCAGAAGCGCACCATGGAGGCCTGTGATGCGCTGTACGGCGTAACCACCGAGAGGGGGGTAAGCCGGGTGTACAGCATCAAGCGCGAGGAAGCCCTGGCCTAGCGATGCTTGGGTCTGGGCTCCTCCCGCCCATAGGGCAGGGGCACATACTGCACGCTGGGTTTACCCCCGCGCGGCTGGGGGTACATGCTCATCAGCTCGTAAACCTCCAAAGGCATCTCGGTTGAGACCCGAAGGCCCATGCTGCGGGCCTCCTCCACGCTGATGGGGTAATCGTGCGTCCAGGTGCCCTGGGAAAGCAGCTCGGCCAGTTCCTGGCTTTTCTGCTCGTCAAAGTGTTTGCGCAGCAGCCCGGTCACGGTGCGTTTTACCTGGGAAAGGGCTTTCCGGGCCACGTCGGCCATAATCAGGGTCTGGTCGTCAATCTCGGCAATGGGCTTTTGCTCCAGCACCCGCAGGATGGAGGCAGCCGGATACTGCCCGAGCTGAGGATCCACCGGCCCCAGCACCGCGTTGGCATCCATCACAATCTCGTCGGCAGCCAGGGCGATCAGGGTTCCGCCCGACATGGCGTAGTGTGGCACAAACACCGTCACCTTGGCGGGATGCTTAAGAAGGGCTTCGGCAATCTGCTCGGCGGCCAGCACCAGCCCTCCAGGCGTGTGCAGGATAAGGTCGATGGGCACGCTCTGGTCGGTCATGCGGATGGCCCGCAAGACCTGCTCGGAATCGTCGATATCTATATAGCGTGCAAACGGAATTCCCAGAAAGGAAAACCCCTCCTGCCGGTGAATCAGGGTGATGACGCGGCTTTTGCGCTTGCGCTCGAGGTCGGTAATCCTCCGGGTTCTGGTTGCCAGCAGCATCTGCTGGGTGAAATAGGGGCTAAGGGCTGAAAGAATGAAAAAGAGCCAGAACAACTGAAAGAAAATGTCCATTGGCGCTCCTCGAGCAAGTATACACACCCCGGCTAGCCGGACTGTGCCGGCCTCTTGCCGTAAGGGAAGGCAATAGCCAGGGCCCGGGCTCCGATCAGGGCCAGAATACCCAGGCTCCAGACTAAAACATCCAGCCCCTTGATTTCGCCGGCAAACAAACCCAGCATCATCTCACGCAGCACAAAAGCAACGGCCACTTCTACCAGGATCTCGGCGCGGATGCGGTCGAATTCGAAGTAGTCTACAAAAGCCCGTACCAGCTCGATCACAATTACCATGGACAAAACGTTGGTCACCAGATCCTTGAGGCCCAGTCGCACCGTGGGCTGGCTGACGGCCAGGCCAAGATCCAGCAGGGTGCGGGTCACGCTTACCAGCAAACCTACCAGCAGGGCTACCAGCACCAGGTTGAAGATAACCCTGGTAACCACTTTGAACAGCTCGAGCAGTCCTCTCTGGGTAATCATTTTTCCAGAGCCTAACACAAACCCCTGCTTCTAATCGTCCAGCCTGTCCACCACCTCAAACAGCCCGGCCAGATCCATCTTGGCGTAGATGGCGCTGGTGTTGATGTTGGCATGCCCGAGAAGGCGGGCGGTGGCGTGCAGATCCCGGCTTTTCTTGTATATGCGGGTGCCGGCGGTATGGCGCAACATGTGGGCCCCGTAGTAACGCTTGGGGAAGCCCAGGTGGCGGTAATGCTGGTTGAGCATCCGGCGCAGGGATTTATCGGTCATGGCCCGCCCATAGGCTTTGCGTCCCCCCAGGTTGATCAGCAGCGCCTGCTCGCCGGGGGCGGCGTGGGCCAGGCGCAGTTTGAGCCAGTCCTGAATTTCCTGGGCTAGGGATTTGGAAAGCGGAACTGTGCGCTGCTTGCCACCCTTGCCCGCGCGCACCACCAGCAGGCGCTCGGCCAGGCTCAGGTCGTCTACCAGCAAGTTAATGACTTCACTAATACGCAGGCCCGCCTCGGCCATCAGGCGCACCGCAATGCGATCGCGGTGGTGTTCGGGTTCCGCCCCGGATAGATGGTTGAGGAGCATTTTGTACAGCTCTTCTGGCAAGGCCGGGCGTCGCTCTTCCGGGGGCGTGGGGTCGCGGGGGGAGTGCACCTGTGGGAGTTTGGCGGCGTTGGCCCACTCGAGCGCCCGATAAAAAGCCCGCACGCCCGCCAGATAAGTAGCTATTGATCCGGGTTTCAACCGCTGGTGCTCGGCTTGCTCGAGGTTGCCGCCATAGAGCTGTAAGTGGGCGATATAGCGGTCGAGGTCGTCCCCGGAAACTTTAAGAATTTCCAGCGACTGCGTTTCTGACCAGGCCCAGGCCAGATAATCGCGTACTGCCAGCCGGTAGTTCTCGAGGGTGCGCGGACTCAAGGTGGCCCGCTTGCGGCTTTTTAGGGTCAGGTAGGCCTCGAGCAGCTCGAGCAAAACCGCCTGGTTGCGCTCGCTGGCTGCCCGGATGGTCTCGAGGCGCCGCTTGGCCGGGTCATGCCAGTTTGTTAGAGGAACCAACACGCCTCCCAGTATACAAAATGCGCACTTAGGAACATAAGTGGACATTTTGTATGGGCCTGTTTAGTTATCCTTAAGGTAACGCAGCCCATCCGAGCACCCCTGGCTATACTGCGCAGCGTATGGAAACCAACTTTGTGGTAGCCCTGCTGATGGCGGGCCTGGTGTTCGTCATCCTGTTCTCGGTCTGGTATCCACACACCCAGCAGCAAAAAGCAGATCGGAACGTCCGGGCGCTTTCGCGCATGCTTCGGTATGCCCGAAGACACAACACAATTGTGCGTTACCACAACGGGGTGCCCTTTGTGGTGACCCACCAGCGGCGGGGACTGGTGTATATGTACGGGGGCAGGCTGGTTTCCCGGGAGCAACTGGTGAACCTGCTCGGTAACGAGGCTGTGGTGAGCCGGGCCGAGCAGGAGGAGTCTATGCAGGCCCCCAACCCCACCCGGCTCACCATGCCCAGCTAATCGCTTTTTACCACAAGGGTTTTTCCAGGCGCAGCCGAACAAGGCCGTTTTGAACGGTGGCAACCTCGCTTGGGCTCAGAACAGCCAGCCCGCTGGGACGTTCCAGGGGTGCCTCGAGCACCAGTTTCTTCGCCACCGGCTTTACCAGCGGCCTCAATTCCAGCCCCGCCTCCGGGCTGTCCCACTCGGTGAAGGCCAGGTCGTCGGCCTCGTTGAGATCCACCGCAAAGATTCGACTGGTCTTTCCATCGTGCTCATGCACCAGGAGCAGCCTTGGTTTGGGCCAGGCCAGGCCCACCACACGGTTGCCGGGGGCCTCGAGCAGGTAGGTATACTCAGCAAACAGGCCGTCCGGGTTAAGGCCCAGCAACACCAGGCGCAAAACCACCGATTCGGCGGCTTTGGCACAGTCGGGTAAGCACAGGGGCCGACCATTGATCAGCGCCAGGTAGTTGCGGCTTTCATCCAGGGCCACCCCGCCCAGCAGGCCCTGCTCCACCCCTGCTGCAAAAACGGGCGGCAGGGCTTCTCGTGCCTCGCGCTGGCCGATGGGGCCGAAATAACGCGCGCTCTGGCTTTTCAGGTCGAGGTGCATAAGCTTCTGTCCACCCTCGAGCCAGGCCCAGCCCTCGCTGGCTACCGACACGGCCTCGTTAAGCGGATAAAAAGCTTCCAGAATGGGTTTCTCTTCAAGCCGCAAGAGGCCTATGGCTTGCCGGTTGTTGTGCTTGAAGGTGGCCCAGGCCCGGCCGCTTGGGCGCGCCTGCCCCAGGTGCACCAAGCTGGCCTCGAGCGGTGCCTCGGCCCATTCTGCCGGTAAGGAAACCCCACTCACAGCGGCCAGGGTGGTGCTTTGTTGGGCCTCCGGTGGTTGAACGGCCTGCACACGGGTAAGCGGCTCGCTGTTGCTGGCTGCGGGGACTGGCCGGGTCTGCTGGACAGCCCCGAACGATCCGGGGGCAGGGCTGCTCTGTACAGGCGTGCCCGCAGATGTAAGCTGGCCGATGCGCCACAGGGCCCGGGCCATCTGGTAGCGGCTAACCGGCTCGCTACCCCTGAAAAGACCATCCGAGCCCAGCGGTAAAACTTCCAGGCCGGTCATGCGCAACACGGCTGCCTCTGCCCAGTGACCGCTGGGCAGGTCGCCCGGACGCATGACCTTGGCCGGGGGCACCACCCCCAGGTTCTGGGCCAGTTTATCCAGCACCACTGCAAGCTGGTAGCGGGTCAGCACCGATGCCCCGCGGTAGGTTTGGTCGGGAAAACCCTGTACCAGCCCCTCCCCTACCATCCGGCGGATGCCCGGCAGGGCCCAGTGGTTGGGTTGGACGTCCTTAAAGCGCACCTCGGCTTCTCGTATGGGCAGTGGGCTTTCGGCCAGTACCCGAGCCAGGGTGGTGGCGAGCTGGTAGCGGTCGAGGGCCACCTCGCCCCGGAAGGTGCCGCCGGGGTAGCCCTGCAACCACCCGCGCTTAACAACCTCCTCCACTGCCGGGGCTGCCCAGTGGTCGCTGGGCACGTCCAGTGGAAGGGCCATACTCCAGGCCGTTACAAAAACCGTAACGAATGAGAAAATCCTCATGAGCGGCATGATAGATTTCTAAATTGGATTTTTTAGTGCATTAATCACCGAAAAGCGTTACGAAAACACCGGTTTGGTGTGGCTCTAACGGGTATGTAAAAGGAAATTTTGATAAAGTAAACGCGATCGGTGCACCAAATATGACTTTGCCCTACCCCATCATCCTGGTGAGCTCTATCCTTGCGGTTGTGGCTGCGTATGCCCTAGAGACTGCTAACTAGCCGTCCGTAAAAGCTCCACAGTTTTTGCCGTCATCAGAACTGAGAAGGCCAACCAGTGCCAGCCTCGCAAGGTCTCAGCCAGCCGCTCATAGTCGCGCGCCAGCCTGCGAAACCGGGATGTCCAGGCAAACGAACGTTCCACCACCCAACGCTTCGGCAGCAGGACGAATCCTCGTCTAGCACCCTCCACCTTGACCACACACAGGGCGATTCCTTCCGCCTCCGCCGCTTGTGCTGCCTCTTCTCCGGTGTAACCCTGATCCACAAAGGCCACGGCCACCTGCGCCCCAGTAACTTCCTGTAGCCGTTGGCTCAGTGCCCCCACCTGGGCCCGTTCCTGTTCGCTAGCCGCCGTCACCACCAAAGCCAGCAGATGGCCCAACGTATCCACCGCCAGGTGAACCTTGCTCCCCTTGCGTCGCTTGTGCCCGTCATACCCGGCCCGCCCCCCACTTTGCGGGGTGGACTGCAGGGTGCGAGCGTCGTAGATGGCAGCACTGGGGTGGGCGGCTTTGCCCTGGAGCATTCGCAGGGTCATGCGCAGATCATGTACCAGGTCTTCGAAGACCCCCCGGTTCATCCAGCGGTAGGCTTGCGCCTGAACGATATGGGGGGGTGGGAAGTCGTGGGGGAGGTAGTCCCATTGAGCACCGGTTCGGACCATCCAACGCAGGGCGTTGAACACTTCGCGCAAGTCGTATTTGCGCTGCTGTGCATCCAGAGGCAACAGGGTCAGGTAGGGCAGCACCAGGGCCCATTCCTCATCACTCACGTCCGATGGGTAGGTACGACGGTTCATGATCTAAACATAATCGCATGGCCTGATTTGGGTAAGGTGGTTTGTAGATTCTAGACCGGGAGGGCATTCATGCGCTGCCGTGGATGATGTTTTTTACCGCAGTGGCCGCCAGCGTCTACGGACTGGGGGTGGGCCTGGCCTCGGCCCTGGGTTCGATGGCGGTGCTGATTTTTTTTCGCACAACCTTTCTGGATTATCTGGTTATGGGGCTTATCTTGCTGTTATCGGCCTACCTGGCCGATCAGGTAGGGCGCAGCCTGCGGAAAGCGCACCAGCAGGCCCAGCAGATGGCACAACTGCAGGATGTCTTCCTGCAGGGCCTCGAGGTCGTACCCCGCTTTGCAAGCCGCGAGCAACTCCTGCGCCAACTCCCTGCCATGCTTGCACAGCTACTGCAGGGTAGTCGGCTCCTGGTCTGGGTTCCTTCAAGCAGCGGCCAGCTATCCTTGCTGGAAGATTCAGCAGCCCAGCCGCCCGAGGCCCCCAGCCCGCTGGTGCAGCGGGCTTTGCAGGCGCCAGGCCAGGTTTATTGGACTGCTCTAACCGTAGGTGATCGCAGGGGTTTTTTCCGGCTGGGCCGGCGGGCATCCGCTGCACAACCGGAACTCCACGAGCTGGCCGTGGCCTTGCGAATGCGTGATGAAACCGTGGCGGTCTTGCAGTTTCTGAGAAAAACTGCCTGGCAGCAGCAGGAGCGTGAGCTGTTTTTCCGCCTGGCCCAGGCCATTAGCCAGCAGCTCGAGCACCTGCACAACCTCGAGCTGCGCCGGCTTTTGCTAAAGGTGGCCGACCACCTGGCCTCGGCCGGCGACAAGCACAGGGTTGCCGACGATGCGCTGCGTTTTTTGATCTCGGCGCTGGGCATGGAGGCCGGAGCGGTTTTTCAGTACCGCCTGGGGGCCATGCACGGGCTGGCCTGGCACATCCCCAAGGAGTTAAGGCCTTCGCTCACGCCGCTGGCCCGCAAGCTCCCCTACAACCACGGGCTAACCTGGCGGGCCTACCAGTCGGGGGCCGCTCAATTCTCTGAAAATTACTCGAGCCTTCCCGGGGCCATACCGGAACTGCGGGCGCTGGGCTTTGAGAGTATCGTAGCTTACCCGGTGCACACCCGCGACGCTATGAAAGGCCGGGTGGTGCTGGTGCTGGGCAGCCGGAAGCCGGTGGCCTGGACGCGCAGCCGGAAAGAGATACTTCTGGGGGTGGAACGTCTGATCAGTTCGGCCCTGGAGCGGGTGCTGCTCGAGGAGCTTCACCAGCGGATCAACCGGCTGCTTACCGAGGCCTGGTCCTACCCCTCACAACAGGTGTACCAGCACATCCTCGAGGCGGCCGTGGAATTGGTGCCCGGCAGCGATGCGGGCAGTCTGTGGGTACGCGAAGGGGACGAATACATCTGCCAGGCTGCAATTGGCCCAATATGGGCCTGCGAACAGCGCTGGAGCGAGGCGGCTTTTTTAGAGTGGTATGGTCACGGTAGAAGCCTGGCCCTGCGAGGCCGGCCCCGTATTCTTTACCAGACACCGCTTTTGCCTGAGGGCTGTGCGGTTAATTTGTGCCTGCCCGTAAGCCACCAGGGGAAGGTGCTGGCTTACCTGAATCTGGATAACCTGCACGACAGGGAGGCCTTTGCTGAGGACTCACTGAACGCCGTGCAACTCTTCTCTACTCCGATTGCCACCCTGATCCATGAGCTGCAAAGCCGCGCAGCCATGGAAAAAGCCGCCCTCACCGACAGCCTCACCGGCCTGTACAACCGCCGGGCCTTCGATCGGCGGCTTAAAGAGGAGTGTGAGCGGGCTGCCCGCTACCAGTACCCCCTCACTTTGTTGGTGGTGGATCTCAAAAACTTTAAGCCCATCAACGACCGTTTGGGCCATGTTATGGGCGATCAGGCCCTGGTGGCGGTGGCTCGAGCGCTCAGCCAGACCCAGCGGGCCGGCGATATGGTCTTCCGCTGGGGTGGGGATGAGTTTGCCGTGTTGCTGCCCCAGACACCCAAGGAGGTGGCCGGGGTGGTAGGGGCCCGCATCCTCGAGGCCATCTCAAAAATTTGCTTGGGCGGGGTTTGCCTTTCGGCCAACATCGGCTATGCCAGTTTCCCCACCGAGGCCCAGACGGCTGAGGCCCTTTTGCAGCTAGCCGACGAGCGAATGTACGCCGACAAAAACGGGACTTCGCCCAAAACCAGCCCCGACGGGCTCGAGGGATAGGGCCAGGCTGGCTTTGCTCGGCTTAGAATGGGGCCTATGTTGAAGGCCGTTCCCGGAACCAACGACATCCTGGCCCAGGCTAAGGAATACCCTTTTCGAGAGCCGGTTTTTCGCTACATCGTATCCACTGCTGAGGAAGTGTTGCGCGGGGCCGGGGCTCAGATGGTTTACACCCCCATTTTCGAGTACCTCGAGGTCTTCCAAAAAGGGGTGGGGCTTACCTCCGACATCGTGGTCAAGAAAGAGATGTTCGTGTTCGAGGATCGGGGGGGGCGGCTTCTGGCCCTGCGTCCCGAACCGACCGCGGCCATTGTGCGGGCCTACAACGAGCACGGCATGAAGGTCTGGCCTCAGCCGGTTCGGCTGTTTACCTGGGGGCCCATTTTTCGTGGGGAGCGACAGCAAAAGGGGCGTTATAAGCAGTTTCACCAGGTCGATTACGAGGCCCTGGGTTTGTCGGATCCCTTGCTGGATGCCGAGGCCATCGCCCTGATGGTACGCATCTATAAAACCCTTGGCCTCAAGAACCTCGAGGTCAAACTGGGCTCGGTGGGTGACCCCGAGGATCGCGTGCGTTACAACCAGTACCTGAGGGAACTTTTTGGCCCTTATGCCAGGGATTTGTCGGAAGACTCGAGGGTTCGGGTCGAAGCCAACCCCATGCGCATCCTCGACTCCAAGAGTGAACGCGACCAGGCCCTCATCGCCGAACTACAGCCCAAGCCCATGCTGGCCTTTCTCGGCCCGGCAGCCCAGAAATTCCACGAGCAGGTATGCAACTACCTGGATCGGCTGGGGGTTGCCTATACGGTGGATCCAAACCTGGTACGGGGCCTGGACTACTATGTTCGCACCGCCTGGGAAGTGCACCACGCCGGTATTGGGGCCAAGTCGGCCCTGGGGGGCGGTGGTCGCTACGATGGCTTGTCGGAGATGCTGGGCGGCCCACCGGTGCCTGGCGTGGGCTTTGGCATTGGCGTTGAACGTTTGGCGATTGCCCTCGAACAGGAGGGGGTGGCTCCGCCAGCCGACCCCTGCCCTACCCTTTACCTGGCTCCTCTGGACGAGGCAGCTAAAATCGAGGTGCTGGCCCTGGCCGAGCAGCTTCGACCTAAAATTTACGTGGAGATCGGCTACACCCCCAAAAGCCCGCGCAAAATCCTCGAGGACGCCCTCAAGAAAGGGGCCCGTTATGTGGGCTTCATTGGTGAGACGGAGCGGGCTCGAGGGGTGATCACCCTGAAACACCTAGAGACTGGTGAGCAAAGGGCGCTCGAGCCACTACAGCTTCACAGCCTGTTTGAGGGCCCGGAGGTAAAGTGAGGCCGGGATGCAGTTTTCGGGCGGCTGCTTGTTATATATTTCACGATTATTAATGTTCGTGACAAATATCTTTACCACACCTGCGATTTTGATAACTTTTCACAAAAAGGTATGCTAGAGCCCATGCGTCGTACGCTTTACTGTGGGGAGTTACGCGAACATCATGCCGGTCAAACCGTGGTGCTGGAAGGCTGGGTCAACCGCAGGCGCAACCTGGGGGGCCTGATTTTTATAGACCTGCGCGACCGCGAAGGACTGGCCCAGGTGGTGGTCAACCCTGAAGCCTCCTGTTTTAGCGAGGCCGACCGGGTGCGGGCCGAGTGGGTCATTCGCGTGGAAGGCTCGGTGCGGCTTCGCCCGGCCGATCAGGTCAACGCCAAACTCGCCACCGGAGCGGTGGAGGTCATCGCTGAACGCATCGAGGTGCTGGCCGAGGCCAAAACCCCGCCCTTTTCAATTGATGCGGGCTGGCGCGGCGAAGACGACCCGCACGTGGGCGAAGAAGTGCGGCTCAGAAACCGGGTGGTGGATCTGCGGCGCAGGCGCCTGCACCACAACCTGCGGCTACGGCATAAGGTAATTGCGGCAATTTATCGCTTTCTGGACGCGCGTGGGTTTATCAGTGTGGAGACCCCCTACCTGACCCGCTCGACCCCCGAGGGCGCACGGGACTTTCTGGTGCCCTCGAGGCTCGAGCCCGGCCACTTTTACGCGCTGCCTCAATCGCCCCAGCTTTTCAAGCAGATGCTGATGGTGGCTGGCTACGACCGCTACTTCCAGATTGCCCGCTGCTTCCGCGACGAGGATTTGCGGGCCGACCGCCAGCCCGATTTCACCCAGCTCGACATGGAGATATCGTTTGTGACCCAGGAGGATATCATTGCGCTCAACGAGGAGCTGGCCGCTTTCATCCTGCGCGAGACCCTGGGCCAGGAACCCCCCCTCCCCTTCCCCCGCCTGACCTATGCCGAGGTGATGAACCGCTACGGCTCGGACAAGCCCGACCTGCGCTTTGGACTGGAGCTGCAGGACGTAACCGAGGCCTTTAGGGGGGGCGAGTTTCGCGCGTTCGCCGGGGCCGAGGTGGTCAAGGCCCTGGTGGTGCCAGGTCTGCTATCACGCCGGGAGATCGAGGCCCTCGAGGCCACCGCAAAAACCAAAGGCGCCGCCGGCCTGGCCTGGGCCCGGTTTGAAAACGGGGCGCTATCGGGCGGGATTGCCCGCTACATCCCCGCCCACCTACCCGGGCAACTGGGCCTCACCGAAGGGCAGACCCTGCTGTTGGTGGCGGGCCCCTGGCGCAAAACCGTCGAGAGCCTGGGAGCGGTGCGGCTGGAGCTTGGGCGGCAGCTTGGCCTGATTGAGCCGGGCTTTAAGTTCCTGTGGGTGGTGGACTTCCCGCTGCTGGAATGGGACGAGGAAGCAGGCCGCTGGACCTATATGCACCACCCTTTCACCAGCCCCAACCTGGAAGACCTGCACCTGCTGGACACCGACCCCGGTCGGGTGCGGGCCTATGCCTACGATTTCGTGCTCAACGGCAGCGAGATTGGGGGTGGCTCCATTCGCATTCATCGCCGCGACCTGCAGGAGCGTATGTTTGCCTTGCTGGGCATCGGCCCAGAGGAAGCCCAGCAGAAGTTTGGGTTTCTGCTCGAGGCCCTGTCTTACGGCGCACCGCCCCACGGGGGGATCGCCTGGGGGCTGGATCGCTTCGTGGCGCACCTAGCCGGCGAGGAGTCGATCCGTGAGGTGATTGCCTTTCCCAAAAACAAAGAGGGCAAGGAAACCCTCACCGGCGCGCCCGCCCCGGTGGATGAGGCCCAGTTGGCCGCTGTAGGACTGGCCGTGCGGAGTGAGGTATGAGCGGCCGGCGTTCCATACTGGCAAACACGCATGGGGTGAGGCATGTCTAGAGGGGGGCGCATATCCTACCAGTCTGGTCGATGCCTTTACCGAGGTGCCGGGCGGCGGCAACCGGGTCGCCCTGGTGCTGGATGCGCGGGGCCTAACCACCGAGGAGATGCAGCAGGTGGCCGCCAAGCTGGGACAGCCCCAGGCCGCTTTTGTAACCCACTGGGAGGGCAGCCGCTTTCGAGGTGCGCTTCTTCGCGGCCAATGGTGAGGTGGAGTTCAGCGGACATGCTGCGGTGGCCCTGGCCGTTACCCTATCGAGGGAAGTGGAGTCCTCCAGCGACCCGCGAAAGCTATACTTCCGCACCATTGGGGAGTCGCTTCTGGTTGAGGTGGCCGATCGGCGGGCTACGGTGCAAAGCCCCAGCCCCCGCTTCCGCGACCCCCCTCCCTGGAAAACCCTGCAAGAGATCATCGAGGTGATGGGGGCCAACGAGCGTTATATACACCGCGGTCTGCCCTACGGCATCACATTCACCGGCTTGTGGACGCTTTTTATGCCATTGGTGGCCCCGGGGCTGGTGGATGCCCTCGAGCCCGACATGGAGCAACTGGCTAAGCTATCCGACGCGCTCGAGGTAGCCACCATTCACGCCTACGCGCCTTACGGCCCCCGCCGCTTTTATGCGCGCACCTTTGCCCCCGCCCTGGGCATCCCCGAGGATCCGGTAACCGGTTCGCCCAACGCGGCCCTTGGTGCCCTGCTGGCCCGCGCCGGGGTGGTGCCCCGCTGGGAGGGCCAGGTATCCCTGAGCGTTACCCAGGGCCACCGCATGGGCGGCCCCGGCCAGGTGGAGGTGCGGGTTTCATACGGCCCTGCGGGCAACATTCTGGGGGTGTTCATCGGGGGTACGGCGGTGGTGGCCGAGCATGGGGTGATCGAGCTCTGAGCGGAGGCGCCCTAAGCCCCTCGGGGAGTCAGCCTAACATCCACTTAAAGGCGGTTACAGACCCATGACCCGGAAGATGCCCCAGCAAGATTTCCACGGCCTCGTCCATCCAACTGGTTCTGATCGATATCGACGGCACCCTCTTTGGGCCCCAAGGCGTACCCGAGTGCGCCTGGCAGGCCGCTCAGCGGGCTCGAGCCGCCGGCCTGCACCTGAGCATCTGCACTGGACGTCCCGGACGAGGGTTCGCGCTCGAGTATGCCAGACGGCTGGATCCTGCGGGCCTGCACATTTTCGAGTCCGGGGCGGTGGTGGTCTCTGGACAGGGTGAGGTGCTGCGGGCCTCTGCGCTACCCCCATCGATCTATCAAAGGCTCCTGCGATCTGGGCCGATCCCACGGCTCTGCCGCTCGAGGTCTACACCGCTGAAGGTGGTTTTTACCGTGAAAGCCAGCACCCCGACCTGGTGTTTCACGAAAGCATGCTGGGCTGCCCGGCGGTTCTGCGCGGTTTAGACGATGTGGGTGAGCCGGTGGTGCGGGTGCAGTTCGTCTGGCGGGCCTCCCCTAGCCTGGCAGGCTGGCCCGCGCGCAGATTGCTCAGATGCTAGAGGTGGAGGTGCACGAGGCCACCAGCCCGGGCATGCCGGGGGTGGGTTTCAGTTCGGTCACAGCCGCTGGTGTCTCCAAACGGGCCGCGGCCGAGTGGGTGGCAGCCCGGCTGGGCCTGGATCTGAGTCGGTGCGCGATGGTGGGCGATGGTGAGAACGACCTCGAGCTGATCCGGGCAACGGGCTTGGGCATTGCTATGGGCAACGCACCGGAGCAGGTTAAGCGAGCAGCAAAAAGGGTGGTTGGGCCGGTTGATGCGTGCGGCCTCGAGCAGGCCCTGGCAATAATCCTGGCACAGTTATAGCAGTTTGTGTTTATTTTCACGATAAAGTATGTTCGTGAAAACCATATCTAAAAGCGATCATGATTAAACTTATCGCCCTAGACCTCGATGGAACCTTTTACGCCGGTCGTGCCCTGGGTGTCCCCGCCTCGGCCTGGGAGGCAGTGGAAAAAGCGCGCCACCACGGGCTTAAGTTCGCGGTATGCACAGGGCGGCCCCAAGGGGGATACGGCCTCGAGTACGCCCGGCGTCTGGAGCCCCATGGGGCGCATGTTTTCAACGACGGGGCCTCGGTCTGCGATGCGATGGGCCGTCCGTTGCAAGCCCATCCGCTGCCCCACCTCGCCGAGCTGGTGGGGTTGGCTCGAGCCCATGCCCTGCCCTTCGACCTGATGGGGGCCGAGGGGGGCCGCTACTACGAGGAAGGGTTGATGCCCCCAGAGCTGCTATCGCATATCGAGATCACCGGGGTTGAGGCCCGCTCAGCCCGCCTCGAGGAGATCGAAGAAACCCTGGTGCGGCTGTGGTTTGTGGTGGGCGACCTGGGCCTGTGGGAGAGCGTTAAGCCCGAGCTGGCCGCCCTGCCTTTAATCGATCTGGCCGAATACATCAGCCCCCGCGAGGTCATCGCTGGGGTGATCCGCAAAGGCGTCTCCAAGGCCACGGGCCTGCGCTGGCTGGCCCAGTACTACGGCCTCTCACTGAGCGAAATTGCCATGATCGGCGACAGCCACAACGACCTCGAGGCCATCCGCGAGGCCGGGCTCGGCATCGCCATGGGCAATGCGGTAGACGCCATCCGTGCTGCAGCCAGGCACATCACCAGGCATGTGCGCGAAGATGGCTTTGCTGAAGCGGTCGAATATATTCTGGCCTACAACCGTCAAAACCAGTTGTAAAAGCCGGGATATTCTTCCCTTCGCAAACCCCGACCCGAAGGTCAGTATGGGTGCATGTTCGGTATTCGCGACCGGGAACTCGGGGCGCTGGTTGCTTTGATGTTCACGCCGTTTGGTCTGCAGCTCCTGGGATGGGCCGGTACGCCGCTGGGTGGGGGGCCCTGTGGGGCCATCAGCCCGAATCAGTGGCTGCTCGAGCAGCCCCAAGCCTTTTTTTACGCGCAAATTATGCTGTGGGGCCTGGCATTACTTATGGCTACTGGGTTTTTCATTCTGATGCTGGGCTTTATGCACAATGGCATGGTTCCCAAAGCACAAGCCCGTCCGTTTGTCTGGGCAGGGCAAACCATCAGCAGCCTCACCGCCCTCATCTACCTGCTCACCCGCACCACCGGGCTGCCCACACCAAGCCCCCTCGGCTGGCTGCTCTCCGGGGCTGAACCCATGGACGCGCTCGGGGTGATAATTCTGCTGGTGCTGGTAGCCCACAGCGTCTGGGCCCTCAACTGGCAAAAACACGCCCACGCCCACCCTGCATCGTAGCCACATTTCGCATCGGCAACTATCTATGTTAGGATATTTTGCCGTGAGCACGATTTCTGGAGGCCGCTGGGTTGCCGAAATTTATGGCTGCAACCTGGAAGTGCTTGAAAACCCCAAGCTGGTTGAACTGGCCTTGCGCGACGCAGTGTTCAAGCTGGGCGCTCCTCCCGGAAGCGTACAAGCCACGGTCTACAAGTTCTACCCGCAGGGGCTTTCCGCCGCGGTGCTTTCGCCTGTGGCCGCGGTGATGATGCACACCTGGCCCGAGGACAAGGCCTCGGCCGCGCTCGATCTTTACTTCTACAAACACGACGTAGACCCCGAATCGGTGCTGCGCGGGCTGGCCCGGGCCTTCGGTGCCCAGGAGGAATCGGCCTTCCGCTTCTGGCGCGGCAACGAGCACGAGATCAAACGCCGCGCCCAGGCTGCACATGCCAGCGACCCATCTTAACGCGTCCTAGCCCCGACAGCCTGCAACCCACCACTGGAGGAATCGCCATGCAATACGGAATGTACTTTCTTGAGCAGGTCACACCCTACGAGGCCCTCTACCGCCGCATGAACAAGGTGCTGGCAGCAGGGCGCACCAAGTTTCAGGACTATTTCATCTTCCAGACCAGCGCTTTTGGCAAGGTGCTGGTACTGGACAAGGATGTGCAGTCTACCGAACGAGACGAGTACATCTACCACGAAACCCTGGTGCACCCAGCCATGCTAGCCCATCCCAACCCCCGCACGGTGTTTATCGTGGGGGGCGGTGAGGGGGCCACACTGCGTGAGGTCTTGCGCCATCCCAGTGTGGAAAAAGCCGTGATGTGCGACATCGACGGGGAACTGGTCGAGATGGCCCGCGCCCTGCTACCAGAATGGCACCAGGGGGCCTTCGACGACCCTCGAGCCCAGATCATCACCGAGGACGCTCGAGGCTGGCTAACCAACCACCCCGATACCTACGATGTCATCATCGTTGACCTGAACGACCCCATCGGCGAAGACAACCCAGCCCGCCTGCTTTTCACAGTGGAGTTCTACGAGCTGATCAAAAAGCGCCTCAACCCCGGCGGGCTGATGGCTATGCAGGCGGGCATGATCCTGCTCACCCATCACAAGATGCACCCGGTTGTGCACCATACGGTCAGGCAGGTTTTTAAGCATACCCGCAGCTATCACAACTACATTCCCGGCTTCATGCTTAATTTTGGTTTTATTGTCGCCTCCGATGCCGTGGATGTCACCGGTTTAAGCGAAGGCACCCTCGAGGCCCGCATTATCGAGCGGCAGTTACCGCTCAAGCACCTCGATGCGCCCTATATCGAAGCCATGTTTGTCCTTCCCAAAGACCTTAAAGAAGCCATTGCGGCTGAAACCATGGTCTCGAGGGACGCCGCCCCCTTCTGGCTGACCGACGAGGGCGATGCGCGGCAGTCCCAGGTTTAGCCCGCAGCTTGGTGTTTTTTTAATCCGCAAGGCATAGAATCTAAGCCATGCAGAGAACCCTCTTTGTCGTAGTGGCTGTTCTGGCTATTGCCATAGCCGCCGTGCTATTTGTGGTCTTGCGGCCCAAGGCCACCACCAGCACCACAGACGCTGCCGCCGGTGCGCGCTTTGTGATCGGCAACCCGGAGGCCAAAGTAACCGTGGTGGATTTTTCCAACTATCTATGCAGCCATTGCCGTGACCACGCCAACGAGGTATTCCCGCTTATCAAGCGGGACTACATCGATACCGGCAAGATTCGCTACGTTTTCCGCGATTTTCCCTTTGGGGGGCAGGAAAACGTGATCCGGGCTGGGGAAGCGGCGGCCTGCGCGGCTGACAACAACCTGTACGTTGAGTACCACGAGGCGCTTTTCCGCGCCCAGATGCAGTGGGCCGGCCTGAGTGGGGAGGCCCTTGACAACTACTTTACCGACCTGGCCGGGCAAATTGGAATTGCGCCAGCCACCTTCTCGCAGTGCCTCAAGTCGGGAAGCAAACGGGCCGGGGTTCTAGCCGACCAGAAGCTGGCCACCGATCTGGGCCTGACCGGAACTCCATCCTTTATCGTGAATGGGGAAACCTACGCCGGCCAGCGCTCCTACGATAGCTGGCGGGAAATTCTCGACAAGGCCCTGGCCAAAGAGTCCAGCAGTGATCAGGGCGGTAGCAGCAGCCCCGCCAAGCCTTAGACCGGCCCTAATACCCCGCGACCCTCGCCTGCAGGCGAGGGTCGCGGTCTGGTTTGAATAAGCCTGGTCAGGAGGCCTGCCGTAAACGGGCCTCCTCGAGGGCCATCAACGGCTTATCCAGGTGAGGCAGGTCAAAGACCACCTCTTTGATACCTGATGTGGGCAATTCAAACATCAGCTCTACCATCGCCTTCTCGATAACGGCCCGCAAACCACGCGCCCCCGTACCGCGCTTTAGAGCCCGGCGGGCGATCTCACGCAGGGCCCCCGGCGTAAAGCGAAGCTCGATACCCTCCATGCGCAGCAGCTCCTGATACTGCCGAATAAGGGCGTTGCGGGGCTCGGTCAGAATGCGCACCAGGGCTTCTTCGTCCAGGGCCTCGAGCTGTACCATCACCGGCATCCGGCCCACAAACTCGGGAATCAGGCCAAAGCGCACCAGGTCTTCCGGGATCACCTCGGGCTTCTCCTCGGTCTTCTTGGGACGCGTGAAGCCAATGGGGTTCTGATCCACGCGGGACTGCACGATGCGCTCGAGGCCATCAAAGGCCCCACCCAGGATAAACAGGATGTTTTTGGTATTCAGCGCAATAAATTCCTGGTGGGGGTGTTTGCGTCCTCCTTGCGGCGGTACGTTGGCTACGGTGCCTTCGATGATTTTAAGTAGGGCCTGCTGCACCCCCTCACCCGAAACGTCGCGGGTCAGGCTGGGGTTCTCGGACTTACGGGCAATTTTATCGATCTCATCGATGTAGATGATGCCTTTCTCGGCCGCCTGGACATCGAAATCCGCCGCTTGCAGCAAGCGCAGGAGCACGTTTTCTACATCCTCACCCACGTAGCCAGCCTCGGTCAGGGTGGTGGCATCGGCGATGGCAAAAGGCACATCCAGCATCCGGGCCAGCGTCTCAGCCAGCAGGGTTTTTCCCGTTCCGGTAGGGCCGATCAGCAGCACGTTGGACTTCTGTACCTCGGCCTCTGGATGCAGCAGGCGCTTGTAATGGTTATAGACCGCAACTGAAAGGGTCTTTTTGGGTAGCTCCTGCCCGATCACATACTGATCCAGGAAGCTTTTGATCTCGGCCGGCTTGGGTAGATGGCGCGGCCCCACAAAACTCGGCCTGGGCTCCGCCGCGAGCAGATCGCTGGCACGATCCACACACTCGTTGCAGATGTACACCTCGCCCATCGGCGATTCGATGAGCTGGGCCACCTCGGGGTGCTGTTTACCGCAAAAGCTACAGGAGGGCTTAGTGCGTTTCACGGCTAACCACCTGATCTACCAGTCCATAGGCCGCGGCCTCTTCGGCGGTGAGGTAATAATCCCGCTCTGTATCGCGCTCAACTTTTTCGAGGGGCTGGTTGGTATGCCGCGCCAGAATGGTGTTGAGCACCTTGCGGGTCTTGAGGATCTGTTCAGCCTGTATAGCGATATCGGTGGCCTGTCCGCCCAGGCCCCGGGCCCAGGGCTGGTGAATCATGACCTTGGAGTGGGGCAGCGCATAGCGCTTGCCTGGCTCACCCGCCGCTAGCAGCACCGCCCCCATGGAGGCGGCAAGGCCCACGCAGATGGTCGAGACGGGGGCCGTCACAAACTGCATGGTGTCGTAGATAGCCAGGCCCGCGTCCACATCGCCGCCGGGCGAGTTGATGTACATACGGATCTCCTGGTTAGGGTTTTGCGCCGCCAGGAAGAGAATCTGCGCCACCACCGTGTTAGCCACCTGGGCGTCTATGGGCGTGCCCAAGAAGATAATGCGATCCTTGAGCAGGCGGCTGTAAATGTCGTAAACGCGTTCACCACGAGCGGTTTGTTCGATGACATATGGAACGATCATATCGGCTCTATTGTATGCTGGCGGGCCGCGCCAAGAGGGCATTGGCGCACATAGCGACCCTCAAAAAAACAGGTCAACGAGCGTGATAAACCCGCCTTGAAAGCAGAAAACCCCCTACCCTTGGCAGGCTCGGGGGGCTGGATTGGGCGAATGTTCAGGCCGATGCGCCCTCGAGAATCTGCACCGCCTCGAGCAGGGCTTTATCGTGCAGGCGCTGTATTCTGAGACGGGCCAGGGCTTCCTGACCGAGTTCATTCTGGAGCCGTGCAGGTGTGGTGCGGTAAGAGCGGGCCACCTCGGCCAGGAATTCATCAAACTCTTCCTGGCTCAGTGCGGTCTTGAGTTCTTCGGCCAGGGCTTCTACTGCCAGGGAACGGCGCAGGCGCTTGGTTGCGTTCTGGCTGAGGTTTTGCTTGAATTCCTCGAGCTTGCCATCCCGCTCGAGCTGCTTCAGGTACTCGTTGATATCGAGCCTCTGTTGCTGCAAATCCTCAGCCAGGCTCTGGAGCAGGCTGCGTTCCTCGCGCTGCTGCATGGAGGGGGGAATCTCCACCTCGAGGGCCTCGGCCAGTTTTTCTAAAAGCTGCGAGGCCTTGGCGTTGCGGGTCTCCCGCTCAAACTGCGCCTGGAGGCTCTCGCGAACCTTGGCGGTGAGGGCCTCGAGGTTGTCCTCACCAACGGTCTTGGCGAACTCGTCGTCCAGTTCAGGAAGCTGCAGGGCCTTGACCTCCAGAATCTTGGTTTTGACCTCGCGCACCACGGTCTCGCCGTCCTTCACCGGCACCAAGACCTCATCGCCGGCCTTCTTACCCAGCAAGGCCTCGCGCACATGGGGCTGGGCATTCTCCATCACCACCGGGAAGCGCCCCCCGTCTTCCGTCTCGATAAACACATGGTCGTTGGCCTGAACCTCCCGATCAACCGCGACCATCTCACCATAGCGGCTGCGCAGGTCTTCCAGGGCCCGGTTGAGCACCTCATCGGTGACCTCGGGCGTCGCGACCTCGAGCTTGAAGCTGCGCCAGTCGGGCAGTTTTACTTCCGGGTAGTTCTCCACCTCCACCGTGTAAACGAAGGGCTCCCCAAAGGTCAGGTGCTCTTCCAGAACCCGAGCCCCCACCGGCAGAAGCGAAAGCTCCCGGGCCGCCTCGGGGAAAGTTTCGTCACGCAAAGCCTCCTTAACCTCGCCCAGCAGGATTTCTTTCCCTATCTTGGCTTCAACCACCTTCGCCGGGGCCTTTCCGGGCCTGAAGCCTGGAACTCTGATCCGGCTGGCGTAGTCGCTTAAAACTGAGCGGTAGGCCTGTTCGACCTGGCTGGCCGGAACCTCCACCTTGATTTTTACCCTGTAGCCATCGCGTTCTAGAATTTCTGCCACAACACACCTCAAGTTCGACCGCGGGGGTCGCCAAGGTCATAGTTTACAACCCCAAACGGGTTTGAGATACACCCCACACCAGCGCAGCATGCCTATCAAAAGAAAAGCCCCGGGTTACCGGGGCTGGCTGGTGCGCGGAGGGGGACTTGAACCCCCACACCTTGCGGCACGAGATCCTAAGTCTCGCGTGTCTACCAATTCCACCATCCGCGCAAGGGGGAAGAAACTTCTTCCCCACGTGCTTTGGGGTGAGCGATGGGACTTGAACCCACGACCCCCGGTTCCACAGACCGGTGCTCTAACCAGCTGAGCTACGCTCACCGCGTCGCAGCAGCAAAAGGTATTGTAGGCTTCGCTTCTCGTATCGTCAAGCCGGACTTAATCGATAAAACCTCAGCTCAAACAACCTGCCCTGGACAATCTGGATTGACGGTCACATCCCACACATCCTATACTCGCGCCAAGGTGGCGAACGACCGTTCGTTTGAAGAAGCCAGGGAAGGTAAAGCCAACCGCCGCAGCGAAATTCTCAATGCGGCCGGTCAATTATTTAGCCGACAGGGGTTTCATGCTACCTCCATGCGAGATCTGGCGAAGGCTGTGAACCTGCAAGGGGGCAGCCTGTATGCCCACATTCAGTCGAAGGAGGAGGTGCTGTTTGAGCTGGTTAACCGGGCCGCAGACGAGTTTCTAAGCAGTGCCGAGGCCGTGCCTTCCGATCTTTCGCCCAGGGAACAGCTCGAGCGCCTCGTGCGGGGTCACCTCGAGGTGATCGTGCGCGAACTGGACAACGCCACGGTCTTCTTTCACGAGTGGAAGTTCCTGAACCCCGAGCTGCAAAGACAAATCACCGCCCGTCGGGATGCCTATGAAGCGCACTTCCGTAGGGTCATAGAAGCGGGCGCGCAGCAGGGCCAGTTTCAGGTTGAGGATGTCCGGCTTGCCACCCTATTTGTGCTTTCGGCGCTCAACTGGACATACCACTGGTACCGTCCTGGTGGCAAGCTAACCCTCGAGGCGCTCTCAAGCCATTACTGCAAACTAATCTTCCGAACCCTCGGCGCTCAATGAAACGGCTAGCGAGGCCCGCGGGCCAGCAGGTTGGCAAAGCCCAGCGCAAGAACCAGCACCATACCCAGCGCCCAGTACGGAAAAGCGGCAGAAATCCAGCCCTGCCACTGGGCAAGGTAGACCAGCCCGCCCACCAGGACTGCAATCAGGGCCCATAGACCAAACGGCTTCAGTCCTTCCATAACACCCGCCTACTTTTTATCGCGATGCAGATGGTAGTAGATCTCATTGGGCACCCAGCCCATGGCGTTGGCAATGCGGTTGGTAAAGTTGAACATAGCCGCAACCTGGGCCGCTTCGAAAATGGCCTCGTCGGAAAGCCCGATGGCCCGCAACATCTGCACATCGGCGGAACTCATCGAGGCGGAGTCCACGGTGATCTGGTAGGCGAAATCCAGCAGGGCATGCTCTCGAGGGGTCAGGGGCGCCCTTCGGTAGTTGGCCGCGAGCACCTCCGGCAAAACTGGGTCACCGGTAATTTCGCGCAGATAGGCCGAGTGCGAGGCCAGGCAGTACTCACACTCGTTGGCCGAGGAAACCACCACCGCGATCATCTCGCGCTCTTTGCGGCTCAGGTGGCTCTGGTCTTCGTTGCGCATCAGAAAGTCGTAATAGCGAAACCAGCGCAGGAAGTGCTCGGGGGTGAGGGCAAAATTGCGGGCTACGTTGGGGATAAAGCCGGTTTTTTCCCTGAACTTACCAAACAACACCCGGACATCCTCGGGCACCTCGCTTTCCTCGGGCACCCTGACCCATGCGGTGGGCCTGGTCTCGGGGGTGTCGCCACCCTTGGCGGTTTTTCGAGGGGTTGCCATGGTTTTCTCCCGATCCGCTCAGCCCTGGGCCGCCCAGCGTTGCGGGGTGGCCTGGCGCAAAAACTCCACGATGTCCTGGGTGCTGGTGCCGGGCCCAAATACCGCGGCCACGCCCATCGCTTTGAGATGGGGCACGTCCTCGTCGGGAATGATGCCCCCACCAAAAAGCAAAATATCCTCGGCGCCCTGTTCCTCGAGCAGCCGTCGTACCTCGCCAAAGTAGTGCATGTGGGCCCCCGACAGCACCGACAGGCCGATGGCGTCCACGTCCTCTTGCAGGGCCGCCGAGACGATCATCTCTGGGGTTTGTCGTAAGCCGGTGTAGATGACCTCCATGCCGGCGTCGCGCAGGGCCCGGGCCACCACCTTGGCCCCGCGATCGTGACCGTCCAGGCCGGGCTTGGCAATGAGCACCCGTATTCTTCTGTCCATACGCCTATCTTACGGCACGCCGCACAAAGCAACCAGGTAGCGCGGGCGGTAAGATCAGGCTGTTGAGGCTGAAAGACTTGTGGAATGGTGGGCTTTCTCGAGGTGTGCTTTGAACTGTTCAAAGGTTACTTTGAGCAGCTTGTTGGGTTCGCCAAAAAGTGTGGCGTACCATTCGGCGGCCTTGTCCAGCAAGGGGCTGTCGTAATGGGGGTGGCCTTCGACCAGAAGCTCGAGGTGGGTGCCGCCGTCCGCGGTTTCGCTCAGGCGCAACCAGCCAGAAATTTCCAGGTTGTGCGGCACCCCCGGCACGCTACGGAACTCGAGGTACTCGGGGGGGCGGCGCTCGGTGGCCTCGGCCACCCAGACCAGATCCACCGGCGGCTGCCCCCGCGCCCGGAAGCGCCAGGCCGAACCCTCGCGGCCCACCTCCTTGATGGCTTTGGCCCAGCTCGGCCAGCTCGAGAAGTCCTGAAAAGCCGCCCAGACCGCCTCCCGCGGGGCTTGAATGTTGAGTACCAGCTCCTCCCTGAAACGCATAGCTACCTCCCTGCTTGGGGTACGCGCACGGCGGAAAAAGAGCGAATACGGGTTGATGTAGAGGCATATTGCCACACAACCATGTACGGGCGATGAAGCCTGGATTACACTACAGGGATGAGTAAGGTGCATGTTATTGGAGCCGGTCTGTCGGGTGCCGAGGCGGCTTTTACCGCGGCCCGCCTGGGCGCACAGGTTCGGCTGTACGAAATGCGGCCCCGGCGCATGACCCCCGCCCACCAGACCGGACACTTTGCCGAGCTGGTCTGCTCCAATAGCCTGGGGGGCGAGGGCGAGACCAACGCCAAAGGTCTGCTGCAAGCCGAGCTGCGGGCGGCCGGCTCCCTGATCATGCAGGCTGCCGACCACAACCGGGTTCCGGCGGGCGGGGCGCTGGCGGTGGAGCGGGAAGGGTTTTCGCAGGAGGTTACCCGGCGGCTCGAGGCCCATCCGAACATTGAGGTGGTGCGGGAAGAGCTCACGAGGGTTCCTCCGGAGGGCATTACCGTGCTGGCGACCGGCCCGCTCACCTCCGATGCCCTCGCGGAGCACCTGCGCGTGCTGCTGGGCGATGAATTCCTGGGGTTCTACGATGCCGCCGCGCCGGTGGTGCTGGGCGAGAGCATCAACATGGAAGTGGTCTACCGGGCCGGGCGGTACGGCCAGAGCGCCGACTATTTGAACTGCCCCCTCAACGAGGAAGAGTACCGCCGGTTTTACGAGGTGCTGAGCCAGGCCCGCAAGCACACCCCCCACGAGTGGGAGAAGCTCGAGTTCTTCGAGGGCTGCATGCCCATCGAGGAAATTGCCCGCCGCGGCTTCGACACCCCGCGCTTTGGCCCCATGAAGCCGGTGGGCCTGCCCGACCCCCGAACCGGCCAGGAGCCCTACGCCGTGGTGCAACTGCGGGCCGAGGATCGGCGCGGCCAGATGTGGAGCCTGGTGGGCTTCCAGACCGGATTGAAGTGGGGCGACCAGAAGCTGGTGGTGCAGAGCATACCGGGCCTGGAGAACGCCGAGATCGTGCGCTACGGGGTGATGCACCGCAACACCTACCTGTGCGCCCCCCGGCTGATTGAACCGACCCTGCAGTTCCGGGCGTACCCGAACCTGCTGGTGAGCGGGGTGTTGTGTGGGGTGGAGGGTTACCTCGAGTCCGCAGCCACCGGCTTTCTGGCCGGCCTCAACGCAGCCCGGCGGGCCCAGGGCCAGGAAGCCCTGGTTCCACCCGAAGCGACAATGCTGGGCGGCCTGGTGCGGTACCTAGCCAGCGCCAACCCCGACAACTTCCAACCCATGAACGCCAACTGGGGGCTGGTGCCCGCCGAGGTCGGCAAGGGCAAAAAGTCCGAGAAACGGGCCCGGATGTTCCACCGGGGCCTGGCCGAGTTTCGGGCCTGGCTGGCCCGGTCGGTGGGCCTGGTCAGCGAGGAAATACTGGCAGGTTGAGGGCGGCCAGGCTGGCGTAGACCACCTGCCAGCCCTGCTCGCCGAACACCAACTGGGCCTCGCCGCTGCGCCGCACCGGACTGCCGTCCAGCACGACCAGCAGGCTGAAGCGCAGGGTGGCCTGGTTGCCCGCCAGCCGGGTTTGCAGGTTCTCGAGGCTAAACCCATCCAGCCGAACCCCGCTGCGGCCAAAGGCCACCGAAGGGTTCTGCAGGAAGCGCTGGCTCCAGACCGGATCGTTGCACCTCAGGCCCTCGAACACCTGGCGCAGGGCGTTCTCGGCCAGCAGGGCCGAGGGCTGGGGGCGCAGGTTGGGGTCGGGGCGGGCGATGGCCTCGATGGCAGCCCTGGCCCAGTGGCAGGGCGGCACATCCACAAAGGGTGAGGTGCCCGCCTGGGCCTGTGCGAGCGAAAGGCCCCCCAAAAGCCCCAGAACAACAAACTTTTTCATAGCCCCCACGCTGACAGATGGAGCGGCCTTCGACAAGGGAACCGGATACCTTTCGGAGTAGGTATAAACTGTGCTAGATGGAGCGTAGATACTTCGGAACCGACGGGGTGCGGGGCGTGGCCGGCGAGCCACCCCTGACGCCGCAATTTGTGCTCAAGCTGGGGCAGGCGGCGGGGGCTTACTTCAAAAGCGCCCAAAAAAAGCCAGTGGTGTTGCTGGGCAAGGACACCCGCCAGTCCTGCGACATGCTCGAGGCCGCCCTGGCCGCGGGCCTGATGTCCCAGGGCGTGCGGGTCGAGCACCTGGGGGTGCTGCCCACCCCTGGGGTGGCCTACCTGACCAAGGCCCTGGGTGCCACCGCCGGCGTAATGATTTCCGCCAGCCACAACCCCTACCAGGACAACGGCATCAAGTTTTTTAGCGCCGCGGGCGACAAGCTGCCCGACGAGGCAGAAAGCGAGATTGAGGGCCTGCTGGAGCGCGAGTTCAAAACCGATGGCATTGGCACGGTTTCCGACTTCCGCGAGGCCGAGCGGATGTACCTGGACTTCCTGTCTTCCAAAGGGGGCAGTCTGGAAGGGCTCAAGGTGGCCCTCGATACCGCCAACGGCGCCACTTTCCGCCTGGCTCACCGGCTTTTTCAGCGGCTGGGGGCCGAGGTGTTCGTGATGTTCAACACCCCCGATGGGCGCAACATCAACAAAGGGTGCGGTTCGACCCACCCCGAGTTTTTGCGCCAGCAGGTGGTGGAGATGGGCTTTGACCTGGGGGTGGCCTTCGACGGCGACGGCGACCGGGCCATCCTAGTAGACCGGCAAGGGCGCGAGTTTCACGGCGACCACGTGCTCTACCTGAACGCCCTGGTGCGGCGCGAGCCGGGGGTGGTGGGCACCCTGATGAGCAACATGGGCCTCGAGGTCAAACTGCGCGAGGCCGGCATCAACTTCTACCGCACCGCGGTGGGCGACCGCTACGTCTACGAGAAACTCAAGGCCTCGGCCCTGACCCTGGGCGGGGAGCAGAGCGGCCACGTGCTCTTCCTCGACCATGCGCCCACCGGCGACGGCATGCTCACGGCCATCCTGACCCTGAAGGCCATGCGCGAGTCCGGGCGCGACCTTTCCGAGTGGTACGAGGCCCTGCCCATGTACCCGCAGATTCTGAAGAATGTGCGGGTCTCGGATAAGCAAAAGGTCATGCAGCAGCCCGAGCTGCACCAGGCCATCCAGGAGGCCGAGCAAAAGCTATCGGGCCTGGGGCGGGTTAATGTGCGTCCCTCCGGCACCGAGCCGCTGGTGCGGGTAATGGTGGAAGGCCCCACCGAACTGATCGAGCCGGTTTCTGCGGAACTGGTAGCGCTGGTAGAGCGCCTGGGAAGCGTCAGCTAGTATGAGGGTACGCCTGCCCATTACCGTCCGCTACGCCGAGACCGATGCCATGGGGGTGGTGCACCACAGCAGCTACGTGGTCTGGCTCGAGGCCGCACGGGTGGAGTGGCTCAACCAGATTGGGCTTCCCTATACCCAGATTGAAGCCCAGGGCCTGGCCTTTGCCGTGGTGGAAATTGGCCTAACCTACCGCAGCCCGGCCCGGTTCGGCGACACGGTCGAGGTCGAAACCTGGCTCAGCGAGGCCACCTCGCGCACGTTACAATACCGCTACCGGGTCTGGAAGGGCCAAACCCTGCTGGCCGAAGGCTTCACCCGCCACCTTTGCCAGGACACCAGGGGCAAAGCGGTGCGCATTCCCGCTGCCGTTGCAGAACCCCTGCATAGGCATCTGGTGTCGGACTGAACCCACCCTGGGAAGATTGGTCGGCAAGCTCGCAGCCCCCAGTAGCGTGATAAACTTAGGGCCGACCATGACCCTTTTTGAACAGTTTGAGCGTCACATCAACCCCGGTCTGGCCGGGCTGCTGCGCTTCACCGGACTGGACAAGGTGGAGTCCCACGCCGAAGGGGTATACGTCTGGGACACCGAAGGCAAGCGCTACCTGGACTTTTTGGGCCTGTATGGAACCCTATCCCTGGGCCACCGGCACCCCAAGGTGGTGGCTGCGGTCAAGGCCCAGCTCGACAAAATGCCCATGTCGGTGCGGGTGATGGTTTCCGAGCCCACCACCAGGCTGGCCGCCCGCCTGGCCGAGATCACCCCCGGTGAGCTTTCGATGGTCTATTTTGGCAACTCGGGCACCGAAGGGGTGGAGGCAGCGCTCAAATTTGCCCGCTTCTACACGGGCAAGCCTGGCTTTATCACCACCCAGGGGGGCTACCACGGCAAAACCCTGGGGGCTCTTTCGGTTACACCGCGCGAACACTACCAGCTTCCGGCGCGGCCCCTGGTGCCGGGGGTGACGGTGGTGCCCTATGGCGATGCCCAGGCCATTGAAGCGGCCATTGGCCCCGACACCGCCGCGGTGATCGTGGAGCCCATCCAGGGCGAGGGGGGCATCCGGGTGCCGCCCGAGGGGTATCTGCGGGAGGTGCGGCGCATCACCCGCGAGAAGGGCGTGCTGATGATCGCCGACGAGGTGCAGACCGGCCTGGGCCGCACCGGCAGGCTCTGGGCGGTGGACTGGGAGGAGGTAGAACCCGACATCCTGGTGAGCGCCAAGGCCCTAGGGGGTGGGGTGATGCCCATCTCGGCCACCATCTGCCGCCCGGAAATCCTGAGCATCTACAAAACCGAGCCCCTGATTCACTCCACCACCTTTGGGGGCAACCCACTGGCCGCGGCCGCGGCGCTGGCGGCCATCGAAGTCACGCTGGAAGAGGACATGCCCGCCCGGGCCCTCGAGATGGGCCAATACTTGATGGCACAGCTTGGCAGCCTGCAGCAGGCCTACCCCGAGTTCATCCAGGAGGTGCGGGGCCGGGGCCTGCTGGTGGGCCTCGAGTTCACCGACGCCGACATCGGGGCGGTGGTGGTGGCCGAGCTGGCGGCGCGGGGGGTGCTGACCGCCTTTGGCCTCAACAACCCCAAGGTGGTGCGCCTGGAGCCCCCCCTGATTGTGGAGAAGGCGCACATTGACGAATGCCTCGAGGCCCTGGAGGGGGCTTTGAAAGCCACCCAGTTGGCTTTCGAGGGGGTGCTGTAACCTGGGTGCGAGACCCGGCGCGGGTGCTCTATGATGGTGCGAGGAGCGCCTCGTCCCGAAGACATCATGCTAGAACAACGGATTTACGAGCACCTCAAAAAGCACCCTAAAAAGCGCTTTAGCCTGCGCGAACTGGTGCGGAGCCTGCGGCTCGACAAGGACGAGGCCAAGGAAGCTCTTGACTTGCTGGTGGCCGAGGGCAAGGTGGTTGAGCCGCGGCGCAAGCTCTACCAGCTCCCCGAGGGGCTGGGGAAAAAGGGCCTCGAGGGCCGCCTACAGGCCCATGCAGCGGGTTTCGCTTTTGTGATTCCCACCCACCCCGACCTGCCCGATCTCTACATTCCCAAGGGCCACCTGGGCGGGGCCTGGCACGGCGACTTAGTACGGGCCGAGCCGCGCCCACCGGGCCGCGACGGCAAGCCCTGGGGCGTGGTGGTGGAGGTGCTCGAGCGGGCCCACCATCAGGTGGTGGGGCGGCTGTACTTCAAGCAGGGGTTTGCCTGGCTCAAACCCGACGACCCAAGGCTGCCCGCCCTCAAGCTCAAGCCGGAGGGCCTCGAGGGCCTGGAAAGCGGGGCGCGGCTGGTGGTGCGCGTCACCTACCCCAGCGGGCGCAAGCCCCAGGAACCCTATGGGGAGTTTGTGGGCTACTTAGGCCAGGGGGATAGCCCCGAGGTCGAGACCGAAGCTATCATCGCCAAGTACGAGCTAAGAAGCGTCTTCCCGCCCGAGGTGCTGGCCGAAGCCGAGAAAGTAGCCCATCTGGATCCCAAAGAAGTTGCCCGTCGCGAGGACTTCCGGGCCTTGCGGGTTTTTACCATCGACGGGGCCGACGCCAAGGACTTCGACGACGCCATCCACCTCGAGCAGCTTCCCAACGGCAACTACCGCGTGGGCATTCATATTGCCGACGTCTCGCATTACGTGCGGGAGTTCTCGCCCCTCGACCACGAGGCCTACGCCCGCGCCACCAGCGTCTACCTGCCGGGGCGGGTGCTGCCCATGCTGCCCGAGCAGCTTTCCAACGGCATCTGTTCGCTCAAGCCCCACGAGGATCGGCTGGTGCTCTCGGTGCTGGTGGAGCTGACCCCCAAGGGCCGGGTCAAGGACTACCGCTTCGCCGAAGGGGTGATCCGCAGCGTGGCCCGGCTGACCTACACCGAGGTGGAGGCCTTCGCGGAGGCCCCCGAAAAGGCCCCGGCTCCCCCCGACTGGAGCCTCGAGCTCCAGAACGACCTGAAGCAGCTCCTCACCCTCACCCAGACCCTCAAAGCCCGCCGCCTGGAACAGGGCGCGCTGGATTTCCGCTTTACCGAGGTTAAGGTGGAGGTGGACGAAGACGGCAACCTGCACCTGCTACCCCAGAAAGAACCCCGGGCCCGCAGCCTGATCGAAGAGCTGATGCTGCTGGCCAACCGGGTGGTCGCCAAACACCTGGCCGAGCGGCAGATCCCCACCCTTTTCCGCGTCCACGAAGACCCCAGCGAGGAGGCCTACAACAAGCTGGTGGCGGCCCTGGGCCGGCTGGGTTATAGCCTGCCGGGCGGTGAACCAAGCCCCAAAGCCCTGCAAAGCATCCTGAAGCAGGCCGAGGGCCGCCCCGAGGAGGCGGTGGTCTCGACCCTGCTGTTGCGCTCTTTGCGCCTGGCCCGCTATGCTGCCGAAAACCTGGGGCACTTCGGTCTGGCCGCCGAACACTACCTGCACTTCACCAGCCCCATCCGGCGCTACCCCGACCTGGTGGTGCACCGGGTTCTGCGCGCGCTACTCAAGCGCCGGGTGACCCAGGCCCGTAAGGACGACTGGGCCCAGCGCTTCCCCAAAATTGCCGAGCACGCCTCGGAGCGGGAGCGGGCCGCCGAGAGTGCCGAGCGCGAGCTGACCAAGTACTACCAGTGCCTGTGGGCAGAGAAGCACCGGGGCGAAACCTTCCGGGGCACGGTCTCGGGCGTAACCGGTTTTGGGGTGTTCGTGAGCCTGGACAACGGGGTGGAGGGCATGATCCGGCTGGGGGCCCTCGAGGACGACCACTACGAGTACATTGAAGAGCTGCTGGCCTTGGAAGGCCTGCGCACCAAGCGCCGCATTCGCATAGGAGACGAGATGGAAGTAAAGATAGAAGGAGCCAACCCTTCGGCCCGGCAGATTGACCTGGTGCCGACCGAAAAGTTTTACCAGACCGAAACCCAACCCGAACCCGAGCAGCAAAAAAGAAAAAAACGCCGCAGGGGTAAGCGTGGAAAAGCCGCCGAACCCCAGGCCGCAACCCCCAGCAAACCGGCGCGCAAGGTGGTGGCTACCGAACCCAAAAGCCCGGCCCCGCACGCCCGGGCCCGCTCGAGGCGGGTGGTGGGCCCCCCCGAGGAGCGCGGGGGCTTCCAGAAGCCGGTCAAGGTCAGGGCGCAGAAAATCTACTTTGGCTCGTGGGGGGGCGACCAGGAACAGGCCCCACCCAGCAAAGCAGAGAAGTCCGGTAAGAAAAAGCGCCGCCGCCGCTAGATACCTCACCGGAAGCAGGGCCGGTTCGCCTATCGGGGCTGGGCCACCACCAGCACCCAGTAGTCCCCCCGCCTGACCATGCCCATCTCGCGCAGGTGGGGGGCCATCAGGGTCTCGCAGTGGCCCTGGGTGCTCACCAGCCAGGCCGCTACCGCTTCGGTTGCCTGTTCGTAGCCCTGGGCCAGGTTCTCGCCAATTTCCAGGAAGTGGTAGCCATTCTGAAGAGTGCGGGTGGCAACCGCGGGGGTGGTGCTCGAGCCCTCGTAATGGCTCAGGGGGCCGCAGCGTAAGGGGTGGCGTTGCAGGCGCGGGCCTGATTAACGGCCTCCAGCGCCCGTTGATAATCGTCCGGGGTGTAGGAAACCCCTGGGCTGGGGGCGCATGGCCCCAGTCTGCCAGGGTTTTAGCTAAAGGCCGGTGAAGAAATTACCGTGGGGCGTTACAAACGGTATGCTATGCCCTGATGCGCCTGATTGGCCTCACCGGAAGCATTGGGAGCGGCAAGAGCACGGTGGCCCAGCGGTTGCGGGCCCTGGGCGTGACGGTTCTGGACGCCGACGAATATGCCCGCGAAGGAGCGTTGGTGCTAAAGTCGGAGATTTGCCAGGCCTTTCCCGAGGCCTGCGCGGGTGGAGAGGTCAACCGGGCTGTGCTGGGGCGGCTGGTTTTTAGCGACCCAGCGGCCCGCCGGCGGCTCGAGGCCCTCCTCCACCCCTATGTGCGCCGGCGGATGCAGGAAGAAACCGAAAAGGCCCGGCAGGCCGGGCATCGCCTGGTGGTGCAGGATATCCCCCTGCTCTTCGAGGCCGGGCGCGAAGCGGATTTTGCCGGGGTGCTGGTGGTAGCCGCCCCCACCGCTTTGCGTAAGGCGCGCGTGATGGCCCGCAGCGGCCTCAGCGAGGCCGAGTTCGAGGCCCGCGACCAAAGCCAGCTCCCCCAGGAAGAAAAGGTGCGCCGGGCCACCTGGGTGATCTGGAACGACGTCGACCTGGACACCCTGCACAAGCGGGTGGAGGCCTGGTACCGGGAGGTGGCCGGGTGAAGCTCACCCACGACTGGCTGGGGCCGCTCGAGCTGCCCGATAATGCCCGGCGCATTGTATCGCTGGCCCCCAACGTGACCGAGACCCTCTTTGCCCTGGGCCTGGGTGAGCGGGTGGTGGGGCGGAGTGCTTTCTGCTACCGGCCCGCTGCTACGATTTCCCTGCCGGTGGTCTCGAGCTACACCCGGGTGCGCTGGGAGCTACTGGAAAGCCTCCAGCCCGAGCTGGTGCTCATCAGCACCGGCGTACAGCGCGAGCTGCTCTTTGAGCTGCACCGGCGGGGGCTGCCCGTCTTTCCCGTGCCCCTGCCCCAAAGCCCCTATGGCATCCTGGAGAACATCGCGGTTCTGGGGGCCTTGCTGGGCGTGAGCGAGGCGGCCACCGGGCTCTGTGCCCGGCTAAACGAGCGCTACCAGGCTTTGCACCAGGCGCTGCCGCCCCGGCGGGTCTACCTCGAGTTCGACCTGGGCGGCCCCATCACAGTGGGCCGGGGCAGCTACGTGGACGAGGCGCTGCGGCACCTGGGTTTGCAGAACATCTTTGCCGAGCATCCCCAGAGCTACTTCCAGCCCGATCTGGCCGAGGTGCTGCGTCGGGGGCCGGAGCTGGTCATCTACGAGCCCAAGCCCCACCGCTCGAGGCCCCTGGAAAAAGCCCAGCGCCTCCTGGCCGAGCGGGGCTGGAAGTACCCGCTGGTGGTCACGGGGGGCGACGAGCTGGCCCACTACGGCCCGCTGTTCTTCACATACCTGGAAGCCCTGGCCGGGCAGATACGGGGCTTGGCTTTCTAGCCTTCAACCCTCAGACTAAGGCCGATGAACCTGGAGATCTTACAAAACCAGCGCCTGCGCCTCACGGTTGCACCCGAGCTGGGGGCCAGCGTGGTGGGCCTCGAGCTTTACCAGGCGGGCTTCTGGCTGCCCATCCTGCGCCCTACCCCGCCCGCGGCCCTGGCGCAAAAGCACTCCCCCGATACCTCGAGCTACGTCCTGGCCCCTTACTCCAACCGCATCCGGGATGGGCGCTTTCGCTTTGGTGGGAAAACCTACCAGCTTCGCCCCAACTGGCCCGATGGCCGGCAGACCATCCACGGCGAGGTACACGGGCGGCCCTGGAGCGCACAGCGCCTCGACGGGCACGCCCTGCGCTGCGCTTTCGACGCTTCCGGCCTCCAAGACCTGAACTTCCCGTTCCCCTTCAGGGTGGAAGTGGCCTACCGGCTGCAGGGGGATGGCCTGGAAATCTCGACCACGCTGGCGAATGTGGGAACTGAACCCATGCCGGCGGGTTTCGGGCACCACCCATACTTTATGCGTCGTCTGGGGTTCTCGGACGAAGCCCGGCTGTCCTTCGAGGCCCAGGGCGTCTACCTGACCGATGCAAGCTGCCTCCCCACCCAGCCCGCCCAGGCCCTCCCTCCGGAGTTTGACTTCTCACGTCCAAGGCCGCTGGGGGCTACCCAGCTAGACCATGTTTTTGCTGGCTGGAAAGGGCGGCTGCAACTGGACTGGCCCGGTTCGGGCTGGCAGATGGTGCTCGAGGCCGACCCCATCTTCTCGCACCTGGTGGTCTTCACCGCGCCCGATGGCAGCGTGGCCCTGGAGCCCGTCACCCACGCCACCGATGGTTTCAATCTGCTAAGCCAGGGCTGGGACAATACGGGGGTGCGGGTGCTGGAGCCGGGCGAAGGGATTTCCGGCCGCCTGCGCCTGCGCCTGCTACCCAGCGGGTAGGCGCAAAGATTCGAAGAAAAGCGATAAACTACGGTTATGCACGTTTTTCGCCTGCGCGGCAACTTCGAAACCCTCGATATCTACTCAGCGGCGCTGTTTGAGCTGGGCGCCCGGGGTCTGGAGGAAAAACCTGGCGAGGTCTGGGCCTACTTCCCCGAGCGCATCGAGCTGCCGTTTCCGGGGGAGTGGCAGGAGCTCCCCGATACCGACTGGCTCGAGGCCTACAAGCGCGACCTGCAGCCGGTACGGGCCGGGCCCTTTGTGGTGCTGGCCCCCTGGCATACCTGGGAGGGCCCGGAAAAGCGCATCGTCATTGAGCCGGGCATGGCCTTTGGCACCGGCCACCACGAGACCACCCGCATGGCCCTGGAAACCCTGGCCGAGCGGGTTGAGCCCGGAATGCGGGTGCTGGATCTGGGCACCGGCTCGGGCATTCTGGCTATCGGGGCCGCGCTGCTGGGGGCCGAGGCGCTGGGAATAGACATTGACCCCGCGGTGATCCCCCAGGCCATCGAGAACGCGCGGCGCAACCAGGTTAAGGTGCAGTTCCAGGTGGGCAGCCTGGACGAGGCCTACGACCCCCTGGCCGAGACCGCACCACAAGCCCCCCCCGCCCAGCCGGCCCCAACGCCCCTGGTGCAGGGCCCGTTCGACCTGGTGGTGGCTAACCTCTACGCCGAGCTGCACACCTACTTCGCCCAAAAATACCGGGAGCTTTTCGGCATCTGTGGAACCCTGATTCTCACCGGCATCCTGGCCGAGCGGGAGGGAATTGTGAAGAGCGCCCTCGAGGCCGCCGGCTTTGGGCTGCTGGCCCGCCGACAGGAAGGCGAGTGGGTCTGCCTGACCTACGCCGCCCGCTGAGTTGTATGCGTCCCCACCGTGCCTTTGTTGAAAGCATCCAGCCCCAGCTCGAGCTTACCGGGCGCGAGGCCCACCACCTGCGGGATGTGCTGCGGGCCCGGGAGGGCGACCGGCTCACGGTCTTCGATGGCAAGGGGCTGGAAGGCCGCGCCCGGGTGCTGCAAACCGAACCCGGCTGGGTGCGCCTGGAGGTCGAAGAGACCTGGCCGGCCAGCAAAGAGCCCCCCCAGCCCATCACCCTGTATGTAGCCCTGCTCAAAGGCGACCACCTGGCCGAGGTGGCGCGGGCCGCCACCGAGCTGGGGGTGAGCGCAATTGTGCCCATCCTCACCCAGCACTGCGTGGTGCGGGAGCTGAGCGAGAACAAGCGCCTGCGCCTCTGCCGGGTGGTGCTCGAGGCCGCCAAGCAGTGCGGGCGCAGCATCGTTCCCGAGGTGAGGCCCTTGCTGCCGCTCGGCCAGATGCCCCCGGTCGAGCAGGGTTTCGTGGCCCAGCCCCGGGTCTCGGCCCTGGTGCAGGACTATTACAATCCGGAAAAACCCACGGCCCTCCTCACCGGCCCGGAGGGGGGCCTGAGCGAGTCCGAGGTGGACTTTCTGCTGCAACGGGGTTTCACCGCGGTCACCTTGGGGCCGCGTATCCTGCGGGCAGAAACCGCGCCGGTTGCGCTGTTGAGCCTGGTGACGGCGGCTTTTGGCTTATGAACGTCCTGCATGTGTTACTGGTGGGCTGGTTGCTGCTGCTGCCGGCCTGCCGCTATACCTTTCTGCCGCTCGACCCCGGCCGGGCCACCCTGCCGGAGCGCTTTAGCGTAAGCGGAAGCCTGGAAACCATCGAGCGGGGCGCGATAGCCAGGCTCACCGTCCGGCGCATGGCCGAGCCCGCTTACCTCGAGCTGCGCTGGTACAAGGGCGATCAGCTCTTTCAGGAGCGCTCCATCTGGGTAGAAAAGCCCGGCACCTACCAGGCCCAGTTCGAGCGCCTCGACGACGGCTACTACCGGCTGGTGGTGCTGGTGCAGAATAGCCCTCTGTTGCAGCTCGAGGTCGGCTCACCCCTGCTGCCCCCGCCCCCTACACCTCAGGGCTTTATCCCACCCCAATTAGCAAAAGCACCAGAGGAATCGTAGCGAACGACAGCACCGACGAGGCCACCACCGCCCGGGCCGCTCGAGGGCCGTCGCCGCCAAACTCCCCCGCCATCAAAAAAGCATTGACCGCAATAGGCATGGCGCTCTGGAGCACCAAAACCTGAATATCCAGCCGCTCGAGGCCCAGCGCCCAGCCCGCCACCCCGGCCAGCAAGGGAGCCGCCAGAAGCCGCAAGCCGCTGGCCTGCAGCTCAAAACGGCCCCACTCGGGCCTCGAGCGGGCAATCTGGATGCCCAGCGTCAGCAGCATCACGGGAATGCAGGCCTGGCCCAGCAGGTGCACCCCTTCATCCAGCCCCAGCGGCAGGGGAATGCCCAGCCCCCGCACCAGCAACCCCCCGGCCAGGGCCCAGAACAGCGGCAGTTTCAGGGTGAAGACCAGGCTTTGTAGAAAACCACCCCCCCGCAAAAAAGCCGGCCCCAACCCAAACATCAGCACGCTGCTGGCGATAAAAAAAACGATGGCCCGATCCAGGCCGGGCTGCCCCAGGGCAAAGAAGGTGAGCGAGAGGCCCATGTTGCCCGAGTTGGGGAAGGTTGCCGAGGCAATCAGGGTCTTGGTTGCCCCCTTATCCAGGCGCAACCACCGGCTCAGCCCCAGCGCAGCCCCATAGAGCCCTGCCGAAGCTATAAAAAAGGCCGCCGTAATGCCCAGCACGCTGGCCCCGGTGAGCTTGGCCCTGAGCATGGCGTCGAAGATCAGCACCGGCACCAGCACGTAAATCGAAAGTTTGGACAGGGTTTGCAGGTCGAAGTCGATGCGCTTGCCCACCAGGTAGCCCATGAGCACGATGAAAGCCACGGGAACAACGGTGTTGAGCAGGGCTTCCATACCTGGGGTAGCTTACCCGAATCCCGGAATCCGGGCTATGGCGCCCTCCTCCAAACATACCCTGGAGACACTTTTTCTCGGCCAGCCTCGGCAAGACTACCAATCGGTGAGCGAAGGTATGTACAAAGAGCTGCTGGTGGTGCAGGCGGCGGCCACCTGGTTTCTGGTGGGCCTGATCTGGATGGTGCAGGTGGTGCATTACCCCCTGTTTGCGCGGGTGGGGCCGGCGGAGTTTCCGGCCTATCATGCGGCGCACTCGAGCCTCATTACCTGGGTGGTGGGGCCTTTGATGCTGCTCGAGCTGTGCACGGCCCTCCTTCTGCTCAGCCAGTGGCCGCCCGGCTTACCAGGCTGGATGGGGTGGCTGGGCCTGGCGCTGCTGGGGGTGATCTGGCTCACCACCCTGCTGGTATCGGTGCCGCTGCACGCACGGCTGGCCGGGGGTTTCGAGGCCCAGGCCCACGCCCTGCTGGTGGGTACCAACTGGATCCGCACCCTGGCCTGGACGGCTCGAGGCCTTCTGAACCTATGGGCCCTGCTGAGGCTCACGTAGCGCATCCCACCTGCAAGCAAATCGAGCCGCTGGGTGCCCTCAAGACACCCAGGGCTGTTCCTATCAGCCGCTAGGACAGGAAATCCAGCACAGTACGGGTGATCAGCTCAACACCCAGGGGCAGCGAGCGCTCGTCGTCAATCCAGAAACCCGGGTGGTGATGGGGCCGGTTCTTGCTGGGGTCGGGGTCGCCGGCCCCCAACCAGAAGTACACCCCGGGGCGGCGGTTGAGGAACTCCGACATATCGTCGCCCCCCATCACAGGGGGTACTTCCAGCACCGAGGCCTCCCCCACCACCTCTCGGGCCACCCGCCGGAAACGTTCGACCATCTGGGGGTCGTTGACCACCGCGGGCGATCCGGGTAGCCAGGTTACAGCGGCCCGCCCACCCATGGCCGCGGCAATACCTTCCGAAAGCTCGGCAATGCGCCGCATGAGCTTTTCCCGTAGGCCTGCATCAAAGGTGCGCAGGGTGCCTTTGAGCGTGGCCGTCTCGGGGATGATGTTGTGGGCCCCCTCCCCTGCCGTAACGGTGGCGATGGTGATCACAGCCGTCTGGATGGGATCGGTCTCCCGGCTCACCAGGCTTTGCAGCGCCACCGTGAGCTGGGCCGCCATCAGCACGGTATCCACGCCCTCGTGGGGCATGGCCGCATGGGCGCCCTTGCCCCGCAGCTCGATGGTGAAGGCATCGGCAGCGGCCATGGAGGGGCCTGGCCGCACCCCCACCTTACCCGCCGGCATCAGGCTGTACAGGTGAAGCCCCACCACCGAGTCCACCCCCTCCAGCACCCCGGCCTCCACCATGGGCTTGGCCCCTGAGACAATCTCTTCCGCCGGCTGGAAAGCAAAGCGCACCTCGCCGGCCAGTTGATCTTTGAAGCGGGTCAGCACAGCAGCCACATGGGCTGCAATGGCCGCATGGCCGTCGTGGCCGCAGGCGTGCATAACACCGGGGGTCTGGGAGCTGTAGGCCACACCGGAGTTTTCCTGTATCGGCAAAGCGTCGATGTCCGCCCGCACCAGCACGGTTTTTCCGGGTTTCGCCCCCCGCAGCCGGGCCACCACCCCGGTCTGGGCCACGCCCCGGGTTACCTCGAGGCCCAGCCCCTCCAGAAACTCGGCTAGCCTGGCGCTGGTGCGCACCTCTTGAAAACCAAGCTCCGGATGGCGGTGGAAGTCCCGGCGCATCTCAATCAGACTGGGGGTGATCGCTGCGATGGCTTCTTGTAGGTTCATACCGCTTTAGTCAAACATTCCAGCCAAGGCCCGTCAACTGTGCATGGATTGACATTAGCCATAGGGACGCGGGGCCAGTGCCCGGGAAGGGGGTGGGGCTTTGGACAGGAAAGGCCCCCACCCAAAACGCCCTGAACTGCTAAAATCCTGTCCCCAACGAACTTTACAGGCACAGCTTGAACTCGGTACAGCATTTGCTAGACTTGGTAAAAACCAAGCTGTACCTTTCAGGAGCAAGACCATGAGCAAACCTTGGCTAAAACACTACGACAAAGGCGTCCCCGCGGATGTGCAGGTGCCCGAGGTGCCCCTCTGGCGTCTACTGTCCGACAGCGTCCAGAAATACCCCGACCATGTGGCCCTCGAGTTCATGGGCAAGGTCATCGGCTACCGGCAACTGTGGGAATCGGTGTTGAAGTTCGCCGGGGCGCTCAAGGCCCAGGGGGTGGGCCCGGGCGACCGGGTCGCCATCATGCTGCCCAACAGCCCCCAGTTTGTGATCGCCTTTTACGGCACCCTGGTTGCCGGCGGCGTGTGCGTGAATATCAACCCGCTCTACACACCGCGCGAACTACGCCACCAGCTCGCCGATGCCGGGGCCGAAACCCTGGTAATTCTGGATCTGCTCTGGCCCCGGTACGCCGAAATAGAGGCCGAAGTACCGGTCAAACGCGTCTTTACCACCGGCATCCAGGACTACCTGCCCTTCCCCAAAAACCTGCTTTTCCCGCTTAAGGCCCGGCGGGAAAAACGCTGGGTGAACCTGCCACAGCACCCCAAACGGCTGGACTTTAGCAAAGCCCTGCGCAGCGCCACCCCACTCACCGAGCCTTACCCCGCCAAGCCCGACGATGTGGCCCTCCTGCAGTACACCGGGGGTACGACGGGGCTGTCCAAAGGAGCCATGCTCACCCACCGCAACCTGGTGGCTAACACCTACCAGAGCCTGGCCTGGGGCGGCGACGAGGTAAAGGCGCTCGAGGGCAAGGGGGTTATGCTGGGCGCCATCCCTTTTTTCCACGTTTACGGCATGACCGTGGCCATGAACTACGGCCTGGCCGCTGGGTACAAAATCGTGCTGCTGCCGCGCCCCGAGGTCAAGCCCTGCATCGAGGCCATCGAAAAGCACGGGGTTACCCATTTCCCTGGCGTCCCCACGCTCTACATCGGCTTCATCAACTTTCCCGGCATCGAGAAGCGCAAGGTGGGCACGGTCAAGGTCTGCATCTCTGGTTCGGCGGCGCTGCCGGTGGAGGTGGCTAAAAAGTTCGAGGCCCTCACCGGTGGCAAGCTGGTGGAAGGCTATGGCCTCACCGAAGCGGCCCCCTGCACCCACTGCAACCCCCTGTCCGGGCAGCGGAAAATGGGCAGCATCGGCATTCCCATGCCGGGCGTTGATGCCAAGATTTTAGACGAGAACCTCCACGAACTACCCCCGGGCGAGGTGGGTGAGCTGGCCGTTCGAGGGCCCAATATCATGCTGGGTTACTGGCAGCGCCCCGATGAGACCAACAAAACCATCAAGATCGACTGGCTCCTGACCGGCGACATGGCCCGGATGGACGAGGATGGCTACTTCTACATCGTGGATCGCAAGAAGGACATGATTATCGCGGGGGGCTACAACATCTACCCGCGCGAGGTAGAAGAGGTGCTGTTTGCCCACCCCGGTGTGGCAGAGGCCGCCGTGGTGGGGCTGCCCGACGAGTACCGCGGCGAGACCGTGGCGGCTTTCATTGTGCCCAAGCCCGGCGTCAACCTTACCCAGGAAGAGCTGGACAAATACTGCCGCGAGAACCTGGCGGCCTACAAGGTTCCGCGCATCTACGAGTTCCGCAGCGAACTGCCCAAGAGCGCGGTGGGCAAGGTGCTGCGCCGCGAGCTGCGCGAGGCCGCCCTTAAGGAGCGCCAGAAGGTGGGCAGCTAGCACTTATCCCGGGATGGGCCCCTTGCCGCCAGGGTCGGTGGCAAGGGGGTTGCTATGTGTAAACCCTCGAGCGCCCCACGGCCTCGGCAAAGGCCTGGGCCGCCTGATCCACCTCGGCCTCGGTGGTATAGCGCCCCAGGCTGAAGCGCACCGAGGCCCTGGCCTCTTCCTTGCTGCGCCCAATCGCCAGCAGCACATGGGAGGGCTCGAGGCTCCCGCTGCTACAGGCCGAGCCCGAAGACACCGCCACCCCCAGCAGATCGAGGTTGAGCAATAAGCCCTCCCCATCGGCCCCCCGCACCGTTACGTTGACGTGCTTGGGGCTGCGCAGGGTGGGGTGTCCATTGAGCAGCACACCGGGCACGGCCAGAAGCCTGGCCTCGAGCCGCTCACGCAAAGCCAAAAGCCGCCGCGATTCTTCGGCCAGCCGTGCCGCTGCCTTTTCTGCGGCCACCCCCTGGCCGTACACCGCTGGCAGGTTCTCGGTGCCGCCCCGATACCCCTGCTCCTGCTTGCCCGGGATGATTGGAAATAGCTCAACCCCTTTGCGCACATATAAGGCCCCAACCCCCTTGGGGCCGTAAAACTTGTGCGCTGCCAGGGAGATGAGATCGGCCCCCAGGGTCTCCACCTGGCAGGGTACGGTGCCCAGGGCTTGCACGGCATCGGTGTGCAAAAGCACGCCCCGCGCACGGCAGACTTCGGCGATCTCCCGAACCGGGTAGAGGGTGCCCAGTTCGTTGTTAACGGCCATTACCGAAACCAGGATGGTCTCGGGGCGCAGGGCCTCGGCCACCTGCTCGGGGTAGATAAGGCCCTGCCGGTCGGGTTGAAGCAAGGTCACCTCGAAACCCAGGCGCTCGAGGTTCTTCAGGGCCTGCAAGACCGCCGAATGCTCCACCGCGGTGCTGACCAGGTGCCCCCGGCCCCGGGCCAGGGCCGCCCCGTACAGGGCCAGGGCATCGGCCTCACTGCCGCCAGCGGTAAGCACCACCTCCCGGGGTCTGGCACCCAGGGCCCGGGCCAGCCGTTCGCGACCCTCCTCGAGCAGGCTGCGGGCCCGTCGGCCGAGCTGGTGAATCGAGCTGGGGTTGCCGTACTCCTCCAGCACCCCCTCCATCGCCGCCCTGACCTCGGGGTCCAGGGGGGTGGTGGCTGCGTAATCGAGGTAGATCATATGGGGGCTAACCCCCTCCCGGTTCTGCGGGCATGGCGGGCTCGAGCTGCACCAGCTTGCGCGACTCAATCAGCCGGCGCTCTTCAATCAGGTCTTTCAGGGTGGTGCTCCGTAAAACCCCCCGCATGGCTTCGTCCACCCTTTTCCAGAGGGTTTCGGTGGAGCAGTGCCCGGTCTGCCAGCACAGCTCGGGGTCATCCAGGCAGATCACCGGGGCCAGGCTCCCCTCCAGGGCCTCCACCACCTCCAGGGCGTCGATCTGTTCGCTGGGACGGCCCAGCCTGTAACCACCGCGGGCCCCCCGAACACTGCGGATAAACCCCGCCCGGCGGAGCTGGGCCGCGATCTGCTCGAGGTAGTGCAGGCTAATGCCCTGGGCTTCGGCCACGTCCTTGAGGGGCACCGCCTGTGGCTGCCGCAAGCCAATCTCCACCAGGGCCCGCAGCCCATACTGCGCTTTGGTCGAAACCCACATAGCCTTAGTATAAATCCCCAAAACCCGTAAGAAAAAGGTGGGTTTTCACCCTGCTAGCGGCGCAAGGCCAAGGCCAGCCCAAACAGCAAGGCCTGGGTAAGCACAATGGCACTGCCGGCCGGCACATCCAGCGTGTACGCCGCCACCAGGCCGGGCAACACCGATAGCGTACCGATCAGGATGGCCGATACGGTCATGGCAGCGAAGGTCTGGCTGATCAGGCGGGCGGTGGCTGCCGGAATCACCACAAACGCAGCTATCAGGACAACACCCACCACCTTGACCGAGACCACCACCACCAGGGCTATCAGGGCCGAGAGCAGGTAGTCGTGCCGGAGCACCGGCAGCCGGTCGGCCAGGGCCAGTTCGCGGTCGAAGGTAGCGTAGGCCCAGTAGCGCCACAACGGGGCCAGCAGCAGCATCAACAGAGCCAGCAGCCCCATCACCTGTAGATCGGTTGGGGTAACGGTCAGGATGGAACCGAAAAGGTAGGCCACGGCATCCGGGGCGAAGCCCTGCCGCAGGGAGATCAAAAGCACCCCCAGCGCCACCGAGACCGCAAAAAATATCCCGATGGCGGTATCGTCGCCCAGGCTGCTTTGCTCGCGAACCCAGGTGATGAGCAAGGCAATTCCCACCGCAAAGGGAATGGCCACCCAGAGGGGTTCCTGCCGGAGCAGCAGGCCCAGGGCCACACCCGCAAAGGCGGCGTGGGCCAGGCCATCCCCCAGAAAGGAGAGGCGGCGCTGCACCACCAAGACGCCCAGGTAACTGGCCAGCCCGCCCACCAGAAGGCCGGCCAGCAGGGCCCGTTGCATAAAGGGCAGTTGAAATGCCTCGAGCATCCTAGCGCCCCCCCAAGACCACCTGGTGGGCGTGGCCTACGTGCCCAAAGGCCTGGCTCAGGCACTCGTGGCAGAGCACTTTTTCGGGCGGGCCGTAGCCCACCACCCGCCGGTTGAGCACCAGCACCGCCGAGGCGTGGTGCTGGGCGGCTTCCCAGTCGTGGGTGATCATCAGGATGGTGGCGCCGCGCTCGGCCTGGTAGGCCTCGAGGTGCCGGTACAGGTCGGCCTCCCCCACCACATCCACACCGGTGGCGGGCTCATCCAGCAGCAGCAGCCGGGGCTGGCGGATCAGGCTCCGGGCCAGGTAGACCCGCTGTAGCTCGCCCCCCGAGAGCCCGCCCAGCCGGCGGTTGGCCAGGTGCAGGGCCCCCACTTTCTCCAGCACCTCGGCAGCCTGCCGGCGCTCCTCCCGGCCAATCCGGAAGGGCCAGTGCCGCCGCAGACCCGAGACCACCACCTCGATCGCCAGGGCCGGAAAGCTGCGGTCGAAGCCCTTAACCTGCGGCACATAGCCCACCCAGCCGGGCGGCACCTCGCGGGGGGGGTGACCAAAGACCCGGATGCGGCCCACGACCCGGGTGGGGCCGTCGCGCATGGAGCCCCGCTCGAGGCCCAGCAGGGCCTTGAGCAGGGTGCTCTTGCCGGCCCCGTTGGGGCCCACAATGGCCACGAAGGCCCCTTCGGGCACCTCGAGGCTCACCTCTTGCAGCGCCTGGAACTCGCCAAAGCGCACTGAATACTGCTCAATCTCCACCGCCGGCGCGGCCATATTTACTGATAATACGCTATCAATAGACCTTTTGGATAGGGGCGGCTATTCCAGCGGCACTTCGGTTACGTTGCCCAGGCTCGAGAGCGGCTTGTCGAACTGGCGCCGGTCGCCCACCACCACAATCACAAACTGCTCCGGGCGCACATACTGCTGCATCACCCGCTGCAAATCGGCCGGGGTGGCGGCCTGAATCTGGCGCACGTACTGCTCGTAGTAGTCGTCGGGCAGGCCCAGCAGTTGGGTGCGGGCGATGCGCTCGGCCACCGCCTGTTTGGAGGTAAAGCGGAAGACCTCGGCGTTGAGGATGTTGTTGCGGAAGAGCTCGAGCTCCTCCTGGCTCACCGGGCGCTGGCGCAGGTCGCGGAACTGGGCCAGCATCAGCTCGATGACCTCGGCGGTCTTCTCGACGCGGGAAATAGAGGCCCCGTAGAAGAAGCCCGGCCAGCCGAAGCCCTGGGTCTGGGCCCCGCCGGTGGCGTAGGCCAGGCCGCGCTTGGTGCGGACTTCCAGGAAGAGCCGGCTGTTGAAGCCATCCCCCAGCACCCGGCTGGCCAGATCCAGCTCGCTGTAGCCCGGGGCAAAGGCCGTCACCGTGGGGTTGCCCATGTAGATGACGCTCTGGTTGGTCTCCTTCTGTACAAAGTAGATGCCGGGCTTGGGGCTGGGCGGCGCAAAGGTGGGCAGGCTGACCTCGCCCCGCGCCCAGCCCTGCAGGGTGCGCTCGAGCCTGGCTACCATCTCCTGGGTGTTGAAGTCGCCGGTAACGGCCAGCACCGCCCCGTTGGGCTTGAAGTAGCGCTGGTGGAAGGCCAGCAGGTCGTCGCGGGTGATGGACTGGATCGAGGCCGCGCTGCTGATGCGCCCCGCGGGGTGGCCCTCGTTGATGCGGCGCAAAAACTCCCGCACGGCAATCTGGGTGGGCTGGTCGTTGCGGCGGCGGATGGCCTCCAAAGCCCGGCCCTTCTCGAGGTCAACCCGATCCTGGGCGAAGCGCGGGCGCAGCAGCACATCGCCCAGATCTGCAAGACCTGATCGAGGTTCTCGGTCAGGGTGTTGAAGGCCACCGAGGTAAAAAGGTTGTCGGTGCTCACGCTCACCGAAGCGGCCAGGGTCTCCAGGGTTTCGTCCACCTGGTCGGGGGTGCGATCCCCGGCCCCGCCGGTGCGCATCACCGCGGAGAAAATCCCGCTCAGGCCCACTTTGTCGTCGGGTTCGTAAATCGAGCCGGCCCGCAGGTAGATGCGCCCGTTTACGAAGGGCAGGCTGCGGTCTTCAATCAGCAGAACCGTCAGGCCGTTGGAAAGCTGGACGCGGGTGGGCTGGATGGCGGTCGGCTGCAACCGCTGGAACTGCATCTTGAAGGGGTCGGGCCAGTCGGCCGGTACGCCCTGGGCCAGGCCCAGCGTCAGAAGCGCCAGCAACAAACTCCATATCGCTTTCATCGGCTACCTCCCCGGCTAATCAGGGTGGCTACGGTGCGGTTTTGTGGGGTGAAGTATTTGCGGGCGACCTGCTGGATTTCCTCGGCGGTGATGGTGTTGTAGATGGCCTCCTCCTCGAAGATGCGCTGGTAGCCGCCAAAGAACAGCTCGTAGAAGGCCAGGGCCTGGGCCAGCCCCGGCCCACCTTGCAGCACCCGCAGGTAGGCCGCGCGGGTCTGGTTGCGCACTTTTTGCAGCTCCTGCGGGCTCACCGGCTCGTTCTTGAGCCGCTCGAGCTCCTCGTAAATCAGGCGCTCCAGATCCTGGGTGGTGCGGGGGGCGCGGGGCTGGGCCGAGATGGTAAACAGGTTGGGGTAGCGGAAACCCGGCGAGGCCGAGCTCGAGCTCACGTTCAGGGCCGCCTGCTCCTGGATGACCAGGCGGCGGAAGAGCCGGCTGGTGCGGCCTTCGGTGAGGATGGAGTCGATCACGTCCATCACGTAGGCCTCGCGGTTGGGGTAGGTGGGCTTGTGGAAGCCAATCAGCAGGCTGGGCTGGGCGTTGTACTCGATGCTGGTGCGGCGCTCGGCGGTCTGGGGCGGCTCGGCGGGGATGTTCAGGTTGGGCCGCTCGGGGCCTCTGGGCACGGCCCCCATGTAGCGGCGCACCAACTGGATGTCGCGCTCCGGCTCCACATCCCCCACCAGCACCAGCACCGCCCGGTTGGGGTGGTAGTGGGTCTTCCAGAACTCCATGGCCTTGTCCACCCGGTAGCCCTGAATCTCCTCGCGGCTGCCAATCAGGGGGCGGCCATAGGGGTGCACCTGGAAGGCCGCGCGCAGGAAGGCCTCGCTCAAGGCCCCGTTGGGGTCGTTCTCGCTGCGCTGGCGGCGCTCCTCCAGCACCACGTCGACCTCCTCGTAGAAGCTGCGGAAGACCGCGTTGAGCAGCACATCGGCATAGACCCGCAGGTAGAGCTCGAGGCGATTAGAGGGCAGCGAGACCCGGTAGTCGGTGCGGTCGTAGCCGGTGGAGGCGTTCAGGCCCTGCTCGCCGTTGTTGGTGAAGAGCTGGTCAATGGCGTTGGGCAGGGCCAGTTTTTTGGCTTCCTCGCGGGCCTGGTTGAACGCGGCGGTCAGGCGCTCTATCTCCCCCTGCGAAGCCCGGTTGGCAATGGCCCGATCCAGCTCGGCACGGGCTTTGTCAATAGCCTCGAGGGCCGCTTTTTCCCTGGGCCAGTCCAGGCTCCCAATGCTGGGCGTACCCTTGAAGGCCATGTGCTCGACCATGTGGGCGATCCCCCCCAGGCCGGGGGCCTCGTCCACCCCGCCCACGTCGAACATCAGGTTGAAGTGGATCACCGGGGCGGTCTTGTCGGGCACCATCAGCACGCGCAGGCCGTTCTCGAGGGTGTATTTGCGGATCTGCTCACGGAGCTGCTGGGCCAAAGCCCCTGGCAGCAGCAGCACCAGCAAGAGCAACCAGACCAGTCTTCTCACCGTGTCCTCCCGTGCGTTACTAGCGTCGTTACCATTACGCCGCAAATTCCGCGTCCAGACTGAAGGAAGGTCTACAGTTGGATCGGCCCGTTGCGGAGTAGCCGAGGCCCACCCTACCGCCCCGCCGGGCGCGGCAAGACCTGGATAATGCTATACATGATGAAAGGCGGAACCCGCTTACCGGGCAGGGGCCGCCCCATGAGCACCAGAAAGTAGGGGCCGGGTTTAGGGAAGGTCACCACCCCTTCCACGCGCCCCGTGCGCGGGTTGGGCTGCAAGCGCACCTGGGCATCGGGCTGGGCGGTGGCGCTCACCCGGCCCTGGTAAAAGAGCAGCGTGCAGAAGCAGTCCTGCGGGTTGATGGGCAGGCCGCCCACCTGGATGTACTCAATCCAGGCCACCGTGGCCTTGCCGGCGATGGGCGGGGCATCGTTGGGTTCAAAGTCCACCTGGCCCTGCACATAACCCCCACTCCCCTCAAAAGGATGCCCCCAGGCCCACCCCAGGCCCAGCAGCAGGACAACCCATCCAATCCGGGCGTACCTCATGGCGCGCCCCCTTGCCCACCAGGGGGCAGCAGGGCCGGGTTGGTGGTAAAGCTTGTGTCGGTGAGGGCCTCCAGGAAGGCCACCAGGTCGTCCACTTCCTGGTCGGTGAGGCCCAGGGGCCGGATAAGGGCGTCGGCATTGAGGTTGGGTTCACCACCGCGGTTGTAGTGCTGGACAACCTCCCGCAAGGTTCGGATGGAGCCGTCGTGCATGTAGGGGGCGGTGAGCGCAACGTTGCGCAGGGTGGGGGTTTTGAACTTGCCCACGTCCTCGTCCTTGCCGGTGGCGCGGGCCAGCCCGATATCCTTGTAGACCGTGTAGAGGGCGGTGTTGCGGGGCTCGTCGTCGGTGAAGTCGGGGCCCACGTGGCAGTGGAAGCAGTCCCCCTTTTCGCTAAAGAAGAGTTCCATCCCGCGCAGGGCCGCCGGGCTCAGGGCCTGGTCGTCGCCAGCCTGGTAGCGGTCGAAGGGGCTATTGTAGGAAACCAGGGTGCGCTCGAAAGCTGCAATGGCATAGGTGACGGCCCTCAGGCTGGGGGGCTCGCCAAAGACCTCCCGGAAGGCCTGGGCGTACTCGGGGATGGCCTGGAGCCGCTGGGCGAGTTCCTCGGGCTCGAGGCCCATCTCGTCGTGGGCGGTGAGGGGGCCCACCGCCTGGAGCTCGAGCCGGGGAGAACGCCCTTCCCAAAACAGGTGCCGACGGAAGCCCACGTTGGTCAGGGTGGGAGCGTTGCGGGTGCCTTTGCGGCCAAAGATGCCGGTGCTCACCGCCTTACCCCCATCGCTAAAGGCGAACTCGGGCTTGTGGCAGCTTGCGCAGGCGACAGTGTTGTCCTTGGAAAGGCGGGTATCGTAGAACAGCTTGCGCCCAAGGGCCACCTTGGCCGGGGTCTGGGGGTTGTCCTCGGGGATGGGCACGCTCCGCTCGGCAAAAAGAATGCGGGGGCTGGAGGGGTGCAGGGGGGGTGGGGGGGCGGAGCGGGGCCAGAAGTACCAGCCCAGCAGACCCACCCCCAGCAGGAGCCCCACCCAGACCATTGGCCGCCGTCGCATACGCATCTACTGGGCCAGCGAAAAGGCCGTCTGCATGTTGAAGTAAACCACCGACATCAGCAGGCTGGTCTCGGGGCTCAGGCCGTGCAGTTGGCGCAGGGGCTGCTTGCGCCAGTCCACAAAAACCCCGCCCGGCCCCGGCTCAAAAGCCCGGGCCACATCCAGGTTGAGCACAATAACCCCCCCACCGGGCGGGATGTTGATCTGCACCCGCCGGGTCTGGAGGTCGTGCAGGCGCACCGGGATACGAAAGGTGTCGGTGCCCATGTGGATCACCCATTTTTGGTTGCCCTCAGGGAGCAAGGCGGTGCCCTCGAGCCTGTAGAAGATGTAGCCGGGATTCCAGGCCCAGTACATGCCGGAGTTCACCCCCAGGGGTAGCTGCTGGGTGCCCGCGTCGAGGTGGTTGAGTTCACGCGGCACGCCCACATTGAAGCGCAGGCCCCGGTACTGCCCCGCAGGCACGTCCAGTTTCATGACCGACACCCCTTGGGTGGGGCCATCCCGTTTGAACTCGGCCAGGGCCAGGCCGTCTACGCGCACCTCGCGGCCATCCGGGCGCACCAGGGCCACCTCGGAGATGTAAAACTTGAGCAGGTCAATCTGGTAGCGCTGGCCCTGGGGGGTCTGGTAGGTCTGCCCCCATTGCAAGGGCCTGTCCCCCACCCGCAAATTCACCTTTATCTCAACCGGCACAGCCAGCGCGTGAGCGCTCAACAGCAGCAAAAACACCAGCCAGCCCTTTTTCATACCCGACTCCTTATTCTGAGGTTAGCAGAACCTGAACGGTTTTCGTGTGAAGCAGCCCTCAGGGGGCTACCTCGAGGGTGTACTCGAGGGTCTTGTGCGGCAGTTCCAGGGTGACCTGCCACGCACCAGGGGTTTGGGCCAACAGGGCAAAGTGATACTGCGCTTTGTACACCGGGCCTCCAGCATCCTCCAGGCGCACTGCTTCTCGCTCAGCACGAATACGCAGGCTGGGGCCACGCTCCAGCAGGTTGCCCTGGGCATCGCGCAGATCCAGGTAGAGGTGAATCAGACCGCCCTGGCTGAACAACTGACCGACATAGCGCCGGTCGCCCTGGGCCTCGGCGATGTTGATGAGGCGGGGCACGGCCTGGCGGGCTGGGGGGGGTGGTTCGGTGGTGGCTAGAAAACCACTCGCCAGCAGCACCCCCAGCAGCAGGGCGGCCTCGAGGCTCACCGTCTGCAAGCCCTTGGCCCGCTTCTCCCGCAACCGGGGCAGAAGCCAGAGCCGGTTGACCGCCGCCAGCCCCACCACCAGCCCCACCAGCCCCAGCTTGAGGAGCAGGCGCTGGCCGTAGGCGGTGCCCCACAGGTTGGCCACCTCGCCCAGGCGAACCCAGGACAGGTACAGGCCCATCAGCGACAGGAGCACCACCGCACCCAGGCCCAGCGCCGAAAGGCGCTGGATGGCCCGCAGAATGGCATCGTAGCGGCTGCCCGGCCAGGCCACGGCCAGCGCCAGCACGCTCCCACCCCAGGCCGCTGCAAATGCCAGGTGCAAAAGCCCGGTAAACATCTGCACAAGCCCGCCCCCGGCGGCGTGCGAGGTGAGGGTGAGGGTAAAAAGAAGCCCCAGCGCCAGCGGGGGGTAGAGCCAGCGATCCAGGCGAAACCAGCCCATGGACAAAAACAGCAGGCCCACCAGCAGCCCCAGCCGCAACAGCAACCAGTTACCCTGGGAGGTCTCGAGCAGGTAGCTGAGCAAAAGCGAGGTATCGCCCAGCATCCAGGTCACATGGTACACGCCGTAAAGGGTGGCCCCTACGGCCAGTAGGAAACCACCCGAGATCAGGTACCACAGCCGCCAGCGCTGGGCCCTGGCCGCCTCCGGCCCCACATACCGGCTGAACACCCCACCCCCCAGCAGCATAAACACCCCCAGGTAGAGGATGGCCCGCAGAATCGAGAGGGTGTTGTCGTGTTCGTGGGGCATAACGGCTCAGGGGCAGGGGTTTGTAGAGGGTTTCCGCAGCCAGGCGCTACCCTCCCGTATTCGATAGGTTATCAGAGCGCTAGGACGGCTTGTAGACAAACACGAAGAAATCGGTCTCGGTGTGCCCATCCACCCCCAGGTTTTTCCACATCACCACATAGGCCCCCGGCTGTAGGCCCGGCTTCAGCAGCACCGTGACACTCTTGCTGGTGCGGGCGGTGGTGCTCACCCCGGCGTCCACCCGGCGGGTGGCGTCGTTGCGCAAAGGCAGCACCTGCTGCACCAGGGAACGGGCCCGGCGCCTGAGCTGCGTAAAATTGCCCAGGGCCTCTGGGGGGGCCTCGAGGGGATAAACCTTGAAGCTCGAGAGCCGCACCTCCACGGCCTCACTAAAGTTTATGGTCACCGACCGGGGCATGGTTCGAAGGGTGGCGTTGGCCGGTGGGGTGGAGCTTCTGTACTCGGCGTGGGCAAAAACCGGAGCCACCAACAACAATAAACCGACATACCAGCGCATCAAGGTTTCCTCCTCAGGGCTCTACGACAAAGACAAAAAACCCCTGGGTGGTGTGTGAGTCCACCGAAAGCACCCGCCACAGCACCACATACACCCCAGGGCCCAAACCCGGTCTGAGGGCTATGACCACATTTTCAGCGGTGCGGGCCTGGGTCTTCAGCCCGGCATCCACCCGCCCTGCTGGTTTAACCCCTCCAGCGGACAACGCCTTCTCGGCCAGGGCTTTGGCCTGTTCTTGCAACCAGCCCGCATCCCGCCAGCGCTCATTGGGCACCTCGAGGGCGTACACCGCAAATTGCGAAAAGCGCAGCTCCACCGCCTCGGTAAAACTCAGCCGCACCTCACCCGGCGGCCTGCGAAGCAGCGCATTTTCGACGGGCGAACTGTTCACCAGATAGGCGTGTGAGAGTGCAACCCCGGCCAGAGCCAGGGTTGCACTGATGAGTAAGCGTCTCATCTGACCTCGAAAAGCGACTTATCGCGAATGTTAAAGGTGCTACCCCCAACGGTGAAGTCGAAGGCCGTCCCTTCAATCTCCCCAAAAATGCGCACCTGGTACTGTCCTGGAACCGCCAGAATCCACTTCGTCTGGTAGCGGCCCGCCCGATCCGCACCGGGCTGGGGCCGGAGCCGGTAAATATCCTTGGCATCCTCCGACCACTTGTAGACGCGGCGCTGGCCCGAGGGGCCAATAATCTCTACGGTGATATTCTTTTCCGCACCAACCACCGGCGAGTTGTCGGCCTTGCGGCGGATAATCAGGTCAAGACCGTTGATCTCTCCAGCCATCGAGGGCTCATTGAGCTGGCCCACCGCAAAGACAAAAGGGCCCACCTCCACCCGCTCGTGCGCTAAAGCTGGAACCATCACAAAAGCCAGAAGTACAGCAAGGCAGGAAAAAGCACGCATGTAACAACCTCCCAGCACCCCCTCTTCAAGGGGAGTCTGTAACAGAATTCCTTGGGGCCGAAAAACCTAAAAAATGCCGTGTGTAGCCCGGGGCGGCCCTCGAGCCGCCACAGCTTTCAGAAACTCATCCCGGGCATGCTGCGCCCCAGACCAGAGCCGCGCCACCAAAGAGGCCACAAGAACCCCATTCAGCACCGGGGTGAGATCGGGCAGCAGCATATGCAAAACGCAAAGCGGACAGTGCTCGAGGTGGTGATGGTTTTTTTCGCCGTGTTGGTGGGCGTTTTCGTGCGGCTGGGTGGCTATGGGTTCCGTGGAGAACATCACCACCCCACGCAGACCAAACAACAGCGAGGTCAGGCATACCAGACCCACCAGCCCAAGTGCGGCCAGGGCTCGAGGGGCGCTTGACTTTTTACCCCACCCCATCAATCTTCCGGCATTGTAACAGATTGTCGCGGACAGGTGGGTTGTTGGGCTTACTTATATCGGGCGGATCAGGCCTTCCCGAACCAACTCGTGCAGCACCTCTGGCTTAGCGTCCCGGGTTCGGCCCTCCGCAATGGCCCGCAGGGCTGCCAGGGCTTCGGGCTCTCCTCGCTTGAGCTGCAGGTGCAGGTCGCTAAAGGGGTTGAGGGCATCCTGGCCGCGCAGGGTGATGTGGTAGCGGCCAATGGGCGCAATCGGTGCCAGGTGGGCCAGGTAATGCCGTGAAAGCTCCACATAGCGCTCGGCGTTCTGGGTTGGCTCCACCGGGCCCCGCACCTTGGCGGGAATGCCGATTGCCAGCATACCTTCCGGAATTTCCATCCCTGGCGGCACCACCGCCCCGGCACCCACCATCGCCCCTTTCCCCACCCGGGCTTTGTTTAGCACCACCGCACCAATCCCAATAAGGGCCCTATCTTCGACCAGCGCCCCATGCACCACCGCCCGGTGGCCCACCGTTACGTTCTGTCCCAGAATACAGGGATCACCCGGATCGGCATGCAAAATGGCGCCGTCCTGCACGTTGCTTCCAGCGCCTATCACCACCCGCTCGGTATCGGAGCGCACCACCGCACCAAACCAGACCGAAGCATTCTCGCCTATCTCAGCCTGGCCCACAATCAGCGCGTTGGGGGCAATGAAGGCGCTGGGATGAATTTGGGGTACGTGTTCGCCCAGTCGGTAGACGGCCATACTTGCTCCTTTGCTCAATCTAAGTCTACGTCCAAACCCTGTGCTCGAGCCTGCACCAGGGCCTCATCCAGCAGGCGGACATCCTCGGGAAAGGCCAGCAAGCGCCTTGCTTCCGCTGGATCAAAGAAGCCCGCCCCGTGCAAACCCCGCTCGAGCCGAATCGTACCCTCCCCTGTCATCAAAAACCAGTGAATCTCTCGATCGATACCCCTGTTGTTTTGGTAGCGCGTGGTGGAGAGTTTTTGTCTTACAGTGCCTCTAAGGCCGGTTTCCTCTTCAACTTCGCGCAAGGCGGCCTGCTCCAAACTTTCCCCTGGATCCAGGTGCCCCTTGGGGAAACACCAGTAGCCCAGCCGGTCTCGAATGAGCAGAACCTGCCCCTGGGGATTGAACAGCACTCCACCCGCACCCAGCACCCTATGGCTCATGCAAACTTCTCCTGCAAGTACTTGAGAACCGTCTCATCCAAAACCGGCCCACCCCGGTAGCGCTCCTCGAGGTTCTCCATTCCAACGAGGGTTACAAAGGCTTTTTCGGTGGCCTCGTCCCAGACCCCACTGGCTTCACCGGTGTAAAGCCCCTGGCGGCCAAGCAGGGCCTGAATCCAGGCGATCTCCTCGGTGCGTAGAGGTCGGCCGGGCTCACCTGCGCCAAAAAGCAGCCGGTGGATACCCAGCAGCCGCTGTAGCTCCACCACCGGATCGCGGTGATCGTCCACCCGCAAATCAATCCAGCGCTCCATGCCCCCGTAGCCCTTGCCTGCGCCTACCACCAGCAGAGCCGCCGACTGCCGGCCCCGCCGGTCTCCTCCGGCCCGGTCGGCCTGCAGCAAGGCTTCCAGCAGACGCTCGGGGAAGGCCAGGTCGCTGCGTGCTAAAAAGGTTTGCTCCAGGGCCTCGAGCACCTCCGGCCCAGCCAGCAAGTTGCCCTGAGCAGCATAATTCGGCCCCCAACGGCTGCCGGCCCAGGCATGGCATTCCTGCCCGGTGTAACTCAGACTCTCGCCTGAAGCCAGCACATAACCAAACTGGCGTTTAGCAAGATCGGGGTCGTTTCGAGCAAACACCGCCAGAATATCCTCGGGGCCGGCCCCCGCTTCCATCAAGGCCAGGCCCGTAGGGCCAAAATGAGGGTTGACATAGGACTGGGTTGCCACCGCGCCCACACCCGCTTTGGCCCAGGGCACCACAAACCCCACAGCCAAAAACTTACTGGCTACGGCTATGCCCAGGTCACCGGTATCGGGGTCGCGGGCCACCAGCGAAAAAGTATGAACCGCCTGGGTCGCCTTCATGCACCCTATCCTACCGTTACCGCCAGCTTCCTAAAGACCCCAAACCGGCAGCTAGAAGATGGCCTGAATGACCAAAATGCCCATCAGCAGGTGTATTAGAAACTTACCCGCCAAGCCTCCCAACAGTCCCACCACCGCCCCCCAGGCCCCCCGCAACGCCTCCTGGGTCGAACGTCCGGCCACCAGCTCCCCCACATAGGCCCCCACAAAAGGCATCAGGAATAAGCCCAGCGGAGGCAGGACGAAAATACCCAGAAGACCCCCGATAAAAGCACCCCAGACCCCCTGCCGACTGCCGCCATAACGCCGGGCCCCTATAGCCCCGGCTATGTTGTCCACCAACGAAGAAAGCAAAGTCAGCAGAGCCAAAACAATCCATATCGGAAGGCCGATCTCCGCAAAACCCACCAGCAATTGGTGAAGCAACGCCGCCCCAACAATAACGAAACCAGCCGGTATCACCGGGATAAAAGTCGCCACCAGGGCCACCAACCACACACCCACAAACAGCCAGTCGGCCAGCGCGTTCACGTTTGTACAGTGTAGCAATTAGCTTATGAGAAGCCTTCCGCGCAAAAGCTTTTGCGAACAAAGCCTTTTTCAAAGCTGCCCAGTTGATTACACTCTTGGGTATAGATATGGCCGCTCGACTTCGCCGCTACTTCATTACCGGTCTGCTCTCTACCCTGCCCATCGCGGTCACGCTGTATTTCCTGTGGTGGGTGTACAACTGGTCAAACAGCCTTATCGAGGGCATTCTGCGAATCATCGGTGCCGAGCCTGCCCGCTGGCTATCACCGTTTCTGCCCATTCTGGGCATTCTCGCCACCCTGGGCCTGGTGACCCTGGTGGGCGCGCTGGCCGGGAACTATGTGGGGCGGCTCGTTCCTGGGCGCCATCGACCGCAGCATCAAGACCATTCCCCTGGTGCGCGAGGTCTACAACGCCGTGCAGCAGATCGCCCACACCCTGCTGGGCCAGCCCGAGGTGCAGTTCCAGCGGGCCGCCCTCATCGAGTACCCCCGCAAGGGCCTGTATACCCTGTGTTTTATCGCCAGCCCTCAGGTCGGCAAGCGCCTCTCGCCCTTGCCCGAGGGTTATACACGGTGGTGCTCGTGCCCACCAGCCCGGTTCCGGCCTCCGGAATGGCGATCATCGTGCCCACGGCGGATGTCATTCCCCTGGACGTTAGTATCGAGGACGCCCTCAAGTACGTGGTATCGGCGGGCTTTATCCTGCCCAGCCCTCGGGCCAAACAACTCCTCGAGAGCGGCTCGCTCTCCCCTCCGAACCCAGCGCCTAGCGCAAACCCTTTGTGGGGTCGGTGCCCATTTCCCGTTCCTGGGCCTGCTCGAGGTATTTTTTCAGCGCCTCTAGGCTGGGGAAGTACTCGGGTCGGCCCCCCCTGGGAAGGGCGCACGGAAGCTTTGAGTACCACGCCATCGGGGCCCTGCCATATACGGACATGATTAGGGCCATCGCCCTGGGGCGC
>BPIL01000014.1 GCA_026004095.1 Meiothermus sp.
GTGTTGTGCGGCGACTCCCAACCCGCGTACCCCAGACCCCCCTTCCCGACTCTGCGCAGTTAATCCCCGCAGGCTTGCCCCTGCTGGCCGAAACCCGCCTCACCTCTACCTTTGGCTACCGTTCCAACCCTTTTGGAGGCGGCGCATACGAATTCCACAACGGCGTAGATTTTGCCGCACCCGAGGGCACGCCAGTCTATGCCACCGCTGCCGGAACCGTGAGCGAGATGGGCTGGAACCCCATCTTTGGCCTGATGATCCTGATTGACCACGGCAACGGCCTGCACACCCTGTACGGGCATCTATCATCCACGTATGTAGAGAAGGGTCAGCAAGTCGAGCAAGGCCGCTTGATTGGGGCGGTGGGTTCAACCGGGCGCTCCACCGGCCCGCACCTGCACTACACCGTATACCGGTATGGGGTGGCTGTGGATCCACTCCCCTATGTGGGTTATGCCGCGGCTCGCTAAGTGCCCATCCATACCGATTCAACCATGACCCAGCGGTTACAGCCCTAAACTTGAACCCCGTCCAAACAAGGGGGGTTTCGCCTTATTCTGATTCTGCGGTATAAGATAGGGCGTTATGGCCTTAGAGCGGCTTTTCCGTCGTCGCCGGGCGCAGGGCGAGGCAAGGGACATCCCCGAGCTGTGGGTCAAGTGCCCCAAGTGCGACGCGCAAATATACAAGAAGGATCTCGAAAGCAACCTGCACGTCTGCCCCAAGTGCGAGCACCACCTGCGGCTCTCTGCCGACAGGCGCATCGAGATGCTGGCCGATGCGGGCAGCTTTGAGCAGATTACCGGCCTCAAACCCACCGACCCCCTGGGCTTCGTTGACACCGAACCCTACCCAAGGCGGCTCGAGCGCTACCAGAAAGAAGCCGGGCGCCCCGACGCCATCGTGGGGGGGCGCTGCACCATTGGGGGTGTGGAAAGCGTGCTGCTGGTGATGGACTACGCCTTTGCCGGAGGTTCGATGGGCAGCGTGGTGGGCGAGGAAATTACCCGTGGCATCGAACTGGCCGCCCGGGAGAACCGGGCGGTGGTGATCGTCTCGGTCTCGGGTGGGGCCCGGATGCAGGAAGCGGCTTTATCCCTGATGCAGATGGCCAAGACTACCCTGGCCCTCGACCGGCTGTGGGCCAAGAAACTGCCCTACGTCTCCATCCTCACCGACCCCACCACCGGCGGGGTAACCGCCAGCTTCGCGGCCATCGCCGACGTTATTCTGGCCGAGCCCGGGGCCCTGATTGGCTTTGCCGGGCCTCGAGTGATTAAGCAAACCATCCGTCAGGATCTGCCCGAGGGCTTCCAGCGCTCGGAGTTTCTGCTCAAGCACGGCATGGTAGACCAGGTTGTAGATCGGCGCCGGCTCAAGGAAACCGTAGCGCGCATCCTCAAGTTGCTGCACCCCAGGACGGTGAACCATGCAGGGTAGGGTTCGGATCCGGCTCGAGCGGGCCAAAGGGGGTGCTCATGCCGCTTGAGTTCGAGAAGCCAATCGAGGAGCTCGAGGCCAAAATCGCCGAGCTCGAGGGCTTTGCCGCCAGCAGCGGGGTGGATCTGTCCGGCGAACTCCAGGTTCTGCGGGAGCGCCTGGCCCAGCTCAAAGCGGAGACCTTCGACAACCTGTCCCGCTGGGAGCGGGTGCAACTGGCCCGCGCCCCCGGACGCCCCACCACCCTCGATGTGATCGGGGGCATCATGACCGAGTTTGTCGAGCTGTACGGCGACCGAACCTACGGCGAAGACCCCGCGGTGGTGGGGGGCCTGGCCCGCTTTGAGGGCACCTCGGTGGTGGTGGTGGGCCACCAGAAAGGCCGGGACACCAAGGAAAACATCCGGCGCAACTTCGCCATGCCCCACCCCGAAGGCTACCGCAAGGCCATGCGCATGATGGATCTGGCCGACCGCTTCGGACGGCCCTTCATCGCCTTCATCGACACCCCCGGCGCCTACCCCGGCGTCTCCGCCGAGGAACGCGGCCAGGCCTGGGTGATCGCCCAGAGCATCCAGCGCATGGCCCGCCTGCGGGTACCGGCCATCGCCATCATCCTGGGCGAGGGCGGCTCGGGCGGAGCCCTGGCCATTGGGGTAGGCAACCGCGTGCTGATTCTGGAAAACGCCTGGTACTCGGTGATCTCGCCGGAGTCCTGCGCGGCCATTCTCTGGCGCGACGCTAAAGAAGCCGCTAAAGCCGCCGAGGCCCTTAGGCTCTCGGCCCCCGACCTTCTGAGCCTGGGCATCGTGGATCGGATCATCCCCGAACCCAGCGGCGGGGCCCACCGCGATCCCACCGCCACCCTGGCGAATATCAAACAGGCCTTGCAGGCTACGCTGGCCGAACTCGCTGACCTAAGCCCAGAACAGCTATTTGAAGACCGTTACCGTCGGTTTAGGGGGCTGGGGCGCTACCAGATCTAGCCGCAAAGCAAAACAAGCAAAATTGCAGGGGGCGGTGCATAGGCCGCCCCCCGCACCGAGGCTTCCCTGACGCTCACACCAACCGGCTGCGTAGCCACGAGGAAGCGAAGTCGATGATGTTCACCACCACCACAATCGCTATAACCCCCACCATCATCTGGTCGTACTGCCCCGAGGCCATCTTCTCGTTGATGAAGTAACCGATGCCACCCGCCCCCACCAGGCCCAGCACCAGCGAGGAGCGGAAATTGATCTCAAAGTTGTAGATGGTATAGGAGACAAAAAGGGGCAGCACCTGGGGCAATATAGCCCAGCGCACCACGTTCACCCCCGCCGCACCGGTAGATTCCAGGGCCTCAACCGGGCCCTTGTCGGCATTTTCAATGGCCTCGGAGTAGAGCTTACCCAGCTCGGTCAGGGAGTGAATGGCAATCGCCATCACCCCGGCGAAAGGGCCCAGCCCCACCGCCGCCACCAGAATCAGCGCGATGATCAGGGTGGGCACCCCGCGCAGCACGTTCAAAAACAGGCGGGTCGCGTAGAACACCGAGCGCATCAGGGGCGTGCCCGAGGTCACGTTGCGGGCTGCCAGAAACGAGATAGGCATGGCAAAAACCGCAGCCAGAAAGGTGCCCACCAGGGCCATCTGCACTGTGACAGCGATCTGGCTCAGCACCTCTTGCAACGGGTAGCGTTCCGTCGAGGCATCGGCCAGCAAAGGAGGCCAGGCCCTATCTGCGAACTGCTGCAAGAAGGGCCAGCCCACCACCAGTTTGTTAAGGTCGAATTCAGTAGCATCAAAAGCCGGAATTAGGCAGCCCGCCACCAGCGCAATCAGGATACCGGCGCGCCAATCGTCGGGCTCGTGCAGCGCGGGGTTTCGTAGCAGCACCAGCCCAGCTCCCAGCATGATACCAGCCAGAAAGAACAGACCAAAAGCACCGTACTGGGTTGTGGCCGGCTGCACCAGGCGGTACCCCTCGCTCGAGGCCTGCTGGGGAATGGCCCCTTGCAGATCGGCCAGGCTTTGAATGGGCTCGAGCTCCTCCTGGCCCAGTTCTCTACGTATGGCGTTGAGCTCGGGCAGGGCCTGGTTGTAAGCCTCGACCATGGCCGTCTGGCTCTCCGGGGCCGTGGGGGTGAACAGTTTGTAATAGCCCAGGCTTTTAGGCAGGTAGGCCCCACCGCCCTGGGGTGCATGAAACCAGTAAAACGCCAACACCCCGGCCAGGGCCGCCGCCAGCAGAATGGGCAGGCGCTGCTTGGGGCGGCTAAAAGCAAGCAGGGCCACCGAGGAGGCCACCCCGAGGGCCACCAGCAGCTCCATGAGGCCGTTGATGGGCTGCATACGAACCAACTGGGCTGGCTGCGCGTACCAGCTTCCCGCGGCCAGCAGCACCACCGCCCCTCCCAGCACACCACCCCATCCAGCGGCCGCGCCTCGACGGGCAAGCATCAGGGCCGCGAGCACGCCCAGGGGAATCAGCAGAAGCAAGGGGTAGACGGGCGTAAGGCCCAGCAGGGTGGGGTCTATGGTATCGCGGCTTAAAAAGCCCCGGGCCCGGCTGAAGGGAAAGGCCACAAAAACCACCAGCAGGGCCAGCCCAGCGCCCACCACCCAGCGCCGCATGGAGCCCCGGGCCACCCCCATCAGCAGCGCCAAGAACACCCCGCCCGCGGTGTACAGCAGCAGCTCGGTCATGCCAGCAGCTCCTTGCGCTCGTACAGATCGTCGACGATCGAATCGGTAAGCTGTGTTGGCAATCCATCAAAGACCAGCCGCCCGCGCTTGAAGGCGATGATGCGCTTGGCGTACTTCAGGGCCAGGTCGAGGGCGTGGATGTTGATCACCACCGTGACCCCGTCCTGCTCGTTGAAGCGCTTGAGGGTGCGCATCACCTCCTCCGAGAGCACCGGGTCGAGGTTGGCCGCCGGCTCGTCGGCCAGCATCAGGGTGGGCTGCTGGGCCATGGCCCGGGCAATGGCCACCCGTTGCTGCTGCCCACCCGAGAGCGAGTCCACTCGAGCGTTCTCTTTTGCGGCCAGGTCGACGCGCTCGAGCTGCTGGCGGGCAATCTGGTAGTCGGCCTCGCTGTACAACCCCAGCAAGCCGCGCCAGGTGGGCAGGTAGCCCAGCCGGCCGTGCAGCACGTTGTCCAGGGCGCTCAGGCGGCTGACCAGGTTGAACTGCTGAAAGATAAAGCCCACCGTGCGGCGGTACTTCTGCAGCTCGCGCTTGGGCAGCTTGGTGATATCGGTGCCGTTGACGATCACCGAGCCTGAGGTGGGAATCAGCAGGCCATTGAGGGTGCGCAAAAAGGTGCTCTTACCGGCCCCCGAGCGCCCGATTACGGCCACAAAATCCCCAGGGGCAATCTCGAGGTTCACGTCCATCAGAACCTGCAGAGGCCCCTTGGCGGTTTGAAAGGTCTGGTTGAGGTTTCGGACTTCAATCATGGGTTCTCCAGATTGGCTGTGCGAGCCCGGCTTTCTACAGGGCCATACCATCAAATCATAAGCCCCCAGCCAGCACCGGGGGCATAAGCAACCGAAGGTGGTTTCGTCTTACTGGCCGGCCACTTTGCGGGCCTGGCGCACCACATCGTAGTCGGAGTCCTGAGCCGGGATCATGTAGTCGATGCGGTAGAGGTTGAACAGCAGCTTGTTTTCTGGGGTTTTGATGCCCTGCAGGGCCGCCGCGATACCGCGCGAAAGGGTGGGGTATTTGGCGTAGAACTGCTTGGAGACCGAAAAGGTATCACCGGGGATGGGCCTGGAGTAGAAAATGGCGGTGAGCTGGGCGGCTTCCTCGGGTTTGAGGAACTGCGTCCAGGCCCCGCTCTTGTTGCGGTTGTCGTTGGCAAAGGTCGCCGCCGCGTCCACCGACCTATTCAGCACCGCCAGCACCGCGGCGTCGTGCCGACCGGCAAAGGTTTGCTTGGCGAAAAGCTTGTCGGGGTCGAGCTTCTCGGCCACCAGCGCGGCCCGCGGGAACACGTAGCCGGCCGCGGAGTTTTTGTCTACCCAGGCGATGGTCTTGCCCTCGAGGTCGCGCACGCTCTTGATGCCCGAGTCTTTGCGCACCACGATGGCCGACCAGTAGTAGGGGCTGTTGCCGCGCACGCTCTTGAGGAGCACCTGGGCGCCCACATCCTGGTTGGCAATCACATAGCCGTCGGGCGGGAAGAACGCAAAGTCGAGGTTGCCGCCGCGCATGGCCTCAATCAGGCCGCGGTACTCGGTGGGGATGAAGACTTCCACCTCGATGGCCCCCTGGAAGCGGCGCTCGAGGTAATCGGCAATGGCCTGGGCTGCCGGGCGAAGCTGATCGGAGTTCTGGGTGGGGTTAAAGCCGATGCGCACTTTAACCGGGTTCTGGGCCAAGCCCGCGGACAGGCCAAACATCAACAAAGCTAGCAGAAGAAACAGGCTGCGTTTCATACGCCGATTAGCCTACACCAGGTTGTGTCGGAATTGAATCAGGTCAAAATTCTGCATGACACCGGTTGCGTTCGTTCACCTACCCTAAAATCCCTTCAACCCGTAGAATGCAGCGAGCATGCAAGCCCTCATCTTCGACTTCGACGGCACCATCCTGGACACCGAAAAGAGCGAGTTTCAGGCCTGGCAGGAGGTGTACCAGGCCCATGGGGCCGAGCTAACGCTGGAGTACTGGCTTCCTTTCATCGGCAACAACTCCATCCCCTTCGACCCGGCCGGCAACCTGGAGCAGCTCGTGGGGCAGCCGCTGGACAAGGAAAGCATTGAGCGCTGGGTGGACGAGCGCAAGCGAAGCCTCAACCAGTCGCTTCAGCCCTTGCCGGGGGTGCTGGACTACCTCGAGGCCGCCCAGGCCATGGGTCTCAAGCTGGCAGTGGCCAGCAGCTCGAGGCGGGCCTGGGTGGAAGGCCACCTGGAGCGGCTGGGCTTGCTGGGGTATTTCCAGGTCATCCGCACCAAGGAAGATGTGACCCTGACCAAGCCCGACCCCGCGCTATTTCTGCGGGCCGCCGAGGGACTGGGGGTCGCCCCCCAGGAAACCATCGTGCTCGAGGACTCCCTGAACGGGGTACGGGCAGCCAAGGCGGCGGGGGCCTTTACGGTAGCCATCCCCAACACCCTCACCCAGCACCTCGACCTGAGCCAGGCCGACCTGGTGCTCACCCGGCTGGACGACCTGGCGCTATGGGATCTGCTGCGCATTGCCCGGCAAAAGGGCGGCGCAGGGCTACTCTCCGTTGTTTAGAAAGCGCAGGATGCCTCGAGCCAGGGCCAGGGCCAGGGTCTGGCGGTACTGGCTGGTCTGGAGGCGGCGGCCCTCAACGGGGTGATTGGCAAAACCCACCTCCACCAGAATGGCCGGGATGCGGGCATTGCGGAGTACGTAGAACGGGGCCTGGCGCACCCCGCGGTCTACCGCACCGGTGGCCTCCAACAACGCCCCCTGCACATAGTGGGCCAGTTGCCGCGAAAACTTGAGGTTGGACTGGGCGATCAGGTCGCGCACCAGGCGCTCCCCCACGCTCTGGGCCTCGCGGGTCAGGCGCTGGCCCAGCTCGCCCCCACCGTTCTCGCGGATCACCTGGGCCAGCAGGCTCTGATCCAGGGTGCTGCCAAAGTAGTAGGTCTCGATGCCCTGAACTGGGTTGGGCGCGCTGTTGACGTGGATGGAGACAAACAGGTTGCGCTTGGAGTTGGCCATCTCGGCCCGCAGGCCCAGGTCGGTGGCTTTGTCGGGGGAAAGGTGGGTATCACCGCTGCGGGTCAGGATGACCTCGATGCCTTCTTTTTGCAGCAGTTGGCGCAGGCGCAGGGCCAGGTCGAGGGTCACCTCCTTTTCCACCACAAACCCCACCGCACCGGGGTCGAGGCCGCCGTGGCCGGGGTCTATCACCACCACCCGGGGCTGGGGGCGGGGCCGGGGGGGCTGGGGTTGGGCCTGCACCGGGGGGCTGGGCCGGGGGGCCCTGGTGAGCACATCCACCACCAGGCGCCGCCGGTTCCCATCGTCCAGAAGCGCGGTCTTGACCTCGACGTTCGGCTTCAGGCGCACAAACACCGTGGCGGCGTTACCGGCCACCACCACCTGGTACGAGGCCACCTGGGGTGAACTCACATCCACATCGGCGGCCTCCACGCCGATGCCGCTAAAGCGGAGGGTGAGGGTGTCGGGGGACTGGGCAAGCTGGTACTGGGTTCGGGCCTCGAGGTCGAAGACCAGCCGGGTGTAGCCTTCGTGCAAACCCAGGCGTGGAAACGCCAGCACCGGGGCCAGCCATACGATGAAGAAGGCTAAAAACCGCATCTTTCTGGAGTATAGCCGAAGCCGCCGGATTTTTATTAGACCGCTGAACCAGCCCAGTTGATGGTTTGCTCATTCGGTTCATGCCCCAGGCTCTACGATTGAGAACATGAAACGTTGGTGGATTCTGCTCACTTTTCTTTCTTTGATTGCGCTGGCCTCGAGGTTTGCCGGTTTCGAGGTGCGGCCCCGGGGCAACTCGGAGCTGGACGTGGGCACCGGCGTCTACACCCTGCCCACCGGCGGCACCATCACCGACAACAAAAGCGGGCTGGTGCTGGAAGCCCGTTACATCCAGTACAAGGACGGCGAGTTCATCCGGGCCCAGGGGGCCACCCTCAAGGCCAAGGAGGGCGATTTTAGCGCGAGCAGCCTGGAGTACCTGCAAAAGCCCGACACCCTGCGGATGAGCGGGGTGCGCTTCAGCTCCAAGGAGTTCAAGGCCCTCAGCGCCCAGCAGGGGCTCTTGCTCGGCGACGACGTGCTGGTGCTCAAGGGCGAGGTGCGCTCGAGCGAGCCGGTGCTCGAGGCCAGCACGCTCATCGTGGACACCACCAAAGACCTGGCTTTGGTGCTGGGGGCTTTCACCTTCCGCGACGGGGCCACCACCCTCAGGGGCAACCGGCCCGACAGCACCTTGCTGCTGACCGTTGGCGGCGGCAAAGTGCGGGCCAGCACCCGCGTTCCGGCTGATGTGTATAACCGCCTGCGCCCCTACGCCGATAAACTGTAGGGCGTGTGCGTGGAGTATACGAAAAACAAACTGCAAGATTCGCGAATACTGAGCCCCGGACTGGCTTTTTGTATGGGCTTGAAAGCATCGAGCCCATCCACCCCCCTGTGCCGTAAGACCGGGCTGCTCCCCCTGCTTTGCGCCCTGGCCCTGGGCTGGAGCGGCCTGGCCTGGGCCAGCCCCGTCCCGTGCACCGAGCAGCCCTACACCCTCGAGACCCCCGAGGGGCTGGCCGGTGGGGGGAACCTCGAGTTCGACGGCGATCTGGCGATCTTTAGCGATGGCGCCTGTCTGCAAACCCAGGGGCTATCCCTGCGAGCGCCGGAACTGCGCTACGACCAGCAGAGCGGCGAACTGACCGCCCAGCAAATCGAGGTGGAAACCCCCCGCTACCGCTTCTGGGCCGAGGCGGGCCAGGTCAAGGGCCGGGTGCTGCAGGCCCGCGGCATCCGGATCACCACCTGCCGGTGCGGCGACGACCTGCGGCTCATGTCGGAGCACCTCCGTTTCGATACCCAGAGCGGCGAGGTGATCCTGGAAGAAAGCCGGCTCGAGGTCTACCAACTGGGCCTGGCCCGGTTCGAGGCCATGCGCTTGAACGCCAACCGCACCCTGGAGGAAAACCTGGGGTTACAGGCCGATGCCCTGCTCTTTCCCCTGCGGCTGGACTTCGACCAGGGCCTCAACCTGGGCCTGAGCGGCTTCCCCTTGCTCGAGCCGGGGGTCTTTAGCGGCCAATTCAGCAGCCGGCTGACCTTGCTGGCGCTGCGCCTGGGCAGCCCCGACCCCATCCTGCGCCTGGGGCTTTCGGGGCAGGCCGCAGGCAGGCGGGGCTGGCTCGAGCTCGACCTCAAACCCAGCGGCCCGGCCAGCCGGGGCGAGGTGGTGGATGGCCCGATGTTTTTCGTCCACAACAGCGAAGAAGGGCGCTTTGCTTTTGGCCTGAAGCGGGCTTTTCAGCTCGAGCGCTTCACCCTAACCCCCTTCGGCTGGATCGCGCAGGACTGGCCCGACGGCACCCCGGCCTCCCAGGTGCAGGGGCTGGCCGCCGGGGGCGAGCTGCGCTACAACCTCGAGGTGCAGGAAGGGCCCTGGCGTTTGCGCCTCGAGCCCTTTGGGGTGCTGGGCTTCTACGATCGGCCCCAGCAGTACCTGGCCTACGGGGGGTACGCCGAGGGCCGCTACGAGGGGGCGTTCGCCCTGAAGCTGGGCTACACCTGGATCATCGAGCCCACCCCCGGGCGCTTCTGGCTCGAGCGCCGGGGGGCCGCCCAGACGCTCTCGGGCAGCCTTTCCTATCAGAACATCCGGCTCGAGGCCACCCACAATTTTCTGCTGGATCAGACCCAGGCCAGCCTGCGCCTCGGCTACCCCCAGAGCTACGGCGAGCTCTGGGCCCAACTCAATACCTGCTGGAACTGCGTGGGCAAAACCCTGAGCAACGGGCGCGACGACTGGGAGCGCCGCGAGCTGGTGCTGGGTTTTACCCCGGTGCCCCTGAGCTGCACCCACGACCTCAGCCTGGCGCCTTCCCTCGGGTATGATTTCCTGCGGCAGGGCGTGAGCCGCTGGGGTCTGGAGCTGCGCTATGCCGACTGTTGTTTTATCTGGCGGTTGGGGTATCAGGAGGTTCGCATTGCTCAACACCCCGATGAGATCCCCAACGGCAAACTAACCTTCGGACTGGAAATTCGATGACCCGTCTAGATCGCTACATCTTACGTGAAGCCTGGCCGGTTTTTCTGTTTGGCCTGGCGCTTTATGTGGGCTTTGGACTTATCAGCAACCTCCTGCCCAGGGCCCAGTGGATGGGCACCGCCGAGCTCAGCAGCGTCCTTAAGTGGCTGGCCTTGCAGGTGCCCTACGCCACCGTGCAGGCCATGCCCATCGCCGGGCTCCTGGCGGTGATGCTGGCTTTTGGCCGGCTGGCGCGGGAAAACGAGCTACTGGTGATGCAGGCCGGGGGCATCTCGCTGCTGCGCACGGCCCGGCCCTTTTTGCTGGGAGGCCTGCTCCTGAGCGGCTTCTCGCTGGCCCTCTCGGAATGGGTGGTGCCCTGGGCCAACCGGGCCACGGCCCTGGTCTACTGGAACGAACTCATCCCCGAGCGCACCCCCCAGTTCAACCTGGTGGGGCGCGAGCTTACGGTGGGCGAGTACATCCTGCGCTACGAGGGCTTCGACCCGGCCAAGGACGAGTTTCAGCGGGTGCGCCTCGAGCGCTGGCAGGATCAGACCATGACCGTGATCCTGGCCCAGACCGCCCGCCTGCAGGGCCGGCGCATCGTGCTCAGGGATTACCGGGTCTTCACCCTGGATTTCGCCCAGCTTCCCCTGCCCGAGTTCACCTCGCTGGAGCAGGCCGAGGCCGGCTTGCAACAGATCTTCCGGGCCCAGAACATCGGCCAGCCGGGGGCCGAGCTCACCGTGCGGCTCTCCCGCAGCCGCGAAGACCTGGAGGTTCAGTACGCCGGGGGCGGGTTCGAGGTGCCGGTGCCCCTCTCAGAGTGGTGGCGTAAGCTGCAAGACCCCCGCACCCCACCCCGCGAGCTGCGCGAGGCCAAGGCCCAGTGGCACGCCGCCATTGCCCTGGCCCTGGCCAACCTGATGGTGCTGGTGCTGGCCCTGCCGGTGGCGGTGCGCCGGGCCACCAGCCCCGGTACGGCGCTGGGCCTGGCGCTGGTGCTCACCATCGCCTACTACGTGGCCTTCAGCGCCGGTAAGGTGATGGCCCTATCCGGCCCCCTACCGCCGGAGCTGGCCGCCTGGGGGGCCAACCTGCTGGGGGTGGTCGTGGGCTACGGGCTGGGCAAGGGCATCTACCGGTAACCCGCTGCCCATCAAGGCAATAAACCATGTACTAAGCTATGGAGCAGGTGTGTTGAATGGTACCTATACTTGATCTCAAGCGCGAGTATCTGGAATTGAAAAGCGAGATTGACGCCGCCCTGGCCCGCGTGCTGGCCTCGGGAACCTTCGTGGGGGGGGGTGAGGTCGCCGCCCTGGAGGAGGAGCTGGCCGCCTACCTGCAAGTGCCCTACGTGGTCTCCTGCGGCTCCGGCACCGACGCCCTCGTAATCGCCCTGCGGGCCATGGGCCTGGGGCCGGGGGATGAGGTGATCACCACGCCCTTTACCTTTATCGCCACCCTCGAGGCCATCCAGCACGTGGGGGCCCGCCCCGTGCTGGTGGACATTGACCCCCGCAACTTTAACCTCAATCCGGCCCTGCTCGAGGCCGCCCTTACCCCGCGCACCCGGGCCATCCTGCCGGTTCATCTATACGGCCAGGTGGCCCCCATGCGCGAGATACTGGAGTTCGCGCAAAAACACGGCCTGCAGGTGCTGGAGGATGCAGCCCAGGCCATCGGGGCCCGCTACTGCGCCCCGGGCCAGCCGCCCGTCCAGGCCGGCACCCTGGGCGATGCGGGGGCGTTCAGCCTTTACCCCACCAAAAACCTGGGGGCCTATGGCGACGGCGGCTTTATCGCCACCCATCACCCGCACATCGCCGAGGAGGCCCGCCTGCTGGCGGTGCACGGCTCCAAGGAGCGCTACCACCATGTGCGCCCGGCGGGCTACACCTCGAGGCTCGACAGCCTACAGGCCGCCATTCTGCGGGTTAAGCTCCCTCATCTGGAAACCTGGAACGCCCGCCGCCGCCAGATCGCCCAGATCTACAACGAGCACCTCAAAAACCACCTCCAGACCCCCTGTGAGATGCCCTATGCGCTGCACGTCTACCACCAGTACACGGTGCGCCACCCCGAACGCGACCGGCTGGCCGCCCACCTGAAGCAGCAGGGCATCGGCAGCAGCGTGCACTACCCACTGCCGGCCCATCTTCAGCCGGCCTACCGCGACCTGGCTCCAAAAGGCTCCCTTCCAGCCGCCGAGGCCGCCGCCCGCGAGGTGCTCTGCCTGCCCATGCACCCCTTTCTGGAAGAGGCCCAGCTCGAGGCGGTCATCCGAGCCGTACAAAGTTACGCCTAGGCAGGGCACATTCTCCGCTCCTAGCCCCATTTATACTGGGCGCTATGTCGGAGAACCCTTTGCTGGAAGTGCGCTACGATATCCCTTTTAGCCAGATCCGCCCCGAGCACATCGAACCGGCCATCCAGACCCTCCTGGCCCAGGCCGAGGCCGAGCTCGAGGCCATCCTGCGGGTAGAGGGCCCCCGCACCTTCGAGAACACCCTGCTCCCCCTGGATCGGCTGGGCGAGGGGCTGGGCTACGCTTTTGCGCTGGTGGCGCACCTCGAGAGCGTGGTTTCTACGCCCGAGCTGCGCGCGGCCTACAAAGCCATCATTCCCCCCATCACCGCCTTCTACACCAAGCTCCAGATTTCCGCCGAGCTGTACCAGGCCCTCAAAGACTTCGCCGCCACCCCCGAGGCCAGCCAGCTCAGCCCCGACTGGGCCCGCTTCCTCAAGCTGCGCCTGGACGAGTTCCGCCGCCAGGGGGCCGACCTGCCCCCCGAGAAGAAAGCCCGCCTCGAGGCCCTCAATACCCGGCTTTCGGAGATCACCGCCCAGTTCGAGCAGAACCTCACCGACTCCACCGCCGCCTGGGAGCTGTACCTGGACGAAAGCCAGGTGGCAGGCCTGCCCCCCAGCGCCCTCGAGGCCGCCCGCCAGAGCGCCCGCGCCAAGGGCCGCGAGGGCTACCGCTTCACCCTGCAGCAGCCCAGCTACCTGGCCCTGCAAACCTACCTGGACGACCCCGAGATCCGCAAGCAGGTCTACCTGGCCTACCACCGCCGGGCGACCGAGCCAGGCCGCGACAACCGGCCCTTGATCGATGAAATTCTGGCCCTGCGCCGCGAAAAGGCCGAACTGCTGGGCTACGCCAACTTTGCCGACTACGTGCTGGAGAACCGCATGGCCGGCAAGGCCGAGACCGCCCTGCGCTTCGAACAAGACCTCAAGGCCGCCTACGAGCCCCACTTCAAAAAAGAGCTGGCCGCCCTCGAGGCCTTCCGCCGCGAGCTCGAGGGCCCCCAGGCCCCCCCGCTGGAGCCCTGGGACATCGCCTACTACGCCGAGAAGCAGCGCAAGGCCCTCTACGACTTCGACGAGGAAGAGCTGCGGCCCTACTTCCCCCTGCCGCAGGTGCTCGAGGGGCTCTTCGAGATCGCACGGCGGGTCTTCGGCCTCGAGGTGCGGGAAGTAACGGGCGTGGACACCTGGCACCCCGAGGTCAAAACCTACGAGATCTACCGGGAAGGCCGGCGCATCTGCCGCTTCTTCACCGACTGGCACCCCCGCGAGAACAAGCGCGGCGGGGCCTGGATGAACACCCTCATCCGCGGCGTGCGCAAAGGCAACACCACCGAGCCCCACCTGGGCCTGATGTGCGGCAACCTTACCCCACCGGTAGGCGACCGGCCCGCTTTGCTCACCCACCGCGAGGTCGAGACCATCTTTCACGAGTTTGGGCACCTGTTGCACCTGGCGCTCTCGAGCGTGGAAGCCCGCAGCCTGGTGGGCACCCAGGTGGCCCGCGACTTTGTCGAGCTGCCCAGCCAGATTATGGAAAACTGGTGCTGGGAACGCGAAGCCCTGAACCTGTTCGCCTGCCACTATCAGACCGGCGAGCCCATCCCCGACGAGCTTTTTGAGAAGATGCTGCGGGCCAAAAACTACTGGGCTGCCAACCTGGGCATGCGCCAACTGGCCTTCGGCACGGTGGATCTGGCCCTGCATGTTCACTACACCCCCAGCGACGGCGATGTGGTCGCCTACGCCCGGCAGGTCATGCAGCCCTTCATGCCGGCCCCTCTACCCCAGGACTATGCCTTTGTGGCCGGGTTTGCCCACCTGTTCGGGCACCCGGTGGGCTATGCGGCAGGCTACTACTCCTACAAATGGTCGGAGGTGCTCGACGCCGACGCTTTCTCGCGCTTCAAGGCCGAGGGCATCTTCAACCGCCAGACCGGTGAAGACTTCATCACCCACATCTTGAGCAAAGGCAACTCCGCTGACCCCGCCGAGCTCTTCCGGCGCTTCCTGGGGCGCGACCCCGACCCCAGGGCCTTGCTAGCGCGCTCAGGGCTTCTGGACTGATAGCGCTTCCGCTCGAATCCTCCACCGCCATGTGCGGCCAGAGGCGAAGGGTTCAGGCCGATCGAAAGGGGTAGAAAAGCATTCTGGTAGCATCGTTCAGACTTGTCGAAGTGAACGATACCGCCTAAGGTGCAACATCCCCCCACAAAACCCGCAGGGTGGTGCCATAGCGGCTGTTATCCTGCGGGTCGAGTTCTTCCACCGCTTTTACATAACCACCGCGCATCACCACCCGGATGCGCAGGTGGGGCCGTTTCCAGTCGTATACCTCGCGCCCCCAGTCCCAGTCGTCGTACTGGCTGAAAGGCCCGATGCGCTCCATGATGGCTTTCAGGGACAGATTCATATGAAATCCTTTTGATTCATTCCCCTAACATCCCCCCGGCCACCAGTGAAATAGGGTGTAGCTCTGGATAAGCGCGGGCTGGGTTTGTAGGTAAGCGCACCGGGCTTCCACCTTGGCCCACAGCTCCTCTTCATCCTGCACCTGCCCATTGGCCACGACCGCGTCAATGAGCCCCCAGACTCGTTCTACCGGCTGCAACTCGGGCGAGTAGGGTGGCAGATAACACAGCCCCAGGCCCTTGGCTGGCTCCACCCGCCCCGAGGTGTGCCAGCCAGCCTGATCCAGCACCACCAGTACCAGCTTGCCCGCCCCCGCCCCCCGTAGCCGGGCAAAGGCCTCCAACACCAACTGGAACCCCTCCACCGAGACCGAGGGCAGCAGCCAGTACTCGCTTTCCCCCGTACCCGGTCTTATGAAGGCGTACACATACAGCCAGCGATAGCGGGGCCGCTCCTGCGCTAGCGGCGTCCTCCCTCGCAAGGCCCATACCCGTCGGCGGATGGGCTTCAGCCCTATTCGGTGCTCATCAAAGCCCCACACCTCCAACTCCAGTTCAGGAAAGAGCAACCTGAACAGGAAAACCATCAGAAAGAGCTTTTTTTGAAAGCCTCCTGCCGCTTCGCATCCGCCTCCCGGTGGCGCGGCCGGGGGCGCAGCGGGGCCAGGCCCAGGCGACGCATCCAGTACCAGGCCCGCCGCCCATCCACCGGACGTCCCAGCCTTTCAGCCAGCCACTCCGCAGCGTTGCGAATGCTCCAAAGCCCGTCCCTGGGATGGGGCTGGAGGAGGGCCTGGCGGAAGCCCTCCTGGAGTTCGGGCGGTACGAGGGGGGCCCGGCCTTTGTTCTCGTGCCGCAGATTCTTCATGGGCAGGCCCTGATTGTAGCGGTGGATTACCTGACGCACCCAGCGATCGGTATAGCCCAGATTCCTGGCTACCTCGGGGATGCTCTGACCCCTGGCCAGCAGCCAGAGAGCGTGCCAGCGGGCGCGTTCGGTGTGGTCTTGGGACTCCCGGTAGAGGGCGTGGAGGTTATCCGGATGGTGTCGCAGTTGGAGTTCCAACCGGGGGCGGCGCTGATGTTGGGCCAGTTGCATGGCTCCATTTTAGTGGAAAGAGTCTTGAAGATTTCTTATCACATAGTTCTCAGGACGGGAGAAAAACACGCGCAGGGTTTCTTCGGGGCAGGCCATACACCCCCCAGGCTCCATGGTAATAGGTTCTTAGGGGCGGCGCACGCCGGCCGTCTGGGGCGCGGGCCCCCCCGCATTAGCCAGACGAGCGAACTCCTTGGGATCCACAGCGCGTGACTGGCCCATCTCGTAGGTAATCAGCTTGCGCTTGTACAGGTCGGCCAGGTAGGCATCCATGGTGATCATGCCGTACTGGCCTCCAGTCTGAATCACGCTGACCAGTTGATGGCTCTTGCCCTCGCGAATTAATGCCCGCACCGCTGGGGTAGCCACCATAAGCTCGTAGGCCAGCACCCGCCCACCGCCAAAAGCCTTGGGCAGAAGCTGCTGGGTGAGCACCGCGACCAGGTTGTTGGAGAGCTGCACCCGTACCTGCTCCTGCTGAGACTCCGGGAAGACGTCGATAATGCGGTCGATGGTCTCGGGGGCGCTGTTGGTGTGCAGCGTGCCCATAACCAGGTGCCCGGTCTCGGCGGCGGTGATGGCGGCGGAGATGGTCTCATAATCGCGCATCTCCCCCACCAGAATCACATCGGGGGCCTGCCGCAGCACCGAGCGCAGGGCCTTCTCAAAGCTGTGGGTGTCCGAACCAATCTCGCGCTGGTTGATGATGGAGGATTTGTGACGGTGGAAGAACTCGATGGGGTCTTCAATGGTCACGATGTGGCAGCGCTTACGCTCGTTGATGTAGTCGATCATGGAGGCCAGGGTGGTGGACTTACCCGAGCCGGTAGGCCCGGTAACCAGCACCAGCCCACGCGGGCTCATAGCGATATCGGCCACGGTTTTGGGCAGCCCCAGCTCCTCGAAGCTCTTGACGTTGGAGGGCACCACCCGCAGCACCCCACCCACACTACCGCGCTGCAAGAAGATGTTGACGCGGAAGCGGCCTTTGCCCGGAAGACTGAAGGAGAAGTCGAGCTCCTTTTCTTCCTCAAAAACCCGCTGCTGTTTCTCGTCCATCAGGGCATAGGTCAGGCGCCGGGTTTCCTGGGGGGTAAGGGGCTCGAACTCGGTGGGATGAAACTCACCGTCCACCTTGACCATAGGGGGAAGGCCCACCGTGATAACCAGGTCCGAGGCGCTGCGATCCACGGCCAGATTGAGCAGGTCTACGATATCGGGTGCTTTGCTCATGGGCATCTCCAGTTGTCAATTCAGAATACGCCAACTCGAGAGCCGGCTATGTTTATATAGCCAACCTAGACCCAGCCATCTGCCGGTACTGCCAAACCACCCCGGCTACCTTGCCCCCAGGTATTTGAAGTAGCGTTCCCGCGTAATCATGCCGTGCACCGTATCGCCATCGGCCACGAACACGACCGGATGCTGACGAAATAGCGACCCCAGCTCACTCGCGGCGGTTTCACCGGAGACCACCGGGGCTTCATCCCAGGGAACCAATGAGTCGGCCATACCAATAACGCCCACTGGATGACCGTCCTCGAGCAGCACCGCGATACTCCCCTCGAAGGACTGTAGCGCGCTAATTACCGGCACCGGTCTAGCCAGCTTACGGGCCGAAGTGGGTACAAATATACCCGCGGAAAGCAGGGTGGTGGTGGTCACCTTAACTGCTCTTTTGGCAATAAGGAGGCTAACGGTAAAAACCAGCAAGAAAGCCAGCCCCTCGAGGACACCAAAAAAGTTGAAGCCCTCCCAGCCAAACTGCCCCCGTCCACCCAGGGCCCAGTGTATAAGCCCCGAGACCATCAGCCCTGCAATCAGGGCTGCAAGGTAAGCAATCAGGCCCGCTAAACGTAAGTCACGAACAGTTCGCATCCAGCCTCCAGTCTACATCCCCACCAAGGTAGCCGGAATCTACCTCAGGTCAACCAACGAAGATCCTCCTCTTTATCGATATCTATCCCTACTTCAGGGTAGGGGGTAACGAGGGCTCTGGCAGGAACTCCAATAATTCGTGAGACCCTGGCCTCGAGCCCGGCGATATCGGCCTGGCCCAGCAGCACCTTTACCAGGGTGCCCAGCCCAATCATCCGGGCCAGGGCCAGGGGTTTTTTGCGCAGTTCCAGGGCTTGTTTAAGCAAGGGCAGGGCTGTAAAAAAGAGCTTTCTGTCGATGATGACCAGGTTGCCCCCAGTAAAGTAACCCTCGCGGACACGGGCGTAGGTGCGGCGCATCCCCGGGAAGCGCTGCTCAATGGTGGGCCGAGCAACAATAGTATAGACGAAGCCCGCCTGGGGTGCATTTTCCAGCACCCAGCGCACCGCTTCTCCCCGCAAAAAGGGCATGTCACCCGTAGCCACCAGCACCTTGCTGCCCTGGGCGGCATTAATTCCCGCCTCGAGGTTGGCCAGCAAGCTGCCCTGGTCGGGCAGGGCCCGTTGGGGTGGGGGGTTCAAGGGCCGGGACGGCCCCACCAGAATGACCTCCAGCCCGGCCTGTACCAGGGCCTCGAGGGTGTACTCCACCAGCGGGCGACCCCGGTAAGGCACCAGGGTTTTGCTGGCTACACCGAACTTCTGGGCCAGGGGGTCGCCGGCGTTACCCCCTGCCAACACAATCGCTTCCACCGGACTAGTTTACCCTTGGTTGCCCGCCTCTCTTTACCCAAAGCCCTTGCAGGCGATACCCTAATGTCTATGGACGACCTGCTCGAGCGGCTGGGAAATCATCTGGTCTGGCGCATCGGCAAGGCCGAGGCCGAGGAGGTGCTGGTGGTGCGGGTGGGCCTGGCCTCTGCCGCCCCCGAGTTCAGCCACCTGGCACGCCTCCGCAACGTAACCGACGAGGAGATCGAGCAACTCGTACAGTCCGGGCAGCTAAGGGTCGAGTGGGTCAATTAGATGGTACTGGAAAAAACCTTCCAGCTAAAGCTACCGGAGCCCCCCGAGCACCTGCTCCAGCCCGAGCGGGTCTTTGGTGGCAGGCCCCCCTTCGGTGAACTAACCCGTCAGGGCACCACCCTCCAGGGCTACCTGGTGGCCGAGGCCCCGCTGTTTGGTGAAATCCAGTTTCCCTTCCAGAGCCGTATTCATCCACAGGGCCTGGCGGCGCGCCTCGAGGCCCTGCCCCTCCCCGAGCCCCCGGCCTTCTGGGCCGAGCTCGAGGGCCATGGCAAGGTGGTAGAGGGGGGCATCGCCTATCAGCTCACCCTCCGCATCCACGCCACCCTGCCCCAGGGCGAAAAATGGGGGGGACGGGCCCTGGGGCGCCTGGCCGAGGCCGCTTTCGAGCGGAACGTGGAACGGGTTCTGCAGCGGCTCACCCAGGCCTGAGCCGGCGCACCCAACCCCTGTTTCGGACATATACTAGTTAACGCATCGGAGGTCGAACCATGGTCGAGGTACGCTACCTAGGACACTCAGCCCTGCTCATCAGCGACGGTACTACCCGCATACTGGTAGACCCTTTCCTCACCGGTAACCCCAAAGCGGCCCTCACGGCCGACCAGGTAGAAGCCGACCTGGTGGTGCTGACCCATGCCCACGGCGATCACTACGGCGACAGCGTGGCTATTAGCCAGCGCACCGGAGCCCCAATTATCTCCAACTACGAGATTGTGAGCTATGCCGAAAAACAGGGCGCCAAAGGGGTGGGCATGAACCTGGGCGGCACCTACCGGTTCAAAGGCGGGTGGCTCAAGTGGTTTCCTGCCTGGCACTCCTCTTCTTTTCCGGATGGAACCTACGGCGGCCTGGCCCAGGGCTTTGTGCTCGAGCTGGGCGGTAAGCGCCTGTACATCGCAGGGGACACCGCCCTATTCAGCGATATGACCCTGGTAGCCCAGTACAGCCCCGATCTGGCTGTTCTGCCCATTGGCGACCACTTCACCATGGGGCCAGACGATGCCCTCAAGGCCCTCGAGCTGACTCGAGCCAAGCAGGTGCTGCCGGTGCACTACAACACCTTCCCCCCCATCGCCCAAGATGGCGCGGCCTTTGTGCAGCAGGCCGGCCGGCTCGGGGTGGGGGGCCAGGCCTTAGCGCCCGGCGAACATATGACCCTTTCGTAGCAGTTGCCATGACCCCCAACCCCCAGCAACCCATGGACTATCGCCGACTGACCCGACAACACTACAAGCTCGAGATGCTCTTGGGCCTGGGGCGATCGTCCCAGGTGTACCTAGCCCACGCCCCCGACGGCACCAAGGTGGCCCTTAAGGTGCCGCGCCGCGAGGTACGCACCGACCGGGCCCTCACCGAGCGCTTCGCGCAGGAGGTGGCCCTGTCGCTTACCCTTAACCACACCAACCTGGTGCGGGGGCTCTCGGGGCGCCCCGAGGGGGAGGGGGCTTTTCTGGCGCTGGAATACTTCGAGGAGGGCACCCTCGAGGACAGACTTAAAAAAGGCCCCCTTAGCCGGGAGGTGGCCCTCGACTGCCTGAGCCAGATCGCCCAGGCCCTCATCTACCTGCACGACCGGGGCGTCATCCACCAAGACGTCAAACCGTCCAACATTTTTATCGACGGTATGCTGTTCAAGCTCGGCGACTTTGGCGTGGCTAAAACCCGCGAAAACCCCAAACCCCTCGAGCGGGCCGGCAGCCCCTTCTACATGGCCCCGGAGCTATTCCTGGGAGAGCCGGCCACCCCTGCCTCGGACGCCTACTCGTTTGGGGTGATGGCCTTCGAGCTGTTGGTAGGTAAGCGGCCTTTTGTGGGGGAAACCCTGGAAGAGATCACCCACGCCCACCTGCACAAGCTGCCCCCACCCACCAACCTTCCACCCCACCTCGACCGGATTGTTCGCAACCTCCTGGCTAAAGACCCCGCCATCCGCGCGACCCCCAAAGCCTTCTTGCAGATCGTACAAAACACCCCCCAGGCCGAGGCCAACCCTGGTAAAAGCAGTCCAGAAAACAAGCCCCCCAAAGCCAAGGGGCTGTTTGGCCTGTTTCGCAAAAAATAGCAGCGCGGCGCTTCACCAAAAGCCAGGCCCCTCGCGCGCAACCCCTTACCGGCTTCTGCCGATAAACTATGGGCAAGCAAAGCGAGGCCCGTTATGAACGACCCCATCTGGTTCCCTTCCGACGCGTACACCCGCGGCAGCCATATCGAAGCCCTGCTACAACACCTGCATCTGGACAGCTACGAAGCCCTTTATCGCTACAGTATCGAACAGCCCGAGGCTTTCTGGGAGGCCACCCTCCAGCTCCTGGGCCTCGAGTGGTTTACCCCTTACCGGCAGGTGCTGGACACCTCCCAGGGGCCGCAGTGGCCCCGGTGGTTTGTGGGCGGGCAGCTCAATCTGGCCTACAACGCCCTGCATCACGCCAGAACCCGCAAAGATGCTCCGGCCCTGATCTGGGAAGGGGAAGAGGGGGCCGTGGCGCGCTTGAGTTACGGGGAGCTCGAGGCCGCCGTGGCCCAGGCCGCCCACGCGCTCGAGGCCCTGGGCATCCAGAAAGGCGACCGGGTAGGCCTGTTTATGCCCATGCTGCCCGAAACCGCCATCAGCGCCCTGGCCGTGGCACAAATTGGGGCCATCTTTGTACCCATCTTCTCCGGTTACGCCCCCGAAGCAGCGGCCACCCGGCTGCAGGATGCCGGGGCCAGGCTGGTCATCACCGCGGATGGCTTCTACCGGAGGGGCAGCCGGGTTGATCTTCTGAACAACGCCCGCCGCGCCGCAGCGCTTTCACCAAGCGTAGAGAAGCTGCTGGTGGTGCGCCGCTTTGGGGACGTGGCCCTGGCTGCAAACGAGGTGGCCTGGGACGAACAGGTTCTAAAACAGCCCTCGAGCGCCCCATACCAGCCTATGGACAGCATGGATCCGTTCATGCTGATCTACACCTCCGGCACCACCGGCAGACCCAAGGGCACCGTGCACTACCACGCCGGTTTTCCCATCAAAGCGGCCCAGGATATGGCCCACCTCTTCGATCTGCGCCAGCACGAAACCCTGTTCTGGTTCACCGATATGGGCTGGATGATGGGGCCGTGGGCCATTCTGGGCGCTCTTACCATCGGCGGCACGGTGCTGCTCTATGAAGGGGCCCCCGATTACCCCAATCCAGGCCGCCTGTGGGCCCTCTGCGAGCGGCACAGGGTAACCCATCTGGGCCTCTCCCCCACCCTGGTGCGGGCCCTGATGCCCCTGGGGGATGACTGGGTGCGCTCGCACGACCTGTCCAGCCTGCGCATGCTGGGCTCCACCGGCGAACCCTGGAACCTCGAGCCCTACCTCTGGTTCTTCAAGACCGTGGGCCAGGGCCGGGTTCCCATCATCAACTACTCCGGGGGCACCGAGATCGGCGGGGGCATTCTGGGCTGCACAGCCTGGCGACCCATCAAGCCCATGGGCTTCAACACCGCCGTGCCCGGCATGCACGCCGAGGTGCTCGACAGCACGGGCCGGCCTGTGCGGGACGAGGTAGGCGAGCTGGCCGTGCTGGCCCCCTGGCCGGGCCAAACCAAGGGCTTCTGGAAAGCGCCCGAACGTTATCTCGAAACCTACTGGCAGCGCTTTGAAAACATCTGGGTGCACGGCGACTGGGCCAGGGTGGATCGAGACGGACACTGGGTGATTCAGGGCCGGAGCGACGACACCCTCAAAATCGCCGGCAAGCGGGTGGGGCCCGCCGAGTACGAGAGCGCCGCGGTGGAGCACCCCAGCGTAAAAGAAGCCGCTGCCATCGGCATACCACACCCGGTAAAGGGCGAAGCCGCGGTGCTATTCGTGGTGCTGCGCAGCGACCACACCCCCAGCCCCGACCTCGAGCAGGCCATTGCAGAAACCGTTACCCAACGCCTGGGCAAGGCCCTCAAACCCGAGCGCATTCTGTTTGTACCCGACCTGCCCAAAACCCGCAACGCCAAGGTGATGCGCCGGGTGATACGGGCTGCCTTTCTGGGCCAGCCCCCCGGCGATCTCTCGGCGCTGGAGAACCCCCAGGCGGTGGAGGCCATCCAGCAAGCAGCTAGATAGTCGGCCTGCAAAACCCAGGTTAGAAAGCCCGGCCGGTGGCTTTGGTAAGCATCAGCCTGAGTTCGTGGGGGCTGGTGGCCGATCCTTCGGCATCCTCAAGGCTGATGTGGCCCTGGCTGTAAAGCTCAACCAGGTGTTGATCAAAGGTTTGCATGCCACGCAGATTGTCCTGTAGCATGGCATCCTTGATCTGGGGCGTCTTATTTTCGTCCTTAATGAGGTCGCGCACAAAAGGCGTGGCGAGGAGTATTTCCAGGGCCAGCGCCCGACCGTGACCGTCGGCGCGGGGCAGCAGGCGCTGCGAGATGATGCCCAGGAGCGACTCGGCCAGCAGAATGCGAATTTGCAGGTGTTCGTGCAGGGGGAAAAAGTCGATGATGCGGTTGATGGTGCGCACCGCATCCAGGGTGTGGAGGGTGGATAGCACCAGGTGGCCGGTCTGGGCCGCCATAATCGCCGCCTCCACCGTTTCGCGGTCGCGCATCTCGCCGATCAGAATCACATCCGGATCCTGCCGCATGGCGTACTTGAGGCCGGAGCTGAACGAGTCGGTATCCACCCCCACCTCGCGCTGCACCACCAGGCTTTTCTTGTGCTTGTGTAAAAACTCGATGGGGTCTTCAATGGTGATGATGTTTTTAGGGTAGTGCAGGTTGATGTGGTCGATGAGCGCTGCCAGGGTGGTGGATTTACCCGAGCCAGTAGGGCCGGTCACCAGTATCAACCCGCGCTCTTTGGAGGCCAGGTCTTCCATCACCGGACGGGGTAGCCCCAGCGCCTCGAAGCTTGGAATGGTTTCGGCCACCACCCGCATCACCAACCCAAAGCTACCCCGCTGGTGCAGCAGGTTGCAGCGAAAGCGCGCCAGGCCCGGCACGGTGTAGGCAAAGTCCATCTCTTTTTTGTACTCGAGCTCCTCGAGCTGCATGGGGTTTAGCAGGCTGCGCACGATGGCTTCCACATCTTCCGGCGAGAGCACTTTACTCCCAAACGGCTTAAGCTTGCCATCGATGCGCACCGTAGGCGGCGCCCCGGCCTGCAAATGGATATCCGAGGCTCGGGCCTGCACCATGCTGCGCAGCATATCAGCAATGGGCGTAGGGGTTTGCGTGGCACTCATCTCAAAGCTCCCTCGTGGTAGCAGATCAACGGGTTAATCTCGCTGGAGCCCACCGACAACCACCATAAGGCCACCATTGCAATAAGTGCTTATCAAACATCGGCCTTACCACGTTGCTGGCGCCCAGCTCAAACCCACGCTCATGAGTATATGACACCTCCCCAACCTGGTTCGCACCAAATAAACAAACCCCGCAATTCGGCCCAGCATCCGGCGGGGTCAACCTCCCAGACCTGCTTGCCGGGCCGCCCTTGGCCCCCATGGGGATCAGGGCTTAAACTCGAGCACATGGGTAAGAAACGCCGGGCAGAAAAACTCAAACGTAAAGCACAGCAGCGGGTGCCGCTCTCCGGTCGGGACATGCTGCGCATCTTTCCCAGCCTGCTGTTGCGGGCTTTTATCGTGGTGATGCCCCTCTCCGTGCTTATGACCATCCTGGGCAGCAACGGGGTCACGCTGTTCAATAACTTCTGGGTGCAGATGGGAACGTACCTTGCCGCCTATATCGTATTCAACAGGTTCATCTTTGGCCCCATTCGCAACTACCAACCAACCCAGGCCGGCTCGCGCAACCACCCACCCAAGGCCAAGCCCTAGGCGCTATCCCGCTATATGCGCTTTGCATCGGCCCAGAAACCCTCTAGATCGTAGTACTCGCGGGCCTCCGCGCTCATCAGATGCACCAGCACCGGGCCATAGTCGAGGAGCACCCAGCGCGGACTGGGGCCTTCGACGTTATTTGCCCGGATACCGTGGTCTTCGAGTAACTTTTCCCGCACGGCCCGCTCGAGGGCCTGCAGGTGGGGCTGGGAAGTCCCGGTGGCAATCACAAAGTAGTCGAGCGTATCGGAGACACCGGTCAGATCCAGCACCACCACATTCTCGGCTTTCTTGTCCTCCAGGGCTTCCTTGACCAGGTGGATGAGTCTTTGGGTATCAATGGCTTGAACCATTCGACCTCATTGTACACAAGTTAAGGACTATCGAACCTCAGGGATGTACTCAAACTCGTGCGTACCAAAGCGCACCGTATCGCCCGCCCGCACCCCATGGGCCTTGAGCGCTTGCTCAACCCGGTAGCGCTTGAAAAGTTCCTGCAGGTAGCCTGCGGCCTCCATCATATCGCCCTTGAGCCGGTCGAGGTGGCGCTGCACCTGGGGGGCCTCGAGCTCAAACACCCCTTCTTCCACCTGGGTCACCTTGATGTAATCGGCAGGTTCGGGCCGGGGCTTGGGGGCTTCCAGTTTGGGCTTGGGGGCGGCCTGCACCAGGGCAAACAGGGCCTCGACCAGCTCGGGCAAGCCAGCTTTGGTCTGGGTCGAGATGGGCAGCACCGGCAGGCCGGTTCGGCTGAGTTCGTCGGCCAGGGTTTGCACTTCTTCCGGGGTGAGCAGGTCGGTTTTGTTGAGGGCGATAAGGGATTGGCGCTCGAGCAGTTCGGGGTTGTAGGCCCGCAGTTCGGCCTGCAAGGTGTGCAGGGTCTGCACCGGCTGATCGGCGCCGTCGAGCACGTACAGCAGGACTCGAGTCCGGGCGATGTGGCGCAGAAACTCGAGGCCCAGGCCCCGGCCCTGCGCGGCCCCCTCAATGATGCCGGGGATGTCGGCCATGGTGATGCGCTCGAGGTCGCGCTCGATGACCCCTAGGTTGGGGGAAAGGGTGGTGAAGGGGTAGCTGGCGATCTTGGGGGTGGCGTGGGTCAGGGCGGCCAGCAGGCTGCTCTTGCCGGCGTTGGGGTAGCCCACCAGGCCCACATCGGCCAGGAGCATCAGCTCGAGGCGCAGCCTGCGCTTCTCGCCCTCTTCGCCGGCCTCGGCAAAGCGGGGCGCCTGCCGGGTGGGGGTCACAAAGCGCGGGTTCCCCCAGCCGCCCCTGCCGCCCCGCGCGGCCACGAAGGTCTGGCCCTCCTCCACCAGGTCGGCCAGCAGTTCGCCGGTCTCGGCATCGTAGACCCGGGTTCCCCGCGGGACTTCGATAATCAGGTCTTTGCCCGACTTACCAAAAAGCCCCTTGCCCATCCCGTGCTGGCCGTTTTCGGCCTTGTAGACCCGCTTGGAAAGGTTGGAGAGCGAGTCTACCTGGGCCAGCGCCCGCAGGATGACGGAGCCCCCATCCCCCCCATCGCCGCCATCGGGGCCCCCTTTGGCGATGTACTTCTCGCGCCAAAAGCTGATACAGCCGTCGCCCCCGCGCCCGGCGGCCACGCTGATCTCGAGCACATCCCTGAACATAAATCAAAAACCGGAGGCCAGAAGCGCAGGCTCCCGCCTCCGGCGCAGAGTAAGGTTAATCCCCAGCCTGGGCCGTTTCCAGGGGCCTTACCAGCACAAAACGGCCCTTGCGGCCCTTATCGGCAAACTCCACCACACCGTCGATCAAGGCAAACAGGGTGTAGTCGCGGCCCTGGCCCACGCCCGCACCGGCGCGGAACTTGGTACCCCCGCTGGCGCACCAGCACGTTACCAGCCTTAACCACCTGACCTTCGAAGCGCTTAACGCCCAGGCGCTTGGCTTGGCTGTCGCGCCCGTTTTTGGTTGAACCCAGACCCTTTTTATGTGCCATCGTGTGCTCCTTCGGAAGAGCGCCTCAGCTAAGCGCGAATCTCCTTTACCAGAATCTCGGTGTAGGGCTGGCGGTGGCCCCGCTTACGGCGGTACTGAACCTTGGCCTTGAACTTAGCCACCACCACCTTTTTACCCTTACCATGCTCGACCACCTCGGCCACCACCTTGGCGCCGGGTACGGTGGGGCTGCCGATCACGGTCTGCTCGCCCCCCAGCATCAGCGCCTCGAACTCCACGGTGTCGCCGGGGTTGGCCTCGAGCTTCTCCACGCGCAGCTTGCTGCCCGGTTCTGCGCGGTACTGCTTACCACCCGTTTTGATGATTGCGTACATGGTCACACTCTCCAGTTAGCCGTCCGGGATGCAGGTGCAATCCAACCAGACAGCTCGGGTCTTTTGACCCAGCCAACTGTCAACTATAGCGGCTATGGATAAATGTTTCAAGTGCTGGTTGGAGCAGCTCACTGAACCGCGACTTTAGAGGTTCCATCGCCTTGGAATTTTCTGCAAATGTGGTAGGCTCTCTGTTGCGGATGGGCAGGAGTCTCCAATACCTGCTCCCGCCCTCGGCGGAGGCATAACCTTGATACGCACAAGCGCTGTCGTTGATTACGCCGAGAAGGTGCGCCGGCTGGTCAAGCCCGAGCGCTATGAGCATATCCTGCGGGTCGCCGAACTGGCGGCTCAAATTGCCCGGGCCAACCGGCTTGATGAAGCAAAAACCTACCTGGCTGCAATCCTGCACGACGCTGCGCGCGACCTGAACGACGAGCGCTTGCTGGAGCTGGCTACCCCAGAAAACGACATTGAACGCAACCATCCCCTGGCCCTGCATGGGCGAGCGGGCCGTCGGCTGGCCGAGGCCTGGGGCGTAAAGGACGAGGAGGTGCTCGAGGCCATCGAGGGCCATGTCTATGGGGTTAGCCCCGATCACAAGATCGGCATGGCCCTCTACATCGCCGATGTCTCGGAGCCGGGCCGGGGGGTCAATCATGACATCCGGGAGATGGCACTTAGCGGCAGGCTCGAGGAAGCCTACCAAAAGGCCGTGGTTTGTAAGGTTGATTACCTGCAAAAGAAGGGCATTACACCGCATCCCCGCACCTGGGCTGCCTATCAAGCCCTGCAGCGAAAGCCAGACGACCGCTAGGCACACCGCGCCGCTACAACCCTGTTACCCACGCTCTGCTGCTCGATCAATTTTGTAATCTTATGGTCATGGCACAACCGCCCAGCCCCCACCGCCCTGGAACCGCTCCGCCGGTTCGCCAGCGCCGCCCTGGGCCGCGGGGTTCGTTAATTTGGCTGGGACTGGCCTTGCTGGCCCTGGCCTGGGCCCTGGCCTATGGGCCACAACACAGGGATGTAAAGACCCAGTGGCAAGGCACTTACCAGGGTGGAGGCCTGTACGAGGAACTCAGCCTGGTGGTGGCAGCCCGTGACACCGAGTACTGCGGCTACCATACCGCCTGCGGCCCGGGGCTCCGCACCGACACCATCTTTTATGTCCGTCTGCGCGGGGCGGAGGCCACCGTTGTAGCCATTCCCCGCGATTTGCATTACAGCGGAGAAACCCCCGAGGGGTATTTTGATGGTCGGATTAACACCGTCTACGAGCGGGGGGGCAAAGGCAAAGGGCTACAGATGGCCGTGCAAAACCTGCTGGGTGTACCGGTGGAGCATCATGTGATCCTGACCTTTGAAGCGGTCATGAGGCTGGTCGACGCGGTGGACGGGGTGGATGTGGTGCTGCCCCAGCCCATGAAGTACACCGACCGGGCGGCAGGGCTTTACATCGACTTCCCGGCAGGGCCGGTACACCTCAACGGCAAGGATGCTGTCAAGTACATGCGCTTCCGGCGCTGGGAGGGCACCGACCTGGGCCGGCTGGATCGCATCAGGGAGGTGATGGAGCTGGCCCTTCGCAAAGCCCAGAACCCCCGCTACTGGCCGCGCTTACCCGGGGTTGCCAGCGCCCTCTGGGGTTCCATCGAGACCAGCCTCCCCCTCTCCGAAGCTTTGCGCCTGCTCCCGAGCCTGCGCAACCTGACTTTGAAAAGCGCCACCTTGCCCACCCTGGAAGAGGGCCTTTACCTGATCCCCGATCAGGCTGCCATGCCTTCTTTTATCGCTGGGCTGCTAGGCCACAGCACCGATACCGAGGTCATGACCCGGCTGGTGCAGGCGGAGGCCCTGGGCCTGAAAACCCTGCTGCTTGACCGGAGCGGCAGCGGGCTGGGTGAGCGATACCGGCAGGGCTTTATCGAGATGGGCCTGACCCCGCCCGAAGTGCAGCTTGGGGAGGTGGGGGGCTCGAGCGTGGTTCTGGTGCGCAGTGGGGTTTCGGTGGTGGGGCGCGAATCCCCCGCCTTCGTACTGGCTCGAGACTACGCCGACCTGCTGCACCTGCCCCTGCAAACCCGCATACGCCTCGAGCCCGCAGGCTACGATGTGGTCATTGTGCTTGGATCAGACCGATCCGACTAATACGCATTTCGGTAGTATCGTTCACTTCGGCAAGCCTAAACGATACTACCGAAATGCTTTTCTACTCCCTTCGGTCGGCTTGAATCCTTCACCTCTGACTTCGTCCAACGGTGAAGAAACGGTATAAAAGGATTCTTCCAGCATCGCAAACCTGGGAGGGCCATTGCAGCGGGGGCTCGCTCCCCAATGAGCGGTATCCAGGGCCTGGCCAAAGGTTGCTTGAGCGGTCGGGAGTGCTGGGTTCTTTCCGAAAACCGCCCTAGGCTATAATCGGCTGTACTCGAGGCCATCCTATGGCAACCGCAACCCTACCCCACACCCATCCGCTGCCGGAGCGCAACCCCGGCACCCCCTTCGACCCCAGCGCCCTCGAGGGCGCGCTGGTCAATAAAAGCGCGGTCGAGCGGCGGGCCGCCACCCTGCCCACCCGCCGCACCGTCAAAAAGGAGTGGCAGGCCGCCTGGCTGCTGCACGCCATCCGCACCATCGACCTCACCACCCTCTCAGGCGACGACACCCCCGGCACGGTGCGGCGGCTGTGCGCCAAGGCCCGTCAGCCGGTGCGCCCGGAGCTGCTGCGCGACCTGGGCATACCCCACCTGCGGCTTACCACCGGGGCGGTGTGTGTCTACCACGAGATGGTGCCCACCGCGGTCGAGGCCCTGGAGGGCTCCGGCATCCCGGTGGCCGCGGTCTCGACCGGGTTTCCGGCGGGCCTCACCCCGCACCGCCTCAAGCTGCAGGAGATCGAGGCCTCGGTGGCCGCCGGGGCCCGTGAGATTGACATCGTGATCTCGCGCCGCCACGTCCTGACCGGCAACTGGAAAGCCCTCTACCAGGAGGTGCGCGACTTTCGCGAGGCCTGCGGCCCGGCCCACATGAAAAGCATCCTGGCCGTGGGCGAGCTGGGCACCCTCAAAAACGTCTACAAGGCCAGTATGGTGTGCATGCAGGCTGGCTCGGATTTCATCAAAACCTCCACCGGCAAAGAGGCCGTCAACGCCACCCTGCAAAACAGCCTGGTGATGGTGCGGGCCATCCGGGCTTTTTACGAGCAGACCGGCTACAAGGTGGGCTTCAAGCCCGCCGGGGGCATCCGCACCGCCAAGCAGGCCCTGGACTGGCTCATTCTGATGAAGGAGGAGCTGGGCCACGAATGGATGCAGCCGCACCTCTTCCGGATTGGAGCCAGCGCCCTGTTGAACGACATCGAACGGCAGCTCGAGCACTTCGCCTACGGTCGCTATGCCTCCATGCAGTACCAGCCGCTGGGCTAGCAGCCTTGCCCCTCGAGCCCAGGAGTCCATCATGACCCTCACTGAACTTATGGAAACCCTCCCCTACGGCCCCGCCCCCGAGGCGGCCCAACCCGCCCTGGACTGGATCCAAGCCCACAAGGGCCGGTTTCAGCTCTTCATTGCAGGCCGGTGGCGCAAGCCGGCCAGCCAGGAATGGTTCACCACCCTCAACCCGGCCAACAGCCAGCCCCTGGCCGAGGTGGCCCAGGCCAGCGCTGCCGACGTGGACGAGGCGGTCAAGGCCGCCCGCAAAGCCTTTGCAAGCTGGAGCCAGACCAAAGGCCACGTGCGGGCCCGCTACCTGTACGCCATGGCCCGCCAGATTCAGAAGCACGCCCGCCTGTTTGCCGTGCTGGAAACCCTGGACAACGGCAAGCCCATCCGCGAGACCCGCGATATTGATATCCCCCTGGTGGCCCGCCATTTCTACTACCACGCGGGCTGGGCCCAGCTCATGGAAAGTGAGCTGGCGGGCTATGGGCCGGTGGGGGTGGTGGGGCAGATCATCCCCTGGAACTTTCCCCTGCTGATGCTGGCCTGGAAGATTGCCCCCGCGCTGGCCATGGGCAATACGGTGGTGCTCAAGCCCGCCGAGTTTACCCCCCTGACCGCGCTTCTGTTCGCCGAAATTTGCCAGCAGATTGGCCTGCCGCCGGGGGTAGTCAACATTATCACCGGCGACGGGAAGACCGGCGCGGCCCTGGTGGAGCACCCTGGGGTGGACAAAATCGCCTTTACCGGCTCGACCGAGGTGGGCCGCCTGATCCGAAAGGCCACCGCCGGCAGCGGCAAAAAGCTCTCCCTCGAGCTCGGGGGCAAGTCGCCTTTTGTGGTCTTCGAGGATGCCGACCTCGACAGCGCGGTGGAGGGCGTGGTGGATGCCATCTGGTTCAACCAGGGCCAGGTCTGCTGCGCGGGCTCGAGGCTTTTGGTACAGGAGAGCATCGCCGAAAAGATGTACGCCAAGCTCCGCGCCCGCATGGAAAAACTGCGGGTCGGCGACCCGCTGGACAAGGCGGTGGACATCGGGGCCATCATCGCGCCGGTGCAGTTGCAAAAAATCCAGCGGTTGGTGCAAAAAGGCCTGGAGGAAGGAGCCCGGCTCTGGCAGCCGAGCTGGGCCGTCCCCGCTGAAGGCTGTTTCTACCCCCCCACCCTCTTCACAGACGTCGCCCCGGCCTCCACCATCGCCCAGGAGGAGATTTTCGGGCCGGTGCTGGCCGCCCTCACCTTCCGCACCCCCGAGGAGGCCGTCCGGCTGGCCAACAACACCCGCTACGGCCTGGCCGCCTCCATCTGGAGCGAGGACATCAACCTGGCCCTGGATGTGGCCACCCAGATCAAGGCCGGCACCATCTGGATCAACAGCACCAACCTCTTCGACGCCGCCAGCGGCTTTGGCGGCTACCGCGAGAGCGGTTTTGGACGCGAGGGGGGCAAGGAAGGGCTGTGGGAGTACGTCAAGAAAACCGCCAGAGCGCCAAAGACAAAAGCGGTGGCCGGGAAAACCAGGGCCGCACAGCCGGCGCCCGCTGTGCCCCCCATTGACCGCACCGCCAAACTCTTTATCGGCGGGAAGCAGGTGCGCCCCGACAGCGGCTACAGCAAGGTGGTCTACGACCCCGATGGGCACCCCATTGGCGAGGTGGGGCTGGGCAACCGCAAGGATATCCGCAACGCGGTGGAGGCCGCTCGAGGGGCCTTGGAGGGCTGGCGCAAAACCAGCGGCCACAACAAAGCCCAGATCCTGTACTTCCTGGCCGAGAACCTTTCCGAACGGGCCGAGGAGTTCGCCCGTCGCATCGCACAGCAGACCGGGCAGGATGGCACCGCCGAGGTCGAGGCGGCCCTCGAGGCCCTCTTCACCGCCGCGGCCTGGGCCGATAAGTACGAGGGCGTGGTGCACAACACCCCCATCCGCAACGTGACCCTGGCCGTCCCGGAGCCCATCGGCGTGATGGGCATCCTCTGCCCCAACGACCAGCCCCTCCTGGCCCTGGCCCGGCTAGCCGCAACCGCCCTGGCCATGGGCAACACCCTGGTGGTGGTGCCCTCCCCCCTGGCCCCCCTCACGGCCACCGACTTCTACCAGGTGCTGGAAACCTCCGACATCCCCGCCGGAACCTTTAACCTTGTGACCGGCGAGCGCGACGAACTGGCCAAGACCCTGGCCGAGCACGACGACGTGGACGCCCTCTGGTACGCCGGCCCCCAGGCCGGCTGGGCCCTGGTGGAAAAGGCCAGCGCCGGCAACATGAAGCGCACCTGGACGCTACCCGCCAGCGGCCCCCTGCCCGACTTAGACGAAATACTCAGGCAGGCCACCCAGGTCAAGAACATCTGGGTGCCCTACGGGGCCTAGCGTTTGTCCGGCACCACAATCCGCCCGGCCACAATGGCCTGGCGGATGGCGTTCACTTCGCGGCGCAGGCTTTCGGGCAGGAGCGCCTGGTTGTAGGCATCCAGCGCATAGCCCAGGCCGTTTTCCCTGAGCCCCAGGCTGATCAGGCCGCCCTGGAAGGTGTTGCGGGCCACCGACTCCACCGCGCGCTGGGCCGCCACATCCACCCGCTTGAGCATGCAGGTGAGGGCGTGGTTGAGGGTGGCGGGGTTGTTGTCGGTATCGCCCAAAAAGTTCAGGTTGCCGTCGCCCCCGATGAAGAACATCGGTCGGGTATCCCCCGCGCACTCCCGGGTGTAGGCCTCGTATTTGGGCACGCTGGCAAAGGGGTTGCTGCGGAAGCGCAAGCCCCTGGGCAGCTCGCTGGCCTTGAGGCAGCGGGTCTGTTTGACGTAGTCGAACACCCCCAGCCCCGAGGCCCCGGCGGCGGCGTAGATGATATCGGCCCCCTGGGATTTTTGCGCGGCGGCAATCTCTTTGGCCTTGGCTGGATCCGAGAAGGCCGCCGGGGTGTTGCCCACATAGTTCACCAGCACCCGGCAGGTCGGGCAGGCCCGCCGAACCCCCTCGCGGTAGCCCACCTCGAACTTGTGAATCAGGGGGATGTCCATCCCGCCCACAAAACCCACCACCCCGGTCTGGCTGAGGCGACCGGCAATATAGCCCACCAGGTAGGTGCCCTCGTTCTCGCGGAAAACGTAGGAGGCCACGTTGGGCGCTTCGGTCGCGGCGTCAATCAGGGCGAAGCGCTGTTCGCGAAACTCCCGGGCCGCTGCCGCAACCCCCGGTTCGGTGGCAAACCCCAGGCCGATGATCAGACTGAAGCCCTCGCTGGCAAAGCGCCGTATGGCCGAGGGAATCTGGGAAGGGTCGGCGGGCTCGAAGTCGAACATGCGCCCGCCCAACTGCTGCACCGTGCGCAGGGCAGCCCCGTAGGCCACGCCGTTGAAGGTGGGGTCGGTTTTGGCCCCTTCACTGAAGACCATCGCCACATTGCCCAGCGGCTGGGCCAGGGCCAGCCCCAGTGTCGCCAGCAAAAGGATGAGCAACTTTTTCATGGGGGGACAATAGCACAAAGCCCCTCAGGGCGACAACTGAGCCCCCTCCCATCGCAAAAGCCACTCCTTCACGCCCTCCCGCCCGGCAAAACCCCCCAGCCGCCCATCGGCATGAATCACGCGCTGGGCCGGAACCACCAGGAAGAACGGACAGGCCCGCATGGCGGCCCCCACCGCCCGGGGCGTGAGGCCGCACAGGCGCCCCATCTGGGCGTAGCTACGGGTCTGGCCGGGGGGAATGCGCCGCACCTCCTCGTAAAGGGCTATTCGCCGGGCCTCGAGGCCGCCGTAGTCGAGGGGCAGCTCCAGAAAGGTTTCGCCTTTACCGGCAAAGTAGGCCTCCACCCGCCGGGCCAGGTCGTTGAGCAGGGCGTTGGGACGTTCGGGAAAGCCCTCCCCCAAGACCAGGAGCTCCACCGATAGCAACCCCTGGGCGCTGGCTTTGGCGTAGAGCGGGCCCAGCGGGGTGGGTATGAGCAGGCTGTGCATGGCCTAGCTCGAGGTGCGCGCAGCCTTAACAGGCTTGCCGACCTCCCTGGCCAGGGCACCTTCCAGCATCAGGTCGAGAAACTTGTTCATCTCGTCCTTGAGCTGCCGCCCCGGGGTATAGGCCGCCCAGCGCAGGGCCGAGAGCAGGTACACGTCGGCAATCGAGCGGGAGATGCGCTCGAGCGACATGTCCTGCCGCAACCGGCCCTGCATTTTCAGCGGGTGCAGGATCTCGGCGATCAGGTCGCCCAAGGGCAGGGCCTCAAAAGCGGCCTTGGCGCGCTGAGGGTCGGGGTTCAGCAGCTCATAGGCCAGGGGGGAAAGCAGCACCCGTTCGCGTTCGCTGAGCTCGGCCAGCCGGTTCCACAGACGACGCAGCACCTCGAGGGGGGGGCTGCCCTGGCCCAGTTCCGCCAGGGCTTGCTCACGCAGCTCGCCCAGCAACTGGGCGCCAAAGTCGAGCAAAACCGCCTCTTTGTAGGCATAGTAATTGAAAAAAGTGCCCCTGGACACATGCGAGGCCTTGGCTATATCGGTGGCCGTGGTCTGGTGAAAGCCCTTCTCGCGGAACAGGTTGATGGCGGTACGGAAAATGCGGTCTCGGCGACGCTGCTTTTGCCTTTCCCGAAGCGTGAGCATGATGAGATTGTACCCGAGTACAATAAATTGCGCTAGTCGGCACCTAGCCGGAAATATTGCTTGCTAAACACTTGCATGGAATGGTTTCGAAAAACTTCCCATTGCCTGAATTTCACCGTCGGGATGGCCCTCCCGGCCAGCCTGCCAACAAGGCCGGTCTAGCGTTGTACAGTAGACATCTGCTATGCGCCGTGGTTCCACGTTCAATCGACTCTGGGCCGTGTGGGGCCTGTTCCGACCTCGAGGCCGCCGCAAAAGCGACCGGTTGTGGCTTTTTCTTTTGTTTGTGGGCGTGGTGGGCTACCTGGCCTGGGAGGCCTACCTTCGCCCAGTTCCGCCGGTGTACAGATCGACCGGTGGCCTCGAGCTGTACTTTGCGCCCGAGCAAGGCCCCGCTGCCAAGAGCCGCCTGGTAGGCCTGATCAACACGGCCCAGCAGCAGGTTGAGGTGGCCGCCCTCGAGCTCGAAGACCGCGAGATAGGGCAGGCCCTCATACGTGCAGCCGCCCGCGGTGTGCGGGTGCGGATGCTCAACGACTCGGACTACCGCCGCGAGACCCGCGAGAGCCTGGGTGTGCGCAACAGCAACCGGGCCCGCTGCGAAACCTTACAGCGCGTGCAGGTCTGCTACGACAGCCGCACCAGCGCCCTCATGCACCACAAGTTCGTGCTCATCGATAACCTGGGGGTCTGGACGGGCAGCACCAACCTGACCTGGAACGCCTTTGAACGCAACAACGAAAACAGCCTGTGGCTACCGGTGCCAGGCCTGGTGCAGGTCTACCGGGCCGAGTTTGAGGCCCTGTTCGCGGGTCAGCAAAATGGGCTGGGCCGTTCTGCACGCTTCCAGATCGGGAACACCCAGGGTACGGTTTACTTCAGCCCCGCAGGCGGACAGGAAGCCCGCAGGGCCATCCTCGAGCTGCTGGGGCGGGCCCAGCGGGAAATCTGGGTGGCCGCTTATGTGCTGACCGATACCCGCGTCGTGGAGGCCCTGATCAAAGCCCACCGGCGTGGGGTGCGGGTTCGGGTCGTCATCGATACGCGCAACCTGGAGAACTCGCGGGACGAAACCCTGAAGCAGGCCGGGGTGGATGTGCGCAAAGACGGCAACCCCTACACCATGCACCACAAGGTGATGGTGGTGGACGGTGAATGGGTGATTACGGGCAGCTACAATTTCACCAATTCCGGGTTCGGCCGCAACAACGAAAACCTGCTAATTTTGCGGGACAGCGCACTGGCCCAGCGCTATCAGCGCGAGGTGGAAAGCATCTGGCGTGCAGGCAGCCGTCTATGAAGAACCTTCCTACCCTGATCCTGGCCTCACAAAGCCCGCGCAGGGCCGAGCTATTGCAGCGGCTGAACCTGCCTTTTGAGGCCCGTCCGGCTGATATAAACGAAGAAAGCCTCCGGCACCTCGAGCCCGCCCAGATGGCCCTGGAGCTGGCTACCCAGAAAGCCCAGGCCGTCTGGCAGCCAGGGCAGTGGGTGCTGGCGGCCGATACCGTGGTGGCGCTGGGGGATGAAACCCTGGGCAAGCCCCGCAACCCCCAGGAGAACCGGCGATTCTTGCAGCAGCTCTCGGGGCGGCAGCACACGGTGTACACCGGCTTTGCCATTCTCAAACCGAACAGAGGCCTGCACCGTGAGGTGGCCCTGGCACAGGTCGCCTTCCGCCCGCTACAGGCCTGGGAGATCGAGTGGTATATCCAAAGCGGCGAGGGGCTGGACAAAGCCGGGGGCTACGGCGCACAGGGGCTGGGCATGGTGCTGCTGGAGCGCATCGAGGGCGACTTTTACACCGTGATGGGCTTACCCGTGAGCCGGGTCTGGCAGCGGTTGTACGAGCTGGGCTATTTTGGCCTCGAGCCCCATCTGCCAGACCCAAAGGAACTGTAAGCCCCCCTTACCCCAGGCGGGCCAGGTTTTGCCGGATGCGCTCGAGCTGGGCCTGGTTCTCGGCTAGCCGTTCCCGCTCGGCCTGCACGATGGCCGGGTCGGCCCGCTCCACAAAACCCGGGTTGGCGAGTTTTTTCTGCCCCTGCTCAACCTGTTTTTCCAGCTCGAGCAGCCGCTTGCGCTGGCGCTCCAGGAAGCTCGATAGGTCGCCTTCGGGCTTAAGGTAGACGGTGGTGTTAGCGGTCACCTGGGCAATGGCCTTTTCAGGGCTACCTATAGAGGCCTGGGCTTTGCTGAGGAAGCGGAACAGCGCCAGGTTCTCCATCACCAGCGCGGCCCCCGGCCCCTCCAGATGCACCGCGACTTCCTGCTGGGGCGGGATGCCCAGCTCGGCCCGCAGGTTGCGGGTGGCGGTGATGGTGGCCTGCAGGGTTTCGAAGGCTTTTTCGGCCTCGAGGTCGCGCGCACCGGCCTGGGGCCAGTCCTGCAGGGCTAGCTGGGTGGTATCGCCGGTGAGGGCCTCGTACAGCTCCGAGGTGATGAAGGGCATGATGGGGTGCAGTAGCTTGAGCAGGGCCGCCAGGGTAGACTCCAGGGTGTGCAGGGTGGCCTGGTTGCCCTCGCGCAGCGCGGGCTTGGCGGCCTCCAGGTACCAGTCGCAAAACTCGCTCCACACCAGCTCGTAGACCAGCCGGGCGGCCCGGCCCAGGTCGAAGGCCTCGTAGGCCTCGGTAATCTCGGCGATGCCCCGGTTCAGGCGCGAAACCATCCAGCGGTCGGCCAGGGTGGGGGCGGCCGGGGCGCTGGAGCGGCCCGCCTGCCTGTTCATCAGCACGAAGCGGGCGGCGTTGTAGAGCTTGTTGGCAAAGTTGCGGCCCTGCTCGTAGCGCCGCTCGTCGTGGCGGATGTCCTGCCCGCCCGTAGCCAGATAGTCCCAGGCGAAGCGGCAGGCGTCGGCCCCGTATTTATCAATCAGCTCGAGGGGGTCGATGCCGTTGCCCTTGCTTTTGGACATCTTCTGGCCCTTGGCGTCCAGGTACAGCCCGTGCAGCACGATGGTGTGGAAGGGGGCCCGACCGGTGAACTGGTAGCCCGACATCTGCATACGGGCCACCCAGAAGAAGATGATGTCGTAGCCCGTTACCAGCACGTCGGTGGGGTAGTGCTTCTTCAGGTCGGGGGTGGCCTCGGGCCAGCCCAGGGTAGAAAAAGGCCACAGCGCTGAGGAGAACCAGGTGTCGAAGACGTCCTCGTCGCGTCGCAGCTTGAGGTGGGCGTAGCGGGGATCCTGGTCGCAGTCGAGGTCGGGGTTGTCCGGGTCGGGCACGTAGACGTTGCCCTCCTCGTCGTACCAGGCCGGAATCTGATGGCCCCACCAGAGCTGCCGGGCGATGGCCCAGTCCTTGATGTTTTCCAGCCAGTCGCGGTTGACCTTCTCCCAGCGCTCGGGCACGAAGCGCATCTCGCCTCTATCCAGGCCTTCCAGCACCTTTTGGGCCACCGGCTTCATGCGCACGAACCACTGCTCGAGCAGGAGGGGCTCCACCGGGGCCTTGGTGCGGTCGGAGTAGCCCAGGGCGATGGTGTAGTCGCGGACTTCCCGCAGGTGCCCGGCTTCCTCCAGCGCCTGCACCACCCGCTTGCGGGCCTCGAAGCGCTCCAAACCCCGGAACGGCTCGGGCACCAGCTCGCCCGCAAGGCAGCCCTTCAGGTCAATCACGCTGGGCATCTCCAGGTGGTGCCGGCTGCCGATCTCGAAGTCGGTGGGGTCGTGGGCCGGGGTAATCTTCAGGGCCCCGGTGCCGAAGTCCATCAGCACCGCTTCATCGGCGATGATGGGAATGTACCGCTCGGTGAGGGGGATGCGGGCTTTTTGTCCAATTAAGTGCCGGTAGCGCTCGTCGGCGGGGTTCACCGCAACGGCCACATCGGCAAAGATGGTCTCGGGGCGCACCGTGGCAATCTGAATCTCGCCGCCCCCTGCCAGGGGGTAGGCCAGGGTGTAGAGCTTGCCGGGGGTGGGCTCGACGTTGACCTCGAGGTCGCTCACCACCGTCTGGGCCACCGGATCCCAGTTCACAATGCGCTTGCCCCGGTAGGCCAGCCCCTGGTGGTAGTACTCGATGAAGGCGCGCCGCACCGCGCGGGAGAGCCCTTCGTCCATGGTGAAGCGCTCGCGGCTCCAGTCGCACGAAGCCCCGATGCGCCGGAGCTGGTGCAGGATGGCGCCGCCGTTTTTCTCCTTGAAAGCCCAGACCCGCTCCAGAAACTTCTCCCGGCCCAGGTCGTGGCGGGAGAGCCCCTCCTGGGCCAGTTCTTTTTCCACCAGCACCTGGGTGGTGATGCCGGCGTGGTCGGTGCCGGGCAGGTACAGGGCCTCGTAGCCCTGCATGCGCTTGAAGCGGATGATGGTGTCGATGATGGTGTTGTCCAGCGCGTGGCCCAGGTGCAGGTTGCCGGTCACGTTGGGCGGTGGGATCACGATGGTGAAAGGCCCCTTGCCCTTGTGGGCGTTGAGTTCGGGCTTGAGGGGGTTCTGGGCCCATTCCCGGGCCCAGCGGGGCTCCACTGCCTGGGGGTCGTAGGCTTTGGGTAGTTCCTTAGGTTCGGTCATTGCTTCTCCTTGGTGACAGGTAATAACGCTTTTCTCTGTCCTTAAAGTTGGCTTCCTCGTAGGCCACCCCAATCACTTCGGTGTTTTCATCGAAGGTGTGGCTCCAGAAACCCACGGTCAGGCGGTTGCCCTCGAGGCTCACCGTGCCCACCGCTATTTCCTCCCAATCCTGCTCTTCGCCGTCCTCATCGAGCAGCTCGAGGTCTATTGCGTCAAGAGTGCAGACCTGGCCCACCAGGCTGCGGATGGGGTTGTTGGGCTGGCCAAAGTGGGCGCTGAACTCCGGGCGGAAAGGGGTGTAATCAATGCTGGCGACCAGCAGGTAGTCGCCCAGCTCCCATTTGCACGAAAGCAAGGGGGGTAGCGGTTTGTCCCGGTCGGGGTCGTAGTCGGGCGGGGGGGTAACGATGGGGGTATTGAGCAACTCGATGACCATCTGCTTGCGGACTTTATTGCTAACCTCAATGGGCGCACGCCGGCCCAGCAAGTCTTCCATGTTCCAGTGCTTGAGGCGGGACTTCAGGGTGGTAAGGGCCTCCTCGAGGCTATTCACAATTCGCATGGGGTCGCCGCGATGAAGAAAGTACCAGCCGGGGTATTCCTCCGACTCTGTGGCCGGTATTTCCTCCCCTAGCAGCTTGAGGGGCTGTGGCTCCCGGCTGAACCAGTAGAGGCCGGGTTCATAATGGGGCTCGAGCTGCCATTCCCTGGGAATATCGTTCATAGCACCTCCCTAACGTCGCTGGAAAAGAAGCGCGTGCGATCGGTTCGTCACGCACACCGCCCACCTTGATGCCGGACTCCAGCCTGTCCGCTGCTCCCTCATCCTCACCACGCCCTATAAACAAAAGCGCCCCTGCAGGCTTTGCTGCACGGACGAGGAAAACCCCGCGGTACCACCGCGCTTCCTGAAGCGCCAGCAGGGCTTCAGGCGCTCAAAATGTGCTGTAACGGGCACCCCCGGCAGGCTCTACTGGGCCAGATGGCCGTTCTTCCTGCAGGCTCGCGGGCGACGTTCGGCTGGTGCGTTTCCAGGTGCCCTCTCAGCCGGTGGAGCACCCTTGCTGTGGGCGCGGCCAGCCTACTCTTCCCGGTCTACGCCACAACCCAGTATACATCAGGCGGTCGTGCAATTTCTCAAAAGGCCCCCCGGGAAGACGCCTTCCCGCCATCCCCTTGAACACCTCCAGGGCCCACTCCAAAAGTTCCCCCTGGTTCCCCTTCAGGACCAAGAGATAGTCCCCCCTTTTTTCCGCACCCGGGCCGCCACCTCAGGGTACAGGTACCCCGCGTCCCCCACCACCACCTTGCCCTCCAGCTCCCTCGCCTCCAAACGGTCCAGAAGCTCCAGGAAGGCCTTCTCCTCCCTCCCTTCCGCCCGGGCCTGGGCCAGGGTGGTATGGAGGTGCAGGGCCAGGACCTCCACCAGCTTGACCTGGGGGCTTTTCCCCTTGCCGCTTCCCCGCAGGTGCTTCCCGTCCACCACCAGGACCTCCCCAAGGTCGGCTTCGGGGAAGACCTGGCCAAGGGCCGCCTGGAGCTTCTCAGGATCCAGGCGGTGAAGGAGAAGGGTGATGGCGGTGTGGCCTGGGGCCTTGCGCAGGCCCAGGTGGGGCAAGAGGTGGGGGTTGGCGCGGGCAAAGCGTTCCATGGATCAGCTCGAAAATAAGCCAGCCCAAAAAGAGAACCGCCGCCAAAACCGCTATGGCGTGACGCACCACAGGCTCAAAGCGACCGAGCATGCCCTTGAAAAGCTCCGGAGCACGGCCGAACACGCTTCCTCACCTCGCTTCAGTAGTACATGCCGGGGAAGGTCTGGTTGCGGCCCGAGCTTTTGGCCTCGGCCTGGAAGTGTTTGGCTCGAGCCAGCACGGCCTGGGCGGTTGGCTCGCCGTCGCGGCCGGCAAAACCCAGGCTGATGGTGACTTTAAGTTCAGGGTGAAGCTGGCTCCAGGGGTACTTCAACACCGCAAGCCGCAACCGCTCACAAACCCCCAGGGCCCGATCCCCGGTGATGCCGCGCAGAATCAGGGCGAAAGAGTCACCCCCCACACGTCCGGCAACGTCCGAGGCCCGCAGGGTCTTCTGCACCAGATGCCCCACGCGACGCAAGACCTCATCGGCCAGGGCCTGGCCGAAGCGCTGTGCAATGGTTTGGAATTCGTCCAGGTCGAAGGCAACTACGCTAAACGCCTCACCGCTGGCAAAAGCGCGCTCGAGGGCCTGTTCAAAAGCCAGCTTACCGGGCAAACCGGTCAGCGGATCATCCGTTTCACAGCCGTAGCCCTCCAGCCAGGGGCTGCGGTGGTTTAGCAGGTTGCGGTTCCGCTCCTCAACCAGGCGCTGCACCGATTCCAGAGCCTGTCTAAGTGAGTCGAGGTTATCGCTGGCTTGCGCTATCTGGCCGCGCATCTGCTCGAGCAGATGCAGCAGTTTGAGATCCTCTTCGCGCAGCTTTTCAGCACTCATCTTACTCGAGGATTATATGCAGTTCAGCGTCCAAACCCTGTGCGATTTGACCATCGCCTATCGGCTGGATGCTCTACCCCAATTCACCATTGGGCGGATTGACAAAATTGTGTTGTCAATCCGCTGTAATGTGATTCCAGCCCCGTTCATCGAAGCGTTTCCAGGGATATTCTTAGTGTGAGATGAGTGCGCTCAGCGAAGCCCAGGTACTGGAAACCCTCAAAACCGTCCACGACCCCGAGCTACACAAGGATCTGGTATCGCTGGGGATGGTTGAGCAAATTGCCGTACAGGGCACCAAGGCCGCGATCAAGATCAACCTCACCACTCCGGCCTGCCCCCTCAAAGAGAAAATCGAGGGGGATATACGCCAGGCCCTTAGCAAGATCGGTGCAACCGAGGTCGAGGTGCATTTCAGCGCCCAGGTGCGGGGGCCGCAAAACCTACCGCTACCCGGCATCAAACACATCGTAGCGGTCGGCTCGGGCAAAGGGGGCGTGGGCAAAAGCACGGTCGCGGCCAACCTGGCTGTGGCGCTGGCCCAGGAAGGCGCTCGAGTAGGCCTGCTGGACGCCGATATCTACGGCCCCAGCCAGGCCCAGATGTTCGGCACCCAGGGCGAGAAGCTGCGCGTAGACGTGCAAAAGCGGATGGTGCCCCTGGAGCGCTACGGCGTTAAGCTCATCAGCATCGCCAATATTGTGCCACCGGGCCAGGCCATGGTCTGGCGCGGCCCCATTTTGCACGGCACCCTCAAGCAGTTTCTGCAGGAGGTGGCCTGGGGCGACCTCGACTACCTGATTGTGGATTTGCCGCCCGGCACGGGGGATGTGCAGCTTTCGCTTGCGCAGCTCACCCGGCTCTCGGGCGGCCTCATTGTGACCACCCCGCAGGACGTGGCCCGGATCGACGCTGAGCGGGCCCTGGACATGTTCAAGCGGGTGCAGGTCAGCATCCTGGGTGTTATCGAGAACATGTCGTTTTTTGAGCAAAACGGGCAAAAAACCTATATCTTCGGGCAGGGCGGGGGCCGCAAGATGGCCGAGCAGCACGGCACCGCCTTCCTGGGGGAAATTCCCATTGCGCTCTCGGTGCGCGAGGGGGGCGACAGCGGGGTGCCGGTGGTGATCGGGGCGCCCGATTCGCCCGAGGCGGTGGCCTTCCGCCAGGTCGCGCGCAATTTAGCAGGTCAACTGTCGGTGCAGTCCTACATGCTGCTGCCGATGGCATAGGAGCGTTATGGCTTTGGGGATGGGCGAAACCAAGCTGCGGATTCTGGAAACCCTGCGCTCGAGGGCCTGTTGCGCGGGTTCGCTGGCCGAGTCGCTGGGCATCTCGAAGGTGGCCGTGCACCGCCACCTCGAGGATCTCGAGCGCGAAGGGCTGGTGCGGGCCCGCCTGGAAAAAAACGAGGGCCGGGGCCGTCCCAAGCAGGTTTACCAGGCCGTAGACGAGCAGGCCCCTTACGCCCGGATGTGCGCCGAGGTGCTCACCCATCTCAAGGAGCTTTTCGGGGAAGGTCTGGTGCTGGAGGTGCTGACCCGGCGCAACAACAAGCTGCTCGAGGAGCTGGCCCCGCATATGGAAGGTCTGAGCCTCGAGCAGAAGATTTACCGCCTGGCCGAGTTTCTGACCCAACAAGGCTACCAGGCCAGCTTTTACCGGGAAAACGGGGCCTGGTACCTGGAGCAGGCCCGCTGCCCCAAGCTGGCGCTTTCCCTCGAGCACGGCGAGCTTTGCCAGAGCGAGCTCGAGCTATACCAGCAGCTCCTGGGAGCCACTGTGATCCGCGAAGAGCGCATCTCAGCGGGGGGGCAGTGCTGCCGCTACCGCATCGAGACCCAGGGTTAGACCGCCCTTTTGGCAGGCCAATATAACCAGATGCCCATCGGTTGAAATGCACCCACCGGGGTTTTGATTCCCTATAATACCGTTTCTGCTTGAATCCTTCACCGCCCGCCGAAGTCAGAAGTGAAGGATTCAAGCCGACCGAAGGGAGTAGAAAAGCATTTCGGTAGTATCCGTTTAGGCTTGTCAAAGTGAACGATACTACCGAAATGCGTATAAAATCGTTCAGAACGGTTTATTGATGGGAAATTGTTGGCTTTTCCCAAATAAATGCCCTGCAACGGTTCAGATAACCGAAGGGGCGCTGCCGGTTTTGCTATCGTTTGGTAATTAAAGGGGATGGGTTGGATAAAGGCGGCAGGGGTGGGAGGTATTCAGTATGTCTGAATTAGACCTTGACATTAAGGTACGACCGGGCCTTGACCCGCTCGACCTGCCCCAGGGGGTTATGGTGGTGCGAACCGACCTCGAGGGGCGCTTCGTCTACGCCAACCGGGCCTACCTGCAGTATATGGGGCTGCAAATCCTACCGATTGGTGCCAGCGCGCTGGAGCATACCGACCCCAGGGACGTACCGGCGGTTATGGAGGTGGTGCATCGGGCCCTGGAGAACCCCCACCAGACCTTCTGGGTAGAGTTCAGCAAGCCAACCCGCAAACCCTGGAACCGCAGCCGCTGGGAGTTTATGGCGCTGCTGGATGCAGCACGGAAAGCCGGTGGGCGTGCAGTGCATCGGTTTTGATATCAGCGATGCCTACCGCCGGGCCCGTTTCCAGGAGGCCTCGCTGGAGCTGCTGGCCTCGGGGCTCAAGGAGACGCTTTCCCCCGAAGAGGTGCTGCAACGGGCCCTGGAGGCCGCTTTGACGGTCGTGCCGGTCGCCCAGGCCGGCAGCGCCACCCTGCTCCAGCCCGACGGATGCTTCCGCTTTGTGGCGGCCAAAGGCTACGACCTGGAAGCCCTGCAAAAGGTCTATCTGCACCCGCGGGAACCCCTTTCGCTGAGCCAGCACATCCAGGCCCGGGTCTTTACCCAGATCGACATCGCCCGCTTCAACCAACAGCTCGACCCCGAGCGGCGGGCCATCATAGAAGGCCCTGGGCGCGCCGGTAGCATCCAGGCCATGCTGGCAACCCCGGTGGTGGTTAAAGGGGTGGCGCGCGCCTACCTGTACCTCGACCACTTTGAACGCCCCGACGCTTTCGACGAACTCGACCTGCGCCACCTGGAGGGGCTGGCCCACCACGTGGCCTGGCTGCTGTACGGGAACGAGCTGCGCAACGAAGTCCAGTACAGCCGCCAGCACGACCCCCAGACCGGTCTGCTCAATCTGTATGGTCTCAGAACCACGCTGGCCCTTTTATCGCCCGCCCCGCGAGCCCTGCTGGCGCTGCACTGCCGCTCCCTGGAACGCGTCCGGCGGCTCGAGGGCGAGGCCACCTGGCTGGCCGTGATTCGCAGCCTCGCCGAGGCGATGCAGGCCGAACTGCGGTCAACCGATCACCTGGCCTTCGACCGGGGCATCTTCTGGCTGGCGCTGGAGGGGGTTGATAACCCCACCACCACCCAGGCCGTGCTAACGCGGCTACAGGTGCGCGTGCGCGAACAACTGGCGGCCCGCTGGCAGCAGCTCGACTTCAGCCCACGGGCGGGGGTGGCTTTCATGCCCAGCCGGGCAGCAGCGGCCCGTCTCGAGCTTCCCCAGGCCGCCGAGATCGCCCTGGAGCAAGCCCAGCCCGGGCAGGTTCGCTTTTACGATCCCGCGCTGGTGCGGAGCACCCTCGAGGAAGACTGGTTGCACCAGGCCCTGGGGCAGGCCCTGCGGCCGCTTAAGTCGGGGGGAAGGCGCCCCTGGGCTTTTTTCTGCACTATCAGCCCATCCGCACCCTGGAGGATCGGCGCCTGCAGCAGCCTCGAGGCCCTGCTGCGCTGGCAGCACCCCGAGCGGGGCCCGGTCTCCCCGGCCCTGTTTCTGCCCATCGCCGAGGAGGAGGGCTGGATGGTGGAGCTGGGGGGGTGGGTTTTAACCGAAGCCATCGCGCGCGCGGCCCAGTGGGGCATACCGATTGCGGTCAATCTGTCGGGCAGCCAGCTCGAGCCGAGTCTGCCCGAACGCATCGCCGGTCTGCTACAGCGCTATAACCTGCCCCCCCAGCACCTGATCCTCGAGGTCACCGAGCAGGTAGCGCTGAACGAAACCAACCTTGCGGTGCTGCGCCAACTGGCCCGGCAGGGACACCCCCTCTACCTCGACGATTTCGGCAGCGGGTTTTCCTCTCTGGAGCGCATCACCAGCCTACCCCTGGCGGCCATCAAGCTGGGCCAGGGATTCGTCAAAAACCTCGGCCCCAACCCCCGCGCCGATACCTCCGAGGCCCGCCTGATGCGCGCCGTGCAGGCCATAGGCCATGGCCTCAGGCTCAAGGTGATTGTGGAAGGCATCGAGACCGAGGCCCAGTACCGCTTCCTTCTGGCCGAAGGTTTTTCCCTGGGGCAGGGCTATCTGCTGGGCCGGCCTGCAGCAATCGAGTCCAGCGAGCAGCTACAGGCCATGCGCAGAGGGGACGCATGAACCGGGCCTTCAGTTGGTCAGCGGTTAATCTGGTCTACGGGGCAATTGCCGCCTCTGCCCTGATTTTTACGTTTTTTTCGGATTTCCTGGGTGCGCAGCCCTCATACAAGCTCCCCTTCCTCATGATTTTTACAGCGACCACGGCCAGCATCTATGGCCTCAAATGGGGGTTCGCGGCCGGCATGCTATCGGCCGTGCTGCTGGCCCGCCTCGCCGGGATTCAGGCGTGGGATGGTTTACTGCTGTTGCTATCGGTGCTCATCGCCAACGGCATCGGGGGGAGCCTGCGCAGGGCCCACCGCCACGCCAGAATGCTGGCCCGGAGCCATCAGCTTCTTGCAGAGGCCCTGGAGGTTTTGCCGGCGCTGGAAAACCGGCAGGCCCTTCTGGTCAGCCTCCCCGAGCACCTTACCAAGTTTGTATCAGGCGGCCACGCCAGCGTATGGCTGCCCCAAAAAAACACCCTGCACCTGCTCGCCAGCGCCCCGATGCTTGGTGCGCAGGAGATTTCGGCCGAAGGGGTGGTGGGCCGGGCCTTCCGCGAAGGCCGGCCCCAGTACGTGCCCGACGTACGCCAGGAACCCAGTTTCATCGCAGCCCCTGGCATCAACACCCTGGCCGAGCTGGCCCTCCCGCTGTTCGAACGGGGCGAGGTGGTGGCGGTGTTCAACCTGGAAACCGAGCGGCCTTTCTGGCCGGAGGAGGTCGATGGGCTGATCCGTTTTGCCGAGACGGTGAGCCTGCACCTCGACCGCCTGGCCGACCTCGAGGCCCGTCGCCTGCTCTCCGACCTCTCGGTGGAGCTGCACAAGGTGACCTCCCTCGAGGAGGCCTCGGAGATGGCCCTTTCCCTCCTGCTGCAGGGCCTGTCGCTCAGGGCGGGGGTGGTCTGGGAGGTGCGGGGGGCGCGGATGCAGGCGCTGGCCCATGCAGGTGTAGACGAGCCCACCCTGCTGGAGGTTTTGCGGGAGGGCCTGCCCTACGGTCAGGGCCGGGCCTGGGACGTGTACGCCTCGGGTAAACCGTTCTTCACCCAGCGCTACGCGGAAGAACCGGGGGGGGTGCAGGCTTTGCAGGCCCTGGGCTGGCGCACCTTTGCGGCGCACCCCATCCCGACCCCTGGCTCCCCGCGCAGCCGCTACATCCTGGTGGTGGGCACACCCCCGGAAAGAAACTGGCGCAAGGCCGAGCAGGAGCTGCTCTTGCTCTTCTGCCGCACGCTGGGCATCGGGTTTGAACGCCTGATAGAGAAGGGCCGCCATGAAAGCGTCAGCCGTCTGGTGCAGGCCCTTTTGCAGCAGCCCTCGGAAAACCTTTACCAGATGGTGCTCGAAGAAGCCATCCAGCAGGTGCCGGGCAGTGAGGCCGGGAGCCTGATGGTGCTCGAGAACGGGCTATACCGCTATAAAGCGGCCGTGGGTTTCGACCTCGAGGGGTTGCAGGCCGCCCCCAGCACGGCCGCCGATATGCTCAACTGGTACGGCCTGGGTGAGGAGCGCTTGCACCAGGGCGAGCCCCGCATCCTGAGCAGCGAAACCACCCCCATTTACGAGATCAGCTACCAGACTGCGCCGCCCACAATTATGAACGGAGCCGGCAGGGTGCGCGAGATTCAGGCCAACCTGTGCCTGCCCATCGTCTTTCGGGGTGAGGTGCTGGCCTACCTCAACCTGGACAACCTACACGACCCCCAGGCCTTCGGCGAGGACAGCCTGCGCGCCGCCCAGTTCTTTGCGGCTCCGCTAGCCACCCTTCTGCACGACAGCAAAACCCACCGCCTCCTGGAGGAGGCCGCCCTCACCGACCCCCTGACCAGACTGCCCAACCGCCGGGCCTTCGACAAAGCGCTGGCGGAAGAGCTCGAGCGGGCCGTCCGGTACGACTATCCGCTGTCTTTGATCGTGATGGATCTGAAGGGGTTCAAGGCGGTCAACGACCGGCTGGGCCACCCCACCGGGGATCTGGCCCTCATCCGGGTGGCCGAGCTGCTGGAAAAGGAGCGCCGCTCGGGCGACCATCTTTTCCGCTGGGGCGGCGACGAGTTCGCGGCCATCTTTCCACACACCGATAAGACCGAGGCGGTGGCGGTTACCACCCGCTACGCCCAGATCATCGAGTCCATCTGCTTCAACGGGCTGCGCCTGGGGGTCAACATCGGCCTGGCCGCCTACCCCGAAGACGGGGGGAGCCCGGAAAAGCTGCTCAGCACCGCGGACAACCGCATGTACGAGGCCAAAGCCATGGGCATCCCGTTGAAGTCCTGACGGGCCCCCACTTACACGCATTGCGGTCGGCTTGAATCCTTCCTGACTGCGCCTGGCGGTGAAGGATTTATTGCGGGGCCGCTCATCCGTGCTATGCTGCATTTTGTTGGCTCGTTGGAAGACAGCATGGGGCGTAAATTCCAGCTATCGAACGGGGGCCGCCAGCGGCTGATAGGTCGCTGGAATGCCCTGCTCATCTCCCTTGGGCTTGATCCCGACCAGCATTTTTCCGTACTGGACGACCTGCTCATCCGGTATACCGAGCCCCAGCGGTACTACCACAACCTGGCCCATCTCGAGGCCCTGCTGGCGCTGCTGCCAGCCCAGCCGCACCTCGAGCTTGCAGCCTGGTTCCACGACGCCGTCTACGACCCCACCCGCACCGACAACGAGCTGCAAAGCGCCCGCCTGGCCGAACAAAGCCTCCAGCGCCTGGGGGTGGCCCCGGCGCTCATCCAGCGGGTGGTGGGCCTTATTCTTGCCACACAGCACCACCGCTCAGACGACCTCGAGACCGCGCTTTTTTTGGATGCGGATCTTGCCATCCTGGGGGCCGAGGCCCGAACCTATCGGGCCTATGCTCGAGCCATCCGGCTGGAGTACGCCTGGCTGCCAGAGGCCCTGTTCAAAGAGCGGCGGGCTATGGTGATTCGCCAGTTTCTCTCGCGTGAGCGCATCTATCAGACCGCGGGGTTTGCCGGGCTGGAGCAGCCCGCCCGCAACAACCTGCAAGGTGAGCTGGCAACGCTGGTTCGGCCCTCATAAAGCCTGCCAGTAACGCTCGAGGCTCTCCGCCAACTGCGCCGCCAGCCCCAGGCGGTAGGCTGTAGCCACCCGGCGGCCCAGCGCCTGCACCAGCGGATCGGGCGCGGCCTCCAGAGCCCGCAGAGCCTTCTCCGAAAGGGCGATGTAGACCCGCCGGGGGTGGGCCGGCTGGGTCGGCAGGCTGAACCAGTACTCGGCCTCTTCGGGCTTCACCACCAAGGCCCCCCGCTCGATAAACCAGCCGGCCCCCTCGGGGTGCACATACACCCTGGCGGCCTGGGCGATGGCCTGGCGCACCGCCTCGGCCAATGGCAGTGGAATAGCCCACCCCGATGGCGGGGCAGCCGTTAGTGGCCGGTAGGCCTGGGCCCTCAGCTCAATGCTCTGTTCGCCGTTCCAGCGGTTCAGCGCCAGCCCCGCGGCCAGCTCGAGGGTCTCGGGCAGGCGCTCGCCGTTGTCGCGCCACTTGACAACCCGGATCCCGTTCAAGCGGAACGATAGGTGCTTGCCCTCGCCCATGGTGCGCACACATTCCGGCTTACCCTGTAGATAAAACAGGGGCTCGGGGTTGCCCTCCCCCACCGGCTCGAGCCGCTCTAAGGCCTGGTAGAGCTCGAGCAGGTCTTCCCCATCCAGCCATCCGTCCAGCACAATCTCGGGTTCTGGCACCGGGAACTGCGCGGCATAGCGGTGGATGGCCTCGGTAAAGGCCGGGATCTGGCTTTCTCGAATGGCAAACCCCGCCGCCTGGGCGTGGCCCCCAAAGCGCTCGAGGTAGGCCCTGGCGGACTGCAAGGCCCCCACCGCGCTGATGCCGGGTGTGGAGCGCACCGAACCCTTGCCCTCGGCGATGATAAACACCGGCTTGTAGTAGCGCTCGAGCACCCGGCTCGCCACAATGCCCATCACCCCGGGGTGCCCTTCGGCATCGTGGATGACCAGCGCCGGATGGGTGGGGTCGAGGGTGGGCCCGATGCGCTCCAGCATGGCCTCCTCGATGCGCTGCCGCTGCGCATTGAGCTGGGTTAGACGCTCTGCCAGGGCGCGGGCCTGCAAAACATCCTGGGTGGTGAGGAGTTCCAGGGCAATCCCGGCCTGCCCCAGCCTCGAGGCCGCATTGAGGCGGGGTGCGATGCGAAAGGCGATCTCGCTGGCGCTGAATTCCTGGCAGTGCTGCGCCGCCAGCACCCTGAGGCCCAGGTTGGCGGAATCGCGCAGACGGCGCAAGCCCTCCTGAACCAGGGCCCGATTAAAGCCCTGCAAAGGGGCCACGTCGGCCACCGTACCAATTGCGGCCAGGTCGGCGTACTCCAGGGGCGGATCCCGGCCCAGCAGCTCGTACACCTGCCACAGCAGCAAGAAGGCCACCCCCGCGCCGGTGGGGTGCGCCTGGCCTTGCAGCCCGGGTGAAAGGGCCGGATGCACAATCAGGCCCGGCGGCGGCACCGCACCCGGCGAATGGTGGTCGGTAACCAGCACCGAGACCCCATTCTCGACCAGCGCGCGCAGCTCGGCATGGTTGGTGATACCGCAGTCTACCGTGATGAACAGGTCGCAGGCCTCGAGGTGCTCCGGCACCCGATCCATCAGCACCCCGTAGCCCTCCTCCAGGCGGTGGGGGATAAAGGCATGGATCTCGGCGCCCAGCCTCTCCAAACCGTTCAGCAGCAGCGCCGTGCCGGTCAAGCCGTCGGCGTCGTAATCGCCGTGAACCCGGATGCGCTCGCGTTTTTCCAAAGCTTCAATGATGCGCAAAGCCGCCTGCTTGAGGCCATCGATGGGAAGGCATACCAGGGGGGGCTCGAGGTCTTCTTTTCGCCGAAACCCCCGGTTCCAGAAGACCGCCGCCGCCAGCGGGGGTATACCCAGTTGCTCAATTAATGGTCGAAGTTCGGCCACATGGGGCCATTCACGGAGTCTCCACTTCATCCAGATCTCCACCACACCCGATCCACCCGGCGCCCCCAGGTTACAGGCAGGATGGGCCTCTGTCTCTTCCCATCGGGGGGGCTTGCTGGCTGCTTCTACTCAAGCTGTCCGATCCGGGATGACCGGGGTTTCTTCGGGGTGTTGTTTTTTGAGGGCCTCGAGCTCACCCCTGGCCTGGCGCAATTCCAGGTTGCGCTGGCGCAAGACGGCCTGGGCCCTTATCCAGCCGGTCAAGACGTATAGGCCCATCACCACCAGACCCAGCCCAAAAGCCCCCACCCACAACAGGCTCAGGTGAACCAGGCCCCAGGGCGTGCCGATCATCAACCCAGGCTGCAGCGCATACAGAACCCAGGCCACCGCGGCTACCCCCAGCACCACCGCGAAGGCCAGCGCACTCAGAACTTTCATACTTAGAAGTCTACCGCAGTTCTGAGTGAGAAAAGCGCCCAGGCTTGCGCAGACCATCGCTCGGTTAGTTTACAAAAGTTGTAACTTATGCTAGCCTACCCTTCACCAGGCGGCCGTGCCTGGTATCAAGGCTCTAGGCCTTATCCAGAGCAGCGGACAGGGCAACTGCCCGACGGGAACGGCCCGATGAAGCTGCGGCAACCTGCCAAAGGCAAGGTGCCAATTCCGGCCCGGCCTCTGCGCCGGGAAAGATAAGGGGGTTTGAATATCTTGGAAAAGTCGAGCACCATCTCCTCAATCCACACAGGTTATTCCGCTCCAGCCAGCAGCAAGATATCCAAAGGGCAGCGCCGCCAACCATCCCTTTCGCCAGGGGTTGTAATCTGGTTCACCGGTCTTTCCGGCGCCGGTAAAACCACCCTGGCCCGGGCCCTCGAGGTGCTCCTGTACGAAGCCGGATACCCGGTGGAGCATCTCGATGGCGATGCGGTGCGGGAGCACTTATCGAAAGGCCTGGGTTTTAGCCGGGAAGACCGCGACACCAACATCCGCCGCATCGGCTATGTGGCCAACCTGCTGGCTAAACATGGGGTTCTGGTGCTGGTAAGCGCCATCAGCCCCTACCGTTCCACCCGTGATGCCGTGCTGGCCGAAGCCCCCAGAAAGCTCGAGGTCTACGTGGACGCCCCCCTGAAGGTGCTGATTCAAAGGGACGTGAAGGGCCTGTACGCCCGGGCCCTGCGCGGCGAAATACCCCACTTTACCGGAATTTCAGACCCTTATGAGCCCCCTTTGAACCCCGACCTGCACCTGCGCACCGATCAGATGAGCCTGCAGGAGTGCCTCAGCCGCCTGCTGACGGCCCTGGCCCCTTTTGGCGTTAGGGAGGTGGGCCCACGGTGACCCCCAAGCACTGGAACCCCCAAACCCCGCCCCTCGAGGTCATCCAGTGGGCCCTGGAGCATTACCCCGATCTGATCATCACCAGCGCCTTCAACCTCAATGGGGTGGTGCTGCTCGAACTGGCCGCGCAGGCCGGCTATACCGGTGAGGTGGTGTTTGTGGATACCGGCTATCACTTCCCGGAAACCCTCGAGACCCGCGACCGCCTGTCGGCCCGCTACCCACAGATGCGTTTCGTAACCCTCAGCGCCGGGCTGCCGCCCGACCCCTGGGGACAGGAGCGCTTCCGCAGCGACCCCGACGGCTGCTGCAACGCGCGCAAAGTGGCCCCCCTGCGCACCTATCTCTCACAAAAAAATCCCTCGGCGCTGCTAAACGCCCGCAGCCGGGATCAGGCCCCCACCCGTCAAGGGCTGGATTTTCTGGAGCCCGGCCAGCGGCTGCGCATTAACCCCCTGGCCTACTGGCAGCGCGCCCAGCTCGAGGCCTTCGCGCAAACACACCAGCTTTTTGTCAACCCTCTGTACTGGTCGGGGTTTCTCAGCATCGGCTGCTGGCCCTGCACCCGCGCCGTGCGCCCCGGTGAGGAGGCCCGGGCCGGCCGCTGGTCGGGCCGGGGCAAAACCGAGTGCGGCCTGTGGCAGGGAGATCAATCGTTGTAGGAGTTTTTTTATGGCTGAAAAACTTACAAATGTTGTAAACTTACCATCGCCGCATGGGGGCAGCCTGGTTGAGCGCATACTGCAGGCCGATCCTCGAGAATACGAGCACCTTCCAGCCCTCGAGCTGGACGCACAGGGCTACGCCGATCTCGAGCTGATCGCCACCGGGGTCTACTCGCCCCTGCAAGGGTTCATGGGGAAGGCCGATTACCAGCGCGTGCTGGAGGAAATGCGGCTGTCCAGCGGCCTGCCCTGGAGCATTCCCATCACCCTGGCAGTCTCGCGCCCGCAAGCCGCCCTGTACCGCCAGCGTGCGCGCCTGGTCTGGAATGGAAAGACGGTAGGCCTGCTCGAGGTAGAGGAGCAGTATCAACCCGACAAAAGACAGGAGGCCCTGGCGGTCTACCGCACCGCCGACCCCGCCCACCCCGGGGTGGCCGCCCTGCTGGCTCGAGGCGAGGTGTACCTGGCCGGGGGCGTGTACTTGTTGCGCCTGGATCGGGGGCCGTTTCCCGAACACCACCACACCCCCCGGGAAACCCGGCAAATTTTTGCGCAACGGGGCTGGAAAACGGTGGTCGCTTTTCAAACCCGCAACCCCATCCACCGGGCCCACGAATACCTGCACAAAGTAGCCCTGGAGCAGCTCGACGGGCTGTTCCTCAACCCCCTGGTCGGCGCCACCAAGTCCGACGACATCCCGGCTTCTGTGCGCATGCAGGCTTATAAGGTGCTCCTGGAACATTACTACCCCAAAGAGCGGGTTCTGCTGGGGGTCTATCCTGCCGCCATGCGTTACGCGGGGCCCCGTGAAGCCGTTTTACACGCCATCAGCCGGAAAAACTACGGCTGTACCCATTTCATTGTGGGCCGCGACCATGCGGGCGTCGGCCAGTACTACGGCCCGTATGAAGCCCAGGAAATTTTCTCGGCCTTCGAACCCGAGGAAATCGGCATTCAAATAGTCAAGTTTGAGCATTCTTTCTACTGCCAGGCCTGCCACGCCATCGTCACGCCCCGCACCTGCCCCCACGACAGCAAACACCACCTGGTGCTCTCCGGCACCCGCGTGCGCGAGCTGCTACGCGCAGGGGCACCTTTGCCCGCCGAGTTCACCCGGCCTGAGGTGGCCGCGGTGTTGCGTTCCGCCTATCAGGCCGAGGCCATAGAACGCCGCTAGGGCTCTGAGGAGACACCCGGCTTCTCAGGTATCCAGGCAGCTACCAGGCTGGAGGTAAGTTGGATGCTCGAGGTTGTCATTGGCTTCATCATCGCCCTGTGCATCGGCCTGACTGGGGTCGGCGGGGGCACCCTCACCACCCCGCTGCTGATCCTGGCGCTGGGGGTTCCACCCGAAGTCGCCGTTGGCACAGCCCTGCTTTTCTCTATGCTGGCAAAGATTCCCGCTGGGTGGGTTTACTGGCAAAAGCAAGGGGTTAATTGGCAAGCCCTGCGCCTGTTGTTAGCTGGCGGTATTCCGGCCGCTGTAGCCGGCAGCCTGCTGCTACACTCCTTCAAGGTGCATAAAGAGGCGGTGCTGGCCGGCATAGGTCTGATTATTTTGTCGGTAGCGGTCATCAACCTGGCGATCACCCTTAGAAAGCTATCTCCCCGACCCCTAGCCCCCCAGTGGATTGTGGTCGTCGCTGCCTTCATTGGTCTGGAGGTGGGTTTTTCCTCGGCAGGGGCCGGGGCTCTGGGCACTTTACTGCTGATGAGCGGAACCCGCCTGGCCCCCAGGGAAATAGTGGGCACAGATCTCTGGTTTGGCCTTGGGCTATCCGCTTTGGCCGGTGGGCTGCACGCAGCGCTGGGTCAGACCGACTGGCTGCTGCTAACCAAGCTGGCCTGCGGCGGTTGGATCGGCTCCTTGCTGGGGGCCTGGCTGGGCCAGCGGGTCAACCAGCGGCCTTTCCGCATAGGGCTTTTGCTCTGGCTGATGCTGATCGGGTCGCACCTGATTTTACGAGGCATACCCGCCCTGGCGAGGTGAGATGTGTATCCAGTAATGCTCAATCTGCAAGGCAAAAAAGTGCTCTTCATCGGGGGTGGTTTTGAGACTTCCAGCAAGGTGCAAAAACTCCTGGAACAGGGGGCCTGGGTTCGGCTGGTCTCCCCCCTGTACCACCCCGAGCTGGCCCAGGCCCTCCATCAAGGGCTGCTCGAGTGGCAGCAGCGCAGCTACACCTACGGGGATCTGGCCGGCTTCATGCTGTGCTTTTCCCATCCGGTAGACCCCAGCCTCAATTCAATCATCGCCCAGGAGGCAAGGGAGCGCGGCGTCTGGCTCAACGCGGTCGACGACCCCGCCCACTGCGACTTCATCCTGCCCTCGGTACACCGCCAGGGCGATCTGGTGCTGGCCGTCTCTACCAGCGGCGTTGCACCCGCACTGGCTGTGCGCATCAGGGAGCGCCTGGCCGCCGAGTATGGCCCCGAGTATGCCGAGTACCTAGAGCTGCTGCGCTCTTTCCGCCCCCTGGTCAAAGAGGCCTACCCCCATAGTTTTGAGGCCCGTAAAGCCGCCTGGTATCGCATGATTGACAGTGAGGCACTGGATTTGGTTTTCCTGGGCGAACGGGAGCGGGCTCGAGCGGTTCTCTTACAATCGCTGTACAGTCCAACCTCCCCCTCCCCAGATGGGCCCGCCGCCCCCTGGCAGGAGGTGGTATGAGCCCGGTTTATCTGGTGGGGGCAGGGCCCGGTAGCGCCGATCTCCTGACCCTGCGCGCCGCACGGGTGCTGCAGGAAGCCGAGGTGGTTCTCTACGACCGCCTGGTAAGCCCAGAGGTGCTGGCTTTGGTCAACCCCCGGGCCCAGCGCATCTATGTGGGCAAAACCAAGGGTGAGCAGGATAAGCAGCAACAGATCTTGCAACTGCTCCTGTCCCACGCACGGGCCGGACGCAGGGTCGTGCGGCTCAAGGGGGGAGATCCCATGGTTTTTGGGCGCGGGGCCGAAGAATGGCTCCACCTGGCCCAAGCAGGCCTTCCGGTCGAACTGGTGCCCGGCCTCAGCTCTGCGGTGGCTTTGCCAGGGCTATGGGGCATCCCCCTTACCATGCGGGGCCTGGCCAGCGGCTTTGCGGTCATCTCCGGACAGATGCAAGAAGGGGCCGTGCCCAGCCTGGCCGCTTATGCGCAGGTAGATACCCTGGTCATTCTCATGGGTGTCGAGCGGCGCGCAGAGCTGGCTCGAGCCCTCCTCCAGGCTGGACGACCACCTCGAGAACCGGCTGCGTTCATCGAAAACGGAACCACCCCCAGCGAACGCCTTTTGCTCACAGATCTGCAGGCCATCGCCCAGGGACGCGTGGAAGTGCAGGCCCCTGCGGTCTGGATACAGGGATCCGTGGTAGGGGTTCAGCAAAAGCTGCGCAAAACAAAGGAGGAGTATGTCGTCGCAGTCTAAAGTCTCCAAGGTAGAAAGCATCAAGCTCGCCAGTCGCAACCTGCGCGGGCCGGTGGATCTCGAGCTCAACAGCCCCAGCGACCATTTCAGCGAAGAAGGCTACCAGATTCTCAAGTTTCACGGCATCTATCAGCAAGACGACCGCGATGTGCGCAAGGCCCGCAAAGCCCAGGGCCTGGGGCCCGATTATTCTTTTATGATCCGGGTAGCCATTCCCGGTGGTGTGCTGCAACCCGAGCAGTATCTAGCCCTCGACCGTCTGGCAGACCAGCTCGGAAACGCCACTTTACGCATCACCACCCGCCAGGCCATTCAGTTTCACGGGGTGCGCAAGGGGGGGCTGAAACCCCTGATTCAAGTGCTTAATCAGCATCTCCTGACCAGCCTATCCGCCTGTGGGGATGTGGTGCGCAATGTGGTGGCCTGCCCCGCTCCCTTTTCCGATCGCCAAAGAGCCGAGATATCACAGTATGCCAAAGCCCTATCCGACCGGCTCAAACCCAAAAGCCGCGCTTACTACGAAATCTGGCTGGATGGCGAAAAAGCCGCCAGCCTGGAAGAAGTCGAACCCCTGTACGGCCAGGCCTATCTCCCGCGCAAGTTTAAGATCGCTTTTGCTTTCCCTGGCGACAATTGCGTGGATGTCTATACCCAGGATATCGGCATAGTGCCCTGGCTGGAAAAGGATGCGCTAAAGGGGTTTACCCTCCTGGTGGGTGGCGGGCTGGGGCAGAGCCACGGGGCTAAGGATACCCATCCGGTACTGGCAAAACCCCTCACCACCATCAAACCCGAGCAGCTATTTGAGGTGGTGGAGGCCATCGTCCGGGTTCAGCGCGATCATGGCCGGCGCGACGAGCGCAAACTGGCCCGGATGAAATACCTGATCGAGGCCTGGGGCCTGGAACGCTTTAAGGCCGAGGTTGAGCACTACCTGGGCTACAGCCTACCCGAGGCCCAACCCCTCACCTGGCAGTGCGCCGACGACCACCTGGGCTGGCATGAGCAGGGCAATGGGCAGCTCTTCTTCGGGCTTTTTGTGGAAAACGGGCGGGTCAAAGACCACCTTCGCGTAGCCATCCGCGAGGTGGTCAAGCGCCTCAACCCAGAAGTACGCCTTACCCCCCAGCAAAACATCCTGTTCACCAACATCCAGCCAGGTGATCAAGCGACCCTCGAGGCCATCCTGCGTGAGCACGGTGTGGAACTGCCCGGGAGCATCCCCCTGGTGGTGCAGCAAGCCATGGCCTGCCCGGCCTTACCCACCTGCGGCCTGGCTATCACCGAAAGCGAGCGGGTTATGCCCCAGGTGATCCGCGAAATTGACGCCCTGCTCTCCAAACTGGATCTGCAAACCGGCCCCGTTCCGCATGTGCGCATGACCGGCTGCCCCAACGGTTGCGCCCGCCCCTATACCGCTGAAATTGGCCTGGTGGGCCGAAGCCTCAACTCATACACCATATACCTGGGCGGCAGCCCCCTGGGGGATCGGCTTGGCGAGGTATTCCTGGACAATGTCAAACGCGAAGACATCGCTGCCCGGCTCGAGCCCGCCCTGATGGCCTACCGGCAACAGCGACGGGAGAATGAGAGCTTCGGTGAGTTTTGCCATCGGGTAGGGATCGAGTTTATACGAGAGCAGATCGGCGCATCGGTGGAGGATCAACCGTCCGCCGCGGGGTGAGGTCTGTTGAGTTGCGCCGGGGCGGGTTCGTGGAACGGCCGAGACAACACCCGCGCGCCCGGCGCAATCTTTTACTTCGTCCAGGACGACAGGTTAATCCGCCCTTCGTAAAGGGCCTTGCCGGTAATGGCCCCCTCCACCCCCAGGGCTTGCAGCCCATGTAAATCGGCGTCCGAAGCAATCCCACCCCCGGCAATCAGGAAGCCGGGCCAGGCGCCGCGCACCACCCGCACCACCTCGAGGTCCAGCCCGGCCAGGGTGCCATCCCGTCGCACATCGGTGTAGATCAGGGTACGGACGCCCATCTTCCATACCCGCGGGCCCAGTTCCTGCACCATCAGGCGGGTGCCCTCGGCCCAGCCCGAGACCACCACCTCCAGCCCCCTGGCATCCAGGCTCACCACCACCCGTTCGGGGCCGAACTCGCGGAGCATCTGGCCCAGCACCTCTGGGGCCTTTACCGCTATGGTACCCACCACCACCCGGCTGGCCCCCAGGGCCAGAATTTCCCGGGCCGCCCCCAGGCTGCGGATGCCACCGCCCACCTCGAACGGGATATCGACAGCCGCTGCCACCTCCCGCAGCACCGCGCGGTTGTTCCCCCGACCCGTCGCTGCGTCCAGGTCAACCAGGTGCAGCATCCGGGCCCCTTGCTTCTGCCAGTGCAGGGCGGCCTCCACCGGACTGTCGTAGTAGACGGTTTCTCGGCTGGGGTCGCCCTCGTAGAGCCGAACAGCCCGCCCAGACTGGATATCCACCGCAGGAATAACCAACACCCGAGGATTGTATCAGGCCAGCCGGCAGCGGGTCATCAGTAGATTTTCTTCCCTAACAGGCTGCTAGCCAGTTCCACCATTATCTTGGCGGTGCGGTTGGCGATATCCAGAATAGGGTTCACCTCGACCATGTCGAGGCTGGTGACAATTCTGGCATCGGCCAGCAGTTCCATTAGAAGGTGTGCTTCGCGGTAGGTCAGCCCGCCGGGCACCGGGGTTCCAACCCCCGGGGCTATCTCCGGATCGAGCACATCGGCATCCAGCGAGACGTGCACCCTGGAAAAACCCTTAAACTTGGCGGCGACCTGCTGGGCGATGGCTGGAATTCCCTGTATATCCACCTCCTTCATGGTATAGACCATAACCCCACGCTCGCGTAACAGTCGAACCTCGCCCGGATCCAGACTGCGCACGCCGATCAGCACCACGTCTTCGGGCCGTACTTTGGCCCCAGGACGGCCCAGGTGCACCAGACGCGGGTCGCCCAGGCCGCACAGGTGGGCCAGGGGCATCCCATGAATGTTACCGCTGGGGCTGGTCTCGGGGGTGTTGAAATCGGCGTGGGCATCCACCCAGATCACCCCTATCCGTTCGCCCCGGCTGGCCCCCGTAACCGAGCCCATCGCGATGGAGTGGTCGCCTCCCAGCACAATTGGAAACACCTCGGCCGGCATCTGATCGATGGCGGCTATGGTATCCAGGCAGACCGTGCGAATGGCCTCGAGGTAGCCCATCCCCCCCGGCTCTTGCTGGGTGTGGCGCAGACTCTCGACCACCGGCACCCGCACATCGCCGTAGTCGTGAACCCGGTGGCCCAGGCCCTCGAGCACCTCCTGCAAACGCCCATAACGCATGGCGCTGGGCCCCATATCCACCCCGCGCCGCCCTTGACCCAGATCCATCGGAACGCCCAGAATGGCAACATCCTTCATACCCACACAGTCTACCGTTGGCGCAGGCCCATTGACCCCAAGCTTCCTCGAGGCTAACATAAAGAGCTACGCCTGAGGCGCAAGCACTGGGTGAAGATGAAGCAGCGTCCCATACCAAGCATCAATCTCTCACGGCTGATCCGCGAGGGCGGCAGCGCCACTGCTAAAGATGAAATCTGGGATTACATCGCCCTGCCCAACGAGCGCATCCCCCTGGTAGGCCCGGCGGTCTGGAGGGTCAGCGTCGCCAAGATGGAGGGGGAGGGAGGGCTGGATTTCTGGCTTTCAGGTGAAATTGCCGGCAACGCCCTGATGGAGTGCCGGCGCTGCCTTGCGCCAACCCCCGCAGCGGTGCGGGCCCATTTTCAGTATCTGCTTCGCTATCAATCGGGCCTGGCGCACCTCGAGGCCATCGAAGAAAACGAGGAGGAAATCCTTCTTTTTGGTCACCCCGACCTGGACTTAGAGCCCCTGTTGAGCGAGGCTTTTGCCCTCGAGCTACCCTACACCGTGCTGTGCAAAGAAGACTGCAAAGGCCTGTGCCCGGTCTGTGGGGCCAACCTCAACGAAGTAGACTGCGGCCACCAGGCCAAGACCCACAGCAGGCTGGAAGCCGAACTATCAAAGCTACTGGACGGTCTGAAGGACTGAGTAAACCCCCAGGTGCTAGGCTGGTGGCATGTCGACCATCGGCCTGGATCGCTGGCTCCAACACCTGCAAGAGCACCTGCCCATCGCCCAAGAGGGCCGCGACCCCGAGGGCGTGCACCAGGTGCGGGTGGCGGTACGGCGGCTGCGGGTGTGGCTGCGGCTGGCCGGGCTGCGGGTGCTGGAGGACGACCTGGCCTGGCTGGTGCGGTCAGCTGGGGAGGTGCGCGACCTCGAGGTGTTGCTTCTGAATAACCACCTACCCGAAGCTTTCCGCAGATGGGCCGCGTCCAGGCTCAAAGAGGCGCGCGCCGCCTTCGTACCGCTTCTGGACAGCCCCCGGCTGGCCGGCCTGTTGCAGGCCCTTTCCAACCTGCCCCCGCTGGATGAAGCATCGGCCCAGACCCGGCTCAAACGCTTCGTCCGCCAGGTTGAACGAAAAGCCGAGGAGTGGCAGAGCCAGGAAAGCCTCGAGCACCTGCACGCCCTGCGCCGGGCCCTGCGGCGGCTGCGCTACGCCAGGGAGTGGCTCGGGCAGGACAGCCAGCCCATCAAACTACTGCAGGAGGCCTTCGGTCGGGTGGGCGACCTGAGCTTCACCCTGCGGTACCTGGCCGCCTACGAGTCCGAAGGGGGCCGGGGGGTCGCGGTCTATAAAAGGCAGCTCGAGGCCCAGCTACAGGGGGCCCTCGAGGCGGCCCGGGAAGCCTGGCGGGCCCATCAGGCCCGCCTGGGGTAGTAAAAAACCGGAGGAAACCCCTCCGGCAAAGCACCACGACAGATGCTACTTCTTGCGGGGACGGTATTTGCCGTAAGTTCCACGGAAAATCTTGCCGCGACGGGTACGACGGTCACCTTTGCCCATGCTGCACTCCTAGGCTTTAGCTCCGCTCAGAAGCTGGTGCACTTTGCTCATCAGGCGGGACTTGCGCCGGCTGGCCGCGTTCTTGTGCAGGGTCGAACCCTTGGCGGCCTTGTCAATCAGGCTTTCGGCATAGCGCATGACCCGCACTGCCTCGCTGGCGTTGCCTTCTTTAGCCAAAGCCACCGCTTTCTTGCTAACGGTCTTGATGGCCGACATCTTGGACTTGTTGCGGGCCCGACGCTTGAGCGACTGGCGGTGGCGCTTCATGGCCGAGGGGTTGCGTGCAGTTTTTTTCTGTGCCATAGTTCTCCAATATTGCCCAATTGGGGGGCTACCGCGTTCGCACCAATGGCGAAAGAGGAGCCTCGAGGCAAACCGCTCACAAGTCTAGCATAAGGCCCGCTTCCGTGCCTAGACCCTAAAACTCGTTGCGGGCCGCCACCCAGTCCATGCGCACCTGGCCCCGCGCATCCTTTATGCGAAAGATCACATCGTACAAGTTGGCCTCAACCGGGTAACGTATTTCCTCGGAGAAGCGGCCTTGGTAGCGCTTAACCAGGCCTGGATTGTTCTGGCCCGAGCGGCGAATCTCCACCTCAAAACTCCCCTGCCGCAGCTCACCGCTCACCGTTACCTTAACAAAGGCCCGGATGCCCGTGGCCCGTATCTGATTGCGCACCTCGCCGCTGTAGTTCCAGTAAAAAACCGGGGTAAAGGGCGCGTAGCCCACCGCAAGACCGAAGCGCTCCGCGTAAAAGTACACCCCACCGGCAATGAGCGCCAGAATAAGAAGCGTTCGCACGGTTCAAGTATAAGCCAAGCCCGGATTGGCTCGAGCACACCGTTCTCCTCCTCAAAGGCAGCGCGCACCGGGGCATCCCCAAAGGCTGTCAACCCTGTTCAAATCGGTATACTTGAGGGCATGACGGCGGAGGAAGCATTCAGCCTGCTACGAACGGGGGCGGTGGAGATCATCCCCCAGGAAGACTTACTCAAAAAGCTACACTCGGGGAAAAAGCTCACGGTTAAGCTGGGCCTCGACCCCACCCGACCCGATATTCACATCGGCCATGCGGTGGTGCTGCGCAAGATGCGGCAGTTCCAGGAGCTGGGCCACAAGGTGGTTCTGATTATCGGCGACTTTACCGCCATGATCGGCGACCCCTCGGGCCGCAGCAAAACCCGCCCACCCCTCACCTTAGAAGAAACCCGCGCCAACGCCCAAAGCTACGTGGAGCAGGTGGGGAAAATCCTGATTACCAGCGACCCCGCGCGCTTCGAGCTGCGCTACAACTCGGAGTGGCTGGAAAACCTGGGCTTCAAAGAGGTCATCCGGCTCACCTCGCTTCTAACCGTAGCCCAGATGCTCGAGCGTGAAGACTTCAAAAAGCGCTACACCGAGGGGGTTCCCATCTCCATTCACGAGTTCCTCTATCCCTTTGCCCAGGGGTACGACTCGGTGCCCATCGCCTGCGATGTGGAGATGGGCGGCACCGATCAAAAGTTCAACCTGCTGGTCGGGCGCGAGGTACAGGCGGCCTACGGCCTGGAAAAACAGGTGGCCTTCCTGATGCCGCTTCTGGTGGGGGGCGACGGCCAGAAGATGTCCAAGAGCTACGACAACTACATCGGCATCACCGAGGAGCCCAGCGAGATCTTCCGCAAGCTGATGAAGGTGGAAGACCCGTATCTGCAGACCTATTTTGAGCTCTGCACCGATCTGGCGCCGGAAGAAATTAAAGAGGTGCTGGAACAGGGCGGGCCGGTGGGCGCCCACCGGGTGCTGGCCCGGCTGCTCACCGGGGCCTATGCCCAGCCGCTGATCCCCGCCCGGCTGGACAAAGCCTGGTACGAGTCGCTGGGGTATAGCTGGGAGGCCCACGGGCACGACCAGGGCGGTGCGCCGGTGGTTCGACAGGCCGAGGCCCGCTACTACGAGATCGCCCACGGGGGCATCCCCGAGCAGATGCCCGAGGTCAGGCTACAGGCCAGCGAGCTGCTCGAGGGCAGAATTGCCGTCTTAAAGCTATTTACCCTGGCCGGCCTGACCGCCTCCAACGGCGAAGCCCGGCGGCTGATCGAGCAAAAAGGTCTGCGGCTGGATGGCCAGGTACTCACCGACCCCAAGCTGGAGGTGGTGCTCAGCCAGCCCGTGGTGCTGCAACGCGGCAAGGACAAGTTCGTACGGGTGGTGCTGGACTAGCCCTGCTCCAGGGGGCGGAACGGGGTCTCGTAGCCGGTGGCATAGAGCACCCCGTTTTCCTCCTCGAGGCGCAGGCGGGGCAACGGGAAGCGGGGCGGGCCGTAGACCGCCTTGCCCCCTTGCAAAGGCTCGTAGGCCCCAAAGTGGCAGGGGCAGCCCAGGAAGGGGTGGTCGGTGCGGTAGTTGTAGGCGATGGAGCCCAGCTCGGGGTTGTCCACGTAGTTGACCACACAGCCCTGGTGGGTGCAGATGCGCGACAGGGCCAGAAAGTGGGCCTCCCCTACCGTGAGGCCCCCCACCACCGGTTGCGAAAGCCGGAACACCACGGCCTTGAGGGGGCTGCCGCTGTACTCGTAATCGAAGTACTTGAAGTGCCAGTGCGCGGCCAGTTCGTCCAGGGTCGCCGCGGGCCGCCGGGGGCCTTCGCGCCAGACGGGCTCGCTCACACCGGCCTTGGTGAAGTGGATGACGTAGGTACGCCAGGCCAGCCAGCCAAAAAAGCCGGTAGTGATGGCGCTCGGAACAATCCAGAGCAAATCCCGCCGGTTGATGCGGCGTAGGTTTTGCAGGTTGGGCTCGTCCATAGACCCTCTACAATCCTCCCAGGTACTGCAACAGCGCCTGCATCTCGGCCTCGGTCAGGGCCACCGCCGGCATCTGGCCCCGGCCCTTGAGGACAATCTCCCGCACCGCCTCCGGCACCTTGTTAATGGGATTGCCCTGCAAGCGCGGCCCCGTACCCCCCTGGGCCTGGGCCCCGTGGCAGGCCGCGCAGCGGGCCAGGTAGACCTGCTGCCCCTGGGAGGTGGCGTTGAGCTGGTTTTTAGCGGTTTGAATCAGGTTCTGCACCTGCGCCCGGGCCTCGCCGCCGGCCTTCAGGTAGCCCTCCCAGGCCACGATGGCCTCAGCAGGCCGGCCCAGTTGGAAGTAGGCGTTGCCCAGAAACAGCCAGCCCTCCGGCTCCTCGGGCTGGGCCCGCACCGCGAGCTCGAGGGCCTGGGCTCCCTCTTCGGGCCGACCGCTCATGAAGAGCAGGATGCCAATCCGGCGCACCGCGTTGGCGTTGCGGGGCTCGAGCTCGATCACCTTGAGGTAGCCCTGCACGGCCCGCTCGAAGTCCTGCAGCTCGTAGGCTTTGTTGGCGTAGGCCAGCCAGTCGGCGGCCTGGCCGCTTTGCTCGGCCCGGCGTTGCAGGTTGCCCAGTTCGCGGGCCTCGTTGCGGCTGGTGATGATGGTCTCACCCGGCAGGCGCGGCACCGTGTAGGCCCACAGCCCCACCCCCAGGGCCACCAGACCCAGGGTCACGGCCCCCAGCGTGAGCGGGCTCAGGCGGCGCGGGGTGGGGTTTTCCTGGCCCAGCTCGGCCAGTTGGCGCTCGAGGCGCACCGCCTGGGCCAGGAGGCGCTTGCGCTCCTCCCCTTCGGCCTCCCGGGCCAGCGCTTTGAGCACCTCGAGCTCGGCCCGCAGCTCCTCGGGCCGGGGGCTCTCGGGAAAGGGCTGGGCCGGGGTGCGGAAAAATGGCCGCAGGGCATAGGCCAGGGCCAGCACAAACAGCAAAGCAAGGATCAGGTAGGCCAGCATCATGGTTGTCGCTCGGGGGATTGCAGCTCGGCCTCGAGGCGGGCAATTTCCTCCTCGGAGACGTCGGAGGCGGTGGTCAGGGCTCGAGCCCGCACCCGGGCCAGGTAGCGCCACAGGCCAAAGCCCAGCAGGCCCAGCCCAAGGAGGGGCGAGAGCCAGACCCACAGGGTGAGGCCGCGGGCGGGCGGCTCGTAGAGAATCCAGTCGCCGTAGCGTTCCACGAAAAAGGCCCGTATCTCGGCCTCGCTCCTGCCCTGGGCCAATTGCTCGGCGATGATGCGTCGCATCTCCACGGCAATGCCGGCGTTGGACTCCGCCGCCGACTCCCCCTGGCAGACCGGGCAGCGCAACTGGCCGGCAATTTTGAACACCTCCGGGGAAAAATCCGGGGGTGGGGTGTTGGGGCTGGGCTGGGCCAGGGCCAAGGCCAGCAGCAAGAGCCCGCCTAGCCACCAGGTACTCGCTCGCCTCATCGCAACACCTGCTCGATATAGCCCCGCAACTGCGCCTCGCTCAGCTCGCCGGCATGCCGGGCCAGCACGGTGCCCTTGCGGTCAATCACGAAGGTCTCGGGCACCCCGTAGTAGCCGTACTCGATGCCAATGCGCCCACGCCCGTCGTACACGCTGGGGAAGGTCAGGCCATACTGCTGGATGAACTTCAGGGCCTCGGCCTCGCTGTCCTGCACATTAACCCCCAGAATGAGCACCTGGTCTTTGTACTGCTGGTGAAAGCGCTCCAGAAGCGGGGCCTCGGTGCGGCAGGGGATGCACCAACTGGCCCAGATGTTGAGCAAAACCGGCTTGCCAAGGCCCTCCTGAATCCCCATCTCGGCCCCGTACTGGGCCCGGTAGGGCGCTAAAAGCGGCAGGCTAAAGCTGGGCGCAGGCTTCCCCACCAAGACCGACTGCAGTTCGTCCTTGTTGGGACGTTGCAAGCCCCAGTAGAACAACCCCCCCAGCAGCAATACCCAAACAGGCCAGAATCTAAGCACAGCCCTCCTCTTCTCGCAACGATATCAGTCCCCCGCCACCGGGGACACCTGCCGGCTGGTTACCCGGGCCCCTGCCGGCCAGAGGATATAGAGCGTACCCAGCACGATGATTAAACCAGCCACCCACAGCCACCAGACCATGGGGGTAACGATTAGCTTGATGGTCGCCCACTGGCCCTTTTCCTGGTCGAACTGCATCAAAACAAAGTAGTAGTCGTTGTACAGCGAGTACCTGACCACCGGTGTGGCCAGCGGCGAGCCCATCTGCGGGTAGAAGTTGAGCCGGGTCTCGTAGCGCCCATCGGCCCCCCAGCCCTCGCGGCTGGTGGAGCGCACCTCGATGGGGGCAATGGCTGCAAAGCGGTTGGACTCCTCCCGTGCGCCGATGGAAAGCAGGCGAATCTCCAGGCCCCGGGTCTGCCAGGTCTCCCCTACCTGGAGGGTCTTCTGCTCGGTCACCCGGTAGGTCTGGCTGAAGGCGATGGTCAGGGCGGCCAGCGCCACCCCAAAGTGCACAATGTGCGAGCCAAAACGGCGCTTGTGGCTGGCTGCCAGTTCCCACAGGGCCTGCCCCGCCGGGATGCCCAGCGACCTCGAGCGCGCCCGCACCCCCTGGGCCACCATCAGCCAGATGGCGGTCAGGTTGTAGGCAAAAAGCCCAATCGCCAGCGAGACCCCCAGGCTCAGGCCCAGCGCCAAGCCCAGCAGGGTGCCCACCCCCAGCGCCACCAGCATGGCCGCCAGGTTGCGCACCACCTCGGCCTGGGTGTTGCGCCAGGGCAGCACCGGCCCGATGCCCATCAGAAGCAGCATGAAGATGCCTAGTGGCACCGAAACCTGGTTGAAGAAGGGGGCTCCCACCGAGACCTTGGCCCCGCTCACCACCTCCACCACCAGCGGCCACAGGGTACCCAGTACCACCACAAAAGCAAAGGTGCCGAAGAACAGCGCCCCGGCTAGCAAAGCCCCCTCGCGGCTTTTCCAGCGCACCTCGCCGGCCTCGCGAATTTCGGAGGAAACCCGGGCCAGAAGCCCCAGCCCCACCGCCATCACCCCCAGCAAAAACACCAGGAACCAGGCCCCTACCGGCCCGCTGGCGAAGGCATGCACCGACTGAATCACCCCCGAGCGGGTCAGGAAGGTGCCAAAGACCGTCGCCGCGAAAGCCAGGGTGATGAAGGCGAAGTTCCAGCCCTTGAAGAGCCCTTTGCGCTCCTGCACCTGGGCGGTGTGGAGGAAGGCCGTGGCCAGCAGCCAGGGGATGATGGAGGCGTTCTCGACCGGATCCCAGGCCCAGTAGCCGCCCCAGCCCAGAATTTCGTAGCTCCACCACTTGCCGGTGAAGATGGCCGCGGTCAGGAAGCCCCAGGCCACCAGCGTCCACCAGCGGGTCTCGAAAATCCAGCTCTGGTAGCGCCGGGCCACCATGGCCGCCACCGCATAGGCAAACGGCACCGAGAGCCCCACAAAACCCAGGTACATCAAGACCGGGTGCACCGCCATCATCCAGTGGTTTTGCAGGAGGGGGTTGGTGCCCAGACCGTCCGGGGGCGGGTTGGGCACGGCGTCGAAGGGGTGGGCCACGAAGACCATCACCGCGAAGAAGAACACCTGCACAGCAAAGAGCGTGCCCAGCGCCACCGGGGCCCGCCAGACGTCCAGGCTCTGGCCGGCCCGCAGGCCCACCAGCCAGGTGTAGGCGGTCTGGAGCAGGGCCCACAGCAGAATGGAACCTTCCAGCGCCGCCCAGGGCGTGACCAGCTTGACCCACAGGGGGTTGCTGGCCGAGCTGTGGTTGGCTACGTAGGAGACGCTAAAGTCGTCGGTAAGGATGGCCCACTCGAGCGCCCCAAAACTGGTTGCGGCGGCCAGCAGGGTGAGGAGCGAGAGGCGCTTGGCGGCCTCGAGGTAGCGCCCATCCCGCAGGCTGTAGGCCAGCACCGCCAGCACCAGGCCCAGCGCCGAAAGAATCAGGGCGGCGACAAGGGAGACCCCACCCAGTAGACCCGGTGTCAAGGGAACCTCCTCTTCATCACTGGGTCTCCTCGATCAGCTTGCGCACCTGCTCGGGCGTCCAGCCCTCCTTGGGGGCCTGGTAGGTCTCGGAGTGCTTGACCAGCAGGTTCTGGCTCACAAAGGTCTCGCCCTCGAAGCGGCCCTCCACCACCACCCCCCGGTTCTCGCCAAAGAGGGCCGGGGGGGTGGTGCCCGAGGAGCGGATGGGAATCTCCTTGACCCCATCGGTAACCACAAAGCGCAGCTCGAGGGTCTGGGGGTTGTACTCGAGCGTACCCGGCTTAACCAGCCCACCTAAGCGCACGGCGCGGTTCTGGTAGCGTTCTACCTGCTGAAAGTATTCGCTGGGGGTGATGAAGTAGACCAGGTTCTGGCCCAGACCTCCAAAGATGAGATAGGCCAGGGCACCGGCCACCACCACCAGTCCCACGATATATTTTGGTTTCATCTACACCTTCCCTACCGATTTCTCTGGTAACGCCAGAGCAAGTAACCCAGGTAACCAAACACCAGGCCATACACCGCTACGAAAGTCCAGACCACGAAGGGGTTGGCCGGGTTCCATAGGGGGTTATCGGTCATCTCAGGCCTCCTCCCGGGCCGCCTCGCGGGCGGCAATAATGCTGCGGAGCCGCACCAGCCCAATAAACAGCAGGGTAAACGCCGCCAGGTTGACCAGCATGGGGATCAGGATGGCCGCGTCCACGTTAATTTTTCCGGTGGTAAGGTCAATGGACTGGGTCTGGTGCAGGCTGCGCCACCACTTGACCGACATGTAGCTGATGGGCACATTAATGGCCCCCAGTATCGCCACCCCCGCCGCGGCCTTGGCCCTGAGCTCGGGGTCTTCGATGGCACCTCGCACCACCACGTACCCCACGTAGATGGCAAACAGGATGGCGGTGGTGGTCAGCCGGGGCTCCCAGTCCCAGTACACCCCCCAGGTGGGCCGGGCCCAGAGCATGCCCGTAAGCAGCGCCAGGGCCATGAAGATGAGGCCTACCTCCACCACGGCGGCGGCCACCCGGTCGTGGTGGGCTTTGCGCCGCACCAGATAGGCCACCGAGTAGCCTAGCGCGCCAAAGCTAGCCAGATAGGCCATCCAGGCTGTGGGAACGTGCACATGGAAAATGCGGGCCACAAAGCCCTGGCTCTGGTCGGGCGGTGCGCTCAGGGCCATGACGAGCCCCACCACCGCACCCACCCCCCCCAAAGCCAGCAGGCCGAGGGTCAAGCCATCCAAGCGGTTGGTTTGATTGGAGCGAGCGAGCTGCATCCTAGTCCTCTCCTTTATGTATGTATTCTGGCCCGAAATAGATTAACTTGGCGTAAACCACGTTACATCTAAAGGGGCCATGAACCTTCGTAAGTCGCGTCCTCTAGATTACCCCGGTGGGGCAACGGACAAATTTTACTTGCGGTAATAGCGGTCATAACCTAGCCCTCGAGCATGTACGGAAACACCATCGCACACACCGTCACGTAAATCACATCGAAGACCAGAAGTAACCGCAGCCAGTCCAAAAGCTCGGCCACCGGAACACCCTGGGCCAGCCCCTGGGTAAAGCGTACCGCAGCGAGCACCACCGGAATCACCAGGGGGAAGAGCAGCAGCGGCAGAAGCACCTCGCGCCCCCGCAGGCGGGCCAGCATACCGGCGTAAAAGGTGGAGATGGCGGCATAGCCCAGCGAGCCCAGCAGCAACGCTGCCATGAACCAGCCCCAGTGCTGCAAAGGCAGGTAGAAAAGCCCCGCCGTCAGGAACATTAACACCAGCCCTACCAACATCAGCAGGGCAAACTGAAACAGCAGCTTGCCGAAGTAGATCCACTCCCGGCTACCGGGGGTCAGGAGCAAATCGTCCAGGGTGCCGTCCTCGACCTCGAGGCCAAAAGCCCGCCCCGCCAGCAAGCTGCCCGCAAAAGCCAGGGCCACCCACAGCACCCCTGGGGCCGCTTTTCGCAGATCCTGGGGGTTGGGGCCAAAGGCCATGGCCAGAATAAACAGCATCACCGCCAGGAAAAACACCGCCGACAAAAGGCCCGTACGCCCCCGAAACTCCAGCACCAGGTCGCGCCAGGCCAGCCAAAAAATCCGCTGCACGGGAGTAAGGGTATCGGTTTAGATGCCGAAGGTAAAGGGTCAAGGTTCGTTTTCCCCCACATAGCAGAAGCGGGGCACCTGCTTACCGTCTACCTCCACATCTTCCAAAAACATCGCCAGCGGGCGCACCCACAGGGTTTCAGGCTCGACGCCATAGCGGGTTTCGTATACCACGAACCACTCCTCGGTTTCGGAGTGGCGGGCCAAACCGTGCACCCAGTAGTACTTGCCCTTGTAGTGTTGGTACAGCCCCGGTTGCAGATGCATCCTCCCACCTCACTGGCCTGAAGTATCTCCCAGACATCTTTGCACAAACCGCGGCTGCGGGGCTAGGTTCATAGCGGATTAAAAAAGATAATCAGCGAAAAAAAACCTTAAGAGGCAATCTTGTTGAATCCTGGAGCACTCCCCCCGCTAGGATCGGCGAAAAAAGGGATCCCGTTAGTCGGGTTGGGTCGTCGGGGTGCGGCAGCGACCTAACCCAATCTGGTATCAGCTCCAGTATGGCCGCACCGACTCGAGCATCCGCTCGGTTACCTGGCGGTTGCGGCGCTCGATCTCGGCTTTGCGGGGAATCTCGGGGTAGGCGCCTTCGGGGTCGAAGAGGGTATGGGTCAGGAAGTGCCCAAGCTGGGTTCCCCAGCGCCGAAGCCAGGGTTCGGGGAGGTGATCGGGCAGGGGCAGGCCTTGCAACGTGAGGTAGAGCAGGGCCCAGATGCGGCTGGTTGCATCCAGGCTGTAGCCGCCCCCCAGGGTGTAGACCGCCCGCCCTCCCGCAAAGGCCGCGGCGTACTGTCGCAGCAGGGGGAAAATTTTGGCGTAGGCCTGGGTGGTCAGCAGAATTTCGGCCAGCGGATCCTGAAAATGAGCATCGGCGCCGCACTGCACCACCAGCACGTCCGGGCGGAACCAGTGCAGGGCGGGCTCGAGGCCCATCTGCAGAACCTCGAGGTAAGAATCGTCCTCGGTAAAGGGCTCCAGGGGTATGTTCAGCTTGCGTCCGGTGCCCAGGGCCTTGCCGATCTCGTGGGTATGGCCGGTGCCGGGGTAGAGGTAGCGCCCCGACTCGTGAATCGAGAAGGTGAGCACATGGGGCTCGTCGTAGTGAATCCACTGCACCCCATCGCCGTGGTGTACGTCTATGTCAATGTAGGCCACCCGCAGCCCCTGCTCGGTCAGGTGGCGAATCGCCACCGAAAGGTCGTTGTAGACACAAAACCCCGAGGCCAGATCCTTTTGCGCATGGTGCAGCCCGCCCCCAAGCTGCAAGACTTCCCTGGCAGCCCCGCTCGAGACCATCCGGGCCGCGGTGAGCGTGCCCCCTACCAGCCAGCGGGCCGCCTCGTCCATACCGGGAAAGATGGGGGTATCGGCAGTTCCGAGGCCGTAGTGGTCGAAGTCCGGTGAATACTCGCCCCTTCCGGCAGCCTCGACCCGGCGCACAAACGACTCCAGGTGCACGCTGCGCACCTCCTCGCGGGTGGCCTGCGCTGGCTCGACAAACTGAAGCGGGTGGCCCAGGTGTTCCAGCAAGTCCAGAAGCATCTCCAGGCGCAGCGGACTGAAGGGGTGCTGGGGCCCAAAGTTGTAGAGCTGGTACTGGGGGCTGTAGATGACCGGAACACTCATAAGCGCTTGCTGGGGATTTCGGGGGGCCACTGTACCACAAATCCTTTTTGGCGCAACTCTCGAGCAATCCTGCGGGTGTCCAGGGTGCCCACCCGCACCACGGTGGTCACGGTGCCCTCGCCGCAGGGGTAGGTCAGCAGGGAGTGGATGTTGATATGCTGCTGGGCCAGTTCGCCGCTCAGGCGGGCCAGCTCGCCGGGCCGGTCGTCGAGGCAGACCTCGAGCCGCCCACTGGGTTTTTCCACCCCGGTCAGCCGCAGGAGCGCATCCAGCAGGTCAATTCCGGTCACGATGCCCACCAGGGCCTCGCCCTCCAGGATGGGCAGGGCCCCAATCTTGCGCTGGCGCATGACCCGCGCGGCCTCCTCGACCGGGTCGAGGGGGTCGCCCGTTATCACCGGCTGGGCCATCACCTGCCCGACCGGGGTATCGGTGGGCTTGGCGCCCCCCACCGCAAAAGGACTGGTGGCCAGCCGGATATCGCGGTCGGTGATCATCCCCACCAGGCGGCCTTCCTGGGTTACGGGAATGTGCCGGATGTTGCGCTGCAGCATGATGTGGTAGGCCGCCTCGAGCGTTACCCCAACGTCTACCGTCAGCACCGGACTGTGCATTACGTCTTTGATCAACATTTACCTAAGTCTAATGCAAAAGCCAGGCGGGGTAGCTAGGGGTATTTGTCTCTGTGCAGAGCATGAACGCCTTACAGCACCGAGCAGAACGCTTTAGATGGGGGTCATGGGGGGGATTGTTCGCCCTATTCGGTACAAACGCACCAAGCACTGGGCGCAGGTGGTCTACACTGTGGACGGATGCTGACCCTGCGTATACGGCTTGTGTGGAACGGCTTCCGCCAGGCTCCGGCCTCGGCCCTGGTGGGGTTGCTGCTGGGGGCTGTGCTGGCGTACGGGGCCTGGTGGGGCACGAGCTGGTTTCTGAACTTCATCTCCAACGAGCTGTTTGGCAGTGGAACCTTTGTGAACCGGCTGGCTGCGGCCTTCACCCGCGACGTATTGGTAGATCGCATCCTGGGCAGCCTGCTTCTGGTGCTCTCGAGCTCGGTGGTGCTCTCGGCGCTGCCCAACGCGGTGGCCGTCCTCTACACCTCGGAAGACCTGCCCCTGCACCTCACCCTGCCGCAAAAAGCCAGCCGGGTGTTTTTGTTCAAGGTGGGCGAGGTGTTCGTCACCACCGCCCTCTTGCCCATGCTGCTGGTGCTGCCGGTGCTCTTCGCCTATGGCGCACACTACGGCGCACCGCCCATCTTCTTCCTTGGAGCTGCACTGCTGATGCTGGCCCTGTTCGCCTTTCCGGTGGTGCTGGGGGTAGGGCTGGCCCTGCCGCTGGTGCGCTTCGCCCCGGCAGGTCGGGCGCGGGAGTGGGCTGCGGCGCTGGGTGCGGTGCTGGGCGGGCTGCTCATCTTCCTGTTGCGGGCTCTGCGCCCCGAGGTGTTGCTGCAGACCAACTTCGCCAACCCCGAGGAGCTCGACCGCTTCCTCCAGACCTTCCGCGACCCCACCGCCCCCTTCCTGCCCTCGGCCCTGGCCCAGCAGGCCCTCAAAGGGTTGGTGCGGGGCGAGATTGAAGCACAGTTCTGGCTGTTGCTGGCCCTGTCGGGGGGGCTGCTGCTCCTGGCGGGGCTGGTCGCGGGCTATGCCTACCAGCAAGGCTGGGTACGTGCCCTGGAGGGCACGGTGCGCGAGCGCGGTCTGGTGCGCCCCGGCCTGCTGGATCGCTGGACAATGGCCAGCCTGGCCGGTGCGCTGTGGGCCCGTGACCTGCGGCTCTTCTTCCGCGATGCCAACCAGGCCTCCCAGCTCATCCTGGTGGGGGTGCTGGTGCTCCTGTATACCACCAGCCTGCAGTACCTGCCCCTGGGGGATACCCGCTTTCAGGTGGTGGCCGGCTTCATGCACCTGGCCTTCCAGGGCTTCGTGATTGGCGGGGTGGGGGTGCGGCTGGCCTACCCGCTCCTGAGCCTCGAGGGCCCCGGCTACTGGATGCTGCAAACCGGCCCGGTCGCCAAACACACCATCCTGCTCACCCGCTTTGGGCTGGCCCTCTTCTTCCTGCTGCCGCTGGGCCTGGCCCTGGGCTACTTCTCGCCGCGGGTGATTGGCCTGGACGACAACCTCACCCAGATATCGGTGGTGCTGGGCCTGGCCTCGGCCTTGACGGCGGCGGCTTTGGGGGTGGGGCTGGGGGCTGCTTTCCCCAAGTTCGACGCCGCCAACCCCGCCGAGGTGCCCATCGGGATGGGCGGGTTTTTGTACATGGGCTTCATGCTCCTGCACGCCGGGTTTCTGGTGCTGCTGGCCAGCCGCCCGGTCTACCTGGCCATCACCCAGGGTCAGACCAACTACCTGGCCAGTGGGGAAGGCCCCCTGTGGTTGTTGATTGTGGTAGCCGCGACCCTGGTTCCCCTTGTGCTGGCGTTATGGTTCGGCTATCGTCGAATGGGCGAAAGGTGAAAATATGCGTATAGTCTGGTTTTCTATACTGCTGCTGGCTGGCCTGGGCCTGGCCCAGTGGCAAAACCGCGAGGCCCTCATTACCGACTTCCGGCAGGTGCAGGGGGTCTGGATCATTAAGCTCGATTATGTCGAGGTGAGGGACTGCAACCGCGACGACTGTCCAGCAGGCCTCGAGATTTCCAACCAGAACCCCCTCCTCCGTACCTTCCGCTTTACCCCCAGCACCAAAATATTCCTGCTCAAAAGCGCAGGGGAGTACTTCCAGGCCACCCCCCAGCAGCTCATCCAGGGGCTGGGGGGCCGGAACTTCGGCTGGTCGTTCGATAAGTACACCCCGTTTTACATCAGGGTCAACGAGGCCAAGCGGGAGATAATCGAACTCCGGCAGATGTACCTGCCCTGAATCTTGGGGCTCTAATCCAGTCTCAGAAAAGCGATAGCTGAAGGGCCTCGGCGGCCTCGGTGTGGTCGGATAGGGCGTTGTACACCCTCCGGCTGTGGGTCGCCACGAACAGGTGCTCGTGGTTTTCGGTGTGCGAGACCTGGCCCACCTTTTCGCCCTGGGGGTTGTAGATGCCGATGCGGGCCCCCACATAGCGGGCGTGGGGGCGGGTGAGGCGGCGCACGAAGCCCCAGTGCCGGAGCATCTCCTCAATTTCCTCGGCGGCAAAGAACCCCTCGTTGTTGAACGAGACCACCAGATGCTGGGCTTGGATGCGCCCTAGCAGGGTTTGCATGGCTTCCCGGGCCTCGCGCCTGGAATTGAAGGGGCTTTTGCGTTCCTGTACGTCTTTGCGCTTGTTGGCTACGCCGTAGGTCTGGGGTTTGTCCCAGCGCACCAGGGTCTCCCACACGTGGTAGTTGCCCAGGTACGAGTGCTGGTTGTAGGGGGGGTCGAGGTAGAAGAGGTCGGCTTCCAGGTGGGCGGCCACCTCGAGCGCATCCCCCTGCAGGGCCTGACCGGGGCCGTTTAGCAAGGGGGGGTAGTCCAGGCGCAGGTCGTTGTGGGCGCGGGGGGCCCATCGCTTCAGGTAGGCCATCTGTATGCCGGTGGTGGAGTCTACCTTGTCGGCGGCCAGCATCAGGCTGGTGAGCAGGATGGCCCGCAGCAGGGGGTCGCCCCCGGCCTCGGCCTCGAGCCCCTCGCGGATGGCCTCGATGCGCGCGCCGTTTTTGGGCTGAAAATAGCGGGCCTTCTCGCAGTAGTCCTGGGTAAACCAGCCCTGGCGCGGGGGCAGGGATTGCAGCCTGTCCAGCATGGGCTGAACGCGCTCCCGGCTGTAGGTGCGCGCGTCGGCCTCGACCAGCGCCTGGGCCAGCACGTGGGCATAGTTCATCAGGTCGTTGCTGGTCACATAAAACCCTTTGGACTTTAGTGCGTGGCCTACTCGAGCGCTACCCGAAAACAGATCCACCACCGTGCGGATGGGCGCCTGGTGGTGAATGGACTGTATGGTGCCGATAATCCAGGGAAGCAAAGCCCGTTTTGAGCCGATGTACTTGATCATGCAGTTCCCTCGATGCAGGCGAATCTGGAGATTTCATCAAGACACCCCACAATACCACGCTGTGGTTGCGGTAGAATTGGCCCTCGAGGTCTCCGTATGTTCGACTTTTACCAGGTAGCCGAGCTGCTCACCCCCGAAGAGCGCGAGATTCAAAAAGCCGCCCGAAAGTTCCTCGAGGCCGAGGCTCTGCCCCACATTGCCGAGTGGTGGGAGAACGCCGAGTTTCCGGTGCACCTGATCCGAAAGTTCGGCGAGATGGGCTTTCTGGGCACCACCATCCCCACCGAGTACGGCGGGATGGGGGCCAGCGCCGCTGCCTACGGGGTAATTGGCTACGAGCTCGAGCGCATCGACTCCGGCCTGCGCAGCTTTTGCAGCGTGCAGAGCAGCCTGGTGATGTACCCCATCTGGGCCTATGGCTCCGAGGAGCAGAAGCGCGAATACCTGCCCAAGCTGGCCACCGGCGAGTACGTGGGCTGCTTTGGCCTGACCGAGGCCGACGGCGGCAGCGACCCCGACGCCAACATGAAAACCCGCGCTCGGCGTGACGGCGGCGATTACGTGCTAAACGGCTCCAAGATGTGGATTACCAACGGCAACCTGGCCCACATCGCCATCATCTGGGCCAAGGACGACGAGGGCGTGGTGCGCGGCTTTATCGTGCCCACCGATACCAAGGGCTTCAGGGCCAACAAGATTCAGCACAAAGCTTCGCTAAGGGCCTCGGTTACCAGCGAGCTGGTGCTGGAGGACGTGCGCGTGCCGGCCAGCGCCATGCTGCCGGGGGTCAAGGGCCTCAAGGGGCCGCTCTCCTGCCTCACGCAAGCCCGCTTTGGCATTGCCTGGGGGGCGCTGGGGGCGCTGGAGGCGGTGTACACCGAGGCGCTCGAGTTCGCCAGGAGCCGCAGCACCTTTGGGGCCCCCATCGCCAGCCGCCAGCTGGTGCAGGAAAAACTGGTGCGCATGGCCGCCGACCACACCAAGGGCTTGCTACTGGCCTGGCGCCTGGCCCAGCTCAAGGACGCCGGAACCCTCAAGCCCGCGCAGGTGAGCCTGGGCAAGCGCGACAACGTGCGGGCCGCGCTCAACGGCGCCAGGGCAGGCCCGTGAAATTCTGGGCGGCAGCGGGATTACCCTCGAGTACCACAGCATCCGCCACATGCTGAACCTCGAGACCGTGGACACCTACGAGGGCACCCACGACATCCACACCCTGATTCTGGGCCGCGAACTGACCGGCGAGAACGCCCTGGGCGAGAGCCCCAGGAAGGAAGTGGTGGGCTCGAGGTAACCGCCCGACCCACACCAAAGGCGGGTAGGCCCTGCTTACCCTAGGGGGTATGTTTTTGCTTTAATGCGGGGCTGCTATACTGCTGGGAATATGCTCGAGACCCCCAACAAACCCCGTTCCAGAACCGAAAAAATCCAGCAAGAAGGCCTGACCTTCGACGACGTGCTGCTTATCCCGGCCTATTCGGAGGTGCTGCCCCGCGATGTGGACACCCGCACCCGCCTGACCCGCAAGCTCTGGCTCAACATTCCCATCATCTCTGCCGCCATGGACACCGTCACCGAGGCCGAGATGGCTATTGCCATGGCCCGTGAGGGCGGCCTGGGGGTTATTCACAAAAACCTGAGCCCCGACGAACAGGCCGCCATGGTGCGCAAGGTCAAGCGCAGCGAGGCCGGCATGATCCAAGACCCCGTCACCCTGGCCCCCAACGCCACCCTGGAGGACGCCGAGCGCCTGATGCGCGAGTTCAAGATTGGGGGGCTGCCGGTGGTGGACTTCTACGGCAAGCTGCTGGGCCTGGTCACCAACCGTGACCTGCGCTTCGAGCGCGATATGGGGCGGCTGGTCTGCCGAGGTGATGACCCCGGTGGAGCGCCTGGTGACCGCGCCGCCCGGCACCATCCTGGAGGAAGCCGAGCAGCTATTGCGCCAGCACAAAATTGAAAAACTGCCCCTGGTAGACCACGAAGGGCGGCTCAGGGGCCTCCTGACCCTCAAAGACCTGACCAAGCGCCAGAAGTTCCCCTTCGCGGCCAAGGATGCCCAGGGCCGCCTGCTGGTGGCGGCGGCGGTGGGGGTCTCGAAGGATCTGGAAGCCAGGGCCCGAGCCCTGGTGGAAGCCGGCGTGGATGTGCTGGTGCTGGACAGCGCCCACGGCCACAGCCGGGGCATTCTGGAGGCCCTCAGGCAGCTCAAACATACCTTTGGCGAGGCCGTGCAGATTATCGCCGGTAACGTAGCCACCGCCGAGGGCGCACGCGCCCTGGCCGAGGCTGGGGCCGACGCGGTCAAGGTGGGGATTGGGCCGGGCTCCATCTGCACCACGCGGGTGGTCACGGGCGTGGGGGTGCCGCAGATTACCGCCATTATGGAAGCGGTGGCGGGCCTCGAGGGCCTGGACGTGCCGGTGATTGCCGACGGCGGCATCAAATACTCCGGCGACGTAGCCAAGGCCCTGGCCGCCGGGGCCCACAGCGTGATGCTCGGCTCCATGCTGGCCGGCACCCAGGAGGCCCCCGGCGAAGAGGTGCTCAAGGATGGCCGCCGCTACAAGCTCTACCGGGGCATGGGCAGCCTGGGGGCCATGCGCCAGGGCTCCGCCGACCGCTACTTCCAGGAGTCCGGCAGCAGCGCCAAGCAGCTCGAGGCCAAAAAACTCGTACCCGAGGGCATCGAGGGCATGGTGCCCTACAAGGGGCCGGTGGGCGACGTGCTCTACCAGGTGGTGGGGGGCCTGCGGGCCTCGATGGGCTACTGCGGCGCGCCCGACCTCGAGACCTTCCGCACCCAGACCCGTTTTACCCGCATCTCCAACGCCGGCCTGATCGAAAGCCACCCGCACGGGGTGATTATTACCAAGGAAGCACCGAACTACTCGAGGTAGCCTAGCGGTTGCCTTGTGCCCGCAGGTTTTGCAAAGCCAGCGCCGCCTCGAGGTAGCCCGGTTTGTAGCGTAACGCGGCCTGAAAGTCGGCCCTGGCCCCTTCCAGGTTGCCCAGGGCTTTGCGGGCCAGGCCGCGCCAGTAGTAGCTCTCCTCGTGGTCGTTAATACGGCCCAGCACGTCGTTGGCCAGGGTGATCACCTCCTGGTAGCGCCCGGTTTTGAAGTAGGCCTCGTAGGGGCCAAACTGGTACCACAGCATCCGCCAGGGCCAGTTGCTCACCGCGTTGGCCGGGCGGCGGGGGTCGAGGGTGCGGCTCGGCGCGATCTGGCGCGAGCGGTCGTAGGCCCTGGCCGCTTCCTCGGCATTCCCCAGCCGCAGCAGGGTGCTGCCCAGGTTGAACCAGGCGAAGGCGTTGTGGGGGCTGGCCTGGGTTTCCCGCCGGGCCAGCTCGAGGGCCATCCGCAGTTCGGTCGGCCCGTTCATCCGGCTCCCCAGCAGGGTGGCAAGCTGCGCCTTGCGGCTGGGGGGATACACCACCAGATAGGTGCGGTTGAACACCTGCCACAAAGCGTCCATCTCGCCGTAGCGCAGCGTTACCTTGGGGCCGTAGTAGCTATCGAAGGCGTTGAAGTGGCCCAGGCGGTCGTCGTAGCCCACCAGCAGGCGGTAGTGGCCCATTCCGCCGTGGTCGGGGGTCACAAACCAGGTCTCGATAATCACTGGAAAGCCCCCGGCTAAGAGGCGTTTGAGCAGGCCCAGATCGCCGGCTACCCCCACATGCACGCCAAACCCCTGCTTGCGGGCGAAGGCGACCATCTCCTCGGGGCTTACATTTTTGTCGTTTTTGTTGGGCTTGAGCACCGGGGCAATCTGGTACTGCGTAAGCGAACCCCCCCAGTAGCTCAGGGCCATGCCCAGCGTAACCGGGCCGCAGTTGTTGTAGCGCTGGTACTCGTGCTTTGCGCCCGATAAAAAAACCGAACCCGGCTGGGCCAGGGCTAGGCTCGTGAGAACGGCCAGGGTGAGGGCTGCTCGAGGTAGAAGCACCTATGTATTATGGCAGACCCAGCTCACTGCACCCACGGGCTACAATACATACATGGTTATCCTCCAGTCTACCCTCCGCTGCCCCTCCTGCGGCCACGCAACGCTGCTCACCATGCCGGAAGAGGCCTGCCAGCACTTTTATCAGTGCGAACAGTGCGGCCACTGGATGCGGCCCAGGCCGGGGGACTGTTGCGTGTTTTGCAGCTACGGGGATGTACCCTGTCCACCCAAGCAAAAGGAGAAGCTGGGTATGCAATAGAGGCCTCCCATTCATACGCATTCCGCCAGTATCGTTCGCTTTTGAAAGCCTAAACGATACCGCCAGTGCACGCCTACTCCCTTCGGTTGGCTCAAATTCTTCACCTTTGATTACACCCAAAGGTAAAGGATTCAAGCGGAACCGATGTCACGCAAAAAGTCCCACCCTTCGCGGGTGGGACTTTGGTTGTACTGGGTTTAATCGAACTTGTTCTGCTGAAGGAAGCTGGTAGATTGCTGCAGGTCGGGCAAAGCACCCCGCACTTTGCGGATGGCCACGCGCGTACCTTTGTACCAGGGGATGGTGGTCTTGGGGTCGGTGTAGCCAGAGGTCATGCTGTTGGAGGTACCCAGGTGGTGGTACTGCAGGGCAAAAATCATGCCCGGCCTGACCGAATCGGTCACGTACACCACAAAAGTACCGTTGCCTTCCTCGTTCCAGACCTGCACCAGGTCGCCCCCCTTTATGCCTAAAGCCTGGGCATCCCGGCGGCTGATCTCGATGTAGGGCATGGGTACCAGACTCATCTTCTCGGGCAGGAAGCGGTCGTTGTACATGGTCTGCCAGATGGCCTGGGCCCGTCCAGTGGTCATCCAGAAGGGGTACTGCTTGGCTTTGTCGCCCTCGAGGTACTTGGCCACTTCTTCGGGGTAGCCTTCCCAGTCGTCGGTGCCATACCAGCTAAACTTGCCGTCCTTGGTGCCGAACTTCACGCTGTAGCGGCGCAGGGTGCCCACGGGTTTGCCGTTTTCGATCCGCACCGGCGTGCGGATGCCCTGCTGGCCCACCTGGCGCAAGAAGGCATAGGTCACGCCCTTGTAGCATTCGGCGGGCAGGGTGGCTTCTTCGGAGGCCGGGATGGCGTTGTTGGGGTAGGAGTTGCCGCCATCCAGGAACACGTCTTCATCTTTGTTCCAGTTTTTGCCAAATTCGAAGCGTTTAGCCTCCTCTTCCTTACCTTCAGCCCTGTACAGCTCGGCCATCTTGAGGCCCACCAGCTTGCAAATTTCCCAGTCCTGCTTGGCCTCGCCGGGCGGGTCCATGAACTTCTCGTATAAGCGCAGCAGGCGGCTGTTGCAGTTGATGGAGGTCTGGTTGGCCTCGCCCCAGGCGCTGGCCGGGAGTACGAGGTGGGCGTCCTGGGCGGTGTGGGTCAGGTAGATGTCTTGCACCACCATAAAAAGCCCGTTGGTGGCATACAGGCCTTCCACAATCTTGTTGACCAAGGCCTGGGTGGTGCCGGGTTCGCCGGACTGGCCAAGGTAGTCCGACAAGGCTTTGGTGCGCTCGCGGATGCGCTTGCGGAAAAGCTGGTTGTTGGGGGTGGAGAGGTAGGGGTTGGTGCCGATCACCCAGTAGAGTTTGCCATTGCCGTCGGTGAGGTATTTGTCCACGTTGACAGGTGGCCCACCGTTGTACACCGAGCCTGGGGTGGGCGAAGGCGGCCGCACATAGCCTTCCTGGTGACCGCCCAGGCGCCCGCAGCCGGTACCGGCCCGGCCTATGTTGTTGCCCAGCACCGCCATCTGCACAATGGCCGCCACCTGGTCGTAGTTTTTCATGTTCCAGATGATGCCTTTTTCGTAGATGGTCAGGGTGCGGCGGGCAAAGCCTCTGGCTTTGGGTTTGGCAATCCAGTCGGCGGCCTTTTCGATGTCGGCCCGCTTAACACCGGTAATTTTTTCCACCTCGGCCATGAACTGCGCGTAGGGCACGCCCACCTTGAGGCTCTTGGCCTTGTACTCCTCAAACTTAGCCATATCGGTACGGGCCTCGAGGAAGCGCTGATCGTAGTACTTACGCTCCCACATCACCCGTGCGATGGCGTTGGCCAGGATGTAGTCGGTGCCCAGGTTGGGGGCCAGGTGCAGGGTACGGCCGCTGGCGGCGGTCTCAGCCACGGTCAGGCTGCTGGTACGGCGGGGATCAACAACGATCAGATACCCTGCCTCGACCGGCTCCCCGCGGCTCAGCTCTTTCTGTTTTTCGGCCAGGGTGGCCCCTTGGAGGTTGGGCAGCATGTGCTCGGTGTAGAAGACGCTGGCGGTCTCGTAGGGGTTGGTCCCCCACAGCACGATGGTGTCGGCCAGGCGGGCATCAATGGCGTCGTAGTTGAGCTCGTGTACCCCACGCTCGCGGCTACCCCAGACCTCGGAGTTATAGGCCGGGCGGTTGTGGATGGCGATGTGCTTAACGCTGAAGCCTTTGAAGAAGAGCGAGCCCACACCCCAGTTGTTCTCGAAGCCCGCCCCCGAGCCACCGTGGTCGAAGGCCTTGACAGCGATAGCGTCGTCGTTGCCGTCGCGGTCGCGGATGCCTTTAGCCACCCCAGCCAGAATGGTCAGGGCTTCGTCCCAGGTGATGACCTGGAACTGGTCGCCCATGCGCAGCAAGGGGTACTTGAGCCGCTCGCGGGTCGCCCGGGCATCGCTCCAGGTAGCCACAGCATTGGTAGCACCGCGGGAGGAGTGGTCACGTTTGAAGTTGATGGGCGAGTCGTTGGCCGGCACAACCACCACGTGGTACTGGCGGCCATCCTTGCGGGTCACGATGGAGTGCATGGTTTCGGTGTAAACCAGCCCCCCCAAGGGGTTTTGCGGGTTGCGCAAATCCACCCCAAAAGCGTTCTGGTTGGCAGCCAGCCCCCCCTGCGAGCCCACCGGCCAGGTATAGACCTTATAAC
>BPIL01000015.1 GCA_026004095.1 Meiothermus sp.
CTGCACCGCTTCGGGCCGAGCACAGCGCGGCGCGGGTGCGTTTTTCGCTGCAGGGCGAGATAAGGCAGGGGGGGCGCGACGCCCGCGTGCCGGCCAGCCCTCTGCGTTTCGAAGCGGCCCCCCGCAACCTGCCCCAGCGGCTCAGCGAGATTAGCCTGAACTAGTCGCGCCCGGCCGACAGCACCGCCAGGAAAGCCTCCTGCGGCACGTCCACCTTGCCGATGGCCTTCATGCGCTTTTTGCCTTCCTTTTGCTTTTCCAATAGCTTTTTCTTGCGGGTGATATCGCCGCCGTAGCACTTGGCCAGCACGTCTTTGCGCAGGGCCTTGACGGTGGCGCGGGCGATAATCTTGCCCCCGATGGCTGCCTGGATGGGCACCGCGAACTGCTGGCGGGGGATGACCTCGGCCAGCTTGTCCACAATCTCGCGCCCGATGCCATAGGCTTTGTCTTTGTGGGCGATAAAGGCCAGGGCATCCACCGGCTCCTCGTTGACCAGGATGCTCACCTTGACCAGATCGCCTTCCTGGTAGCCTGCCTGTTCGTAGTCCATGGAGGCGTAGCCCCGGCTGATGGACTTCAGGCGGTCGTGGAAGTCGTAGAGGATCTCGCCGAAGGGCACCTCGTACACCAGCTCCACCCGCTTGCCGACGTAGTGCATGTTGCCCATCTTGCCGCGCTTTTCCTGCAAAAGCTGCATGATGGAGCCCACGTATTCCTCGGGGGTGTAGACCGTGAGCTTGACGTAGGGCTCGTAGATGGCCTCGATTTTGTCGGGGTTGGGCAGCTCGGAGGGGTTGTGAATCTCGATCTCCTCGCCGTTGGTGAGCTTGACCCGATAAATCACGCTGGGGGCGGTGGAGATGAGGTCGAGGTCGAACTCGCGCTCGAGCCGCTCCTGCACAATTTCGGCGTGCAGCAGCCCCAGAAAGCCGCAGCGAAAGCCAAAGCCCAGCGCCTCGGAGGTCTCGGGCTCAAACGAAAGCGCCGCATCGTTGAGCTTGAGCTTCTCCAGGGCCTCGCGCAGCCGGTTGTACTCCTGGGTGTCGGTGGGGTAGAGGCCGGCAAACACCACCGGTTTGGCCGGCTGGAAGCCCGGATAGGGGGCTTCGCAGGGGTTCTGGGCCGAGGTGATGGTATCGCCCACCTGGGCATCGCCAATCTCGCGGATGGCGGCGGTAATCCAGCCCACCTCGCCGGGGCCCAGCCGGGCGACGGGCTCCAAGGCCCCGGGCCGGAAGACCCCCACCTTGTCCACCTCGAAGACCTTGCCGGTAGACCAGATGCGGATGCGTGTCGCCGGGCTGGATGCTGCCATCCATTACCCGCACGTAGGGAATCACCCCCTGGTAGGCGTCGAAGATGGAGTCGAAGATCAGGGCCTGGAGGGGGTGCTCCGGGCGGCCCTTGGGGGCCGGGATGCGGGCCACGATGGCCTCGAGGATCTCATCCACCCCCTGGCCGGTTTTGCCCGAGGCAAAAATGCACTCGTCGGCGGGAATCCCCAGCACCTCTTCCACTTCCAGCGCCACCTCCAGGGGCTGGGCGCCGGGCAGGTCAATCTTGTTGATCACCGGGATGATGGTGTGTTCGTGCTCCATGGCCAGGTAGAAGTTGGCGATGGTCTGGGCCTCCACCCCCTGCGAAGCATCCACCACCAGCAACACCCCTTCCACCGCGGCCAAAGCCCGGCTCACCTCGTAGCCGAAGTCCACGTGGCCGGGGGTATCAATCAGGTTGAAGATGTAGGTTTCTCCGGCTTTGCTCTGGTAAAACAGCCGCACCGCGCTGGCCTTGATGGTGATGCCGCGCTCGCGCTCGAGCTCCAGCGAGTCCAAAAACTGCTCGCGCATCTCTCGATCCGAGACGGCTTTGGTCATCTGAAGAATGCGGTCGGCCAGCGTAGACTTGCCGTGGTCTACGTGCGCGATGATGGAAAAATTGCGAATCCGCTCCTGCACAGCCTATTCATTGTAGCCGATGCGGTGGGAAAGTCTGTAATCACACCGGGTGCTTAGCGGAATGGGCAAGAAAAAGGCGGCGGGTCGGGGCTTGTGGGGCCCACCTCCAGCCTGTAGGTGCCGGGCTCCCCTGCCGGTTGCAGGAAAAGGCCGGCTCCCTCCGTCCCGCGAACCACCCGCAGGGTGTAGTGAGGCCCACCGAAGATGGGCAGGGAATTCGAGGCCTCGCATTGCAAGCGCCACTGTCGAATCTCGAGCTGGGTTCGAAGGTGGCGACCCAGATCTGCTGTGTCTGCCAGCGGGAGTGGGTAGTTGGGTTGTAAGCGAAAAACCACCCGTTCCCACCCGCCTTCCTCCGCTCTTTCCAAAATGGTGGCGTTCAGTGCAATCAGGCCATAGCGCGAGGACAGAACGGCCTCGGTGATGGGGTGCGGTGCGACGGTTGATCCTGTGTAAACGAAGCTACAGCCTCCAAGGAACAGCGAACAGAGGAAAAGCACAGGGTTCAGTCTCATGGTTTTTTCTGCGCTCGAGTCCATCAACCTGACGCTTGGGGTTGGCCTGAACTCTAGGGTTAATAGTACGACGGCTTGGGCTTTGGGTGCCAAGCAGATCACTTTTGGCAGGGACGACCTCGAGGGTGCTTGAGCTTGGGGCTGCTCGAGGTGATGTCTCTGGTAGACGACGGCCTGCGGTTCATACTTGCCCTGCATTGACGCCCTCTACTGGGTTCTGTAAAGTTGAGCAGAGCGCATAGATGGGTGCCTAAGGAGGTTTCCATGAAAAAAATCGGGATTCTAGGACTGGTGGTTTTGGCCTCGCTGGGGATGGCCCAGACCAAAATTGGCAACTGCGAAGTAACCGGCCCCAAGGGCCAGTTTCCCATCCGCCCGGCGGTGGCCGGCCAGCTAACGGTGCAGACCAACCTGCCGGGGCCAGGCTTCTGGAACGGCGACAGCCCCGCTACCATCAAGGACGGCTTCGAGTACTGCCTGGCCGCCAACATTGCCCACCGCGCGGGGCTGGACAAGGTGGTGGTGCAGAACGTGGCCTGGGATGCCCTGATTGCCGGCCAGACCCGCAACTTCGACTTTGCCCTCTCGCAGATCACCATCACCGAGGCCCGCAAGCGGGTGGTGGACTTCTCGAGGCCCTACTTCTCCTCGGATATCGGCGTGCTGGTGCGGGCAGCCGACAAAGCCAAGTTCAACGCACCGGCCAGCCTCAAGACCGCCCGCCTGGGGGTGCAGCAGGCCACCACGGCGGCCAAGTTTCTGAGCGAGACCCTCAAGCACCCCCAGAACCTGACCCGGGTCTTCCCGGATGTGGCTGCGGGCTTCACGGCGCTGCGGGCCGGTCAGATTGATGCCTTCATCATCGACACCTCCATCGTGCTCTCGGAGGCGGCCAAGTCGGGGGGAGCCCTGGCGGTGGTGGGCCAGTTCAAGACCGGCGAGAACTACGGAGCGCTGTTTACCAAAGGCAACCCCAACCGGGCCCAGGTCGACAAAATTCTGGAAGCTCTGGAAAAAGACGGTACCCTTAAGAAGCTTTCGCAGACCTACCTGGCCAAGGAATGGGGTATCGATCCCACCACGGTGCCGATCTGGCGCCCCTGATGGCCGAGACAGACCAATTGAAAAACGCTCGCTGGTGACGGCGGGCGTTTTGCTTGATGGGTAGACATGGTTTGCTGTGTAGTGCTATCTTGAGGCGTCTGGGAGTTTTCTGAGGTGGCCCATGTTGTTTTGTCCACAGCCTGGCTAAGGGGGTTGCCCATGGCTAGCGGTGGTCGGATGATGTTTGGGTAGTTCAGCGCCTTGGTCCCGGGCCGGGTTACGTTCCAGTTGCCCGTGATAAGGAGCAGTATGCAAAAAGGTAAGGTCAAGTGGTTCAATGCAGAGAAGGGCTATGGCTTTATCCAGCGCGAAGAGGGGGAGCCGGACGTATTTGTGCACTATAGCGCCATTCAGTCTCGTGGCTTTCGTACCCTGAACGAAGGCGACGTAGTAACCTTCGACATTGAGCCCGGAAAGAACGGTAAAGGCCCTCAGGCCGCCAACGTGAGTGTGGTCGAGCCGGCCAAGCGTTTTTGAGAGTAACCGTCCTAAAGGGAGGGGCAACCAAAGCCCCTTCCTTGCTTCTTATGGGCAGGGCTGGTTCTGATTGATTGGTGCAGGTGGTTTGCAACCGCGCGGCGCGCCATGTGGAAAAAAAGACCCAGCACAACACCACTTGTTGTACTGGGTGCCAACCGAAACCGACCTAGGCTTGCTTGCTCTGGATGAAGTTGATCGCATCCTGTACGGTGCGAATCTTTTCCGCGTCTTCGTCGGAGATTTCCAGCCCGAACTTGTCCTCCAGGCCCATGATCAGCTCTACGGTATCGAGGCTGTCGGCGCCAAGGTCTTCGATAAAGCGGGCTTCGGGCACTACCTTGTCGGCATCCACGCCGAGTTTGTCCACGATCACTTCTCTTACATCGTCTAGGATTGCCATGTTTTAACCTCCATAGATTAGGGTTTATTCTACCGTGCGGGATTCTACCACATCAAAACCAGCCTCGGCTCTGAGTTACAGGGCTCGAGCATTCTAGTGCGGGGTCATGCCGCCATCCACACACAGGGTTTGTCCGTTGATGTAGGCTGCATCATCCGATGCCAGAAAGGCCACGGCCTTGGCCACCTCCTCGGGCTTGCCCAGGCGACCGGCGGGGATTTGCTTGAGGTACTCGGCCACAACCTGCTCGGGCAGTTTGGCGGTCATGTCCGACTCAATAAACCCCGGCGCCACGGCATTGACGGTGATGCCACGGGTGGCGTACTCCCTGGCCACCGACTTGGTGAAGCCAATCAGGCCCGCTTTTGCCGCCACGTAGTTAGCCTGGCCGGGGTTGCCCAGGATGCCCACCACGCTGCTGATATTGACGACCCGGCCCCATCTGGCGCGCATCATCAGCTTGATGGCCTCGCGGGTGGTGTGGAAGATGGCGCTCAGGTTGGTGGCGATGACCGTATCCCAGTCCTCGTCCTTCATACGAATCAAAAGGGTGTCGCGGGTGATGCCGGCGTTGTTGACCAGCACCTCGAGCCCCCCCAGGGCGGCGCTGGCCTCGGCTACGAGTTTTTGAGCCGCTTGCGCACTGCTCAGGTCGGCCCCCAGCACCACCACCTGGCTGGCCCCTAGGGCCCGGGCCTCGGCGGCGGTGGCCTCGGCGGCGGCCTGGTTGCCGGCATAGTGCACCGCCAGGGCATAGCCCCGCCGGGCCAGCTCCAGGGCAATGGCTTTTCCGATTCCACGCGACGAACCTGTTACCAGCGCTTTTCGCATACTTCCTCCTGAGGCTAGCCTTGCCCCAACACGGCCAGGCTCTCGGCGATTTCTTGCGGATGGGTCAACGAACGGGCCTCCACCCCTTCCAGGGTACGCCCCACCAGGCCGGTGAGTACTTTACCGGAGCCGAACTCGAGGTACACCTTCACCCCTTGCGCCTTCAGGTGCTGCAGAGTCTCCACCCAGCGCACCGCATGGGTGATCTGTTCCAGCAACAGCTCCCGAATGACCGAGGGGCGGGTCTCGGGCTGGGCCCGCACGTTGGAGTACACCGGGAAGCGGGGGGTGGAGAGTTCCACCTGGGCCAGGTCGGCGGCCAGGCGCTCCCGAGCGGGCCGCATCAGCGAGGAGTGAAACGGAGCCGAGACCGGCAGCGGTACGACTCGAGCCCGGTGGCTTTTCAACACTTCAGTGGCCTCTGCAACCCCCTTGGCTGTGCCGGAGATGACGGTTTGCTCGGGCGAGTTGTAGTTGGCGACCTCCACCCCGGCAATACCGGCGGTCAGCTCCTGGATGGTCTGGGCCGGAACCTTCAAAACGGCTGCCATGGCCCCCGCCCCCACCGGCACGGCTTCCTGCATGTACTCGCCGCGTTTGCGCACCAGGCGCAGGCCGTCCTCCAGGCTCAGGGTGCCGGCGGCCACATGGGCCGTCCACTCGCCCAGGCTGTGCCCCGCTGCGAAGCTGGGCAGCGCACCGCCCTTTTCCAGATAGGCCTGGAAGGCCGCATAGCCCACGGCCAAAAGGGCCGGCTGCTGGTTGGCGGTTAGTTTGAGTTCCTCCTCCGGGCCTTCCCACATCAGCTTGAGCAGACCGGGCAAAGCGGCCTCGGCCCGATCCAGGGCCTCGCGGGCCGCCCTCGAGCCCTCATAAAGCGCCTTGCCCATGCCAATTTCCTGCGACCCCTGTCCGGGGAATAAAGCTGCGATCATGGTTCACCTCATCAAGGCCACGGCCCTAGTCCGGCTGCCACCAGGTCATCACGCTGGCGGCCCAGGTGAGGCCGGCGCCAAAGGTCACAAAGAGGATGTGGTCGCCGTTGTGGATCTTACCTGCGTCCAGGGCCTCCTGCAGCGCAATGGGCATGGAGGCCGTGGAGGTGTTGCCGTAGCGGTCTACGTTGACCCAGACCTGCTCGGGGGGCAACCCCAGGCGCTCGCGGGCCGCCTCGATGATGCGGGCATTGGCCTGGTGGGGGATCAGGTACTTGATGTCCTCGGGTTTCAGGCCGGCTTTTTCGATGGCCTCGAGGGTCGCGGTGTTCATTACCCGCACCGCAAACTTGAAGACCTCGCGCCCGTTCATATAGGCGTACTGGCGCATGGGGCTGCCGTCGGGCAGCTTGTCGGCAATGCAACGCAGCATCAGCTCCTTGCCCCCCGAACCGTCGGCCCCCAGCACAAACGACTTGAAGCCGTACCCGTCCGGCACCGGGCCGACGACCGCCGCCCCGGCCCCATCGCCAAACAGCACCGCCGTGGAGCGGTCGGTGTAGTCGAGGATTTTGGAGAGGGTCTCGGAGCCGATGGTGAGCACCTTGCGGGCCAGACCGCTTTTTACCATGGCATGGGCCTGGGCAATGGCATACCCCCAGCCCGGGCAGCCCGCCAGCAGGTCATAGGCGCCGGCGTTCAAACCAAAGCGATCCTGCACCAGGGCAGCCGTGGCCGGGAAAAGGGCGTCGGGGGTGTTGGTAGCCACGATGACCAGATCCACCCCATCCAGCGCGCTACGCCCGTGGCGGCGTATGAGGTCTTCTACAGCTCGGAAAGCCAGGTGCGAAGTAAACTCCCCCTCGGCGGCCAGCCGACGCTCACGGATGCCCGTGCGGCTGACGATCCACTCGTCGGACGTATCCAGGATCTTCTCAAAATCGTGATTGGTCATCACCCGCTCGGGGGCGTAGGTGCCTAGGGCAAGGATACCAATGTTCAACGTTGCCTCCTAAAGCTGCCCCAAAAGCATAGGGCACTTCAACAAAGATAACACCCCGATCCCCCCTTGTGCCGGAATGCAGTTTGAACCGAGTCTAGACGGCAGGCCCCCAGATGCGACCACGGTAGGGAATAAAAAAACAGCACCAGCCGGCGAATCTGTGCCAGTCTGGGGCCGTTTCAGCCAGATTTAGGCTTTAACTTCCAGTACTTTTTTGCCGGCGTAGTAGCCGCAGCTATCGCAAACGGTGTGGGGCGGAATCAAAGCCCCGCAGTTGGCGCACTTGATGAGGGTGGGGGCCGTGAGGGTGGAGACTGCAGCCCGGCGGATATCCCGGCGGGACTTGGAGACTTTTTTCTTGGGTACTGGGTGCTTGGCCATCTTGGGTCACTTCCTTTGGCAATACCAACCCCTGGGTGGGGTTGCGCTCGGCAAACCGCTCTCCAATCTACAGGCTGAAGCTCAAAAGGTCAACCCAAAAGCTCCACTGGATCCCCCTGTTTTAGGCCAAGCTGCTCCTGGGCATTACCCAGATGGATGGCAACCTCTAAAAGCCCGGCGCTGCCCACGTAGGCCAGGGCGCTTCCTACCGGAACCTCGGCGTAATGGGAGGCTACCGGAATGTGGTGGTAGCGGATGCGCACCTTTTTGCCACGGATCTGGGCGGGGGTGGCCAGCAGGGTGGTGATGGCGTTGCCAAAGCGGTCGAATGTGAGTACCTGGCCGTGGCTGCCAAAGTTCAGGTGAATGGGCAGGCGCACCAGCTCCGCAACCGGCAACTCCGGGCCAAAGCGGGCTGGCTCAACCCCCGAGGCCAGGTGGGCCGCAACCGGCCCAAACACGTCGCGCCCGTGGAAGGTGGCCGATTTGCGGGGCAGGTGGTAAGCGGGGTTCTCGAGCAGGTAGGCCCGGCGCGGGGGGTCTTGCAGGTAGGCCAGGGTGAGCAGGCCGTTGTCGGGGGCCACATAACAAAGGCGTTCGCCAATTACCAGGACGGCCCGGCGGGCGGAGCCCACCCCCGGATCGACCACCGCCAGCACTACCGATTGCCGGGGTAGATAAGGCACCGACTCATACAGGATGTAGCTGGCCCGGTGAAGATCACCGGGTGGTAGGTTGTGGGCCAGGTCGTGAACAACCACCCCCGGCGCTGTTTGCCGCATCACCGCCTTGACCACCGCGGCGTAGGGGTCGGCCAGGCCAAAATCGGAGAGAAAGAATACTTCCTGCATCCCCACGAAGTCTATACAAAAAGAATGCTCTGCGCAGCCACTGCCCAAAGCTCGGGCAGGCGCATGGGGGTTGAGCGAGTTATCAGATTAACAGCGTGCGTACCCAGGGTAGGTTGGCCACCAGGGTTAGGATTAATCCGGCCAGAACCCAGGCCGTGGCCCCAGCCAGCGCCCCCTTGGTACGCAGGTAAAGCCAGCCCAGAAAGAGGCTGGCTAGCAGGAAGAAAATGGTGGGCCCAGGGATCGCCAGGGCATACAGCGCCGGGATCATCAAGCCGCTTAGCTCCTTATAGCGCTCCTTAAAGATTGGATACCCCACCCCGCGAATCACCACCTCTAGAAAGGCCAGCCCGAAGAAGATGGGATACATGGTGCCCAGCCCGCTCAGGCCCAGGGGCCTGGCGATATAGGCGTACAAACCCAGTAGGGCCAGTAGAACCAACCCTGCCCAGGTGCCTTCTATCCAGCTCGAGCGCGGCCCAAGGGCCTGAACCAGGCCCGGCTGCCCCACCATTCGGTAGGCGATGAGCAGCGCGAAAGCACCCATTAAGAAATAAAACACCGGGCGTACAACCTGGCCCTGGAAAGGGGTAAACAGGGCCAGTAAGTTTTGATAGAGCACCTGTCCGATGCCTATGCTGGACAGCCCGGCCAAGACGATAGCCAGCAGCAGCCATAGGTGAAGCGAGCCGGGCCCAAAGCGCCGCTCGTTGCCCATCTCCACGGTGCGCATCGGTTCGATACGGCTTTCACCGTAGAGCACCAGCGCCAGATAGACCAAAAATACGGCCAGCCACGGCCAGACCTTGCCGAGCAGGCTGCTGGGCAGGCTGACCCTCGAGGACAGTTGTCGCAAAACCAGGGCGCCTTTCTCGAACTCCCCCAGGCCGTAATAGACCATCGCCAGCAAACCCAGGGTCTGGATGTAGTCCTTTTCCAGGGGGCCCAGGCGGGGTAGGACTTCTTCAAGAGCCTCCGCTGCTGCACGGGAATTGCCAGAGAGCCACATTAAGCGGGCTTGCGCTAGCTGCTCTTTGGGGCTGTTCCCCAGCAAGCCCAGGGCTTCTTGGGGCCGTCCCAGACGCTCTGCAAGCCGAGCCGCTCCCAAGCGAGCCTCCGCCGAAGCGGTTATTCGAAGGTAAGTGGCGTAGGCTTCTTCGTAGCGGCCCAGGGCCTCGAGCACCTGCGCTCTCAGCAGCACTGCTTCGGTGCTGAGTCCCCTGGGCAGGCGCTCGAGCGCCTCGGATGGCCGCCCCTCCAACAGCAAAAAGCGCGCCTCCAGCAGGGCTACCTCGGGGTCTTGGGGGCCCAGTTGCTTCATTTGTTGAAGGAAGGGCTGGGCCGCAGCCAGGTTGTTTTCCTCGAGGTAGATGCGTCCCAGCAGTTTGATGCTGGGCATGTGATTGGGGTTGTCCACCAGCGCGAGCTGACAGGTCGCTTTGGCGCTGTCCCGCACCCCCTGGTCGTACAGGGCCTTGCACTGGGTGTAGTAGCCTTCTGCACCAAGCTGGGCCAAGGCCGTAAACGCAAATAGGGCGATTCCCACGGCAAAAGGAACCGCTCGTAACGCTACCATGGGGGTAGTGTAACATGCACACCCAGGGTGGCCGCCCACAGATGCACATCCGGTACAATCCGTGCGACTTTGTGGTAGGTTGTGTGCCGTTGTAAAGGGAGGAAACTGTGAGGAGTCTGGTGCTGGTTTTGATGGTGCTCTGGTCGCTGGCTTGGGCCCAGAATGTTGCCGCGGTTGAGAAACTGCTGGACGACGGCAAGTTCCAGGAAGCGTACGAGGCTGGTTTACGACTGGGTAATGCGGAAGGCTTTGTACTGGCGGCCAGGGCGGCCAGCTATTTTGCAGGCTACCTGGCTAAAGACAACGAGAAAGCCGACTGGTTTGGTCGGGCCGAAGCCGCCGCCCGCCGGGCCATCCAGGCCGATGCCGATAACGCCGAGGCCTATTTTGAGCTGGCTCGAGCCCAGGGCCGCCTTTCGCAGTACCGGGGCATTCTGGAAAGCCTGGGCCTGGCTAGCAGCATCAAGGAGAACCTGGACAAGGCCCTGCGCCTGAACCCCCGCCATGCCGGGGCCAGGGTCGCGCTGGCCCTGTGGCACCATTCGCTCATCTCCAAGAACGTGGGCTGGCTGTACGGGGCCAACGGCAACCAGATTATGCCGCTGTTCAACGAGGCCATCCAGCTCGAGCCCCAGACCATCATCCACAAGGTGGAGCTGGCCGGGGTGCTGGCGGCCCAGGGTAAGAAAGAGGAGGCCCGCAAGCAGTACGAGGCCGCTTTGGCCATTGCCCCCAAAACCGCTGCTGATCGCTTCGACCTCGAGCGCGCCCGGCGCGAGCTGGCGGCTTTGCGGTAGGGCCTGGTTGAGGGCAGCCCCACACCCTGATCCCACCTAACCTTTCAAAGAAGTAGGCGGGGCCTGTACAACCTTGCAAGGCCGGGCCCCGCGCGTTTTTTGGGGACGATTTGATACAATTTCAGGCGGGCTAACCCCCTTTTGCAGGTCTCGATTTTTCAAAAGGAGCTTTAATGAACGACCCTTTTAGCCGTATCCCTGGTTGGAGTCCCCAGCAGCGCGTGGGCCTGTTCGTAGATACCCAGAACCTCTACCACTCGGCCCGCGACTACTACGGGCAGAACGTCAACTTCGAAAGCCTGATGCGCTATGCGGTGGCCAACCGCCAACTGGTGCGGGCCACCGCCTACGTGGTCGAGCGCGAGCACGACACCTCGGCCTGGCCCTTCATCTATAAGCTCTCCACCATTGGCTTCCGGGTGCGCCGCATGAACCTGACCCTCAAGGAGACCACCGACGAGGGCAAGCCCATCTACGAAGGCAACTGGGATATGGGCATCGCCGCCGATATGGTGCGGCTGATGCACACCCTGGACGTGGTGGTGCTGGGCAGCGGCGACGGCGACTTTGTGGAGATCGTGGAGGTGCTGATGGAACGCGGCCTCCGGGTCGAGGTGATCGCCTTCAAGGAGACCACCTCGCAAAAACTGATTGATGCCGTAGACCGCTTCATCCACCTGCCCGATATCGAGAATGCTTTCGTGCCCAGCAAGGAGCGGGAGCGCACCCCAATACCGCGCAGCGAGCCCTGACCCTGAAATGAACCTCGAGGACTTCGACTACCATCTACCCCCCGAACTCATCGCCCAGAGCGGAGCCGAGCCCCGCGATACCTCGCGGCTGATGGTGATTGACCGCCAGACCGGCCAGATTGCCCACCGCATCTTCCGCGACCTGCCCCAGTACCTTCGGGCGGGGGATGTGCTGGTGCTCAACCAGAGCAAGGTGATTCCGGCCCGCACCTTTGCCACCAACCCACACGGAACGGCGCTCGAGGTGCTGCTGGTGCGGGAAATTCCCTCCAGCGAGGGGCTGTGGGAGGCTTTGCTCAAACCCGCCAGGCGGGCTAAGGTGGGCTCGAGGCTGACCTTTCCCGATGGGCTCTTCGCTACCGTGGAGGCCATCCAAGCAGACGGAACCCGGCTGCTCAGGTTTTCCGGCAATGTCTGGGAACACCTGGAAAACATCGGAAAGATGCCGCTGCCCCCCTACATCCAGGCCTCGGTAGACCCGGCCCGCTACCAGACCGTGTATGCCAAAACCCCCGGCTCGGTGGCTGCGCCCACGGCGGGGCTGCACTTTACCCCCGAACTGCTGGACAGGATAGGGGGGCTGGGGGTGGATATTCAATACGTCACCCTGCACGTGGGCCCTGGCACCTTCAAGCCCGTCCACGACGACCCCGACCGGCACGTGATGCATTTGGAGCCCTACGAGGTTTCGCCGCAAACCGCCGAGGCAGTCAACCGCGCCAGGGCCGAGGGGCGGCGGGTGATTGCGGTGGGCACCACGGTGGTGCGCACCCTCGAGACCGCCTACAGCCCCGAGCTGGGCATTGTGCAGGCGGGCAGCGGCGAGACCCAGCTATTCATTCGCCCGGGCTTCAAGTACAACGTAATAGACGCGCTGATTACCAACTTTCACCTACCCAAATCCACCCTGCTGATGCTGGTCTCGGCCTTTATGGGCCACGAGCTGATGAAACAGGCCTACCAGACCGCGGTGGCCGAACGCTACCGGTTTTACAGCCTGGGCGATGCCATGCTGATTCTGTGAAAACTAGGCTTCGACAGCCTCGAGCGCCTCTTCCCGGACGATAATCTGCGCCGGGTTCCCGATGGCGGTTGCGCCGGGGGGCACGGGTTTGGTGACCACCGCCCCGGCTCCAATCCGGGCCCCATCGCCCACCACGATGGGCCCCAGCACCACCGCATGGGCCCCCAGCAGCACCCCCTTGCCAATGGTGGGGTGGCGCTTCTCGCGGGTGAAGCCGGTGCCGCCCAGGGTCACCCCGTGGTACATCAGCACATCGTCGCCTACCTCGGCGGTCTCGCCAATCACAATGCCCATGCCGTGGTCTATCACCACCCGGCGGCCAATGCGGGCGCCGGGGTGAATCTCGACCCCTGTCAGCATGCGGGTAAAGTGGGCCAGAATGCGGGCCAGCAACTTGAAATTGGCCCGCCAGAGCCAGTGGTTGAGCCGGTGCATCCACAAGGCGTGCATACCTGGGCTGAACAAAAAAGCCTCCAGGGGCCCTCGAGCCGCTGGATCTCGCTCGAGCACAGCCTGGATATCTTCTCTGAGACGTTCGATGATCTGCAGCATGGCCTGAACCCACAGCCGACGCATATGTGCAAACAAGGTCAGCTTCTAAGTACCCAAGATTAATTCACTGAGAACCAGACGGCTGTGAGCCGATAGCCTATTTCAAGCCCCAATCGAGACGTTGTCGAGGTTCAGGTTGGTGTACACGTTCTGCACATCGTCGAGCTCTTCCAGGGCTTCCACCATGCGCAGCACCTTCTCGGCCTCTTCCTGGCTCAGGTGCATGGTGTTTTGCGGCACCATGGTGATCTCGGTGTTCTCGGGCTTGAAGCCTTTGGCCTTGAGGGCGTTGGCAACGGCGTAAACTTCCTGGGGGTCGGTGTAGATTTCCAGGCCTTCTTCGCTCTCCTGAAGATCAATCGCCCCGGCCTCGATGGCGGCTTCCTGCGCGGCCTCGGTGTTGGGCTCGAGCCAGATGTAGCCCCGGCGCTCAAACTGCCACGAGACCGACCCGGTAGCCCCCAGGCTGCCCCCGTGCTTGTTGAAGATGTGACGCACCTCCGAGGCCGTGCGGTTGCGGTTGTCGGAGAGGGCCTGCACGATGATAGCCACCCCGCCCGGCGCGTACCCCTCGTAAACGATTTCTTCGTAGTTGCTCCCCTCGTCGTCGCCACCAGCCAGTCGCTTCAAAAGGCGCTCGATGTTGTCGTTGGGAACATCGGCGTCCCGGGCGGCTTCGATCAGGTTGCGCAGGTTGACATTGGCCGCTGGGTCGGTGCTGCCCCCGGCCCTGGCCGCGGCTGCAATCAGACGCAGGTATTTGCTGACGATCTTACCTTTTTTGAGGTCGTTGGCGGCTTTTTTGCGCTTAATTTGTGCCCATTTGCTATGACCAGCCATACATCACCGCCCTTTAGTATACGTCAGCCCCCACCGGCAAAAGCAGTTTGCCCTCGAGTAGCGGTTTGGCCTGTATTGGACTTAGAACAATTGCAGTAGTGGTCTATAATGGCCCTTATGCGTCGCGTCGTCGTTACCGGAATTGGCCCGGTGGCCCCCAACGGCATCGGAGCCGAAGCCTTTCACAAAGCCCAGCTCGAGGGTAGGTCGGGCATCCGCCGCATCACCCAGTTCGATGCCTCGAGCTACCCTGTGCAGATTGCGGGCGAAGTGGATGTCAACCCCGAGGCATACATAGACAAGCGCGAGCTGCGCCGCCTGGATCGCTTCACCCAACTGGCCCTGATTGCCGGGCATCTGGCCTTGCAGGATTCGGGGCTGGAGCTCGAGAAAGAAGACCCCACCCGCATCGGTACCCTGATTGGAACCGGTATCGGGGGCATGATCACCTGGCAGGAGCAGAGCAAGGTGCTCTTCGAAAAGGGCGGCACCCGTTTATCGCCCTTCTTTATTCCCATGATGATCGCCAACATGGCCTCGGCCCAGCTAGCCATGAAATATGGTTTCATGGGCCCTTCCTCCACCGTGGTGACCGCCTGTGCGACCGGCTCGGATGCCATTGGCAACGCTTTCCGGGTGGTTCAGATGGGCGAGGCCGATGTGATGCTCACCGGCGGCACCGAGGCGGTGGTCACCGAGATGGCCATTGGCAGCTTTGGGGTGATGCGGGCCCTCTCGACCCGCAACCACGAGCCTGAGAAAGCCAGCCGTCCTTTCACCAAGAGCCGCGACGGCTTTGTGCTCTCGGAAGGGGCCGCGGTGCTGGTGCTGGAAGAGTACGAGCGGGCTAAAGCCCGCGGTGCGAAAATCTACGCCGAGCTGGTGGGCTTTGGGCGCAGCGCCGATGCCCACCACATCACCGAGCCCCACCCCGAGGGCGCGGGCGCGGCCCTGGCCATGCAGGCGGCCCTCAGGGATGCCAGAATCGGCCCTGAGCAGGTCGGCTACATCAACGCCCACGGCACCTCCACGCCGGTTGGGGACAGGGCCGAGACGCTGGCTATTAAAAAGGTCTTCGGCGAGCACGCCTACAGGCTTTCGGTCTCGTCCACCAAGAGCATGATTGGTCACCTGCTGGGCGCGGCGGGGGCCATTGAGGCTGTGGCTACCGTACAGGCCCTGGCCAGCGGAATTCTGCCGCCCACCATCAACCTCGAGGATCCCGATCCCGAACTCGACCTCGACTACGTGCCCAACACCCCTCGAGCCAAACAGGTGGACTACGCCCTTTCCAACTCGTTTGCCTTTGGGGGCATGAACGCCACCCTGCTCTTTAAGCGGGTCTAGCCCGGAGGGCTTTCTGCAGAACGCTTCGGTGGATTGCCGGGGCCAGCGGCTGGTTTTTACAAGCCAGGCCCAGCTACCATTCGCTTAACATTTTTTTGCGTATCATTGAGGGAATATGGCCCTACGACATGCGCTATTAAGCGGTATGGCAGCCTTTGCCCTGGTCGGCTCAGCGGTGGCTTCGCCCGCCCAGGATCTTTTCGACCAGGCCACCTTTTTAATCGGTTTTTACTACAACGGCCCAGCCAAGGTTCCCCCCTTCAGGGAACTGCGGCGGCAGTACCAGCCAGAACTCGACCGGCTCTGCGCTTCTGAAGGCAACCGCTGCGGTTTCGATAAAGCCAAACAGGTTATCGAGCGCATCGTGCGGGATATTGCCGATCCATTTACGGTCTTGGTCACTCGAGACCAGCTCATCGATGACGAGCGCTACGGGGCTGGCCTGGGGCCCGCGGCCCCCAGGATAGGGGTCTGGGTACGCGAGACCCCCAGGGGGCTGGTGGTGAGCGAGGCCTTCCCCGGTGAGCCGGCCTATGAGGCTGGGCTGCGCCGGGGCGACCTGATTACCCAGGTGGCAGACCAGCCTGCAACCCTGGCCCGGCTGAGCGCGGCTGAAGCAGCCCGCAACCCCTTTAGCCTGCGTTATAGCCGGCAGGGTGCGGCCCGCAGCGTGACCCTGACCCCACGGGTGGCCGAGGCCACCATGCAGCCCAGGCTGGAGATCAACAACAACATTGCCTATCTACGCGTCTATCACCTGTATAGCTCGGACAGCTACTCCACCGCCCAGCGCATCCACGAGGCCGCGCGCCGGGCCGAGCAGGCCGGGGCCCGTGGGATGGTGATCGATCTGCGCGATGCCCTGACCGGTTACGACTCGGAAGCCCTGCTGGCGGCGGCGGCCTTTACCGGTACAGGGGGCTTTATCTACGACCGCCGCTTCCAGGGGCTGGACGAGACCCACACCGTGGAAAACGGCAAGCTATACGTGCAGCCCGAGGGAGCCGAAAAGGAGGAGCAAAGTGCCCTCGAGCGGCCTTACCTGGCCCGCATTCCGGTGGTGGTGCTGGTTAATCGCCACACCTACAACTCTGCCGAAATGCTGGCCTACTTCCTGCAGGCAGCGGGTCGGGCCAGGGTGGTGGGAGAGCCCACCGCCGGTGCCCTGGGGATGTCGGGCAGCGCCGAGGGCCCCCTTATCAACGGCGATTTTATTGCGGTTTCTTCGCTTAGAATGCGCAACCTGGATGGCTCGCCCTTCCCCCTCAAAGTCAGTCCCGATGTGGTGGTGGAGGACGACCTCGAGGCCCTTGTTGCTGGGCGTGATCCGGTGCTGGAACGCGCCCTGGAAATGCTGCGATAGGTGAATGCTATGCGCCAACTGTTCGCCACCCTGGCCCTGCTGCTGGGCTCGCTTTCGCTGGCCTCACCGGCCCAGGATCTCTTTGACCAGGCCAGCTTCTATCTGGAGTTTTATTACAACGGCCCGGCTACGCTCAACCTTAAGGAGCTGACAGCGCGCTACCAGAGCGCACTGGATCGCGCCTGCGCACCCCAGAAAGACACCTGTCCCTACGAGCAAGCCGTCCCCATTATCGAGCAGATGCTGGGGGAACTCAACGACAACCACACCTATTATCTGAGCCCCGAGGAATTGCGGGGCTCCCGTGAAAGCCGTCAGGGCAACGCCCCTTCCCGCACGCTGCGCATTGGTGTCAGCCACCTGCCCGTACCTGGTTCCCGCGATCGCCTCATTGTGGATGTGGTGGAAGGGGGGCCAGCCGACGAGGCCGGACTGGCCTATGGCGACCGCATCATCGCCATTAACGGTCGGCTTCTGAGCGAGTTCCCCGACGATAACCAGGTCGTTCAGTTCCTGACGCAGTCGGTGCAGTCGGGGCGCCCGGTGGTCTTAACCATTCTGCGCGGCCCTGAGCGCCAGCGCCTCGAGATCACCCTGACCGGACGCGAGATTAATCTGGCCCGCTTCCCCTCCCTCAAAATTAGGCCCGATGGTGTAGGGGTGCTCAAAATTCCCAACTTCGATGCGCAGGGCCAGGTGGGCCGCCGGGTGCATGAGCTGGTGCGCGAAGCCCAGCAGAAAAACGTGCGGGCTTTGGTGCTGGAGTTGCGCGGAAACAGCGGTGGCCTGCTCAACGAGATGATACTGGCGGCAGCCGCTTTCCTGGACGATGCTTATGTGGCCCTGGTAGACCGCTACCAGACCGAGCGCGCCGAGTTTCGCATCCGCGATGGGCGGCTCACCATTACCCGCAACGGCCAGACCGAGACCGCCAACCTCCCCTTCCTGGCTCGCTGGCGCGGGCCGCTGGTGGTGTTGATTGATGGGAACACCGCTTCGGGGGGGGAGTACCTGGCCTCGGCCATCCAGCGGGCCAGGGTGGGGCCGCTGGTTGGGGTGGCCACCCTGGGCATCGGCAATACCACCACCCGCCCCTTCAACCTGATCAACGGGGGGGCTCTGAGCATCTCCTACAACCGGGCCTTTTTCGCCGACGGTACGCCCTACCCGCCCCGGGCCATCCCGGACTTTGTGGTAGAGAGCTCCCTCGAGCAGCTCGCCAACACCGGGCGTGACCTGCCCTTTGAAAAGGCCCTGGAAGCCCTGGGCATAAAGCCAGCCGACCGCTGAAAGCATGGCCCGGGCGGGTTGAAAATTACAGCGCATCCCGGCCTTATTGCTTACAATCTGGTTGAACAGTATGAAAGTTTCTACACGCCTCGACTTCTCGCCCGTTACAAGCGATTCGGCTGCAATTGTGCATGAGCTTTACTTAAATTGCCCCACCTATATTTCACTCATTGGGGGGGACATGCCCACCCTAAACGACATTCGGCGCGAGCTTGATACCCTTCGCCACGACACCAGGCGCCAGGCGCTGCTCTTGATGCAGGAGAACCGGCCCGTGGGTTTTCTGGACTACAAAGTGGCTTACCCTGATCTGCACTCGGCCACCATCAGTCTGCTCTTAATCGAGGAAAAGCTGCAGGGCCAGGGTCTGGGAAAGGCCGCGGTAGAGCAGCTCGAGGCCCAGTTGAGTGGCCGAATGGAACAGTTGTATGCAGTGGTGTACGGCAATAACGAGCAGGCCAAACGCTTCTGGGAGCGAGTAGGCTTTGAGCATCTGCGCGACAGTGGCCCGACCCTGAGCTGGTATATGAAATCTCTAAAGTAGTTTCGGGGGTATCTTGTGGATCTGGGCATTGCAGGTAAGCTGGCCCTGGTAACAGGGGCGTCGCAAGGAATTGGACGGGCTATCGCAACCACTTTGGCGGAGGAGGGGGCTAGGGTGGTGATGGCAGCACGCAATCGCGAGAAACTCCAAGAGCTGGTACGTGAAATCAGGACGAGTGGGGGAGAAGCCCATGCGGTAGCGGCGGATCTGGCTCGAGAAGAGGAGCTCGAGCGCCTAATTGTAGAAACCCAAAAACTGGGAGCTGTGGAACTCTTCCTGGGTAATACAGCGGGGCCCAAGCCTGGGGCGGCTCGAGACTTGAAGATTCAAGATATTCGCATGGCCGCAGAGCAGCTTTGGTACCCGATGGTGACTTTAGCTAATGCCTTGCTTCCTGATATGCAGGCGAGGCAGTTCGGCAGAATTCTGTTTATCACCTCGCTGGCTGTTAAGGAGCCCATCGAGAATTTAGCCCTTTCCAACGCTCTACGAGCAGGACTGACAGGTTATGCCAAAACCCTGGCTAAAGAAGTGGCTCCCTTTGGCATTACGGTCAATACCTTGGGGCCGGGCTATACCCGCACGGAACGGGTTGAGGAGGTATTTGCCTTTCGTGCCCAGAGCCAAGGCATCAGCTTAGAAGCAGCATATGCTCAGCAGGCCGCACAGATACCAGCAGGCCGGATGGCTTCCCCCCAAGAAATTGCTAACGTGGCCGTTTTTTTGCTCTCGGCCAGGGCTAGCTACTTAACCGGTCAAGCCATTATGGTGGAGGGCGGGGTCATTCGAGGGTTGCTGTAATACCGGACTCACAAGAAGGGTCGTTCAACTACATGCAAGGGGTTGCCCTCTGTAATCCTTTGGCCGCAGAGCTGATCACAGAGCCGGTCGAAGGGGTCGAAGCAAAAGATACCCTTTCATACTGTTTCCGCTTGAATCCTTCACCGCCATGCGCAGCCAGAGGTGAAGGATTCAAGCTGACCGAAGGGAGTAGAAAAGCATTTCGACGGTATCGTTCTCTGTTATACGGATTGGGCTAGCTGGTCGCATTCAATGACGAGTGAACCGAACCTGGTATCAGTTCAACCACCCGATCTACCAGCGAAAGCCAGCTTTTGTCGTGAGTGGCAATAATTACGCCGCCTCGCGATCGGGCGTAGCGCACCAGGTTTTCTAGCAACCCCCGCCCTTCTGCATCCAGGGCTGCCTCGGGTTCGTCTAGTAGCCAGATATCGGGGTTTTGCAGGCGCAACTTGGCCATGGCCAGGCGCTTTTTCATGCCGCTGCTATAGCTCAGTACGGGCTTGTCGTGCGGGAGCCCGACCTCTGCCAAGGTGGTAGCAATCTCTTTGCTGTCACTGACTCGCCCATCGAGCCGAAGGGCATAGTGCAGATTTTCCGCTCCAGAAAAATGCCGATGAAATGCCGGTGGATTGGCCAAAAAACCCACTCTTCCGCCCAGCTTGACCGAACCCTGGGTTGGCTGTATCAAACCAGCTAGCACCCTCAATAATGTGGTTTTCCCCACGCCATTGGGCCCTACTAGGGCTACGGCCTCGTGCGGGGCGAGCTGAAAGTCTAGGTCACGCAGCACCCAGTCCCGCCCGTAGCGCTTGGAAACCAATACGGCCTCAATCAGCATAGGACTTATCATACGCATAGGTTACTGCCCAATTAGGCCCTTCTCGAGGTTCAGAAGCCACTCGGGCGTGATTTTCAAAAAGAAGCTGTTGAGTTGGGTAAAGGTACCGGTAAACATCAGCACGCCTACCACAACCAGAACAATCCCAGCCGTTACCTCGGCCCAGCGAGAGAAATGGGCTGCCTTGCGCAGCACAGGACGGATGCGATCGGCAAAAAGAGCCACCAGCAGGAATGGTATAGCCAGCCCCAAAATGTAGGCCAGCAGAAAGCTGGCCCCACCTCCAGTGGCCGTGAGGGTCAAAATGCCCCCCAGGATTGGCCCAATGCAGGGTGTCCAACCCAGACCCAAGATGGCACCCAGCACAAAGGCCCCCCAGGGGCGACTGGTATCCCCCTGGTAGCGCAAATTAACCCCCCACTTTGGCTTCAAGCCCAGCATGTACAGGCCAAACAAGACCAGGATGACCCCGCCCGCCTGACCCAGTAACTGGCGGTTTTCCGCTAACAGCCCCCCCAGAATGGTGAAGGGTAGCCCTAGCAGCAAGAACACCAGCGAGAACCCACCTACGAAGAAGAACGCATTGAAAAGAGGCCGTCCGCGCTCCCCGCCCAGGTACAGAAGGTAGGTAGGTACCAGCGGCAGCACGCATGGCGAAAGAAAAGAGAGAATCCCGGCTAGAAAGGCGGCAATAAGACTCATATTAGCCAGGATAGCCCAGAAGGGTTAGGGAATTCGTAATTCTTTCAAGGGTTGCCGGGTAATATTTGAAGATGCAAGACGGCACCCTGGAATATCAGCGTGACCAGCGTATTCGCGCCATATTGGAGGCCATTCCCGACGACATGCTGCTGGTAGATCTCGAGGGTAATATCCGTGAGTACAAGGCTGGCAGGAGTGCTACTCACCTGCCCATGGATCGCTTCCTGGGTACAACCCTGAGTGAGCTATTTGCTCCAGATGTAGCACAAGCGCTTCAACGAGCCGCTTGTAAGGTGCTGGCTGGTGAACCGGCCCAGGTACTCGAGTTTAGCCTGGAATCGCGGGACTTCGAGGCCCGGATTGTTCCCATGGAAAAAGAGCTGACCCTGATGCTTTTCCGGGACGTCACGCTCGAGCGCCAGGCTGATCGTCTAAAGTCGGAGTTTATGGCGGCTGTCTCGCACGAACTAAAAACGCCGCTGGCCTCGATACTGGGTTTTAGTGAACTGCTGCTGGACGATAAATACAGCCCTTCGGAGCTTAAGGGTTTTTTAGAAAACATACAGCACAGCAGCCTGCGGCTCAAAGATATGGTCAACAACTTGCTGGACACATCACGCCTGGAGGCTGGCCGATTTAGCATCAATAGGCAGCCTGTAGACCTACGGGCCACCTTAGCCCAGACTGCCCGCAGCTTTGCCGGGGTGGCCAAACTTAGCCAGATTCAGTTCATTTTGGAGCTCGAGCGACTGCCCATTATCGAGGCCGATCCGGAGCGCATTGGACAGGTGGTGGGCAATTTGCTTTCCAACGCATTTAAGTTCTGTCCCCGCCAGGGCACCGTTTGGTTACGGGCCAGAGCCCATGGTGGGATTTTGATCGAGGTAGAGGACACCGGCCCGGGCATCCCACTGGAAGAGCAGGGCCAGCTCTTTCAGCGCTATAGCCGCACCAAAAGTGCCATTGCCAGAGGCATTGTGGGTACGGGGCTGGGGCTTTACATTTCCAAGGCCATTGTCGAAGCCCACCAGGGGCGCATATGGGTAGATTCGCAGGAAGGTCGGGGGGCCAAGTTTAGTGTGTGGCTACCGCTTTAGCGTTAGGCTAAGGATATGCTGCGCATAGTAGGGCTGGGCAAGAGTTATCCGGGATTCAAGTTATCGGTATCGCTGGAGGTTGGCCCAGGGCAAACCCTGGCCTTGCTGGGGCCTTCGGGGAGTGGCAAGAGTACGCTTTTGCGGCTGGTTGCGGGTCTGGAAATACCCGAAGCAGGTCAGGTTTGGCTGGATGAAGCCGAACTCACACTGCTGGCGCCCGAAGCGCGCCGTGTTGGGCTTGTGTTTCAGGACTATGCGTTGTTCCCGCACATGTCGGTATGGGAAAATATCGCTTTTGGCCTGCGCGAAGCGCGCTGGGAGGCCTATAGAATGCGGGAGCGGGTAGCCTTTTTACTGGAGTTGACCCATCTGGGGCCTCATGCCCACAAGCGCCCCGACCAGCTTTCGGGCGGGGAACGGCAACGGGTAGCGCTGGCTCGAGCCCTGGCCAACAACCCCCGCTTGTTGCTCCTGGATGAACCATTGGGCGCACTGGATTTGAAGCTACGGCAGGAACTGCTCCTGGAACTGCGAGCCATCTTGCGCCAGATTGGCGTACCGACCATTGTGGTTACCCACGACCAGTCCGAAGCATTTGCAATTGCCCAGCAGGTGGCTTTGCTAAAGGAGGGCATCGTTGTGCAACTCGGCTCACCCGAGCAGCTTTTTCGCCAGCCCAAGAACCCCTGGGTGGCCAGTTTTTTGGGCCACCGCAACCTGCTCTCTGCCGAGCAGAGCCGCCAGATGGGCCTTCCGGCCCGACCACACTTGTTGCCCCAGGAGGCCATAACCCTGGGGGTGGGTGAAGAAGCGGTTGTACGGGAGCGGGTATTTAAGGGTTTTGTGGTGGCCCTCGAGCTGGTCTGGCGGGGCCTGGGGCTGTACCTGGAAGGCCCGGAGCAGGGGCTTTACCCCGGCGATACCACCCAGATACGGGTAGATTGGTCGAGGGTGGTCGCGCTGGAAGAGGAGCAAACAGGTCGTCGCGACACCATAAATCCCCTGGCCTAAGCCGTAGGTTGGTCTTGTTTATGCACCGCTTTACCATTCTGCTGGGAGGCCTGGTTGTGCCCACCGAGCGGCTAAGAGCCCAGGTGGCCGGAAGCCGGATTATTGCAGCTGACGGGGGTATGCGCCATGCGCAAACCCTGGGGCTTATGCCCGAGCTGTGGGTTGGCGACTTCGACTCGGCCTCCCCAGAACTGGAGCAAGCCTATGTCCAGGTGCCTCGAGAGGAACACCCGGTGGCTAAGGACTTTACCGACGGCGAGCTGGCGGTCGCGGCAGCCCTGGCCCGGGGGGCCGAGCAGCTTGTTCTGGTAGGGGCCATGGGAGGCCAGACCGACCAGACCCTAGCCCACCTGCTGCTGGGTATCCGGCTGGCCCGGCAGGGTATTGCCACCTTGCTGACCTCGGGTAACGAAGAGGCCCATCCCCTGTTGCCGGGACAATTGCGCTTAGATCTGCCGCCGCAGAGCAAGCTCAGTCTGTTGCCCCTGGGGGGGTTTTCGGGCTTGAGTATTCGGGGCGTGCGTTGGCCACTCCAAAAAGCCAGCGTATCCTTGGGGAGTACGCAGACCCTTTCCAATCTGGCATTGGGCCCTGTGGAGATCGATCTCGAGGGTGGCTACGGGGTGGTGATCGTCTATCCCGAGTCTGCATAAAGCTCAAAAAGATATGCTTTTGTTCGACGAATAAAGAGAGCCCTTGCCATGAGCCTGCTGGCTTCTCATGACGAGGCCTGTGGGGGTCGCGGTATATTCAAGCATGGACACCCGCGGTTGGGTTCTCAAAGCCATTGAGAAGCTGCGCTTCGCCAGCGAAAAGGACATTATTCGCTGGCTGGACGAGGAGGGTGAGACCCTGTCCAGGGACGAACTGCGGCGCACCCTCGAGCTGCTGCTACAAGAAGACCGGATCGAGCTCAAAAACGATCTCTTTCGTCTTAAGCGCAAAAGCGGTGGTCAAGCGGCTTTCGATAAGCTGTTTAGCGACTGATGTGCCCATCTAACTCATGGGCTGGATGGCACAATTGGGGCATGGGCCGACACCTGTTTTTGCGGTTGGCTTTGGGGCTGGTGGCCGCCGGACTGCTGGCGCTGGCTCAGGCTTTCTCTACCGAGCGCATGCAGGCCGACCTGCAGGCCCTGATGTCGCAGGGGCCACGGGTGGCGGGCCTGCCCGCGACCACAGCCGCCGGCGAATACCTGGCCGCCGAGCTGCGCAAGGCGGGCTACACCGTGGAATTCCAGCCCTTCACCTACAGCCGCACCCGCGACCAGGGCTCGAGCCTCCTGGTGGGCACGGCCACCTTACCGGTCAGCAGCATCGCGGGCAGCCCGGGGCGGCGGGTGGAGGGGCCGCTGGCGGTGGTGCCGGGGGCGGGGCTGGCCGCCGATTTTGCCAGCCTGAACCTGCAAGGCGCTATTGCGGTGGTACGCCGGGGTGGGATTCCGGGCCTCGAGAAAGCCCGGCTGGCCGCCGAGCGGGGCGCTGTGGGCATTGTCCTGCTGACCGAAGAACCCAGCGGCACCCGCTTCACCTTTGGTGGCAACAGCCCGATCCCGGGGGTGACCCTCTCGCAGAGCGATGGCGCTGGGCTGTTGAGCCAGGCGGGAACCCGCGCCGTGCTGGACGTGCGCATCCTGACCGAGGAGGTACAGGGGCGCAACGTGATTGCCAGGCGCGGCAGCCAGAATCCGCTGGTCATTGTGGGGGCCCACTACGACTCGGTTCCGGGCAGCCCCGGGGCCAACGACAACGCCTCGGGCACCGTGACGGTGCTCGAGCTGGCCCGCCAACTGGCCGACAGCCCTCTCGCAGCGCAAATCTGGTTCATGTTTTTCGATGGGGAAGAGGACGGCCTGTGGGGCTCGCGCCGGTTTGTCGAACAGAACCCCGAAATTGTGCGGGGCCTGAAGGGCATGCTCAACCTGGACATGGTGGGCGTCAACGTGAATGGCACCCTGGGCATCGGTGGGAGCGGTGAGTTGCGGGCGCTGGCCGACTGCAACGCCCTCCAGGTGGCCTGCGGCAGCGCGCCGGGTGGGGGCAGCGACCACGTCTCCTTTGCCCAGGCCGGGGTGCCGGTGCTTTTCTTCTTCCGGGGTCTCGACCCCAACTACCACCGCCCCACCGACACCCTCGCCGACCCCGTGCTGATGGCCCAGACCGGCCAGGTGGTGCGGGGGATTCTGGAAAGGCTGCTGCGCTAGGTGGAAGCCGAGGGATATTCGATAAGAACCTCGAGCGCTTTCCTACTTCTTTAGAACAGTCCGGTGACCCGACCTTCTTCGTCCAGCCCAATCTGGAGGGCCGCCGGCGCTTTGGGCAACCCCGGCATGGTCATGATCTCGCCCATGTAGGCCACCACAAAGCCAGCCCCGCACTTGGGCCGGAGGTCGGTTACGGTCACGGTGAAGTTGTGGGGGCGGCCCCGCAGCCTGGCGTTGTCGGAGAGGGAGTTGGCGGTTTTGGCGATGACGACCGGCAGACTGCCCCAGCCCTCTTTCTCCAGCCGCTTGAGGGCTTTGCGGGCCTCCTGGGTGTATTCGACTTTAGCGGCCCCGTAAACCTGCTGGGCAATGGTTTCAATCTTGCTTTCCAGCGGCTGCTCGAGGGCGTAAAGAAACCGTAACTGACCGGGGTTTTGCAGGGCCTCCAACACCATCTGGGCCAGCTCCACCCCTCCCGCGCCCCCTTTGGCGTGCACCTCGGTAAAGGAAACCCGCAGGCCCTGCTCGGTGGCAAAGCCCCGCACCAGACCGAGCTCCTCGAGGGAATCGGTGGGGAAGCGGTTGAAAGCCAGCACCGGCTCGTAACCAAAAAGCCGGATATTCTCGATGTGCTTGGCCAGATTGGACAGTCCCCGCCGCACAGCCTCGAGGTTGGGCCGGGTGTAGTCGTCCTGCCCGCCGTGGAAGCGCAGGGCCCGCATGGTCGCCACCAGCACCACGGCCTGAGGGGCAAAACCGGCCTGGCGGCAGACCAGGTTGAAGTATTTTTCCGCGCCCAGGTCGGAGCCAAACCCGGCCTCGGTCACCACATAGTCGGCATAGCCCAGGGCCATGTGGGTTGCTACCACCGAGTTGGTGCCGTGGGCAATGTTGCCAAAAGGCCCCATGTGCACGAAGGCCGGCTGGTGCTCCATGGTCTGTACCAGGTTGGGATAAAAAGCCTGTTTGAGCAGCACCGTCATGGCCCCGTGGGCCCCCAGGTCACGGGCGAATACCGGCTGGCCGGCCTGGTTGTAGCCAATGCGGATACGCCCCAGGCGTTCTTGCAGGTCGCCCAGGTTGGAGGCCAGGCTCATGATGGCCATCACCTCGCTGGCAACGGTAATCTCGAAACCGGCCTCGCGGGGCACGCCCTGGCCGGGGCCTCCCAGCCCCACAACCACCTGCCGCAAGGCCCGGTCGTTCATATCCAGTGCCCGCTTAATCTCGATGCGGCGCACGTCCAGCCCCAGCGCATTGCCCTGGTGCAGATGATTGTCAACCAGGGCCGAGAGCAGATTGACTGCGCTGGTAACGGCGTGAAAGTCGCCGGTGAAATGCAGGTTGATCTCCTCCATCGGCAGCACCTGCGCATAGCCCCCGCCGGTGGCCCCGCCTTTGACGCCAAACACCGGCCCCAGCGAGGGCTCACGCAGGGCCACGGCCACCTTTTTGCCCAGCTTGCCGAGGGCCTGGGTCAGGCCAATCGCCACGGTGGTCTTGCCCTCGCCGGCGGGGGTGGGGGTCATGGCCGTTACCAGGATCAGCTGGCCCCTGGGTGAGGGTGGGGTTTGTGTTACCTTGGCCATGTAGGGGCCATAATGAAAAAGCGCCTGGGGTGGAATCTTCAGGCTGGCAGCCACTTCCGCGATGGGTTTGAGCTGGGATTGTCGGGCGAGCTCGAGGTCGCTTGGCATGCGCAACGAGAGAGTGTCCATGCTTCCACCCTACGCCAAGTCTCGGTGATAAACGTCCTCGGGCCCCCCGGCTTTTTTATGGCATCCAGTTCCCACCGCACACAATGACCGCCACCCGCCGGGGCAGGTCGTAGTTCATCAGGGCCGGCCCCAAAGCCAGCCCGGCGGTGGGCTCCACCACCTGTTTGAGCCTTTGCATCATCAGGCGCTGGGCTTCCAAAGTAACCTCGTCCGGCACGGTTAGGATGCGGTCTACGTGGTGCTGCATGACCGGAAAGGTCTTCTCGCCAATCACCATGGTGCGCACCCCATCGGCCACGGTTTTGGGGGCCTGCATCAGCTTCACGCGCACCCCCACCCGGAGGCTCTGCTGGGCATCGTTGGCGGTTTCGGGCTCCACCCCAATCACTTCACACTCGGGCCGCAGGCTCTTGATGACCGTTGCAATGCCCGAGATCAGCCCGCCCCCGCCCACCGCGACCAGGACGGCGTCCAGATCGGGCACCTGCTGCAAAAGTTCCAGGGCCTGGGTGCCCTGGCCCGCCATCACCCGAAAGTCGTCAAAAGGATGGATGAGCGCATAACCCATCTCCTCGGCCAGTGCGCGCACCACCTGCTCACGGTTCTCTACCGTCACCCCCTGGTCGTAGACCTCGGCGCCGTAGGCCCGGGTGGCCGCTTTTTTGGTGGGGGAGGCGTCCTCGGGCATCACCACCAGGGACGGAACCCCAATCACCTGGGCTGCATAGGCCACCCCCTGGGCGTGGTTGCCCGACGAGACCGCAATCAGGCCCCTGGGGTTTTGTAACTGGAGGGCTGCGTTCAGGGCACCCCTGGCCTTGAAGCTGCCGGTTTTTTGCAGGTGCTCGGCTTTGAAAAAAAACTGGCGGCCCAGAAGCTTATCCAGCCCCTGGCTGGTGAATACCGGGGTGCGGTGGATGTAGGGCGCGATGCGCCGGGCGGCGTCTTGGATATCTTGCAGGGATAGCACGCCCCCATGCTAACAGGAGGATGCGTAACGCCCAATGTTTGAGTAACGCTCACAAAGCGCCTTACACAAAAGCCTTTTATTCTACAGTGGTTGCATGCGGATGCTCGCCGAGGCAATTTACGAACTCGAGCCCGGCCAGATGCTAGTTGGCCAAACCCCCACTGCGCGGGAGCTGCTCAAATTGTGGATACACCGACACCACACAGGTTTCGACTTGTATGCGGTGAGTATTGTAGAGGCCGGCGAACCCCTCCCAGAAAAGTTACGCAATGCCGTGGGGCGGGATATGGTCTCCTGTGTGGAGGTGCTCGAGGCTTTGCACTGCCTCGAGGACTGCTATTCGATAGCCCCTCATGTGCTCAAAAACCTACCCGTCATGGTGCGTGAGGCCACCCCTGAGCTTTTGGAACTGCTCGAGGAGCAGATGTTTCGCGTGGCCCAAAGCACCGAAACAGGTGAGTTTGGCCCCGACGACCCGCCTGCCCAGATCGTCCGGCTCAAGCCGGTGTGTGTACTGGAAGAGCACGAATCTGACGAGGACTTTGCTGGCCTTGTCCTTACCGACCCTTGACCGGAGACGGGCCGTGGCCCACAATGCCCCTGATGGAAGGGGTGCGGCTGGCGGTCAAAACCCTGGGGTGCAAGGTTAACCAGGTCGAATCGGACGCCCTGGTGGGTCTCTTAAAGCCTTTGCAGCCGGTGGTGGTGCCCCTCGAGGCAGGGGCCGATCTGGTGATCATCAACACCTGCGCCGTTACGACTTCCGCCGAGGCCGATGCCCGCAAAGAGGTGCGCCGGGCCCGCCGGGCCAACCCTGTGGCGTTCATTGTGGTGACGGGCTGTTACGCCGAGCTGGCCCCCGATCAACTGGCCGAGCTGGGGGCCGACGTGGTGCTGCCCAACAGCCGCAAAGCCGAGCTGCCCGGTGTAATCTTGCAGCGCTTTGGGCTGCCAGCCGACCCCATCACCACCCCGCCCAACGAGTTCTGGGGGGCCGGCGAGCGGGGCCTGCTGAACAACTATGTGCGGGCCTTCCTCAAGGTGCAGGACGGCTGCAATGCGGGGTGCGCCTACTGCGTCATCCCCCGCCTGCGCGGGCGCGAACGCCACCGTGGGCACCGCGATGCGCTTTCGGAAGCCGGGGCCTTGCTGGAAGCAGGTGTGCAGGAAATCGTACTGACCGGGGTGCGGCTGGGTTCCTACAAAGGCCACCCCCGCGGGATTGCCGGCCTGGTAGAGGAACTTGCTCGGATGGGGGCCAAGGTGCGCCTGTCCTCCATCGAACCCGAGGACACCGGGGACGAGCTTCTGAAGGTAATGCAGCGCTTTGCGCCCCAGGTGCGCCCCCACCTGCACCTGAGCCTGCAAACCGGTTCTGCCCGGCTGCTGGCCCTGATGGGCCGTCGCTACGATAAAAACTACTACCGCGCGCTGGTGCAGAAAGCCTACGACTGGATACCCGGCTTCGCCCTCACCACCGATGTGATTGCGGGCCTCCCCACCGAGACCGAAGACGAACACCAGGAAACCCTGGCCTTCCTGGAGGAGGTGCGGCCCAGCCGCGTGCACGTCTTCACCTACACCCCACGCCCCAAGACCCGCGCGGCCTCGCTGCCGCAGGTGCCCATCGAAGTCCGCAAGCGCCGCAACAAAGAACTCCAGGCCCTGGCGGCCCGGCTGGCCGAGGCGCGGGTTCGGCCCAAGCTGGGCGGTGCGGTGGAGGTGCTGGTCGAAAGTTTTCGCGGGGGCAAGGCCTACGGGCATACCCCCGACTACTACGAGGTCGAGTTCACCGGACAGGCCCGCATCGGCCAGACCGCCTGGGTGCGCGTGGAGGCCATCGAGGGCTACACCCTGCAGGGTCGGCTCGAGGCCATCAAGGAAGAACCGGCCCGCTACCTGCTGCCCGTGGTATAGGGCTTACGCCTTGCGACGCCGCTCCACCAGCCAGCGGATGCTGAAGCCCAGGCAGATGAATACCGTGGCAAACTGGGCCATGGTCGCCACCGGGCGCTCCACCGTGCCGCCCCCCAGGATGGTGATGAAGTCGGGGATGCCGCGCAGCGAACCCAGCAGGCCCAGCAGCGAGAGCCCCAGGGCGATGTTCATGGCGAGCGGCTGTTGGCTGGGGGTTCTGTTGGCCCAGATGCCCATCAGGGCAATCAAGAGGCCGAGAATTCCCGGAATCAGCGCGGTGGGGGTGAGCTTGGAGCCCATGACCGCCAGGGTAGAGACCAGTATTAGAAAAACACCCGTCCAGAGGGCCCTTGCTGGTAGTGATCCCATAGACTTACCTCCCTACTATTGTGCCAGCCCCCGATTCGGAAGCGTTATAGTCTAGGCGATATGGAGAACCCCACGGTTTTTGGTAAAATCATCCGCCGTGAGCTGCCGGCGGACATCGTGTACGAAGATGGCGAATTTATCGCCTTCAAGGACATTCGCCCGCGCTCGAAGGTGCATATTTTAGTCTGCCCCAAAGAATACATCCCCACCCTGGCCGACTACCCCGACACCCCGGAGGGCGCGCTCAAGCTGGGCAAGCTGATGCTGACGGCCAACCGCATTGCCAAGCAGATGGGCCTCGAGGGCTACTTCATCCGCATCCATGTGGGCGAGAAAGGCGGGCAGGAGGTATTTCACGTCCACGTGCACCTGCGCTCGGACGCCTAGCGCAGGCGGCCTTGCTATTTTTTTAGCTCCACGCGGTCAATTATCTCGTTCTTCTCGTTGTAGGCCGTAATCAGCAGCCGCTCGGCGCTGGCTTCCAGGGTCAAGTAATTGGGGCTTTGGCGCCGCACTTTGCTTTGAGGGCGCACGCTCAAGAAACCCCGCAGCCAGGCCCCACCGCCGCCGGAAACGATGTGAACGATGCCCCTGGCCTCGAGCCGCTCGTAGCTGTGCTCGTGCCCGGCCAGCACCAGCGGCACGCGGTACTGGATGAGGAGGGGCTCAATGGACTGCCGCAGGCTGCGGGCGCCCCCATGCAGGCCCGAGGAGTAGAGGGGGCGGTGCAGGGCCACAATTTTCCAGGGGGCCTTAGAGGCTTTGAGGGCGGCTTCCAGCCAACGGCGCTGGGCCTGGCTAAAATGTTCCGAGTAGACCACGAAGACCTCGAGGTTTTCCAGCCGGAAAGTGTAGTAGGGCCCTTCGACCCTGAACAGCTCGAGCTGCTTGGCCAGGGCGGGTGCATCGTGGTTGCCAAATGCGGGATAAATGCGTACTGGGGGCAGCTCGTCCAGATAGCGGCGCACGGGCTCGCCTCGAGGGTAGAAGTTGTCCCCCACTGTCAGCAGGGCCTCGAAAGGCTTTTGCCGATGTTGCTCGTATATGGCTCCTGCAACCAGGGGGCGGTGTGGGGTCTCGGCCCCCCAGTCGCCCAGCACGGCCAGCCGCTGGGCCAGCCCCGGCAGGCCCAGGGCCAGCCCAAAGAAAAGAACCAGCAGGCGCCTCATGCCTTGGGCGGCTCTCCCTGGCGGGTGAGCTGCGATTCTTTAATACCGGCCTGCTCGAGCACCTGCTCGGCAATCAGGATGGGGGCCCCGGCGCGGATGGCCAGGGCCATGCCGTCGGAAGGGCGGCAGTCGATCTCGTACTCCAGGCCGCGCTGCTCCAGCACCAGCCTTCCGTAGAAGGTGCCGTTCTTGAGCTCGACGATCTCGAGGCGCAACACCTTTACCCCGAGCAGCTCGAGGGTGTTATGGAACAGATCGGGGCCCAGCGGGCGGGGGGGTTTCTCGCCCGAGAGGTGCACCATGATGTTCTGGGTTTCCAAGGCCCCGATCACCACCGGCAAGAGCAGATCGTTCTCGGCCCTGAGCATCACGATCAGGTTGCCATTTCCCGGATCTACCCCCATTCCTTCGATGCGTGCGGGTACCATGCTTTGAGTATACGCAACTGGCTCGAGGCGATGTGTGCTGCAGGTTATGCACGGTGCTTGTCAATCTTCCAGAACCCTATAAACTATGACCGTGAAAACCTATGCGGTGGAAGTAGCCGGGGTTCGTCGTGAGCTACCGGTGGTGCAGGTGGGCCCCGATGTGGCGGTGGCCCTGTTCAACATGCTGGGCGATACCGAGGTGGTGGAGGAGGCAGCCGCGGCCCTGGCCAAGCGGATGCCAGCCGAGATCGAAACCCTGGTGACGCCGGAGGTTAAGGCCGTGCCCCTGGCCCATGCCCTCTCGCGCCTGACCGGGAAGCCCTATGTGGTGGCCCGCAAAACCGAGAAACCCTACATGATTAACCCCGTGTCGCGCACGGTGATCTCCATCACCACTGGCAAGCCCCAGCTTCTGGTGCTGGATGGAACCGACGTGCCCCTCATCAAGGGCAAAAAGGTGGCCATCGTGGACGATGTGGTCTCGACGGGGAGCACGCTCAAGGGCCTTTCCGACCTCATTACCGATGTGGGCGGGCAGGTGGCCGCTGTGCTGGCCGTGTTTACCGAGGGTTCCCCCCGCGAAGACGTGATCGCCCTGGGGCATCTGCCGCTCTTCAAACCGGATTGAACGAAGGCCCGAACCGCGGGGTAAAAGGGTCGCTCTCCCAACCCCGTAATTCCTGGAGCCAGACGACCTTCGTATACGGCTATTCACACGTATACTCATGGTGTTCGAATAGGCTAAGTCCTTGGTGCAACAAGGGAGTGTAACTATGGAAACCTATCCCATCACAATAGGCAAAATCACCCGTCATGTACCGGTGGTTGAAACCCTGCCGGGCGTTCACATCCCTCTAGTTGAGATTATGGGCGATGTGGAGCTGGTGCAGGCCGCCGCCGAAGGGCTGGTCAAGCACCTGCCCCCCGAGACCGATGCCCTGCTGACCCTCGAGACCTCCCCCATCGTGCTGGCCCATACCATGAGCGCCCTCTGCGGCAAGCCCTATGTGGTGGTGCGCCGCAAGCGCCGCCCCTACATGCAAGACCCCATTATCCAGGAGGTGGAGTCGCTGACCCTGGGCGTAACCGAGACCCTCTGGTTGGACAGCCGCATGGCTGAAAAGCTGATGGGCCAGAATGTGGCCCTGGTCTTCGACGTGGTCTCCTCGGGGGGCACCATGAACGCGCTCGAGAAAGTAGCCAAAAAGGCCGGGGCCACCGTGGTAGCCCGCCTGGCTGCTTTCCACCAGGGCAACAGCAAGCTGCCCATCACCTTCCTCTCGGAGATTCCCATCCTGCAAACGGCTTAGCGTAAACCACCTGCCCCAGGCCGGCGGCTGTTGGTGGAGTAGCTGTTCTTTACCCGCCGCCGCGCTTCTGCTGGGCAAACAGCCACTGGATGAACTCGAGCTCCCGGTACACCCGGTTCCAGACATCGTGCTTTTCGGTGGGGTACTCGGTGAAGCGGGCCCGGGTGTTGCCGGCCTTGGCTAGAGCATCGGCCAGCGCCCTGGAGAAGCTCACCGGCACCACTTCGTCCGCGGCGCCGTGAAAGTTCCAGATGGGCACCTTGCCCAGCCGTTGCCAGACCATAAAGGGGTCGGCGGCCCCGCAGATGGGGGCGATGGCGGCAAAGCGCCGGGGGTACAGGCAGCCCAGATTCCAACTGCCATAACCCCCCATCGAGAGGCCGGTCAGGTAGACCCGCCGGGGGTTGGTTTTGTGCTGTTGCTCCACCTGGCTCAGCAATTCGTAGGCCTGCGCCAGGGGCTCCCCGGCCCACTGCTGCCCTTTGGGGCACTGGGGCATCAGCACCACGGCGGGCCAGCGCTGGGGGTTCTCTTGAATGGCCGGGCCGATGCCCACCGTGCTTTGCTTCTGGCCGTCGCTACCCCGCTCACCGGAGCCGTGCAGGAACAGAATCAGGGGCCAGCCAGCTTTGGGGGGCTTTCCTTCGGGTAGGTAGAGGGCGTAGGGGAGCTGTGAACGGGGCTTGTGGTAGCTAAATGGATTCATGATCTGAGTCTAATACCAAGGTTGGCAGCGGGTTTTACCTGTCCAGTACCACCAAGGTTACTGTCGCTTTAGAAAAGAGCTTCTCGGCAAACACCACAGACTCCACCACGCACAAGGAGCGGCCCGGTTTAAGCACCTCGGCCCGGCAGCGTAGGAGCCCGCCCTGGGCAGGTCGCAGCAGGTTGATCTTGAACTCCACGGTGAGCACATACTGACCGGGCTTAATCAGGGTTGCGGCGGCGGTTCCGGCGCTGTGGTCGGCCATGGTGGCCTGTACGCCGGCGTGGATAAAGCCATCTTGCTGCTGGTGGTGTGCCTGGATGTCCACCGCCGTTTCGCACCAGCCCTCACCCACGTCAAGCAGCCTCAGGCCGATGTGCTGAACAAAGTGGGCCTGGGTGTAGAGGCGCTGGATCTCCTCGAGGTTGCTCGGATGCATGGGCGCTATACCAGCACCGGCTCCTCGTACACCCCGTACACAGCCCGGAGTTCGTCCATCATCTCACCCAGGGTGCAGTAGGCCAGGGCGCAGTCCACGAAGTAGGGCATGGTGTTGCGCCCTTCTTTGGCGGCCTGCCGCAGCGCTGCCAGGGCCTGCTGCACGGCCTGGGGGTCGCGCTCGCGCCGTACCCGGGCCAGCCGCTCGGCCTGCACGCGCTCCACCTCGGGGTCAATGAGCTGGATGGGCACCTGGAGGCCTTCGTCCTGGAAGGCATTCACCCCCACGATAATCCGCTCGCCCCGCTCCACTTCCTGCTGGAAGCGGTAGCTGGCGTCGGCGATCTCACGCAGGAAGTAGCCCTCCTCGATGGCCCGCACCACCCCGCCCATGCGCCGGATCTCCTCGATGATCTGCATGGCCTGGGTCTCCATCTGGTCGGTGAGCCACTCCACGTAGTAGCTGCCCCCCAGCGGGTCGGCGGTATGGGTTACGCCCGACTCGTAGGCGATAATCTGCTGGGTGCGCAGGGCGATCTTGGCCGATTCCTCGGTGGGGAGGGCCAGGGCCTCATCGTAGGCGTCGGTGTGCAGGCTGTTGGTGCCGCCCAGCACGGCGGCCAGGGCCTGAATGGCTACCCGCGCGATGTTGATGAGGGGCTGCTGGGCGGTAAGCGAGACCCCGGCGGTCTGGGCGTGGGTGCGCAGCATCCAGCTCTGGGGGTTTTTGGCCCCATAGCGGTGCCGCATTTCTTTAGCCCAGATGCGCCGGGCAGCCCGGAACTTGCAAATTTCCTCGAAGAAGTCGTTGTGGGCGTTGAAGAAAAATGAGATGCGGGGGGCGAACTCGTCTATTTCCAGCCCGCGTTTGAGAGCCCACTCCACGTACTCGAAGCCATCGGCCAGGGTGTAGGCCAGCTCCTGCACGGCGGTGGAGCCGGCCTCGCGGATGTGGTAGCCCGAGACCGAGATAAAATTCCACTTGGGCACGTTGCGGGGCCCCCACTCGAAGGTATCAATGACCAGCTTGGTGGAGGGTTCGGGCGGGAAGATAAACTCTTTCTGGGCGATAAATTCCTTCAGGATGTCGTTCTGGATGGTGCCGCCCAGCTTGTTCCAGTCGTAGCCTTTTTTCTTGGCGGCGGCCAGGTACATGGCCCAGATGGCGTTGGCCGGCGAGTTGATGGTCATGGAGGTGGTGACCTCTTCCAGGTTGATCCCCTCGAAGAGAATCTCCATATCGGCCAGGCTGCTTACCGCCACCCCGCACTTGCCCACCTCGCCCTTGGAAAGCGGATGGTCGGAGTCGTAGCCCATCAGGGTGGGCAGGTCGAAGGCGGTGGAAAGCCCGTTCTGCCCGGCGGCCAGCAGCTTCTTGAAGCGCTCGTTGGTCTGCTCGGCGGTGCCAAACCCAGCAAACATCCGCATGGTCCAGAGGCGGCTCCTGTACATCGAGCCATAAACCCCCCGGGTGTAGGGGTACTCGCCGGGGTAGCCCAGCTTTTCGGCGTAGTCGAAGTCCGGCAGGTCTTCCGGGGTATAGAGCGGCTCGGGGGCGATGTCCGAGAGGGTTTTGTGGGCCACCTTGCGCTCGGGCATCTTAGCCAGGGATTTCTGGTAGGTCTCCCGCATCCAGGCGTGCTTGGGTCTGGGCTGTGCCATGCACCGATTATATAACGGATTTGAGGCAGCAGGAGGATAATCCGTCAGACAATTGAGGCTTCTATCAGGTGCAGCATGGAAGCGAATAAAACTATACCCAGCCCCATTCCTTACCTGCCCTGCGGGCCCACAACCGCACCGGAAATGGGTTTCGTCGTAAAGCGGCCCTTTGGCTGGTCGGATGGGTGTATATGATAAAGGCCAGGTGGCGCTTTGTGCTTCACGAGCAAACCTGTAGAATAAATCGCTATGGCTGGCTTGCTTTCGTTTCGCGGCGAGGATGTGGGTATTGACCTGGGCACCGCCTCGGTGCTGATTTATATGCGTGGCAAAGGCATTGTGCTGCGAGAGCCCTCGGTTATTGCCATGGTCAGCGATACCAAAGAAGTCAAAGCGGTGGGGGCTGAAGCCTACCGGATGCTGGGGCGTACGCCGGGCAATATTGTGGCGGCCCGTCCCCTCAAAGATGGGGTGATTGCCGACTATACCCTGACCGAGCGGATGCTCACCCTGTTTATCAGGAAGGTTTTGCCCCCGCTGCGCTTTTTCCGCCCGCAGGTGATGGTGGGGGTGCCTTCTGGGGTGACCGAGGTGGAACGCCGCGCGGTGGTGCAGGCCATTGTGGAAGCCGGTGCCAAACGGGCCTATCTGATTGATGAACCCCTGGCAGCGGCCATTGGGGCGGGCATTAAGATTGCCGAACCCACCGGCAGCATGGTAGTGGACATTGGGGGCGGCTCCAGCGATATTGCGGTGATCTCGTTGGGCGGGATCGTGCGCTCGACCAGCCTGCGCATTGCCGGTAACGAGTTCGATGATTCCATCATTCGATTCGTCCGTAACAAGTACAGCCTCCTGATCGGGGAGCGCACCGCCGAGGAGCTTAAGATCAAAATTGGAGCGGCCAAGCTGGCACCGGGGGAGCAGGGCATGGTAGCCGAGGTGCGGGGTCGCGACCTGATTTCGGGACTGCCCAAAAGCATCGAGGTAACCACCGACGATGTGATCGAAGCCCTCAAGGAGCCCCTGGAGAAGATTGTTCAGGGGGTGAAGAGCGTGCTCGAGACCACCCCGCCCGAACTGGTGGCCGATATCATCGACCGGGGCATTTTGCTGACCGGTGGGGGGGCCTTGCTGCGCAATCTGGACTTGCTGTTGCAGGAGGCCACCGGTGTACCGGTGGTGGTGGCCGAAAACGCTGTGGAGGCAGTGGCGCTGGGCACCGGCAAGGCCCTCGACATGCTGCATGTGTTGCGGGATGCCCTGGTTACCTCTGATAACGTGCTAAGGCGGTAACTGGCGAGGCCCGGACGGGCTGTGTGGACTCATCCGCAGCGTCGCTTTGTCATGTAGTGCGGGATTGGAACGTTTATGCTGCTCTCCGAAATTGCCCAGCGCCTAGGGGGTCGCCTCGAGGGCCCCGATATCGAGATTACCGCTTTAGCCCCGCCCGACCGGGCCAGGCCAGGAGAGCTGGTGGTGGTGCGGGAGGCCCGGTTCCTGCCGGCTGCGCTGCAGGGGGGGGCGGCTTTGCTGCTGGATGAAACAGCCCCGTGCCCCCCGTCTGTTAGCCGGGTTCGGGTGCCCTCGGTACAAAAGGCCTGGCCTTTGGTGCTGGCCCTTTTCAACCGACCCGAAACCTGGGCGGAGGTGGGTGTGCACCCCACCGCCACCCTCGAGGCGGGGGTGGAGGTGGATCCCACTGCTTCGATAGGGGCTTATGTGCTGGTGTGCCGGGGGGCCAAGGTGGGGGCGGGCGCGGTGATAGCGCCCTACTGCTATATCGGTGAGCAGGCCGAGATAGGCCCCCGAACGGTGCTCGAGCCCCGGGTGACGCTCTACCCACGCACCCGTGTGGGGGCGGACTGCCACATTGGTGCAGGCACGGTGCTGGGCGCTATTGGATTTGGCTTTCAAGATCAGCAGCGCCTGCCCCATACCGGCCGGGTGGTGCTGGAGGATGGGGTGGAGCTGGGGGCCAATTGCGTGGTACAGCGCAGCGTGGTGGGGGAGACCCGCATTGGTGCGCACAGCAAAATTGGCGACCTCACCGATATCGGCCACAACGTTCAGATAGGAAAAAACGTGGTCATGGTGGGTAGCAGTGCCATCGGTGGCAGTGCGGTGCTGGAGGATGGGGTGCTGATGGGAGGCTGGGTGGTGATCGCCGACCACGTGCGGGTGGGCCAGGGGGCCCGGCTGGCTGGCAGCAGCGCCATCTCCAAGAACGTTCCGGCGGGTGAGACCTGGGCCGGGGGGATTCCGGCGCAGCCGGCCCGCCGGCATTGGCGGCGGTTGGCCCTGCTGGATTGGCTGGCTGGTATGGAACGTACCTTGCGGCAGTTTTTGCAACCGTCGCGCTGAGCTGGAAGCCTTATGACCCTGCGTGGAATTGGCCTTCACAGCGGCGAACCTGCCACGGTACGGTTTCATCCGGCCGAGGGGCCGGTGCGGTTCTGGGTGGGGGGGCTCGAGCTGCGCCCGCTGGCCTCGAGCGTGGTGGACACCGCCCGCTGCACGGTGTTGGGTGGGGATAACCTGCGCTTGATGACCGTGGAACACCTGCTGGCCGCCCTCTTTATTCGGGGCATCTGGGAGGGCCTGGTCATCGAAGTAACCGGCCCGGAGATTCCCATTCTGGATGGCAGCGCCCAGGAATGGTGGGCCGCCCTGGAGGGCTTTCCAGCGCTGAGCCCCCAGGCGCGGCCGGTGGGCGGTGCTATCCGGGTGGAGGAGGGGCGTAGCAGTGTGCTGGCCCAGCCAGCGGAGCAGTTTACCCTTACTGTCACCATCCTTTTCCCCCACCCCAGGATCGGCTACCAGCAGGTGCAGTGCCCCCCCACGCCGCTTACGGCGCTGGCCCCGGCCCGTACCTTTGGCTTTCTGCACGAGGTGGAGGCGCTGCGGGCCCGCGGCCTCATCCAGGGCGCTTCTCTGGAGAATGCCCTGGTCTTCAGCGAGCACGGCCCGGTCAACACACCCCGAATGCTGCACGAGCCCGTGTACCACAAGGCCCTGGATTTTCTGGGCGACCTGTACCTGGCCGGCAGGCCCTACCGGGGGCGGTTTGTGGCCCACCGGGCCTCGCACCGCTTGCATGTGGGGCTAGCCAGGCTGTTACAGGACGAAGGGCCGCGTTGAGCCAACCCCTGCACCTGTGATTTTTCTGAGCGTTTTCTAAAGCCTGGTCGGATGAAAAAGTGGTTGTAAATGGGGCTTAAGTGTATCATCCTGCTGGGGACACAGGGTTTGTGCACATATTCCGAGGATTCTATGGAGCTAAAAGTAGGCGTTGTGGGTGTTGGTGTGATGGGGACGTACCACGCTCAGGTATACGCGGGACTGCCAGGGGTTCGTCTGGTAGGGGTGGTCGATCCCGATCCTTTCCGTCAGGCGGCCATCGAACAAGACCTGGAAGTGCCGGCTTTTTCCAGCCCGGAAGATCTGCTGGGCCAGGTGCAGGCAGTCTCCATTGCCTCGCCCACCTCTTTTCACTACGAGCAGGCCCGCATGTTTTTGGAGGCCGGCGTGCATGTGCTACTGGAGAAGCCCATGACCCGCACCATGCACGAGGCGCGGGAGCTGGTGCGGCTGGCTGAACAGCGGGGGGTGGTTTTGCAGGTGGGGCACATCCTGCGCTTTTACCGGGCGGTGGGTGACCTCATGCACATGGTCAGGAACCCCTGGGTGCTCGAGGCCCGCCGTATAGGCAACAACCGCCGGATCCGCGACATTGGGGTGGTGCTCGACCTGATGATCCACGATCTGGATCTGGTGCTTTTGCTCCTGCGGGAAAAGCCCCTGCGCTACAGCGTGGTGGGCCGGCAGGTGGATGGGCTGGATGAGTACGCCCAGGCCGTGGTGGACTTCCCCTCGGGGGCCCGGGCGCTGTTTACCGCCAGCCGCATTTCGCCCCAGGCCGAGCGCTCGCTGACCATTACCCAGCCCGGCGAGGTGCTGCGGCTGGATTTCAACAGCGAATACACCGAACTCTCGCTGCACCGCTCGCCGCCCGTGCATCCAGACCCCGACCGCGTTGAACCCAACGGGCGCACCCAGGTACAGACCGAGCGCATCGCCATTCACAACGACAACCCCCTGCGGCGCCAGCTTAAGCATTTTGTGGACCGGATTCAGAAAGGGGAACCCTCGCTGGTGACCCTCGAGGACGACCTGCAGGCCCTCGAGCTGGCCCTCGAGCTTTCCAACGCCCTCCAGCCGGTGATGAGCCGCTGAGACCCCGTGGCGGCCCCGGCCCTTTAGTATTAAGCCGTGGACATTTACGAGATTCTCAAGCTCCTACCACACCGCTACCCGTTCTTGCTGATTGACCGGGTGCTGGAAGCCGACGAAAAGCGTTTTCGGGCCTTGAAGAACGTTTCGTTTAACGAGCCGCATTTTCAAGGCCATTTTCCTGGCTATCCCATCATGCCCGGGGTGTTGTTGATCGAGGCCATGGCCCAGGGCTCGGTAGCGGTGGTGACCAAACAGCCGGAATTCAAGCCGGGGGGGCTGGTGTTTCTGGTGGGGGTGGAGGAGGCCCGCTTCAAGAAGCCGGTGGTTCCGGGCGACACCCTGATACTGGAAGGGGAACTGCTGGCCTACCGGCGGGGTTTGGGCAAGGTAAAGGTTGAGGCCAGGGTCGAGGGCGAGTTGCGGGCCGAGGCCACCCTGAGCTTTGTGCTGCGCTCGGATACAGGAGGCGCTGTTTCGTGAGTCAGGTCACGATACACCCCACTGCGGTGGTGTCCCCCAAAGCCCACCTGGCCCCGGATGTGAAGATTGGCCCGTATGCGGTGGTGGAGGGCCCTTGTGAGATCGGCCCTGGGGTGGAGGTGGGGCCCCACGCGGTCATCCACCCGTATGTGCGGCTGGCCGCCGGGGTTCGGGTGGGGCCCCACGCGGTGCTGGGGGGCCTCCCCCAGGATTTGAGTTTCAAAGGGCAGGAGACCTGGCTCGAGGTCGGGGAAAACACCGTCTTGCGCGAGGGGGTGATCCTGCACCGCTCCACCAGGGAAGAAGCGCCCACCCGGATCGGCGCGGGCTGCTACCTGATGGGCCATGTGCACGTGGGCCACGATGCCCAGGTGGGCAACGGTGTGATTCTGACCCAGAGCGTGGCGCTGGCCGGGCACGTGGAGATTGGCGATTATGCCGTGGTGGGGGGGCTGGCCGGTATTCACCAGTTTGTGCGGGTGGGCAGCCGGGCTATGGTGGGTGGGCTTGCCAAGGTGACCCGGGATGTTCTGCCTTTTAGCCTGGCCGACGGCAGCCCGGCCCTGCACTACCGGCTCAACACGGTGGGGCTGCGCCGGGCCGGTATCCACGGCGAGCGCTACCGGGCCCTCGAGCAGGCCTTCCGGGCGGTGCGCGAGGGCCGCCCCCTCGAGGGCCTGCCCGATACCGAGGAGGTACAGACGCTTAAAGCCTTCCTGGCGGGGCCTTCCAGGCGCCGCCTCTCGGGCTTTGTGCGGGGCGAGCCGGATTTTGAGGGCTGAAGTCGAACCCAAGATGCTGGACGAAATTCTGCTACTGACCAACGGCCCCGGCGAGCTTTCGACTTGGGTGCCGCCGGTGCTGGCGCGCCTGCGGCAGCGGGTGCCCGGGGCCCGCATCGAGCTCTTCCTGATCCGCGACCAGTTCGCTGCCGGAACCGAGCAGGCCAAGGCCGAGGCGTTGCAACTGGACGCCCTCTCGGGCCGCTCGGCGCTTTTCCGCAGGCTCTTGGAGCGCAAGACGGGCCGCCGCGGGCTGGTGCTGTTGCTGGGGGGGGCACCCCGCGACGCGGTGCTGCTGGGCCGGGCCACGGGCTACCCGGCTTTTTCCTATACCTTCGATGCCAAGGCCCATCACCCCGGCTTGCGGGCGGTGCTGGTAGACTCCGAGCGCACCCGGGCGGCTATGCAGGCTCGAGGGGTCAATCCGGCTCGCATCGAGGTGGTGGGCAATCTGGTGGTGGACGCCCTCCACGAAGCGCCGGCGGTGCCTGCCCCCGCTGCCGATGTGCTGCTGCTGGCCGGTAGCCGCCCTTTTGCGGCCCGCTACCTGCTGGGGTTTTTGCTGGCGGCGGCCGAGCAGATGGCTAAAGCCCGGCCCGACCTGCGCTTTGCCTGGGTCAAGAGCCGCTTGCTGCCGGAGGCGGTGGTGGCCGAGGCGCTGGAGGGCGGGCTGGTGAGGGAGCTGGGCGGGGTGGGGGCCCGCTGGGTGGGGGATCGCCTGCAGACCGCCGGGGGCCTCGAGGTTCTGGTGCTGGATGAACCCCAGCGCTATGCGGCCATGCGCCGCGCGCAGTTGGCGATTACCATTCCTGGAACCAACACCCTCGAGCTGGCCCTGGCCGGCCTGCCCTCGCTGGTGCTCTTGCCCCTGCACAAGCCGGAGATGCTGCCGCTGGAGGGTCTCTGGCACTGGCTTTTGAGCGGGCCGGGCCTCCGCGGCCTCAAACAGCGCTTCGTCTGGCGGCTGGCGGCGCGCCTGCCCCACCTGGCCCTGCCCAACCTGTGGCTGAACGAGCGGGTTTTCCCCGAGCTGCGCGGGGTTTTTAGCCCGGCTGAGGTGGCCTCTGCGGGCCTCGAGCTGCTCGAGCCCCGGCGGGCCCAGGAAGTCCGGGCCCGGCTGAAGCGCCTGGACGCCCGACCCGGAGCCGATAAGCTGGTGGAGTATGTGCTGGCTCGTTGCTGAGGCCCGGAGATAGCTGGGAAATCCCCATAGCAGTGATACTTTTTGCCTGGGCTCTATGAACCTTCTTAAGCTGTTACGTCCCTTCTGGTTGCACATTCTGCTGGCAGCCGGGCTGGCTTTGCTGCCGGCGGCGGCCCAGGCCTGGCTGCCCACCCTGGTGGTCAAGCCGCTGTTCGATCAGGTGCTGGTGGGGCAGTGGGAGCGGCTCGGAGAGGTGCTCCTGGTGGGGGCGGGTTTGCTGGCGGTGCTGGTGGTGAGTGGGTATGTGCTCGAGGCCTTCATAGGCTACCTTTCCCTCAAAATTCCGGCGGTCTGGCGGGAGCGGGTGTTCGAGCGGCTGCTGCAAGCCGACCTGATGGCCCTGCCGGCCTCCTCGGGCGGGCTGACCGGGCGGCTGGTGGCCGATCTGAAGGAGCTGGAGGGCTTTTTGTTCTACAGCCTGGGCGGACTGCTGCTACAGGGGGTTCTGCTGCTGGCTCTGCTGGCCCAGCTCTTGCTGCACTACGCCCAGCTTACCCTGTACCTGCTGCTGGTGCTGCCCTTCATGGCCTTGCTGCTGGGCTGGCTTGGGGCCTGGGTGACCCATTACAGCCACCGAACCCAGGCCGCTATGGAGCGCCTGGCCGCCCGCATGGCCGAGGGGTTCGGGCGCCTGGAGCTGATCCGGGCCCTGGACTTGCAGGCCTTTGCCAGGGCGCGCTTCCGGCATAGCAACCAGCAGCAGTACCGCCTGGGGCGCACCCGTGCCCTGATCGCGGCCCTCAACCTGCCCCTGGGGCAGCTCGCTACCACGCTGCTGCTGGGCCTGTTGCTGGCCCTGGGGGTGGGGGCGGTGCAGCGGGGGCAGATGACCCCCGGCGATCTGACCGCGTTCCTCACCCTGCTGGGGCTGGCGGTGACCCCTTTGCAGGTTCTGAGCCGCATCGGCACCGGGTTTGCCCAGGCCGAGGGGGCCGCGGCCCGCCTGGTGGAGCTGCTCGAGCTGCCCCCGGCCCCGGCCATGGGGCAGCTCCGACCCCAGACCCTGGCGGGGGGCCTCGAGCTGCGAAACCTGAGCTTTGCCTACCCCGGCAGCCCGGCCACCCTGCAAAACCTCAACCTGCGCATCGCGCCGGGCTCCTTCACGGCCATTGTGGGCCCCTCGGGGGCGGGCAAGAGCACCCTGCTGCGCTTGCTGCTGGGCCTGTACCGCCCCAGTGCGGGGCAGGTCTTGCTGGATGGCCTCGAGCTACACAGCTACGAGGCGGGGTGGTTGCGGGCCCGCATGGCCTGGGTTCCGCAGGAGCCCCTGCTGTTCGCCGGAACCGTACAGGAGAACCTGGCCGCGCTGGCCCCCGGCGCCCGCCCGGAAGCCATGCAGCAAGCCCTGGATACCGTGGGCCTGGGCCGGGAAATTGGCCTGCAAACCCCGCTCGAGGACGACGGGGGCGGGCTTTCGGTGGGGCAGCGGCAGCGCCTGGCCATTGCGGCGGCCCTGCTGCGGGAGGCCAAAATTCTTTTGCTCGACGAGATTACCAGCGCCCTCGACCGCGCCAGCGAGGGGCAGGTGATGGCCGCCCTCGAGGCCGCCCGCCCGGGCCGCACGGTGATCGTGGTGGCGCACCGCCTAGCCACCGTGCAGCACGCCGATCAGATCGTGGTGATGGAAAAGGGCCGGATCGTGCAGGTGGGCAGCCACGCCGAGCTGATGGGTTCGCCCGGCCTCTACGCGGATTTTTGGAGAAGTTGACGATCGAAAGGATGGACGCCATGCAGGAATACCTGAAAAAAGCTCGAGGGGGCCGGGTGGTACAGACCCCCTTTTTGGAGGCCGAGGCACTGGAGGAACTCCGCCGGCAGGCCCAGCAGGAGGGGCTGCGCCTCGAGACCTTCGGGGGGCTGCCCATGGCCTCGAGGCAGGTGGCGGTGCTCTTCCCCGAACACATCCCTGCGGTATCCGACCCCACCACGGTGGTCTTCCTGACCTTTGAGGGCGACCTCGAGGCCCTGGAAGACAGGCTGCGCGCGCTGCTGGAACCGGGGCTGCTGGGGGATCTCGAGGAGACCCAGGAAGGCTTCCTGCTGGCCACCCTTCCCAAAGGCCTCAAAACCCTGCAAGAAGCCGGCCTCCAGGCCAGAGAAGCCGCGCCCGAGCAGTTGCCGAAAACGCGCGAGCGCACCCGCAGCGTGGTGGTGCCCAGCCTGCGGGTGGACGTGGTGGGGGCCAAGGGCTTTGGGGTCTCGCGCACCTACTTTGCCCAGGGGGTCAAGGCCGGCAAGGTCAAACTCCGGGGCAAGACCGCCTCGGCCAAGGATGAGATAACCGAGGGCGACCACCTGCTGGCCGAAGGGCTGGGCAGCCTGGTGGTCAAAAAGGTGCTGGGCCAGACCAAGCGGGGCAATGTGAAGCTGGAGCTCGAGGTGCACCGATAGCTACACCAGCTTTTCTTTCAGCCAGGCCGCGATATCGTCGGAGATCTGCTGGGCCAGCGGATCCAATAGCATATCGTGCTGGCTCTGGTAGACCCGGTATTCCTTGTGGGGGCCCCCAATCAGGGCGAAATAGCGGCGCACCGCGGCTTCCGGCACGGTGTCGTCGTGGGCGGCCTCGAGCACCAGCGCCGGGGCCCAGACCCTGGGCAAAAGCTCAGGCACCCGCTGCTGGAGCGCGATTAACTGGGTCAGGGCCACGGTAGGAAAATTGGGGTAATTGGGGCTCCGCGCCCGCCGCCGGGCCTCTTCGGCGGGGTCGGTGCTGTGGGCCCAGGGTTTGACGTAGTGCAGCAGCGGGGCCAGGTAGGCCAGGCGGTTCTTGAAGCCCAGCGCCGGGGCCAGGGCCACCAGGGCGGCGGTCTTGTGCTCGGCGGCCAGCCAGCCGGCCAGCAGCCCCCCCATCGAGAGGCCCACCACCGCCCTGGGCTCGGGGAGCGCCCGGTAGGCCTCGCGGGCGGTCTGGAGCCAGTCCAGCCAGCGCACACCGCGCAGATCCTCGGGCCGGGTGCCGTGGCCGGGCAGGGTGGGCTGGGCCACGGTAAACCCAGCCTTGCGCAGGGTTTCGGGGAGCGGCCCCATGGTCAGGGTGGGGTGGGAGGTAAAACCGTGCAAAACCAGAACGTTCGACATGGGCCGGCTCCAGCTTACCGCAGTGCGGCTTACTCCACCACCAGCACGCGAAAATCGTTGAGGTTGTGGGCGGTCTCGCCGGTGATGAGCAACCCCCCCAGGGCCTGGAAAAACCCGTGCGCGTTGTTGTCGCGCAGCAGGGCCTTAAGGTCGAGGCCCAGCCGCTGGGCCTGGCGCCAGGTGTCGGGCTCCAGGACGGCGCCCGCTGCGGGGGTGTTGCCGTCGATGCCGTCGGAGTCGGCAGCCAGGGCCCAGACCCCATCCTGGCCCAGGTAAAAGCCCAGCCAGCCCAGAAACTCCTGGTTGCGCCCCCCCTGGCCCGACCCGCGCACCGTGACGCTGGCCTCGCCGCCGGAGAGCAGCACCACCGGGGGGCGGAAGGGTTGCCCGTGGGCGCGGATGCTCTGCACCAGGTTGGCATGAAAGCGGGCCAGCTCGCGGGCCTCGCCCTGGAAGCGGTCGGAGAGGATGACGGCCGGGTAGCCCTGGGCCTGCCAGAAGCGCTGGGCGGCCTCGAGCAGAACCTGGTTGCTGCCAATCAGCCGGTTTTCCACCCGCTGGAAGAGGGCCTGGCCCGGCTTGGGCGACTCGGGCAGGGCGCCCTTTGCGCCTCGCTCCAGGTGGGAGCGCACCTCGGGGAAGTCCAGGCCGTACTTGTCGAGCACCGCCAGGGCCTGGGCGAAGGTGGTCTCGTCGGGTACGGTGGGCCCCGAGGCAATCACCGAGAGGTCGTCGCCGGGCACGTCCGATAGATACAGGGCCTGGACGCGGGCGGGGGTGGCCGCGGCCAGGCGCCCCCCCTTGATGGCGGAGAGGTGTTTTCGCACCGCGTTAATCTCCTGAATATCGGCCCCCGAGCGCAAAAGGGCCTGGGTCAGGGCCTGTTTGGTGGGGAGGTCAATACCCCAGGGCGCGCACATTAGCGCGCTGCCGCCCCCAGAGATCAGAACCAGCAGAAGATCGCTGGCTTGCAGACGCGAGACGGCCTGGAGGATGATTTGTGCAGCCCGCACGCTCTGTTCGTCGGGCACGGGGTGGCGGGCCGGTATGATCTGACCGCGTTCCGTTTGCGGCCAGACCCGGCCCGGCTCGGCCTTGGGCACCGCTATAAAGGGCACCTCTGGAAACCGCTCCTGGGCGGCGGCCAGCATGCTCATGGCTGCTTTCCCCACCGAAACGATCAGCGCCGGGGTCTCCTGGGGGAGGTGCTGGGCGGTGAGGTGGGCAGGGTGGGTTTGCTCCAGGGCCTGCCGAAAGCTGGCGATAAGCAGCGCGCGCATAGGCCTCTACCCGGGCTGGGCTTTAGCGGTTTGGGAGGATGGGGCTCTGGGCGTAGGCCCGATCCAGCAGCTCGAGGGTGTGCAGCACCGGAATCTCCCGGCCCAGCCTGCGCAGATGGCTTTGGATCTGGGTGAAGCAGCCGATGTTGCCGGTGACCACCAGCTCGGCCCCGGTGGCCAGGATGTTGCGGGCTTTGCGCTCGCCCAAGGCGGTGGCGATTTCGGGCTGCTCGAGGTTGTAGGTACCCGCCGAGCCACAGCAAAGCTCGCCTTCGGGAATTTCCACAAGCTCGAGGCCCGGAATGCTTCTTAGCAGCCGGCGCGGCTCGGCCCGTACCTGCTGGGCGTGGGCCAGGTGGCAGGCGTCGTGGTAGGCCACCTTGAGGGGCCGCTCCAGCGGGGGTACGGCTTTCAGCCCCAGCTCGACCAGGAAAACCGAGACGTCCTTGACCTTGGCGGCCAGTTGGTGGGCCTGGGCCTGCTCGGGTTCCCCGTGGAAGAGCAGGGGGTACTCTTTGAGGCCCGAGCCACAGCCGGCGGCGTTGGTGAGGATGGCGTCGTACTCACCGGCAAAGGCGCTGAGGTTGGTGCGGGCGAAGTGCAGGGCCCGCGCACGCTCGCCGGTGTGCATCGCCAGCGCGCCGCAGCAGCCCTGGCCTTTGGGGATCACCACCTCCACCCCGTTGCGGGCCAGCACCCGCAGGGTGGCGTGGTTGAAGTTGGGCTGCAACACCTGCTGGGCGCAGCCGGCCAGAAAGGCCACTCGAGCCCGCCGTTCGCCCTCGGCCGGAACCAGCTCGGGCAGGGGCTGGTGCTTGGGCAGTTGGTCGGGGAGCAGCTCGAGCGGGGCTTGCAGCAGGGGCGGCAGCAGCGGCTTGATCGGCTTGCCCAGCCGGCCCAGGGCGGCTGCGGCGCGGAAGCGCGAGGGGTAGGGGAGGGTCTCCTGAAGGCCCATGCGGAAGAGCTTCTGGAAAGGGGAGCGGTGGCGCTGGGGCTCGCTCCAGCCCCGGTAGGTGGTGATAAGCTCGCCGTAGGGCACGCCGCTGGGGCAGGCCGTCACGCAGCCCTGGCAGCCCAGGCACTTATCCAGGTAGGGCTGGGCTTCCTCCATGCTCAGGTTGCCCTCCAGCACCTCTTTCATCAGAAAAATCCGCCCCCTGGGGGAGTCCATCTCCTCGCCCAGCACCTGGTAGGTGGGGCAGGCCGGCAGACAGAAGCCGCAGTGCACACAGGCCTCGATGGCGTGGGCCATGATTTCGCCCTGGGGGCCGAGCTTTTCGACGTCAATCTTGTGCTGCATAGGTTTTCCTGGGGTTACTGGGGTAGAGCAAGGCTGAACCGGCCTTGAGGATCGAGGGCGGCGGTTACCCGCTGACCAAAGACCTGTTCCAAGTCTATTCCAATCTGGGGGCGAGCGGTGTGGCCCCTCAGAACCAGACCAGATAAGTTCTGAGACCGTAGCAGGGTATCCAACTGGGCCAGCTCGTGGTTCCAGGCCAGGTACAGCAGATGCCCCGCGCTCATGTACCGGCGGGGGGTGCTGCCCAGGGCCTGTTCCAGGGTGGGGATGCGCCGGGCGGTGAGGGCCACTTTAACCAGATAACCCGCGCCCAGCTCGAGCCGGTTCAGGTCGCGCCAGTATTGGGTCTCGGCCTCGCCCTGCAGGAGGTCGCCAGCCCTGCCCACAAAGGCTGTGAGCCGCTCCAGCCGGGCCGGGAGGGCTTCGGGTAGGCCCCCCAGGCGCAGGGTCAGGGTGGCGGGGGGCTCGAGGTCGAGGGCATAAAGTTCGATGGGCGAGCCCGCCAGCCGGTAGAGGGCCTCGAGCGCCGCTTCCAGCTTGGGGAAGGCCACCCGCAGGGTGGCGGTGGCTTTGGGGTAGGGGAACACCTTGAAGGCCAGCTCGGTGAGGAGGCCCAGCCGCCCCAGGCTGCCCACCATCAGCTTGGGCAGGTCGAAGCCGGCGGCGTTCTTGACCACCTTGCCACCTGCCCGCACCAGTTGGCCCGTGCCGTCCACAAACTGCACCCCCAGGATGAAGTCGCGCACCCCCCCATAGCGCTGCCGCATGGGGCCGGAAAGCCCGGCGGCCACCGTGCCCCCCAGGGTGGCCCCCTGTTCCACCAGGGGCGGGTCGAAGGGCAGGTACTGCCCGTGCTGGGCCAGAAGCTGCTCCACCTCGGCCAGGGGGGTTCCGGCCCGGGCTACCAGCACGTACTCGCCGGGGTCGTACTCGAGCACCCCCGAGAGGCCGCGCATCTCCAGAACGGTCTGGTCTTCTGTTGGTGTGGAAAGGGCCGGTTTGCTGCCGCCGCCCCTGGCCCGCACCCGGCTGTGGGCCCGGACGGCCTCCTGCACCTCGGCGGGGCTGGTGGGGTGGAGCACGGTCATGGCGGCCTACTCCCTGGAAATAACCCCGGCCCGCTCCAGGGGATGGGGCCCGGCCTGGTGCAGCGCAGGGGCTTCGCCGCCGGGGAACATCTTGCCGCGGTTGGAAAGCTCGAGGGGATCGAGGGCCAATCGGATGCGCCGCATGGCGGCCAGATCGGCCTCGGAGAACATCTCGGGCATGTAGGCTTTCTTCTCCATGCCCACCCCGTGCTCGCCGGTGATGGAGCCGCCCAGCGCCACGCACAGGCGCAGGATCTCCCCCGCCAGCTCCTCGGCCCGCTCGAACTCCCCGGCCACCCGCCCGTTGTAGAGAATCAGGGGGTGCAGGTTGCCATCCCCGGCGTGGAAGACGTTGGCCACCCGCAGGCCATACCGCGCGGAGAGCCGCTCGATCTCGGCCAGGGCCTGGCCCAGCCGGGAGCGGGGCACCACCCCGTCCTGCACGATGTAGTCGGGCGAGAGCCGCCCCACCGCCGAGAAGGCGGCCTTGCGCCCTTTCCAGATTTTCAGGCGCTCCTCGGCGCTCTGGGCCACCCGCACCTCGTAGGCCCCCGAGCGCCGGATGACTTCGTCCAGGTAGCGGGCCTCGGCCTCCACCTGGGGGGTTTCGCCCTCGAGCTCCACGATCAACAGGGCCCGGGCCTCCCTTGGATAACCGGCCTTGACCGCGGCCTCGGCGGCTTCAATCGCCAGCGAGTCCATAATCTCCATCGCACCCGGCAAAAGCCCGGAGGCCACCACCGCGGCCACCGCGTCGCCGGCTTTCTCCAGCGAGTCGTAGGCGGCCAGCACGGTGTGATAGGTCTCGGGTTTGGGCAAAAGGCGCAGGGTGATCTCGGTGGCAATGCCCAGCAGCCCCTCGCTGCCCACGAACAGGCCCAGCCAGTCGGGGCCGGTGTTTTCCAGGCTCTCGCCGCCCAGCACCACGGTCTCGCCGTCGGGCAGCACCACCCTGGCCGCCAGCACGTGGTTGGAGGTCATGCCGTACTTGAGGCAGTGGGCCCCGCCCGAGTTAAAAGCCAGGTTCCCCCCAATGGTCGAGACCGGCTGGGAGGAGGGGTCGGGGGCGTAGTAAAGGCCATGGGGGGCAGCAGCGTTCGAGACCTGGAGGTTGATAAAGCCCGGCTCTACCACCGCGATGCGTTCCTGCGGATCCAGCCGCAGCAGTTTGTTCATCCTGTTGAGGCCAATCAAAAGCCCCCCATCAATCGGCAGCGAGCCCCCCGAAAGGCTGGTGCCGGAGCCCCGGGCCACATAGGGTATCCGGTGCCTGGCACACCAGCGCACCGCGGCCACCACCTCCTCGTGGCTCTCGGGCAGCACCACCGCCAGGGGCCGGGCCCGGAAGGCTGTAAGGGCATCGGATTCATAAGGTGCTAGCTCGCCGGGCCTGTGTAGCAAGCGTCCCGGCGGAAAGAACTGGCCCAACTCGTCTAGAAGCATCATGAAGGTGATCTGGCTTGTCAGAAGCTGCTTTGCGCTAGAGTCTATGTATTCAATCTACAAATTTTCGCACATAGCTTCAATCCTCACTCGAGCTTTCGCCCGAGTGCAACGTCGGACTCGACGATGAACCTCGAGTCCGACTTAAGGTTTCAATCCTCACTCGAGCTTTCGCCCGAGTGCAACCTGCGGGCCTTGCGGGCCCCCAGCGAGGTGGTCAAGTTTCAATCCTCACTCGAGCTTTCGCCCGAGTGCAACCCTGCTGTACGCCGAGAAGGCCGCCGTGAACATGGTTTCAATCCTCACTCGAGCTTTCGCCCGAGTGCAACTAGAAGTGGTCAACGGGCAAATAGGCGACGAGGTTTCAATCCTCACTCGAGCTTTCGCCCGAGTGCAACAGTCGGCACTTTTTGCGTTTATTCTTGCGTTTATATTGTTTCAATCCTCACTCGAGCTTTCGCCCGAGTGCAACGCGGCGGCGCTACTCGCTGGTTGACCGGCTCCATGATCGTTTCAATCCTCACTCGAGCTTTCGCCCGAGTGCAACAAGCCGCTGGGCTGCCAAGCCTAAGCCAAGCTGCCGTTTCAATCCTCACTCGAGCTTTCGCCCGAGTGCAACGCAGCCTCCTTAGCGGCCACCAATGGCGCAACCGGGTTTCAATCCTCACTCGAGCTTTCGCCCGAGTGCAACCGCTGTCCAGGCCTACGGTAGCGCTCGACCGGCTCTATGTGGTTTCAATCCTCACTCGAGCTTTCGCCCGAGTGCAACGCCGAAATCACTGTAGAGGGTGAGGGTGAGGCGGTAAGTTTCAATCCTCACTCGAGCTTTCGCCCGAGTGCAACTATCCAACATAGCGCTACAAAAAACATAGTGTGCAGTTTCAATCCTCACTCGAGCTTTCGCCCGAGTGCAACGCCGAAATCACTGTAGAGGGTGAGGGTGAGGCGGTAAGTTTCAATCCTCACTCGAGCTTTCGCCCGAGTGCAACTATCCAACATAGCGCTACAAAAAACATAGTGTGCAGTTTCAATCCTCACTCGAGCTTTCGCCCGAGTGCAACGCCGAAATCACTGTAGAGGGTGAGGGTGAGGCGGTAAGTTTCAATCCTCACTCGAGCTTTCGCCCGAGTGCAACAATCCGGGGGCAAAACAGGAGGGAAGCATGTACGAGATTGTTTCAATCCTCACTCGAGCTTTCGCCCGAGTGCAACAATCCGGGGGCAAAACAGGAGGGAAGCATGTACGAGATTGTTTCAATCCTCACTCGAGCTTTCGCCCGAGTGCAACCGTGCCTGTCGCAGGGTGAGATGCGTGGACACCCTGTTCTCTGTTTCAATCCTCACTCGAGCTTTCGCCCGAGTGCAACCTCCAGGACGGCCCGACCGGTGTTGATATCGGCGTTTCAATCCTCACTCGAGCTTTCGCCCGAGTGCAACGCGGGGTGGGCCGACCTCGTTCTCGCGCAGGACGAGGTTTCAATCCTCACTCGAGCTTTCGCCCGAGTGCAACTGGATTTCGCCGAGTTTTTGGAAGCACTTGGTTTTGTTTCAATCCTCACTCGAGCTTTCGCCCGAGTGCAACGCCTGGCGCTGCCCTCTCTGGCGGCCCTGGTGGCCTACGTTTCAATCCTCACTCGAGCTTTCGCCCGAGTGCAACACAAAACTGCCTTAGAATAATAAAAATCCTAGCTGGTTTCAATCCTCACTCGAGCTTTCGCCCGAGTGCAACTAGCTTTTTTCAAATCTGGATGAATATCGTAACGTAAGTTTCAATCCTCACTCGAGCTTTCGCCCGAGTGCAACGCCTGGTACAGGGCCTGGTGCGGGGCCTGGTACAGGTTTCAATCCTCACTCGAGCTTTCGCCCGAGTGCAACTCCCCTCCTGGCCGGGAAGTTCACATGGGCGGCGGTTTCAATCCTCACTCGAGCTTTCGCCCGAGTGCAACAAAAGCCCCGCTTGTGCGTCTGCACGTCTCGGGGGTTTCAATCCTCACTCGAGCTTTCGCCCGAGTGCAACCGTTATCGTTAGCTCAGAAACACTAGCGAAATTTCAGGTTTCAATCCTCACTCGAGCTTTCGCCCGAGTGCAACCCTTGGAGGAGTCCCAGGCCAGGCCCATGCGGTCAAAGTTTCAATCCTCACTCGAGCTTTCGCCCGAGTGCAACCTCTATGATGCAAATCAAAACATCTGGTACGTTCAGTTTCAATCCTCACTCGAGCTTTCGCCCGAGTGCAACATGAGTCAAGGGCCGCCGCCCCATCCCCATGGTGGTTTCAATCCTCACTCGAGCTTTCGCCCGAGTGCAACCTATTGGCTAGTAGTATCTAGCCAGCAAGCCCTTGTTTCAATCCTCACTCGAGCTTTCGCCCGAGTGCAACGCGCCGTGGTGTGCGCGGCGCTGGCCGTAGGAGCAGTTTCAATCCTCACTCGAGCTTTCGCCCGAGTGCAACGGCCGGGATCGCGAGGTGAACGTGATCACCGGAGTTTCAATCCTCACTCGAGCTTTCGCCCGAGTGCAACGCGCCCGTCCGCGCATTGATACGCCCTGGGAAAGTTTCAATCCTCACTCGAGCTTTCGCCCGAGTGCAACACCGCACCGACCGCTTCGTCTTCCCGGCCATCAGGTTTCAATCCTCACTCGAGCTTTCGCCCGAGTGCAACAATCCTGCCAAAAGCACCTGCCGCACAGAACGAAAAGTTTCAATCCTCACTCGAGCTTTCGCCCGAGTGCAACCCGCCCGCAGGGGATGTCATCCCCCCATCTCCCAAGTTTCAATCCTCACTCGAGCTTTCGCCCGAGTGCAACTGATTTCTGCGGTGAGCTCGGCATCCGCGTAGCCGAGGTTTCAATCCTCACTCGAGCTTTCGCCCGAGTGCAACCAGCGTTTTCCCAAGAAACGCCAGCCCCACGCCCAGGTTTCAATCCTCACTCGAGCTTTCGCCCGAGTGCAACAGAAAAGTGCGAACGCCGCCAACGTCAGGACTATGTTTCAATCCTCACTCGAGCTTTCGCCCGAGTGCAACGACCAGCACGGCCCAAAAAGTCTTCGATTGCCAGGTTTCAATCCTCACTCGAGCTTTCGCCCGAGTGCAACGAGAGATGCCCCACGCCTGGCTACAGAAGAGGAGGAAGTTTCAATCCTCACTCGAGCTTTCGCCCGAGTGCAACGGGGGGGATACTGATGGCGGGGTTTGAGTTGTTCAAGTTTCAATCCTCACTCGAGCTTTCGCCCGAGTGCAACCCCCCCGCCCACAGCCCGATTTGCGTCAGGCCCGGCGTTTCAATCCTCACTCGAGCTTTCGCCCGAGTGCAACGGAATGCTCGAGGCGCGTTGACGATTATCCCGCCAAACGTTTCAATCCTCACTCGAGCTTTCGCCCGAGTGCAACCCGGAGCACCCGCCCCGGCCCCACCACTTCCGCCATGTTTCAATCCTCACTCGAGCTTTCGCCCGAGTGCAACGTCACGCTGTTCGAGCTGCGCTCGGCCTCGACGCAGGTTTCAATCCTCACTCGAGCTTTCGCCCGAGTGCAACGTGAGTTACGCCGAGGAGGGGCGCCCGACGGTTACCGTTTCAATCCTCACTCGAGCTTTCGCCCGAGTGCAACTTTTCGCCATCGAGCAATCAGCCTGGACAGCCAAAGTTTCAATCCTCACTCGAGCTTTCGCCCGAGTGCAACCCTGCGGCGAGGTTGGTGCCGTCGCGGGTGATTTTGTTTCAATCCTCACTCGAGCTTTCGCCCGAGTGCAACCCCCCCGCCCACAGCCCGATTTGCGTCAGGCCCGGCGTTTCAATCCTCACTCGAGCTTTCGCCCGAGTGCAACGGAATGCTCGAGGCGCGTTGACGATTATCCCGCCAAACGTTTCAATCCTCACTCGAGCTTTCGCCCGAGTGCAACACGCTGCATGGTGGGGCCAGCGCAAGCGGGGCCAGAGTGTTTCAATCCTCACTCGAGCTTTCGCCCGAGTGCAACTGGCTCCGCTGGGCTACCAGTGGCAGGCTGAGGGGGTTTCAATCCTCACTCGAGCTTTCGCCCGAGTGCAACGGCCTCATTCTAGCGTGCGTGCAGGACGGGGTTCAACAGGCCGTTTGCGCGAACCCCCCCAAAAAGGCTTCCGACGCGGGGTGGGGGAAGGTGAAGGGAAAGCAGGTTTTCAATGTCCCCTGGCCGATTTCTCGGCTTGCGCGAACCCCCCTGGGTTTTGGCACCTGCTTGGGGTTCGCGCATTCTACCAGATATGCGGGGCCAGTTGCTTAGCGGAACGCAAAGGGGTTGAAGCGGGTGTCGCGGTCGTAATAGTCCTCGTTCTCGGCGCGCTTCAGGAAGCCCACCACCGCATAGGTAAGGGGTGTAAACAGTACCTCTATGCCAACCTTAAAGATGTAGTTCGAAACAAACACTGTCCAGAGCAGGCTGTTGTCCCAGACTCCATAAAAGGCCACCAGCAGGAAAATGGCGGTGTCCAGGCCCTGTCCTACCAGGGTAGAACCGATGGTGCGCAGGGCCAAAAAGCGCCCTTGGGTAGCCACTTTGAGCCGGGCCAGAATATAGCTATTGGCAAACTCGCCCACCCAGTAGGCCACCAGGCTGGCCAGCACGATGCGCGGCACCAGACCCAGGATGGTAGAGAAGGCCTCGGCCGATTTTTGACTGAACTCGTCGGTGGGCGTGGGCAGCGCGCTCACCAGGCCAAAGGTGAGGGCGGAAAGCAGTAGTAGGAAGAAACCAGTCCAGATCACCCGGCGGCTTCTTTTGTAGCCGTAAACCTCGGTGAGCACATCGCCAAAGATGTAGGCCAGGGGGAATAACAGGGTGCCCCCGTCAAAGGTAAAAGGGCCAAAAAGCACCACCTTGGTGGAGGCGATGTTGGAGACCACCAACACCACTACGAAAAGGGCTGTGATGAGGTCGAGATAACGGTAGCTTTTCATACGGCTCATGCTATGCCTGTGAGGTGATGAAGGGTAGGTTGCGGTCAAACTGGCTACGGTCGAGACCATAGCCATACACGAAAGCATCTTCGATTTCAAAGCCCAGGTAATGGATGGGCACTTCAATCTGACGGCGGGAAGGTTTGGAGAGCAAAGCGGCAATTTTGAGCGAGGCGGGCTGGCGGGCTTCCAGCATTCGCAGCAGGTAGTTGATGGTGATGCCGGTGTCCACGATGTCCTCAACCACAATTACATGCCGGCCCGCAATCGGAAGGCGCAGGTCTTTAATAAGCTCCACCTCGCCGCTGGTTTTCTGGCTGTTGCCGTACGACGAAACCGCCAGGAAGTCCAGGGTGAGGGGCATGTCAATAGCCCGCACCAGATCGGCCATAAAGATAAAAGCGCCGTTTAGAACGCAAATTAGGTGGGGTTCCTGGCCCTGGTAGTCATGCCTTATTTGTTCGCCCAGCTCGCGTATGCGCCTGGCGATCTGCGACTCGCTTATCTGTACCTTGCCGTTGCCGGGTCGAAAGACGTCCACTGTTAGATTCTACGGTACTCTTCTGAGGTCGTGTACCGGCTTTGGGTGTGATCTTTTGTGCTGGGGATTGGGGCCTGGGTAGCTGGGCGCTGGTGTATAGCAGCTTGATTTCATCTGGGGTAAGGTAGCGCCACTCGCCAGCCTCGAGTTCACCCAGCTCTATGGGGCCCACGGCCAGCCGCACCAGGCGCTCCACCGGATAACCCACCTTGCCCAGCATTCGGCGCACCTCACGCTTGCGACCTTCGGTTAGCACCAGCTTGACCCCGTCTTTGACCGGGTAGGCCTCGAGGGCCTGGGCCAGCCCATCCCCCAACATGACCCCTTGCACCAGCTGCTGGCAGGCCTTTTTACTAACCTTGCCGTTTTTGCACCAGGCCCGATAGAGCTTGGGCACCTGGTTGCGGGGATGGGTGAGGTACTGGGTCAGATGGCCGTCGGTGGTCAGGAGCAGCAGCCCCTCAGTGTCCTTGTCCAGCCGCCCGACCGTATGCAGGCCAGGGTGCTTGGGAACCAGCTCGTAAACAATTTTTTCGGCGTGCTCATCCTCGTGGGTGGTGGTGTAACCCTTGGGTTTGTGTAGCGCGATGACCACATTTTTTTGCGGCATACGCACCCGTTCACCGTCCAGCCGCACGATGTCGCCGGGCTGCACGACCGCACCGATGGTGGCGACCTGCTGATTGATGGTCACCCTTCCCGCGCGGATTAAGTCCTCGGCTTTGCGGCGGCTGGTGACCCCCGCACGGGCTAAAAATTGCTGTAAACGCATACCCACCATAGTATTACTTGCCGGGTCAAAGCGTATCAGGGTGTGTTGCTACAGAGGGGACTTCTTCTGGAAGCGGGGTGGGCGCTTTTCGCGCAGCGAGCGCAGACCTTCCTGGGCATCGGGGCCCAGGAAGCCCATAAACTCGAGGGCCAGCGAGGTATCGAAATTGGGCCCCATCATACGCAGCCAGTTGTTGAGGGCATACTTGGTAAAGCGAATGGCCGAAGGCGCGCCCTGGGTAAGCCGGGTTGCAATTTTGAGGGCCTCGCTATAGACCTCGCTGTCCTCCACACAGCGCGAGACCAGCCCAATGCGCTCGGCTTCCTCCCCGGTGAGCGGTTCGTTCAACAAAAGGTAGTACTTGGCCTTGCTCAAACCGCAGAGCAAGGGCCAGATCATCACCGAGTGGTCGCCGGCCGCGACCCCCAGCCGCACGTGCCCATCCACGATGCGGGCGTTTTTCCCAGCCACACTGATATCGGCCAGTAGCGCTACGGCCAGCCCAGCCCCTACCGCCGGCCCCTCGATGGCCGCCACGATGGGCTTGGCGCAGTTCACCACCCCGTACACCAGGTCGCGGGCCTCCTTCCAGACCCGCAGCAAGGTTTCGTAATCCCGGATCATCGCCTCGATCATCTCGAAGTCGCCGCCGCTGCTAAAGGCCCCGCCCTCGCCCCGCACCAGCACCGCCCCGATGCTTTCATCGGCATCGATATCCCGCCAGACATAGGCCAGCTCGCGGTGCATCTGGCTATCGGCGGCGTTGAGGCGGCCTGGGTTGGAGAGGATGACCTCGAGCATGCCCTCGCCGGGTTCGGCAAACTTCAGACGCTGGTAGCGTTGTCGCCAGTTCATGCTAAAAGTTTACGCAATGCGCTGACTAGCCGTGCTGGCTTATTTATGGGTACAATCCGCTGGCATGGCCCTATTTGCCGTGAACAAACCGCTGGGGCGCACCTCGCACGACGTGGTGGACATGGCCCGTAAACTGCTGGGCACACGCCGGGTAGGTCATACCGGAACCCTCGACCCTCTGGCTACGGGCGTTCTGATCCTTGCCACGGAGGCCTCCACCAAGCTGGTGCCTTTTTTGTCCGCAGAAGAAAAAGAATATATCGCCTGGGTTTCTTTTGGCGTCACCACCCTGACCCTGGATGCCGAGGGGCCTATTGTGGGGCCTGTGACCAGCTATCCAAGCCAGCGCGAGATTGAAGCCGCCCTGCCCTGGTTTTTGCAACTGACCGAACAGACCCCACCGGCTTACTCGGCGGTAAAGGTAGGGGGGGTCAAGGCCTACGAGGCCGCCCGCAAGGGGCAGGCCCTCGAGCTGACTCCCCGCCCGGTCAAATACTACGAGGCCAGGCTGCTGGCCTATGACCCCGCGCCCATACCCCACCGCATTGCCCCCTCGGCCACCGGCTGGCAACTGGCCCCACGGGGCCGCCCGGTCGAACTGCCCAGGCCGCTGGGTGATTTCCCGACCGCGGTGATTCGTTTAGTGGTGGGGCCCGGTACTTATGTGCGCTCATTCGCCCGCGATCTGGGCCAACGGCTGGGCACCCAGGCTTTCCTCTCGGGGTTGGTGCGCACCCGGGTGGGGAAGATTGGCCTCGAGCAGGCCCAGGAGATCGAACACCTGGATGTGAGCAGAACCCTGGACGAGCTCGAGGTCCTTTCCTGCCCCAGCGTGGAACTCTCGCACGCCGAGGCCAAGCGGGTGATGGAGGGGGTTCCCCTGGCGATTCCGGCCAAAGGCCTGGTGGCCCTGGTGGGCCCCAAGCGCCGCCTGGTGGCCATTGCCGAGGGCGATGGCTTCAAGCTGCGCATCAAGCGGGTCTTCAAGGCGTAGCGATTAACCCACCTCGAAGATTTCTTTGAAGACCGGCTGCGACAGCACCACCGAGGTGCGGGTGCTGCCATAAAAGCCGAGCTGCTGGATGAGCTCCTGTAGCTGCTCCACCGAGGCGGTCATCACCTTGGCTACAAACGACGACTCGCCGGTGACAAAGTAGCACTCCCGTACTGCCGGGGTGGCCTGGGCAAACTCGAGCATCTGCTGGTAGCGGTGCGGCGGGGTGGCTACCTCAATCAGGGCGGTGATGGTGTAGCCGAGGGCCCCTGGGTTAATCCGGGCCCCGTAGCCCGCGATAACGCCGGCATCCTCGAGGCGGCGCACCCGCTCGGTGACCGCCGGGGTCGAAAGCCCCACCCGGCGGCCCAGCTCGCTGTAGGAGAGCCGCCCGTCGCGCTGTAGCTCGTTCAGAATGGCGATGTTGAATTTGTCTAAAAGTTTGGAAAGCATAAAGCCTATTATGCCTTAAGAACTTCAAGCGAATCTGGTATTTATCCTTAACTTCTGGCTTTCTTTTGGGCGTTGGGCGCTCTAGGCTTGGGGAAAACGGGAGGTTGTTATGGTGATTGGTGTTCCCAAGGAGATCAAGACGCTCGAGAACCGTGTGGCCCTCACACCGGGCGGGGTGACCAGCCTGGTGCGGCGGGGGCATAGGGTGCTGGTGCAGCAGGGGGCCGGGGTGGGTTCGGGCCTTTCCGACGCCGAATACCAGAAGGCGGGGGCCGAGATCGTGAGCGCCCAGGAGGCCTGGGCCGCCGATCTGGTGGTCAAGGTCAAGGAGCCCATTGCCGAGGAGTACAAGTACCTGCGCCGGGGCCTGATCCTGTTCACCTACCTGCACCTGGCCGCCGATGAGCCGCTTACCAAAGCTTTGCTGGCCGGGGGTACGACCGCCATCGCCTACGAAACGGTGCAGCTCGAGGACGGCTCCCTGCCCCTGCTCACCCCCATGAGCGAGGTGGCCGGGCGGATGGCCCCGCAGGTGGGGGCGGCGGCCCTGGAGAAGCCTCACGGCGGGCGCGGGGTGCTGCTGGGGGGCGTGCCGGGGGTGGCCCCGGCCAGTGTGGTGATCATCGGCGGCGGCATTGTGGGCACCAACGCGGCCAAAATCGCCCTGGGTATGGGCGCGCAGGTGACCATCCTGGAGGTTAGCAAGGCCCGCATGCAGTACCTCGACGATGTGTTCGGCGGTCGGGTGATCACCCTGGCCTCTACCGAGGCCAACGTGGCGGCCTCCATCCGCCACGCCGACTTGTTGATTGGGGCGGTGCTGATTCCGGGGGCCAAAGCCCCCAAGCTGGTTACCCGCGAGATGCTCTCCACCATGAAGGAAGGGGCGGTGATTGTGGACGTGGCGGTGGATCAGGGGGGGTGTGTGGAAACCATCCGCCCTACCACTCACGCCGAGCCCACCTATGTGGTGGACGGGGTGGTGCACTACGGGGTGGCTAATATGCCGGGGGCGGTGCCACGCACCTCCACCTTTGCCCTTACCAACCAGACCCTGCCCTACCTGCTCAAGCTGGCCGAGAAGGGCCTGGACGCCTTGCAAGAGGATGCAGCCTTGCTGCAGGGCCTCAACACCCACCAGGGTCAACTAACCTGCCGGGGGGTGGCCGAGGCCTTTGGCCTGCCCTACGTTGAACCTAAAGCGGCTTTGAGGGAAAGCAGCAGCTCGAGGAATTCCTCATAGCAGCGCACCAGCACCTCTTCTGATACGGGCCGAATCTCGAGCCGGCCCAGATCCAGGGGGATGACCCAGTTAAGGGCCTGGCTCACCTTCTTTTTATCGCGGCTGAGGAAAGGGGTGAGGTCGGCCCAGCCCAGGCGGGGGGGCGGCGGAGGGGAGAGCCACTGCAGGAGTTTTAGCACCTGGGGCACCAGATCCACCCCGCCATGGGCCCGGCCCAGCAGGGCGGCGTAGAGCAGCCCGTAGGCCACTGCCACCCCGTGGGGTAGGGCCCCATGGGTGGCGCCCTCGAGGGCATGGCCCAGGGTGTGCCCCAGGTTGAGCTTGCGGCGCTCGTTTTGCTCGGTGGGGTCGGCCTCCACCACCCTTACCTTGACCATTACGGCGCGGGCCAGGTAGGGCTCGAGGCCTTCCCAGTCGGGCGAGATCGGCGCTACATCAACCAGCAGCTCATCACCGGCAATGAGGCCGTGTTTGAAGGCTTCTACCAGCCCCTCCTTGAAGGTTTGGAGCGGAAGGGTGCGGAGGGTGTGTAGCTCGGCATACACCCCCGCTGGGGCGTGGAAGGCCCCCACCAGGTTTTTGCCCTCGGGGAGGTTGAGGCCGGTTTTGTTGCCCACCGAGGCATCCACCATGGCCAGGGTGGTGGTGGGCAGGCTGATGTACCGTATCCCGCGCAGGTAGGTGGCAGCCACAAACCCACCCAGGTCGGTAAGACAGCCTCCGCCCACCACGTACAGCGTGGTGTTGCGGGGAAGGGCCTGCTGGGCCAGCCAGGACAGCACCCGGCCGTAGCTATGGAGGCTTTTGGCCTCCTCACCGCCGGGCAGCCCCAGACTGAATGGAATCTCCAGGCGGGCGGCCACCTGCAGGGCGTAGTCCTGTACAGCTAAATCGTAAAGGAGGGCCCGGGGGCCCGGGGCCTGGGGGAGCTCGAGCGCAAACCCCAGGTGAATCGGGTAGGGAACGGGGTGCTTAATCTCTAGTTTTTGCATAGTCCCATAGCTGCTTGATAATCTCATCGACCACGTCGGGAATGCGGCGGTTATCTGTGGAGACGTGGATGGTGGCCTGGCGATAAACCGCTTCGCGCTCGGCCAAAAGCTGCTGGATGCGTTTGAAGGGATCGGGGTTGTCCAGCATGGGGCGCTGGCCGGGTCGGCGGCTAATGCGCTCCAGGATGGTGGTAGGGCTGGCCCAGAGTGCCACCACCGGCCCCCGCTGCAACAGTTTTTGCCGATTTTCGGGGTTGACAAAAGTACCGCCCCCCAGTGAGAGCACCAGGTAGTCTTTTTGGGTGAGTTCACCAACGGCCTCGGCCTCGAGCTGCCGAAAGGTGGTTTCCCCTAGGTGGCGGAAGATATCGGCCACCGAGAGCCCCATCTGCCGTTCGATGTAGCGGTCGAGGTCAATAAAGTGCAGCATCAAATCGCGGGCCAGCTCCCGCCCGATGCGGCTTTTGCCCACACCCATAAAGCCGGTTAGGGCTACCCAGGTAACGGGGCGTTCAATCTCAATCATAAGAGGGGGTTGGGAAATGGGCCTTGGGGTGTGGTGTAGAGGTATCCCTCACCTGTTGGGGTTTGGGTCGGCTAATAGGCCAGCACCCGTTGCTTGTACCGCTCAACCCGCTCGACCAGCTCCTCCAGGGTGTCGCCGCCGAATTTCTCCAGGTAGGCCTGGGCCAATACGATGCCCACCAGGGCTTCCAGAATTACGCTGGCTGCCGGTACCGCGGTTACGTCGGAGCGCTCCCGGGCGGCATCGGCGGGTTGATGTGTCACCACATCAACCGTGGGGAGGGGCTTCATCAGGGTGGCGATGGGCTTAAGGGCGGCCCGCACCACCAGCTCTTCTCCGGTGGTCATACCGGCCTCGGTGCCGCCGGAGCGGTTGCTCTGGCGGTAATAGCCCCGGCCGGCCTCCCAGTAGATGGGGTCGTGAACCTGCGAGCCCGGCTTCATGGCGTTGCTGAAGCCAGGGCCAATCTCCACCCCCTTAATGGCCGGAATGCTCATCACCATCTGGGCGATACGCCCGTCGAGCTTGCGCTCCCAGTGCATCTGGGAGCCGAGCCCCATCACCAGCCCTTTGAAGCGGGCTTCAATGATGCCGCCCAGGGTGTCGCCGGCGGCCCTGGCCTCGTCTATGCGGCGGATCACCTCGGCCTCGGCCTGGGGGTCGGTCATCCGCACAGGGCTGGCCTCGATGCGCTCCTTAAGGCTCCAGTCGAAGGGAACCTTGCTCCAGACCCCGGCCATCCCATCCACGAACGAGGCGCTTTCAACCCCAAAAAACGAAAGCAGTTTATGGGCGATGGCCCCGATGGCAACCCGCATGGCGGTTTCGCGCGCTGAGGCCCGCTCGAGCACATCGCGCAGGTCTTTGTGGCCGTACTTAACCCCTCCGGCCAGGTCGGCGTGGCCGGGCCGGGCTGCCGTAAGGGCCTTTTTGCGTGGTTCGTTGCCAGGGGCCGGATCCATGATCTCGACCCAGTTGCGGTAGTCGGTGTTTTTGATAACCAGGGTCACCGGTGCGCCGGTGGTACGACCAGCCCGCACACCGCTCATAAACTCTACTGTGTCGGTCTCGATGACCATCCGCCGCCCACGCCCATACCCGCCCTGGCGCTTCTTGAGCCAGGGGTTGATGTCCTCCACCGTGAGGGGGAGCTGGCTGGGCAGGCCTTCCACAATGCCTGTGAGCTGCGGCCCGTGGGATTCTCCAGCAGTCAGAAAACGCATGAACAGAATCTAGCATAACCGCGGCCAAGTCCAAAACCGCACAAAAAAGCCGGGCAGGGCCCGGCTCTTAGGGATATCGGCGCTCAGCGCTGCTCAGAGTCCTTGACGATGTTGCCGGTGATGATCACGATCAGCTCATCGTCCTTGATCGAGGAGGTGCGTTGCTTGAAAAGCTCGCCCAGCAAGGGAATATCGCCGAGGAGGGGAATTTTGGTCTCGGAGGTGTCGGTCACCTTCTGAATCAGGCCCCCCAGCACCACGGTCTGGCCGTCGCGGATGCGCAGTTTGGATAGGGTGGATTGTTGCGGAATGCGGATGCTGCCGGCTGGGCCGTCGGCCGGGTCGCCGCCGGTCTGGGTGAAGACCTCGAGCAGGATGTTGCCGTCGGTTGAGATTTGCGGGCGTACCCGCACCAGCAGGCCATAGTCGAACTCACGCACTGTGATCTGATCGCCGATGGTAATGGGGATGAGCAGGCGACCTCCCACCTTGATCTCCGCGCCCTTGGCCCCGGTGGCCCGCAGGTCGGAGGTGTCGGCGCCGTAGTTGTCCTCCACCAGCACATTGGCGTCGCTCAGGCGGCGCGAGAGCTGCTGCTTTTCCAGGGCGTCCAGCACCGCCCGGATGTTAAGGGAGGCCAGGCTGCGGGTGGCGTCGAAAATCAGGTTGAGCCCGGTGGACAGGAAGCTGGCGATCAGGTTGCCCCCTGAGACGGTCTCCCACTTGATACCCAGGTTGCGAATGACCTCGCTCGAGACCGCCTGCACCCGGATCTGCAGTTGTACCTGCTGCACAGGCCGATCCAGGTTGGGAATCAGGCGCTCGGCCAGGGCAATCTGCTCGGCCGTACCGGTAACGATCAGGGTATTGGTGCGGGGCTCGGCCACCACCGTCACCTGCGGCGCAGGCTGGGCCTGCCCCTGCCCTTGTCCTTGGGCTGGGGTGGTCTGGCCCTGGGCCTGGGCTGTGATGGCCTTGCCCAGCACATCGGCCAGTTCGGCGGCGCGGGCGTGTGAGAGGGCAAACGACTTTTGCACCACCGGTATGGTCGCTGTGGTGGCCCTGGGTACGTCGATGCGCTGCAAGAAGTTGAGAGCGTCGTTTACAGCCCGGGACGGGCCGCTGATGGACAGCACATTCTGTCCGGGTACGGCCCGCACGGTAACCCCTGGCACCTCCTGCTGAACAAAAGTCGCCAGGGCGGCTGGGTCGCCCGAGCGCACCTGGTAGAATTCACGTGCTACCGGCTCGCTGGTTTGGGCGGGCTGGGCGGTCTGCCCGCGGGCCCGATCCACCACTTCCTTGGGCCCTACCACAATTACGTTGTTATCGAGCAAGGCGTAGGTGATGCGACCATCGCCGTAGGTGTTGATGAGCAAGTCCCAGACCTGCCGGAAGGGTTTCTGGTCGATGTCGGCTGTAACGTTGACGTTGGGAATGTCGCGCAGTATGGGGGAGAGCCCCACGCTGCGGGCCAGCGCGTCCAGCAGGGCCGGTAGGGGTAGGTTGGTGCCGATGTTGCTTACCGGTTGGTCGAAGCGGGCATCCCTGGGCAAAGTACCCTGGGCCAGCGCCAGACTCAACACCACCAAAAGAGCAATCAAACGCTTCATATTCACCGCCTAGGGATTGTCCATCGTCAGGTTCAGGGTTTCCGAACCTTGTACCAAGAGGGCTTCTTTTGCGCTCAAACTTTTAAGCAGCACATCGCTACCGGGGAGGGTGCGGCCTACCGGCAGCACCGTAAAACCGTCCTTGCTCTGGAAGATGGCTACGCTGGTGGGGCCCAGCACCACCCCCGAGAGCTTGAGATTCTGCTCACGCACGAAGCGGGCCAGGCTGCTTTCCTGGGTGGTTTCCTGTGCACGGCCCAGGCTGCTTTTGGGCTCGAGCACCTGGGCGAGACGGGCGTCGATCTCGGCCCGTGCGAACTCGAGGCTGCTGCCACTGGCGGCGGTGGGCTGAATGTCCAGGGCCGCTGCGGCCGTGGTGGAAGCACCCGCGGTGCTCAGTTCGCGTTCTAGAGGGGCGAGGCGGATGGGAAGCGCACCCGAACCCAGGCTGACTGCAGGGGGCAGGCTGGTGCGGGCGGTGCCCTGGGCCAGGCGGGGTGGGGCGGAAGGGATAGAAGTGGAAGGCGCTGCCATGCTGGGCGTGGGTCGGGTGCCGGGTAGGCCGGGCCGTGGCAGCGGGGTGGTGGGTTGCCGCACCTGTACCTGGGCGGTCTGGCTTGGGATGGGCTGCGGAGTTACCGCTGCGGTGGCTGGGCGGCTGGTGAGGGCCGGGGCCGGCGGGTTGGGCTGGGCCACAGCGGTTGGCGCCGTTTCGATGATCAGGGGTACAAAGGGGTTGGGCGGCACCGTTACCCGTGGCTGGGTGGTTGCAGCAGCGGCTGGGCTTTGATCCGGTTCCGGTGGTTGCTCTGCGCGGGGTGCTTCGGTGACCAGAAAGGGCACGGGGAGCACCTCGAGGGGCCGGGCGGTGGTCAGTGGAGCGCTGGGCTCTGGTGTGGGCGCGGGGGTGGGGGTCGCAGGCTGCTGGGCGGCCTGGTTTGGACGGAAGAAGCTGATGTACCAGGCGGCCACAGCCGCTACCAGGAGGACTGCAACCAGCGCCACCTTGGCTCCCTGGGGCATGCGCTGGAGGAAGTTCATGGCTGACCTCCAGGCTGATTGGGCTGGCCCTGGCCGGTGTATGTATAGACCGTCATGGTCAGGCTGGTGTTGATGATGGGGTTGGTGGCCTGGGCCTCCGTGGCAGCAGGCCCGCTGCCGCCAAGGGTAAGGTTGAGGCCCGAGACGGTGGCGAAGCGCTGCAAACCCTCGAGGTTGCGCAAGAAGACATACAGCTCAGGGAAGGGCGACTCAACCTGCAAGGCCAGGTTGGTAGCCCGCACATTGGCAACCCCCTGGTTGTCGCCAGGGCTGCGGCTCAGGGTGCGCAGCACCACCCCACTTTCCCGGGCGGTTTGCGCCAGGGAACTCAACACCCGGCCGAGCTGTTCGGTGGGGGGTAGTTCGCGCAAAAACTGCTGCCGTTCAGCATCCAGACGGGCGATGGTCTCGCGAAGCTGGGGCAAGGCGCGCTGGGCTGCACGGCCCCGATCGCGCTCGACGGTAAGGCGATCCACCTCGGCCTGTAACTCGAGGATGCGCCCTTGGAGGGGCTGGGTCACAAAGAAGTACCACATCATGCCCAGCAACAAGGCGGCCACTATAGCGACGATGGCCCACTCACGCTGGCCCATTCTAGCGAGAAGGGCTACCACTATCTTCACCTCCCGATGTGTTGCTGGCCGTTTCCGAGGTTGGCCGAACCAGGCCGATGGTGGCCCCAAAGGTGTAAAGCTGCCGCTGCTGATCCAGGCTGGCGCTTTGGAAGTTAATGCCAAAGCGCGGCGAGGTCTCGAAGGCCTCAACGAAGCGAATCAGGGCGTTCTGGCCGATGGCTTCACCCTGGAGGTTGAATTCCACGTTGACCGGTTTGCCGTCGTATAGGCCGTTCTGTACGTTGCTTTGCACTTCTTGGGGGGTAAGGAGTTTGGTGCCGATGCTGCGCAGGGCCACCCCAAACCGGCGGCCTTCCCGTGGAATCTGATTGATAACCAGGGCCAGGTTGTCCGACCAGGGCACGAAACGTTCGCGTAGCTGATTGCGCACGGCCAGGAGCTGCTCGAGCTCGCGCTGTTGTTGGTTGAGGCGGTTTTGCTCGGCGATGAAGGGGCGTAGCACATCCACCTCTACCTGGAGCTGGTCGCGCTGGTTCTCCAGTGCCTGAACCCTTGAGAGCGTAGAGAGATGGAGGAAGGCCACCGTCCCCAGCACCGCGAGCACCACCGCCACAGCGGCCAGGCGCCACCAGCCGGGCTCAACCCGACGGCGCAGGTTCTTGGGCAGGAGGTTGAGTTTAATCAAGCGGATTCACCCCCCGTAGGGCCAGGCCCACCGGTACCGTAAACTCGGGCGCCAAACCACGCAGGTACTCCAGATCGAAGCGGCTTTTGTCGATTTGGAGGCCCTGCCAGGGGTCGGCGGTTTCCAGTGGGATACCCAGCGTATCGGACAGAAGCGGCACCAGGCTTCTCAGTTTGCTGCCCCCTCCGGCCACAAAGCCCTGATCCACCCCCAGGTCGCCCACCTGAACCCGGAAGAACTCCAGGCTTCGCCGCAGCTCGGTGGTCAGCTCGACCAGCACCGGGCGGATGGCGTCGTACATGCGGGCTGGGTTGAAGCGCTCGCGCTCGGCGTCGAAGTCGAGCAGCAGGTCTTCGTCTTCGGTGGGGATGGTGGCCAGGCCGTAGTTTTTCTTGGCATCTTCGGCGGCCACCACGTCGAGGTTAAATGCCTTTGAGATGGCAGCGGTGAAGTCCTTGCCGGATAGGTTGATGACGCGGTTCAGGAGCAGCCGCTCGCCACGGGTCAGAACCAGGGCCGAGGATTCGGCCCCGATCTCGAGGAAGAGGGTGATGGGTTCGCGGTCGGTGGCCGCCAGGCGGGCGCCCAGGGTGCGCAGACCGGCAAATGGCTTAACGTCTATCACCAGGGGTTCCAGCCCCGCGGCTTTGAGGGCCTCGACCAGGCTGGCTACGGTTTCTTGCCGGGCAGCCCCCACCACCACATCCATTTGTTCGCCGTCAGGAATGGACTCATAAGCATCGAGGGGTGCGTAATCCAGCACCACCTCGTCAATTGGGAAGGGTATATAGCGCTCAGCCTCCCAACGTACGGCTTCCTCCATCTGCTTGATGGGCATCTTGGGCACCTGCAAGGTGCGGGTGATGACCGCCAGGTTGCTGGCCGCCGTTACCACGTAGCGCTTACGGGTGCGCATCTCAGCCAGCATTTCTTTAATAACGTCGGTCAGAGCGCCCGGTTCGATGATCGAACCCTCCTGGATCACCCCTGGTGGGGTGGGCCTGATACTCAGGTTCTTCAGGCTGGGGGGGGTTCCGGACAGCTCGACCATTTTGATATTGGCCGATCCGATCTCGAGGCCGAGCGCCTCGATTCTGGGTCTCAGCAACCCGCCAAAGAAATCACGCACGCTGCCCCCTTTCCCACATGAATCTCAAACTAAGTGTCAGTATAGCACGATAAATCTGCGCTGCAGCGGTCATGTGAACCACTCTAGCCCAGGCTTTAACCTTTGGGCCGTGCTTTTGCACATCCAATCTTAATGCTCCTCGTCCAGGAAGTTGGGCGCAAGGGGGCTGGCTGTTGCCTAGAGAGCCCGGGCCACGGCCTCGGCGAACTGGAGGGTGGTGGCGTTGCCCCCCAGGTCGGGGGTGCGGGGGCCTTCCTGGAGCACCTTATCCACAGCGGCTTCCACCCGACGGGCGGTTTCGTGCTCGCCCAGATGATCCAGCATCATCACGCCTGAGAGGATGGTGGCTGCTGGGTTGGCAATGCCCTTCCCGGCGATATCCGGTGCGCTGCCATGCACCGGCTCAAACACAGCGTGCTTGATGCCAATATTGCCGCTGGCCGCGATGCCCAGGCCGCCCACCAGCCCGGCGGTGAGATCGGAGATGATGTCACCGAACAGGTTGGTGGTTACGATCACGTCGAAGCGTTCGGGGTTGCGCACGAGCTGCATGGCGCAGTTATCGATGATGATGTCCTGGGTTTTGACCTCGGGGAAACGAGCTGCCTCGGCCAGCACGGTATTCATAAACAGACCCTGGGTCATGGGCAGCACGTTGGCTTTGTGCGCCACATGGAGCTGCTTGCGGGGGCGGCTGGCGGCCAGCCGGGCGGCGTACTCGCCGATGCGTGCGCTGGCTTTGCGGGTAATGACCGTATCGGCGATGGCGATCTCGCCCTCGAGGTAGGTGCGTTCCTGCTCTACATAAAGTCCTTCGGTGTTCTCGCGCACCACGATCAGGTCGACCCCTGGCCTCGAGCCCGGTACGGGGTGGTGTTTGGCTGGGCGCACGTTGGCAAACAGATCCAGCTTGCGACGCATGTAGCGGATGGCCCCGAAGAAGCCCGGTACTTTTTTGGTGGGGCTGGTGGCCGCGCCGAAGAGGGTGGCGTCGGTATGGGTAACGGCCTCGAGGGTGGCCTCGGGCACCGAGGTGCCTATTCGTTCGAAGGTCTCCCAGCCGGCCTGGGCCTCGACGAACTCAAACTTGAGTCCGGTGGCCTCCAGTACCAGCCTGGCGGCGGGAATCACCTCGTGGCCGATGCCGTCGCCCTCAATCAAGCAGATTTTGTAGGTTTTGCTCACAGTATCACCCCGGCTATTTTATAACCTGCCAAAGCCCCTTCCGAACCTGTGTTCTAAAGAACCAGGTGCCATTCCCCTGGGAGGCTTGCGGTTGGATTAGGCGCGGTAGGATTGAACTGGGCTGGATGGATGCGCGTCCCCCAGCAGGCTTAGGGGTTCCTGGGCCAGGGTGCGCAGGGCCTTGCGGCGGCGGCTTTTGAGCTCCTTTAGCTCCAGGCGCTCGAGCTTGAGGCGGTTGAGGGCGTAGTCCAGATAGACCGCCTGGGCCTCGGGGGCGGCCCCGCCCAGTACCTTGCGCCGGGCTATAAAGCGCTCAGGCTCCAGGGCCTGTAGCAGCTCGGGGTCGCCAAACCCCAGGTGGCTTTGCAGGTCGTCCAGGCCTAGCTCGGCCACGGTGCGGCCTTTGCTGCTCAGCTCGCGCAGCATGCCCTGCACCTTGGGGTAGGCCTCGGCCAGCGAAAGGCGCTTTCCGGCGACCAGCACATCCACCAGCTCGGAGGCCAGCACGCTGCGGTCGCGCAGGCCCTGGGCCAGCACCTCGGGCACAAAGCGGCTCTCCTGCAGGGCCACCCGCAGAAGGGCCACGGCCCCCTCGGCGGCGTAGAACAGGTTGTAGAGGGGCTCGAGCACCCCCGGCCCGTGGTCGTTGACGTCGCCAAAGGGGGTGCTGTAGTTGAGGTGGCCCAGGGTGGTGGGGCCGCCCATCAGCTCGGCCAGGAAGCCCCGCACGTGCTCCAGCACCACCGGGTTGACCTTCTGCGGCATGATCGAGGAGCCCTGGCTGATTTTTTCGGCGACCAGGAACCCCCCCTGCTCGGCCCAGAACAGCAGGTCGGCCACCAGGCGCGAGAGGCTGGTAGCCATACCTGCCAGGGCATAGGCGATCTCCAGGGCCCAGTCGCCGGCCGCGATGGCGTCGTAGGTGTGCTCGAGGGTGCCCCCAAACCCCAGCCACTGGGCTAAGGCCTTGCGGTCTACCGGGTAGGGGCTGCCGGCCAGGGTCGAGGCCCCCAGCGGGCACTTGTCGGTGGTCTGGAAGGCCGAGCGCAGCCGCTGGTAGTCGCGTGAGAGCAGGTTTTCCACCCCGGTCAGGTAGTGCCCCAGGGTGGTGGGCTGGGCTGGGCGGTGGTGGGTATAGGCGGTGAGGAGGGTCTGGCGGTGGTTCTGGCCCAGGCCCAGCAGTTCCCGCCTCAAGTCCGATAGCGAGGTCAGAACCCGCAGCAGCCGCTCGCAGGCATAGGCGCGGAACACCGTCAGGTCGAGGTCGTTGCGGGAGAGGCCCCGGCGCAGCGCGCTGGCGACCTCGGAGCCAAAGCGCTCGCGCAGGTAGAAGTCTATGGTGAAAAACACATCCTCGAGCTGACCGCTAAAGCCCGGGATGGGATCCTTGCGGAGCTGGCTGAGGGCCCAGGCGGCCTCCTTGGCCTCCACAATACCCAGCTTGCCCAGGCCCAGGGCATAGGCCGTGAGGGCATCGAAAAAGTGATCGCCCAGATGTTCTTTAGCGAAGCGAAAATGTCTTTGTAATACCCAGCGACGGTACAGGTTGTGCCAACGCATGCTGTTCACCCTGCTTCAAGCCTACACCCGGCCCGGCTTCAGGGGGTGTGCTTCTAAACTCAGGGTATCGCCAAACTCAAAGTTTTGTATGAAATTGAGCCCTCCTGGCCCAAAATGCTAATGCGCTGGGCTTTAGCGGCATACATCCGCTGGTCGGCGAGTCGGAGGAGGGTTTCTTTGCTGGTGCCATCCTGTGGATAAACCGCAAGACCGATGTTAACCCCCAAGGCCATCCCCTCGATCTGGATGGCTTGAATGGCTTTGGCATAGCGCTGGGCCACTTGTATGGCGCGATCGGCCGTGGTGCGGGACAGAATAGCGGCAAACTCATCCCCGCCCAGGCGGAACAGGCCATCGCTCTTGCGGCTGGTTTTCCGGAGGGCCCGGGCCACCTGCACCAGGGCTTCGTCGCCGGAGGCATGCCCCAGTTGGTCGTTGATGGCTTTGAAGCCTTGCAGATCCAACACCAGCAGTGCGAATGCTTGCTGGTACCGCCTCGAGCGGGCCAGCTCCTCATCGAAAAACTTGTTGAAAGCCCGCCGGTTGGCCAGGCCGGTGAGCGGATCGCTCAAGGCGGCCTCTGCAAGGCTCTGGCGGGTGTGTGCCTGATGAAGCAGGGCTGCAACCGGGGTTGCGAAGAAGCGGGCGACCTCCAGGGAATCCGAACCGAACGCCTGAGGGTCGTGAAAGTTGTCCAGATTGAGCAGGGCCAGCACGCGGCCCTGATAAAGCACCGGGACGGCCAGGTTGGACTGGATGCGCCTGGTATGGGCGACCGCCTGCCCTGCAGAGCTACTGGCGCTGTGTTCCTGGATGGAGGCCTGTTCGCTGGAGAGGATGCGCGGCTCACCGGCATACCACCCCGCGGGGTGCTGGCCGTACCACTTGAGGTGATCCTGCTCGCTAAAACTGAGGCCTTGCAGGCTTTCCAGATCGTATCCAACCACTGCCTGGAAGTGGAAGCGTTCGCCCTGGCGCACCAACAGGCTGCCGGCCTCGGCGCCCGGTATCAGCTCAACAGCCGAGGTTAACACCTGCTGGTAGAGGCTCTCGGAGTCTTCCAGTGCGGCTTTGTGTGAGAGCTCGAGCACGCGCTCCAGGCGCTGCCGGGCGATGGCCCCTTCCAGGGCCAGACCTATTGATCGGCACGCCATAGCCAGCAAATCCTGTGTGCAGGGCAGCCAGGGGTGTGGTTCTGGGTGGGCCAGACCCAGCAGTACGCGGGCTCGAGGCCGATTAGAAACGCCAATGGGGTGAACAACCATGCTCTGTATCGAGGTTTTTTGCTCTAGCTGCTCGATGAAGATGGGCTGTCCAGTGCGGTAAACTGTCCAAAAAAGCCCCTGGCTATCGGAGATGTGGGCCTGCCAGCAGTCGTCGGGGGGCTGCTTTACATCAAGCCGGGCCAGGATGCGCATTCGGCTGCCCTGTTGTTGCAGGATAATTCCGTGCTGTACGCCCAGCGCCGAGGTCAGCAGGGCCAGGGCCCGTTCGGCCAGCACCGTCACCGAATCGGCCGCGACCAGAGCCGTGGAGAGCTGGTGCATCAGATGGGCTTCGGCCTGCTCTGCGATGGAGGTCAGGCGGCTGCTTGCGGCCTGGGCAAGCTGCTCGAGGTAGTCCTGCGCTGGAGGCCCAAAAGCCTGGCGGCGTTTTAGGCTGACCACGGCGGCCATCCTGTTGCGTTCGTACAGGGGAATTGCCGCACAGTTGTGGAGGGGCTGTCCGCACCGTCCGTACACCGCTGCGCCCTGGGCATGGGCCTGTATGGCGACCTGCTCGAGGGTCGTGGTCTCCCCTGGGTCGCTGATGTAATGCAGCCGCAACTCCCGGTGCTGAAGCCACCATACCCCGACCTGCACGCCCAGTGGTTCGAGCAGCCTGGGTATGGCCGTCAGCAGTTGCTCGCGGTGGTTGGCGGCCAGCAGCGCCTGCAAGGTGTGGGATAGCCAGGCAAGCTGAGAGGTCTGCTGCTGTTGTTGCAGCGTTTTTCTAACCCCCCCGCCTACCAGGGCGGCGGCCCCCAGCGCCAGTAAAACCCACGGGCTCGAGGCTACCGGCGGATGGTTGAGCCAGAGGTCAAGCGCGGTAAGGGACAGCGCGGTAAGGAGGCCGGGTAACAGGCCATAGCCGGCCCCTACAGCACCCGTCAGGAGCATGAACCCGAAGAGCTGGATCGCTCCCAGATCGAGCGCAATTGCTCCCGCGGAGATCAGCAAGGCTGTGATTAGCAGGCCCCTGTACAGCTTTTTGATGGTGTGGGTATGAGCGAACAGGCAAACGCTGGGTTTCATAGCAACCTCAAACCGGGCGGCCTGGAATTCCCCGGGGCAGGGTTTGTACCAGACCGAACGCATCTTTCTTGTGTTGCAGATCGGGGCGATGGGTCATGGTTACCCCTGGGGGAAGCAGGCCGGGTTGCTGGGCTCGACCACCTTGCTCACATCGACCAGGCCATAGCCGATCTGACTGTCCCAGGCCGAGGGGTTTTGCGCCGCGCTTGTGAGGCAGGCGCGCACCTGGGCCAGCCGGGTGCTGGGGCTGCTGGGGGGTGTCTGGCCCAGCAGTTGCTGCTGCAACAGATACAGACCGATGGCCCCGCTGATGAAAGGTGCCGAGGCCGAGGTGCCGTAGGCCAGGGCATACGCCCCTGGGTTGGGCCCGTGGGCTACCGGCACCCCGGTGCCCGGGGCCATGAACTCGAGCCCCTCGCCATAGTTGGAGGCGTAGCCGCTCAGCCAGTGGGCCCGGGCCTGGTTGGCATCGGTGGCCCCTACCGCGATGACAAAAGGCGAGGAGGCGGGGTAACCCACCGCGGGCAGGTCGGCATTGCCGCTCGAGGCCACCACCACCAGACCTTGCAGGGCCACCTGCTCCAGGACGTGCTCGATGTACGGGTCGCTAAAGCCGGGGGCAGAGACGGAAAGGGACAGGTTGACAACCTGGGCTGGCGTGGGATTGACAAAGAGCTGACCGGCAATTTGGGTTGCTCCGGCCGCATATTCCAGGGCCTGGGCAACTTGTAGCGTGCCGGCCTGCTGGTTGGCATCAAACACTTTGATGGGCAGTACGCGCAGCAGGTTATAGCCCACACCGGCCAGGGCCGTTCCGTTGTTGGTAGTGGCGGCGATGATGCTGGCTACTTGCGTCCCATGGCTGGCACCGGTGCCGGGCTCGGGCTCCACCGTGCCCCGGGTGGGCCGGGGGTTGCTGAGGTCTTCGCCTACCACATCCAGCCAGCTATCCGGGGGGGTTAGGTTGGGGGCCAGATCGCTCCGCTGGGTGTACACGCCGGTATCGACCACGGCGATGACCGGTGCCGGGCAGTTTATGTTGTGCGTTCTTAGTTTTTGCCAGGCTTGTTCGATCTTCATCTGCTGGAACAGGGGGGCCTGCTCCGTCAGGTAGCTGGGGTTGTTGGGGGGTACGGCCAGGCTGGTGGGCTGGTAGAGGTATTCGGGTTGCACGTACTGTCCCAGGCCCTGCTGGTACAGTTGCTGGGCGGCTTTGGCTTCCTGCCCCGGCTGGGTGCGGTACAGGCTCCAGCCTCCGCCCAGATCCTGCACCCGCTGGGCCCCCAGGTTTTGCGCGCCGGCGTTGTGGCTTTGCAGGCTCAGCCTTTTGGGCTGGTACACCAGCAGCCGTCCTGCCGCGTGTGGAAGATCAAAGCGGCCCAGCCCCACCTTACTAAACGCCCTGACGGTGGTTTGTTGGCTTCGCGCCCCGACATCACTGCAGGGGGGGCTAACCTCAAGGCCCTGGGTGGTTGTGCACGAGGTTAGGGCCAGACCGATCCAGCCCGCAATGGCCAGGCTAATAAAGCTCTTTACTGTGGGGACTCTCCAGCAAGCAACGGCAGTACTTTTGGGTTCGGCCGGTTGCACCACTGGCTCCCCGTTTCCCTTGGTGCCCAGATTGGGAATCACGGATCATCACCTCCGAACTTGCTTTTTGGTTTGGGATGCTGAGATCAGCATCCCGCAAAACAGCCTTTAACGCCGCCAAGGTCAGCCCTGAGCCAAATATGGGGTTGGCTCTGGTTGTGATCTTTCCCACAAGCGCTTGCATGGCTGACCACCCAACAGCAGCATAGAGGGGCGGGGGTGTGGGCTGGGTTCAGAAAGCACACAGAACCGGCTGAAGGCCTCGATCCCTTCCCAAGCGGCAAAACTCCCATGGGAGTTCCCGCTTGCGACCTCCGGGCTACGGGATGGGTGATGGACTAAAAATTCAGTGTGGGAGGCTTTTGGCTTTGTGGTGGTCTTCGCTTGTGCAAATAAACCACCAGGCTTTCTGAGACTTAGTACACTAAAAGTTTAGCTTGTGAAAAGATGCTGGTTGAATGCGCCAACAAGCGCTAAGGTTGTGTTGTTGTGAGGGGTGGGCTTTCCGTGCAACTGGAAGACATGACCGTTTTTATTGTGGACGATGAGCCATCCAGCGTGGCGTTATTGCAGAGAACCCTCGAGCGTGTAGGATTTTCCCGCATATACGCGACCACCGACCCAACCCGTTTCGAGGAGTTTTTGCACCGGCTTGATCCCGACGTCATCCTCCTGGATATGCACATGCCGCAGCGGAGCAGCCTGGAGATACTCAGATTTTTACAAGAACACCGGAAGGACAACGGATATTTGCCGGTTCTGGTGCTCACGTCCGACACCACCGCTGAGGCCAAGCACCGGGCCCTCAACCTTGGGGCTGCCGATTTTTTGCAAAAGCCCTTTGATCTGCTCGAGGTGGTGCTCCGGGTGCGCCACCTGCTGGAGACCCGCTATTTGCACCTGCGGCTAAAGGATGAAAACCTGCGCCTGGAGGCGGCGGTGCAGGCCCGTACCCAGGAGCTGCAAGAGGCACACCTGGATGTGCTGAGGCGTTTAGCCTATGCGGCGGAGTTTCGCGATGACGATACGGGCTCACACGTACACAGGGTCGCGGAAAATGCCAGCCGGTTGGCCCAACGTTTGGGCCTGGAGGCCGGCTGGGTCGAGGTGATCCGGCGGGCTGCACCCTTGCATGACATTGGCAAAATCGCCATACCAGATGCCATTCTCCGCAAAACCTCCCGGCTCACCCCCGAGGAGTACGAACTTATGAAAAGCCATACCGTGGTGGGTGCAGCGATGCTCGAGGGGGGTAAGTCGGTTTATCTGCAAATGGCCCAGCGAATTGCCCGCTCCCACCACGAACATTTTGATGGAAGCGGCTACCCGGACGGCTTGAAGGGCGAGGCCATCCCGTTGGAGGCCCGCATTGTGGCGGTGGTGGATGTGTTTGATGCCCTGGTGAGCCAACGGCCCTTCAAACAGGCCTGGCCTGTACCGGAGGCCGTGGCGGAAATTAGGCGCCAGGCAGGTCTTCATTTTGACCCCGAAGCGGTTGAGGCGTTCTTGCGGTGTGTTCGTGCTGGGGATGTTCTGTTGCCAGACGCGCTGGTTGGGTAGGCTCTCGGTTTTGGGCAGCTCTGCGTAAAAATGCGTAGCAAACACACGAGGATGAGAAGCTGTTTTGATATAGTACCCTGGTGCTGTTTGGCTACGGCTAGACAGGGGATGACCCATGGGCCGCAATAACGCTTTCTGGTTTGCTCTTCCAGCGGTCGCTTCGCTGGGACTGTTTTTGCTATACCCATTTTTGGACGTGCTGCGTTTTTCGACCTGGGACTGGTCGGGGTTGTCGGAGCCGCGGGTGGTTGGCCTTGAGAACTACCGCGACATACTGCGCGACCCGGATTTTTACAACAGCCTGCGCATCACCTTGATTTTCGGTGTGATGACCCTAATACCGTTCGTGGTGCTTTCAATTTTGCTGGCGCTGGCCCTGGATGGTCAGCCCTACGAACGTCCTATCAAAGCCCTGCTCTTTTTGCCAGGTTTGGTTACCCTGGGCGGGGCTGCGGTGGCCTGGTACACCCTCTTTTCGCCCGAATATGGTGCCCTGGCTTCGCTGATTCCAGTGCCCCGCTGGGATCAAAGCCCCTTCTGGGCTTTAGTCCTGATAATGCTTTTTACCATCTGGCGGCACATCGGCTATGGGGTGCTGGTGGTCTCGGCCCGGCTTAAGGCCATCCCCAAGGCCCTGCTCGAGGCTGCCGCTGTGGATGGCGCCACCCCCGCCCAGTCTTTCCGTTTTATCACCCTGCCCCTGCTGCGCCCAGCGATTACATTTCTGGTGGTGATTGGCACCGTTTTGACCCTCCAGGGCTACACGGCGGTGTTTTTGTTGACCCGCGGGGGCCCCTTTGGAGGCACCGAGGTGCTTGGCTACTATCTTTACAAGACGGGTTTCGAAGCGGGCCGCCTCGGCTATGCCGCGGCCCTCACGGTGATCATTTTGCTGTTGACGCTGGCCTTTGCCCTGGCGCAGGCCCGGCTGCTGCGGGAGGAGAAATGAAAGTTGGGCTGGTTTTTCTAGCACAACCCAGGCTTGGTGCTTTCTGCTTGGAGGTGTGCCCGTGCGCTGGCTAGGCCATCTGCTGGTGTGGACGGTGGCCTTCCTGGTGGCCCTGCCCTTTATCTGGATGGCCTATGCGGCTTTTATTCCGCCCGAGGCGGTTTTTAGTGGCAACATCTTTGGACAGCTCGGTTTCAGTTTGGCTAATTTCGAGGTGCTGGGCCGGGAGGGTTTTTGGGAGGGTTTCTGGGGACGCCTGCTGTTCTCGGTGCTCCTGACCGGGGGTGTGACCCTTCTTCAGCTCACCACCGGCTTTCTGGCAGCCTACGCCATCAAGGAGGGAGCCAGGCTCCTACCGTTTTTTTTGGTGCTGCTGGCTATTCCGGTTGAACTGCTGCTGGTTCCTTTGTATGGTCTGTTGGTAGGGCTGAAGATCTTGGATACCATCTGGGCTTTGGTGCTGCCCTTTGCGGCTAGTCCGTTCATTGTGTATTTGCTTTTCCAGGGGATGCGCACCGTCCCGGAAGAACTGCTCGAGGCTGCCCGGATTGATGGGGCTGGTCACCGCGTTTTGCTCACCCGCATCCTGTTGCCGCTTTTGCGCCCTCAGCTAATTGCGGCCGGGGTGCTGGCCTTTGCAGCCCACTGGAACCTGGTGCTGTATCCGCGGATTGTGGCTGGCAGCAAAGAACTTAAAACCGTTCAGACCTGGATTACCGACCTGCAGCGCCAGAATCCGGCCGATTGGGGGCCTTTATCGGCAGCAGCGTTGGCTGCTACCTTGCCCCTGGTGATCATTTACTTGCTTTATGAGCGGCGGATTGTGGAAACCTTTGAAGAAGGCCTCAAAGGGTAAGCCCCTTTTGGTGATTCGAACTTTTTTCTCATGCAGGCTATGGCAAACTGGAGCCGGGTAAACCACGGAGGATGAAGTAGATGCGCTGGTTGATTGTGTTGTTGCTTGGTTTGGGATGGGCTTTGGCCCAGCGCCCGGTCGATATCCCTTTCTGGCATACAGCGGGGCCTCCAGGCCAGGAGCCCCTGGAAGAGATAATCCGCGATTTTAATAGCCGTCAGCGGGACTACCGGATTGTGCCCAGCTTTGTGGGGGACTACCGCGAGGGGGGGCTAAAGCTTTTGGCGGCGCTACGCTCGGGGGGGGCCCCGGCGCTGTTCCATGCTGAGATTTCCTTTTTGGGGAGGATGGTGCAGGACGGTGTGGCCCAGCCCCTGGACGAGTATCTGGGCAGCCTGCCCGGGGATTTTTACCCTGGATTCCTGGAGACCGGCAGGCTACGGGGCCGCACCTATGGGCTGCCGATAGGCCTCTCAGTTCCGGTGTTTTTCTACAACGCCGACCAGTTTGCTGCGAAGGGGTTGGGCGTTCCGCGCTCCTGGAACGATGTGGTCACGGCGGCACAGCGCTTGACCACCCGGGCCGCCAGGGGTTACACGGTCTCGAGCGACATCTACAGCTTTGTGGTAATGGTGATGAGCCGTGGAGGGTCTATTGTAGACAGCCAGGGCCGCCCGGATTTTACCAACCCCAAGGCGGTGGAGACCCTCGAGTTCCTGCAGGACATGGTGCGGAGGAACATAGCCCAGAGCCGGAACATCGCCGAGGCCCAGTTCTCTGTAGCCGACTTTTTGCGCACCAAAACCTTTATGGGCGTCGCGCCCATTACCCTGTGGCCGCTGATCGAAAACCGCGCCCCCATCCCTTTCAGGCTGGGGGTTGCAGCGGTACCCCGCGTGGAAGGTGGAAAAGTGCCGCTGGCGGGTGGCACCCTGGTGGTGCTCCGCGGGGCTAGCGAGCAGCAGGCCCGCGGTGCAGTGGCTTTCTGGCGCTTTGCTATGGAGCCGGCCAACATCGCCAAATGGGTCAAGGCCACCTACTACATGCCCATGCGCCGGGCTGCTCAGCCTTTGCTGGAAGACTTTTACAAAGAAGACCCCCGCCGTCGGGTGGCCTTCAGCCAGGTAGAGCACGCCGACGTGTGGCTGCAAGACCCCGAGTTTACCGTCTGGTATAGCTTTCTGGAGGATGCCCTCGAGCGCGCCCTGAAAGGCAACGCCAACGCCAGGCAGGTGCTGGAAGAGGCCCAGCGCCGCGCCAACAGCGTTGAGCGCCGCTGATTTGGGCTGAGCCGGGGCTTTAGCACCGTCTTGACAGCAATACGGTGCATGGGTACACTTCCCCCTGGGATGATCTTAAGTGCAAAAAAACCCAGTGCCGGGAGGCTGGTCTGAGCTAGCCCGCGCACTGCGTATCCCGGCCCGCACACAGCTTGCGGGCGGTTTTTTTTATAAAGGAGTTTATGCCAGCGCCCATCCAAGCCCACCGCATTGAAATCGTGGATACCACCTTCCGCGACGGCCAGCAGTCGCCGCTTTTGTTCGATACCGAGAAGTACCGGTTCACGCTGGAAGAGAAGAAGGTGCTGATGACCGGCTTGCTCGAGCTGGGCGTCACCCACTTCGAGTTTTTTTCACCGGTGGTGGGAGTGGCCGAGGCGCAGGATGTGCGGGAGCTAATAGCCCATGCCAGCGCGCTCACCCAGAAGCCCCTTCGCTTCCTGGCCCACTGCCGCTGCAACCTGCAGGACATTGAGCAGGCGCTCGAGACCGGCTGCAATGGTCTGAATCTTTACCTGGGGGTTTCGCCCCTGGCCCAGCAGCACAATGCCCAAAAATCCCTGGAGGAATCGGTTCAACTGGCCCAGGAGGTGATTGCTGCTACCCGCGCGGCCTACCCCGACCTGTATATCCGATTTAGCGCCGAGGATGCCTTTCGTACCCCGCTCGAGGACATCTTCCGCCTCTACGACGCCATTTACCCCTACGTGAATACCCTGGGTATGCCCGACACTGTGGGCATCGCCGAGCCCGAGGACGTGAGCGCTGTGGTGGCCCAGCTACGCCAGCGCTATCCTGATGTGGCGCTCGAGTGCCACTTCCACAATGACCGGGGCCTGGCCCTGGCCAACGTAATTGCCGCGGTGCGGGCGGGGGTGCGCTACGTGGATGCCTCCATCTGGGGTCTGGCCGAGCGCTCAGGCATCCCCTCGGTCACGGGGGTGCTCTTCAACCTCTCGAAGCGCTACCCGGAGATCGCCCAGCAGTACAACCTGAGCCAGTGCTATCCCCTCAATGTGCTGATGGCCTCTATTCTGGGTACGCTGGTGCCCTACACCGAGCCGGTTTCGCTTACCAACCGCACCCATACCGCCGGTGTGCACCAGAAAGCTGTTCTGAACGAAAAGAAGGTCTACGAGGCCCACAACCTGCACGACTTTGGGGTGGACAAAAACCAGTTGCTGCTGGGGCCCCTGTCGGGCTGGAACCTGATTTACTACTATCTGAAAGAAGTGGAAGGTTTCGTGATCAGCAAAGAGCAGGCCAAGCAGATTGCGCAAGAGTTCAAGGGCCGCACCAGCGAGATAGGGCGTCGGAAGAAACCCGAGGAGCTTTTGCTGGAAATTGCCGAGGCCCACGGCTTGCCGCGCCATACCCTGCCCGAGGAGGTGCCCACGGCGCGGCTGGAGAACCTGGATTGAGGGCCTAGCAGCCACGGTGATAGGAGGGGGTGATGGGACTAACTTTAGCGGAAAAAATCCTTTCTCGGCGGGTCGGTCGTCCGGTTGAGGCGGGTGAGTTGGTGGTGGTGGAAGTAGACCAGGTGATGGTGGTGGATTCCATCGCCGGGAGCTTCTTCAA
>BPIL01000016.1 GCA_026004095.1 Meiothermus sp.
GTGCTGGGCAAAGCCATAGCCCGGATAGCGCTGCTCGAGCACCTCCATATACCGATCCCGCGCCACTTTAGCCAGGATGCTGGCCGCCGCGACCGTGGGGCTATGCTGATCGGCCTTGGGTGGTGCGCGCAGCAGGCGCGGTGCGTCGGGGCGGGATGGGTGGGTGCGCAGGTACTGTTGCCACTCCTGTTCCAAACGCAGGTAATCGGTAAGCAAGGCCTCCGGAGATACTGTAAGCCGCTCCAGGGCTCGAGCAGCCGCCAGGTGGGTTGCCCGCAGAATGCCGAGCCGGTCTATCTCAGTCACCTCGGCCCATCCCACCCCCCAGGCCAGGGCCACCGCGCGGATTTGCCCAGCCAGGTGCTCGCGCGCCCTGGGGGTGAGGGTTTTGGAGTCGCGAAAGGGGTACAGGGCTGGCTCCGCCAGGGGCGGCAGAATTACCGCCGCCGCCACCACCGGCCCGGCCAGCGCCCCCCGCCCGGCCTCATCCACGCCGGCCACCCGCAAGCCCAGTTTCCACCAGTCGGACTCGAGCGCTGACATACCGGGCCCAAGCCTACCAGAATCGATATGTAAGAATACACGGTGTGTCAGGTGAAGCACAAAACCTTGAGCATTGATGTTAGATTGTTCTCATCTATTGGTACTGGCTATGCCGCCCCGCCCAGCCCCTGACCCCTACGCAACCCTCGAGGTGGCCGATCCCCTCGAGACCCTGCGGATTCGCCTCACCCTGTGGTTACTTCCCCTCGGGGCCGGGGCTGCCCTAACCGCCTGGGGGCTGTCGGTCACCTCCAACAAATTATCGCTGCCCGATCAGTATCTGCTGCTGCCGATGGCCGTGGGGTTTATCGCCCTGGAATTTCACCTCTGGCGCAATCCGCAGAACATTCGATGGGTCTGGCAGATTGCCCTGGCCTTAATAGCCATTTACGAGATTGTCAGTCTATTTTATGAAGCCGCCTACAAACTACACCAGCGCGACGGCATTACCCCCGCAGCTTTGTGGTTTCCCATGGTCTACCTGATGGCCTTCAATCTGCTCAACCGCAGACAGGCCTTGCGTTTTTCGTTGGTGTATCTGGCGCTGGGTCTGCTGGCAGGCGCCATCGGCATGCTCATGAGCCCTTCCATAAATGCCACCTCCATCAATACCGCCCTGCAATTCACCTTTTCCAACATCGCCTACCTGGCCTTGCTATACATGTTTGCTTACCTGCGGCGGCACTACGCCCAGATGCACCAGATGGCCCATACCGATGCCCTCACCAACCTGACCAACCGCCGGGCCATGCAGCAAAAACTGGAAAGCGAGCTGGATCGGGCCCGCCGCTACAACCGCCCCTTTGCACTTCTGCTGGCCGACCTCGACCATTTCAAACAAATCAACGACACCTACGGCCACCCGGTGGGCGATCAGGTATTGCGGGAGGTGGCTGGAAGGCTGGCGCAGCACCTGCGCGAGAGCGATAGCCTGGCCCGGTGGGGCGGTGAGGAATTTCTGATCCTGGCCCCTGAGACCGACCTTCAACAGGCCTACTTGCTGGCGCAACGGCTGCTGGGAGCCATCCGCGAAAGCCCCATATCGGGCGTGCAGGTCACGCTCAGCCTTGGGGTGGCCTGCTACCGGCAAGGCGACAGCATCGCCGCCCTGCTAAGCCGCGCCGACGAGGCCATGTACCGGGCCAAGGCCGGTGGCCGCAATCGGATCGTGCTGGAAGAGGAACTCGAAGACATCGTTATTCCTTCCCACTCCACCACACCGGAGTTGTGAGCGCGGCCTGTTTGCCAAACAGCCGGCCTGATTGGAGATAAGCTATAGCCATGCAATTGGACGAGCTATCGCCCCGCACCCTGCGCGATCCCTACGGCTACAGCGGCAAGTGGCACTTTTACCCTGAGGACGTACTGCCCATGTGGGTGGCCGACATGGACTTCCCCATCAGCCCGGCCATCGCCCAGGCCATTGTGGAACGGCTGCAGGAGCGGGTGGGCTACCCCCAGATGAAAGGGGATAAGCTGCTGCTGGAGCGCATTATTCAGCAGCAAAGCCGGCACGGCCTGGAAGGTCTTACCCCCGAGCATCTACTGCTTACCACCTCGGTGGTACCGGCCATCTACGCCAGTGTGCTGGCCCTGAGCAGCCCCGGCGATGAGGTGATTACCCAGGTGCCGGTTTATCCCCCCTTTCTCAACGTGCTCAGCGAACACCACCGCGTAGCCCGGTACAACCCGCTGCAACCCACCCCCAGCGGCTGGGAGATAGACTTTGAGCAGCTCGAGCGCCTGGTGACCCCCCGCACCCGGTTGTTGCTGCTGTGCAACCCCCAGAACCCCACCGGGCGGGTCTTCCGGCGTGACGAGCTGGAACAACTGGCCGAGTTTGCCCTGCGCCATCGCCTATGGGTGATGTCCGACGAACTCTGGGCCGACCTGATTTACGAAGGCCAGCACATCCCCATTGCCTCCTTAAGCCCCGAGATTGCCCAGCGCACCGTAACCCTCACCGGGCCCTGCAAGTCGTACAACACCGCCGGGCTGGGCGGCGGGGTAGCCATTAGCCACAACAAGCAGATCCTAAACGCCATGGCCCAGGTCAGCAAGGGTCTTGGGGGCCACCCCAACGTGCTCGCCATGGCGGCCTGGCGGGCTGCGATCGAGCACGCCCAGGACTGGCTACAGCAGGTGCGGGCCTACCTGAAGGGAAACCGCGACCTCATCACCGGGTTTTTGCAGCAGCACCTACCCCAGGTGGGCTACCGGCCCCCGCAAGGCACCTACCTGGCCTGGCTGGACTTCTCACAAACCCCCCTGGCCCAGGAAGCGCACAGGATCGTCCTCGAGCGGGCCAAGGTGGGTCTCAACGACGGCAGGATGTTCGGGCCACAGTACCAGGGCTGGCTGCGTCTAAACTTTGCGACCAGTCGCTCGCTCGTACAGGAGGCGCTCGAGCGCATTGCACGGGTAGTTCAGGCGGTCGACTAGGCGCTCCACCACCGCTCTACCGCCTGAGCATCTCCCGTCCCACCAGCACATACTCCTCCCAGGCCCGCGCGGCCCGGGGGTCTGGGGCGTTTTGCACCAGGGTGCCAGCCAGCACCGCCTTTTCGTAGGCTGCCAGACGATGCACAACGTGTTTGAAGTGGGGGATGGCCTGTGCTTTCAGGTAGGCCAATGCGCGCATCCCCTCGAGGGAAGGAAAGGGCGGCACCAGGGTAACCAGGGCCCGCAATGGGAAGTCACTTAGCATCGGCATAAACTGCCGCACACTCACCAAGGAAAGCAGCCCCGGCGAGGTGGGCACCACCACTAGGTCGGCCTTGGCGGCATACTCGCGCAGGGTCTTGCCCTTCGGGTGCCCCGCCGTATCGATCACAACGTGCTCAAAGCGCCTGGGTCGGGCCTCCTCCGGGCCGGCCACCTCAAAAGGCAGCCCGGGCCCCTGGCGGGCCCAGACCAAGGCGCCCTGGGCGGGGTCGGCATCGATCAGCAAGGTGGGGCCACGAAGCTGCAAAAACGCGGCCAGATGCACCGCCGTGGTGGTCTTGCCCACCCCGCCTTTGAGCGAGGTAACCAGGATGCGCATTGCTCGGCAGCCCCCCACCACAGCAGGGGTTCAGGCGGTGGGCTCAATCAGGCCATAATTGCCGTCACGACGCCGATAAATCACGTTGATCTGCTCGGTATCGGCGTTGCGGAAAACAAAGAAGTCGTGGCCCAGCGCCTCCATCTCGAAGGCGGCATCTTCTGGGGTCATGGGCTTCATGTGGAAGCGTTTGGTGCGCACGATGCGGGGCTCGGCCTCTTCCTCGGTTTCGAGGCGGGCGCTTCCAGCCAGAACAGCTTCTGGAACCGCATGGCGCGCGCGCTGAAAGTGGCGTTCTTTGTAGCGCTTGAGCTGGTACTCGAGGCGGTCAATCGAGCGATCGATGGCTGCATACATATCGGGGTCGGCCTCCTCCACCCGCACAATACCCCCCGGCACATTGACCTGGATCTCGGCCTTGGCCTTGCGCTCAATGCGCGGGCCCTGGGCCATCGAGAGCACCACTTTGGCCTCGACGTTGTTGTCAAAGTAGCGATCCAGGCGGGCCATCTTCTTGTCCAGGTAGTTCTTGAGGGCCTCGGTGATCTCAATTTGGCGACCAACCAGTTTGTAAACGTTCATCATTGCCCTCCAATCGCGTTCCGAGTTGGCTTCCCAGGCAGGGTTTCGGGATGGCAAAGGCACTCGGAAACCTCCGCCAAGTCCGGGATTCCCGAAACGTTCCTTCAGGCTTTCAAAATGCCCACTCGCCTGGTAACCCCATACTACCATCCCCCGGCGAGGGATATTTGTCCAACCACTCCTCAGGCCAGGCTGTACCTTCCCTCCCGGTCGTCGCGCACCAACTGGCCGGCCTTGAGCACCACCACCCGCTGGGGATAGGCCTCCACCAGATCGCGGGAGTGGGTCGCCACCAGCACGGTGGCCCCTCGAGCATGCACCGATTTGAAAATTTCCAGCACCGCCAGGGCGTTGGCCGGGTCGAGGTTGCCGGTGGGTTCGTCGGCCAGCAAAACCTGGGGGTCGCCCACCAGGGCCCTGGCAATCGCCACCCGCTGGGCCTCCCCCACCGAAAGTTCATCGGGGTAGGCTCGCTTCTTGTGCACAATCCCCACCTGGCGCAACACACGGGTCACCCGCAGCTCCCATTCGCTTCTGGGCACCCCCAGCACGTGCAGGGTGAACAGCAGGTTCTCTTCGACGGTTCGATCCCTCAGCAGCCGGTGATCCTGGAAGACCACCCCGATCCGCCGGCGGTGCAGGGCGATGCGGTCGCCGTGCAGCGCTTTAAGGTTCTCACCGGCAAAATAAACCGCCCCTGAGGTGGGCTCGAGGCGCTTCAAGATCAGATTTAGCAGGCTCGATTTACCCGCGCCCGAGTGCCCGACCAGAAAAACAAACTCGCCTTTTTTTATTTCCAGGTTCAGATCGAAGAGGGCCTTGGTCTGGGTGCGGGGGTACTCAAGCATCACCCGGTGAAAGTGGATCATCGCTATCCAGGGTACAACAAGGTGCCGCTCGAGGCCTCGAGCAATGTTTGCAGGTGAACACTTCGCTCTCATCTGCAACCGCTACACTGGGGTCTTAGGTGAACGAGACCATGAAGCGCAGAGCCTGGTTAATAGTGCTGGGTGGCATCCTGGCCGCCCTTGTTTATGCCCAGCTTTCCGGCGGGGTGGCCGAAACCTTCAACCGCAACCCCTACGGACAAGCCCTCGTCCAAACCTATCAACTTTTGCAAACCCAGTACCTCACCCGCCTCGAGCCCGACCAGCTCAACCGCGTGCTCGAGGGCGGTATCAGGGGCATGCTGGGCGCACTGGAAGACGAGTTTACCAGCTACTCCCCGCCCCAACGGGCCAGCCTGCGCAACCAGGATATCCAGGGTGAGTTCTTTGGCATCGGCGCCACCCTGGCCCCCAACGAAAACGGCGGCGGTGCACGGGTGCAGGGGGTCATCCGGGGTCTGCCGGCCTTCAATGCCGGCATCCGGGCCGGGGATATCATCGTGGAGGTCAACGGTCAGGACGTCACCAAGCTCGATCTGAACGAAATTGTGGCCCAGATTCGGGGGCCGCAAAACACCAAGGTCACCATTGGCATCCGCCGGGAAGGCACCAACGCCATCCTGCGCTTCGAGATGATCCGGCAGCGGGTCGAGATCATCTCGGTCTCCAAAACCATCCTGCCCGGCAACGTGGGGTACGTGGCGCTGGAAACCTTCGGCAACGTGCGGGTCATTGAGCAGCTCAACGCCGCCCTGAACGAGTTGAAGCAGCGGGGTGTGCAAAAGCTGGTCTTTGACCTGCGCGACAACGGCGGCGGTCTGCTGGATCAGGGCTGTCAGGTGGCCCGGGCCTTTATCCGCGAGGGGCCCATTGTGTACACCCGCACCCGCAACGAGACCCGGCTCTACTGCGAGGCCAACGGCCAGGTCACCTGGAGCGGCCCCATGGTGGTGCTGATTAACGGCAACTCGGCCTCGGCCTCGGAGATTGTGGCCGGGGCCATGCAGGACACCGGGCGGGCCAAGGTGATCGGCGAGACCTCGTTTGGCAAGGGTGTGGGGCAGAACGTGATTGACCTGGCCAACGGTGGCGACCTGACCCTGGTCACCTTCGAGTGGCTCACCCCCAAGCGCCGCGGCATTAACAAGCAGGGCATCAAGCCCGACATCGAGGTCAAGGACACCCGCTTTGAGGTGCCGGTGGCCTTTGAGGGCACCGGGGCCAAGCCCGGCGAGACCGTGACCATCACCATTGGCGGCCAGACCTTTACCACCAAGGCCGACGCGCAGGGCAAGTTCAACTTCAGCCAGCCCCGGCCCGCGGTCAACCTGCCCGCCGAGCGCGGCCAGGCCGAGGTAGACCTGAACAAGGACGCCATTTTGCGGCGGGCGCTGGAAGAGCTTCGGTAAGACAGTTGCGCACAGGCCGAAAGCTCAAAAGCAGGTTTTGCACCCTTGCCAAGAGCTTTCGGCCTTAGGCTTTAACCGTGGCGATGATCCGGCTGGAAGACCTCAGCAAGCGGTACGGCTCTTTTGTGGCCCTGGACGGTTTGAACCTGGAGGTGCGCCCCGGCGAGACCCTGGCCCTGCTCGGGCCCAACGGCGCGGGCAAAAGCACCACCATCAAGGCGCTGGTGGGGTTGCTGCGGCCCAGCCGGGGCCGGGCGCTGGTGGGCGGGGTGGATGTGTGGAAAGACCCGGTGCGGGCCAAGGCCCAGTTCGGCTACGTGCCCGACCGGCCCTACCTGTACGGCAAGCTCTCGGGCCTCGAGCTCCTGCGCTTTGCCGCTGGGATCTACCGCCTGCCCAGGGCCCAGGCCGAGGCCCGCATCGAGGAACTGCTGGTGCAGTTCCGCCTCGAGCGCTTCGCTTCCTCGCTGATCGAGACCTACTCGCACGGCATGCGGCAAAAGCTCTCGCTGGCCATGAGCCTTCTGCACGCCCCACCGGCCCTGATTCTGGACGAGCCGATGGTGGGGCTCGACCCCCACGCCACCCGGCTGGTCAAGGACTTGTTGCGCGAATATTCCAAGAACGGGCGGGCGGTGCTCTACGCCACCCACCAGCTTCACCTGGCCGAGCAGGTCGCCGACCGGGTGGCCCTGGTACACCGGGGGCGTCTGCTGGCCCTGGGCTCCCCTAAGGAACTCCTGCACCAGCACGGCTCGAGCGACCTCGAGGAGTTCTTCTTACGCCTCACCGAAGACGCCAGCGAGTCCGCCAGCGTACTGGCCTAGTTGAGGGTGCGGTGGGCATCCGGCAGGCGCAGGGCAAAGGCCGGTATCTCGACGCGGAACAGCGCGCCCAGCATGTTCTGGAAGGTATAGAAACCCCACATTAAGCCAGGGGGGTGGGCCAAGGGGCAAAAACTGTTGTATCTGTAAAGCTGACCGGGCTCGAGGATGGGCTTCTCACCCACCACCCCCTCACCCTCCACGTGCACCACCCCACCCCAGCCGTCTTGAATGAACCATTCCCGACGCAGGAGCTGCACCGTCTCGTGGCCCTGGTTTTCCAGGGTGATGAAGTATACAAAGACGTGCTGCCCGGGCCTCGAGTGCGCCTGGGCGTAGACCACCTCTACCTTCACATGGATGTCGTTCCGGATGGGCAAGCTCGCCGACACTTTATGAGCATAACCCTTCTCCTGTAAATCCGGATGTTGGGGGCGGTACTCCCACTGGAGCGGGAAGAGACTTCAAGAGCAGCACCTCCAGCCCTACATTGGGATTAACGCACTAAACCGTCCGAACTAAAGGGGGTCGTCCTGAAAAACGACCGTTTTCAGGTACAGCGACTCTGGCACATGCAGGCTCCAGGGGTGGTCGGGCGGGTTGTAGTGGACGGCGTGCACCCGCAGGCGGCGGCCTTCATCGGCAGCGGCCCGGCGGGTCACCTCGAGCAGCGCGTCCACGCCCAGGTAGTAGGCACAGCTCGAGAGCCACAGCCAGCCCTCCCGATCCAACAGCCGAAGGGCCGGCCGCAGCAAGTCCACCAGCAGCCGCTTGACCCTGGGCAGTTCGTCGGGCTTTTTAACCAGGGTGGGGGGGTCGAGCAAGACGTGCCGGAAGGGCGGGGTTTTACCTCGAGCCAGATCCTCCAGCACCGCCACCGCATCACCCTGGCGGATATCCACCCGCAAGCCCTGCATCGAGGCAGCCCGATCCAGCACAGCCAAAGCGTCGAGGTCTTTATCCACCGCCAGCGCATAAGCCCCTTTGCGGGCTGCACGCAGTGCAAAGGCCCCCACGTAGCTGTAGACATCCAGCACCCGCTCACCCGGCCCCACCACCTGCTCGAGCCGCCGGCGGTTCTCCCGCTGGTCGAGGTAGTAGCCGGTCTTCTGGGCCAGGGCCAGGGGAATCTGGAAGACCAGGCCGTCTTCCTGCACCTCCAGCACCGATGGCGCCTCACCGTACAGCACACCCACCCGCTCCGGGAGTCCTTCCTGGCGGCGGCTGTCCACATCGGAGCGCTCGTAGATGCTGGCTGGCTGCAAGGCCTCGATCAGGGCCGGTAGCCAGTGCGCCCGCAGGGCTTCCATGGCCCGGTTGCGCACCTGCACCACCAGCACACCACCAAAACGATCCACCACCAGCCCCGGCAGCCCATCGGCCTCGGCGTGCACCAGGCGGTGAAAGGGGTCTAGCTGGGCCCGTTTTTTCTGGGCCCGCTCGAAGCGCTGCAGGAAAAATCTTTTGTCGAGCGGCCCCTCGTCGAAGCGGTAGACCCGCACCGCCACCCGGCTTTGGGGGTCGTAATACCCCACCCCCAAAAAACCCTCTTCTTCGGAATAAACCTGCACAACCCCGGCCTGTTCTGGCACCGAAGCCAGTTCGTCGGCAAACAGGCCCGGATAAAAGTTGCGCACTTTTTTGCCTTTGCCCGCTTTAGCAATTACCCGGTTCACCTGCGCCCTCAATATCGCTTCTTACTTTTTCGACAAACTCAGGAACCTGCCCGGCAAATCAAGGCCCGCAGGTGTGGTAACCTTGAAAAAAAGATGGTGGGCCGTGCAGGACTTGAACCCGCGACCTGGCGATTATGAGTCGCTTGCTCTGACCAACTGAGCTAACGGCCCCCAAGCAGGGACTAGTCTAGCGGGTTTGGTCAATTTGCTCAACGCGGGGGGGGCGGATGCCTGTCCTGGCCGGTTATCTGGTCTTCCAGCTCACCGATGTAGGCGGCCAGGGTATTGCCGGCCTTCTCGATATCCTCGCGCAGTTCGTCCTCCAGCCGATCTATGCGCTCGGCAATAGCCTGCAACCTGGCCTCGAGCCCCGTCGGGCTCTGGGCTTTGAGACCAGCCAGTTCGCCCTCGAGCCACTTTTTGAGCTCCGAGAAACGGCTGGCCTCGGCCTCGTCGGCCAGCTTGCGGGCGGCTAGCAGCTCGCGGGCGTACCGCTTGACCTCGAGCAGGGCGGCGGTCTCGAGGCCCACCGTGTACATGAAATAGATGGCCACCAGCACCGCCATGATGGTGAGCATCACGATGCCGAACGGAGCGGTGATCTGGGTCACGAAGAGCGAGAGTGTTTTCTCCTCGCTAAAAACGGCCCAGTTTCGCCAGGCGAATACGCGCCATCGCGACGATCAGCACCAGTAGGAAAACGTTGCGCCCTCGCATCTTCTCAGCCTCGCTACGATTATATCTCACCCAATTAGCCCGGCTCGGCGCTCGAGGCCCTGCGCAGCCGATCCATAATGGCCCTTCCCAGCCCCACCTCGGGGATCGGCTCCGCGTAAATGGCCTCCAGGCCCAGCCGGTCGAGCTGGTGCAGCGCTTCAAACAGATGGGCGGCGGCTTCTAACAGACTGCCGGTTGGGGACAGCACCTTAACCACCTTGAACCCCTTGGGCACTTCCTGAAAAGCCAGGTAGCCCACCCGCTTGCGCAGGCCCGGGGGTATCTCGCCGGGCGGGGCGATGCGAATGGGGGTGTGGGGCGCGTAGTGCTGGGGCAACTGGCCCGGAACCAGGGGTTTCTCCCGCGCCCCTACCTGCAGTTCCAGGGCTACCCAGCACCTTCTCCAGCTCCTCCACCGCCACCGCACCATAGCGCAGCACGGTGGGTTTTTCGGCCAGCAAAACAATGGTGGACTCCACCCCAAACTCCGTTCGCCCCCCATCCAGGATCAGATCCACCCGCCCCCCCAGCGTCCGCTCGAACGTGTTCGGCCCGGGTGGGGCTCAGGTAGCCAAAAGGGTTGGCGCTGGGCGCGGCCAGCGGCACCCCAGCCTGTCGGATGAGCGCCTGGGCCACCGGGTGGGCCGGCATGCGCACCGCCACCGTCGGGAGCCCCGAGGTCACAATCCCCGGCACCTGATCCGACCTGGGCAGCACCAGTGTGAGGGGGCCCGGCCAGAAGCGCTCCATGAGCTGCTCGGCTACCGCTGGAACCTCCCGCACCACCTTTTGCAGCATCCCGCGGTCGGCCACATGCACAATCAGCGGGTCGAAGCTGGGGCGCTCTTTCGCCTCGAAGATTCTGGCCGCGGCCCGGGCGTCCAGGGCATTGGCCCCCAGGCCGTAAACGGTCTCGGTCGGAAACGCTACCAGCCCCCCACTGCGGATAATCTGGGCGGCGCGCTCGAGGTTCTCGGGGGTGGGCGGTACAACCATAACAACCTGCACATCATAGCAGAGTCGGTCTGGTAGCCCGCAAGCAAAGCGGTAGACTGAAAACATGAGTTGGCTGCAACGCCTCAAAGAAGGCCTGAGCAAAACCCGCGACCACCTGGTCAAAGCCATCCCCTGGAGCGAGAACCCCGAGGCGGTGCTGGAGGAGCTCGAGTTCGCTCTGATCGCCGCCGATGTGGGCGTGGAAGCCACCCAGGAAGTTCTGGAAGAGGTGCGTCAGTCGGGCAAAAAAGACCTGCGCGAGGCGCTAAAACAGGCCCTCACGGTACAGCTCGAGCCCGACCGCTTCCGGGCCAAAATCCGCAAGGCGGGCTTCAACCCCAACGCCAAAAAGTCCACCGTGGAGCCCGCCGGCAGGGTGATTCTGATGGTGGGGGTTAATGGGGTAGGCAAGACCACCACCATCGCCAAGCTGGGGCAGTACTACCAGAGCAAGGGCAAAAGCGTGATGTTCTGCGCTGGCGATACCTTCCGCGCCGCGGGCGGGGCCCAGCTCGGGCTGTGGGGGGAGCGGCTGGGCATCCCGGTGATTCAGGGCCCCGAAGGCTCAGACCCCGCTGCGCTGGCCTTCGACGCGGCCTCGGCCCGCAAGGCCCGGGGCCTGGATCTGCTGCTGGTGGACACCGCCGGGCGGCTGCACACCAAGCACAACCTGATGGAGGAGCTGGCCAAGGTCAAGCGCTCCATCGCCAAAGCCGACCCTGGCGAGCCAGGCGAGGTCTGGCTGGTGCTGGATGCCGTCACCGGGCAGAATGGCCTCGAGCAGGCCAAAAAATTCCACGAAACCGTGGGCCTGACCGGGGTGATTGTGACCAAGCTCGACGGTACGGCCAAAGGGGGCATTCTGGTGCCCATCGTGCGCGAGCTGGGCGTGCCCATCAAGTTTATCGGGGTGGGCGAGAAAGCCGACGACCTGCAACCCTTCGACGCGGGCGAGTTTGTGGAGGCTCTGCTGGGCGCATGACCCCCCGCGACCTGTACCCCCTGTACCGCCCGCTGGCCTCCAGGCTGCATTCCGGCGAGGTAGAAGGCATCCCCTACCTGCTCCAGCCCAACTGCCCCCTGCTGCTCGCCAACACCGCTTTTGGCTACCTCGAGGCCGCCCAAAAGGAGCTCGAGGCCCGTTTCCGGGCTGTGGGAGCACCCCCAGCCTTTACCGTGCTCGAGGGCTCCGAAACCTCGGCCTTGCTGGCATCGGGCTACCAGGCGACGGCCGCGTTCGAGCTTTGCCAGTCCGAGCCCAGCCCCCGCGCCCACTGGACCGAGCAGGTGCCCTGGTCGGAGGCCTGGTCCATCGCGCGCATCCTCACCGAGGCCTACCAGGCCCCCCAGTGGCGCTTTGCCCTGGCAGAGCGGGTCGGTAAGCTGCTGCAAGACCCCCACAGCCAGGCCTTTGTGGCTTACCTCTACGGCGATGCGGTAGGGGCCATCCTCACCCATCAGAACATCGGCCTCCTGGCCGGAGTGGTGCCCCCACGGCTGGGGAACGGGGTGGGCGCGGCCCTGGTGGGGCGCATCCACCCCCGGCTCTTCGTGCGCCTGGCCGGAACCGAGGCCGAGCTGCCTGGCCGCGTCCTAAGCCGCTTCATACGTTACAGCTTAGAATAAGCCCGATGCTGAGCCCATCCTCTTCCACGCTTGATCGCAACGCCTTGCTGCTGGCTTTTGCCTGGCTGGTGGCATTAGTCGCCACTCTCGGTAGCCTTTACTACTCGGAGGTGCGCAACTTCATCCCCTGCACCCTGTGCTGGTACCAGCGCATCGCCATGTATCCCCTGGTGTTCATCCTGGGCATCGCTACCTGGCGCAACGACACCCAGATCCGGCCCTATGCCCTCACCCTGTCGCTTTTGGGGCTGTTCTGGAGCAGCTACCACCTTTTGGAACAGTGGGTTCCTGGGATAGCCCCCAGCGTCTGCAAAGGCCCCATTCCCTGCAACGTGGAATACATCCCCAGCTTCCCCATTCCGCTGCAGGCCGCAATCGCTTTCTTGCTCATCTCGGTAGCCCTGTTTTTGGTACGCCCGGCCCGGCGGTAGTACCGGCTAGGCCCTTTTGCGTACCCAGTGGGGAACCCCGAGGGTGCAAAACAGGACCACGCCAAAGGGCAGGGTCAGGGTTAGCGCCAGGAAGGGGTCAAATAGCCCCAGCAGCGCACCTGCGCCCATCAGAACCAGCACGGCAAAAGCAAAAGCCCGGTGTCCCTTAAGCTCCAGACGCTGGAACAGGTTTCCTCGAGCCCCCGTGGGGTTCTGGCTCATGGCTTTGCTCAGGCCCAGCATGGCATACCAGGCCAAAAGCAGCATGACCGAAATCACCAGCAAGGCATCGCGCCAGGAGCCCACCGTCTGCACCAGCAGCACGTACACCACCTGGGTGGCCGCAGTAAAGCCCAGGTTGATGCGGCTTTGCAAGCGGTTCTGGGCCTGGCTCAGGCTTACCTCTACCGAGACCACCAGGGCTAAGGCCCAGGCCCCCACCGCAAAGACCAGGGCCAGCAGCAGGTCAATAGCCATCGGTCACCACGTTTTGCAGGGGCTCGCCGCGCATATAGCGGGCCACCTGCTGGCGCAGCTCTGCTCGATACAAGTCAGGCTCGAGGAAAATAAGCTTGGTCATTGCCAAAATATACAGGCGGGGGCCCCAATAAGGGAGACCCCCGCCGCATACAAGTTCTACGGCCTGGTCACCGCCACCGGACCACCTGAGGCAAAGCCCTGAATCCCAGTCCCATCCTCAAACACCACCACCAGATCCCAGGCGCCCACATCCTGATCCGAGAAGGCACGGGAGAAGCTAAGCGAAGCCCCCGAACCTGAGCGGCCTTCCACAACCTTCCCGTCTTTGCGCAGAAGTGCAGTGTAGCGAACCGCTGAGGAGAAGCTCACCGTCCAGGAAGCAGTCCCCGGAACAACGATCGTGGAGGGGCTAGCCGAGATGGTAGCGGTCGGTACGGGTCCAGCCCCTCGGTCGACCGTTACATTGAACTCCTGAATGTTGCGCAAGGTGCGGTCCGCCGCGTCTACACCTACCACACGCAGGCAGTAACCCCCGTTCGCTATGAAGGGATAAGCATCCAGGGGGATGGTCATAAAGAAGAGTCCGTATGGCCCGGCTTCGTAGCGTAGGAGGTAGTTTTCCTGCGAGGGGTTCTGGCAGGTGCCCCCAATGAGCCGCACCTCCACTGCATGAACCCGACCAGAGTCGTCGGTAACGTCACCCACCAGGTAGAGGAACCCACCAGGCAGAATGGTTCCATCTCTGGGCTGGTAGATCACCAGAGCAGGTGGCAGGTTGGAGTTGGTCTTCACCTCCACCATCCGCTCCTGGTAGAGGCGGAAGGGAGCCCCGTTAACCACCACAAAGCCCTCTACCACCAGGCGGTAGGTGTCGTTAGGGACGTTGCCAAGGTCAAAGACAGCCTCTGCCACACTGTCTGCATTGTCCGAAGGTTGAGCGCCATTCACCAGGAGGGGATCCTGCTGCACCAATCTCCCCCGGTAATCGTAAACCCTAGCCCAGAGGTTATTCCCGCTGGTAGGCTGCCAGGTGAAACTGGTTTGCTGTCTGGTGACACTCGCCCTGGCCGTAAACTGCACCCCCACCGCAACATCTGCCTGAGGAAGCAAGATGGAGAGCAGCGGCGGCACACCCTGGTTCCGCACGTTCACGGTAATCTCAGCAGGGTTGCTGCTGTTGCCCGCGGTATCTGTTGCTACCGCCTTCAGCACCACTGGACCATCTGCCACGGTTGTGGAATCCCAGACCAGCTCGTACGGAGCCTGGCTAAGGACGCTAAGGAGCGTACCCCCTGCAAACACGCGTACTTCCTGCACCGCCTGGTTGTCCAGAACCCGCAGGCGAAGCGTAGTACTACCCGCTACGTTCTGGTTGTCCAGCGGATCAAGCCAGGTCACCGTTGGTTTCACCAGGTCGGGGTTATTAACTGTTAGGAGTTACGCAGTTGGGTGAAGGATGTGGATGGGATTGGCCAGGTAACTTCGTATCGCCTCGCGAATGATGCTTGTCTTGGACTCGTACCAGCTCACCCCCGTCCGCAAGCGGTGTGCCTCCAGCCTGAGGAAAGCCCGCAGGGCCAGCAGCAGGTGGCCTAAGACCGAAACCTTCTTCCTCACCTGGGCCCGCTCCACCCCGCAACACCCCTTGAGGCCCCGGTGGTAGACCTCTATACCCCATCCCGCCCGCTCCAGCTCCCCCCGTTGCTCCTCGCGCATCCCCAGGTCGTTGGTCGCCCAGTACTCCGCGTCCCCGTCTTTTGAAACCGTCCGGAACACCCTGACCAAACCAAAACCCTTCAGGTGCACCACCCGTCCCGCCGGGGGTATCTCTACCTCGCTCACCGGCCGCAGCCCCGCCCCCTCAGGGTTCACCAGGCGGTTCCCCTTCAGCCGGGTGAGGAAGCGCCAGCCCAGGCCAACAATCCCCTTCAGGTTCTCCAGCGAAGCGTACCAGCTATCCATCAGCACGTACGCCGGGGCAAAGCCCCGTCCCTTGGCCACCCGCAGCATCTCCAGAAAGTGCGCGTTCTTGCTCGGGCCCCCCGAAGGCTTGTCGTAGACCCGGAAGTCACAGGGGATGAGAGCCTGGCCCTCCGTCCACAGCAGGGTCATGAGGGCGATCCCCTTGACCACCCGCTGGTGCTTGCCGCTCCAGTGGTAGGTCACCAACTCCATCCGCCGGGCGTAGGGTTTATCCAGGGTGGTATCATCCAGCACCAAAAGCCCTCGGGTGGGCTCCACCAAGGCCCTGGCCTCCTGCCACAGCGCCTCCGTGTCGGGAGGCTGTCGCTGGAGCAGACGGGTGAAGGCATCGTGGGCTGGGGCCTCTGGTTGGCAGCGGGCGGCTTCGCTGCAGGTAAAGACCCTCTGGGCAGCGATGAGGAAGTGGATGTAGTCCAGGTCGTTGCACTTTGGTGGGTTCATAGCAGCTAATCCCTCTTAGTCTGTGTGCTTTGCAGAAAAGGGTAGCCGAGTAGAGGGGAGGAAGGCAACTGCGTAACTCCTAAACTGTAAAACTCCTCGAGGCCACACCCTGGCTCCCCGAATCCCCTACCGCTACCGCCTGAATCACAAGGGGGCCATTGGCAAAACCTGCGGTGTCCCAGGTGAAGTCCCAGAACCTGCCATCCGAACTCGTCGCATCTCCCAAGAAGCTGGTAACTCCGCCTTTATCTGCTAAGAAGAACACCTTGCTCACCCTTCGGGGCTGATCCTGGGCATCAATACGGAGCCTCACCTGACCACTAACCTCGGCATTGGCCGACGGAGCCACCCAGGACACCTGGACAGACTGGACGTTCACCGTTGGGTCATAAACAAATGTGAGAGGGTCGCTCTCTTTGGAATAAGCACCAGATACGGCTGTGGCCTTCAGGGTATACTGCCCAGGAACTAGCGTCCCTGGAAGCTCACCTTTCCAAGAGCCCTGCTGCTGGGTAAGGGAGATGGTTCCTGATGCCCCTCCTTGAGCCTGATATGCAACTTCTACCCTATCCACCCTGGAGGCCCCGGCGAGGGCAATACGGGCTTCTACCACACGGCTATTGGTAGTCTGATTTCGTTGAGGAGAAGTAATGACAACTGAAAGCTGCACATTGCCTTGGTTATCCAAAGAGGCATCTCTCCAGGAATTACAAGCAGCAAGGCTCAGTAAGCCAAACAAAAAGAGGATAAGTCGGCCATGCTCCCACATAGTTCACCTCAAGGGGTACTTAATCTGATGTTCCTGAACCCAGCCCACTTCGGTTCCATTTGAAGTTCTGGCATACCAAGTAATCCGCATTCGCCAGTTAACAGGGGCTCCCCGGCGCAGATGCTCCTCGGCTGCGACTCCATCCAGACCAAAAGTGAAAGGGTCAGACTTTTTAGAAATGTAGTTAGTTTGACCCCCCACTTCTTCCCTTCCCGCAGGAATCTCAACCTTCACAGAGCCGCTCCCCAAAAGAACTTCGTTTCCAGAATCGTCGACCACCACGTAAGTGTAGCGCTCCAAATGCCCGCCTGGAGCACCAGGGGAGACCTGAACGAAAGCGCTGTTCTTCACGACAGTAACCTTACCCTGATCGTCGGCCTCATAGCCCACCTGGGCCGGTTCCAAGACGACTCTGTAAGGTTGTTGAAAAAAAACATCTGAACATGCAGAAAGTGCAAGTACCAGCAGCAATCCTACAAAAAGCCTGGGTTCTTTCATCTATCTCACCTCTCCACTTGGGGCCTAGTATAAGACACCTGCCTTGTAAATCGAGTGCGATTTGAACATAGCACATCTCCAAAGGCCAGCAATAGGCTTGTCTTCAAGACCACCAGGGCCAGCAGCAGGTCAATAGCCATCGGTCACCACGTTTTGCAGGGGCTCGCCGCGCATATAGCGGGCCACCTGCTGGCGCACCAGTCGAAAGCCCCGCTCGAAAAGCCTGGGGGTCGAGCCGGCGATGTGGGGGGTCAGAAACACCTCCGGCAGCGACCACAGCGGGTGGCCTTCGGGCAGGGGCTCGGGGTCGGTGACGTCGGTAACCAACCGCACCTGCCGGGCCCGGATGGCCTCCACCAGGGCCTCCTGGTCTACGGTTTTGCCGCGCCCCGCGTTCACAAACAGCACGCCCGGCTTCATCTGGGCAAAGTGAACGGCCCCAATCAGCTTGTCGGTCTCTTGGGTGTGGGGCAGCAGGTTTACAATCACGTCGGCTTTGGGCAGCAAATGGGGCAGGTCGGCCCAGGTGTGTACCCCCTCGCGGGCCGTGCGGGCCACCCGGATAAACTCCACTTCGAAGGGGGCCAGGCGTTTTTCGGTGGCCCGGGCGATGGAACCATAGCCTAAAAAAAGCACCGTGGCGCCCTCGAGGTCCTCCACCCAGCGGTAGTCCCAGCGTTGCTCCCGCTGGGCATCGCGGAACTCGGGGAAGCGCTTGATGGCGCCCAGTATGGCCGCCACAATCCACTCCGATACCGGTACGTCGTGTACGCCGGCCGCATCGCACAGCACCAGACCGGGGGGCAGGTGGGGCAGAATCCAGTCCACCCCCGCCGTGAGGGTCTGCACCACCTTGAGCTGCTTGAGCCTGGGCAGCTCGGCAAAAAAGCGCCGGGCCCCGCCCCCATAGGGCGCCACCGCAAACTCGGCCTGAAGGGCTTTCTCCGACAATGGCCCTTCTTTCGGTAAAAAAGCCACCTCGACCCCTTCCGGAAAGCCCTGTAAATGCTGGGGCTCCACCGCTTCGGAAACCAGTAAAATCATCAGGGTTACTATATCGCGGGCCCAAACTTTTTCTCCAGGCGCTTCAACGTTGGTGTCTGCTGGGCACTGTCCGCTCTAGCCCAGGCCTGTACAATCGCCTTAGTGAGCGATACATCGGAGATTCAAACCCGCAAGCGCAAGCACTTGGAGGTCTGCCTCCAGGAGCCCGTGGAGTACACCCGGCTCACCACCGGGCTCGAGCGCTACCGCCTGCGCTACCGGGCGCTGCCCGAGCTGGCCCTGGAGGATGTGGACCTGTCCACCCAGTTTCTGGGCAAAACCCTAAAAGCACCCTTTCTGATTGGGGCCATGACCGGGGGTGAGGCGCACGGGGGGCGCATCAACCGCGCCCTGGCCCAGGCCGCCGAACAACTGGGGGTGGGCATGATGCTGGGCAGCCAGCGGGTCATGCTCGAGCGCCCCCAGGCCCGCGCCAGCTTCCAGGTGCGCGCAGTAGCCCCCAACACCCTGCTGGTGGGCAACCTGGGGCTGGTGCAGCTCAACAAGGGGTACGGCCTCGAGCACCTCGAGCAGGCGGTCAAACTGGTGCAGGCCGATGCCCTCGCCCTGCACATCAACCCCCTGCAAGAAGCCCTGCAGGTGGGGGGCGACACCGACTTTAGGGGCCTCCTGGATAAGCTGCGGGGCCTACTGCCCCAGCTACCTTTTCCGGTGGTGCTCAAAGAGGTGGGCCACGGCATCGGGCGGGAAATTGCCCAGCAGCTGGCCCCCCTGCCTTTTGCCGCGCTGGACGTGGCCGGCGCAGGCGGTACGAGCTGGGCCCGGGTGGAGGAGCTGGTGCACCACGGGCGCATCCTGCACCCCGAGCTGGTGGAGGTGGGCATCCCCACGGCGCAGGCCCTGGTGGAGTGTCGGAGCGTGCTGCCCCACCAACCCCTCATCGCCTCGGGGGGCATCCGCAGCGGCACCGAGGCCGCCAAGGCCCTGGCCCTGGGCGCGCAGGTGGTGGCGGTGGCCCGCCCGCTGCTGGAACCGGCCCTACAGGGCCCCGAGGCGGTGGTGGCATGGATCAAAAACTTCCTACACGAACTGCGGATTGCCCTCTTCGCCATCGGGGCTCGCACCCCGGCCGAAGCCCTGGGCCGCATCGAACAGGTGCAGTAAAAAAGCCCCCGGCGCCGGGGGCTTTTGATTCTGGTTGCGGGGATAGGATTTGAACCTATGACCTTCGGGTTATGAGCCCGACGAGCTACCAGACTGCTCCACCCCGCGTCGGTCGCTGCATGTGACAGCTTTTACATATTAACCGCGAACGCCCATTTGGTCAAGACTGCTATAAGAACGCGAGGTTCATTTGCCGCTTGTGCCCTTTCTTCACGTGCTACAATGGGCCGCAAGATGAGTTTTAACTTGAAGGAGACGCTATGAAACAACTTTTGTGCGCGGCGCTTCTATTTGTTTCGCTGAGCTGGGCGCAACAAAGCCAGCCTGCACCTGCCATAGAGCAGACCCTGCAGCAGGCCCAGGCCGCCCTCGAGGCCGGGCGTCTGAACGAGGCCGTGCAGGGTTTTGAAGCTGTGATTGCTCGCGACTTCACCAACTACAGCGCGCACTTCGGACTGGGGCTGGCCCTGTACCGCCTGGGTGATTTGCGCGGGGCAGCCTTCGAGTTCACCCAGCTCACCGTTCTCGACCCCAACCGCTTTGAGGGCTGGTTCAACCTGGGGGTGGTGCGCGACCGCCAGGGCCAGGCCGCCGAGGCCGCCCAGGCTTTTGCCAAAGCCATCGAGGTGGGCGAAAAAGCCGGCCTGGGCCTCAACGAGCTCAAACCGGCCTATATAGGCCAGGTTAAGGCCCTGCGCACCCAGGGCCAGCATGAGGCCGCTGCAACTGCTGCCCGCAAGGCGCTGGAAAAAGCCGCTGGCGACCTCGAGCTGACCTCGCTGCTGGCCGATAGCCTGGTCAAAGCCAACAAGCCCCTCGAGGCCCTACCCGTGCTGTACCAGCTTCTAGCCAAAGACCCGGCCAACACCCAGGCCGTCTCGCAAATTGCTGACATCTATGTGGCCCAGGGCCTGCCCCTGCGGGCCCTGCGCGAGATCGACCGAGGGCTGGAGGCCACCAAAGACAACGCCGCACGGGCCCAATTGCTGCTCAAGAAATCCACCCTGCAGCAGGGCCGTGAACAGCAGGCCACCCTGCAAGAAGCCGTCCGCCTTGATCCCAAGCTATGGGCGGCGCACTACAACCTGGGCGTGGCCCGCCTGCGCGATGGCAACGCCCGGGGGGCGCTGGAGTCCTTCCAGAACGCCTACGCCCAGAACCCCGACGAACCCAGGGTGCTGCTGGGTCTAGCCACCACCCACGACCGCCTGGGCCAGGCCGCTGAAGCCGCCCGCTTCGCCGAAATGGCCGCCAAAGCCAGCCAGGGCGCCGACCGGCTCGAGGCCCTGTTCCTGCAAGGCAAGTCTGCATACACCCTGCGCCGCTACAGCGAGGCAGCCGAGTTGCTGTCACAGGTAACCCAGCAAAAAGCCGATAACGCCGAGGCCTGGTTCTTTCTGGGGGTTGCGCAGTTCAACCTGAAGGACTATGCCGCCGCCGCCGAATCGCTGGAAAAAGCCCAGGCCCTGGCCCCCAGCGCCGCCACCGCGGCCAACCTCGGGGCTGCGCTCTACTCGGCGGGAAGGTACTCCGATGCCGAGCGGGTGCTCTCCCAGGCGGTAGCCCTGGATGGCCGCAACGCGGTGGCCTGGTACAACCTGGGCCTCACCCTGCGCTCGCTGGGCCGCGTGGCCGAAGCCCGACGGGCCTGGCAGCGCTCCGCCGACCTGGGTTACGCCCCAGCCCGCGATTTATTGCGGTAGATTGATGGCATGGGTTGGATTCGAGCAAACTGGTTGGATGCGCTGATCTTCCTCTTGGTTGCAGCCATTATGGCAGGTGTGGTGTTCTTTTTGGTCGGGGTTAATCCGTTTAGCGGCCCGCAGGGGAATCCGGCCCCCCCACCAACCGCTGCACCCCAACCCCAGACGGCCCCTGCAACCCCACCGCCCGAGCCACAAACCCCAGCTCCAGCTCAATCGAAGCCCCAGCCCCAGACCGAGCCCGAGCCTGTGGTAACGCTCCTACCTGTTCCACAAGCCCCCACCACCTCATCCTCGAGCAGCAAGCCCGTTCCGGCCCCTCCCAAGGTGACGGATCGCAGCCCCACAAGCCCACAACCAACAACCCGTTCCGTTGCTCCAAGCAGCGAGCGCCCGAGCCTAAGCGCCGATGCAGGGGGCGGTTGGCGGGTGGTGGTGGGCGCCTTTGGCAACCGCGAAAACGCCGAACGCCTGACCACAACCCTGCGCCAGCAGGGATACCCGGTGGGCCTCGAGGCCGCCGGCAACCTCACCCGGGTCTGGGTGGGCCCTTACAGCACCCAGGATCGGGCCCGCGCCGTTGCTGGCACCCTCGAGCAGTACCAGCCCCAGGTGGGCCGGGTTCCGACCCCTACACCCCGCGCAGAAACCACTACAGAGGCTGGCCGCTACCTTCAGGTAGGGGCTTTCCGCAACGCCCAGAGCGCCCAGGCGGTTATCGAGGCCGTGCGGCAGGCCGGCTACCCGGTGGTGCTGGTGGAGGAAGGCGGCCTGGTCAAGGTTCGGGTCGGCCCCCTCGAGGACGCCACCGCGGCGGCTACCGATTTGCGGGCCCGGGGCCTCGAGGTTCTGGAGGTTCGCTAGATGCAGCAAATAGGAGTGTTCTATGGCTAAAGTACCCAGTGCGGCCATCTCCCGCCTGGTCACTTATCTGCGGATTTTGGAAGACCTCGAGGCCCGGGGGATCAACCGCACCTCCTCCGAACAACTGGCCGAGGAGGCCCAGGTCACCGCCTTTCAGGTGCGCAAAGACCTCTCGTACTTCGGCAGCTATGGTACTCGAGGGGTGGGCTACACGGTGCAGGTGTTGCGCCGGGAGCTCCGGCAAATTCTGGGCCTGAACCGCCGCTGGGGCCTCTGCATTGTGGGTATGGGCCGCCTGGGCCAGGCCATCGCCGACTACCCCGGCTTCAGCGAGATCTTCGAATTAAGGGGCCTGTTCGACCGCGACCCCTCCAAAATCACCACCACCTTCCGGGGTTTGCAGGTCGAAAGCATGGATAACCTGCCGCGGGCCATAGCCGAAAGGCGCATCGAATTCGGCCTTCTGGCGGTTCCTGCAGATTCGGCCCAGGCTGTGGCCGATCGTCTGGTAGAGTCTGGTATTAAGGGCATCCTGAACTTCGCTCCAGCAGTTCTGGAGGTGCCCAGGGAAGTGGCCGTGGAAAACGTAGATTTTCTCACCGGACTGAGCAGGCTCTCGTTCTTCGTCTTAAACCCCAAATGGAGAGAGGAGATGATCGGATGAAAAGGTTCATCGCGCTGGTAGTAGCGGCTTTTGCACTGGCCGGCTGTAGCAACTTTGTAACCGACTTTGGGATTCCCACCCTAGAGACCGCTAACTAGCCGTCCGTAAAAGCTCCACAGTTTTTGCCGTCATCAGAACTGAGAAGGCCAACCAGTGCCAGCCTCGCAAGGTCTCAGCCAGCCGCTCATAGTCGCGCGCCAGCCTGCGAAACCGGGATGTCCAGGCAAACGAACGTTCCACCACCCAACGCTTCGGCAGCAGGACGAATCCTCGTCTAGCACCCTCCACCTTGACCACACACAGGGCGATTCCTTCCGCCTCCGCCGCTTGTGCTGCCTCTTCTCCGGTGTAACCCTGATCCACAAAGGCCACTTCCACCTGCTCCCCCGTCACTTCCTGCACCTGTTGACTGAGGGCTCCCACCTGGGCCCGTTCCTGTTCACTGGCCGCCGTTACTACCAGGGCCAGCAGATGCCCCAGGGTATCTACCGCCAGGTGAACTTTGCTTCCCTTGCGTCGTTTGTACCCATCGTATCCGGCCCGCTCCCCACTTTGCGGGGTGGACTGTAGGGTGCGAGCATCGTAGATGGCAGCGCTGGGATGGGCGGCTTTGCCCTGGAGCATTCGCAGGGTCATGCGCAGGTCGTGTACCAGGTCTTCGAAGACCCCCCGGTTCATCCAGCGGTAGGCTTGCGCCTGAACGATATGGGGGGGTGGGAAGTCGTGGGGGAGGTAGTCCCATTGAGCACCGGTTCGGACCATCCAACGCAGGGCGTTGAACACTTCGCGCAGGTCATACTTGCGCTGGGGAGCCTCTAGCGGAGCGAGGGTCAAATAGGGCAGCACCAGGGCCCATTCCTCATCACTCACGTCCGATGGGTAGGTACGACGGTTCATGATCTAAACATAATCGCATGGCCTGATTTGGGTAAGGTGGTTTGTAGATTCTACGCTTCCACCCGGTATCGTTTGGGCCCGCTGCAGGTGGTTACCAGGTCTCGTTTGAGGTGCAGCCCATACCCGGCAGTCCGTCCGCCTACGTTACCCGCATCTACATCAACGGCACGCCCTCCCAGCTATCCGGGTTTGGTGTAGCCGAGTGCCTGCCTCCAACCACCGCCGATGCCTGCCCTAAACTGGCCCAAACCCTTACTTTTGCCGCCAACCCAGGCACCCTGGAAATTACCGGCTATCAGGCCCAGAGCCTGAACGGTACCGTGCGCGATATTACGCTACCTGCTCCAGTACTCATTAATCCGTAGACTCTTTTGGGTAGGCCGGTTTTTTCTGCTCTTCTTCCAAGCTATAATCGTTTAGATGAGCATCAAGGACTTTACCCCCGACCTACCCACCTTGCTAGAAGCCTTTGAACTACGCCTGCGCGAGGTGGTGCGCTCGGAGGTGGAGTTCGTCCGGCTCATTGAAGAAGACCTGGTCACCGCAGGGGGCAAGCGGGTGCGCCCCCGGCTGGTTTTTTTGGCCAGCAACGCCCTGGGGGGGGTGCCCTATGCCATGGAGCTGGCCCTGGCGGTGGAGCTTTTGCACTCGGCCTCGCTCCTGCACGACGACCTGGTAGACGACGCCGAGACCCGGCGCGGCAAGGAAGCCGCCTTTCGCAAATACGGCAACGCGGTCTCGGTGCTCTCGGGCGACTACCTACTCTCGCGGCTGATGGCCTTGCTGGCCCAGACCGGGCGCATGGAGCTGGTGGCCATGTTCGCCGAGACCGCCCGGCAGCTCTCCGAGGCCGAGGTGCTGCAGTTTCAGGTGGCCGCCTTGCACGACTACTCGCTGGAAAACTACGAGCGCATCATTGATGGCAAAACCGCCTCGGTGATGCGGGTGGCCTGCGAGGGGGCTGCGGTGCTGGGGGATGCGCCCCCGGCAGAGCGCGAGGCCCTGGCCCGTTTTGGCTCGTTCTATGGCCAGGCCTTTCAGATGCGCGACGACTATCTGGACTTGATGGGCACAGCCGAGGTGCTGGGCAAGCCCGCAGGCGGGGATGTGCGCGAGGGCAAGGTGACCCTAATCACCCTGCGGCTTCTGGAGGCCTACCCCGAAGAGGTCGGGGCCATCTTCAAGCGCCGGGCCGCCAAACCGGGGGATATCGCCCGTCTGCAGGAGCTGGCGGTGCGTTCGGGGGCCGACCTCGAGGTCACCGAGGCCATCGCCGCCCGGGTGGATCGGGCCATCGCTGCCTTGCGAGCCCTTCCCCACTCGGCTTACCGCGATGAGCTCGAGGCCCTGGCCCGGCGCGAGCTGGTGCGGATTAAGTAGGCCCTACCCCTCGACGGGTGTGGGCTTGCCATGCTCGTCCACCGCCACGTAGGTGAGGTTGCCTTTGGTAGCCAGCACCTTGGGCTCGCGTAGGTTCTCGCGGTACACCTCGACCTCGACCGTGAGCGAGGTGCGACCGACCCGCACGACTTTGGCCACCACCTCCAGCAGGTCGCCTACCTTAATGGGCACCTCGAACACCACCTCGCCCACCCGCACCGTCACGCAGCGCTTGCGGGCGTGGCGGATGGCTGCATAGGAGCCCACCTTATCCATCAGACCCAGAACAAAACCGCCAAAAGCATTGCCGCCGGGGTTGGCGTGCTCGGGAAAAACCAATTCCAGGGTGCGGGCTTCGCTCATAGCACCCACCTTATACCAGATTCAGCCTCCCTACGACGAACTCCTCGGAACAGGTATACTCTTAGGCGTTGAAAACAGAGCGGTTTTCAAAAAACTTGCGACGCTTGAAAGCAGAGAAACCGCGCTAGGGGCCAGCATCCAGAGCACGGGCCCCACACAACGGAGGTTGCGTCATGCCACTCAGAAACGCCTACCGCCCCCCTGGCGACTCGAGCCTGTGGGATAGTTTTTTGCGCCGCCTCGAGACCACCATCCAGGTAGCCAGGATTCACCCCGCCACCATCCAGTACCTGACCCACCCCAAGCGCATCGTAGGGGTCTCGCTACCGGTGGTCATGGACGACGGAGGGGTGCGCAACTTTACGGCCTACCGGGTCATTCACAACATCGCCCGCGGCCCGGCCCTCGGAGGGGTGCGCTACCACCCCGAGGTGGGGCTGGGCCAGACCTGCGGCATGGCCGCCTGGATGACCCTTAAATCGGCGGTGTTTGGCCTGCCGTTTGGCGGCTCGGCTGGGGGCGTGGTGGTAGAACCCGCCAAGCTCTCCAGGCGGGAGCTCGAGCGCCTTTCGCGCCGTTATGTGACCGAGCTCATCGAGCTCATCGGCCCGGACGAAGACGTCCTGGCCCCCGATGTGGGCACCAACGCCACCGTGATGGCCTGGTTCCAGGACACCTTCACCATGACCCGCGGCCAGACCTCCCTCAGCGCCGTGACCGGCAAGCCCACCCCGCTGGGGGGGGTGGCCGTGCGGGACGAGGGCGGTGGGCAGGGGCTGGTGTACGCCCTGGCCGACCTGGCCCGGGCCAAGGGCTGGCCGCTGGACGGCGCCAGCATAGCCATCCAGGGTTTTGGACAGGTGGGCAGCGCCGTGGCCCGGTACGCCGTCAGGGAAGGGCTGAAGGTGGTGGCGGTCTCCACCAGCCGGGGCGGGGTGTACAACCCTGAGGGGCTGGATGTGGCGGCCCTCGAGCAGCACTATGCCCTGCACGGCCACCTCGAGGGCTTCCCCGAGGCCAAATTCATCACCAACCACGAGCTGCTCACGCTCAAGGTCAACTACCTGGTTCCCGCGGCCATCGAGGGCGTAATTCACGAGCACAATGCCCGGCAAATTGCCGCCGAGGTGGTGATCGAGGGGGCCAACGGGGCCATCACCCCCGAGGCCGAGTACCTGCTCAAGCTGCAAGGTGTTCAGGTGGTGCCCGACATCCTGGCCAACGGCGGAGGCCTGGTGCTCTCGTACCTCGAGTGGGTACAGGATCTCTCGATGCTTTTCTTCGAAGAGGCAGAAGTGCAGCAAAAGCTGCGGGAGTTTATCCACCAGAGCTTGCAGGCGGTGCTCGAGCGGGCAAAGCCCCTCCAGGGCGACCTGCGGGCCGGTGCGTATGCCCTGGCCCTCGAGCGCATCAACGAGGCCACCCGCCTGCGGGGGGTGTATCCATAGCCAACCACCCATCCATTTTCGGAGGAAGAGATGAAATCTGAACCCCTTTCTTATCTGTGCAGCGACAATATCGGCCCCTGGGAAATCTATCTGGCCCAGGTGGATCGCGTCACCCCCTACCTGGGCAAACTGGCTTTCTGGGTGGAGGATCTCAAGCGACCCAAGCGCGTCCTGATCGTGGACGTGCCCGTCCAGATGGACGACGGCTCGGTGGCCCACTTTGAAGGCTACCGGGTTCACCACAACACCTTCCGCGGCCCGGCCAAAGGCGGTATTCGCTATCACCAGGACGTCACCCTTTCCGAGGTGATGGCCCTCGCAGCCTGGATGACCATCAAGAACGCCGCGGTGGGGCTGCCCTACGGGGGCGGCAAGGGCGGCATCCGGGTAGACCCCCGCAAGCTCAGCCCTGGCGAGATTGAGCGCCTGACCCGGCGCTACACCTCCGAGATTGGCATCATCATCGGCCCCGACAAGGACATCCCCGCCCCCGATATGGGCACCGGGGCCCGCGAGATGGCCTGGATGATGGACACCTACTCCATGAACGTGGGCCGCACCGCGCCGGGGGTGGTTACTGGCAAACCTATTGCGGTGGGTGGCTCGTTGGGGCGGCAGGACGCCACCGGGCGCGGGGTGTTTGTGACTGCTGCCGCCGCTGCGGAAAAAATCGGGCTGCCCGTGGCGGGTAGCCGGGTGGCGGTGCAGGGCTTCGGCAACGTGGGCAACGCCGCCGCCCGCATTTTCCACGACCACGGGGCCAGAATTGTGGCGGTCTCGGACGTCACCGGCGGCATCCGCAACGACGGCGGCATCGACCCCTACGACCTCACCGCCTACGTCCGGCAGATGGGCGGTGTGAAGGGCTACCCCAAAGCCGAGCCCATTCCAGCCCCCGAGGTGCTCACCACCCCCTGCGAGTTCCTGGTTCCGGCCGCCCTGGAAAAACAGATCACCGAGGCCAACGCCTGGAAGGTGCAGTGCAAAATTGTGGCCGAGGGCGCCAACGGCCCCACCACCCCCGCCGCCGACGATATCCTGGCCGAGCGCGGGATTCTGGTCATACCCGATGTCATCGCCAATGCCGGCGGCGTAACGGTGAGCTACTTCGAGTGGGTGCAGGATTTCAACAGCTTTTTCTGGACTGAAGACGAGATCAACGCCCGGCTCGAGCGCCTCATGCGCCAGTCCTTCGAGGCCGTCTGGCAGGTGGCGCAGGACAAAAAGGTCACCCTGCGCACCGCCGCCTACATCGTGGCGGCCACACGGGTGCTGGAAGCCCGTTCCTTGCTGGGCCTGTACCCATAAGATCGGGTTTCCACCGGTCGAATAACCCAGGAGGGCCCCCACGCCTTGGCGTATGCTAGGTGTGTGACGCTCAGCAACACCTGGCCTCGCCACGGCAAAGTAACCCTCAAGCCCTTTACCGAAGCCCTCACTGAAACCGAGTGGCGGCGCTTCTACGAGTGCTTCCGCGACCCGGAAATTGCCGAGTGGAACGGCAGCCGCCCGCTCAGGATGCCCCTGTGGCTTTTCAAGCGGGTGGTGATGGGCGAGGTCAGCCGGGGCGATCGGATGGGGTTTGGCATCCTGGACGAGCACGGGGAGTGGCTGGGCACGGTAGAGCTTTACGAGATGAGCCGCAACGAGGCCACCCTGGGCATCCTGATTGGCGCCAAAGACCGTTGGGGAAAGGGCTACGGCACCGATGCGGTGCGGGCGGTGCTCGAGTACGCTTTCTGCACCTTGCGGCTGCAAAAAGTTAAGCTGCGCACCTACCGGCACAACCTGCGGGCCCAGCGGGCCTTCCAGAAAGCTGGTTTTCGCTACCTCGAGACCCCACCCGCCCCGACCCCCCGTTTTAATTTCGGCCTGGCCCCCAAAGCCGAGTTTGTACCAATGGAGATTACCCGGGAAGACTGGACGTGCTACTGAACCGAGCGCAGCCACAGCGCACCCCTGGGGGCCAGGGTCAGGCCGGGTTTGGGCTGGGGGTCGCCCTGCAGGGGCTCGAGCGGCCCAAAAAGCGAAAGGGCCACCCCCAGCACCATCTGGGCGAAGTGCATCCCCAAACAGATGCGCTCCCCCCCGCCAAACGGCAGATACCCCCAGGCCGGAATGCGGCCCTCGAAGCGCGCCGGGTCAAACACCAGGGGGTTCTGCCACAGATCGGGGTGGCGGTGGGTCAGGTAGGGGCTGTAAAGGGCCAGCGCACCCTGGGGAATGAAAATCCCATCGAACTCGAGGGCCCGCGCCACCCGGCGGCTCCCGATAAAGCCCGGCGGGTACAGGCGCAGGGTTTCCTTGATGAGCAGGGGATGCCCCGCCGGGTGATGCCAGTCGGGGTAGCAGGCCGCATGCCACAGGGCCCAGGCCAGGGTGTGGGCGGTGGTGTCGTAGCCGGCCGCCAGCCCGATCAGCACCTCCTCCAGGGGCAGGTGGGCGGCCAGCCCCAAACCCTGCGCCTGCATCTCCCCTATCCGGCGGCGCACTCGGGCAAAAAGCAGGGGCCGCGGCCACAGGGGAGCGGGAAAGGGCTGTTTGAGCGGTGCCAGGAACCGGGCCAGCTCGGCTTTGGGAAACTGCCCCGCAAAGTAGGCCACATTGAGGCTGGTCTGGGCCACCTCCGAGGCCCAGCGGTTGGCCTCGAACACGCCCTGGGGGCGGATTTCTTGCAAGGCCGTGCGGATACGGGCCTCGAGCCCCCCCAGGGCCCTGGCGTGGAAATGGGGGTTGAGTTCCTGGCGCCTGGCCCTGTGTGCGGGGGCATCGGTGGTGATGATGCCGCCGTTCAGGTAGGGCACCAGGCTGGAAAAGCTGCCTTTGGAGCGGAAGGTTTCCAGGTCGCTAAGGAGCCGCCGGTTCCACTCGGGGCTGTACCCCACCACCGCCGGACGGCCCAGCCCTAGGGCAAAGATGGGCCCCAGGGCCGCCCCTTCCTCGAGCAAGGCCAATGGCTCCCCTGCCCAGCGCGGCAGGTGGGCCAAAGGCCCCCAGGGATGCCCTTTGGGTTGAGGTAGCCCGGTCTTCCCGATTGAAGCACGGCCCTTAAGGTTCAAACCCGCCTCCTCCAAGCGTTCTATCCAGGAGCCAGCCCGCCCCGTTCCAGCCCGAAAGCATGGAGAGCGGAACCCCCCCGCCAGGGTGAACCGTTCCGCCCACCTGCGCGAAATTACGCAGGCCCGCCACCTCCCAGCCAGGCCGCAAGGCCCCCAGCAACCCGTGCGGCGCCCGCCCGTACAGAGCCCCACGGTAGGCGGTCAGGCTGTAGTCCTGGGGGCTCATGGCCCGCCAGGCCGCAATGGGCAGGGGGTGTACCTGGGCGAGCTTGCCCAGCAACAGCCGGGCGTAGTCCTCGGCTTCTGGGGGCTCTGCCCGGCCCATCGGGGGTGCATTCACCAGCAAAAAGGCCGTTTCGCCGTCGGTGTGCAGGTACAGGGTGGGATCCTGGGGCCAGCGCCCGGCGGCGATCGCCTGCCACTCGGCCCGGTAGTCCGACGAAAAATAGATGTGGTGGCCCAGGGGTACCGCCTCAGTCAGCTTCAAAAGCAGCGCAAAGCCCGAGACTCCCAGGGCATAGCCCGGCCGGGGCAGTCCCAGCCACTTTAGGGTGAAGTGCCGGTCGGCAGCCGAGATGTACAGGTCGGCGCGGTGCCAGCCCTGGTCGGTTTGCAGCGCGCCCACGCGGCCCGGCAAGCGTTGCATCTGCAGTACCCTGTGCCCAAAGGCGAACTGCACGCCCTGGGCCAGGGCCAGCCGGAAGAGGCTATCGGCCAGGGCGCGCATCCCCCCCGCCAGGTGAAACACGCCCAGCCCCAGCTCCACCCAGGCGATGTTGTGCAGCACCGCCGGGGCCCGGTAGGGGTTGGCCCCCAGGTAGGTAGCAAAGCGCAGGAAAAAGGGGGTCAGGTAGGGGCCGGACTGCACCAGGGCCGCCAGTGAGCGGGTGGGGTGGGCCTTCAGGCCGTCGCGCAGGGCGTAGCGCAGCAGTTGGGCCAGGTGCGGGGGAGCGCCTTCGATGAAGGTGTCCCGGGCCCCTTCGTACATCGTGCGGGCCACCTGTAACAAGCGCCGGTAATGCCGGGCTTCCTGCAGCGAGAGCTGGGCCAGGGTGGCCTCCAGCTCCAGTTCGGGCGCGAAGACCCGCCCATCGGGCCAGGTGTAGCGGGTGAGGGGCGAGACCGGCCTGGGTTCGGGCAGTGTAGCCCCAAAGGCTTCGAAGATGCGGCGGGGAATCTCGGGAAGGGTCAGGACGGTGGGGCCGGTGGGCACCCCTTCCCAGCCGATGGCCTTGCCACCCGGTTGGTCAAACTGCTCGAAGACCGTGACCTCGAGGCCCGCCTTTCTTAGCCGTAGCGCCGCCGCCAGCCCCGCAAAACCCGCCCCTATCACAATGGCCTTCATCGGCTATATTCCCGCCCTTTCCAGGTATATTTTCGTTGTGCAGAGCGCCAATAAATGGGCGTGCTGAGCAAGGGCGCCAGCGGTACCAGCACCAACTCCCACCACGCCCGCCCGGTTTTGAGGCCCAGCAACAGGCGCTCCAAAAGCCCCAGCACCCCCACCCAAAGCCACAGCGGACTGAACAGGGCCAGCGGCCAGCACAGGGTATAGGCCAGCAGGTGCCCCATGTACGAGAGGGCCAGAACCACCCGGCTGCGCCCGTGAAACTCGATCAGGTTCTTGCCCAGGCCCTCCACAATCTCGGCAAAGCTCCGGTACATCCGCACCGCCACCAGGCCGCCTCCCAGGGCCAGGGCCAGGCGCTGCCCCGCGGCCTTGGTTTTTTGCGCCAGGCGCACGTCCTCCAGCACCTCCCCCCGCACCGCAGCGTGCCCCCCCGAGGCCAGGTAGGCCAGCCGGGTAAAGGCCATCACCTGCCCATTGGCCGCCGACGCCGAAGGAAAGGGGGTTCGGAGGAGGGGGTAGGGCAGGTAGCACAGCAGCACATCGTCAATCAGGGGCAGGATCACCCGTTCGGCCAGGCTGTGGGTCATCTGGCGCGGATACACCGAGACCAGCCCGGCCCGCTCGCGCTCCATGCGGGCCAGCACCGCCCGCACCCCGCGCTTGCGCCAGTGCACATCGGCATCGGTGAAGATGAGCACCTCGCCCTGGGCCGCCTGGGCCAGTTGGTAGCAGGCCCAGGTCTTGCCCATCCAGCCCTCGGGTTTGGGCAGGCCCGCAAGCAAGCGCACGCGGGCGTCCTGGCGGCTAAATTCCTCGACCACCTGGGCGGTCGCATCGGTGGAATGGTCGTCCAGCACCAGAATTTCCTGCACCCCCTGCAACAGCAGGCCCGGCAGGGTTTCCCGCAGGTTGTGGGCCTCGTTGCGGGCCGGCACCAAGAGCGAGACCGTGGGGCGCGGCCCGCGCAGTTTCTCCCGCTTCAAAACCGGGAAAAAGAGCATGTTCAGTAGCAGCACCAGAAGCTTAAGGCCCAGCCAGGCCAGCACCCCATACCAGAGCACCTCGAGGATAGATACCATACCACTACGGAGCACCTTTACGCTCGGCCAGCCCGATCAGTTTACCCAGCGCCACCCCCCAGGCCGCCATGCGTTCGTGGGTGCTCTTGCGCCCGGCCAGCCGCAGTTCGAAACCCGGCAGCGGTTCCTCGGCGGGGGCGGTGCGGATCTGGTCGTCGAGTTCCGCCAGCATCCGTTCCAGTTGCTCGCGCAGCAGCTTCAAATCGGGTTCTATGGGTGCACCAAAGACCAGGTAGGCCTCGGCCAGCTCGTGCCCGCGCAGCACCACCCTCGAGGCCACCGGCACCACCGGCACCCCCGCCCGCTCGGCGAACCAGACCACCCCCCGGTTCAGCCCGCCCAGCGGCCCCGGCGGGCGCAGCTCACCCTCGGGGAAGACGATCAGCGCCTCCCCCCGCCCAAGTGCGGCCAGCGCCTCCCTGGGCTTGCTGGCCGAGACCGTATCGAGACGGCGAAAGAAAGCAAACTCCCGCAAGCGGCGCTCCCCCACCACAATTTTGAAAGGCCGCCCAGCCCCCCAGAACAAGACGGGCAGCAGATAGCCATCCCACCAGGAGTGGTGGTTACCGGCCAGCACACAGGCCTGCCCCGGCAGGGCCCCCCGCACCCACACCCCCCGCAGGCCCCGCTGCACCGTGCGGCGAAACAGGGCCTTGAAGGCCAGGCTCAGCAATCGTTCCCAGGGACGCATCATGTCTGCCCTCTAGACCGTTTCAGGCCGCCACGCCCCCCAAGAGGCAGGTATTCCAGCCACGCCAGCCCGTTCATGGCCAGGCCACAAAGCAGCGCCGCCGGCCACAGGCCCAGCAGGGCCATTCCCACCGGTAAAAACAGGGCCTCGAGCCGGTAGGCCCAGGCAAAAGCTCCGTCCTGGTGCAGGCGGGGCCCCAGCCGTCCGTACATCCAGGAGATGGCATAACCCACCGCAAACCAGGCCAGGTAGTTCTGGATGGGCGCGCCGTACCACAGGGGGTTGGGGTCTTGCCAGGCCCAGTAACCCTGGGCGGTCATCAGGGCCTCGAGCCCCAGGTCCCAGGCCACCACCAGCAAGCCGGTGCGCCAGGGCCGCCCCCCCGCCAGCACATGGGCCGAGAGCACCAGGGCAAACCAGCCCAGCGGCACGATCAGGGGCACGCCCCCAATGGTGGGCTGCGGCGCACCCTGGTAGCTGTAAAGCCCAAAGGGAAAGCCGGTCTGGCTGCCCAGCAGCTCCACCCCCAGCCCCAGCGCAAAAGCCAGCACCGCCAGCAGCACAATTCGCCCCCCCACCCGCCCCCAGCCCCAGAGCAAAGCCGCCAGGCTGATGAGCAGCATCTGCACCAGGCTGATGAGGGGAAAACCCTCCGGCCAGAGCGGCACCGGGATGCGCACCAGCACCGCCAGGGCCAGCGGCACCATCCAGGGTTGCAGGTGCCGCCGGAGCCCGCCAAGCCGGGCCCGGGCTTCGGGCTGGGCAGCAAGCCAGAGGGCCTGGGCGGTGGCCGTGGCCGCCAGCAAAGCCCAGATCCCCAGCGCAGGGGATTGATAAAGCAGCCAGCCCACCCCGCCCGCCAGCAGCGCAGCGGCCCCGCCCGCAACCAGCCAAACCCTGCGGCCTGCCCAGAGCAGATCGCCGCCCCACACCGCCAGCAAGGCCAGCACACAACCCCACCCGGCCAGCGCAGCCCCCAGCAGCCCGCCCCGCCCCAGCACCAGCAGCACCGCACCCAGCAGGGCCAGGCCCATACCCCAGAGCCCGCCCAGCCCGCGCAGCCAGCCCGGGCCTGCCGCCGCAGTAGGGCCTGCGCGCCGTGTCCAGAACAGCCCAGCAACCGCAAGCAAAACAGCCAACGATGTGGTTATCAGCAAGTCCACCGCTACCCTCGCCTGGGTTCCATTCGGCCCGACCTCGCCAGAGGCCAGCGCGACCTTCCTACTGCCAGCGTAGCCCTCAGAAACGCCGGAATGTCCACACTGGACATAATCTGCAAATCTTCCAGCAGGCTGGTTTCCTCGTCCAGAAAGCGCAGCACCCGCTGGGGGGGGTTTTTGCGGAACAGGTCGCTGAAGACCTGTTTACCCGGACTGCGGCGGTGCGCCAGCACGTTCAGGAGCACGCTGTCCATGTAGGCGTGCCGGTTGAAGGCCGGCTCTGGAAAGAAGGGCTGGCCGGTCTGGGCAAGGGCTTTGGCAATGCGGCGCGCCTGCTGCTGGATACGCCGGAAGGTATAGCCGGTAGAGGCCTTGGTACAGCCGCCGGCGGTGCCGATATTCATGACGTGGGGGCTTGGCCGGCGGGCAAAGGGCGCGTCGGTCATGGGGATGACGCCGAACTCGGTCTCGAGCACCTCGTACTGCGCCAGGCCCAGCGGGCCCTCGAGGTAGGCCCGCAGCCCTGCATCGTAGGCGTCCGGGGGCAGCAGCTCGGGCGAGAAGAGGGTGTACTCCACCAGCGCCGTCCGGGCATCGAAGGGCAGGACATAGGCAAAACGCACCGCGCCCTCCTGGGGAACCCGAAAGTCCATAAAGGTCGCGGCCCCGGTATCGAAGGCCGGCCGGGGGGTTCGCACCACCCAGCCCTTGAAGTGCTGCAACAGGTAGTGGTAGCCGGGTTGCCGGGGCGCGGGCTGGTACAGGCTGCTAAAGGCCCAGCGGCCCACGAACACCTGCCCACCCGCCTCGACCCGCACCCCTTGCGGGGCCTCCTCGAGGCGGGTGACTTCCCCGTAGTGCAGGCGGATGTTGGGCTGCTCTGCCATCCAGTGGTGCATGAAGTTATAAAAATCCAGGCCGCGGATCATCTTGTAGGCATAGGGCGCGATCTCGAGCCGCTCCGAGAGGCCTTCCCCATAAAACCAGATGCGATCCCACCGGCGGAAGACCACCGGCTCGAAGGGGCCCTCCCCCACCTCCCAGAAGCACCAGGTGCGGTCGTTGAGGGTTTTGGGGGCCCGCTCGAGCAGCAGGATGCGCTTGTCATGCAGGCCCGCCTGCACCAGATGGTAGGCCAGGCTCAGGCCCGCCGCCCCGGCCCCCAGAATGATGTAGTCGTAGTCGTAAGCCGCGCTCACCTGGTAACAGGCTACGCCGCCACGCCCAACCCTGGCTAGCCGGGGTTACAAAGCGGGGCGCTCGAGCCCCCGCAACTCCGCAGCGTGCTTTAGCGCCCGAAGATCGTCGCGCAGGCTGGACAGTTCACGCCGCACGGCGCGGAGGGCGCTGGCCTCGGCCAGCAAGCCCACGATGTACTGATTCAGGCTCACCTCCTCGGCCTCGGCCTCCTCCACCAGCCGGCGGTGCAGGCTGGGGGGCATCCGCACTAGCACCTTACCGCCGTAAGCCCGCTCGGTGGAGGGCAGGGGGATCTCGTCGCCGTGCTCGTAGGCCACCTCGAGCCACAAACGCCTGGCATCTTCGATCATCTGCAAGGCCTCCTCTGCGGTCTCCCCCACCGAGACGCAGCCCGGAAGGTCTTTGATCAGGGCGGTGTACCCCCCCTCGGCCTCGGGAACCAGCGTGATGGGGTAGCGCAGGTTCAGATAGTAAGCCAAAGGCTTGCGTGCGGCGGGCTTCCTCATTCCTCCTCCTCCAGAAGCTTGAGCACCTGTCTGAGATACGTGGTTTTCACCACCTGCCCTTTGTGCTTGGGTACGGTCAGCGTTCGACCATCGGGGTGGCGAAAGATGTGGTGACTGCCGCTCGAGCGCACTTCCTCGAACCCGTGCGCCTCGAGCACCCTCGCCACCTCCTCGTAGCGCATCTCAGGGGGCCGACGGCGCATCTTCTCGATCAGTTTCTCGAGCTGCCCCATCGGCCCACCCATAAAATAATATCACAGGTAATATCATATTACAAAAGGTATGCGGTCACACCCGGTTGCGGCTCAAGTCCCCGAGCAGCACCCTTGCGGCATTCCGCCCGCTCGCGCCCATGATGCCCCCGCCGGGGTGGGTGCTGGCCCCGGTCAGGTAGAGGCCTTTTAGCCCCGGAAACCTGTACTCGTGGGCCCCCAGCCAGGGACGGAACATGAACATCTGGTCGGGGGTCATCTCGAGGTGCATCACATTCCCCGCCGGCATGGCAAACTCCTGCTCGAGCCAGAGCGGGGTCTGCACCAGTTCAGCCACAATCTTGCGGCGAATCTCGGGGTCAAAGCGCTCGAAGCTCTGGATCACCCCCTCCCGGGCCTCCATGGCGCGGGTCTCCCACGTCCCCGCGGCCAGCCTGTAGGGGTAGTACTGCGCCCACAGCCACAGGGTCTCGCCCCCCGGTGGGGCCAGGGTCTCGTCCACCGCGCTGAAACTCATGGCGATGAGCGGGGGGTCGCGGGTGGGCTCGCCCGCCAGGTAGTCGCCGTAGGCCCGGCTGAGTTGCAGCTCGTCGGTGATAAGGAGGCCCAGGCCGATGCGGGCCTCGGGGCCGGGGTGGGTCTGGTAGCGAAGCTTCTCCGAGAGCCCCAGCCGCAGCACCAGGCCGAAGCCGTTGCCCGCCCGCAGCCCCTTGGCTACCTCGGGGGTCTGGTCGGCGGGCAGCAAGGCCAGGGTTTTCTGGATGTGCGCCCCGGCCACCACCGCTCGAGCGCTCACGCTCTGCCCGTCCGCCAGGCGCAGGCCCACCGCCCGTCGGCCCTCCAGCACAATCCCGGCCACCGGGCTATCCAGGTGCACCTTCCCCCCTTTGGCTTCTATCGCACGCACCAGCGCCAGCGAGAGCCCCCCGGAGCCCCCCCGGGGCCGGGCCACCCCACCCACGTGGTAGAGCGGGTGCCACAGCAAAAAGGGCGAGGACAACGGGTCGGAGGGCGGCGGCCCGGACTGCGCGGCCATCCAGACCAGGGGGGCCCGCACCCGTTCCTCGCTGAAGTATTCCCGCGCCACATCGCCGTAAGGCCGCAATATCTGCGGCAGGCGCTTCTGCCAGTCGCGCCCAAACCCGGCCCCCCAGATCATCTTGCGCCCCAGGTTGAGCGGGCTGGGCGAGGCCAGGAAGGCTTCTTTGACGGCCTGGGCAAAGGGCAGCCAGTCGCGCATGAAGCGGCGGTAGGCCTGGCCCTGGCCTGGGTAGCGCTCGTCCAGCTCGGCGGCGGTGCGCTCGGGGTCGCGCCAGACAAACCAGCTTTCCCGTGCATCCGAAGCGTGAAAAAGGGGGTCGAGCTCGAGGTACTCCAGCCCGTGCTTGTGCAGTTCCAGCTCGTCCACAATGGGCGTCAGGCGAATCAGGATGTGGGCGCTGCCCCCCAGGTCGAAGCGGAAGCCCTCGTAATCAATGGTCGAAACCGCCCCGCCCGGCACCCTGCGCCGCTCGAAGACCCCCACCCTGTACCCGGCCTGGGCCAGGTACGCCGCCGTTACCAGGGCGTTGTGCCCCGCCCCCACCACTGCCACATCGAAGTCCGGCATCTCGGGCGCATGATACCGCAGACTGCCTGCATGAAAACCTTTTAGCGGTAGACATCCCGCCGATGCCCAATCCGCAAGACCAGCACAGTGACCCTCTGATCCTGGATATGGCAGATCAGGCGATAATCCCCTACCCGGTACTTCCAAAACCGGCCCAGCTCCGGCCCGTGCAAGGCCTCCCCAATGCTGCGGGGATCATCCAACGAGGCCACCCGCTCGCGCAAAAACCGCACGATGCGGCGCGCTACCTCACGATCCAGCTTCGCCAGCTCTCCCTCGGCCCGTGGGTCGAATTCAATCCTGTAGCCCAAGGCGGCGCTCCACTTCGTCTAGGGGGATGCCGGGCAGGTTCTGCTCGAGCCGTTCTAGGGCCAGGTAGTAGTCCTCGAGGTCATCGAGGTGCTCGAGGATGGCCTGGCGCACGTAATAGCTCTTGCTGCGCCCGGTTTTCTGGGCAAGCGCCTCGAGGCGTTCCTCTATCTCCTTGGGCAGCCGAATGGCCAGCATTGCTATACAAGTATAGCACCGGGCTCGAGGACTTCGGGCCGCAACCCGGTGTAAAAAAACTGGTATCAGGCCCCGCGCAGCCAGATGGCCTTGGGCAGGAGCATCACCCGCTCGTAGGCGGAAAGCGAGGCCCGGCGCGAGAGGTTGTCCCAGCCGTTCATCTCCAGCTTGTCCAGAATGCCCTGGTACTGCAAAGCGGCCAGGGCCACCGCCCCGCGCCCGGTTTTCAGATGCTTGAGGCCAGCCAGCCCCTCGCGGTAGAGCCGGCGGGCCTCCTGGGCCAGCTCGCGCATCAGGCCGATGTAGCGCGGGCTAATATGGCCCTGGCGCAGATCCTCGAGGGACACCTCGTATTTGCGCATCAGCTCGGCAGGCAGATAAACCCGGCCCAGGGCCAGGTCTTCGCCCACGTCGCGCAGGCAGTTGGTAAGCTGCATGGCCTGGCCCAGCTTGATGGCCGCATCCCGCCCGGCTTCACCGGCCCCGCCTATGGGCGCAATCATCAGCCCCACGGTGCCCGCCACCCGGTAGCAGTAGGTGTAAAGCTCCTCCAGGGTGTTGAGCCGCACCGGGTTCAGGTCGGCCAGGAAGCCCTCTTTCATATCGGCAAAGGCCTGTTTGGGAATCTCCCAGCGGGCCAGAGCCCAGGCCAGGGCCGCTTCCCAGTCCTCCCTGGGAATCCCGGCATAGGCCCGCTCGATGCCCGCCCACCATTCGTTCAGGTCGGCCCGGGGGTTGGCCGACTCGTCCACCGCGTCGTCCCCAATGCGGCAGGCCGCGTACACGGCCCAGGCCCCTTTGCGGGCCTCACCCCGGAACAGCAGGCTACCGTAGTAGAACGTGGCCGAGTGTCGGCGGATAATGGCCGATACAGCCTGCCAGTTAGGTTCCATACGCATCTCCTAGGGCAACTTCTCCTGAAAACACCGTTTGGCTAAGATTGCACCGAGCCTTGCATAGTGACTTTTGTCCCTGCCACAAATCCTACCGACCCCTCCCGCCAGCCGTCTACCTTGAAACCACTTTTTGTAAGTGAATCCATAAGCTCTGAAAGGGTAGGAAAGCGCAACCCGGCCACCTCCAGCAGGCGCTGCAGGGGGCTTTGCGAGCGGTGGCTGAACATGACCCAGAGCCACCCGTCTGGCTTCAGCACCCTGTACAGTTCGTGTATAACCTGCTCGGGGTCGGGGAACTCGTTCCAGCTACCCCCCACCACCACCCCATCCACCGAAGCCTGGGGCAGGGGGATGGCCTCGGCCCTGGCCAACAAGGGTACGAAACCGGGGTGTCCTCTGGCTTTCTGAAGGGCCACCCTCAGCATGGCCGGCGATAGATCGAGGGCGTAGACCCTGGCGGCGCCCGCCTCGAGCAAAGCCCTGGCGTACAGGCCGGTGGAGGTACCCAGATCCAGGAAAACCTGCCCTGCCACCGGCTGCACCCGCTTCAGCATCAGCGAAAACTCCTCTTCCAGGGGAAAGGGTCTGCCGGATAGCAGCGTGAGGGCCCGCCGGCGCCAAACTTCGTAGCCCAGGGCGGTGAGGGGCCACAGGTTGGTGCGGGCCGCCAGCGTAAGCGGGGCTTTAGAGCGTTGGTCGGGGGGTGATGCTGGCCTGGACTCCCTCATTCGGATCAATTCCTAAAAACTTAGACAAAGATTAGACATAAATCCCGACAAAGCCTTGACATAAGTTATACAGTAAGCTATCCTTATTTTCAATAAAGGTTTGTCTTATGCGGAACGATCTGGGGGTTTACACCATTGCCGAAGTGGAGGAGCGCACCGGGCTCTCCAGCGCGCTGCTGCGGCAGTGGGAGCGTCGGTATGGGTTCCCCCGGCCGGAGCGCTCGCCGGGTGGGCACCGGCTGTACAGCCATACCGACCTCGAGGCCCTGCGCCAGATCAAGAAGTGGATCGCCGAGGGGGTCACCCCGGCCCAGGCCGTCCGCCGCTACCTGGAAGGCCTGACCCAGGAGGGCCCACGTCCCCCCGAGGCCCTCTCAATGGAGCTCGAGGAGGCCTTGCTGCGGGCCGATACCGAGGCGGCCGAGCGCACCCTCTCGGAGGCCTACAGGCTGCACCCTATGGAAACCGTGGTGATGGAGGTCATCGCGCCCTGCCTGCGCCGCATCGGCGACGGCTGGCACCTGGGCCGCGTGAGCACCGCGCAAGAACATTTTGCCAGCACCTACCTGCGGGGCACCCTGCAGGGCCTGCTCAACCTGATGGGGGGGTCGCTGGGGCCCACCCTGGTGGTCTCCACCCTGCCGGGGGAGCAGCACGAGATCGGGAGCCTGATCACCGCCTTGTTCCTGCGCCGGGCCGGCTACACCGTGCACTACCTGGGGCCCAACACCCCCCTGGCCGACCTCCGCTCCTTTGCCGAACGCACCGGGGCCAAGGCCGTGGTGCTCTCAGCGGCGCAGCCCATTTCCCTGGAGTCGCTGCCACACGAGGCCCTGCGCCACCTGGCCCCTGTGGTGGTGGTGGGGGGCCGGGCCGCGGCCAACGACCCCCGCCTGGTGGAGCGGCTGGGTGCGCATTACATGGGCAACGACCCCCGTGAGCTGGCCGACAGGCTTTCACACACCTTGAAGGAGCTGGGCTTGTGGTAAGCAGGCCTTTGATGTGGGGTTCATCCGGGCTGAAGCGCAAGATTGGGAACAAGGAGGCCGTATGAAAAAGGTACGTAGGAAAGAAGTGATCTACCGGGCGGGCGACCGTGCGGACACGCTGTATCACCTCGAGCGTGGCCTGGTGCGCATCATCGAGATCTTGCCCGACGGTCGCCAGCTCACCCTGCGGCATGTGCTGCCCGGCGACTATTTCGGCGAGGAGGCCCTCTCCGAGCGGCAGTACAAGTACACCGCCGAAGCCCTCACCGAGGCAGCAGCTTTCGCCGTTGACCCCCAGAGCCTCTCGAGCGAAGACTTGCGAGCCCTGGCCGGAAACCTGGCCAGCCAGATGGCCCAGGTACAGGCCTACGAAACCCACCTGCAGTGGGGGGAGCTCCGCAGCCGTATCTGCCGCTATCTGCTCTACCTGGCTGCCACCGCCGCCCAGGGGCAGGACGAGCGGGGAATCTACGTCACCGCCAGCCATGAAGAGATTGCCGATGCCACCGCCTCCACCCGCGAGTCGGTGAGCAAACTGCTCTCCGACCTGCGCCACGAAGGCATCCTGGATACCGGCTACCGCAAGATTTACCTGGTAGACCGCAAAACCCTGGAGCTGGAAGCTGAAAGCCGGATGCTGCAGGCGGTCTGAGGTAGCGATGAAGGTACTGATTGTCGGCGGCAGCGGCTATGTGGGCACCCACATGGCGCAGCACCTGCTGGAGCGGGGCCACCAGGTCACGGTGGCCTCGAGGCGGGGGTCGGGGCCCCTCGAGGGCGTGCGTTACGTGGTGGCCGATGCAGCCAGGAACGAGGGTCTGCTCGAGGCCGCCCAGGGCCAGGAAGCGCTCATTTACCTGGTGGGCATCATCCGCGAGCGCGGCGACCAGACCTTCCGCCAGGCCCACGTGGATGGGGTGCGGCACAGCCTGGCAGCCGCCAAAGCAGCCGGAATTGCTCGCTTCGTGCACATGTCCGCGCTGGGCACCGCCCGCGGGACGGGCAGCCGCTACTACGAAACCAAGGCCGAGGGCGAAGAACTGGTACAGACCTCGAGGCTGGACTGGACCATTCTGCGCCCCAGCTTGATTTTCGGTCAGGGCGACGAGTTTTTTGGGGGCATTCTGAAGGGCCTGGTCACCGCCCCCATCCCCTTCATCCCCCTGATTGGCGATGGCCGCTTTGTCTTCCGGCCCATCTGGGTGGGGGACGTGGCCGCGGCCTTCGAGCAAGCCCTGGGCCGCCCCAACACCATTCACCGCAGCTACAACCTGGTAGGGCCTAAGGAATATACCTTCCGCGAGCTGCTGCTCCTGGTACGGGACACCCTGGGCTCCCGCAAACCCCTGCTCTCCATCCCACTGCCCCTGATGGACTGGGTAGTTCCCCTCATCTCCCCTCTGCCCTTCAGCCCCATTACGCGCGATCAGTACCTTCAGCTCAAGATGGGCAACACCGCCGATCCAGTCCATATGCGCCATGCTTTCGCCCTTGAAGAACGCTCGCTCGAGACCGAATTACCCAAAATCCTCTCAGCTAAACGGTTGGTCGGTGCTTAACCTGGAATACTGTTGAAAAACTCAGGTGGGTCTAATCTAGGGTGCGATGGAGTCCGCCCGGCCCTACCTGTTGAAAATGCACACGCCCACCGACCCGCTCAAACGCTTCGAGGAAGCCCCGCCAAAGAGCCGCGAAGCCTTGCTCAAGCTATGGGCCGCGCTGGGGCCCCGCGTGCGTACCGCCGATCCCGCACGCTACTACGCTGTGCAGGAGGCGCTCGAGCTCGATATACCCTTCCCGGTGCTGGTACTGTACGTGTTTCGCGAATGCCGCCGGGCCCTCGAAGACAACCCCCTGCAGGAACGCCTGGCCGAGTAGGAAACCTACAACGAGCCCAGCCTGTACGCACCCCAGAACAGAACAGCCGCCAACAACACCCCCAAAACCAAGCCCATCCCAACGCCCACCTTGCCCATCACCAGGCCTGCCAGCACCAACACTCCGCTCACCAGCCAGACCACCGCCACGGTCTTGGCCGGGTTCCGCAAATAAAGCTGATCCAGTCGATCGTAGGTGTGATCCCGATCCCCGTCAAAGATGGGCCTGCCCCGCCGCCAGCGCCGGATAATACCGGCTGCGGTGTCGTACAGGGGAAAGCCCACCATCGCCAGCGCTGCCAGAAAGGTGGCCCCACCTTGGGCCGCTGCCATCAAAAGCAGCATAGCCAGTAGATAGCCAATGGATAGGCTGCCGCTATCACCCATAAAGGTCTTGGCCCGGGGGTAGTTCCAGAATAGAAACCCTAGCAAGCTCGCAGCCAAAATTACAGCCAGCCCAGCCCCAGCAGGAATTGACCACAACAAGATGGCGATTCCAACAGCAGAGATCAGGGCATTGCCGGCGGCCAGACCGTTCATCCCATCAATCAGGTTGATCGCATTGGACATGAGTAGCACCAGCACCACCGCCAAACCCATCCCCCCCCATCCCAAAACGTCCCAAAAGTGCATGCCCAGCGCAACCCCAGCCACCAACTCGGCCAGCAGACGCAGCCTGGGCGAAAGGCCAAAGCGGTCATCCAGGCCGCCCGTAATAGCTATAACCAGCAGTCCCAGCAAAGCCCAGCCAGCCACCACTTGGGTGTAATAACCCCAAAGCAGTACAGAAGCCACTATCCCCACCCCACCAAAGCGCGGGGTGGGCAGGGTATGAATTTTGATAACCCCCGGCCGGTCTACAATGCCCAGACTCCTAGCCAGCGGCAGGGATAGCCCCACTAGTACTACAGCGGTCAGCGTTGCTAACAAAGCTAACAGCAGTTCATTCATAAGTACCTTTCTACCTTTCGCTAAACAAAAGCAGCGTGCCACTTCAGCATAGAGGTTCGCTACGAAAAAATCTGTTTTTTTGTTGCTTTTACACTGAATGAGGCTTGCGCTGCCAATGTGACCTATTTCGTTACATAAAAGAGATTTTTAAAGGTGAATTTAACGTTTAACAAAAAAAATTCTTTTTCTAGGCCGATATCGTTACTTAACATCTGGGGGTCGAGAAACTGTTTCTCCCCTCTCATGCACGGGTAAGCGTAACGCCTATACCCAAGGAGTTTTGACCAATGCGGCAATCATTCTTCCTTTTACTGGCTGGGTTAATAACAGCCTGCGCCACTGATCAGTCGGCACCCTCTCCTTCCCCTTCTTCCAATCAAGCGCCCAGTATACGCATCCTTAGTCCATCCAACGGAGCCAGCATCAGCGGCACCGGCACCAGAGCAGAGGTGAGCATAAGCGACGATAAGGCCGTTACCCGCCTGACCCGCCAGGTGAACGGGAATCCTGAGCAGGACATCAACATACAGCCCACCCAAAGCGGCAACATCATCTTCTGGATTCCTCTGGTTAGCGGCAGTAACACGGCCATTATCCGAGCCTACGATGCCGAAGGGCTAAACGCTAGTGCCAGCCTGACACTGATAGCCAACACCTCGGGCAGTGGTGGAGGGGGTGGGGGCAGTAGCGGCGAAGGTACCACCCCCTCCTACGGCAGCTACACCCCACCCAGCGGCCCCACCTACTACGTCAGCCCCTCCGGCAGCAACGCCAACGACGGCTCCCGCGACCGCCCCTGGGCCACCCTTTCCTACGCCGTGCAGCAGCTACGGCCCGGCTACGTGCTCCGCGTGCTGCCCGGCACCTACAACGAATCCGTCCAGGTCAACGTCTCCGGCACAGCAAGCCAGCGTATCACCATCATCTCCGACACCCGTTGGGCCGCCAAAATCAACGCCCAGGGTCAGCTCTTCGGCATTGACGTCCGCAGCAGCTTCGTCGATATCGTCGGCTTTGAAGTCACCAACGCCTCCAACACCGGCATCATCAGCTGGAGGCCCCACAACCGTCTCCTCTTCAACTATGTCCACCACATCAACGCCCAGTGCGACTCCAATGGAGGCTCCGGCGTCAATATGTCCCCCTATGCCGATGAGGGTCTCCTCCTCGGCAACCTCGTTCACGACATCGGCAACCTCTCCCAGGGTTTCTGCACCCGTATCCACGGCGTCTATGCCGCCGCACCCAGGGTGGTCGTCCAGAACAACATCGCCTTCCGTGCCAGAGGTTTTGGCATCGACACCTGGCATGCCGTTACCGCCGCCACCATCACCCACAACCTCTCCTTCGCCAACCTCTATGGTGGTCTCAAGGTCGGCTCCGGCGACAACACCCGAGGCAACAGGGCCGAAAACTTCTTAGTCGCCAACAACATCGTCATAGACAACCCCAGGGGCATCGTCGAAGAGTTCAACACCGGCCTCAACCGTTTCCTCAACAACCTCTCCTGGAACAACGGCACCAGCAACAACGTCAACTGGCGTCTTTCTACCAGCACCCACCAGGGCAGCCTCTCCACCAATCCCCTCCTCCTCAACTACCAACCCGACGGCACCGGCGACTACCGTCCAGCCCAGAACAGCCCCGTCATTGATTACGGCATCCGTGAAGGTCTTCCACCCTTCGACTTCCTCGGCAACCCACGGGTCCTCGGCGCTGCACCCGACCTGGGTCCCTTCGAGGTGCGCTAGGGTTGGCGGCCAGCCTCCCGCAGGCGCACGACCCTGGCCTCCGACGGCACCCCCCGGCCATCCAGCACATAAAGCTGGTAAAAGCCGGGGGTTGCCAGGTTGGGGCTGGCCGGCGCGGTCACCTGGAGGGAATTGGGGCCCGTGCGCGTAAAGCTCAGCTCGATAAAGCGCTGGCCCATGTTGAAGGCATGGGTTACCGCACCGAAAGCCACCAAAGTCACCCGCTCCACCACCGTGGCGGGTACGTCGGTGGTCAGGGCAAAGCTCTGGCCGTAGCTAATGCGATCCGGCGCGCTCTGCACCACCGGACGGCTGGCCGGGCTGCCATCGGCATTGTGCAGGTAGGGCGGGTAGTAGATCTCGGCGTTGAGCTGGTTGACCTTCTGCGCGTTGCCCTTGGTTTTGTCACATTCTGGCGCACTTACTGGGTCATCCCCTCCGGTCGCTCCGCCGCCCATGGTGATGATAGTGCCATCTAGCAGCAGCAGGGCGGTGGAGTGGTAGGTGCGGGGGCACCGGGCCTCGGCAGCGCGCTTAAAGGTCTCGGTGAGGGGCGACCAGATCTCGCTCTCATAGACCGCGGTCGCGTTGCTGAAATTTACACCATCCTCGTTCCCACCATTAACAAAGATGCGGCCATCGGGCATCAGGGTGGCGTTCAGATGGGTGCGCTTGTGGGCCATGGGGGCTACGTCGCGCACGGAGATGCTCTGGTTGTTGGGGTTAAGTTCAATCACCTGAGCAGTCGCGCCCCCCAGTTCACCAGAAAAACCCACCCAGCCACCCCCCAGAACCAGAATTTTTCCTGGCACGTACATTACCGAGGAGCCGTAGTAACGATTGTATCTTTGGATGTTAATAGGGCCCCACGAGCCCGTACCGCTGGTGTCCAGGTAGTACCAGTTCTTAAAGCTGCCCGATAAAAACACCTGCCCGTTGGGGGCCACGTGCACCCAGGGGTAGAAGTGCTCAATACCCTTACCAAAGGAGGAAGCCCCGGTCAGGCGGCGCAGAGTGTTGGTGAAGGGGTCCCAGACATCAGGAATGTAGTTTTTATCGTTGTTTACGCCATCCCCATTGTGCTGGTCGGCGTTGCCGCCGATAATCAGCATCTCTTCGTTGGGCAGGGTAATTACGCTGGGATACCAGCGGCCCTGGGTCATGTCGGGGCCGGCGCTCCAGGTGTTGGTGCTGGGGTCGAAGATGTTGGTGTGGGTGTGTCCAGCTTCGAATCCGTACTCGCCGCCGCTGGCAGTGTAGTCGTAGCCCAGGTTGCCCCCGGCCAGATAGAGCTTGCCGTTGGCGGCCAGTACGTAGCCCGCGCAAAAGAGGTCGGTGCGGGTGTTGTCGTAGCGGGCCTGGCTCTGGGCATCGGTGGGGGTGCCGGGCGTCCAGACGAAAACCTGGGTGGAGGCGTGCTTGCTGTAATCGCGGTAGTTATCACCCTGGCCCTTGCCCACCGGGTCGAGGCCGTGGAAGGTCATTACCCGGCCATCGGGCAGCAGGGCGGCGTGGGTGGCTACGGTGGGCCAGGGCAGTTTGGGGCCAAAGTAGCCGATGCGGGCCTTCTGGTGGCGCACAAAGGCCGAAGGGGGCACGACTTGCTCGGACTGGCCGGGGTAGGCCCAGCGCAGCTTGATGGCCCCACGGGCGTCCTGGTTGTAGTACTCGAGCTTGATGCGGTAGGCCTGGCCTGCGTTCAGGGAAATGGTGGCGCTGCGGCGGGTAAGGTTCTGGTCGAACCAGGCGCTGATCAGGAGCTGGTCGTTAACCCAGAGGCGCACACCGTCGTCGGCCAGCACGGTAAAGGTGTAGGTGCCGCTTGCCGGAGCGGTAATCAGGCCTGTCCAGCGGATGCTGAAGGTGTCGGGGCCCATGCCGGGGCGGGGGGACTGACCGGAGAAGGTGCGGTTGATGTTGGTCTCTATGCGCCGGGCAAAAAGGCCGGTGAGGTCGGGGTTGTCGAAGTATTCCACGTCCAGGCCTAGGTCGGGGCTGGTCAGGGGGTTAATGCCGGGATCCTGGCTCGAGTCATCGGCAAAGCTGTAGCTGCTAGCGGTCTGGGTAAAACCTGGCTCGTTGTAGGCGGGGGTCTCGGTTTGCAGGGTGGCCGGGCTGCCGCTGCCCGCGCTGTTGTAGGGGGTGAGGCGGTAGGTGTAGGGGGTGCCGCTGCCCACCGCTATATCGGTGTACTCGGTGGTGCTGGCGGGCAGGGTACTGCTCAGGGTGACAAAGCTGCCGTCGCGGGTACGGCGCTCGAGCACATAGCGGGCCACCCGCTCCGGGGCCGTCCAGCGCAGTACAACTTTGGGCGTGGCGTCGGGGGTGGCCTGGAAGTTGCTGGGAACGTCGGGAGGTTGCTGGGGTGGTGGGGGGGTGGTGGCGCTCTGCTCGACCGGGCTGCTCGCAGCGGCGTTGTTGCGGGCGGTCAGGCGGTAGGTGTAGGTGGTGCTGTATTCCACGCTTTCATCGGTGTAGCTGGTGTCGGTAATCACCCCTAAAACAGCGAAAGCACCGCTGTTTGTTTTGCGCTCGAGGACATAATCGGTGGCCCCTGCGGCCGCCTCCCAGCGCAGCACCACCCGGGGGGTGGCATCGGCGGTAGCCTGAAAATTGGCGGGCGTTGCAGGGGGTCGGGTGGTGTTACAGGCAGCCAGGCTGAGTACAGCTAGTGCAAGTAAAAACCTCCCCGGAAAGGCCAATATCTCTTTCACTCATCACCTCGCACATCCACGTCCGCTTACCGCCCCTCTGCGGTAAGTTGAGCACAACCCTAAGCCTGGGGCACGGTGGCCGGCCCCGGTTCCTCTTTCGGCTCGTAGGTCTGTTGAATCAGGGACCTTTCCCAACCCAGGTAATACTGTTTAACGACCTCCGAGGTAGCCCCCTCGGTAAGGTATTTGACGTTGGAGTACATGGCCGCCCGGTAGTCGTGCACCTTGCCGCTCTTCAGGGCCTCGATGACCTGCTGGATGCCCTGTTCCATCGTCCACTGCGGCTCGAAACCCAGCCGGTTGCGAATTTTAGAAAAGTCTACGCGGTAGTTGCGCCGGTCACCATCGCGGCCCGAGTCGATCAGTTCGGCATCGGGCACCAGTTTCTTAACCAGCTCCCCTACCATGCCTAGGGTCATGTTGCCCTCGTTGCTGCCCACATTGAAGGTCTCGTTGTGTACGCGTTCTTTGGGGGCTTCCACTACCAGCATGACTGCGCGCGCGGCATCGTCCACATGCACAAAAGGCCGCCACTGATCGCCCCCAAACACGGTGATTTTCTTGTCTACCACCGCCTTGGCCGTAAGCAGGTTGACCACCAGGTCGAAGCGCGTGCGACCCGAGAGGCCGTAGATGGTACCGAAGCGCAGGATCACCACCGAGAAGTCGTCGCTCTGAAGCTGACGCAGTACCTGCTCAGAGGCAATTTTGCTGCGGGCATAGAGCGAGACCGGGTTGAGGTTGCTGCGCTCATCCAGCACCAGGTCGCTGGCACCGTACACCGAGCAGGTGCTGGCGAAGATGAAGCGGCGCACGCGCATGCCCTTGGCGATCTCGGCAATGGTGCGGGTAGCCACCAGGTTAATTTCGATGGTGAGGTTTTCGTCCAGGGCACAGGCCGGGTCGCCCACCAGCCCCCCCAGGTGCACCACCGTGTCCACCCCGCGCATGGCCTCCACCACCTTGTCCACCTGGCGGAAGTCGGCCTGGATGATTTCCAGGTTGGGGTGGTGCAGCACGTGGGCGATGGGCTCTTTGCCAAACAAGAGCAGGTCGAGCAAGCGCACCCGGTAGCCGCGCTCGAGCAGCCGCGGCAGCAACCCCGAACCGATGTATCCCGCCCCACCAATCACCAGCACGATGCGCTCGTCGACGGTGAGGGGAAGGATGGGATTGGCCCTGGCCTTGCGCCGGGCCTCCACGCTATCCCAGTAGTGCACCCAGGCCCTCGAGGCCAGGGTCAGGCCTAGGGTCAAGAATCCGCTGGCAAACAGCACCGAGCGCGGCGGATCTTTTAGCGGCAACATGAACACTGCAAAGCCAAAAATGAGGTAGGCCAGCATCACCGCCTGGGCCACCACCAGCATCTTGTAGCGGCTCTGGTAGGCCCGGCCGCGGCTGTAAAACCCACTGGCTGCAAACACCACAAAGGCAATGAGCATCAGGATGCCCACGTTCTTGCCGTAAATCTGGGCATATGCCCCCAGCAAGGCCGCGTCGGCAGCACCGCGGTAGGCCCACAGCAGGTGAATCACCATGGCAACGGCGAAGCTGCCGGCCACCATGAGCTGGTCGGCCAGCACCCGCAAAATCACATCGGCGGTGAAACGCAATTCCCTCAAATAGACCATGCCCTGCTCCCCCCTCAGATCGAGGCTTGTTCCATCACCCGTTCAACTGCATCGGCGGTGGCTTGCATCTGGGCCTGGCCCAGGGTGGGGTGCACCAGAAACATCAGCGAGGTTTCGCCCAGTTCCCTGGCCACCGGCAATCGCTCGGCTGGCTGCCAGCCCCGCCGGGTAAAGGCTTTCTCGAGATAAACCTCACTGCAGCTACCGCTCATGCAGGGAATGCCCATTTCACTAACGGTCTGCATGATGCGGTCGCGGCTCCAACCGGGCTTGAGCCGCTCGGGGCGCACATACACGTAGTACTTGTAGTAGGCGTGGTACAGGTGGGCGGGTACTTCGGGCACCCGCAGGGCCGGAATCTGGCGGAAGCGCTCGCTCAGGTAGTGGGCGTTGGCCCGGCGCTTTTCAACCCAGCCGTCCAGCTTGCGCAGAATCACCCGGCCAATGGCCGACTGCACCTCGAGCATCCGCCAGTTGGTGCCGAAGTCTTCGTGCAGCCAGCGGAAGCCAGGGGGGTGCTGGCGGTTGTAGACCGCGTCGTAGCTCTTGCCGTGGTCTTTGAAGCTCCAGGCTCTATTCCACAGTTCGTCGTCGTTAAGGGTAAGCATCCCCCCCTCGCCGCCGGTGGTGAGAATTTTGTCCTGGCAGAACGACCAGGCCCCGGCATGACCAATCGAGCCTACGCTCCGGCCCTTGTACCGGGCCCCGTGGGCCTGGGCGCAGTCCTCAATGACCCAGAGGTTGTGCTTGCGGGCCAGGGCCATGATAGCGTCCATATCGGCCGGCCAGCCCGCCAGGTGCACCACGATAATGGCCTTGGTACGGGGGGTGATGGCCCGCTCGATGGTCTCGGCGGTAATCAGACCGCTCTCGGGATCTACATCGGCAAAAACAGGCCTTGCCCCGCGCATCACCGCCGCGCTGGCCGAGGCAATGAAGGTGCGGGGGGTGGTGATAACCTCGTCCCCGTCGCCCACCCCCATGGCGTAAAGGGCCAGCTCGAGCGCCACCGTACCGTTGTGCAGGGCAATGGCGTGTTTGGTTCCGACATATTCGGCGAATTCACGTTCGAACAGGCGGCCCTCCTGCCCTGTCCAGTAGTTCACTTTTCCCGACTGGAGCACCTTTGTAGCAGCTTCGATCTCGTCCGGCTCAAAGTGGGGCCATGGTGCAAAAGGCGCTGTAATGAAGGGTTCTTTTAGCATCTACGTGCTCCTTACGAGGTGGATTCCTCCGAAATATGCCCCAAAGTTTAGTCCAGGCCTCGTTATGATCGCGTTATTTCGATAGAAATCCCCTCTGCTAAAGGCAGCATAGAGCGCGTTAACTTGGATAGCGGGTTATTAATAGCACGCAACTCTCACGTAACGATGGGTATAACGCTGTTCAAAGAAGGGGGGCTCGAGGTTACCCTCGAGCCCCAGAAAAACCACCGCTACTTCTTGTTGCCGTCGGTATCGTACTTCAGCACGAAGATATCCTCTTCGCCCTGGTTGGTGTAGCCGTCCAGCGCTCCTTTGCTCCAGCCGGTCAGGTAGAGGTCGCTGCCGCGCAGGGTGACGGCCAGGGCGATCTCGTCCTGGTCGCTGCCTTGCTGGCGGGCCCAGCCCACGTTACCGTCGGCCAGATACTGCAGGATGAAGACATCCTTAGCACCGGCGGGGGTTGCTGTGCCGTCTACCGAAACATTGACATCCCCCACGATGTAGACGTTGCCCGCGGCATCGGCGACCATGCCATAGGGATTAATTTGCGCCGGGTCGATGGGGCTGTACTGGCGGCGTAAGGTCTCGCTACCATCGGAGGCAAACTTGACCAGGAAAAGATCGGTACCACCGTTGTAGTCGAACCCTGCTGCAAAAGCGTTGGTGGTGTAACCTGTCACATAAACATCCGTTCCAGACACTGCAACCGCACTGGCTTCATCACTGGTAGTGGTGCCGAACTGCCTGATCCAGGCGGTGCTTCCATCAGCGTTCAGCTTAGCCAGAAAGGCATCTACCGGGCCTCCCACATAGGTGTTCCCTGGCAGGGCATCTCTAGCAAACCCGGCCACGTAGACAGCGTTAGCATCGGCGGACAGGGCCTTAATCCGATCCTCTCCCGACGAACCGAACTGCCTTGCCCATTGCTGGTTGAGGTCGAGGTCGAACTTGTATACTGCTGCATCCCGACCACCGGCGTTGGTCCCGCTTGCATTCGTACCCACCACCACACCATTGGTGTAGCCTGCAGCATACAGCGCACTGCCCACAACAGCCACGCCGGTAAAAACATTCTCCGAGGAGCCAGCAACATCTATCTTGATAGAGGCTACCTTGTTACCACTCGAGTCAAGCTTAAGAATAAAGCCTTTGAAGTTACCATTCGTGTACGCCTGGCCCACCACGTAGATGTTGCCCGCAGCGTCGGTGGCCACCCCTTTGGCCTGCGACTCGGCACTGCCCGGCGTATTGGGGTCGCCTACAGTAAACTGCTTGACCCACAGACGGCTGCCGTTGGGCGCGTACTTGGCCACCACCACGTCCGGGAAGGCCAGGGCCAGCGTGCCCACCTCATCACCCAGCACTTCTTTAGAAAGGCCCGCCACAATCACGTTGCCTTGGGCATCAGTGGTAATGGCGTTTCCGATATCGGTTGCGCTGGAAGCCAGCCACTTGGTGTAGGGGCTGCACTCCACCACCAGGTTGGTCACGTTGGCCCCGCTCACGGTCACGCTGCTGGGGGCGACGGTGCAGGTCTGAGGGGGGTTGGTGGGCTGGGTCTGCACACTCACACTGTAGGTGCCGTTTGGTACGGGGGTGTCGAAGGTGAAGGAACCGTTGCTGCTAATGGTTTTGGTCTGCGAACCCAAAGCCAGCACCAGGCCGCTGCCGTTCAGGTAGCGCACCTCACCGCCCACGGTGTAGGTAGGCATGGGGGTCACGTTAAAGGTAGCGCTGCCGCTCTTGCCCCCGGCCGTGGCGGTGATGGTGGCCGTGCCCGCGGCAACAGCAGTGGCCAGGCCGCTGTTATTCACGGTGGCAATGTTGGGGTCGCTCGAGCTCCAGGTAAAGGTCACACCGGAAATCACGTTGCCGCTCGCATCCTTGGCTACCGCGGTGAACTGCTGGGTCTGGCCCACCTCTTTGCTGGCGGTCGCCGGGCTGACCTCGATGGTCTCGATGGTCGGGGGTGGTGGGTTGGTCACGGTAAAGGTAGCGCTGCCGCTCTTGCCCCCGGCCGCAGCGGTGATGGTGGCCGTGCCCGCGGCAACGGCAGTGGCCAGGCCGTTGCTATCCACGGTGGCAATGTTGGGGTCGCTCGAGCTCCAGGTAAAGGTCACACCGGATATCACGTTGCCGCTCGCATCCTTGGCTACCGCGGTGAACTGCTGGGTCTGGCCCACCTGCTTGCTGGCGGTGGCTGGGGTGACATCAATGGTGCTAATGCTAGGCGCCCCACCCCCCCCGCAGGCAGCCAGGAACAGCGCGGCTAATAGTAGTACAAACCAGCGATAGGTCATGAAGTACCTCCTTGGAGTTTTGGATCTAGGTGATCCTAGGCCTTGAGTATAGTCACAAAAAACTGGTTGAAAATGCTCGTTGGTACCGGAAGAAACGGCCGTGACCCAAAGACTTAACGCCGCTCAAGCCCGGCTTGTAAATCTCTATCCGATCATCCAGCCAGGCTTTTTAATATGGCTGGCAAGCAACAAACCAAACGCCTGGCCGATCGGTCAGAAAAGCGCTGGTGGTTAACGCTCTGATAACGATGCAGTTTATTTAGCCTGTTTTTGTTCGGCCATATCCAGCATTGGGGTAGTATGTCCAAAAACACCAATCTGACCGGCCCTACAAGGTTTCCACGCTCCTTGCGTCCAGGAATTATGACCTGCGTCCGCGCCGGGGTAGTCGGTTTGTTATGGTCAGAAGCCACTTTCCACAAGACCGCCTTGAACTATGGGCCACAGAGGATTCAGCGGCCCGATCAGGCAGAACCACCAGGATTGGCGGTAGGCCAGCTCCTCGCCCAGGCGGCGCAGGTTGTCCCGCAAATTAACAGGGATGTTGGCCCCCCAGTGCCGGGGATGCAGCAGGACTTCTACAAACGGAAGACCGGTGCGGATGGCCTCGAGGGGGTTGCCGTTCAGCCATAGGTTGGGGTGGGCCCCATCAGAAAAACGTTGGGTGTAGCGTTGCTGCAAGACCGGATCGTAGGCCTCGAGCTCGATACCCAGCTCCTCACGCAGGCCACGGTCTTGCAACAGTTCATGGTTGATCACCCCCAACCGGCGGTTGAGCCAGTCGCCGTGCGAGGCTACCGTGTGCAGGGGCAGACCGGTGAGGGCTTTTACCCTGCGGTAGTTTTCTGCAAACAAAGCCTGGATGGCGGGCATATGGGCCTCAACCTCAGCACGGCTTTTGAGGCGGTGGCGTTTGGCATAGGTGGCGATCTCTTCGTAGTGGTAGCTGGCCTCACTACCGGAAGCGTGAATCTCCCGCATCAGGTTCACATCCAGCGTAGAGAGCCGAAAGTAAAACGAGGCTTGCACACCCATTTCGCGCACAACCTGCCACAAAGCCCGCGTGGTACGTAGGTCAGTATCAATGTCCAGCCGCAAAACCAGGTATGGGCCATCCTGAAGCTGCCCGGCCTTGATTTTCTCCCAGATGGAAGCAATGGAGTGCATCTGGTAGCCCTGGGCCAGGGCCTGCTCGAGCAAGCTGCGCAATTCATGCACCCGGCTGGGGAGCAAAAAGTCGGAGTAAAAACGGTGCCAGCTCGACCGCAGGGCCTGCTGGAACTTAAGGGGCTTCGAAGACGTCGGCATACTCAACCCAACGCTCCCTCCAGCAGTCGACGGTACAACTGCACCAGTTCCTGTGCATTTCGGCTGGCATCGTAGTGGCGGTAGACGTGCTGCCGCAAGCGCTCGCCCCGGGCCCGGGCCTCCAGTGGGTCGCTTCGCACCTGGGCGATGGCCGCCAGTATCGCTGCCGGGCTGATCTCCTCGAGGCGGTAACCGGTCTCGGGGGTCACAATTTCGGGCGTGCCCCCCCGGTTGCTGGCGATCACCGGCAGGCCTACCGCACCGGCTTCCACCACCACCGTGGGCAGCCCCTCGCGGTAGGAAGGCAGGATGAGCGCATCGGCGGCGGCCATGTAGCGGCGTACCACCGCATTGGGTTGCTGGCCCAATAAAATACGCCGCGTTCGGGAAGTACCACCCAGACCATCACGCAGCGGCCCATCACCGATAAATACAGCCAGCACCCCCTCGTCGTCGAGCTGACGCAAGGCTTCGGAGAGCTCGAGCACCCCTTTGTACTGCACCAATGTGCCCACAAACAACAAGACGAAGCGGTCTTGGGGAAGCCCGAGCTCAGAGCGAAGCGCTCTTTTGTCGGGCTTTTCTTGTATTGGTGGCAGTCTGAGGCCCACCCGGTGGGTCAGCACCGGGCGCTGGGTGCGGGCCTGGGCTTTTTGGCGGATTCCATCGCTTACAGCCAGAATCAGGTCGGCCTGGGCCAACACCCGCTCGTAGTATTTGCGGTAACGGGGGCTTTGCTCGGGGTAGGTGTTGGCGTCGTCGCCGTGCAGCGTAACCACCAGCGGCTTCTTCCAGCGGCGCTTGAGTAAAAGACCCAGGGTTCCCTCGGGATGGGCGAAGTGGGCGTGGATCAGATTAAACTGATCAGCAGACAGCCCCCTAAGACTCAAAGCCTTAGCGTAGTGCGGCCAAGCCCAAAAGTTTTCGCCCGGAAAAGCAAAGTAGCGCGGACGCCGTACCTCTACCCTTTCCACTTGGTAGCTGCGGGGAATTTGAGCATAAGTACGCCATTGAGGTTTTAGAGCCGCTTGGCCCGGCAACACCATCGGCGTCGGCGCACAAACCGTTACCAAAACCCCGTGGCGCTGTAACTCTATAGCCTGGGTCTGCACAAAAATCGAGGGCACCGGATTGGCTGGCGAAGGGAAATCAGGGCTTAGAATTAATAGACGCATAAAAGTAACCTCGCGTCATCATTGCTAGGCCATGTAGCAGGCCGATGGTAAGCCATAAATATTTTCGCTCTAAAATGCCTAAAAAGGCCCCCTGGATTAGGTAGGCGAGCAGGCAAGCTTTCAGAATCAAAATAAGATCTGGATGTACCGCTTGGCGCATACTTACTTGAAGCAATAGCATTATCCAAACCAGGAAGATGCCCAATCCCACCAAACCAATTTCCGAGAGTAGCTCGAGGTAGATGTTGTGTGCTCCCCGACCATCAATGATGTAGTAGGTATCAATGGACTCGAGCGCTGAGCGAGCAGCCACACCCTGATCGAACAACGCGACAAAAGTACCAAAACCGTTACCAAAAAAAGGATTTCTTTCTACAAGCTCAAAGCCCACCAGCCAGATCGCTGTGCGACCAGCCCCACCGCTATCCCCTGCCGAATCCACACGGTAAGCCAGAAACTGGCCCACCGCCGGTAATTGGCTGAGACTCACCACAATCACTCCCAAAACCAGCAACAGTAACAACATGCGCTTCCAACCGAGCCTTGGAAGAATTAGGAATGACAAAGTTGCTATGATGGCCACCCAAGCACTGCGGGTTCCAGACAAAACCACTCCCAAAGTACATATCACAAAGCACAGAATGCCGTACCAACGCAGAAGGTGCCGAGTTGTTACTAGCCATAGCCCTAGCCCTAGAAGTGCACCAAGCAATGCTACTGCCGCAAAATCGGCAGCATCCGCAGAGCCGGCAAAGGTCGTGCGATTCAAGGGGTTTTGCCAGTAATTGACAATACCCACCGATGCAGCAATCAAAGCCCCCAGAGAGTAGAAAAACATTAAAGGCACCAAAGTTTTTGGTCTAGAAAAAACGAAGAAAGCGATAAGTAAAGCTCCTACCACCTGCTGTACCAAAACTTGGATCCTATCCCAAGTTGCAGACGGATTCGAAGACCAGAAATAGCTCAAAAATACCCAAAAAAGCAAAACCACCGCCAACAAGGAGATACGAAACCTGGGAACTTGCCTCCAAGTCAACAGAAGCGCTGGCAACCAAGGGATTTTGGGACGCCGTACCCGGGTGGCTTGAACCAATAAAAACAACGCCATCAAACCCTTAGACAAAGTGAATAAACCCTCGATAGCAAACAAACCTTCCAGCGGAAGGGTAAATACATAAAAATAAAGCACAATTTGGGGGAAAGCTAACCAGCCCCAGATAGGAAAAAACGCAAATGTTGCTATTCTGGATAGCAGCCTCATCGTAAACCTTCTTGACGCCAACCCATGCCCGTGCATAGTAAAGCTGTACCAGTCGAGAGTACAGTCAGGGCCAATAGATTCCATCCCGAAATATGCTGGCTTGCAAACCACAGTAGCAACAGTAAAAGCGAATTGGCTACTGTAATAGGCGCAACCCGCGACCAAAACACCACCCACCTAGCACCGGCAGCTCTAAAAAAAAGCATTAAGGATAAGGCTGCGATCAGGGCGCTACTGGTAGAAAAAAGTACGACAGCCCAGTACATCTGCTGAGTGGATACCCCCCAAAAAATAGCCCCCAACCGCAGCAACAATTCAAACGCAGTAAAGACAAATAGCATCTTCTGCCACTCACGCACCGTTAGTAAATGCGATAGCGGCTGAGCAACAAAAGAAAGTAGAAGGTAGGGGGCTAGAAGTTGGGCATAGATTCCAGCTTCAGCCCAGTTATTTCCGAAAATCTGTGGAAAGACCTGTGGGGCTACAACAAACAAACTACCAAATATCGGAAGCCCCAACATAAATAAGGCCGCTGCCGTTTGCTCCGTTAGCTTAGCCAGGTTGGTAGAAGCCCGCACTGCTGCTGCTCTGAAAAAAAACACCTGACCGATCGACTGAGCTACCAAAGTGACCGGAATGGTGGTGATGCGATAACTTAAACTGAATTGTCCCATTGCGGCTGTACCAAAGTGAGCTGTCAATAAGATGAAAGGGAGATGGAAGCTAGCTGCTGTAAACAACGCAGCCCCCGCACCAAAAAACAAAAAGCTCTGGTACCGCCGGGCTGTGTTCCATAGGGTCTGTATCGAAAGACCTACAAACCCTGGAAGCAGACGTAATAAAACCTGCACCCCACCCAGGCGTCCTAACACATCTCCTAAAAGCAAACCTGTTGGCCCTTTGAAAACAGCCAACGCCACTTGCCCAACCGCCTGCCATATCCCTTGTTGTAGCTTGGTCTGGGCCAGTGCACGAAACTGTGCCATACGCAAGGCCCACATACTACCAGCTTGCATGATGGCCACGCAGATGAGGCCCAAAACCAGCAGCAAAATAAAAAAACCGGGTAGCGTTATGCCAAACCACTTTGCGAATGTATCTCGCAAAAACCAGAATATACCTCCAACCAACAAGCTAATCACTATACCTATCAGCAATGACAATGCCAATAAGCTACGAGCTTCTACTTCTTCTTTGGGTAACTGAATGGCCTGTTCATAACGAAGGTTAACTACCACGGCCAGCAACGAGAGAATCGAAGTATATAAGGCCAGTAAACCAAAATCTTCCGGTCGGTAAAGCCGTGTTAGTAGTGGCTGTATCAGCAGCACCAAACCTTGACCCAGCACCGTACTACCAGCCAGTAGGGCCGCGCTGCGCAAAAAAGTAGAACCAGCTAGTAGACTTTTTATCCGGATCATAGGTTTATTCAGACAGGCATCTAGATTTGAGGGCTACGATTCATACTCCCGCTCCTGCTTATGCTACACAACAAAAATAAGCGATCACAGGTTACTTGCATAACCCATCCCGTTAATTGGGCAAATCCTCTAGTTACATAGAGTTACATAATGGCTATCTTGGCAATCTTGGCTAATAAAATAAAGCAGGGTAACAGGGTATAGAAAGTTTACCTGGTTCTGCTATACCAAATGCTGCTAAGTCGTGACATAATCCAATCGCATCTATAGTTGCCAGAGTCTCTGCCCAGGATGAACACATGAAAAACACCGCCACACTTACCGACTTTGATCGTATGATGGCCAGCTTTACCCGCCTTGTTTGGGTCATAGTGGCCTTTGCAATTGTCATTGCAACTCTGACCTTTTACATCTTCAACGCTCAACCCCGCGTTTATGAAGCCTATACACGTTTGCTTCTAGCCGAACCCGTCAACATTGGTTCTACATTAGATGTGCCACAAGTGCGTCCATTGGCAGCAGCAGCTTATCGGGAAGCCGCTTTTAGCACGGCTGTGCTTGAGCAAATGAACCGACAATTCCCAGGTAAACTGCCCAACGACAGCGAGAAAGTTCGTGAAATTATGCGGATTCGTTCAATCGAAACCGTTGGCTCTAGCTCCATCGTTTTCGTATTGAGTGTGCGCAACAATAATCCGCGGGAAGCAGCCCAGATGGCCGATGCCTGGGCTAAAGCTCTGCAGGACTGGGAAATAGCGCTAATAAGGGAGAGTTATAAACGAGCAGCAAACTCCTTAAAAAACCGGCTAGACTGGGTAGTAAGCCAGCTGACTCAACCTTCTAGTCAAACTGACTTAACTGGACTGCGCCAACTAAGGGCCTCCCTTGAGCGCGATCTAGGCGTGGCTCGCTCGCTAGAAAACAGCGCCACTGGGCAACTTTCTTTATTATCGCAAGCAGAAATACCTACAAAAGCTGTTCAACCGCGTCCTCTACTATCCGCCGGTATTGCCGCAATTGCAACCATGTTGTTTGGATTTATTGTGCTAGCCGTGCGAGATCGTCTATCTAGCTCCTAAAATTCCCGTGCAAGCACCGGACATTTGGTCTTATTTTCTGAAGAAAAGGCTTGAATATGGTCAAAAATAGACTAATCACCAGTTTTATTGTTATCACATTAGCAGCTTGCATTACTGGGTTGCAGCAACCCAACTGGCCAGCCACCCCCTCCTACGGCAGCTACACCCCACCCAGCGGCCCCACCTACTACGTCAGCCCCTCCGGCAGCAACGCCAACGACGGCTCCCGCGACCGCCCCTGGGCCACCCTTTCCTACGCCGTGCAGCAGCTACGGCCCGGCTACGTGCTCCGCGTGCTGCCCGGCACCTACAACGAATCCGTCCAGGTCAACGTCTCCGGCACAGCAAGCCAGCGTATCACCATCATCTCCGACACCCGTTGGGCCGCCAAAATCAACGCCCAGGGTCAGCTCTTCGGCATTGACGTCCGCAGCAGCTTCGTCGATATCGTCGGCTTTGAAGTCACCAACGCCTCCAACACCGGCATCATCAGCTGGAGGCCCCACAACCGTCTCCTCTTCAACTATGTCCACCACATCAACGCCCAGTGCGACTCCAATGGAGGCTCCGGCGTCAATATGTCCCCCTATGCCGATGAGGGTCTCCTCCTCGGCAACCTCGTTCACGACATCGGCAACCTCTCCCAGGGTTTCTGCACCCGTATCCACGGCGTCTATGCCGCCGCACCCAGGGTGGTCGTCCAGAACAACATCGCCTTCCGTGCCAGAGGTTTTGGCATCGACACCTGGCATGCCGTTACCGCCGCCACCATCACCCACAACCTCTCCTTCGCCAACCTCTATGGTGGTCTCAAGGTCGGCTCCGGCGACAACACCCGAGGCAACAGGGCCGAAAACTTCTTAGTCGCCAACAACATCGTCATAAACAACCCCAGGGGCATCGTCGAAGAGTTCAACACCGGCCTCAACCGTTTCCTCAACAACCTCTCCTGGAACAACGGCACCAGCAACAACGTCAACTGGCGTCTTTCTACCAGCACCCACCAGGGCAGCCTCTCCACCAATCCCCTCCTCCTCAACTACCAACCCGACGGCACCGGCGACTACCGTCCAGCCCAGAACAGCCCCGTCATTGATTACGGCATCCGTGAAGGTCTTCCACCCTTCGACTTCCTCGGCAACCCACGGGTCCTCGGCGCTGCACCCGACCTGGGTCCCTTCGAGGTGCGGTAATCGTCTGGAAGTACACCCCGTTATCAATTGCATCTTAACGAAGCGCTCAATTTATATCTAAACAAGCCTATTTGTAACGCCGCTTGGGTCAAACAACCCAGTCGAAACCGGAAAAACTATCTAAACTAACCCAAGATGATCGTTCAGTGTGCGTCTAAGCAATCCCTTGTTTTGCCGGGTATCGCATTGGAGGGAAGATGCGCTTCTTGTTTCTAACCCAGTACTTCCCCCCCGAGATCGGCGCAGCCCAGGTGCGGCTGGCTTCGGTTATCCGCGAGCTGGTGCGGTTAGGGCATCAGGTAGAAGTGGTTACGGCTATGCCAAACTACCCCACCGGGCGTGTGTTTGACGGCTACCGCGGCAGGCTCTGGCTCGAGGAAGACTGGGAAGGGGTGCGGGTGGTGCGCACCTGGCTCTACCCCGCCATGGGCACCGGCCCCAAGCGGCTGCTTAACTACTTTAGCTTTGTACTGAGCGCGCTGGGCGGAGTGCTAAAGGTTCAAAAGCCCGATTACATCTTTGTGGAATCGCCGCCCCTGTTTCTGAGCCTAACGGGCTACCTGGCCTCGAGGCGCTTTGGTGTGCCTTTCATCTTCAACATAGCCGATCTCTGGCCGGACTCGGTGCGCCAGCTCGGCCTGATGAAGGAAGGCCCTTTGCTGCGCCTGGCCGAGGGCCTGGAAAGCTGGAGCTACCGCCAGGCCCACTTCATCACCGCGGTGACCGAGGGCATCCAGAAGGTTTTGCTGGAAGAGAAAAAAGTGCCCGCGCACAAGGTGCTCTACCTGCCCAACGGGGTGGACACCGATCTTTTCAAGCCCATGCCGCCCGACCTGGCCCTGGCAAGGGAGCTTGGCCTCGAGGGCAAGAAAATCATTCTGTACGCCGGCAACCACGGCTACGCCCACGGCCTGGAGGTGGCCCTGCAGGCCGCCCGGCTCCTGACCGACCCCCAGGTGGTGCTGGTGCTCATCGGCGACGGCTCGGAAAAACCCCGCTTGAAGCAGATGGCCCAGGAGATGGGGCTTACCAACGTGCGATTCCTGGATCCAAAGCCCCCCGCCTACATCACCCGGCTTTATTCGCTGGCCGTAGCCGGCCTTTCCACCCTGCGCGACTCCCCACTCTTCGAGATGACCCGCCCGGTCAAAATTTTTGCCGGGATGAGCTGTGCCAAACCCATTCTCTACGCTGGGCAGGGGGAAGGGGCGCGGCTAGTGGAGGGGGCTCGAGCCGGCCTGGTAAGCCTCCCCGAGGACGCTCAAAGCCTGGCCCACAACATCATGACGGTGGTACAGAACCCCCATCTGGCCGAGCAAATGGGCCAGAACGGGCGGCGCTATGTGGAGACCCACCTGAGCTGGTCGGTGCTCATCGAAAACTGGCTGTACCAGCTTCAATCCCAGCAACCCAAGGCCGAAAAAGTTCCGGTGTAAGGAGACCGTATGCAGACCGTTGTAGACCCCAAAACCCTTTTGTTGCAGCGCATTGAGGACAAAACCGCCCTTGTGGGCGTGGTCGGCATGGGCTATGTGGGCCTGCCCTTTGCCGTGGAGAAGGCCAAGGTGGGCTACCGTGTGGTGGGCATCGACCGCAGCGCCAAGCGGGTGGCCATGATCAACCAGGGCCAGAACTATATCGGTGACGTAAAAGACGAGGAGCTGCGCGACCTGGTGGCCCAGGGCCTGATCCGGGCTACCACCGGCTTCGAGGAAGTACCCGAGCTGGACGTGATTGTAATCGCCGTGCCCACGCCCCTGACCAAGAACCTGGTGCCCGACCTGCAGTACGTGGAGGGCGTGACCCGCGAAATTGCCAGATACCTGCGGCCCGGCCAGTTGGTGAGCCTCGAGTCCACCACCTATCCGGGCACCACCGAAGAGGTCATGCTGCCCATCCTGGAGCAAAGCGGCCTTAAGCTGAACCAGGACTTCTTCCTGGCCCACAGCCCCGAGCGGGTAGACCCCGGCAACGCCCGTTACACCACCAAGAACACCAACAAGGTGGTGGGCGGGGTGGGGCCCCAGAGCCTCGAGGTGGCGGTGGCCTTTTACAGCAAAACCATCAACCACGTGGTGCCGGTGAGCAGCGCCAAAGCCGCCGAGATGGTCAAGGTGTTTGAAAACACCTTCCGGGCTGTGAACATCGCCCTGGTCAACGAGCTCACACTCCTGTGCGACCGCATGGACTTGAACGTCTGGGAGGTGCTGGACGCTGCTTTTACCAAGCCCTTCGGCATCATGCCTTTCTACCCCGGCCCTGGTGTGGGCGGCCACTGCATCCCCCTCGACCCGCACTACCTCGAGTGGAAGGCCAAGGAGTACAACTTCAACACCCACTTCATCAACCTGGCGGGCGAGATTAACCGCAAGATGCCGGAGTTCACCGTGGACAAGGCCGCCCGTGTGCTGAGCCAGCACGGCAAGCCTTTGCGGGGGGCCAAGGTGGTACTCCTGGGCATGGCCTACAAGGCCAACCTGGACGATTACCGCGAAAGCCCGGCCATCGAGGTCTTCAAACTCCTGCAAAAGCGGGGGGCCGAGGTGGTCTTCCACGATAGCTGGACGCCGCACGTGGAGGAGCACGGCTTTGTGGCCGACAGCGTGGAGCTGACCGACGAGCTGCTGCAAAACGCCGACCTGGTGATCATCACCACCAACCACTCCAATGTGGACTACGCCCGCGTGGTGGCCCTGTCCAAAGTGGTGCTCGACACCCGCTACGCCACCCGGGGGATCAAAGCCGACAACGTGGTGCTGCTCTAGGGAGGACTATGAAGAACTTTGCACTTATCGGCGCTGCGGGCTACATCGCGCCCCGTCACCTCAAGGCCATCAAGGATACCGGCAATCGCCTTGTTGCCGCCCTCGACCCCTTCGATTCGGTGGGCATCATGGACTCGTACTTCCCCGAGGCCGAGTTTTTTACCCAGCCCGAGCTGTTCGAGGACTACCTCTACCGCCTGCGCGGCACCCCCCAGCAGGTGGACTACGTGAGCATCGCCAGCCCCAACTACCTGCACAACGCCCACATCCGCATGGCCCTCCGGGCCGGGGCCGACGCCATCTGCGAGAAGCCCCTAGTGCTCAACCCCGAAGAAATCCGGGAACTCAGAGACCTCGAGGCCGAGACCGGACGGCGGGTCTGGACCATCCTGCAGCTCCGCACCCACGAGGCCCTGCTCAACCTGCATGCCCGCTTGCAAGCCCAGCCCCCCCGCAAATACCAGCTCGACCTTACCTACATCACCAGCCGGGGCACCTGGTACCTGCGGAGCTGGAAGGGCCGCACCGAGCAGTCGGGGGGCCTGGCCACCAACATCGGGGTGCACTTCTTCGATATGCTCACCTGGCTTTTTGGCAAGGTGGAGCAGGTGGAGGTGCACCGCCGCGACGACACCGTGGCCTCGGGCTACCTGGAGCTCGAGCGGGCCCAGGTGCGCTGGTTCCTCTCGATTGACGTGGGCTACGTACCGCCGGCCCTGCGGGCCCAGGGCAAGCGCACCTACCGCTCCATGCGCTTAGACGGCGAGGAGATCGAGTTCTCCGAGGGCTTCACCGAGCTGCACACCCGCGTCTACGAGCGCACCCTGGCCGGCCAGGGCTTCGGCCTCGAGGATACCTACGAGGCCATCGCCACCGTGGCCCGGATCCGCACCCTGCCCCTATCGGATCGCACCGCCACCATGCACCCCTTCCTCCAGACCGTCAAACAATAGTTATGGACTACTTCAAGCACGAGACCGCGATTGTGGACGAAGGCGCCCAGATTGGGCGCGGTACCAAGATCTGGCATTTCTGCCATATCAGCGCCAAAGCAGTCATCGGGGAAAACTGCACCCTGGGGCAAAACGTTTATGTAGCCAACAACGTAATCATCGGCAACGGGGTCAAGATCCAGAACAACGTCTCGGTCTACGAGGGGGTGATTCTGGAGGACTACGTGTTTTGCGGCCCCAGCATGGTGTTTACCAACGTGCTAACCCCCCGCAGCGAGTTCCCCCGCAACACCGCCGCCGATTATGGCCGCATCCTGGTCAAGCGGGGGGCCAGCATCGGGGCCAACGCCACCATCGTGACCGGCGTGACCCTGCACGAGGGAGCGTTTGTGGCAGCAGGAGCGGTGGTTACCAGAGATGTACCGGCTTACGCCATCGTGGCCGGTGTTCCAGCCCGCATCATCGGCTGGATGAGCGCCTACGGCGACCGGCTCGACTTCAGCCAGAGCGACACCGTGACCGACTCCCAGGGGCATGTCTATCAGAAGGTGGGCCCCCTCGAAGTACGGAGGATTAAGTGAGCACCCTAACCCAGATTCCCATCCTCGACCTGAAGGCAGAGGTAGACGAGCTGTGGGACGAGCTCAACGCGGCCATCCAGCGGGTCTTGCGCTCGACCCAGTTCATCATGGGGCCGGAGGTACAGGCCCTCGAGCAGCAGCTCGCCCAGTACCTGGGGGTCAAGCACGCCGTGGCCCTGAACTCCGGCACCGACGCCTTGGTTATCGGCCTGCGGGCGCTGGGGGTGGGGCCTGGGGACGAGGTGATCACCAGCCCCTTTACCTTTTTCGCCACCGCCGAGGCCATCAGCCTGTTGGGGGCCAGACCGGTGTTTGTGGACATTGACCCCCAGAGCTTCAACCTGGATCCCGCCGGGCTCGAGGCCGCCATCTCGCCCCAGACCAGGGCCATCATTCCGGTGCACCTATATGGGAACCCCGCGGCCATGGGCCCGATTCTGGAAATCGCCCGGCGGCACGGCCTGAAGGTGCTGGAAGACTGCGCCCAGTCCTTTGGTGCCCGCTACGAACCCCTGCACCGCTTTACCGGAACCCTGGGCGATGCGGGGGCTTTCTCCTTCTTCCCTTCCAAAAACCTGGGGGCCTACGGCGATGGAGGTTTGCTGGTTACCGCCGACGACGCTGTAGCCGAACAGGCCCGGATGCTGCGGGCCCACGGCTCGCGCAAGAAGTACCACAACGAGGTGGTGGGGTATAACTCGAGGCTGGACACCCTGCAGGCCGCCATCCTGCTGGTCAAGCTGCCCCACCTCGAGCGCTACAACCAGGCCCGCCGGGCCATCGCCCAGCGCTACAACGAGGGCCTGGACGGCCTCGAGGGCCTTCTCACCCCGGCCCTGACCCCGGGCCACGTCTTCCACCAGTACACCGTGCGGATTCTGGGCAACAGGCGCGATACCGTGCAGAACCGGCTGGCCGAGCTGGGCATCGGCACCATGGTCTACTACCCGGTGCCGCTGCACAGGCTGCCCATCTACCAGCCCCTGGGACTGCACCTGCCCGAAAGCGAGCGGGCCGCCGCCGAGGTGCTCTCGCTGCCCATCTGGCCGCAGATGCAGCCGGAAACCCAGCGGGCCGTGATTGAAGCCGTTCGTGCCGCGTTGCAGGGCTAGATCGAGGGAGGAAGCGCTTTTGTGTGGAATTGCCGGTCTCGCGTTACGTAAGCCGGGCGCCCTGAACTGGGCGGGCCGGGCGCTGGAGGGCCTGCACCACCGCGGCCCGGACGATCAGGGCTGGCTGGCCTGGAGTCCCAGCACAGCGGCCCACCGGGGCAAGACCTGGAATGAGGCCCAGGGCTCGGTGCTGCTGGTGCACCGGCGGCTGTCCATCCTCGACCTGTCCGAGCTGGGCTGGCAGCCCATGTCGAGCCCGGACGAGCGCTACCACCTGGTGTTCAATGGCGAGATTTACAACTACCTCGAGCTACGCCAGGAGCTGAAAGCCCTGGGCCACTGCTTCCGCTCCCACTCCGATACCGAGGTGCTGCTGGCGGCCTGGGCCCACTGGGGCACGGCGTGCCTGGAGCGCCTGGTGGGCATGTTCGCCTTTGCGGTGCTGGACACCCAGGCACAAAGCCTGCACCTGGTGCGGGACTTTTTCGGCATCAAGCCGCTGTATTACTGCGCTTTTGCCGAAGGCGTGGGCTTTGCCTCGGAAATCCCGGTCTTGCTGGAGCTGCCGGGGGTGGGCCGGCAGGTGCACCCCCAGGGCCTGTACCGCTACCTGCGCTTTGGCCTGACCGACGACGGAGCCCAGACGCTCTTCTCGGATATCCGGCAGCTCCCGGCCGCGCACTACCTGCGGCTGGATCTGAATAATTTGCAGCTCACCGAGCCGCAGCGTTACTGGCAGCCCCGCCTGCAAAACCCCCTCGAGCTCTCTTTCGAAGAGGCCGCCGAGGCGGTGCGGGCCCAGTTTTTGGAGAATGTGCGGCTGCACCTGCGCTCGGATGTACCAGTAGGCGCGGCGCTTTCAGGGGGTATAGACTCCTCGGCCATCGTAGCGGCCATGCGCCACCTCGAGCCGGGCCTCGAGCTGCACACCTTTACCTACGTGGCCGACAACGGCGTCTCCGAAGAACCCTGGGCCGACCTGGTGGGCCAGGCCGCAGGGGTGCAGGCCCACAAGGTCAAACCCAGCGCCTCCGAGCTGGTCGCCGACCTCGACGAGCTTGTCCGGGTACAGGGCGAGCCCTTCGGCTCCACCAGCATCTACGCCCAGTACCGGGTGTTTCGCCTGGCCCAGGAAGCCGGTATTAAGGTGATGCTGGACGGGCAGGGCGCCGATGAGGTGCTGGCCGGTTACGCGGTGTACGGCGGCGCCCGCCTGGCCTCGCTGGTGCGGCAGAGGCGCTGGCTCGAGGCCCTGGCCTTTCTGCGCACAAGCCGGCTCGAGCCCGCCCTCAAGGACACCTGGAAAAGCGCGATCGGCTTCTTAATTCCCGCATCCCTCGAGCCGCTGGCCCGTCGGGTGGCAGGGCAGGAGCTGGCCCCGCCCTGGCTCAACACCACCTGGTTTACCGAGCGCAACGTACAGCTCGCCTCGCCCCGCGCCGCCCACGGACGGGAGGTACTGCGCCACGAGTTACTGCAGTCCCTGACCGAGACCAGCCTGCCCAAGCTCCTGCGCTACGAAGACCGCAATTCCATGGCCCACTCCATCGAAAGCCGGGTGCCCTTCCTCACCCCCAAGCTCGTCGAGCTGCTGTTGAACCTGCCCGAAGCCCACATCCTCTCGCCCCAGGGACAGACCAAGGCCGTATTCCGCCGGGCCATGCAGGGCCTAGTGCCCCAGGCCATCCTGGATCGCAAGGACAAGGTGGGGTTTGCCACTCCCGAGCAGCGCTGGCTCAAACAGCTGGCACCGTGGGTGGAACAGCACCTCACCTCCCCTATCCTAGACAGAGCCCAACCCCTCCAGCCAAAAGCCTTAAAAGCCGAGTTCGCAGCGGTGTTAGCTGGCCGAAAACCCTTCGATTTCCGGGTTTGGCGTTGGATTAACTTGGTGGTGTGGGCCCGCATATTTAATGTTCGATTTGACTGAGGCCGCAAATGAATACCACGAGCAAACCCAAAATCGTGCACATGACCTCAGTGCATCCAGTTTTCGATGTTCGAATCTTTCATCGTGAGTGCGCTAGTCTGGCCCAGCTTGGCTACCCAGTCGTTCTGGTAGCTCCCCACACCCACGACGAAGTGCAAAAAGAGGTGCAGATTCGCGCAGTTCCTAAGGCCAAGAACCGCCTCGAGCGTATGCTGTTCACCACCTGGCGTGTGTACCGCCGTGCCTTGGCCGAGGCAGGCGACCTATACCACATCCACGATCCAGAGTTGATTCCCATTGGTTTTTTACTGCGTATGCGAGGCAAAAGAGTCATCTATGACGTCCACGAAGATGTCCCCACTAATCTCCTGAGCAAACACTGGATTCCCCCTTTGCTCCGTCGGCTAATCGCTCAGGGCATGGCATGGCTGGAGGGTCTCGCTGGGCTGTTCTTCAATGGAATCGTAACCGTAACCCCTCCCATTGCCAGCCGCTTCCCAGCCCATAAAACCGTCCTTGTACAAAATTTTCCTCACCCCAAGGAAATAGCCGAACTGAAAAACACGGCCTACCCCAATGATTCTCGTCAGATCCTTTATGCCGGAAGCCTCAGCAAAGTACGAGGTTTATCGCAAATGCTGAATGCAATGACCCACCTACAAGATACCCCTCTGCAGTTGGTGCTGGCCGGAAATTTCTCTCCTCCAGAGCTTGAAAGTGAGCTTAAGGCGCATCCAAGCTATCAGCAGATTAAGTATGTGGGCTACCAGAATCGACAGGAGATGCTACATCTGCTATCCAGTAGCCGCATAGGTTTAGCAGTGCTCCAGCCGACTCCCAGCTTTTTAAAAGCGCAGCCAACAAAAATGTATGAGTATATGATGGCCGGAATTCCTTTTGTAGCCTCGGACTTCCCTTTATGGCGCGCCTCTGTTGGCAACGTGGAGTGTGGTCTATTTGTCGACCCAGAGAATCCCGAGGCAATTGCAAAGGCCATTCGCTGGCTCTACGAGCACCCTCTAGAGGCAGAAGCTATGGGAAAGAGGGGGCGGCAGCTCATTGAAGAAAAGCTCAACTGGAGTATGGAAGTAGCCAAGCTAGCAAAGCTCTACCAAATGATGGCTTGAGAAATCTGGCCTTTATGAACCTACCCTTCTAAGAGACTGTCTTATATGAAATCCTTTTGATTCATTCCCCTAACATCCCCCCGGCCACCAGTGAAATAGGGTGTAGCTCTGGATAAGCGCGGGCTGGGTTTGTAGGTAAGCGCACCGGGCTTCCACCTTGGCCCACAGCTCCTCTTCATCCTGCACCTGCCCATTGGCCACGACCGCGTCAATGAGCCCCCAGACTCGTTCTACCGGCTGCAACTCGGGCGAGTAGGGTGGCAGATAACACAGCCCCAGGCCCTTGGCTGGCTCCACCCGCCCCGAGGTGTGCCAGCCAGCCTGATCCAGCACCACCAGTACCAGCTTGCCCGCCCCCGCCCCCCGTAGCCGGGCAAAGGCCTCCAACACCAACTGGAACCCCTCCACCGAGACCGAGGGCAGCAGCCAGTACTCGCTTTCCCCCGTACCCGGTCTTATGAAGGCGTACACATACAGCCAGCGATAGCGGGGCCGCTCCTGCGCTAGCGGCGTCCTCCCTCGCAAGGCCCATACCCGTCGGCGGATGGGCTTCAGCCCTATTCGGTGCTCATCAAAGCCCCACACCTCCAACTCCAGTTCAGGAAAGAGCAACCTGAACAGGAAAACCATCAGAAAGAGCTTTTTTTGAAAGCCTCCTGCCGCTTCGCATCCGCCTCCCGGTGGCGCGGCCGGGGGCGCAGCGGGGCCAGGCCCAGGCGACGCATCCAGTACCAGGCCCGCCGCCCATCCACCGGACGTCCCAGCCTTTCAGCCAGCCACTCCGCAGCGTTGCGAATGCTCCAAAGCCCGTCCCTGGGATGGGGCTGGAGGAGGGCCTGGCGGAAGCCCTCCTGGAGTTCGGGCGGTACGAGGGGGGCCCGGCCTTTGTTCTCGTGCCGCAGATTCTTCATGGGCAGGCCCTGATTGTAGCGGTGGATTACCTGACGCACCCAGCGATCGGTATAGCCCAGATTCCTGGCTACCTCGGGGATGCTCTGACCCCTGGCCAGCAGCCAGAGAGCGTGCCAGCGGGCGCGTTCGGTGTGGTCTTGGGACTCCCGGTAGAGGGCGTGGAGGTTATCCGGATGGTGTCGCAGTTGGAGTTCCAACCGGGGGCGGCGCTGATGTTGGGCCAGTTGCATGGCTCCATTTTAGTGGAAAGAGTCTTGAAGATTTCTTATTAATACTTTCTAGGAGGCCAATCTTCTGACCATAAGCCGGATCATTGCCGTACAGATGAAGGTTTCTGAACTCTCGGGTAAAAGCTCATCGTCTCGGTTCAGCCGGTGGCTGAAACCGAGCCAGGCAAAGGTGCGATACCGCTTCGACCGCACTTTCTGGAGATGCTGCGGGTGGCCAAGGGACGGGGCTTTGCCCCGGCGTACGTGCTGATGGATAGCTGGTACGCTTCGCTGGAGAACCTGAAGGGGATTGTTGGCCTGGGCTGGCGCTTCCTCACCCGGCTGAAGGGGAACCGCCTGGTGAACCCTGAGGGGGCGGGGCTGCGGCCGGTGAGCGAGGTAGAGATACCCCCGGCGGGACGGGTGGTGCACCTGAAGGGTTTTGGTTTGGTCAGGGTGTTCCGGACGGTTTCAAAAGACGGGGACGCGGAGTACTGGGCGACCAACGACCTGGGGATGCGCGAGGAGCAACGGGGGGAGCTGGAGCGGGCGGGATGGGGTATAGAGGTCTACCACCGGGGCCTCAAGGGGTGTTGCGGGGTGGAGCGGGCCCAGGTGAGGAAGAAGGTTTCGGTCTTAGGCCACCTGCTGCTGGCCCTGCGGGCTTTCCTCAGGCTGGAGGCACACCGCTTGCGGACGGGGGTGAGCTGGAGCCCCTTGCCCCCCAGCGCCAGCCCCTGGGTATCCACCAGCAGATGCCGTTTATGCCCCTTTACCTTCTTGCCCGCGTCATACCCCCTGACCCCCCTTTTTCCGAGGTCTTCACGCACTGGCTGTCCAGCATCCCCGCACTGGGTTCGGGCAGGCGTCCTGCTTTACGGCGGTTTTCCAGTGGGGCAGGTCGCAGGGCATCATGCGCCAGGCGCAACCGGCGCGGGTGATGTAGAAGAGGCCGTTCAGGATTTCCCGCCAGGGATGCTCCCGGGGGCGATGGGGGAGGAGGAGGGCTAAGGCATCAGGGGTGCTCCAGATGCTCAGGAACAGCAGGCACCCACGGTTGAGGCCTTTACCGCTGGCGCAGGATATAGCGCAGGGCCGCCTCGAGCTGCTCGTCAGGGTTTTCTTCTACCAGGTCGGGTTCCACCCCACGCCCTTCCCAGGTGGGGCCGGAGAACGGGGCCAGCACGCCGCCCGCCACCAGGGCCACCCCACCATCGGGGAAGCAGTAGGGGGTGAGGGCCTCGGTGTTGCCTGCGCTGCGGGTGCCGATCAGGTAGGCCCGTCCTGCATTTTTTAGGGCCCCGGCCAGCCCTTCGGCGGCGGAGTGCACGTTGCCGTCAATCAGCACCACCAGGGGTTTTTGTGTCTGAGGGCGGCCCAGGAAGGGGGTGGTGGGCAGCGGAATGCCCCCCAGGCCCCGGCTCACAATGCGCCAGGGCACACCCCGCATAAAGATGCCTGCCACCTCAGCCATGCGCAGGGCCAGCCCGCCGGGGTTGCCCCGCAGATCCAGCACGTAGCCCCGGGCCCTGGCCTCGTAGCGGCGGATGGCCTCCTGCAAAGCGCTCGGGCCCGCCGCGTCCACCAGGTTGCTCAGCCGCACGATGACCACCCCATCGGTAAAGCGCACCTGGGGTGTTACGTAGGGGGTTCGGGACGGCTGGGAAGGGGGTGAAGCAGGTTTCGCCGGCTGAGCGGGCCGGGGGCTGGAAGTGCTGGGGTTGGATGGGGTGGCGTTGGGGAGCAGATCCTGGTCTTTGAAGGGCAGGGGCAGGCACTGGGCACCGCTCAGCAGACGTCGGGCCTCGGCAGGGCTCAAGACCCTCGAGTGGTCGTCGCGCAGTTCGCCGTACATCTCGTCCAGCAGGCGGTATAGCCCCTCCCAGTCGCGTACCTCACCCAGCCGCTGCCGGTAAGCATGGCCTATGGCCTCCCAGTTCAGCCCTTTGAAGCTGGTGTCGTAGTAGCGCTCCTTAACCAGCCGCCAGGCCTGCTCGAGGCGCAGGGCAAAGGCCTGGGCATCCTGATTCTGGGCCAAAGCCAGGCTGCCCAGTAGCACCAAAGCCATCACCCAGCAGCGCATAGCTGCATGATACGCCAAGGGCCAGCCGCAAACTGTGGCAGCCGGGTTACTGGCTATTTTCCCGGTCTTCTTTATCGTGGCCTTCCTCGAGCCTGGCGAAGGCCTCTAAGCCCGTCCGGATTCTGTCTTGCAAACCCCGGAAGCCCTCCATGCGGGCCCCGGTCAAAAGCTCGAGGGCCTGTTCAGCCGTCTCGACCGCGTAGATATGGAACTGCCCGGCCCGGACGGCCTCGAGCACCTCGGCCCGCAGGGTCAGGTTGGCGAGGTTGGCTTTGGGCAGAACCACCCCCTGGGTTCCGCTCAGGCCCAGCGCCTTGCAAACCCGGAAGAAGCCCTCCACCTTGGCGTTGATAGCCCCCACCGCCAGCACCTTACCGGTCTGATCCACCGCGCCCGTCACGGCCAGATCCTGCCGCAGGGGGAAGCTGCCAATAGCCGACAGCGCCGCCACCAGCTCGGCCAGCCCGGCCGAGTCGCCTTCGATGGAGACGTAGTTTTGCTCAAAAGCCAGGCTGATCGTCACCGGTAAGGAACCATGCTCGATGTAGCGGCTGCGCAGGTAGCCGGCCAGGGTGAGCACCGCCTTGTGGAAAATCTGCCCGCCCAGGCCGGCCTCGCGGTCGATGGAGATCAGGTGATCGCGGCCAGGGGCGGCTCGAGCGGTCAGGCGGGCCGGGCGGCCCCAGTAGGGTGCGGCCTCGATCACCACCAGGCTGTTCACCTCCCCCACCGCCCTGCCGGTGGTACGTAAACTGATGACCCCTTCCTGCACCGCCCGCAAAAACTCCTCCTCGGAGAGAAAGCTCCGGTGCTCACGGGCCGCAATGGCCTGTTCCACGGACTCGGCGCTGACGAGGCCCCCTCCCAGAATGGCGGCCTCTTCGGCCAGGGCCCGAATCTCCACCAGGCGGGCGTCCATGCGGTCGCGCTGCTCAGCGCTGCGCCGGGCTTCGTCGTAGAGCCGGGTAAGGCCGCCCTGGGTGAGCTGGAAGCCCTGGGCCTGGAGCCACCCCCCCAGGGCCACGCGGTTTTCGGGGCTGGCCGGCAGGGTGGGCGAGAACTCGGCCCGGATGCGAAACAGCTCGCTGAAGGCCGGGTCTTCTTCCAGCCCCTCGAAGGCCTCGGGGGTGCCCACCAGGATCACCTGCATCTGGATGGGGAAGGGTTCGACCTCGAGGCCCGCCGGGGCCTGGGGCTCGGTCACCGGCTCAACCTGACCGTTGCGCAAGGCCCGCTTGAAGGCCTCCCAGGTACCCTCGCGCTTGAGGCTCAGGGCATCCAGGATCAGATACCCCCCCTGGGCGCGGTGCACCGCGCCGGGGCGGATCAGGCTGACGTTGGTGCTCCACACCCCCCGATCCACCAGGTAGTCCAGCCGTCCAAAAAGCCGGGGGGCCGTGGCGTAGGGTTCGTAGACAATGGGGGGCGGGGTGCCGCTGCTGGAGGAGGTGAGCAGGTTGGGCCGCCACTGGGCCGGGTCGAGGGGCTCGCCGGTCTCGGCGTAGCGGGCCAGGCGGGCCCGCAGGGCCTCGAGGTAGGCCCGGGCCTGGGGGAAGCGCTGAAACAGCGGTTCAAAGCGGTTATTAAGATAGTGCAGGGCCCAGTCGCGGCGCAGCCGCCGGAGGGCGACCTCGAGCTCGGCGGAAGCGGCCAGGCTGCCCAGGGTGACCTCCTCCAGCCGGGCGCTGAGTTCGGCGGGCACCGGGCCGGGGCCGGTAAGCTCCAGCCGCTCGCCGTTGGTAGACAGGGCAAACCCGGCCTCCTGGGCTTCGCGCCGGAGGGCTTCGAGCTGCTGTTCACGGGCCTCCTTGAAGCGGGCCTCGAGCTGGGTTTTTTCCCGCAGAAAAGAGCCCTGACGGAACAGCTCGTCCAGCCGGTTGATTTCCAGCAGCAGGCCCTCCACCGCCTCGGCCAGGTGAATTTCCTGCCCGCTGGGCAGGGTCAGCACCGCCACCTTGCGCTCCGAGAGGGGCACGTACAGCAGGTCGGGCGGGGTTTCCACGCTCTGGGTGCTCAGATAAGCCAGCAGGGCCTCGTGCTTACCCAGGCTGGAAGGCCCCACCAGATAGGCGTGAAAACCTCCGCGGATCGCCAGCTCCAGCGCCCCCCGGGCCCGCTCCTGACCGAAAAAAGGCGGGGGCGGCGGCAGGGAGACCAGCTCAGTGGAATTTTCAACAGGTGTGCGCCACTCGAGCGCCTCGTAGGAAAGCCTCATGCTGCAAAAGTATACCCACAGCCCACCAGGCAAAAATCTGGGCAAAGACTGGATACAAGACCCACGGCACACACCGCAGGCTTTTAGGGCAACCCCAAGCCTGTTATGCTGTTGGCAAAGGAGGCAACTTCGTCATGTCTATGCGAGTTTTGGGGATGATTCTCGCGGGGGGTCAGGGTTCAAGGCTGTTCCCGCTCACGGCCAAGCGGGCCAAGCCCTCGGTGCCCTTCGGAGCCCGCTACCGCATCATCGACTTTGTGCTCAACAACTTCCTGAACTCGGGAATCTATGGGATTTATGTACTCACCCAGTTCAAAGCCCAGTCCCTTACCGAGCATGTGCAGCGACACTGGCGGTTTGGGGGCTTCCTGGAGGATGCTTTCATTCTGCTGGTGCCGGCCCAGATGTACCGCTACGAGGAGCTGGGGCCGGTCTGGTACCGCGGCACCGCCGACGCCATCTACCAGAACCTGCACCTTATCAACAACCATAAACCCGAGCACGTGGCAATTTTCGGGGGTGACCACATCTTCAAGATGAACATCGCCCACATGCTGGACTACCACACCGACCACAAAGCCGACCTGACCATCGCGGCCTACCCCGTGCCCATCGAGCAGGCCAGCCGTTTTGGGGTGCTGCAGGTGGACGACCAGTGGCGCCTGGTGGGCTTTCAGGAAAAACCCAAGAACCCCACCCCCATCCCCGGCAAGCCCGAGCTGGCCCTGGTCTCGATGGGCAACTATATCTTCCGTACCGAGGCCCTGGTGGAGAAGCTCGAGCACGACGCCAAAGACCCCAACTCCTCGCACGACTTCGGCAAGGACGTGATCCCCCGCGCCCTAAACGAGGGTTACCGCATCCAGGTCTACGACTTCAAACGCAACCCCATCCCCGGCCAGAGCGGCCCCAACACCTACTGGCGCGATGTGGGCACCATTGATGCCTACTTTGAGGCCAGCATGGATCTGATCCAGGTCACCCCGGAGTTCGACCTGTACAACCCCGAATGGCCCCTGCGGGCGGCCAACTTCAACTCGCCTCCGGCCAAGTTTGTGCACGAGGCCGGGGCCCGCACCGGGCAGGCTTTCAATAGCCTGATTGCCGGGGGTTGCATTATCTCCGGTGGAACCATCCGCGAGTCGGTGATCTTCCGCCGAACCCGCATCAACTCCTATGCCCTGGTCGAGCGCAGCGTGCTCTTCGACGAGGTGGAGGTGGGGCGCTACGCCAAGCTGCGCAACACCATTGTGGACAAAAATGTGGTCATCCCGCCCCACACCGAGATTGGCTACGACCTCGAGGCCGACCGGGCCCGTGGCTTCACCGTTACCCCGGAAGGAATTGTGGTGGTGCCCAAAAGCTACAGATTCTAGCCCAAAGCTGGTAGCCTGTACTGCGGTACACTTTCGGCCATCGGCCTTTATGGACAAGCACCCCGGCAAGGTTTTTTACCGCCTGACGCGCATTTTCCCCGGAGATGAGCTGCCGGGCGGGCGGGCGCCAGCGGCCAAGGTCTATGCTAACCCGCTGGAGTCAGTTGAACTTGCGGAGCCGGCCCGCGACGGGGGCCCGGCGGTGTGGCGGGTGCTCTCGAGGGTGGCGCCCACCACCCCCAAGGTGGGCTCCTCCATCACCCAGGCCGAGCTTTCGCAGGTGCTGGCCCCGCTGGCGGTGCGCCGGGGGGGGCGGGGGTATCCCTCGGCGGGGGGTGCGTACCCGCTCGAGGTCTACCTGGCCGTGCAACGCCTGCAGGACACCTTCCAGGGCATCTACCACTACGCCGCCAAGCAGCACCAGCTAGAACAGCTTTCCAGCCGCTTCGACCCCCAAAGCTGGCGGGCGGCCCTGATGGATCTGGAAGCGGTGGAGGCCTCGGCGGCGCTGGTGGTGTTTAGCGCCGTGCCGGAGCGCTCCGAGGCCGTCTTCGGGCTGCGCGGCTTCCGCTATGCGCTCCTGGAGGTGGGCTACGCCGTGGGCGAGGTGATGGTGGCCGCCACCGCCCTGGGGTTGCAAGCCTACCCGGCTGCCACCTTCTACGACGAAGAGGTGCGCAAGCTCCTTTCGCTACCCGAGGCGGAGTATCCGGTGGTGGTGTTGTTGCTGGGGCGATAGTCTGCAAGGCCTAGCGTACTTGCCGCGTGCTAAACTTGGATCAAGATGCTGGCCTTACCGCGTGGTCTAGAAAAGAAAATCTCCGATCTGAAAAAGATAAAGGGTAAAGGATGGGATCGGGAGCTGGAAAAAGCTATTGACATTATGCTGGCTGAAAGCCTGCTCCTGAGCGCCAGCCCTAATCAAGAGCGAACCGAAGAACAGGCAATAGAAGAGGCCAGCAAAGCTGTAAAGGCGTACCGGGCAAGCCGAAAAAAAGGTAAGTCTGTGTGAAATTGGTGCTCGATACCAGCTTTTATATAGCCGCCCTTCTCAACCCTGGTGGCCCCACCGCCCACACCCTGGTGAAACTGCTCAAAGGCAAGCACCAGGTTTTTTATTCCGAAGCGCTGATAAAAGAGATCAGAGAAGTTGCCAACCGCAAAAAAGTGGAGCCCCGATACATTGCAGCGGTTGTCCTGCTTTTGCGCGCCCGCGGGATCAAGGTTGTTCCTGGAAGAGTCCGAGATGATTCTCCTGACCCCAAAGATGATTTCCTGATTGCGCTGGTACGAAAGTGCAAGCCGGATTACGTCATCTCCGGCAACCCTGAAGACCTCCGAGCCGTCCAAAAAGAGGGGGCCATTCTTCTGAGCATTCGAGAAGGCATCAAGCAGTTTGGGTGAGCGATGGGTTGGCGGTATGCTTGGCTGAAGATGAATGCTCCAGAAGCAGTTTTTGTCTACGGCACCCTCAAGCAGGGCGAGCGCAACTTCCAGGTCTCGAAAGAGGCCGGTTGGCTGCGCTCAGCCGAGGCCTACATAGAAGGTTTCAGGCTTTTTCATATTCCCAGAAGCGAGGTGCGCCCCTATGCCTACCCGGGGGTGGTGCGGGGGGAGGGGCGGGTCTGGGGCGAGGTGCAGTGGTTTGCCGATCTAGCGCACGCGCTCGAGCTGCTCGACGAACTCGAGGACGAAGGCCGCGAGTACCGGCGCATCTCCGCCACGGCCTACCTGAGCCAGCAGGCCCCGCAACCCTGCGCGGTCTGGGTGTATACCTACCCCAGCCTAGAGGCCATGCGAAGCGTCTCGGGCCTCTGGCTGCCGGAGGGGGTCTGGCGTGAACAAACCCAGCCAAAGGGGTAAACTGCCTTTACCTCTATGAAAGTTGCCTTTGTTGCCTCCGAAGCCTTCCCCTTTGCCAAGGTGGGGGGGCTGGCCGATGTGATTGGAAGCCTGCCCCAGGCCCTGAAAAAGCAGGGCCTCGAACCCACCATCTTCATCCCCTGGTACTGGGGCATCCAGGGCTACTACGTGGGCGAGGCCTGGTTCAACTTCGAAGGCCAGCGCGAGAAGATTGGGATCGGCCACGCCGAGCACGGCGGGGTGCGCTACGTGCTGGTGGGGCTGGGGGATTTTGCCCGCGACAAGCCCTACGGCTACGACGACGACTTCCGCCGCTTCGTGCGCTTCGCCATGGCTACCGCCGAGCTGCTGCGCGATTTTGATCTCGTGCACACCCATGACTGGCAGGCCGCCCTGCTGCCGCTGCTGCGCAACCTGGGCTGGTTCAGGGGCCGCACGGTCTACACCATCCACAACCTGGCCTACCAGGGGGTCTGGGGTTCGCAGGACTTCTACGCCTGGACGCGCCTGCCGGGTGAGACCTACTACGGGGCGGGCCTCGAGCACCACGGCTCGATCAACCTGATGAAAGCCGGGATTGTGAACGCCGATGCCGTGACCACGGTCTCGCCCCGCTACGCCTGGGAGATCACCACCCCCGAAGGGGGCGAAGGCCTCGATGGGGTGCTGCGGGCCCAGCAGTGGAAGCTGCGGGGCATCCTGAACGGCCTCGACACCGCGTACTGGAACCCCGCCACCGACCCTTACCTGGAGCACCACTACAGCGCCAGCGACCTCTCGGGCAAGACCCGCAACCGGGCCCTGCTGCTCTCGGAGCTGGGCCTGGAAGACCGCCCCACCCTGGGGGTGGTCTCGCGTTTTGCCCATCAGAAAGGGATTGATCTGATTGCCGATGCGGTGGACGGCCTGATGGGCCTGGGGGTGAACCTGGTGGTGCTGGGCAGCGGCGACCCCCACCTCGAGCGCACCTTCACCTGGATGGCCGCGCACCTCAAGGGCCGCCTGGCCTACGTGCAGGGCTACAACGAAGCCCTGGCCCACCGCATCTATGCCGGCTCCGACGGATTCCTAATGCCCTCACGCTTCGAGCCCTGCGGGCTGGCCCAGCTCATCGCCATGCGCTACGGAACCCCGCCCATCGTGCGGGCCGTGGGCGGCCTGCTGGACACCGTAAAGCACTGGGAGACCGGCTTCATGTTCGACACCATGGACGCCGGAGGCATTCTGCACGGGGTGCGCGAGTTTCTCAAGCACCCCGACCGCGAAGCCGTAGCTAAACGGGCCATGCAACAGGATTTTTCCTGGGATGGGCCGGCCCGCGAGTATGTGGCCCTCTACCGGCAACTGCTGGGCGGGTAGCGCCTACAACAGACCCCCTCCTTAATAGGCGGATCCAGGTAGCACATACAGGGGTTTCTTACAAGCCGATTGCAGGCTCTATTTTTGGTTACACAAGATCGATTCAAATGGAAAGAGCTCCTGCATAGCCCTATGCATAGCTGCCCGAGCCTGTTCAGCAAGGCTTTTTTCGCCAAGTGTGTTGTAAAGCTCCATCAGGCCAGCCCAAGCCTCGGCGTTGAAAGGCTCGAGGCAGGTCACTCGTTGATAGGCAGCAACCGCCTTATGCGGAGCACGAGTGGCATAAAAATCGGCCAGTAATCGCCAAAGTTTGGCCTTCCGGTGTTCCACAAATGCGCGCTCTTCATCGAACCAATCCGGAAATTCTGGAAGCCAAGGTGCATCAAAGCGGGCTAGTTGGGCCTCGAGGCGGCCAATTTGGTTTGGATCGAGCAAGGGCTGTTTCAGGAATGGTTCGGTGCTCTTGGTAAAGTCCTCCAGGTCGGTTTGAACCGGAAAAGTCAGCCATACCTGGCCCTTATTACCCTCCATGATCGGCGCTTCGAACAGTTTTCTAAGCTCGGAGACCGCGGTGTTGAGAGAGGCCAGCGGACTGGAGGCATCGTTCCAAAACAGCTCGGCCAGTTTATCCCGGTT
>BPIL01000017.1 GCA_026004095.1 Meiothermus sp.
GCGGCTGGAGCAGTTGGGTGCCACGCCGCGTTTCCCGGAGAAGGTCGCCATCGTGATTGACCATGTGGCCCCTGCCGCCAACGTCGAGGTAGCCAAGGCCCAGCAGGAGATTCGAGCCTGGGGTAAGCGGCATGGCTGCCGGGTGTTTGATGTGGGGCGGGGCATCTGCCACCAGGTGCTGGTGGAGGAGCGCCTGGCCTTGCCGGGGGGCATTGTGCTGGGCTCGGACAGCCACTCCACCACCTACGGCGGCATCGGCTGCTTTGGCAGCGGGATGGGGGCCACCGACATCGCACTGGCTGCGGCCTCGGGGCGCACCTGGCTGCGCGTGCCGGAAACCGTCAAGGTTATCTTCCGGGGGCAGCTCGCACCGGGCGTGACCGCCAAGGATGCGGCCCTCGAGATGATTCGAGTGCTGACCGCCGATGGGGCTACCTACATGAGCATTGAGATGCACCTGGTGGACGGGGCCGAGGCCCTGAGCCGCAGCCAGCGCCTGACCCTGGCCAACCTTACGGTGGAGGCCGGGGCCAAGTGCGGGCTGGTGGTGCCCAGCGGCGAGATTCTAGACCTGTACGAGGTGCCCGACTGGCTCTACCCCGACCCCGATGCGGTTTACGTGCGCGAGATCGAGATCGATCTGGCGGCCCTGACCCCCCGGGTCTCGGTGCCGTTTTATGTGGATAACGTGGAAGAAGTAGCCAAGGTGAGGGGTAAGAAGGTGGATCAGGTGTTTGTGGGCACCTGCACCAACGGACGGCTGGACGACCTGCACCAGGTGGCCGAAATTCTCAAAGGCCGTAAAGTGGCGCCGGGGGTGCGGCTGCTGGTGATACCGGCCAGTTCGCAGGTACTCGAGGAGGCCACAAAGGACGGCACCCTGCTTACCCTGCTGCAAGCCGGGGCCACGCTGGGCACCCCGGGCTGTGGGCCCTGTATGGGGCGGCACCAGGGCGTGCTGGCCCCCGGCGAGGTGTGCGTGAGCACCTCCAACCGCAACTTTAGGGGTCGGATGGGGGCGGCCGATGCCGAAATTTACCTGGCCTCGCCCCGGGTGGCCGCTGCTTCGGCGGTTGCTGGCTACATCACCACCCCGGAAGAACTGGAGGTATCCCATGCCTAGGGTCTGGAAGTTTGGCGATGCCATCAACACCGACGACATCTTGCCGGGCAAGTATGCCCCTTTCATGGTGGGTGAGGATAATTTTCACACCTATGCTTTTGCCCACATCCGCCCCGATTTTGCCGCCAACTACCAGCCGGGCGATATTCTGGTTTGCGGCAGGAACACCGGCCTGGGCTCTTCGCGCGAGTATGCCCCGGAAGCCCTGCGCAAGCTGGGTCTGAAGGCCATTATCGCCAAGAGCTACGCCCGTATCTTTTATCGCAACCTGGTTAACCTGGGCATCATGCCCTTTGAGGCCCCGGAGGTGGTGGAGGCCTTGCAGGATGGCGACGAGGTGGAGCTGGACTTCGAGCAGGGCCTTCTGCGGCGTGGGGCCGAGACCTTCCGGCTCCGCCCGCCCCCGGCCTTTCTGCTGGAAGCCCTCAAAGAGGGCAGCATCCTGGAGTATTACCGCAAGTATGGACGGTTTCCCGGTGAAGGGCTTGAAGGGTAAACTGGGGCGGTTGAGGCCTTTATGGATATAGAAGTGATCTGTCCGGTATGCAACGAGCCCAACTACCTGCTCGCCGAAGACCTCGAGGAGCTCACACCCGACGATTACCTGGAGTGCGAGTCCTGCGGGGCCTACCTGCAAATTCTTTCAACCGACCCGCTCGAGGTGGTGGTGATTGAGGGTGGCGAGGAAGGCTTTTTCGTGGACTGCCCCGGGTGCGGCCTGACCTTTGAGGTGGATGGCGATGAAGAAGAGGTGGTATGCCCCGAGTGTGGGCACCGTTTCGCGCCGGACTGGTCGGAGATAGACGAGGAAGACGATCTGGAATAGCTACGAAGTAGAAGGAGGGATTATGACAGCCGAGTGTGTGGAATGTGGAAGCCCGATCGAACTGGAGAGCCCCGAGCTGGGGGAGCTGGTGGTTTGTGAGACCTGCGGTGCGGAGCTCGAGGTGGTGGGGCTGGAACCCCTCAGGCTACAGACGGCCCCCGAGGAAGCGGAGGACTGGGGCGAGTAACCTGCTTTTTTATGCTGGCGATTCTGTACGACCGCATCCGCCCCGACGAGGAGATGCTCTTCAAGGCTGCCGAGGGGCTGGGCATTCCCTTCAAGAAAATCTACGCCAAGCAGATGCCCATGCGCCTGGGGGAACGCCCGCCGGAGCTCGAGGGCGTTACCTGTTCGGTGGAGCGCCTGGTCTCCCAGAGCAAGGGCCTGGCCGTCGCGCGCTACCTCAAAAGCCTGGGGATTCCGGTGGTGAACGCCCCGGAAGTGATCGAGGTGTGCGGGGACAAATGGGCCACGAGCTGTGCCCTGGAGGCCCATGGGGTGCCCCAGCCCAAGACCGCCCTGGCCACCGAGGCCGAGGAAGCCCTCAAGCTGATCGAGCAGATGGGCTACCCGGTGGTGATGAAGCCGGTGGTGGGGAGCTGGGGCCGCCTGCTCTCGCTGATCCGCGACCGCGATGCCGCCGAGACGGTGCTCGAGCACAAGGAGGTGCTGGGGGGTTACCAGCACCAGCTCTACTACATACAGGAGCTGGTGGACAAAGGCGGCCGGGACATCCGGGCTTTTGTGGTGGGGGATACCTGCATTGGGGCCATCTACCGCTCCTCGACCCACTGGATTACCAACACCGCCCGCGGGGGCAAGGCCTCCAACTGCCCGGTGACGCCCGAGCTGGCCGAGCTGGCGGTCAGGGCGGCCCGGGCGGTGGGGGGTGGGGTGGTGGCCATCGACCTGTTCGAGTCGCCTCGAGGCCTGCTGGTCAACGAGGTCAACCACACCATGGAGTTCAAGAACTCGGTGAGCACCACCGGGGTGGACATCCCGGCCAGGATTCTGGAGTACGCCTGGAGCTTGCGACTGCGTTAGGCTATGAGCGAGAAAAAGACGGTTTCGATTGTGGGGGGCTCCGGCTATGCCGGGGGGGAGTTCTTGCGCCTGGCCCTGGGGCACCCGTACCTCGAGGTCAAACAGGTCACCTCGCGCCGCATGATGGGCGACCCGGTGGCGCTGGTGCACCCCAACCTGCGGGGCCGCACCAACCTGAAGTTTGTAGACCCGGCCAGCCTCGAGCCCTGCGATATTCTGGTGCTTTCCATGCCACACGGGGTGGCGGCCAAGGAGTTCGAAAAATACCGGCACTTGGCCCCCGTGATCGTGGATCTCTCGGCGGACTTTCGCCTGAAGAACCTGGATCTGTACAGGAAATACTACGGCGAAGACCACCCCCGCCCCGACCTTGTGGGCCAGTGGGTCTACGGCAATCCCGAGCTGTACCGCGAGGCCCTCAAAACCGCCAACTACATCGCTTGCTGCGGCTGTAATGCCACCGCCACCATCCTGGGCCTCTACCCCTTGCTGCAAGAGGGCCTGCTGGCCCCGGGGCCCATCTTCGCCACGGTGATGATCTCCACCAGCGCCGCCGGGGCCGAGCCCAGCCTGGCCTCGCACCACCCCGAACGCGCGGGCAGCATCCGGGCCTACAAGCCCACCGGCCACCGCCACACCGCCGAAATTCGCGAGAATCTGCCGGGCCAGCCCGAGCTTCACCTGACCGCCATCGCCACCGACCGGGTGCGCGGCATCCTGATGACCGCCCAGACCTTTTTGCGCCAGGGCCTGAGCGAAAAAGAGGTCTGGGGGGCCTACCGCAAGGTGTATGGGGCGGAGCCTTTCATCCGCCTGGTGAAGCTCAAGAAGGGCATCCACCGCTACCCCGACCCCAACGTGGTGGAGGGCACCAACTACTGCGATGTGGGCTTCGAGCTGGAAGAGGATACCGGGCGGCTGGTGGTAATTGCGGCCATTGACAACCTGGTCAAGGGAACCGCGGGCCACGCCATCCAGAGCCTGAACGTGCGGATGGGCTGGCCCGAGACCGCGGGCCTCGAGTTCAGCGGGCTGCATCCGTAGGCTATGGTTGTCGTCGGTAGCACCAACCCGGCCAAGCTCGAGCCCGTGCGCCTGGTGTTCGCAGAAGTGTTTCCGGGCCTGGAGGTGCGCGGGGTGGAGGTGCCCAGCGGGGTGCGGGCCCAGCCGATTGGCTACGATGAAACCCTGCAGGGGGCCCTAAACCGGGCCCGGGCGGCCCTGGCCCAGCCCGGTGCGGTCTGGGGGCTGGGGCTGGAAGCCGGGGTGGAGTTCAACGCCCAGGGGAGCTGGCTCTTCAACATAGCGGTGATCCTGCGGGCCGATGGGCGGCGGGGTATGGCCCGCGGCGGCTCGGTTTTGCTTCCGCCGCGGGTGGGGGAGCGCCTCTTCAGAGGCGAGGAGCTGGGCCTGATCATGGACGATCTGGTGGGAAAAAAAGACACCAAGAAGGGCAGCGGTGCGGTGGGCATCCTCACCCTTTCGCGCATCGAACGGGTGGAGTTCTGGCGGCATACCCTCGAGCTGGCCCTGCCCCCTTTTCTGCGTCCGGAGCTTTATCCGCTAGAGTAAAAACATGGAATGGCACAGGGGCAGCTACACCATCAGCACCGATTTGTCCCGCTTCGACCTGGCGCGGGTACACCACTACCTGGCCTCGGACGCCTACTGGTCGCCCGGAATTCCTTTTGAAGTGGTCGCCAAGGCTTTCCAGAACTCGCTTTCCTTTGGAATTTTTCAAGGCGAGGAACAGGTCGGCTGGGCACGGCTGGTCACCGACCGGGCCACTTTTGCCTACCTGGCCGATGTGTACGTGCTGGAGACCCACCAGGGGGCTGGGCTGGGCCAGTGGCTGATGGAGGTGATCCTGGCCCACCCCGAGCTTCAAGGCCTGCGCCGTTGGATGCTGGCTACCCGCGACGCCCACAGCCTGTACGCCCGCTACGGCTTCCGGCCCCTGACCACCCCTGAGCGCTTTATGGAGCGGTATTTCCCCGATGTGTACAAAAAATCGGTATGATGGCGGGCTAGAGGTTGGGCGATGATTGTAGTCAAGGTAGGCGGTTCAGAAGGCATCAACTATGAGGCGGTGGCGAAGGACGCCGCTTCGCTCTGGAAGTCGGGCCAGAAGCTCATCCTGGTGCACGGGGGCAGCAGCGAGACCAACAAAATAGCCGAGGCCCTGGGCCACCCGCCGCAGTTTCTGACCCACCCCGGCGGCCTCACCAGCCGCCTCACCGACCGGAAGACCCTGGAAATTTTCGAGATGGTCTACTGCGGCCTGGTGAACAAGCGCATCGTGGAGCTGTTGCAGAAAGAGGGCGTCAATGCCGTGGGCCTTTCGGGGCTGGATGGGCGCATCTTCGAGGGCAAGCGCAAGGACGCGGTCAAGTACATCGAAAACGGCAAGATCAAGATTCACCGGGGCGACTACACGGGCTCGGTGGAAAAGGTGAACACGGCCCTGCTTACCCTGTTGCTGGAGGCGGGCTACCTGCCGGTGCTCACCCCGCCGGCGGTCTCGTACCAGGGCGAGGCCATCAACACCGACGGCGACACCGCAGCAGCCCTGCTGGCCACGACCTTCAAAGCCGAAGCGCTGCTGCTCCTTTCCAACATTCCGGGCCTCCTGGCCAACTTCCCCGATGAGTCGAGCCTGATCCGCGAGATTCCGGCAGCCCGGGTGGGCGACCCCCAGTACATGAGCGTGGCCCAGGGCCGCATGAAGAAAAAAGTGCTGGGGGCGGTGGAGGCGGTGCAGGGTGGGGTGGGCCGGGTGGTGTTTGGGGATGCCCGCATCGAGCAGCCCATCTCGGCAGCGCTGGCGGGGGCCGGTACGGTGGTGCGGTAAACCCCAGGCGGTACAATCGCCTCAATATGGAAAAGCTCATCTCCCGGCGTGACCTCGAGTTCCTGCTGTACGAAGTGCTGGACGTGGAGGCCCTCACCCAGCGCGAGCGCTACCGCGACCACAGCCGCGAGACCTTCAAAGATACCCTGGATGTGGCCTACCGCATCGCAGTCGAGCAGTTCGCCACCCACAACAAGAAAAACGACCAGGAAGAGCCCTGGTTCGACGGCGAGCGGGTGCACACCAACCCCGAGATCAAGGCGGCCCTCGAGGCCTACCGCAAAGCCGGCCTGTTTGCGGCCACGCACGACTACGCGCTGGGCGGCATCCAACTGCCCTACGTGATTGCCACGGCCTACGGCGCTTTGTTCAAGGCGGCCAACATCGCCACCGCCAGCTTCGCCCTGCTCACCGCGGGCAACGCCAACCTGCTCCGCAAGTACGGCTCGCCAGACCAGCAGAAGAAATACCTGCTGCCCCAGCTCGAGGGCCGCTTCTTCGGCACCATGTGCCTCTCCGAGCCCCACGCCGGCTCCTCGCTCACCGACCTCCTGACCCGCGCCGAACCCCAGGCGGACGGCACCTACCGGCTCAACGGCTCCAAGATGTGGATTTCCGGGGGCGACCACGAGATTGCCGAGAACATCGTGCACCTGGTGCTGGCTAAGATTCCCGGAGGCCCCCCCGGCGTCAAGGGGATTTCGCTCTTTATCGTGCCCAAGTACCTGGTGCGCGAGGATGGCCGCCTGGGGCCCCGCAACGGGGTGCGGGTGGCCGGCCTCAACCACAAGATGGGCTACCGGGGGATTCCCAACTGCTTGCTGAGCCTCGAGGACGCGGTGGGTGAGCTGGTGGGCGCGCCGCACCAGGGCCTGTCCTACATGTTCACCATGATGAACGAGGCCCGCATCGGGGTGGGCATGGGCGCGATGGCGCTGGCCTACACCGGCTACCTGCACGCGCTGGAATACGCCCAGACCCGCACCCAGGGCCGCCGTCTGCACGACAAGAACCCGGCCAGCCCCGCGGTTCCCATCATCCAGCACCCCGATGTGCGCCGCATGCTGATAATGCAAAAAGCCTACGCCGAGGGCTGCCTGCACCTGTGCCTGTATGCGGCCCGGCTGGTGGATGAGGAGCGCACCGCCCCCACCCCCGAGGCCGCCGAGCAGGCCCGGTTGCTGCTCGAGGTGCTCACCCCGGTGGTCAAGGGCTGGTCGAGCGAGCTGGGTATGCGGGCCAACGAGCTGGCTATTCAGGTGCACGGGGGCTATGGCTACACCCGCGACTACAACGTGGAGCAGTTCTACCGCGACAACCGCCTCAACGCCATCCACGAGGGCACCAACGGCATCCAGGCCCTCGACCTGTTGGCGCGCAAGGTGGGGATGCAGGAAGGGCAGGGCTTCCGGCTGTGGGCCCAGGAGGTTGAGCGAACCATCCAGGCCAGCCGGGACACCGAGGCCCTGCGGCCGTACGCCGAAGCCCTCGAGCAGGCCCTGCAGACCACCACCGAGGTCACCCAGTGCCTGCTGAACAAGGCGGCCCAGGGGGAGGTGGAGCGGGCTTTTGCCAACTCCTTTGCCTATCTGGAGCTGTTCGGCACGGTGACGCTGGCCTGGCTGTGGCTGGAGCAGGCGCGCAAAGCGTTGGGAAAGGAAGGGGCTTTTTACCGGGGCAAGCTCGAGGCTGCCCGCTACTTTTTCCTCTACGAACTCGACAAGGTGCCCCTGCTGGCTGCAAGGCTGATGCGCCTGGACGATGTGTTTTTGTACCCCGAGCAGGACTGGCTGGTGGCGGATTGATTCGGCAGGGGCCGGCCCTGCTGTGGAGGTTCGGTAGTGGCCTCTTTGGAATCCCGGAGGCGGGCCGATTGAGACTTTCCCCATCTTTGGGTGACGAATATGCGTTGGAATAGCGGTATGGTGCGCGGGTGGATGGTGTTGGTGGTACTCTGGTGTGCAGCCCACGCACAAACGCCCCCTGCCTCGGTGCCGATGCTGCCGGCTTCCAAGCTGGGGCTGGGCGTGACCCAGGAGAACGGGGCCACCACCTTTCACAAGGATGGGCTGAGTTTTACCTATGTGGAGGGCCTGGGCTGGATCCCCCCATTGGAGGCCGGCCTGCCCCCGCCCCAGGGGGCCATGCTGCCGGTAGAGGTAGTCCGGGCGGTGGGCCTGGTGGCGGCACCGGAAGCCGGGGTGCGCTACTCGGCCAGCGCCAACCGCCTGCGCCTGGTATTCGACCTGCCCGAGGGCGACGCGGTGCAACCCGCGCCCTTCCGACCTGGCCCCGTACCCGGGCTCCCTCGAGCTGAGCCTGCCCTACTTTGCCCCGGGCCTCGAGGTGGTGCGGCCCGCCGGGGTGGAAGTGACAGCCCGCTACGAGCTGCAAAGCACCCTGCTCAGGCTGCAAGCCCCGCCAGGCCGCTTCTACCGCTACCGCACTTTTTTGCTTGCCAATCCCCGCCGCTACGTGCTGGATGTCTACTACCTCGAGCCCGAGCGCGAGGAGGCCCTGATGCCGGGCTTCCGCTACCGCGAAGTGTGGGCCTGGGCGCCCGAGCCGGTGCGCATGTACTGGCTCGAGGCCGCCCCCGGTAGCTGGCGCATGGAGCCGGTGGGCCGCCCCGGCGAGCGCAAGGTCTTGCCGGAGATGGCCCCTGGGGCCCTGGCCATCCTGAACGGGGGCTACTTCGATGGCCGTACCGGGACGCCCATTGGCCTCTGGGTGCGGGGGGGGGTGCCCCTGAGCTTTCCCTACGGGCGCAGCGCGCTGTTCTGGCAGGATGGGAGTATATTCGCCGGACGGCCGCAGTTTGCGGCCTCGGTGCAGCTCATGGATGGGCGCAGCGTTCGGGTGGGGGTCAACCTCAACCGAGCGAAATACACCGCGCACACCCTGGCCGGGCCGGTGGGGCGCCCGGGAGAGAACGTGCACATCGTGCAGGGCGACCGGATTGTTGCTACCTACCCTGCCCCGCACGAACTGCCCGAGGGCTACTGGGCGCTCACCTTTCCTGCCGAAGCCCCCATCGCCCGCACCGGCGAGACCCTGCGGCTGATGATCAGCCTCGAGCCCCCAACCAACTACGCGCTCGAGGCCGGCCCTTTGCTCATCCAAAGCGGGGCCAACGTCTTCGACCCCAACGCCGAGCCCTTCCGCGACCGCGCCCCGGTAGAGGCGGTGGCGGCCCAGTCGGTGGTGGCCTGGTCACAGGAGGGGGCGCTCTACTTTATCGTGACCGAGCCCATGCGCCCCGAGGCGCTGGCCCGGGTGCTGCAGGAGCAGGGCTTCTGGGGGGCCATCCGCATGGACGGCGGGGGCTCGGCCCAGCTCTGGGTGCAGGGGCGTTTGCGCAATCCGGGCAATGGCCTGCTGGGGGTGCGCCCGGTGGTGAACGGGCTGGCGCTGTACCCCAAGCCATAGAGCAGCTTTCGGCTCCCACCGGTGGCCTGGTCTGGGTTTGGTAATCCCTTCTTGTGCCACCTGAAGCGTCGCCTCCACCCCGGTCGCATCAAGTTTTGCCATCGGTCGGGGTGCGTAACCTCACGCACCGGCCCTGAATCACCCCCTTGCCCCCAAAACCTGTAGGATAGAAGCAAATGGGACTGGTCATCGTGGCCAACCGAGCCCCTTTCCGCCTTACCCCAGAAGGCCTAGCCCCCGCGGTGGGCGGCCTGGCTTCCGCCCTCTTACCGGTTCTCGAGGCCCGGGGAGGCGTCTGGGTAGCCGCCCGGGAAGAAGGGGAAAAGGCCCTCACCCTAAGGCCCCGGGAAAGCGCCATCCGCTTGGTACAGGTCACCTTACCCCAAAAGGAGTGGCAGGGGTTTTACGGGGGGTTTGCCAACCGAATCCTCTGGCCCCTATGCCACTACTTCCTGGAGAAAGTTGAGCTTAAGCGGGACTACTTCCAAGACTACGTTCGGGCCAACCAACGCTTTGCCAGCAAGGTGACCGAACTGCTCCAACCCGAAGACGTGGTGTTTATACAGGACTACCACCTCATGCTCCTGCCCAAGCTCCTGCGGGAGCGTGTTCCAAACCCCATAGGGTTCTTCTTCCACATCCCCTGGCCCTCCAGCGGGGTGTTCCGCGTCCTGCCCTGGGGGAAAGCTCTGGTGGAAGGCCTCTTAGGTGCTGACCTCATCGGGTTCCATACTTCGGAGTACGCGGAAAACTTCCTCAGAACCGCCGCCCACTACGGCTTCCCCATAGAGGGCAACCGGGTTCGGTGGGGGGACCGCTGGATTCGGGTAGAGGTTCACCCCCTAGGCATAGACACCGCCCGCTTCCGGGAGCTGGTTCGGGACAAAAGGGTCCAAGAGCACGCCCAAGCGTTGAAGCACCTCGCAGGCAAGCGGCTCATCCTTGGAGTAGACCGCTTGGACTACACCAAGGGCATTCTGGAAAGGCTTTTGGCCTACGAACGGTTCCTGCGTACCCACCCCCACTGGCGGGGCAAGGTGACCCTATTCCAGATCGCCACCCCTACCCGCACCAGCGTGGCGGAATACCGGGAGCTCAAACGCCAGGTGGACGAGGTGGTGGGGCGGATCATGGGAAGCTTCCTGCGGGAGGACTGGATCCCCTTGCGGTACTTCTACCAGGCCTTTCCCCCAGAGGAGCTGGTGGCCTTCTACCTAGCGGCGGACGTCGCGCTCATCACCCCTTTGCGGGACGGCATGAACCTGGTGGCCCTGGAGTACGCCTACACCTCGGAAGAAGGGATACTCATCCTATCCAACCTGGCGGGGGCGGCCGAATACCTCAGAGAAGCCCTCTTGGTCAACCCCTATGACCTCGAGGGCATCGGGGCCGCCCTGGATCAGGCCCTGCGCACCCCTAAGGGGGCGCGCCAGGAAAGGCTTCAGGCCCTTTGGGATCGCATAGACGGCCTGGACGTAAAGCGGTGGGCGGAGGGCTTTCTCCATTCGTTGGCGGAGGGGAGATGAGGGCGGAAAACCCGGTGTTCTTCCTGGACTACGATGGGACGCTGGCCCCCATCGCCCCCAGGCCCGAGGAGGCCTTCCCTTACCCTGAGGCCCCCAGGGTGCTGGAGGCCTTGCGGGCCCGCTTCCCGGTCTACGTGATCACCGGGCGCCGGGTGCGGGATCTGGAGGCCCTCCTCCCCCTTTCCGGCCTCCCAGTGGTAGGAGGGCACGGGGCAGAGGAGGGCATCCTAGGAGGAGAAGTCCGCTCCCTGCTCTCTGTGGATCTCTCCCCCCTACGGCAACGCCTCCTCCCCTGCGAAGGGGTGCAGCTAGAGGACAAGGGCTTTGCCCTCGCGTTCCACTACCGGGGAGCCCGAGACCAAGAGGGAGTGAAAGCCTGCCTCCGGCGGTGGCTTGAAGAGGTGAAGGGGCTTCTCCAGGCCTTAGACCTCGAGGCCCTTTGGGGCAAGAAGGTTCTGGAGATCAAGCCTAAGGGGGCGGAGAAGGGCCGGGCGGTTCTCCGCCTGCTGGAGCGCCACCCCGGCCACACCCCCGTCTGCATCGGGGACGACGCCACGGACGAGACGGCCTTTCGCGCCCTTCAGGGCCGGGGCCTGACCCTTAAAGTGGGGCCCGGGCCCACCGCCGCGGCAGGGCGCCTGGCGGATGTGGACGAGGTTCTGGCCTACTTGAAAACTTACCTCTGACCCCCTAGCTTTAGGGTGTGGATCCTCTTTGGTACAAGGACGCAGTCATCTACCAGCTCCACGTCCGCTCCTTCTACGATGCCAACGACGACGGCTACGGGGACTTTGAGGGCCTAAGGCAGAAGCTCCCCTACCTCGAGGCCCTCGGGGTGAACACCCTGTGGCTCATGCCCTTCTTCCAATCTCCCTTACGGGACGACGGGTACGACATCTCCGACTACTACCAGATCCTCCCGGTACACGGAAGCCTGGAGGACTTCAAGCGCTTTTTGGACGAGGCCCACGAGATGGGGCTCAGGGTCATCGTGGAGCTGGTGCTGAACCACACCTCCATAGACCACCCCTGGTTCCAGGAAGCCCGCAAACCCGGAAGCCCCATGCGGGACTGGTACGTCTGGAGCGACACCCCGGAGAAGTATAAGGGGGTGCGGGTCATCTTCCAGGACTTTGAAACCTCCAACTGGACCTTTGACCCCGTGGCCGGGGCCTACTACTGGCACCGCTTCTACCACCACCAGCCGGATCTCAACTGGGACAACCCCGAGGTGGAAAAGGCCATGCAGGAGGTGATGTTCTTCTGGGCTGACCTGGGGGTGGACGGCTTCCGGCTGGACGCCATCCCTTACCTGTACGAGCGGGAGGGCACCTCCTGCGAGAACCTCCCGGAGACCATCGCCGCGGTAAAGCGCCTGCGGGCCGCCCTGGAGAAGCGCTACGGCCCGGGAAAAATCCTCCTGGCGGAGGCCAACATGTGGCCGGAAGAAACCCTCCCCTACTTCGGGGAAGGAGACGGGGTTCACATGGCCTACAACTTCCCCCTTATGCCCCGCATCTTCATGGCCCTGCGCCGGGAGGATCGGCGGCCCATTGAGGCCATGCTCCAGGAAACGGAGGGCATCCCCGAAAGCGCCCAGTGGGCGCTTTTCCTCCGCAACCACGACGAGCTCACCCTGGAAAAGGTAACGGAAGAGGAGCGGGAGTTCCTCTGGGAGATCTACGCCCCCGATCCCCGCTTCCGCATCAACCTGGGCATCCGCCGCCGCCTAATGCCCCTTCTTGGGGGAGATCGCCGACGCTACGAGCTGCTGCAGGCCCTGCTCCTCACCCTTAAGGGCTCCCCCATCCTCTACTACGGGGACGAAATCGGCATGGGGGACAACCCCTTCCTAGGGGACCGCAACGGGGTGCGCACCCCCATGCAGTGGTACGCCGACCGCAACGCCGGGTTCTCCCGGGCACCCTACCACCGGCTCTTCCTGCCCCCGGTCAGCGAAGGGCCTTACAGCTACCACTTCGTCAACGTGGAAGCCCAGCAGGATAACCCCCACTCCCTGCTCAACTTTAACCGGCGGCTTTTGGCCCTGAGGAAGCGGTACGCCCAGGTCTTCGGCCAGGGGACGCTCACCCTCTTACCCGTGGAAAACCGGCGGATCCTGGCCTACCTCCGCACCTACGGAGAAGAACGCCTTTTAGTTGTGGCCAACCTCAGCCGCTACACCCAAGCCTTCCACCTCCCCTTGGAGGCGTTCCAGGGCTTAGTGCCCATAGAGCTCTTTTCCCAAAACCCCTTCCCCCCGGTAACCCAGCCCCTTTACCCCATGACCCTGGGCCCTCACGGCTTCACCCTTTTCGCCCTCGCCCTTCCGGAAACCATCCGCGTCTCTGCCCCGGATTGGGCCGAAGAGGTCACCCCCGAAATGCTCCCCCAGGTTCCCATGGAGGAAGGCCTCGAGTCCCTCTTCGTGGAGACCATGGCGGACGAAAGGGCCAGGGCTGCCTTCCTAAAGGCCCTGGTTCAGTGGCTGGGGGAGCGAAGCTGGTTGGCCCTGAAACCCCAGCGGGGGGAGCTTTACGATGCTTTGCGGTTCCAGAAAACGTCCCCCCTCTACCTCACCCTCCTCCAGCTGGAACACCACGGCCGCACCCTGGTCTTCCTCCCCCTGGCCTGGGACGCCGAGGAACGCGAGAGCTCGGGGGCCTTCGCCCGCACCCGGCCTCGAGAGGGCTACCTCTACGAGCTCTCCCAAGACGCGGGGTTTTACGCCCTCCTGCTCCGCCGGCTCAAGGAGGGCTTCCAGGGCAGGAGCCTTAAGGCCTACTACCGAGGGGAGCACCGGGGGCCCGTCCCCGAGGAGCTCACCCTGCTGCGGCCCGGCCTGGCCGCGGGCGATGGGGTCTGGCTCCAGCTGGGGCTGGTTCAGGACGGGGGGCTGAACCGCACCCTCGAGACCCTGCCCCGGCTGGATCTGCCTTGGATCCTGCCCCCAGAGGGGCAGCTGGTTTGGGAACGCGGGAGGGAACGCCGGGTCCTGGCCCTCACGGGACCCCTCCCGGAAGGGAAGCCGCAGGAGGCTTTCGCCCTGGTCCAGACCCTAGCCGCCGAGGGTCTGGCCCGCCTGCGGGGGCAGCGCCTCGAGGAGGGAGGGGCTGGGCTTCTGGTGGAAGCCCTAAGGGAGCTGGAAAGCCTGGCCCGGCTCCTTGGAGTCCGCCTGGCCCTCCTGCACCAGCGCCTTAAGCAGGTGGAGGGGGAGGGGGAAGGGGTGCCCCTGCTGGGGCGGGGCCTGGGGGCTTTTCTGGAGGTCTCGGGGGAGCTTTACCTCCTGGCCCTGGGGCCCCGGGGCTGGGGAAGCCCCCTGGAGGACCTGGCGCGGATGGCCTACGACTTGGAGCGGGCCGTGGAATTAGCCTGGGAGAGCTTGGGAGAAGAGGAGGAGGGCATGAGCCAGGCCGTGGGGGCGTTCGTGGTGGAGGCCCTGCTCGGCGCCTACCAGGACACCGTCCCGGAGCCCCTAGACCTAGAGGCTTGGCCGGGTGTCATGGCCTCCTGGGCCGAGGTTCAGCTCCAGCGGGAGGAACGATCCATCCGCCTGCGCATCCTCCGCCGGTGGAAGGAACGGGCCGCTAGCCCTTGACGGGCGCCTTGGGGGTGAACTGGGCCTCCTCGGGGGAGGAGGCGGAGGGCTGAGGCATCAGGGGTGCCAGGATAGCCCATTCCTGGTCGGTCAGATCGCTGGGGTAGCGGCTTTCTCTGAGTTCCATGCGTGACTATAGCATGAGGGAGGGTATTAAGACAGTCTCTTATAAGCTGGGGGTGGGGCCTGCAGTTGGGTTCTCGGCATTTTCTCACATCAGCACTTTAAGCTCAGTAAGCCCCCTATCTGAAGTTGCGCTGACCCGGTTCATGCAGTATAGAGCACAGCTTTTAGGGGGTGTCCCGTTCCGAATCTTGAGCTGACCCGAACAGGAGGTTTTATGAACATTGCAATTCTTTGTCACGCCAGCGCAGGGGGTTCGGGTGTGGTGGCGACCGAGCTGGCCCTGGCCTTGGCCGGGCTGGGGCATAACGTGCATCTGGTGGCTACCGAACGGCCCTTCCGCCTGACTGAAGAACGCCTCAACCAGCTCGGCCTGAGCAGCAACCTGCGCTCGATGGGCCAGAACCCGGTGGGTGGGCTGGGCCGCATTTTTCAGGCCTCCAAACAGAGCGTTGCCCGCTGGCTGGGTCTTCTCAAAAAGCCGTTGCGGGCTGGCTCCCTTAACTTCCATCAGGTGCTGAGCGCCGACTACCCCTTGTTCCAGGAGCCGCTCACCCCCCTGACGGCGGCTAACTCTATTGCCGAGCTCATCGAACGCTTCAAAATCGATCTGGTGCACGCCCACTACGCTATTCCACATGCGACGAGCGCTATTCTGGCCCGTGAGATGGGGCTGGAGATCAAGGTGGTTACCACCCTGCACGGTACCGATGTCACCTTGGTGGGGCGTGAGCCGGCTTTTGCCAAGACCACCCAGCACGCGGTGCGCAGCTCGGACGCAGTAACGGCGGTCTCCCGCGCGCTGGCTGAGGAGGCCCGCGCCCAGTTGGGGGTGGAGCGCGAGATTGAGGTGATCTACAACTGGGTGGATCCGGAGCGCTTCCAGCCCAACAAAGACCCGGCCTACCGGGCCCGCTTTGCCCAGCCCGAGGAGGCCATCGTGCTGCATGTTTCCAACTTTCGCGCAGTTAAGCGGCCTTTGGATGCGCTGCGGGTGTTTGCTGGCATCCTCGAGCAGATGCCGGCCCGTATGTTGATGATCGGGGATGGACCGCTGCGCCAGGAGTGCATGGAGCTGGCCGACGAGCTGGAGATCGCCGGACGGGTGCAGTTTTTGGAATCCACGCCCAGCATCGAGAAGTTCATGAGTGTGGCCGATCTTTTGCTGGTGCCTTCTGAGCAGGAATCCTTCGGTCTGGTGGCCCTGGAAGCCATGGCTAGTGGGGTGCCGGTGGTGGCCAGCCGGGTGGGCGGGCTGCCCGAGCTGATTGAAGAGGGTAAAACCGGTTTCCTGCGGCCTATGGGGGATATACCGGCGATGCTCGAGGCCAGCCTGGAAATCCTTACCAACCGAGCCCGCCGCCGCGCTATGGGCGAGGCGGCCCGTGCGCGGGCCATCGAGCACTTCCGACCCGAGGTGGTGCTGCCCCGGTACCTCGAGGTCTACGAGCGAACCCTCGAGCGGAACCTGGCCGATGCCTGATCTTCATGGGCCGGGAGATTGAGCGTAAATTCCTGGTGCGTTCGCCGGAGTGGAAAACCGGCGCGGCGGGCGTGCTGTACCGCCAGGGCTACCTGTGCCGCCAGGAGGCCCGCACTGTGCGGGTGCGTATAGCCGGCGGGCAGGCCTACCTGACCATCAAGGGCCAGGCCCAGGGGGTGACCCGCCTTGAGTACGAGTACCCCATCCCGCTGGCCGAGGCCCAGGAGCTGTTGGAGCACCTTTGCCTGAAGCCCCTGATCGAGAAAACCCGTTACTGCATCGAATTTCGGGGGCGGGTCTGGGAGGTGGACGAGTTCGCCGGGGAGAACCAGGGGTTGGTGGTGGCCGAGGTAGAGCTCGAGTCGCCCGACCAGCCCCTCGAGCTGCCCGACTGGGTGGGGGAGGAGGTAACCCACGACCCCCGCTACCTCAACGCCAGCCTGGTGGAGCATCCGTTCTCGAGGTGGGGGCAGCGGCCTTTACCGGGCTTGTGAGTCCAGGTGGGCTGGAGGCCTCGGGGGTGTGGGCGCTTAGCGATACAATCACCGCATGGCAGTTCGCTTTGAAGACATCCAGGCCGCCCGTGCGGTCATTCGCAAGGTTATCGCCTCCACGCCCACCCTACCCGACCCGCTTACCTCCGACGAGCTGGGGGCGCGGGTCTTTGTCAAGGCGGAGTGTTTGCAGCGCGGCGGCTCCTTCAAGATTCGCGGAGCCTATCACAAAATTGCCGCCCTCACCCCCGAGGAAAAGGCCCGTGGGGTGATCGCCCCTTCAGCGGGCAACCACGCCCAGGGGGTGGCGTTGGCGGCCTCGCTCCAGGGCATCCGCTCCACCATTGTGATGCCCCAGCACGCCCCCCTCACCAAGGTGGTGGCGACCCGCCGCCTGGGGGCTGAGGTGGTGCTCCACGGGGCCAGCTTCGACGACGCGGTGGCCCATGCCCACGAGCTTCAAGAGCAGCACGGCTACACCTATGTGCACGCCTTCAACGATGAAAAAATTATCGCTGGACAGGGCACCATCGGCCTCGAGCTGCTCGAGGCCCTGCCCGACCTGGACGTGCTGGTGGTGCCCATCGGTGGGGGTGGGCTGATTGGGGGGATCGCCCTGGCAGTCAAGCACCTGCGCCCGCAAGTCCAGATCGTGGGGGTGCAGGCGGCGGGCTGTGCGCCGGTCAACCCCTCGCTCAGAGCCGGGCATCCGGTGAGCGTGCCGGTGGCCCAGACCATCGCCGACGGCATTGCGGTCAAACGTCCAGGCGAGCTAACCCTCCCCCTCATCCAGCAGTACGTAGACCAGGTGCTCGAGGTCACCGACGACGAGATCGCCCGCGGCATCGTGCACTGCGCCCAGCATCTCAAGCTGGTGGTGGAAGGGGCCGGGGCTGCCGGGATGGGGGCCATCCTGGCCGGCAAGGTGCCGGTGCGGCCCGGTCAGACCGTCGCCACGGTGCTGTGCGGAGGCAACATCGACGGCAACCTGCTTTCCCGGGTAATCGAGCAGGTGATGGTGCGGCAGGGCCGCTACCTGTTGCTCAAGCTGGCGGTGGTGGATCGTCCGGGGGCGCTGGCGCGGGTGGTGGATCACGTAGCAGCCGCCGGGGCCAACATCATTGATATCTTCCACCGCCGAGCCCTCTGGCTGGCCCCGCTGGGCAAGGTGGGGGTAGAGCTGGTGCTGGAGGTGCGCGACGCGGAGCACGGTAAAGAGGTGATGGCGAGGCTCGAGCAGGCCGGATACCACCCCGAGCGGGAACGGGTGGGGGAGTGGCCGGATTAAGGGCTGGGCTTGCCTGCCAATTCGAATTCGAATAAACGGCCTTGTCGAACAGCGGTTTGCGACACGCCCAGCATGGTTGCCAAAATGCTCTCGCCGATAGCCTTACCCAGGCCCACCGGAACAGCGTTGCCGATTTGTCGATAGCGGTCTGCCATTGAGCCACAAAACAGCCAATCGTCGGGAAAACCTTGCAACCGGGCTGCTTCGCGGACGCTGATGGGCCGTAGCTCGGAGGGGTGGCACATGTCGGTAGCTTTTTGTGCAGGGCTTGTAGTGACGGTAGGGGCCGGCTTGTCCCAGGCCAGCCGGCGATAGAAGCCCACTTTTCCACCCCCAGAGGTAAACGCCCCACCCATGGCTTCGGGCCAAAGCTCCGGAGGCAGATCGCGCCAGTTACCCCCCTCAGGAACCAGGCGTAAAAAACGCAAGCGCGACTCGGGGTAAGGTGGATACTCCGGAGATGGATCTTCTAAACCATCCCAGGCTTCGCGTACTGTGCGCCAGCGGGGTAAGCGCAAGCCATCTTTGTGATGGGTGGGTTGGGGCAGGGCAATGGGCTCGTGGTCTCGACTGCCAATAATAATCACCCGCTCGCGTACCTGGGGCACACCATAGTCGGCCGCATTGAGCAGGCCGTACACATAGGAATAGCCAAGGCGATCAAACTCCGCGAGGATGACCTGAAAGGCTGAGCCGGGAAGCTCATCGGGCGCGTAAGGAGGAGCCCCTTTCCCACGCTCCTTGATGGGGCGGTGGCGAATGGCCGCGGACAGTAAACCCCGCACATTCTCCATCACAAAGAAGCGGGGCCGCACCCCCTCGATGAGACGAACAAAGTCTCTAAACAGGCTCCCTCGAGGGTCTTGTATAGCGGCCCGGCGCCCTGCCGTGCTGAAGGGTTGACACGGTGGCCCACCGGAAATGAGCGCTACCTCGCCCACCCGCAGGCCGACGGCCTCGAGCAGCATCTCTGCAGTTACTTGCGTCACGTCCTCAAAAATGGCCGCTGTGCGACCAAGGCGCTTTAGGTTGTGCTGAATGGTTCGGCGAGCTATCGGATCGAGCTCAACCAAAACCTGCGTAATGAAACCCGCCTGCTCCAAGCCCAGATCCAGACCCATCGCCCCGGAGAACAGAGAAATATGCGATAGGTTATGCACGGCTCTATTTTAGGCTATTTGCGTAAGCTTCGATATAGCGATGAAAACCTTCTTCGCTCAAGATTACTTCTCTCACGGGGAAACTAGGCCAATTGGTTTTGCCTGTTTTTGAGTTAATTCGGTGCCATTTCTTAATGGAAGTACCCTGGCGGATAGCAGAAGAAGAGCTGTTTTCGCTGTTGTCTCGATTCTTGACCTGCAGCGCAGTACTGAGGTCGCCAGACAGGAAGTCAACCGAACGCACGGTATTGCCAGCGCACCATACCCAGCCCTGCGGCTCAAGCTGCTCGGCGATGTAGCGTTCGAGCAGCAGGCCTAGCAGGTTTTCCGCCGCCATCGACTGGCGGTGATGCTCTGACACAACCGATAGATCGCTTAGACCGATAAATGCCTGGAGGATCACATCCACGGCGGGATCAGGGAGGGTTCCAACCGCACGAAACTCCAGGCGCTGCTCTCGAGCCCCGTAATAGCGTTCAATGTAAAGCTTCAGATAGGCGGGCAAGGCTTCGCCTTCCGGCCTCAACCTACCGATTTTGGGGAAAGCCCCGTGATCTACGCAGTAGCGCAGAATGACATTGAGACGGTCATCCCAGGGCCTGTTAAGGGATCGGACGACGTTGTGAGCAGCCTCCAACAAGCCTTCAAAATTCATCCACCAATACTAAACGCTCACTGGCTCTCCGTGTAAATGGTTTGCCACAGGTTGATCCGCAATTCCAAAGTCCTCGGCAATCAGCCGGGCGGTCATCTTGGCCGACATCATCACGCTGGGAGTGCCGGCCCCTGGTTGCACGCCCGCGCCCACCAGGTAGAGGTTGGCGATGTCCTCGCTGCGGTTGTGGGGCCGGAAGTAGGCCGACTGGGCCAGGATGGGCTCGGGGCCAAAGGCGTTGCCCAGGTAGCTGTTCAGGGTGTGCTCGAAGTAGTCGGGGGTGATAAAGCTCTTGTGCACCAGGCGCTCCATCAGGCCCGGCAGATAGCCGCGCTCGTCCAGGAAGCGGAGCACCTTGTTCACAAAGGGCTCGCCCAGCAAGTCCCAGTCCAGCCCACTGCCGTTGTGGGGTACTGGAATCAGGGTGTAGGCGGCGTGGTGGCCCGGGGGGGCCAGGCTGGGGTCGGTAAGGGTGGGGATGTGCAGGTACTGGCTGAAGTCCTTGGCCAGCACCTTGCGCCCGAAGATGTCCCGCAGCAGCCCCTCGTAGCGCGGCCCCAGGATGATGTTGTGGTGACGCAGTCTCTGGCCTTCGGTGCCGTCGGCTTTGAAGCCAAAATAGATCACCACCAGCGACATGCTCTGGGGTCGGTTCTTCACGATGAGGTCGGAGTGCCAGAAGCGGTACTGGGGCTCGATTAGCTTCAGGTAGGTGTGGGCGTAGTCGGCGTTGGAGACCACAATATCGGCGTGCAGCACGCTGCCGTCGGCCAGGGTGATGCCCTTGGCGATTTTCTTTCGGCCCTCGCGTACTACGTTAATCTTCTTGACCTCGGCGTTGTAGCGTATTTTGCCGCCCAGCTCCTCGAACTTTTGCACCAAAGCCCGCACCAGAGCCCCGGTACCCCCCAGGGCAAAGTGGATGCCCCAGGTTTTCTCCACGAAGTGAATCATGGCGTAGATGGCCGGCACGCTGAGGGGGTTGCCCCCGATCAGCAGGGTCTCGAAGCTGAAGACCTGGCGCAGCTTGGGCGACTTGAAGTACTTGCTGGCAAAGCTGAACAGGGTGCGCACCGCGTCCAGCCGCAGCAGGTCGGGCACCACCCGCAGCATGGTGCCCAGGTCGCCGAAGTGGGTGTAGCCGAGCTCGAGGAACCCCCGCTGAAAAATGGCCCTGGCGTCGGCGTGGAAGCGCTCGTAGCCCTCGAGGTCGCCCGGCTCGCCCAGCTCCCTGACCTGGCGGCGGGTGTTCTCGGGGTCGCCGTCGTAGTCGAAGAAGGTGCCGTCGTCGAAGTAGATGCGATAAAAAGGCAGAATGGGGACGATCTGCACGTACTTGCTGGTGTTGGGCCCGCCCGAGAGGCCGCTCTTGATGCGCTTGTCCTCGCCCTGCACCTCGGGGGGAAAATCGGGCAGGTGCAGGTGGGGTTTCCCGCGCTCGAGGCTAAACAACTCCTCGATGAAGTGCGGCACGGTGATAACGGTGGGCCCCATGTCGAAGGTGAAGCCGTCCACCTGCCGCACGTAGGCCCGCCCGCCGGGGCCGTCCAGTTTTTCTACAATGGTGGTATCGAAGCCCAGGCTTTGCAGGCGGAGGCCCATGGCCAGGCCCCCAATACCCGATCCAATCACGATGGCCGTTCTCGTCATATCAAGGCCAAGGATACCCCCAGGGGTCAGGGGCATTTTTCGGTGGAACTACATTTTGCGGAGATAATCGAACCTCCCAGATTATTTCTGGTGACGGCAACAGGCCTTGGGATTTATGCTAGGCAGCATGAAAGCCATTCAGGTGCAGCGCGCAGGCGGCCCCGAGGTTCTGGAACTTACCGACCTTCCCAAACCCAGCCCCGGCCCTGGGCAGGTGCTCATCCGGGTCGAGGCCGCGGGGCTCAACTTCGCCGATATCCTCTACGTGGCTGGTGAGTACCTGGTGCGCACCCGCTACCCCACGGTGCCGGGCATGGAGTTCGCAGGGGTTATCGAGGCCCTGGGCGAGGGGGTGGAGGGCTTACAGCCAGGGGTGCGGGTGGCGGCCCTGGGGGGCAGCGGCGCTTTTGCCGAGTATGCGGTGGTGCCAGTCCGTTCGGTGCTGCCGCTGCCGCCCCAGATGAGCGCAGCCGAGGCCGCGGCCTTTCCGGTCTCCTACTTCACCGCCTACTTTGCCCTGAAAACCCAGGCCCGGGCCCAGCCCGGCGAATGGGTGCTCATCCAGGCGGCCGCTGGCGCGCTGGGCACGGCTTCCATTCAGATTGCCAAGCGGATGGGCTTGCGGGTGATTGCCCTGGCTAGCAGCGAGGAAAAGCTGGCCCTGTGCCGCCGCCTGGGGGCCGATGTGACCCTGCTCAACACCCAGGATAACCTGCTCGAGGCCGTCAGGAACGCCACCGAGGGCAAAGGGGTGGATGTCCTGATGGAGGTGGTGGGGGGCGCGGGGTTCGCCCAGAGCCTCAAGATGCTGGCCTATAGGGGCCGCTTGCTGGTAATCGGTTCGGCCTCGCGCGAGATGGCCCAGATGCACCCGGTGGGCCTGATGAAGGGCAACCAGAGCGTGATTGGGGTCTGGCTCACCCCGTTCCTGAGCGACCCCGCCGAGATGCAGGCCGCTGTGGATTTTCTGATGCCCCTGGTGGCCTCGGGCCAGGTTCGGCCGGTGGTGGGGGAGCGCTTTAAGCTGGAAGAGGCGGCCGAGGCCTTCCGGTTTGTGTTGAGCCGCAAGAACACCGGGAAGGTGATTCTGCAGCCATGAACAGCGCCGATGTGGTGGTGGTGGGCCTGGGTGCGATGGGCAGTGCTGCGCTGTACCAGCTTGCCCGGCGCGGGGCCCGGGTGATCGGCCTGGATCAGCACAGGCCCCCACATACCTACGGTTCCAGCCATGGCGAGACCCGCATCACCCGGCAGGCCATTGGGGAGGGGGCAGCGTACGTGCCGCTGGTGCTGCGCTCGCACCAGATCTGGCGGGAACTCGAGACCCAGAGCGGGGCCTCGCTTTTTCTGGCCTGCGGGGGCCTGATTCTAAGCAGCCCGGTGGGCGAGGCCCTGCACCACGGCAAGCCACAGTTTTTGCAGCGCACCATCCAGGCCGCCCGGCAGTTTGGGATTCCCCACGAGGTGCTGGACGCGGCCCAGATCGAGGCGCGCTTTCCCCAGTTTGGCCTGAAGGGCGACGAGACCGGCTACTACGAGCCGGGGGCCGGGCTGCTCTACCCCGAGCGCTGCATACAGGTTCAGCTCGAGCTGGCCCAGCGCCTGGGCGCCGGGGTGCACACGGGCGAAAGGGTGCAGCGGCTCATCCCCCAGGCCGATGGGGTACAGGTCGAGACCGATAAGAACCGCTACACCGCAGCCAAAGCAGTGGTAAGCGCAGGGGCCTGGGCAGCCGACCTGCTGGGCGAGCCCTTTAAGCGGGTGCTCCGGGTCTACCGGCAGGTGTTGTTCTGGCTCGAGGCCCAGGATCCCCAGGCCTACGCACCGGGGCGGTTTCCCATTTTCATCTGGATGTTTGGCAGCGGCGAGGGCGAGCACTTTTATGGCTTTCCCCAGGTTGTGCAAGGGGTGAAGGTGGCCACCGAGCAGTCGCGGGTATCCACCCACCCCGACCAGGTCGAGCGCGGCGTGCAGGGGGCCGAGATCCAGGCTTTCCTCGAGGGCTACGTGCAGGGCCGGTTGAAAGGGCTGGGCCCGGCCTGCCTCAAAAGCGCCACCTGCTTGTATACCTCCACGGTCGATGGCGACTTCATCCTCGACCACCACCCCGATTCCGAGCGCATCCTGGTGGCCTCGCCCTGCTCGGGCCACGGCTTCAAACATTCGGCGGTGGTGGGGGAGATCATGGCCGAACTGGCCCTGGAGGGGCAAAGCGCCCTGGACATAGCCCCCTTCCGCCTGGGCCACAGGCCGCCATGGGCTCAGGCTTAGAGCTTCAGGGGGTGTGGCGAGGTATCACCGCCTGGCCTGTGCTTCGACCCGCTTATCGCCAAACAAAAAACGCATCATCTCGGGAAAACGCCGCGCCCAATGGCTTTCGTTGTGCACGCCCTCCGGGTCTTCCAGATAAAGATAATCCTGGCCAGGCTGCCAGCCTTTTTGCAATAGCAGGCGGTGCATGCGCCGCACCCCTTCCAGATAGCGGCGGCTGCTCACGTGCGAGAGGGTGAGCTCGCGGAAGCCCACATCCATGTAGAGCCTGCCGGGCACCTGGGGGGCTTTTTCCACAAAGCTGTAGATGGCCCCATCGGCAAACCAGAATGCGGGGCTCACCACCCCGGCAATGCCAAAAACCTCGGGGTGCAGGTAATAGGCACACAAGCTGATAAAGCCCCCCATCGAAGAACCCATCACGCCGGTGTGCTCGCGGCCTGGCAGGGTGCGGAACTCATCGTCGATGAAGGGCTTAACGGTCTCGATTAGGAACTTGAGGTACTTCTCGCCCTTGCCGCCGCCGTGCTGGGGGTCGTGGAAGGGGCTGTATTCGTTGAGGCGCTCCACCCCCATGTTGGGAATGCCCACCACAATGGCTTCTAGCCCTTCTCGAGCCAGCACCTCCATGCTTTCGTCCACCCGCCACTCGCCCACATAGCTGGTGGCCTCGTCGAAGAGGTTCTGCCCATCGTGCATATAGAGCACCGGGTAGCGGCGGCTGCTTTTGCGGTAGGAAGGCGGCAGGTAGACCAGAATGTCGCGCTTGTTGCCCAGTTGTGGGCTGCGCAAGTCCTCATAAACCAGCACCTCCCCCACCACGGTGTGGCCGGGGCCGGTGGGGTGGGGTTTCCAGGTTTGTGCCTGAGCGAGATAGCCCATTGGCGTATTGTACGGGCTTACCGCCAAAAGTCGAGCTTAAGCGAACAGGCTTTCCCCTGCAAAGCACCCTGGGCGTTCTGCAGGCCCGTGGTATTTGGCGGTTAACGATTTCTTGAGCAAGGGGGATTTTGTCAGATGCTTCCACATTTCCCTGAAACTAAAAGCCCACATTGGTGGTATGAAAGCCTGGGTTTTTGGCATGGTGCTATGGTTGGGGGGTCTGGCGCTGGGCAATCTTTGCTCGAGCCCCTTCTATCCCACCGACCCCAGCCTGCGCTGGCGCTACCGTGACTTGAGCAGCAACCAAACCTATCTCCAAACCTTTACACCCACCGGCCCCAGCACCCTGCTCGAACAACGCCGCTACCCCGACCGCACCGAGACCACCCAGTGGGTGTGCACCCCCCAGGGTTTGCGCACCTTGCCAGAGGGCGAGCGGGCCATTCCGGGGGGTAGCCTGCGGTTCACCAGGTTGACGGGGGTGATCATCCCCAGTGGTGAAACCTGGCTGGTAGGGGGGCGCTGGGCCTACCGCTACGAGTTGAAAGGAAGAATTGCGTTTTTCGAGCTCAGCGGGTTTCTCGAGGTGGAAAACCGCATCGTTGCCAGGGAAACCATCACCGTAGCAGCCGGCCAGTTCGAAGCCCTGCGGGTCGAGGCGGTGTTTCGAGGGGAGTTTGGCATCGGCCTCAGTGGCAAGGCCACCTACTGGTTTGCCGAGGAGGTGGGGGTGGTCAAGCAGGTCAGCGAGAGCAATTTGGGTGGGCAGAGCAGTGAGCTGCTGGAGTTCAGGCGCAGCGGATAACCAATCAATCTGCGCTTTCAGTCAAAACCTGCACAGGACACCTGGGAGCTACTCGGAAGCCTCATTGGCGAGCATCTTTCCAATAGCCTGTTCTAGAGGCTCGAGTTCATTCTCAATCACGTCCCAAAGCACCCGGCTATCCGTGGAGAAATAGGCATGAACCAGCACATCTCGCATTCCCGCAATCAGGCGCCACGGGATTTCGGGCTGCTGGAGACGCAACTCGTCTGGGATTTGCTTAACCGCTTCACCTATGACCAAAAAATTGCGAATACATGCATCTAGAACCAGCTCATTTTGATCAAAATCCTCGAAGACCAGACCCTGGGTATAGCGACGAATGCGGGCAGTAGCCTCGAGAATGTCCTGAAAGTACAGATCTAGCCTACGCGACACGCTTCATGTCTCCCTCGAGCTCCTTACGAAGCTGGGGTTTGAGGCTTCTTAGGGTAGCTAGATCAACAGCCATACCAAGCCAGTCCTCGAGGGCCAGCTTGAGCCCTACAAAATCACGCAACGTGTAGCGCTCGAGTTCAACCACAAAATCAACATCGCTGCCGGGCCGTGCTTCCCCTCTAGCCACAGAGCCCACCACATAAAGCCGCCTGACGCCAAAGGTATCGAGCTCAGCCCGGTGGTTTTTTAGGATATTTTCCAGCTCCGAGAGCTTCACAACATCATTGTAGCAAGGCTGCGCTGGCAAGCTCTCCACCTCTGATTTTTGCTTGTCATGGAGCCCCCGCGAGAAGCGAAATAGCTGTTCGAGCGGGAAAACGCGGTATGCGGCAACAGTGCCCGACCGCGTATCCGCCAACTCCACCTCATGTTCGTTCAACAACTTCAAAAACTCTTTGTACCTTTCCTAAATCCCCAAACCCCCCACACGCTGCTTTTCCACCGGCGTTCCGGTCAGGCCGTTGAAGGCGTCCACCTCCTCTAAGAAGCGGTGGAACAGGTAGATGGAGTCGTGGGGGCCGGGGCAGGCCTCGGGGTGGTACTGCACGCTGAACACCGGGTAGCGCAGGTGGGCCATGCCCTCCAGGGTGCCGTCGTTCAGGTTGATGTGGGTGGGCTTGAAGTCTTTGAGGGTGTCGGGGTCTACCGCGTAGCCGTGGTTCTGGCTGGTGATCTCGATCTTGCCGGTGAGCAGGTTCTTGACCGGGTGGTTGGCCCCCCGGTGCCCAAACTTGAGCTTGAAGGTGCGCCCGCCCGCGGCCAGGCCCAGGAGCTGGTGGCCCAGGCAGATGCCAAAGGTGGGCAAAAGGCCCATTAGCTTCCAGAGGGTCTCGTGGGCGTAGCGGGGCATGCTGGGGTCGCCGGGGCCGTTGGAGACGAACAGGCCGTGGGGCTCCAGGGCCATGATCTGCGCGGGGCTGGTTTTGCCCGGCACCACGATCAGCTCGAAGCCCAGCTCGGCCATGTAGCGCATCTGGGCGTGCTTGATGCCAAAGTCCATCACCACCACCCGGCGCTGTCCTTTGAAGGTGGGGAACTGGTAGGGCAGGGGGGTGGAGACCTCGGGGGTCATGTCGCGCCCGTCAATGTCGGTCCACTTGCGGGCCTCCTCGCGCAGGGCCGCGATGTCTTCGGGGGTGAAGCGGTAGCTGGGCGAGCCGAAGTGGGTGGCGTGGGCAATCACGCCTTTCATCACCCCACCTTCGCGGATTTTGCGCACCAGGGCGCGGGTGTCAATGCCCTCGAGGCCGATCACCCCGGTATCGCGCATAAACTCTTCCAGGCTCTGCTGGGCGCGGGGGCCGGCGGTGTACTTGCTGAATTCCCGCGCCACAAAACCGCGCACCCAGGGACGGTTCGACTCCATGTCGAAGACGTTCACCCCGTAGTTGCCCTGGTGGGGGTAGGTCATGACCACAATCTGCCCGTTGTAGCTGGGGTCGGTCAGAATCTCCTGATAGCCAGTCTGGGCGGTGTTAAACACCACCTCACCCACGCTCTTACCGCGGTGGCCGAAGGCGTAGCCGTGGTAGGCGGTGCCATCTTCCAGAACCAAAACTGCGCGTTCTCTCATGCCAGCGCCTCGCTTCCCAAGCGAACAATATACACGCTTTTTGCAAATCTATGCAATCTCAGTCCTTTAGTGCCCCCCCAGACTTTTCCTCATCCTGGCAGTTAGCCCAGCAGGCGCTCGAGCCGCTCGGATAGGGTTTTTTCGTTGACGAAGGTAAAGCCCCACTGGCGGCTTAGCTCATCCAGCACGGCCTCGGGCACGCCCAGGAGCAGGTACAGCACCTGCTTGGCGGGAATGCGCAGGTCGGCGGCGATGCGCTGGTGGCGCTCGAGGTTCTCCTCGTAGCCCCCGGTCTTGCACTCCAGGAGCAGGAAGAGCTGCGGGGTGCGCAGCAGCAGGTCTACCTCGAAGCGGTCGCCGTTGGGATAGAGCAGCACCGGGTTCAGGAGCAGGTCGTGGGGGATGTTGCGCCGCCGCAGGGTGAGCTGCACCACCTGGCGGGCGTAGCGCTCGAGCCAGCCCCCCGTGATCAGGCCGCGGGTCTTGCCATCGTCGGCCAGGCGGCCATAAATGCGGCGCTGCTTGGGGCTGTAGGTGTAGCTCTTGAGCAGCCCCCCCTCCTTGAGCAGGGTGCACAACTGGGTGTTGATGCCGATGTCCTGCTGGCTGAGCGAGGCCAGCGAGTACTGGAACTCGCCGTTGTCCTTCTGGGTGGCGGCCTTGAGCTTCTGGTAGAGGCCCTCGAGCGAGCCGTAGCGCTCGCCCAGGAAACCGCTCACGCGCTCGAAGATTTTTTCCTCGGCCTCGGTCAGGCCATTCTGGCTCGGCTGAAGCCCCAGCCCGGCTTCCTGCACGTACTCGGAGATGCGGAAAGAGGGCCGCCGGGCCTCCGGGGTTCGTGGTTTTTCCGGGCTTCCGCCGCCGCGCCGCAGCAGCCGCACTTCTTCCAGGATGGTGCGCGCGGTCTGGAGAATGGTCTGCTCGACCAGGCTGGCGCCGGGGTGAATCTCCAGGGCCAGGGTCTGCAGGGCGTTGGAGGCCCCCGGTATCTCCGGCAGGGCCTCGTGGGCCAGCAGGGTGCGGGCCAGGTAGAGCTCGAGTTCGTCCTGTAAGCGTTCGCGGCACTCCTCAAAGGTGCGCCCCCGCACCATCACGCCGGCCAGGCCCGGCACGCTGGCCTCGATAAACCCACCCTCGCTTGGTTTGTAGCGGGCCTGCCGCAGCGCCGCCGAGAGGTATTCGCTGATCAATCCCATACCTTCCGATTCTAAAGGTTAGCCCGGGCGCGCCGCGCCCCATACCGGGGTGTTCGGTTCACGCCCCGGGCTTGCGGTAGGCGTTTTCGGCGTCCAGCACCTTGGTCACCCCGATCTCGCGGCAGTTGTCGTAGAAGGGGCAGGCGCTGCACTCGGCGAAGACCTTGGGCGGGAGCTGCTCACGGGTGGTGACCTGGTAGCCCAGCGAGGTAAAAAAGCGAACCTGTAGCGTCCAGGCGAAAATCTGCGGGATGCCCAGGTCTTTGGCCTCGCGCTCGGCGGCCAGGGCAATCCAGCGGCCCAGGCCCTGCCCCTGCCGCTCAGGGTGGATGGCCAGGCCGCGCACCTCGGCGATGTCGTGCCAGAGGATGTGCAGGGCCCCACTGCCCACAATCTGCCCGTCTTCGTCTTCCAGCACGAAAAAGTCGCGCAGGTTTTCGTACAGGTGATTGTGGCTGCGCACCAGCATCAGGCCGCGTTCGGCCCAGTATTTGATGAGGGTGTAGATCGGCTCCACGTCCTTCATCCGGGCCTTGCGCAGCTCCACCTGGGCGTTCCAGCGCACCTTGGGCAGCACGGTGGTTCCAATTTCAATTGTGCTCATCTCTTTCTAAAGCCTCCCCCATCCCGTTTGATCCTTCGACCTCGAGCCTGGCCTGTCGCAGAGCCTCCCGCACCGCCTCGGGGGCGGTGCCGCCGTGGCTCCGTCGTCGGTGAATGGCGGTTTCCAAGCGCGTGAGCGGCAGGGCATCCTCGCCAAACAGCGGATGGAAGCCCTGCAGCTCGGATAGGCTCAGGTCGCGCAGCTCTTTGCCGTGTTCGGCGCAGTACCGCACCAGGCGCCCCACCGCATGGTGGGCCTCGCGGAAGGGCAGGCCGCGCTCGGCCAGGTAGTCGGCCAGCTCGGTGGCCAGCGAGAAGCCCGACTCGGCGGCTTTGCGCATGGGTTCGGGTTTCCAGGTCAGGCCTGGCAGCATGGCGGCCAGCAGTTTGACCGAGGCCCGGTAGGTGTCCACCGCGTCGAAGAGGGGTTCTTTATCCTCCTGCAGGTCTTTGTTGTAGGTCAGGGGCAGGCCCTTGGTCAGGGTGGCCAGCGTGACGAAGCTGCCCAGCACCCGGCCCGCCTTGCCCCGGATGAGTTCGGCGTGGTCGGCGTTTTTCTTCTGGGGCATGATGGAGGAGCCGGTGGAGAAGGCGTCGGGCAGCTCGGCGAAGCCGAACTCGAAGGTGGTGTAGAGGACGATCTCCTCGGCCAGGCGCGAGAGGGTGATCTGGCCGATGGCCAAAGCTGCCAGCACCTCGAGCACGAAGTCGCGCGAGGCCACCGCGTCCATGGAGTTGCGCATGGGGCGGGTGAAGCCCAGGGCCTGCGCGGTGGCGTGGCGGTCGATGGGGAAGCCCGTGCCGGCCAGGGCCGCCGCCCCCAGGGGCGACTCGTTGAGGCGGTGGAGCGCGTCCTGCAGGCGGCCCGCGTCGCGCGAGATCATCTCGTAGTAAGCCAGGAACCAGTGCGAGAGCAGCACCGGCATGGCCCGCTGCAGGTGGGTGTAGCCGGGCAGGACCAGGGGGGGCTCGAGGTGCTTCTCGGCCTCCTGCACCAGAACCTTGCGCAGCGCCTTTAGTTCGTCCAGCAGGCTCGTAAGCTCGCCCCGCACCCACAGGCGCAGGTCGGTGGCCACCTGGTCGTTGCGGCTGCGGGCGGTGTGCAGCTTGCCCCCCACCGGGCCCACCAGTTCGATCAGGCGGGCCTCGATGTTCATGTGCACGTCTTCCAGCTCCTCGCGCCACTGAAAGCTGCCCTGCAAAATCTCCTGCTGCACCGAAAGCAGACCCTGGCGGATCTGGGCTTCTTCCTCGAGGGTCAGGATGCCCTGCTGGGCTAGCATGGCCGCGTGGGCCAGCGAGCCCTGGATGTCCACCAGGGCCAGGCGCTTATCGAAGCTCCAGGAGGCGTTGAACTCCTGGGCGATCTGGCTGGGGGCCTCGCTGAAGCGGCCACCCCAGGTTTTTTGAGTTTCCTGGCTCAAACCTTCCTCCTCGTCACGACTGCACCTCGAGCTTCTTCGACATCACAAAAGGGGGTGGGGTCTGGGGGTTGGGTGTGCTGTAGCGCAGGCTGGGGTCGTAGGTAAAGCCAAACTGGGTGTACCACTTCAGGAGTTTGGGCTGGTCGTGGCGCACAGCTAAGCGCAGTTCCCTGGCCCGCAGCTCGAAGGCCTGGCAGAGCAGGGCCTCCATCAGCCGGTGGGCCACCCCCTGCCGGCGGTACTCGGGCAGCACCCCCAGCCTGCGCACCTCCCACACCCCCCGCTCCAGCGGGTCAGGGTGCCGTACCAGGCGCACCGTGCCCACCACCGCTTCTCCATCCAGGGCCACCCAGCCGTAGCCGCGCTCGAGGTCGGCCCGCACCTGCTCGGGGCTTTCTTTATGCCCCGAGGAGTCCCTTGCCACCCGGTCGGCCCAGGCCTGTCGCACCACCAGAGCAATGGCCGCTGCATCGGCGGGGGTGGCGAGGCGAATGGATACCTGGGCGGCCATGCTGGGCTCCGCTAGTCCTTGGGCTGGGCCTTGGCCCGCACCCGCAAGCGCAGCGAGTTGAGCTTGATGAAGCCGTCGGCGTCGGCCTGGTTGTAGCCGCCTTTCTCGTCGAAGGAGACCAGGCTCTTGTCGTAAAGCGAGAGGGGCGACTTACGCCCGGCCAGGATGATGTTGCCCTTATACAGCCTGAAGCGCACCGTGCCGGTGACAGTCTTGGCCACGTGATCCATATAGGCCTGCAAAGCCTCGCGCTCGGGGGCAAACCAGAAGCCGTTGTAGACCAGCTCGGCGTACTTAATCCCCAGTTGATCGCGCTGGTGCAGCACCTCGCGGTCGAGGGTGAGGCTCTCCACCGCCCGCCGGGCGTGGTAGATCAGGGTGCCGCCGGGGGTCTCGTAAACCCCGCGCGACTTCATTCCCACGTAGCGGTTCTCCACCAGGTCTACCCGCCCGATGCCGTGGCGGCCGCCAATTTCGTTGAGCCGGGCCAGCAGTTGCGCGGGCGAGAGCCGCTCGCCGTTCACCGCCACCACATCACCGCCCTCCACCTGAATTTCCACCAGCTCGGGCTCGTCGGGGGCCTGCCAGGGATCCTGGGTCAGGCGGAACATCCCGGTGGGCGGCTCGGCCCAGGGGTCTTCCAGCACCCCCCCCTCGAAGGAGTTGTGCAGCAGGTTGGAGTCTACGCTGTAGGGCTTCTCGAGGGTGGTCGGCACCGGAATCCCGTGCAGGGCTGCATACTCCATCATCTGGGGGCGGCTCACCAGGTTCCACTCGCGCCAGGGGGCGATTACCTTGATATCGGGCTTGAGCGCGTAGGCGGTGAGCTCGAAGCGCACCTGATCGTTGCCCTTGCCGGTCGCGCCGTGGGCGATGGCCTCGGCCCCCTCCTCCTGGGCAATGCGCACCAGGTGCTTGGCAATGAGCGGGCGGGCGATGGAGGTGCCCAGCAGGTAGTAGCCCTCGTAGAGCGCCCCCGAGCGCATCATGGGAAAGACAAAGTCGCGCACGAACTCCTCGCGCAGATCCAGGGCGTAGGCCTTGCTGGCCCCGGTCTGGAGGGCTTTGCGTCGGGCCTCCTCGACCTCCTCGCCCTGGCCGATATCGGCGGTGAAGGTGATCACCTCGGCGTTGTAGTTTTCGATGAGCCACTTAAGGATGATGCTGGTGTCCAGACCGCCGGAGTATGCAAGCACGATTTTCATTCATTCACCTCGGAGCGGGCCACAGGCCCCACACAAAGCCATACAGTACCGCCAAACCGCCCTGGATACAACCCAGGCGTGAAGTATAAGGATACATACCGCAGCAGGCGCAGTCAAGCCGACTCTACGCAAAAATAGCGGCCCGGGTCGCCGGGGTTGGCTGGGTGACACTGCATCAAGATACCGCCGATCGCCCAGGCCCACACGCATAAGCGCGGGGCATTGCTGCATAAATGTTCAAAGCCCCGGCGCGCCCAACCCACCGCCATCTGATAGCCTGAGGGCCATGGAATGGCTTTATGCGGCCCTGGCCGGTTATCTGCTGGGTTCACTGCCTTTTGCTTACTGGTTTGGGGTGCTGCAAAACAAAAACCTGCTGCTCGAGGGCTCGGGCAACATCGGGGCCACCAACGCCTGGCGGGTGCTGGGGGCCGTGCCGGGGCTGATGGTGCTGGTGCTGGACGTTTCCAAGGGCATTATGGCGGTGGCGCTGGGCGAGTTTCTGGCGCGCGACCCTGGCGGCGGGCTGCTGGCCGGGGCCCTGGCGGTGCTGGGGCACTGCTACTCAGTGTGGCTGCTGGGGCGCGGGGGCAAGGGCATCGCCCCATCGGTGGGGGTCTTGTTCGCGGTTCAGCCAGCGCTGCTCGCGGCCGCTTTGGGGCTGTTTGGGCTGGCCTTTTTGCTTACCCGCAGCCGCTACCGGGGCGTGGTGCTGGCCGTGCTGGCCTTTCCCCTGGCGGCGCTTCTTATCGGGGGCAGCCTTCCTTACCTGTGGTTTGGCTTTGGCCTGGCTGCGCCGGTGGTGCTCAGGTATCTGGGCGACTGGAACCGCCAGCCTACTGCAAGGCCTCCACAAAGTGGGCCGAGGTCTTAGCCCTGACCTCCTCAAGGGTCACCCCCGGCATCAGCTCCAGCAGGGTCAGGCGCCCATCGGGGTAGCCAAACACCGCCAGCTCGGTAATGACCAGGTCTACCGCGCCCACCGCGGTGAGCGGCAGGGTGCACTCCGGTACGATTTTGGGCGAGCCGTCGGGGTTGGTATGGGTCATGGTGATGATCAGCTTTTGCGCGCCCGAGGCCAGGTCCATGGCCCCCCCCACCCCCAGCAGGGGCTTGCCTGGAACGGCCCAGTTGGCCAGGTTGGCCCGCTCGTCCACCTGCAAACCGCCCATTACCGCCACGTCCACGTGCCCCCCACGAATCATGGCGAAGGAGTCGGCGCTGTCGAAGTATGAGGCCCCCGGCAGGGCCGTAACCGGGATTTTCCCGGCGTTGACCGGGTAGTCCATGGCCCCTCCTTCTTCCGGGGCCGGCCCCACACCCAGCATCCCGTTCTCGGTATGCAGGATGATGCCCATCTCCGGGGTGATCAGGTCGGCGATCAGGGTGGGGATGCCGATGCCCAGGTTAACCACCTGCCCGGGCTTCAGCTCCTGCAAAGCCCGCTGGGCCATGCGCAGGCGCAGGGGATCCACCTTTTTACTGGAGTTTTCGATGGAAGCGGAGGAGCCCAGATCCTCGGGGGTCATCTTGGCTTCCACCAGGTAATCCACATAGCAGCCCGGGGTGTGGATCTGGTCGGGGTCCAGGGCCCCAACCGGTACGATCTGCTCCACCTCGGCGATGACCAGGTCGGCGGCGGTGGCCATGGCCTTGTTGAAGTTCTGCTCGGTCATGCGGTAGACCAGGTTACCGGCCTCGTCGGCTTTCCAGGCCCGGATAAAGGCCACATTGCCCCGGATGGGCTCGACCAGCACGTAGGGCTTTCCGCCGATCAGGCGGGTCTCCCTGCCCTGGGCCAGCAGCGTTCCAGCCGCGGTGGGGGTGTAGAAGCCGCCCAGGCCCGCCCCCCCGGCCCGGATGGCCTCGGCCAGCGAGCCCTGGGGCAGCAGCTCCACCTCGATGGCCCCGCTCTGCGCAGCCTGCACGGCCTCGGGGTTGGAGGTGAAGTAGGAGCCAATGGCCTTGCGAATCTGGCCGTTGCGCAGCAGCCGGCCCCCTCCCAGTCCCGGCTCGCCCACGTTGTTGGCTACATAGACCAGGTTTTTGACCGGGGTCTCGGCCAGGGCGTGCAGGAGGTGCACCGGATTGCCGGTCATGCCAAAACCACCCACCAACAAAATATCGCCATCTTTGACCATCGAAGCCGCTTCCTGCGGCGTAATTCGCGGTACTCGCTTCACCTTCCTCCCTCCTCTGCTGGCTGGCCCAGCCGCCGATCGGCTTCTTCCAGCACCCGCTCGGTGAATACCCGGCTCGAGCCCAGGTAAGCTTCCTCGCGCAAGGCCGCCCAGTCCAGCGGTGCCTGTACTCGCTCCTGCACCACTTCCAGCAGGTGCCGTCCCTCCGCCAGCGCCACCTGCACCGCCTCGCGCACCAGGGCCTTGGCCTGGGCGGGCTCCATATACTCACGCAGGGCCAGGTTCAGGGCCTCGGCCAGCATCAGTCCCTGCGAGGCAGCCAGGTTGGCCCGCATCCGCTCGGGGTGGACGGCCAGGTGCTGGCTTAGAAACACGGCCTGGTTGAGGGCCACCCCGGTATGGGCCAGCATCGGCGGCAGCGTCAGCCACTCGAGCTGCCAGGCGTGGGTGGCCCGTTCGTGCTCGGCGATCAGGGCCTGGTGCATGGCCGCGAGCAGGGCCGCGTTGGCCCGGGCCGCGGCGATGATCACCTCGCTTTTGATGGGGTTGGACTTCTGGGGCAGGGTCGAAGAACCGCCCCGGTCGGGCTCGAGGCTCTCGTGTACCTCGCCCACCTCGTTCTGGGCCATCAGAATAACGTCCTGGGCCATCTTAGCCAGGCTCCCGCTCAACAGGGAGAGCCAGCTAGCCAGCTCGGCCAGGTGGTCGCGGGCGGTGTGCCAGGGCAGCAGGGGGGCTTTCAGCTTGAGGGCCTGGGCCAGCCCCTCCATCACCGCCACCCCGTGCGGCCCCAGCGCGGCCAGGGTGCCCACCGCCCCCCCCATCTGCACCACCAGCACCCGTTCTTTGAGCGTTTGCAGGCGCTCCAGGTGCCGCAGCAGGGGGGCCATCCATCCGGCCACCTTGTACCCAAAGGTGATGGGCAGGGCCTGCTGGCCGTGGGTGCGCCCCGGCATGGGGGTCTCGAGGTGCTGTCGGGCCAGCCGGGCCAGGCCTTGCAGGCTTTTGCGCAGCCGCTCTTCCAGCAGTTCCAGCGCCGAGCGCAGTTGCAGCACCAGCGCGGTGTCCAGGATGTCCTGGGTGGTGGCCCCCAGGTGCAGGTAGCGGCCGTATGCGGGTCCCAGGTGGGCCTGGAGCTGGGCCACCAGCCCGGCGATGGGCACCCCGTCCCGCTCGGTCTGCCGGGCCAGGCGCTCCCAGTCGGGGGTAAAGCCGGCCAGTTGGCCGATGGCCTGGGCGGCCTCCGGGGGGATGAGCCCCAGCCGGGCCTCCACCCTGGCCAGGGCTATTTCGACCTCGAGCACCCGCTTTAACCAGTTTTCTTCGGAAAAAATCTCGGCCAGGGCCGGGTCGCCAAAAACCCCCGACCAGACCCTCGATTCGTGCGGCAAAAACGGCATGGTTTACAAATCGAAAAAGATCGTCTCGCCCTCGCCCTGCAGGCGTATATCCCAGCGGTACACCACCCCGCTGGGCAGCTCGCAGCGCTGGGCCACCAGGGTCTGGCGCCGCACGGGGTCGAGCCCGGCAAAGACCGGATCCTGGGTGTTGTCGTGGTCGGAGAAGTACACCCGGGTGACCGCGTGAATCAGCATGCCGCGGGCGAACACCCGGACGGCTATACAGGGCACCGGGCTGGGCGGAACCGGCCCCGGCTTGATGGTCTGGAAGCAAAAACCCTCGCCGGTGGTGCCCGAACGGCCAAAGCCCTTGAAGTGGGGGTCGGCCTGGGCGTGCTGGGGATCGGCCGGGTGGCGGAAGCGCCCCTGGGCGTCGGCCTGCCAGATCTCCACCAGGGCGTCGTCCACCGGCTCGTTGTCCCCGTCGAGCACCCGGCCCTTCAGGGTAATGCGCTCCCCCAGGGTCTGCTCGTTGACCAGCATGTTACCGCCCTCGCGCACCAGGGCAAACGCGAAGAAGGGGCCCACGGTCTGGCTGGGATACTGCGCGCGCATCAGTGCCCTCCCGGTTCAAAGTAGGTCTGGTCGTAGCCGGCCAGCACGATGTCGAAGCGATAGCCCAGGGCCCACTCGGGCTGGGTGGTCTCCAGGTCGAAACGGGAGATCAGGCGCGAGCGGGCCTTGATGTTGGGAATCCCCTGGTAAATCGGGTCGTACTCCAGCAGGGGGTCGCCGGGAAAGTACATCTGGGTCACCAACCGCTCGCTGAAGTTGCGCCCAATCAGCGAGAAGTGGATATGGGCGGGCCGCCAGGCGTTGAAGTGGTTCTTCCAGGGGTAGGCCCCCGGCTTGATGCTGATGAAGCGGTAGAACCCCTTCTCGTCGGTGAGGGTGCGGCCCGCGCCCACAAAGTTGGGGTCTAAAGGTGCGTCGTGCTGGTCGTTTTTGTGAATGTAGCGGCCGGCCGCATTGGCCTGCCAGATTTCAATCAAGACCCCTGGCACCCCGCGCCCGTTCTCGTCGAGTACCCGGCCTGTGACGATGATGCGTTCCCCCAGGGGCTCGCCGTTTTTGGCTGCGTTTTTGGTGAGGTCGTGGTCGAGGGGCCCGATATCCCCCTCCCCATACACCGGGCCGGTGCGCTCCATAAGCGAGGCCGCGAGCGGCACCAGGGGGTGGTGGGGGGCCCTGCGCACCGTGGCCACATAGGGTGCGTGCAGGTAGGGTGGCTGGATGCTCCAATCCAAAACGCCTTTATGACCCGATTCACTCATGGCTTCCTCCTTGGGGCGCGAGCAGCCCCATCTCCACGTAAGTGTGCTTAGCCACCGCAAAGGCGCGGTTGGCAGCGGGAACCCCCGCGTAGACTGCCACCTGCAGCAAGGCCTCCCGTACCTCGTCGGGGCTCAGGCCGGTGCGGGCGGTGGCCCGGATGTGCATAGCCAGCTCGTGCTCGTGGCCCAGGGCGGCCAGCAGGGCCAGGGTGATGAGGTGGCGGGTCTTGCGCTCGAGGCCCTCCCGCGTCCACACCGCACCCCAGGCGTACTCGGTGATGAACTGCTGGAAATCCGCGTCGAACTGGGTTTTTTCGGCTTCAGCCCGTTCGACGTGGGCCTCCCCCAGCACTGCACGGCGGGTTTTCATGCCCTGCTGATATCTATCGGTCATAACCCAACTCCTTCAGAAAGCTACGGATGTGCTGCCCCACCAGCGCAGGGGCCTCGACGCAGGGCAGGTGGGCGGTTTGGGGGATCAGCTCGAGCCGGGCCCCCAACCCCTGCGCCAGTTCCTGTGAAAGCTCGGGCGGGGTGGCCTTATCCAGCTCGCCGCACAGCACCAGGGCCGGCGCCCGGATGCTGCGGAGCCAGGGGCGCAGGTCGCCATCGCGCAAGGCCGCGCAGGTGCCCAGATACCCCTCTACCGGGGTGCGGCTCAGCATGTTGTAGTAGCCGGCGGCCTCGGCCTTGCGCTGCACAAAGAAATCCTCCGTAAACCAACGGGCGATGACCGTACGGGCCACCTCCGGCAGCCCTTTATGCTGGATGGCGGCGATCCGTTCGTTCCAGGAGTCCTGGCTGCCGATGCGGGCCCCGGTATCGCACAGCACCAGGGCCTCGACCCGCTCCGGCTGGCGCCGGGCCAGATCCAGGGCAATCAGCCCCCCCACCGAGATACCCACCAGCACCGCCCGGGGGACGCCCAGGTGCGCCAGCAGCGCCAGGAGATCGGCGCTGTGATCCTCCAGGGTGTAAGGCCCCACCGGCGCGTCGGAGAGGCCGTGGCCCCGCAGGTCGTAGCGGAGCACCCGGTAGCGCCCTTCCAGCGAGGCCACCACCCCGTCCCAGATGCGCAGGTCGCTGCCCAGCGAGTTGAGGAAGACCAGGGTGGGGGTGCCCTCGCCCTCGAGCCGGTAGTGCAAGGTCAGGTGATGCAAAGCTGCAAAAGAAGCCATGTTCATATCCCCAGCAACGGTGTGAGCCCCTGGGCGGCGTGCTGCAACACCGGTAAAAAGCGCTCGAGCATCTCCTCTCGACTCACCCGCCCGGCCTGTACTCCTACGTTCATGGCGGCCAGCACCCGCCCGCGGGCGTTGCGCACCGGCACCGCAATCGAGCGCAGGCCCAGTTCCAGCTCCTGATCCACCAGGGCGTAGCCCTGTGCCCGCACCCGCTCCAGCTCGGCCCGGAGCCGCTCCGGGTCGGTCAGGGTGTAGGGGGTGAGCGGCAGCAGGGGCGTACTGTCCAGGTAGGCCCTGAGCTGATCCGCCTCCAGGGCCGCCAGCAGCACCCGCCCCATCGAGGTGCAGTAGGCGGGCAGGCGGCTGCCCACCCCCAGCCCGATGGAGATCACCCGGCGGGTGGCGGCGCGGGCGATGTAGACGATCTCGCCGTCCTCCAGGATGCTGGCCGAGCAGGACTCGTGCAGCTCCTCGCTCACCTGCTCCAGCACCGGCTGCAGGAGCCGGGGCAAAGGGGTAGAGGACAGATAGGCATGGCCCAGGCTGAGCACCTTGGGGGTGAGCCAGAAAAACTTGCCGTCGCTGGCGACGTAGCCCAGGGCCTGCAGGGTGAGTAAAAAGCGGCGGGCGGTGGCCCGGTTGAGCTCGGTGCGCCGGGCCACCTCGCTGATGGTCAGGCGCTCGTGCTGCTGGTCGAAGCTGCGCATCACCGCCAGGCCTCGAGCCAGTGCCTCCACGAAAAATCGCTCCTCCGGGGCTGTATCGGCCTCTTCCGGGATCGGGGGCGCTTGCAGGTTCATGTCGGCTAGTGTAGCATACGCTTGTTCGCAAGGTGTATATATGTTCGCTATACGAACAAGCGCAGGGCTTTTAGTACCGGCGTCGGCTTAGGGTTTACAAGATTGTTGACAATCTGGCTGACCATTTGCTAAGCTGGCGGCACTGGTACAAGCAAAAAAGCAGGGAGGTCAAAATGGCCACAATACGTCGCAGGCAGTTGATCAAGGCAGGGCTCGGGCTAGCGGGGCTGGCAGCCTCAAGCCGCTTTTCCTTCAGCCTGGCCCAGCAGGAACCCATCCGCATCGGGGTGGTGCTCTCCTACTCGGGGCCGTATGCCCGGCTGGGCCAGGAGATCACCCGCGGGATGGAGCTCTACCTGGAAAAAGTGGGCTACCAGGCGGGGGGGCGGCGCATCCAGCTCTTGAAAGAGGACGAGGAGGCCGATCCCGCGGTGGCGGTGCGCAAGGTGCGCAAGCTGGTCGAGCAGGATCGCGTCAACCTGCTGAGCGGCATTATCCTTTCGTCCTCGGCCTACGGCATTCGGGACTACGTGCACGAGCGGCAGATTCCCCTGGTCATCGCCAACGCCGCGGCCAACGGCATCACCCGCGAACGCCGGAGCCCCTACATCTTCCGCACCTCCATCAGCGCCTGGCAGCAGCACTACCCCATGGGCCCCTGGGTGGCCCGCAACGTCGGGAAAAAGGTCTTTTTGCTAGCCCTGGACTACGCCTTTGGTAAAGAAGCCACCGCCGCCTTCAAAGAGGGCTTCCTGCAGGCCGGTGGGGAACCGGTGGCCGAGCTGTACACCCCCCTGGGCAGCACCGACTACAGCGCGGTGATCTCGCGCATCGCCGCGGCCCGCCCGGAAGCGGTGCACGCGGTGCTTTCCGGTAGCGATGCGGTCATCTTCCTGCGCCAGTTCATCCAGTTTGGCCTCAACCGCAGCATTCAGCTTGCGGTAAGCGGCGAGGTAACCGATGAGAACGTGCTCGAGGCCATCGGGGATGCCGCTTTGGGGGCCAAGAGCGCCGACCACTGGGTCTATACCCTGAACAACAGCGCCAACCGGGAGTTCATCCAGGCCTACCGGCAGAAATTCAACGCGGTGCCCAACCACTTTGCCGTGCGGGGCTACGACGCCATGCAGTTTATCGTGGACGCCATCAACACCGTGCAGGGCGATTTGAGCAACCGCCAGCGGCTGCTTGGGGCCATTGAGAGCGCGAAAATAATCAGCCCGCGGGGCTTTGTGCAGATGGATCCGGAGACCAACAACGTCACCCAGCACGTCTACGCCCGGGAAGTAGCCCGCATCGATGGGGTGCTGACCAACCGCCTGCTGGCCGACCTGGGCACCATCCGCGACCCTGGTAAGTAAGCATGCTGTTGCTCCTGCTCACCCAACTGCTCAACAGCCTGGCCTTTGCCATGCTGCTCTTCCTGCTGGCCCTGGGCCTCTCCCTGATCTTTGGGGTGGCCCGGGTGGTCAACCTGGCCCATGGGGCCTTTTACCTGCTGGGGGCCTACCTGGGGCTGGCCCTGGGGGCCAGCCTGGGCAGCTTCTGGCTGGCGCTCGTGCTGGTGCCGCTGCTGGTGGGCCTCCTGGGGGTCTTGGTGGAACGCTTTCTCTTGCGGGGTTTGCACGGACGGGAGCTCGAGCAGGTCTTGGTCACCATCGGCCTGGGCTTCATCCTGGCCGACCTGCTGCGGGCCTTCTTTGGCGCGGCCATCCGCTCCGTGCCGCCTCCCGCCGAGCTGGCGGGGCCGCTTTTCCTGGGCTCGTTCATCTACCCCAAGTACCCGCTGTTCGTGCTGGCGATGGGGGTGCTTTTATTCCTCCTGGTGCGTCTGCTGCTAGCCAGAACCCCCTTCGGCGTGCAGGTGCGGGCGGTCACCGCCGACCCCGGCATGGCCAGCACCCTGGGCATCCAGCCCGCCCGGGTGAGCCTGCTCACCTTCGGGATCGGCACGGCCCTGGCCGGGCTGGGCGGGGTGGTGGGGGCCCCCATGATCGCCCTGGCCCCCGGCCTGGACGCCCAGATGACCCTGTTTGCGCTGATCGTGGTGGTGATTGGCGGCCTGGGGCGCATTGAGGGGGCCTTCTGGGGGGCCATCCTGGTGGGTTTGGTGGACGGCTTCGGGCGGCTGTTCCTGCCCCAGTTGGCGATGTTCCTGATCTTTGCTTTGATGGCCCTGGTGCTGGCCCTGAAGCCCGAGGGCCTTTTGGGTAGGAGGATGGCATGATGGCCGAGCTGTCGCGTGAAGCCCGGGCGGGAAGCAACGGGCGGCAGGGCCTGCTGCGCTGGGGGCTGGTGGGGCTGCTCCTGTTGCCGCTGGCCCTGGGGGGCTATCCGCTGTACCTGGCGACGGAAGCGGCCCTGCTGGGCTTGGCCGCGGTGGCCCTGAGCCTGCTGCTGGGCCACGGCGGGGTGCCTTCGCTGGGCCAGGCCGCCTTTTTGGGGCTTGGGGCTTACACGGTCGGCCTGGCCCTGAAGGCCGGGCTTCCTCTGGGGCTGGCCTTGCTACTCGCCCCTCTGGCGGCGGCCCTGCTGGCCCTGCTGACCGGTCTGCTGGTTTTCCGCACCCATGGCATCTTCATCCTGATGCTGACCCTGGCCTTTGGGCAGATGGTCTACTCGGCGGCCCACAAATGGACCGGCCTCACCGGGGGGGATGATGGGCTGAGCCTCTCCGGACTCTCCATCCACCCGGTGCTGCTGCACCTGGTGGCGGTGGGGGTGCTGCTGGCTGCGGTGGGTGGTTTGCGCGCACTGTTGCAGACCCCGTATGGCAAGACCCTCGAGGCCATCCGGCAGAACGAGGAAAAAATCCGCTCCCTGGGGGTGCCCACCTTTTACTACAAGCTCTCCTTGTACCTGCTCACCGCCGCGCTCACCGGCCTGGCTGGCAGCGGGCTGGCCCTGCACCGCAGCTTCATCAGCCCCCACGACCTCTTCTGGCTGACCTCGGCCACCCTGATGGTCATGGTGCTGCTGGGCGGCAGCCGGGGCCTCTGGGGGGCGGTCTTTGGAGCTTTGCTCTACACCTTCGTGCAGGCCTGGGTCAGCTCGTTTACCGATCTGTGGGGGTTGTTTGTGGGTAGTTTGCTGGTGCTGACCGTGTTGTTTGCCCGCGAGGGGCTGTGGCCCCTGCTGGAACGCCGTCTGGGAGGGGGCCGTGGCAATGCTTAGGGTCGAGCAGGTCAGCAAGGCCTTTGGGGGGCTTCTGGCCCTGGCCGGGGTGAGCCTCGAGGTCACCCCCGGCGAACGGCGGGCGGTTATCGGGCCCAACGGGGCTGGCAAGAGCACCCTGTTCAAGGTGATGGCGGGGGAGCTGCGGCCCAGCCAGGGGCGGGTTTTTCTGCAGGGGCGGGAGGTGAGCGGGATGCCCCAGGAACGGGTGGCCCGGCTGGGGCTGGGCCGAACCTTCCAGCGCTCCAACGCCTTCCCCGAGCTTCTGGTCTGGGAGAACGTGGCCCTGGCCCAGAAGGCCGCCCAGGGCCAGGGCGCCACCCTTGGTCAGCGCCTGACGCCGGAGCCGGGGGTGCAGCGGGTGCTGGAGCAGGTGGGCCTGGCTGAGCGGGCCCATGTGGTGGCCAGCCAGCTTTCGCACGGGGAGAAGCGGCAGCTCGAGATTGCCATGGCCCTGGTGCAAAACCCTTCGGTGCTGCTGCTGGACGAGCCCCTGGCCGGGCTTTCCGGGGCCGAGCGGGAGCGGATTGGGGAGCTCATTCTGGGACTGGATCCCCAGATGACCGTGCTGCTGGTGGAGCACGACCTGGAGTACGCCCTGCGCTTTGCCCAGCGGGTCACGGTTCTGCACTACGGCCAGGTGATTGCCGAGGGCGAGCCGGAGGCGATCCGGCAGAACCCCCAGGTGCAGGAGATCTATGTGGGGGCGGGCTGGGCCGTTGAAACCGGGGCGGCAACCACCCAAGGCCCGGAGGTGCTGCGGAGCGAGGGGCTCTGTGCTGGCTACGGGGCCATGCAGGTGCTCTCGGAGGTGCAGCTCGAGGTCGCCCAGGGCGAGGTGGTGGCCCTCCTGGGGCGCAACGGCATGGGCAAGACCACCCTGCTCTCGGCCCTGATGGGCCTGCTGCCTTTGCAGGAGGGGGAGGTGTTTTTTCTGGGCCAGGGGATCGGCCGCCTGCCCCCCCACCGCCGGGCCGCGCTAGGCCTGGCCCTGGTGCCCCAGGGCCGGCGGATGTTCGACGGGTTGAACGTGGAGGAAGAGCTGCAGATGGCGGCCTGGGGTCAGCGGGGTCGCTGGACGCTGGAGCGGGTGCTGGAGGTCTTCCCGAGGCTGGCCGAGCGCCGCCGGAACCCCTCGAAGGCCCTTTCCGGCGGAGAGCAGCAGATGGTCGCCATTGCCCGTGCTCTGCTGCGCAATCCCCGGCTGGTCTTGATGGACGAGCCCACCGAGGGGCTCTCCCCCCTGATGGTGCGGCAGGTGGCCGAGATCATTCGAACGCTCAAGGCAGAGGGTGAGACCGTGCTACTGGCCGAGCAGAACGTGCAGATGGCCCTTTCGGTGGCCGACCGGGTTTACATCCTCGAGCACGGCCAGGTGGTCTGGGAGGGTCGGCCCCAGGAGGCCAGCCAGGCGGTGCTGCACCGCTACCTGGGCGTCTGAGCGAGGTGAGTGCGGATGGCAAGAATCAAAACCGGGATCTCCCCCCGGCTCAACCAGATGCTGGAGGAGCTGCTCGAAGGCATCGAAGACGGCCTGGTGCCGGCCTGGATCTTCAACGATCCGGAGCTTTTCGAGCTGGAGCAGCAGAAGATTTTCAGCCGCTCCTGGGTCTATATGGCCCATGCGTCGGAGATCCCCCAGGCGGGGGATTACGTGCTGCGCTACGTAGCCAACAACCCCTACATCGTGGTGCGGGGGGAGGACGGGGCGGTGCGGGCCCTGCTGGATATGTGCCGCCACCGGGGGATGCGGGTCTGCCGGGCGGAGCTGGGCAACGCCAGCCACTTCCGCTGTCCCTTCCACGGCTGGACCTACCGCAACGATGGGAGCCTGGTGGGGGTGCCGGCCGAGCGCGAGGCCTTCGGTCCCGGCTTCAATAAGGCCGAGTGGGGGCTTCGCCCCATCCCCCGCCTCGAGGTCTTCGACGGGATGATCTTCGGTAACCTGGACCCCCAGGCCCCCCCGCTGGAGGAGTGGCTGGGCGAGATTCGCTGGTACCTCGAGCTCGTCACCAAGCGCAGCCCCGCGGGCCTGGAGGTGCTGGGGCCGCCCCAGCGCTGGGTGGTGAACACTGACTGGAAGCTGGCCCTGGAGACCTTCCTCAGCGACAGCTACCACACCCTCATGACCCACCGCTCGCTGATCGAGCTGGGCATCGCCCCCAAGGATGCCAAGTACGCCATGTACGGCGAGCAGATTCACATTCCCGGCAAGGGGCACGGCAGCATGGTGGTGGGTGCCCCGCCGGGGGCCAAGCTGCCGCCCTTCTGGGGCTACCCCGAGGAGATGATGGAGCGCTCCAAAGCCTCCTACCCCAGCCGCGAGCAGTTCGAGACCGCCAAGGAGACCCGCATCCTGCTGGTCACCCTTTTCCCCAACTTCTCCTTCCACAACCCCATCCGCAAGCCCGATCACAAGTACCAGGGCACCGTGCCCATGCTGACCTTCCGGGTCTGGCATCCGCTGGGCCCTGGCCGCATCGAGATCTTCTCCTGGGCCCTGGTGGAAAAGGACGCGCCGGAGTGGTTCAAGGAGAAAACCCGCCACTCCTACCTGCGCTTTTTCGGTTCCTCGGGCACCTTCGAGCAGGACGACACCGAGATCTGGAGCCACGTGGCCCACAACGCCAGCAGCAGCCAGGGCCGGACGCTGCGCCTCAACTACCGCATGGGCCTCTCCCTCGAGCCCGACCCCAACTGGCCGGGGCCGGGGGTGGCCTACGGCCTCAACTTCACCGACGCCAACATGCGCAACTTCCACCGCCGCTACGTGGAGATGCTGCTTTCCTAGAGGTAGCCCATGGATCGCACCCAAGCCTTGCTCAACACGCTGTACCAGGAGGCCGAGCTGCTGGACGAGGGGCAGTACCGCCAGTGGCTGGGCCTGCTGGCCGAGGACATCTGCTACCGCGTGCCGGTGCGGGTCACCAAGGAGCGCGGCCCGGAGGGCGGGGTGAGCGGGGTGATGGAGGGGATGTACCACCTCGACGAGGACTACACCTCGCTGGAGATGCGGGTGGCCCGCCTCGAGACCGGCTTCGCCTGGGCCGAAGACCCCCCCTCCCGCCTGCGCCACTTCGTCACCAACGTGCGCATCGGCGACCCCCAGCCCACCCCGCAGGGCGAGGAAAGCGCGGTGCGCTCCAACCTGCTGGTCTTCCGCAGCCGCTGGGATCGCCCCGACTACACCCTCCTGGCCGCCGAGCGGCGCGATGTGTGGCGGTACAGCCCGGCAGGCTGGCGGCTGGCCCGCCGCACGGTGATCCTGGACAGCGCCACCCTGCCCACCCACAACCTGGCCTTTTTCTTCTAGGGAGGTGTCCGTGCTCACCCTGACCAACGAGTTCACCACCGTGACGGTGGAGAAAATTGCCACCCGCAACGGCGAACGCCTGCGCATCACCTCTCCACGCCTGGGCTACAGCATCGAGCTCGACCCGCTGGAGCTGGAGTCCCTCACCTGGCAGCCGGTGGAGACCTTCTCCAAACTCCTATCCACGCCCTACGGCCCGGATGAGGACGGGGTGGAGGCCCGGCCCCTCTCTGACCTGATTCTTTTTGGGGGTGAGCATGCCTAGGGTGCAGGTGGGCATCGTGGGGGCGGGGCCGGCGGGGCTTCTGCTGGCCCACCTGCTGGCTGGGGAGGGCCTCGAGGTGGCCGTGCTCGAGGCCCGCAGCCGCGAGTACCTGGAGCAAAGCCCCCACCGCATCCGGGCCGGGGTGCTGGAGTGGGGCAGCAAGGAGATCCTGGCGCAGGCCGGCCTGGGCGATCGCATGCTGGTGCAGGGCCTCGAGCACCGGGGGGTCTACCTGGCCTTCGACGGGGCCCTCCACCGCCTCGACTTCCCCGCGCTCACCGAGGGCCGGAGCATCTGGGTCTACGGCCAGCAGTACCTGGTGCAGGACTTAATCCGGCTGTACCTGGAAAAGGGCCATGCCATCCACTTCGAGCACGAGGTGGTGGGGCTGGAGGCGCTCGAGGCAGAGCCCACCCTGGTCTACCGCACCCCCCAGGGCCAAACCGAGCGGCTGGTCTGCGAGTTTGTGGTGGGGGCGGACGGTTCGCACAGCCTCCTGCGCAGCCAGATTCCGGGGGCCCAGGTGCATCAGAAAACCTACCCCTTCGCCTGGCTGGGCATCCTGGCCCAGGCCCGGCCGGCCGCCGAGGAGCTGATCTACGCCAGCCACCCCCGGGGTTTTGCCCTTTTCAGCATGCGCTCGCCCAGCATCGCCCGCAACTACCTGCAGGTGCCGGTGGAGGAGCGGCTGGAGGACTGGCCCGACGCGCGCATCTGGGAGGAGCTCAACCGGCGGCTGGAGGGGGTGGCCCAGGTGGAGCCCGGCCCCCTGCTGGAAAAGAGCCTGACCCCCCTGCGCTCCATGGTGGTCACCCCCATGCAGCACGGGAGGTTTTTCCTGATGGGCGACGCCGCCCACATCGTCCCGCCCACCGGGGCCAAGGGGATGAACCTGGCGCTGTGCGACGCGGTGTTGCTGTACCGGGCCTTCAAGGCTTATTACCAGCAGAAAGACCCAGGCCCGCTCGAGGCCTACACCCCGGAGGCCCTGCGCCACGTCTGGCAGGCGGAACTCTTCTCCTACTTCATGACCACCCTGCTGCACACCCCCGCCGACCCCTTCGATCGAGGTCGCCCAGGGCGAGGTGGTGGCCCTCCTGGGGCGCAACGGCATGGGCAAGACCACCCTGCTCTCGGCCCTGATGGGCCTGCTGCCCTTGCAGGAGGGGGAGGTGTTTTTCCTGGGCCAGGGGATCGGCCGCCTGCCCCCCCACCGCCGGGCCGCGCTGGGCCTGGCCCTGGTGCCCCAGGGCCGGCGGATGTTCGACGGGTTGAACGTGGAGGAAGAGCTGCAGATGGCGGCCTGGGGTCAGCGGGGTCGCTGGACGCTGGAGCGGGTGCTGGAGGTCTTCCCGAGGCTGGCTGAGCGCCGCCGGAACCCCTCGAGGGCCCTTTCCGGCGGAGAGCAGCAGATGGTCGCCATTGCCCGCGCCCTGCTGCGCAACCCCCGGCTGGTTTTGATGGACGAGCCCACCGAGGGGCTCTCCCCCCTGATGGTGCGGCAGGTGGCCGAGATCATTCGAACGCTCAAGGCAGAGGGTGAGACCGTGCTACTGGCCGAGCAGAACGTGCAGATGGCCCTTTCGGTGGCCGACCGGGTTTACATCCTCGAGCACGGCCAGGTGGTCTGGGAGGGTCGGCCCCAGGAGGCCAGCCAGGCGGTGCTGCACCGCTACCTGGGCGTCTGAGCGAGGTGAGTGCGGATGGCAAGAATCAAAACCGGGATCTCCCCCCGGCTCAACCAGATGCTGGAGGAGCTGCTCGAGGGCATCGAAGACGGCCTGGTGCCGGCCTGGATCTTCAACGATCCGGAGCTTTTCGAGCTGGAGCAGCAGAAGATTTTCAGCCGCTCCTGGGTCTATATGGCCCATGCGTCGGAGATCCCCCAGGCGGGGGATTACGTGCTGCGCTACGTAGCCAACAACCCCTACATCGTGGTGCGGGGGGAGGACGGGGCGGTGCGGGCCCTGCTGGATATGTGCCGCCACCGGGGGATGCGGGTCTGCCGGGCGGAGCTGGGCAACGCCAGCCACTTCCGCTGTCCCTTCCACGGCTGGACCTACCGCAACGATGGGAGCCTGGTGGGGGTGCCGGCCGAGCGCGAGGCCTTCGGTCCCGGCTTCAATAAGGCCGAGTGGGGGCTTCGCCCCATCCCCCGCCTCGAGGTCTTCGACGGGATGATCTTCGGTAACCTGGACCCCCAGGCCCCCCCGCTGGAGGAGTGGCTGGGCGAGATTCGCTGGTACCTCGAGCTCGTCACCAAGCGCAGCCCCGCGGGCCTGGAGGTGCTGGGGCCGCCCCAGCGCTGGGTGGTGAACACTGACTGGAAGCTGGCCCTGGAGACCTTCCTCAGCGACAGCTACCACACCCTCATGACCCACCGCTCGCTGATCGAGCTGGGCATCGCCCCCAAGGATGCCAAGTACGCCATGTACGGCGAGCAGATTCACATTCCCGGCAAGGGGCACGGCAGCATGGTGGTGGGTGCCCCGCCGGGGGCCAAGCTGCCGCCCTTCTGGGGCTACCCCGAGGAGATGATGGAGCGCTCCAAAGCCTCCTACCCCAGCCGCGAGCAGTTCGAGACCGCCAAGGAGACCCGCATCCTGCTGGTCACCCTTTTCCCCAACTTCTCCTTCCACAACCCCATCCGCAAGCCCGATCACAAGTACCAGGGCACCGTGCCCATGCTGACCTTCCGGGTCTGGCATCCGCTGGGCCCTGGCCGCATCGAGATCTTCTCCTGGGCCCTGGTGGAAAAGGACGCGCCGGAGTGGTTCAAGGAGAAAACCCGCCACTCCTACCTGCGCTTTTTCGGTTCCTCGGGCACCTTCGAGCAGGACGACACCGAGATCTGGAGCCACGTGGCCCACAACGCCAGCAGCAGCCAGGGCCGGACGCTGCGCCTCAACTACCGCATGGGCCTCTCCCTCGAGCCCGACCCCAACTGGCCGGGGCCGGGGGTGGCCTACGGCCTCAACTTCACCGACGCCAACATGCGCAACTTCCACCGCCGCTACGTGGAGATGCTGCTTTCCTAGAGGTAGCCCATGGATCGCACCCAAGCCTTGCTCAACACGCTGTACCAGGAGGCCGAGCTGCTGGACGAGGGGCAGTACCGCCAGTGGCTGGGCCTGCTGGCCGAGGACATCTGCTACCGCGTGCCGGTGCGGGTCACCAAGGAGCGCGGCCCGGAGGGCGGGGTGAGCGGGGTGATGGAGGGGATGTACCACCTCGACGAGGACTACACCTCGCTGGAGATGCGGGTGGCCCGCCTCGAGACCGGCTTCGCCTGGGCCGAAGACCCCCCCTCCCGCCTGCGCCACTTCGTCACCAACGTGCGCATCGGCGACCCCCAGCCCACCCCGCAGGGCGAGGAAAGCGCGGTGCGCTCCAACCTGCTGGTCTTCCGCAGCCGCTGGGATCGCCCCGACTACACCCTCCTGGCCGCCGAGCGGCGCGATGTGTGGCGGTACAGCCCGGCAGGCTGGCGGCTGGCCCGCCGCACGGTGATCCTGGACAGCGCCACCCTGCCCACCCACAACCTGGCCTTTTTCTTCTAGGGAGGTGTCCGTGCTCACCCTGACCAACGAGTTCACCACCGTGACGGTGGAGAAAATTGCCACCCGCAACGGCGAACGCCTGCGCATCACCTCTCCACGCCTGGGCTACAGCATCGAGCTCGACCCGCTGGAGCTGGAGTCCCTCACCTGGCAGCCGGTGGAGACCTTCTCCAAACTCCTATCCACGCCCTACGGCCCGGATGAGGACGGGGTGGAGGCCCGGCCCCTCTCTGACCTGATTCTTTTTGGGGGTGAGCATGCCTAGGGTGCAGGTGGGCATCGTGGGGGCGGGGCCGGCGGGGCTTCTGCTGGCCCACCTGCTGGCTGGGGAGGGCCTCGAGGTGGCCGTGCTCGAGGCCCGCAGCCGCGAGTACCTGGAGCAAAGCCCCCACCGCATCCGGGCCGGGGTGCTGGAGTGGGGCAGCAAGGAGATCCTGGCGCAGGCCGGCCTGGGCGATCGCATGCTGGTGCAGGGCCTCGAGCACCGGGGGGTCTACCTGGCCTTCGACGGGGCCCTCCACCGCCTCGACTTCCCCGCGCTCACCGAGGGCCGGAGCATCTGGGTCTACGGCCAGCAGTACCTGGTGCAGGACTTAATCCGGCTGTACCTGGAAAAGGGCCATGCCATCCACTTCGAGCACGAGGTGGTGGGGCTGGAGGCGCTCGAGGCAGAGCCCACCCTGGTCTACCGCACCCCCCAGGGCCAAACCGAGCGGCTGGTCTGCGAGTTTGTGGTGGGGGCGGACGGTTCGCACAGCCTCCTGCGCAGCCAGATTCCGGGGGCCCAGGTGCATCAGAAAACCTACCCCTTCGCCTGGCTGGGCATCCTGGCCCAGGCCCGGCCGGCCGCCGAGGAGCTGATCTACGCCAGCCACCCCCG
>BPIL01000018.1 GCA_026004095.1 Meiothermus sp.
GAACCGTCGAAGAGAACCTGCTGTTCACCCTGCACGTGCTGGGGGTGCCCAGAAGCGAATGGGAGCTGCGGGTGACCCGTGTGTTGCGCCAGGTGGGGATTGTGCACAAGAAGCGAGCCTACCCCGATGAACTTTCGGTGGGGGAGGCCCAGCGGGTGGCGATTGCCAGGGCCCTGGTGGGCGACCCCCAGGTTTTGCTGGCCGACGAACCCACCGGCAACCTCGACCCGGCCAACGCCCTGGCGGTGCTGGAAATTTTCAAATCGGTGCATGCTCGAGGGGCCACCGTGCTGGTGGCGACCCACTCCCGCGATCTGGTGGAGGCCTATCCCCAGCGGGTGGTGGTGCTCAAGGCCGGCCAGTTGGTGCGCGACGACCGGGAGGGAAGGTACAGCCTGGCCTGAGGAGTGGTTGGACAAATATCCCTCGCCGGGGGATGGTAGTATGGGGTTACCAGGCGAGTGGGCATTTTGAAAGCCTGAAGGAACGTTTCGGGAATCCCGGACTTGGCGGAGGTTTCCGAGTGCCTTTGCCATCCCGAAACCCTGCCTGGGAAGCCAACTCGGAACGCGATTGGAGGGCAATGATGAACGTTTACAAACTGGTTGGTCGCCAAATTGAGATCACCGAGGCCCTCAAGAACTACCTGGACAAGAAGATGGCCCGCCTGGATCGCTACTTTGACAACAACGTCGAGGCCAAAGTGGTGCTCTCGATGGCCCAGGGCCCGCGCATTGAGCGCAAGGCCAAGGCCGAGATCCAGGTCAATGTGCCGGGGGGTATTGTGCGGGTGGAGGAGGCCGACCCCGATATGTATGCAGCCATCGATCGCTCGATTGACCGCCTCGAGTACCAGCTCAAGCGCTACAAAGAACGCCACTTTCAGCGCGCGCGCCATGCGGTTCCAGAAGCTGTTCTGGCTGGAAGCGCCCGCCTCGAAACCGAGGAAGAGGCCGAGCCCCGCATCGTGCGCACCAAACGCTTCCACATGAAGCCCATGACCCCAGAAGATGCCGCCTTCGAGATGGAGGCGCTGGGCCACGACTTCTTTGTTTTCCGCAACGCCGATACCGAGCAGATCAACGTGATTTATCGGCGTCGTGACGGCAATTATGGCCTGATTGAGCCCACCGCCTGAACCCCTGCTGTGGTGGGGGGCTGCCGAGCAATGCGCATCCTGGTTACCTCGCTCAAAGGCGGGGTGGGCAAGACCACCACGGCGGTGCATCTGGCCGCGTTTTTGCAGCTTCGTGGCCCCACCTTGCTGATCGATGCCGACCCCGCCCAGGGCGCCTTGGTCTGGGCCCGCCAGGGGCCCGGGCTGCCTTTTGAGGTGGCCGGCCCGGAGGAGGCCCGACCCAGGCGCTTTGAGCACGTTGTGATCGATACGGCGGGGCACCCGAAGGGCAAGACCCTGCGCGAGTATGCCGCCAAGGCCGACCTAGTGGTGGTGCCCACCTCGCCGGGGCTGCTTTCCTTGGTGAGTGTGCGGCAGTTTATGCCGATGCTAAGTGACTTCCCATTGCGGGCCCTGGTTACCCTGGTGCCGCCCTTTCCTTCCCTCGAGGGGATGCGCGCATTGGCCTACCTGAAAGCACAGGCCATCCCCCACTTCAAACACGTTGTGCATCGTCTGGCAGCCTACGAAAAGGCGGTGCTGGCTGGCACCCTGGTGCAAAACGCCCCAGACCCCCGGGCCGCGCGGGCCTGGGAGGAGTATGTGCTGGTGGGACGGGAGATGCTCAGGCGGTAGAGCGGTGGTGGAGCGCCTAGTCGACCGCCTGAACTACCCGTGCAATGCGCTCGAGCGCCTCCTGTACGAGCGAGCGACTGGTCGCAAAGTTTAGACGCAGCCAGCCCTGGTACTGTGGCCCGAACATCCTGCCGTCGTTGAGACCCACCTTGGCCCGCTCGAGGACGATCCTGTGCGCTTCCTGGGCCAGGGGGGTTTGTGAGAAGTCCAGCCAGGCCAGGTAGGTGCCTTGCGGGGGCCGGTAGCCCACCTGGGGTAGGTGCTGCTGCAAAAACCCGGTGATGAGGTCGCGGTTTCCCTTCAGGTAGGCCCGCACCTGCTGTAGCCAGTCCTGGGCGTGCTCGATCGCAGCCCGCCAGGCCGCCATGGCGAGCACGTTGGGGTGGCCCCCAAGACCCTTGCTGACCTGGGCCATGGCGTTTAGGATCTGCTTGTTGTGGCTAATGGCTACCCCGCCGCCCAGCCCGGCGGTGTTGTACGACTTGCAGGGCCCGGTGAGGGTTACGGTGCGCTGGGCAATCTCGGGGCTTAAGGAGGCAATGGGGATGTGCTGGCCTTCGTAAATCAGGTCGGCCCAGAGTTCGTCGGACATCACCCATAGGCGATGGCGCAGGGCAAACTCGGCCAGTTGTTCCAGCTCGTCACGCCGGAAGACCCGCCCGGTGGGGTTCTGGGGGTTGCACAGCAGCAACAACCGGGTGCGGGGGGTCACCAGGCGCTCGAGCTGCTCAAAGTCTATCTCCCAGCCGCTGGGGGTGGGTTGCAGCGGGTTGTACCGGGCTACGCGGTGGTGTTCGCTGAGCACGTTGAGAAAGGGGGGATAAACCGGCACCTGGGTAATCACCTCATCGCCGGGGCTGCTCAGGGCCAGCACACTGGCGTAGATGGCCGGTACCACCGAGGTGGTAAGCAGTAGATGCTCGGGGGTAAGACCTTCCAGGCCGTGCCGGCTTTGCTGCTGAATAATGCGCTCCAGCAGCAGCTTATCCCCTTTCATCTGGGGGTAGCCCACCCGCTCCTGCAGCCGTTCCACAATGGCCTGGGCGATGGCCGGGCTGATGGGGAAGTCCATGTCGGCCACCCACATGGGCAGTACGTCCTCAGGGTAAAAGTGCCACTTGCCGCTGTAGCCGTAGGGATCGCGCAGGGTGCGGGGCGATAGCTCGTCCAATTGCATGGCTATAGCTTATCTCCAATCAGGCCGGCTGTTTGGCAAACAGGCCGCGCTCACAACTCCGGTGTGGTGGAGTGGGAAGGAATAACGATGTCTTCGAGTTCCTCTTCCAGCACGATCCGATTGCGGCCACCGGCCTTGGCCCGGTACATGGCCTCGTCGGCGCGGCTTAGCAGGGCGGCGATGCTGTCGCCTTGCCGGTAGCAGGCCACCCCAAGGCTGAGCGTGACCTGCACGCCCGATATGGGGCTTTCGCGGATGGCTCCCAGCAGCCGTTGCGCCAGCAAGTAGGCCTGTTGAAGGTCGGTCTCAGGGGCCAGGATCAGAAATTCCTCACCGCCCCACCGGGCCAGGCTATCGCTCTCGCGCAGGTGCTGCGCCAGCCTTCCAGCCACCTCCCGCAATACCTGATCGCCCACCGGGTGGCCGTAGGTGTCGTTGATTTGTTTGAAATGGTCGAGGTCGGCCAGCAGAAGTGCAAAGGGGCGGTTGTAGCGGCGGGCCCGATCCAGCTCGCTTTCCAGTTTTTGCTGCATGGCCCGGCGGTTGGTCAGGTTGGTGAGGGCATCGGTATGGGCCATCTGGTGCATCTGGGCGTAGTGCCGCCGCAGGTAAGCAAACATGTATAGCAAGGCCAGGTAGGCGATGTTGGAAAAGGTGAATTGCAGGGCGGTATTGATGGAGGTGGCATTTATGGAAGGGCTCATGAGCATGCCGATGGCGCCTGCCAGCAGACCCAGCGCCAGATACACCAACGAAAAACGCAAGGCCTGTCTGCGGTTGAGCAGATTGAAGGCCATCAGGTAGACCATGGGAAACCACAAAGCTGCGGGGGTAATGCCGTCGCGCTGGTGTAGTTTGTAGGCGGCTTCATAAAATAGACTGACAATCTCGTAAATGGCTATTAAGGCCAGGGCAATCTGCCAGACCCATCGAATGTTCTGCGGATTGCGCCAGAGGTGAAATTCCAGGGCGATAAACCCCACGGCCATCGGCAGCAGCAGATACTGATCGGGCAGCGATAATTTGTTGGAGGTGACCGACAGCCCCCAGGCGGTTAGGGCAGCCCCGGCCCCGAGGGGAAGTAACCACAGGGTGAGGCGAATCCGCAGGGTCTCGAGGGGATCGGCCACCTCGAGGGTTGCGTAGGGGTCAGGGGCTGGGCGGGGCGGCATAGCCAGTACCAATAGATGAGAACAATCTAACATCAATGCTCAAGGTTTTGTGCTTCACCTGACACACCGTGTATTCTTACATATCGATTCTGGTAGGCTTGGGCCCGGTATGTCAGCGCTCGAGTCCGACTGGTGGAAACTGGGCTTGCGGGTGGCCGGCGTGGATGAGGCCGGGCGGGGGGCGCTGGCCGGGCCGGTGGTGGCGGCGGCGGTAATTCTGCCGCCCCTGGCGGAGCCAGCCCTGTACCCCTTTCGCGACTCCAAAACCCTCACCCCCAGGGCGCGCGAGCACCTGGCTGGGCAAATCCGCGCGGTGGCCCTGGCCTGGGGGGTGGGATGGGCCGAGGTGACTGAGATAGACCGGCTCGGCATTCTGCGGGCAACCCACCTGGCGGCTGCTCGAGCCCTGGAGCGGCTTACAGTATCTCCGGAGGCCTTGCTTACCGATTACCTGCGTTTGGAACAGGAGTGGCAACAGTACCTGCGCACCCACCCATCCCGCCCCGACGCACCGCGCCTGCTGCGCGCACCACCCAAGGCCGATCAGCATAGCCCCACGGTCGCGGCGGCCAGCATCCTGGCTAAAGTGGCGCGGGATCGGTATATGGAGGTGCTCGAGCAGCGCTATCCGGGCTATGGCTTTGCCCAGCACAAGGGCTACGGTACCACCTCGCACCTGCGGGCTCTAAGGGCCCTGGGCCCCTGCGGGGCGCACCGCCGCACTTTTGCTCCGGTGGCCCAAGCCGGGCTTTTTTAGCTTTTGTTTAAGCAAGGCCACTGCCGGCGGCGGTGGGGTACAATAGGTCTCGTAGGAATTATGCGTGCAAGGCTGGGGCTGGTTCTTTTGGTGGCATCTGATCTCCGCGTGCTTCCCCACGCGCTCGAGCATTACGGTGGGGCTGCGCTTTGGTTTCGAACTAAGCCCTGTCATCACCCGCTTTGAGCCGGATCGGGGGGTGGCGGCTGGCTACCGGGTTGGGGATAGCGTGAGCTTTATCATCAGCCTGACCCGGCCGGGCTACGTGGTTCTGGTTGGCATAGATTCCGATGGGCTGGCCTACGAGTTCGATCGGGTTTTTCTAAACCCGGGCACCCATAGGCTTTCGGGGCCGCCCGGCTTCCGCTACGAGGTGCGTCCGCCCCTTGGTTTGCAGCGGGTGCGGGCCATCTATACCGATACCCCCCATCCATCCGGCTTTGTGTTCCGGGGTACCTACAGCCTGGCGCTTTGGGATCAGCAGACCTCTATTTACATTCAGCGTTCGGGCTCGAGGGTGCGCGATGTAGCCGAAACGTATTTCTACATTCGCTAGTATCTACTTGTACTTGTTTGAGATCCTAGGGGCCAGCTGGCGTGCCAGCCATGGCAGGTGGAAAAAACGTTGGATTTTTGTAGGGATTGCTGCTATTTTCGCATAACTGCTATATGTGCTATTGAGGGAACCGCTTTTACTGCAGCTCGGGTTGTGTGCAAAAGAATGCTGGACTCTTTCATAAGCAGCGGTTTTTGAAACCGCTATTGATGCCCCATACTGGCTAGCATATAATCACCTCGCACCAGACGTGCAAGAAAACATACCTTTTCGCTAAGGAGGGAGCTTTAATGAAGCGACGTGACTTCTTGAAGAAGGCAGGGGTCGGTGCTATAGCTGCCAGCACCGTGTTTGGCCCGGTCTATGCCCAGACCATGCCGCGCTTGCGCTGGCGCATGGCCACCAGCTGGCCCCGCTCGCTGGATACCCTGTTTGGCTCCGCCGAGATTGTAGCCAAGCGGGTAGCCGAAATGACCGATGGGCGTTTTGAGATTACCCCTTACCCGGCCGGTGAGATTGCCCCCGGGCTGCAGGTGCTGGACGTGGTGCAGGCCGGCAACGTCGAGATGGGCCACACCGCCAACTACTACTACATAGGCAAAAGCCCATCACTGGCCTTCGACGCCGGGGTGCCGTTTGGTCTGAACCCTCGCCAGCAGAACGCCTGGCTCTACTTTGGGGGTGGGCTGCAGGCCATGCAGCGGGTGGCTGCCGACTTCAATGCCATTACCTTCCCGGCGGGCAATACCGGGGTGCAGATGGGGGGTTGGTTCCGCAAGGAGATCCGGGGCCTAGAAGACCTCAAAGGCCTGCGTTTCCGCATCCCTGGGCTGGGTGGCCAGGTGATGGCCCGTCTGGGGGTTACGGTGCAGACCCTGGCAGGGGGCGAGATCTTCCTGGCCCTCGACCGCGGAGCCATCGACGGAGCCGAGTGGGTGGGCCCCTACGACGATGAAAGACTGGGCCTGCACAGGGCCGCCCGCTTCTATTACTACCCCGGCTGGTGGGAGCCCGGTTCCACGCTATCTGTCTTGGTCAACCTCGACCGCTGGAGAAGCCTGCCCAAGGAATACCAGGAAATCGTCAAGGCGGCCTGCGCCGAGGCCAACGAGCGAACCCTGGCCGAGTACGATACCAAAAACGCCCCGGCGCTGGCGCGCTTGCAGCGGGCGGGGGCTCAGCTCAGGCCCTTCCCTACCAGCGTGCTCCAGGCGGCCAACAGAGAAGCCACCGCTCTTTACGAGGAGATCGCTGCTAGGGACGCTACCTACCGCGGCATCTACGAGAACTGGAAGAAGTTCCGCGATGAATCCCGCCGCTGGTTTGGGTTTAACGAGTTCCGCTACGAGGACTTCGTCCGCACTTTGCGCTAACCTAGGCTTCTTCGAACCCCTACAGCGCTGCTGTAGGGGGTATTTTTACGCAACCCGCCCAAGCGCGGGGCATCCAGAGGTCGTTGCTTTTATGCGTTTGTTGACGGAAGCCATTCTGCTCGTTACGATGGGCAGGATCAAAAAGGAGTTGGTAAGATGCACGAAAGGCACTTTTACCTAGGGGAGGTCGGGTTTGAAGGGGCTACTCCTCGTTTCTAGGTTAATTGATGGCCTCAACGAATGGGTGGGGCGGGTGGTGTTGTGGCTGGTGGTACCTATGATTGCCATTGGTGCATACAACGCCATCGGCCGCAGCCTCGATAAAAGCATAGGAACCCGGCTGGCCTCCAATACCTACTTCGAGCTGCAGTGGTACCTTTTCTCCCTGATTTTTTTGTTGATGGTGGGGTACGTGCTCAAGCACAACGGCCATATCCGGGTGGATGTGATCTATGCGCGCCTGGACGACCGGGGCCGGGCCTGGGTCAATATGCTCGGGTCTATTTTGTTCGTGGTGCCTTTTGCCTTGATCCTCTTCTATGTGTCCCTGCCGCTGGTAGCCTTCTCGGTACAGGTGCGGGAAGTCTCCTCAGACGCGGGCGGGCTACCCCGCTGGCCCCTGAAGCTAATGCTGCTTCCAGCCTTTATACTGCTGGCTCTACAGGGCTTTTCCGAGTTCATCAAGAACCTGGCGTATCTGCGCGGGGCCCTGTCCAGGCCACCTCATGAGGCTGAAGGGGAGGTGGCCTAGATGGTACTTTCTGGCGGAGGGGTCGAGCTTCTGGGCGGGGCGATGTTTATTGCAGCCCTGGTGCTGATCTTTACCGGCTACCCGGTGGCCTTTGCCCTCGGTGGGGTATCCCTCATCTTTGGGGCAGTGGGTATTGCCATTGGTGAGTTCGACCTTCGCTTCGTGGGGAGCCTGCCCCAGCGCATCTTTGGCATTATGTCGAACTACACCCTGCTGGCCATTCCATACTTTATTTTCCTGGGGCTCATTCTGGAAAAATCCAAGCTGGCCGAGCAGCTTTTAGACACGGTGGGGCAGCTTTTTGGGCCTATCCGGGGTGGGGTGGCTATTGCGGTGGTGCTGGTGGGTACGCTGCTGGCGGCCACAACCGGTGTGGTGGCGGCTACCGTGGTGGCGATGGGCCTTATCTCGTTGCCGGTGATGCTCAAGTACGGCTACAGCAGGCCCCTGGCCACGGGGGTGATTGCGGCCTCGGGCACCCTGGGCCAGATCATTCCGCCCAGCATCGTGCTGGTGGTGCTGGGCGACCAACTAGGGATTAGCGTGGGTGATCTGTTCTTGGGAGCGCTGATACCGGGGTTGATCCTCTCGGGTGGGCTGATTCTGTTGGTGGCTTTGGTGGCCCTGTTCCGGCCCAAGCTGGCCCCCGCCCTGCCACCGGAGGCCCGCCCCTACCAGGGCTGGGAGCTAACCCGGCGGGCTTTGGTGGCCCTGGTGCCGCCGGTGCTGTTGATTTTGTTTGTGCTGGGCAGCATTTTCTTTGGCATCGCCACCCCCACCGAGGCCGGGGCGGTGGGCTCTATTGCTGCGCTGTTGATGGCGGCTGCCTACCGTCGCTTGAGCTGGAAGGTGTTTCGTGATGCCGTGGTCGAGACGGCGCGCTTCACCAGCATGGTGATCTTCATCCTGATTGGGGCGACCGCCTTCAGCCTGATTTTTAGGGGCCTCGAGGGCGACAAGCTGGTGAAAGACATCCTGGTGGCGCTGCCCGGTGGAGAAATAGGGTTCATCGTGTTTGTGATGGTGCTGGTCTTTGTGCTGGGCTTTTTTATCGATTTCTTTGAAATTTGCTTCATTGTGGTGCCCCTGGTGCTGCCGGCGGCCACCGCCATCTGGACGGCCCAGGCCGAGGCCTTGCAGATGGCCGGTAACTACGACCTTTCCACCGAGGCTTTCGTGCAGCAAAAGCTATTGTGGTTTGGCATTGTGCTGGCCATGAACCTGCAGACCAGCTTCCTCACCCCGCCCTTTGGCTTTGCCCTCTTCTACCTGCGCGGGGTGGCCCCGCCGGAGGTCAAGACCACCGAGATCTACAAAGGGGTGATTCCCTTCATTATTGTCCAGCTCATTGTGCTGGTGACTCGTAATTGCCTTCCCCAGCCTGAGCAGTTGGCTGCCCTCGCTGCGGGGGGTGCCGGGGGGCTAGGGGATCAGCAGCACCTTGCCGGTGGTCTCGCGGCTTTGCAGCGCCCGGTGGGCCTGGGCGGCCTGGGCCAGGGGGAACTCGGCCCCGATTCGGATTTTGAGCTGGCCTTCCAGGGCCCAGCGCATTACATCGCCGGCCCGCCACTCCAGCTCCTCTCGGGTCTGGGTGTAGTGCCACAGGGAGGGCCGGGTCAGGTAGAGGCCGCCCTTCTGGTTGAGGACTTGTGGGTTGAAGGGGGGCACCGGCCCGCTGCTCTGCCCGTACAGCACCAGCATGCCCCGGATGCGCAGGCTGTTCAGGCTGCCTTCCCAGGTGGACTGCCCCACCCCGTCGTAGACCACATCCACCCCTTTGCCGCCGGTAATTTCGCGGGCTTTCTGGTCGAAGCCTTCGTAGGGCAGGGCGTAATCGGCCCCGGCTTCCTTGGCCAGGGCCCGCTTTTCCTCCGAGGAGGCGGTGGCGATAACGGTGGCCCCAATTCGCTTGGCCATCTGGATTAAGAGAAGCCCCACCCCGCCAGCCCCGGCGTGCACGAGGCAGGTCTCACCGGCCTTGAGGGGGTAGGTGCTGTACACCAGGTAGTGGGCGGTCATGCCCTGCAGCATGCCGGCCACGGCAATTTTGGGTCCTCGAGCCCATCGGGTATCTGCACCAGTTTGTCGGCGGGCACCACGGCGTACTCGGCGTAGCTGCCCTGCACGTTGGAGTAGACCACCCGGTCGCCGGGCTTCACGCCGGCCACCCCCGGCCCCACCGCCTCGACCACACCGGCCCCCTCCTCGCCCACCGTGAAGGGGGTGGGGACGCTGTACAGGCCGGAGCGCTTGTAGGTATCAATAAAGTTGACCCCAATGGCCTGAAGCCGCACCAGGGCCTGGCCCTCGCCGGGGGTGGGAACGGGATTTCCTCCAGTTGCAGGGCCTCGAGGCCGCCGGGCTGGTGTACGCGAATGGCTTTCATAGCTATAGATTAACCCGATTTTGGCGCAGCTTGAACGGCAAGGAACCCCGGGCCCGCGCGCCGCCCAGCACCTTGACCAGGGCCCGCAGGGTGGGGGCGCGGAAGCCATAGGTCACGAAGGCCGGTTTGCGCAGGCTCAGGATGTGGTAGGGGTTCCACAAAGCGATGTGCGCGGCCCGTTTGCCCAGGGTGAAGGCCTGCTTGAGGAGCCGGGTTTCCGCTTCGCTCAGGCGGCCGCGACCGACCGAGACCACCAGCAGGTAGTCGGCCGTGGCGGCGGCCTGTTCCAGCCCGCTCTTGAAGGCATCGGCCTGTTGGGGGTCGTAGACAAACTGACTGACCCCGGCGAAGCGGGTCTTGAGCAGATCGGCAAAGTCCTTGACCGCGAGGGTCTCGCCGTAGGGGCCGGCCTCGAAGGTGCTGCCCGCCGAGACCAGCAAAATTCGATCCGAGCGCCGGGGGCGCAGCGGCCGGCGGTAGGCGGTAATGCTCCGCAGGGCCACCTGTTCCATGAGGGCCTGGTCGCGCTTCTGCTGGGCTGGGGGGTAGGGCTGGGCCTGGCCGGGGAAGCGCATGGGCGGCCTCCAGCAGACGCAGTTGGCTTTGCCGGGCCTGTTCCTCGGAAAGTGAGCCGTTTTCCAGGGCTTGCTGGATGGCGGTGGCCTGGGCGATATGCACCTCGGGCTGGCCCAGCGACAGAATCATATCGGCCCCGGCCTGCAAGCTTTTTACGGCAGCCTCGCCGATGGGGTAGTTTTTGCTGATGGCTTTCATGTCCAGCGCATCGGTGACGATGATGCCCTGAAAGCCCAGTTTTTTACGCAAGAACCCGGTGAGGATTTTTTTAGAGAGGGTGGCCGGGTGCTGTTTGTCCAGGGCGGGGAAGCGGATATGGGCGCTCATAATCGAGCTGATCTGGGCTTCCACAGCTTTGCGAAAGGGGTAGAGTTCGGTGCGCTCGAGCTCTTCCAGCGTTTTATTCACCACTGGCAGCTCGAGGTGCGAGTCCAGGAAGGTGTCGCCGTGTCCGGGGAAATGCTTGATGGCAGCCATTACCCCGGCCTGCTCGAGGCCCCGGGCCCAGGCCAGGGACAGCCGGGCTACTTTTTTGGGGTCGGAGCCAAAGCTGCGGTCGCCGATCACCGGGTTTTGGGGGTTGGTGTTCACGTCCACGGAGGGGGCAAAGTTCCAGTTGATGCCCAGCGAGATGAGGGCACGGCCCACCGCCGCCCCCACCGCTTCGGCCGTCTTGACCTCCCCCACCGCGCCCAGGGCCATCGGGGAGGGGGCCAGGGCAAACTCCAGTACCCGCTGCACCGCCCCGCCCTCCTGGTCAATGGCAATCCAGGCCTGGGGCCCCAGCACCGCGCGAATCTCGGCCACCAGTTGGCGAACCTGCTCGGGGTTCTGGATGTTTTTGCGAAACAGGCACACCCCCCCAAAGCGGTAGCGCTCGAGGTGGGCGCGGGTGGCCGCGTCCAGGGTGGGGCCGGGGATGTCGATCATCATCAGGCTGGTGGCTAGGTATAGGTTTTCCATGGTTACCTCTGCATTGTATGACCCTGAGGCCGCGGAGGCTGTAAAGCGTGGTCTGCTGGTTCCGGGCCGGAAACAGTTGCGTGATAGAAGGGCCGGGATGTGTGGGCATACGCGCCGGGGTTTAGTATTCCTGTAGGATGTCTGTGCGGTTTGCATAGATTGAAGCGCAGATTTCACCCGACCTATGAAGCGCTGTTGCTGCCTGTCGACACCCCTCGCAACCCATCGAGCCGGCCCCAGCGGCGGGGTTGCGATGCTATGCGGTGGAGGCTCGACCAGATGAACACACCCGGCAGTCCAGCCGCCATTGCCAAAGTTGCTTGCGGGTGGTTCTTGTGGGCCTCGGAGAGCCCTGCCCGGGGGATATGATACCGGGCGGACGGGCTTCCGGACAGCCTGGAAATGGCCCACGGCAAGCCTGGGGAAAACCACAGGCCATCGCTGAGATTGGGACGATAGATGAGCGCAACTTGTCGGAACACTGATAACCCCCAGCTTTCTTATCCGGGTCGTCTGGCCTTTTCGGAGCGCATCGAGGCCCTGGAGCCGCTGGAGGCCGATCGGGCAGTCCGGGGCTTTACATTCTGCCGGGTTTTATAGACCTGCACGTGCATGGGGGCGATGGGGCCGACTGCATGGATGGGGAGCAGGCCGTGCGGCGGATGGCCCGCTTCCACGCCCGGCATGGCACCACCGCCCTGCTCGCCACCACCGTCACGGCGCCGCTGGAGGAGCTCGAGGCCGCTTTGCGGGGCATCGCTGCGGTGGTGCAGAACCCCGGCCCTGGGGAGGCGCGGGTGCTGGGGGTGCATCTGGAGGGGCCGTTTATCAGCCCGGAAAGGCTGGGGGCCCAGCCGCCCTACGCCCTCGAGCCCAGCATCGCGACCATGCGCTACCTGCTTTCCCTGGCCCCAATTCGAGTGGTGACGCTGGCCCCCGAACGGCCGGGGGCGCTCGAGCTAATCCGCTTCCTGAGTGAGCAGGGGGTGCGGGTGCAGCAAGGCCACACAGCGGCCACCTATGCCCAGGCGCTGGCGGGTTTTGAGGCCGGGGCCCAGGGTTTTACCCATTTCTACAACGCCATGACCCCCCTGCACCACCGCGAGCCGGGGGTGGTGGGGCTGGGCCTCGAGCGCGCCCGCTGGGCCGAGGTTATCCCGGACGGACTGCACGTGCACCCGGCGGCCATCCGTGCGCTGGCCCGAGCCATCCCCCAGACCTATGCTGTAACCGATGCGGTGGCTGCTGCAGGGACGGCCCGAGGGGGAGTACCGGTTGGGGCGGCACCGCGTCTACAAGAAAAGCCAAGGGGTTTTCCTGGCCGATGGCACCCTGGCTGGGAGCGCCCTTACCATGGACAGGGCTGCGTATAATCTGCGCTGCTGGGGCTATACCGTGCCTGAGGTGATGCAGATGACCTCGAGCTTTGCCGCCCAGTACCTGGGAATCCCGCATGGGCTGGAGATAGGCCAGGCCCGCCGACCTGGTGGTGCTCGACGAGCAGGCTGCGGCTTGTGGAGGTGTATGTGCGAGGCCAGAAAGTGGAGGTCTCTGGATGAGAGCGGTCGAAACCAAGATGTTCAAAGAGGCCCATCAAGCCCCTGCGGTGGTGGAGCAGGCCCTGCGAGAAAACAAGAGCGAGATGGAGCTGCTCGGCACCTTCCTGCGCCGCCACACCCCGCCCTTTGCGCTGACGGTGGCTCGAGGTAGCTCCGACCATGCAGCCCTGTACGGCAAGTATCTAATCGAAAGCCTGCTGGGCCTGGTCTGCTCCTCGGCCATCCCCTCGGTGCACACGGTTTACGGGCAGCGCCTGGCCCTGAGCCGGGCGTTGGTGATCGCCATCTCGCAGTCGGGCCAGAGCCCGGATCTGATCGAGGTCACCCGCCAGGCCCGGCGCGATGGGGCCCTGACCCTGGCCCTGGTCAACCAGGAGCACTCCCCCCTGGCCCAGACCGCCGAGGTGGTGCTGCCGCTGTGGGCGGGCCTCGAGGAAGCGGTGGCGGCCACCAAAAGCTACCTGGCCGCCCTGGCCTCGCTGGCCCAGTTGGTCGCCGCCTGGGCCGAAGACAAACCCCTCAAAGAAGCCCTGGCGAGGCTGCCGGAAGCCATGTACAAAGCCGCTGAGGCCAACTGGCAGGCCGGGCTGGAGCCGCTGGTGGAAGCAGAAAACGGCCTGGTGGTGGGGCGGGGCTACGCTTTTGCGGTGGCCAACGAGCTGGCCCTCAAGCTCAAGGAGACCAGCGCCTTTCACGCCGAGGCCATGTCGGGCGCCGAGCTTTTGCACGGCCCGGTGGCGCTGGTGGAACCCGACTTCCCCCTGCTGGTGCTGGCTCCCAAAGACAAACCCCTGCCCGGCATGCTGAGCCTGCTGGAAAACCTGCGCGGTAAAGGCGGACACCTGCTGGTGGCCTCCTCCGAAAGCGAGGCGCTGGAGCTGGCCCACACCCCCTTGCCGCTCCCCGGCAGGCTCCACCCGGTGCTGGACTCCATTCTGCTGGCCCAGGCCTTTCTACCCCTTTGCCGCCGAACTCTCGGTGGCCCGGGGCTTCAACCCCGATGCCCCGCGCAACCTGTCCAAGGTGACCCGCACGCGCTGAGGCGCTTCGGATTGGGTAGGATACAGCTATGGAAATTCGCAAGATTGGTGTGATCGGAGCGGGGCAGATGGGAGCGGGCATTGCCCAGGTGGCGGCCCAGGCGGGGTACACGGTGGTGTTGCGCGACCTCGAGCAGGCCTTCCTCGAGCGCGGCCTTAGCAGCATTAAGCGTTCCATCGGCAAGCTGCTGGAAAAAGGTAAGCTCGACCAGCAGGCCCACGACGCGGCCCTGGCCCGCATCACCACCACCACCCACCTATCCGACCTCAACGACTGCGACCTGGTGATCGAGGCCATCGTGGAGCACGAGCCCACCAAGCTCGAGCTTTTCCGCGAGCTCGACGCCCTCCTCCAGCCCGCAGCCATCCTGGCCTCCAACACCTCCTCGATTCCCATCACCCGCCTGGCCTCGGCCACCCGCCGGCCGGAGCGCTTTATCGGGATGCACTTTATGAACCCGGTGCCCCTGATGGAGCTGGTGGAGGTAATCCGGGGCTACCTCACCGACGAGGCCACCACCCAGGCCGTGCTGGAGGTGGCCCGCCGCATGGGCAAGACCCCGGTGGAGGTCAACGACTACCCCGGTTTCGTCTCCAACCGCATCCTGCTGCCCATGCTCAACGAGGCCATCCAGTGCGTGATGGAGGGGGTGGCCACGCCCGAGGCCATCGACCAGGTGATGAAGCTGGGCATGAACCATCCCATGGGCCCCCTCACCCTGGCCGACTTCATCGGCCTGGACACCTGCCTCTCCATCATGGAGGTGTTGCACCGGGGGCTGGGCGATGACAAATACCGGCCCTCGCCCCTGCTGCGCAAGATGGTGCAGGCCGGGCTTTTGGGCCGCAAGAGCGGGCGGGGTTTTTACCGCTACGACGAAAAGGGCAACAAGATCGGATGACCCGGCTGGATCACCTGGTGCTGGCCGCCCAGACCCTGCAGGAGGGGGTGGAGTACGTTCAGGACACCCTGGAGGTGCTGCTCCCATCGGCGGGGGGCCGGCACCCCTTGATGGGCACCCACAACCGCTTGCTGAACCTGGGGGGCGGCGTGTATCTGGAGATCATCGCCATTGATCCCCAGGCGCCCGCGCCGGGCCGCCCGCGCTGGTTCGAGCTGGATCGCTTCACCGGGCCGCCGCGCCTCCTGACCTGGGTGGCCCGCGCCGAGGGCCTCGAGCGCTACGCTGCGCTGGGGCTGGGCCCGGTAACCAAAGCCAGCCGGGGCGACCTCGAGTGGCACATCACCCTCCCCGAGGACGGGCGCCTGCACTGGGGCGGGGTGGTGCCCTACCTGATTGAGTGGGGCGCCCGGCACCCTACCGATACCCTGCCGGACACCGGCTGCCGCCTGCTGGCCTGGAAGCTACAGCACCCCCAGCCCGAGGCCGTGGCCCTGGTGCTGCAACAACTGGGCCTCGAGTATTCGTTAGAAGCGGCTTTCCATCCGGGGCTCTGGGCCCTCCTCCAGACCCCCGCCGGACGCAAGGTGCTCTTTAGCCAGGCTGGGGGCTCTGCCGGACAAAAAACCGGCCCAGCCAGTCCAGAAATCGGCTGATGGGGCCTTTCTGGACGCTGCGTTGCACCGAAAGGGCCGCCTCTTCGGGGCCCACATCGTGCCCGATGGCCTGGGACAGGAAGTAGCGGTGGTCGGAGATCCATAGGTACAGATCGGCCTCGGTGCGGCCCGGGAAGTTTTTCAGCACGCCGTTCTCGCGAATCTCCAGAATGGTGGGCAGGTAGAGGTTGTCGTACCAGTCGGCGACCGCCTCTTCCCAGCCAATCGAGCGCTTCTGGTCGAGGCCCATGAAGTACTGATGGGTGCGGATGTGATCGAGCAGCACGTCGTAGCGGCCGGGCCGGCTGAACAGGATGGGTTCGTGGTTGGGGCGCAGCTCGGGCAGCCGGGTCTGCTCTAGAAACGCGGCGTACTCGCCCTTCAGAATCACATCTTTGAGGGTGTCGTCGGGGTCGAGATCTACCGGCACCTCGAGCTCGATCACGTAAGCGTCTATGTAGTGCTGGCCCTGGGCTTTGGCTAAAGCGGTGCGGTGGTTGCCGTCTTTCACAAAGTAGGCATCGCCAACCTTATAAACGTGGATAGGGGGAAACTCCACACCCTCGAGCTGGGCCTGCCGGAGCTTGGTCCAGCGATCCAGGGTAAAGGGTTCTTTGGGCATGAACTCGGCGTCGAAGTCGCCATAGCGATCAACCGAGCCGATGATTTTATCCACCTCTATGGTTTGCAATCCTTTGTACGACTCACCCCGGGGGCGCAGGCTGGAAACCGCGCTGTAGGGCAGCAGATCGTTGGGCTGGCCGCGCAGGCGACGCAGAATATCGTGAACCAATACACGGCGTGACAACGCCTCGGCTTCTAGCTGGGCTTGACGCTCTGAATCCATGGGCTTCACCCTGATGCGCTCCGAGAGGTGTGAGTGGCCGGTAGTTTGCCGAAGGGCTGTGCTGTGGTGGATTGAGGTTGAAGCGCCTTATCCAACCCCATTTCGAGTATAACCCAACACCCCAATCCTCTATCGAGATGCTGTAGAAATCGGCGCGGCCACCCGTCCCTGGGAGCGGGTGGCCTGGGTTACAACGTGGGGCGGGAGGGCTAGGCCGCCTCTTTGGATAGCCGCTCGAGGCCGCTGGGGTTTTCCAGTACCAGCTTGCCGTAGCCGGAGCGGATGTAGCCCTCACGGGTCAGCTCACCGATCACTTTGGTTACGGTCTCGCGCACCGAACCCACCGCCGAGGCGATCTCGTCGTGGGTGGCCCGCACCCCAATCCGGCCGTTCTTCTCCATAAAGGCCACCGGCGTGCGGGATAGCTCGAGCAGGGTGGCCGCGATGCGGTTCTTAAGGCGCTGGCCGGAGATGCGCTGAATGGTCTGGTAGGTCTGGCCCAGGGCCCGCACCAGGCCCTGCACCAGCTCGTGCATCTCCTGCGCAGAAAGCTGCCCGGGTGCCAGGGCATCGATTTTGGTTTCGGTCACAGCCTCGGCGAAGTAGGTGCGCTCGGCGCCGGAGATGACCTCTTCGCCAAAATACTCACCGGGACGCACGAAACGTAATGTCAGGGCGTTGCCCTCATCGTCCACGCTCTGGAGCCGCACCAGACCTTCCCGTACCCGGTAGAGCTGATCCTTGGGGCTGGGCTCGCCCGGATAGAGAATGATCTCGCCAGGATCGAAGGTTAGGGTATCAAGGATGCTGGTTTGCATGGCTTCATCACTCCTCAAAACCGAGTATAGCAGGCCGGGGTTATTTTGTAAACAATCATGTTGATTTATTTGAGGTGAGTGAGGTTACATTTGGAAAAATGTGTAACACCGGCCTGCTACCCTGCTGTACGCAGGGGCCCCTTGGCTTGGATGTGGGCTGCCTTACCACCAGCCCCGGCGCTTCATCCAGAGGGCCAGACCGCCACCGATCAACAGCAGTCCGCTCCAGAAGTAGATTCTTCCCGCGGGCCACTGGTACTCGGTAAAGGCCTCGAAGTTGGTACCGTAGATGCCGGCCCACAGGGTCATGGGCAGGAACAGCACCGAGATGACCGTCAGGGCCTGCACCACCCGGTTGAGCCGGTTGTTCTGGGCCGAGAGGTACACCTCCAGCACGTTGGATAGCTCGTCTCGAGCAGCGTCCAGCCCCTCGTATACGCGGCCCATGCGGTCGGTGAGGTCGCGGAACAGGTAGGCCTCGAGGCCCCAGAGCGGCAGGCGCTCGAGATGCCGCAGCGCCTCGCGGGCCTGCGAAACCAGGCGGCGGGTGCGCAGCACCTCGCGGCGGGCGGAAAACACCCGGCGGGGGGTCTCGGGGGTATGGTCGCCGTTTAAGGCCAGCTCTTCCAGGTCTTCGACCCGGTCGGTGATGGCATCGGTGTACTCGAAAAAGGTTTGCACGCCCTGGTCGAGCAGGCGCTGCCACAAGCGCGGGCACGAACCCCCACGGAAGCTGTTCCAGATTTGCTCGAGGTAGCTTACCGGCTCGTTGCGGAAGGTGAGCAGCACCTGGGTCTCGGGGAAATAGAAGTATGAGACCCGCTCGGTGCGGCTGTGGGCGTTGTGGGGGGACTCGAGGGTGCGAAAGATCAGAAAAAGGTGCTTGGGGTACTCCTCGAAGCGGCTCCAATGCCCGATCTCCTGGGCGTCGGCCAGGGCCAGGGGGTTGAGGGGGTAGTGGTTTTGAATAAGTGCCAGTTCCTCGGGCGTGGGGGTTTCGACATCCACCCAGACCTGGGTTTCTAGCAGGCCGCAAGGGGCCCCGTCGGAGAGCTGCTTGGCCCGAACCATGGCCTATAGCTTATAAAAGCGAGGGGGTGTGGAGGAACAATAAAACCCATCCCTTTCAGGAATGGGATACATGGACTCCCCCACGTCCGCCCCTGGCGGACTAAGCAGCAGATGTACTACGCTGGGAACCGAATGGTCTTGCACAGGGCCTACCGCTTCCGCATGGAACCCACCCAAGCCCAAAACGAGGCTTTGCTTCGCATGGCGGGGGCCCGGCGCTGGGTGTGGAACTGGGGGCTGGCCCGGCGCAAGGAGGTCTACGCTGCGACGGGTAAGGGGCTCTCCTACCAACAACAGGCCGCTGAACTGACTGCTCTGAAGAAGCAGCCCGCGACGGCGTGGCTCAGAGAAGCCGACAGCCAACTCTTGCAGCAGGCCCTCCAAGACCTCGACCGGGCGTTCAAGGCGTTCTTCGAGCGGCGGGCCGGCTACCCGCGCTTCAAATCCAAGAAGAAGGATCAACCTTGCTTCCCCCAACGGGTCAAGGTTGAGGGCTCCAAAGTCTACATCCCCAAGGTTGGATGGGTTGCCATTCGCCAGAGCCAGCCGATTGACTGCCCTGTCAAGGGGGCTACCTTCAAGCGGGATACGCAAGGGCACTGGTACGTCACCCTGACCGCCGGGTTCGAGATGCCCGACGCGCCCTTGCCCCCCGCCGACCCAGCGCGGGTGGTGGGGATCGACCTCGGGTTGAAGGAGTTCGCGGTGCTTTCAGACGGTACGCACATCGCCCCGCCCAAGTTCTACCGCAAGGGGCTGAGCAAGCTGCGCAGGGCGCAGCGGGCGCTTTCCCGCAAGCAACAAGGGAGCAAGAACCGTGAAAAGGCCAGGAAGCATCTGAACAGGATACACGCCAAGGTAAGGAACCAGCGCCAGGACTGGCTGCATAAGCTGACCACCGGACTCGTCCAGAAGTACGACGGGCTTTGCATCGAGAACCTGAACCTGAAGGGGATGGCGAGAACCAATGAGTACCGGCATCGCCGGGCCGCGGGAGCGGCTTCACTGCTGTCCAAATCGGTTCTGGACGCAGCCCTAGGCGAGTTCCGCAGGCAACTGGAGTACAAGACGGTCTGGCACCGCAAACATTTAGCTGTGATCGACCGCTACTTCCCCAGCAGCAAGCTCTGTAGTGAGTGCGGAACCCTCTACACCGGCCTCACGCTCTCGGATAGGGTCTGGACTTGCGGGTGCGGGGCGGTGCACGACCGAGACCTGAACGCAGCCCGGAACATCCGGGCTGAAGGAATCCATAAGATTCCCGTCGCCGTGGGGCACCCGGAGACGCAAAACGCCTGGGGAGGGGACATAAGACCTGCACAGGGCAGGCCGTCCCCGTCGAACCAGGAATCCCACGGGCTTTAGCCGTGGGAGTGTCAAATCGCGGATGGCCGATAGCTGCAAAAGTGCTTTTGCAGATTTTCTGCGCTCCAGGTTCTGGCAAACCCTCGAGAGAATCTCGGCAAGGCGCTTGTGGTTGCGGGTCATCCAGGCCAGGCTGTGTTTGACCACCAAAATACCGCCATTTCGCTTCTTCTTTTGTTGGGTGAGGTGCGCGGTCTTGACCTCGGGAAGTGATTACTCTGGAAATAGAAGCGGAGGTTGAAAAGGGGGTTGCTGTGAGCTTTTGCTGTTGGCTTGTGCGGCTAGAGTGTCCTCAAGCTGCATAAAGGCCTGATCATCTGGGGAAGTAGCCAGAGCCTGGGCCATGCCTTTTGCAATGAGGGCTTGGTTGCCCTCTATGGGAAGATCGAATACAAATACTGGCCGACCCAGGCGCTTGGCCTGAGCCACGGCATCCCAGGTGCCGCTCATGCGTTTTTTGCCCTGTTCTACAGTTTCTTTGAGGCCTGTTTGGGCTACCAATAATACATCCGACAAAGCCACTACAATGCGGTTTCGCATCATGGCATACTGGGCTTTCCAGGGTGCGTCCGGGTGCAGTTCCGAAAGCAAGGCCAGCCGCCCCGCGAAAACATCCTCTTGATACTCCCGCAAAAGCCTGAAAGATTCCTTGGCTGAAATCCCGTATGGCAAAACTCCGATGGCCTTCCCAGCTACTTCCCTGACCCCGTGGAAAGCCTCGAGGTCTGCGCCACGGGCCATGCCGGTAACCACCGCGTAGCCTTCCTTCCCGAAATACCGCCCAGCCCTTCGGGCGAGCTCGAGGGCCTCCGGGATGGCGTTCCTCGAGCCCACGATGGCAATTGAGCGCTTGCTTTTCAGCAGACTAACTTCACCCGCCACGTACAGCACCAATGGCGTGTTCTGGCGCAGGGTTTGTTTGAGCCGAACGGGGTACTCGGGGGCCGCCCCCGGTATAACCCGTATTCCCTGACGTTTAAGCTCCCCCAGAAGAAGCCCTGTTGCCGCTGCTTCTTCCAGGATTTTTTCCATCACGGCCCTGATGTTACCGGATAGCCCTGGCAGACCACCCTCAACGAAATCCTCGAGGTTTCCATCCGCTGCCCGCAAAACCTGCATTTTCTCGGCAGTCTTGAGGCCTGAGTGTGCCAGAAGCATCCAGTACAGCGGGTTCATACGTCGTCACTGTGGCGGGTCTTGGCTAGTGCGAAGGCAAAAAGCCGGCCAGCTCCTGCCCGCTTCAATGCCTTGCCCACCTCCTCTAAGGTTACCCCTGAATCCATCACATCATCCACTACCAGCAGGTTTCCCTGGGTGCATGGCCTGCCCAGGAAGGCATCTTTGAGGTTTTCGCGCTTTTGGGTTCGATTGGTGAAGTTTTTTTGCGGCTCCGTTTCCCTTACCTTGCAAACCACATCGAGAAAAGGTATCCCCAAACTTTGAGCCAGCCGCTTTGCAAAGTCTTCCACCAAGCCCCCGCTTTTGGTAGAAGGAACAGCAACTACACCAGAAATCCCCTGGTCAGACCAGTACTTCCGGATCACTTTGGAAGAGTCTTGTACAAGCCAGTCGGGAAATGGGGCATGCGTTTTGTACTTGCTTGCATGAATGGCTTCTCCCACCCGGGTGTCTTTGTAGTAGTCCAGGGCCCGGCCATCTTCGAATACTGGGGCTTTGCCAAATTCGGCTTTCAGGTGAAGCTTGGGGTGTGTTACATGTTCTCTCGCCCGCTGCACTAAATCGGTGCTTAGGGAAGGTAGAGCATCCTGGCGGCAGTTATCGCACTGCCCGCAGGGTTTGGTTTCCGGGTCGCCCAGGTAATTGCACAGGTACACCATCCGGCAGGTCTGGGTGTTTATATACGCAATCATGGCTTCGAGGTCGGCCAGTTTGTGCTGGCGAAGCTCGTTTTGAGCATCAAAACTCGGGGTTCCGTGGGCAATGGCCCGGTAATAGCCTAGCGGGTCTCTTCCCACCAAATCCTGCTCCTGCAAGTCGGCGATAATATTGCGCACGGCTGTTTGCGAGAGCCCGGTCTGTAACATAATGTCTCTTTCCTTCAAAGCGGATTTGTGCAACAGTGAAAGAACCTCGTGGTAGCTATCCGGGCTGGGCTTGCTTCCATTAATGAAGCTCTCCTGTATGCTTCTATCCTCTGGGTTATAAAGCAGTATCAGATGAGCGGGTTGCTGGTCGCGCCCTGCGCGGCCAATCTCTTGATAGTAGTGCAGCATGGAGCCGGGGAACTCGGTGTGGATGACGAAGCGAATGTCGGGTTTGTTCAGGCCCATGCCTAGGGAGTTGGTTGCCGCAATTACCTTGAAGGCGTTTTCCATCAACCCCTTTTCGCGTTCTAAACGTTCATCCGGGCTCAGATCGCTGTGGTAATAGGTGGTTTTTATCCCAAGGTTGCTCAGATAGCTGGCTACGGTTTCAGTCATGGCCTTTGTGGCGCAGTAGATGATGCCGGTACCCTCGAGCGTGTTGACCCAGTGGTCAACCCACGCGAGCTTCTCTGCCTCGCTGCTGACCGGAATAACGTTTAGCCAGAAATTGGAGCGTACCAGGTTGCCCCGAATCACCTTTGCTTTCCCACCCAGTTGACTTTCGATGTCTTGCTCAACCCTTTTTGTGGCAGTGGCAGTGACAGCCACAACGGGTGTTTGAGGGGGTAAATGCTGAACAAGCTCGACAATTCTCCGATAATCAGGGCGGAAGTCGTGCCCCCAGGTAGAGATGCAATGGGCTTCGTCTATAACCAGAGCTTTGATGGGCAATTCGGGCAAAAATTCTTTCCACAGAGAGTTTTTTATGCGCTCGGGCGAGATAAAAAGCAGATCGAGCTGCCCTTGCTTAGCTTGTTCTAAAATTGCCGAATGCAGTGACTCGTCCTGGTCGGAGTTGAGAGTCTGAGCCCGCAGGCCATACTGATTTGCTTCTTTGACCTGGTCACGCATAAGTGCCCGCAAAGGGGTGAAGACCACGGTTAGTCCCTTAACGGCGGCAATCATCTGGTAAACCAGGCTTTTACCCCAGCCCGTAGGTTGAACTAGTAGCACCCGCTCCCCGGCCAGTGCGGCTTGAATGGCCTCGAGCTGGCCTGGGCGAAAGGATGGAAGATGAAAGGTGTTGTTAAGGTGGCGGGTTAAGATTTCTTGAAGCATACTTGAAGACGATATGAGAATAAGCTTAGTTGAGCTGTGAGATTTGCACTTGAAAAATTCAATGTGGAAAGCTAGGTCGCCGGTTACAGGTAGGGGTTGACGCGGGTTCTTGGTTACCATGCGGAAGCCTCGATCACCTGGATTGGGGGCGTTTCTACCGCTGGAGCTACGAATAAGCGCCGAGGCAGGTGCGGATAACCGGTTAGACTAAGCCCGTATGCGCCTACTCGCCATCTTCGCCCACCCCGACGACGAGTCGTTTTTCTGCGCCGGAACCTTAGCCAAGTACGCGGCTTTGGGGCACGAAGTTTACCTGATATGCGCCACACGCGGGGAGCAGGGCCGGATACGGCATCCGGCCCTCGATGCTTCGCTATATCCCAAGGGTGAGGCCCTGGGCAAGCTGCGCGAAAAGGAGCTCGAGGCCGCCTGCGCCATTCTGGGCCTGCGCCCCCCCATCTTTCTGGGCTACCAGGACTCGGGGTATCCGCTCGAGGTCGCCCAGGCCAACCCCAGGGGCTTCATGCACCAGGATCTGCAGCAGATCGAGGATGTCCTGCTGGGGTACATGGCCCAGCTAAAGCCCCAGGTGGTCATCGGGTTCGACCCCCAGGGCTACTACGGCCATGCCGACCACATCCACCTCCACCGGGCCACCCTGGGGGCCTTCTGGCGGGCCGGCAATGTGATGCCCGAACCGCCCAGGCGGCTCTTTTTTCCGGTACGTACCAAGGAGCGGGTGACCCAGACCAGGTTCGACCCCGAGCGCTATGGGGTTTCGCCCTGCTCGGTGGCGGTGCGGGTGGACGTGCGCCCCCTGGCCCCGACCATCCGGGCGGCGGTGCTGGCCCATGCTTCGCAGGCCGGGCCCGAGGAGAACTTTTCTCAGGTGCTGCTGGACTGGCCGGGCCTGCTGGAAGAAGAGACCTTCGTGCTGGGCGGGCTGCGGGGTTCTTTCCCGGCCATGCCGGTGGACGATTTGTTGGCGGGATGGTCGTAGCTGACCAGGACTACCGGCCCAACACCACCCCAACTTTGATCTGTGAGCGCATTCGATAAGCCGGCGTGGTGGTTTCGTTCAAACCAACGCGTGCTAGGAATTTGGCGCTGCGAGTGCTAACCTCAGACTTTGGTTGCCTGCCTGCCATGATGGACTACCGCCAAGTTCTGCAACGGCTTTCCTTCCTGCCCGATCTCTACCTGGTGGGCGGGGCGGTGCGCGACATTCTGCTGGGCCAGAGGCCCGAAGACCTGGACTTTGCTACCTCGGCGCCCCCGGAGGAGGTGATGCGCCTGGCTAAAGCCCAGGGCCTGGGGGCCATTCCCACCGGCCTCGAGCACGGTACGGTGACCATCCTGATTGACCACCACCCCTACGAGGTCACCACCTTCCGCCGCGATGTGGAGACCTATGGGCGCAGGGCCAAGGTGGCCTGGGGGCAGCGCATCGAGGAAGACCTGGCCCGGCGCGATTTCACCATTGGGGCCATCGCCATGGATGCCTCGGGGCGGGTGATTGACCCCTACGGCGGGCAGCAGGATCTCGAGGCCGGCGTCTTGCGGGCGGTGGGCGAGCCGGCCCAGCGCTTCCGGGAAGACTACCTGCGGGTGATCCGGGCGGGCCGGTTTGCGGCGCGCTACGGCCTCCAGATCGAGCCCAACACCCTGCAAGCTGCGCGGGAAGCAGCCCCGGGGGTGCTCTTGCACGTGGCTGTTGAGCGGGTGACCGCGGAGTTCGACAAAGCCTTCCAGAACGGCACCCCCAGCCGCTTTCTGCGCTACCTCTACGACCTGGAAATTCTGCAACGCCTGATCCCCGAGTTTGAAGATACCCACCTGCTCTTGCAAAACCCCCGCTGGCATCCCGAGGGCGATGTGCTAACCCATGTGCTGCAGGTGGTGGATCGCGCCCCGCCGCCGTACCGCTGGCACGCCCTGCTGCACGACATCGGCAAGAAAGACACCGCGCGCTGGAGACCCGAGGGCTGGTATAGCTTTTACGGGCACGAGCGGGTAGGGGCCGGGCTGATACCCCGCATCGCCCGCGACCTGCGCCTGCCCAACCATCTGCGGGACGAATTGGTGGTGACCACCGCTTTGCACATGGTGCCGGTTTTTACCAGGCCCACCCCTGCGGCCATCCGCAGGTTTCAGGCCCAGGCCGGCCCGCACCTGCCCGCCCTGAAAGCCCTGTACGAAGCCGATGGGGCCGGGCGGCGGCCCAAGGAGTCCTGGAAGTTTTTTGAGCCCCAGCCGGTGCCGGTGCAGCCGGTGCTGCTGGGGCGGCACTTAATCGAGCGGGGCCACAAGCCAGGAAAAGTTTTTAGCCAGATGCTCAAAGCCGCTTACGACTGGCAGCTCGAGACCGGCGAGACTGATATCGAGGCGCTCTACCGGGTGGCCCTGAGGGCTTTAGAGGGGGAAAGCTGACCCTATTTTTTTAGGCTATGCTGAGGCCATGTCGGTTCCTGTGGTCTTTTTACACGCCTTTCCCTACAGCCCGGCCATGTGGGCAGGGCAACTCGAGGCCGTCAAAGGGCATCCGGTTCTGAGCCCCGACATCCTGGGGTTCGAGAGCCTGGAAAGCGCAGCCGCCCACGTGCTGGTCGAGATGGACAACCGGGGCTGGCAGAAAGCGGTGTTTGTGGGGCTTTCCATGGGGGGCTACGTGATTTTTAGGCTGTGGAACCTCGAGCCCGAGCGCTTCGCGGGGATGGTGCTGGCCGATACCCGCGCCACCCCGGACACCCCCGAGGGGGCCCGCCTGCGCTTGGAACAGGCCGAGCGCATCCGCCGGGAAGGGATGCAGTTCTTCCCGGAGGCCACCCTCAAGGGGCACCTGGGGGCCACTACCCACGCCCGCCGCCCCGGGCTGGTGGCCCAGGTGCGGCAGGCCCAGCTCGAGGCCGACCCCAGCCGGGTGGCGAGGAGCCTCGAGGCCCTGGCGGCGCGCCCCGACTCGGTGCCGCTGCTCTCCAGCATCTCGGTTCCGGCCCTGGTGCTGGTGGGCGAGGAAGATACCCTCACCCCGCCCGCCGAGGCCCGGCAGATGGCCGCCCAGATTCCCGACAGCCGGATGCTGATCCTGCCCGAGGCGGGGCACCTGAGCAACCTGGAGAACCCCAAGGCCTTCAACACAGCCCTGCGGGGTTTCCTGGCGGAGCTTCACTGAGCGGGGCTGGCCTGGCTCAGGTGCAGGGCCAGACAGTCGTCCAGGGCTAAGGGCGACCGGGTGTTGAGCCGCGCGCGCAGGGCTTCGGCGGGCCAGATTTTGCCCAGCACCCGGCCCAACTGGGCGCGGTAGGGGGCCGGGAGGCCCGCACAGGTCTGGAGTTTTTTCCAGGCGGCCTCCTCCTGGCCCAGCCCCAGCAGCGCCTGGGTCTCCAGGCCCAGCTTCCAGCTCTGCACCCCGGGGTCTTGTAGGTCGCCAATCTGCACCACCTGGGCCAGCGCCTCGGCCCATTTCTCCTGCCTCGCCAGGGTCTCGGCGTAGCCCAGGCGGGCCTGGGCCTGGAAGTAGGGGTCGCTCTGCTGCAAGCAGCCCTGCATCATGGCCTCGGCCTTGGGGGCCGGCATCAGCAGGGAGAGTTTCAAGGCCACATCGATGGACAGGGCGGTGTAGCGGTCGCCGGGGAGTTTTTTGCTGAGCAGCTCTTCGCGCAGTTGGCGCAGGATTTTCAGGCTTTCGGGGGCTTTTTGACCGCCCACATAGGGTGGTAGGTAAGGCAGTCCGCTGGCCCGCACCCAGTAGGCCACGGCAATCCGGTACAGGGTGCGGCGGTGGCGGTAGTGGGCCTCCTCGGGGCGCTCGCGCACCTCGCGCAGGTAGGCCTCGGCCTCGGCCAGGAGGGCCAGGGCTTCCAGGGGGCGGCCTCGAGCCAGCTCGAGCACGCTGGCCTCGCTCATAGCCCGGGCCCGGATGAACTCGTCGGAGGCCTCGCGGATGGACTGGTAGAGGTAGCGCTCGGCTTCTTCAAAGTTGCCGATGCGCCGCAGGGCTGTACCGAAGCGGGCCCGCACCCGGGCTATCTCTTCGGGGGGGGCCCCTGAAGCTTCCAGGGCTTGCAGACCCTGGCGCATCTGGGCCTCGGCCTCGTAGACCCGTCCGGTGCGCAGAAGCAGGTCGCCCGACTGGTAACGGGCCCGTCCGACCAAGAGGGGATCGTGCGAGACCTGCCGTAGGGCTTCCAGGGCCTCCTCAAAGCGGCCGGCGTCTTTGGCAACCAGGCCCTGCCACAGCCGCACCCGGTCGGCCAGAAAGGGCTGAATGGGTAGTGAGAGGGCCTGCTGGACATAGGCTTCGGCCTGGGCGTAGTCGCCTTGCCAGCGCTCCACAGCGGCCCAGACCAGCAGTCCTTCGGCCCCGATCTCGCCCGAAAGGGCCTCGGGCGGGGGCAGCAGCTGCAGGGCGGCGGGGAAATCCCCGGCGTCTACCCGGGCTTCGGCGGCCTTGACCCTGGCCCAGGCCTGCACCGCGGGATCGGTGGAGTGGAAGAGTAGCTCGAGGGCCTCCAGGGCCTCGGGGTGGGCGTACTGGCCCAGCACGGCGCGGTAGCGTACCACTGCCATGGCCAGCTTTTCCCGCTCGAGGGTGGGCCAGGACTGTGAATCAGCCCACAGGGTGGGCAGCAGCGCGAGCCGGCTGGGGTCTTGTGAGAGCAGCTCGAGCAGCTTATCCAGCCGCTGGGCGCCGCGTGCGTGGTGCAATTGACGGAACAGGTCACCCCTAAAAAAATCCAGGGCCAGGGTGTGCAGCCTGCGGGCTTCTTTTTCTGGCACCTGGGGCAGCAGGCTGCGCAGGGCTGGGCGTACCTTGCCCTCACCCATGGGGGCCAGCAGCGCCCGCTCGGCCTGCGAGAGGTGCTCGAGGCTTTTGCCGATGGCCTTTTCCAGCAGGGGAACCGGGATGCCAGGGTCGGCCTCGGGCGAAAGAACGGCCAGCGCGTACAGGATGGGGCGCAGGGCGGTGTCCTGGGCCAGGTTGTAGCCGGCCAGGGCCGCGGGGGGGCTGCCCTGGGTTTGGGCGGCCTCCAGCAACACCAGCCGCGATAGCTCGGCGAAGTTGCGCCCGGCCTGGTTGACCAGGGCTTCTACCCGCTCGGGCGGCAGGTCGGGCAGGCGGTCTTTCACGTAGCGGCGGGCCTCGGCCCGGCTGGGGGGCGAGAGCGGATGCCAGGCCAGGTTGGGCGGGGGCTCGGAAAGCCCGGCCAGAAAAGGAATGGTCAGCCGGCGCAGCAGCGGCTCAATCCAGGCCGCCAGCCCCACGGGGTTGCCCTGGGTATCGCGCAGGCTCAGGCCGCCGATCTGCCCCTCTTTTTCGGCCCGCAAGAGCAGGGGTTTCCCGCAGGCGTTGAGGGCGCCGGCCAGCTCGCTGCGCAGCTCATCCTGCAGAGCGGCCTGCAGGGCGTAGGGCTGGGTGGGGGAGAGCTGCGAAAGGATGCCCTCGAGCTCCAGCCCCAGTTTTTCCGCCAGGGGGTGGAGGTGCTGGGCCAGCTCCCCCCCCAGGTTGACCATCAGGCAGCCCGGCACAGCCCGCTCCACTGCGGCCAGCAGCACACCCTTGCCGGTGGCCGCGCCCCCCACCACCACCATCTGGGGTTTTTCACCCTGCTCCAGGGCTCGCACAAAGCGGCGAAACAGCCGGCGTTTGTCGCGTCCCAAGGCCCGCCGGGCCGATTCCAGGGCCAGCTCTGAGGGGAGGCTGGGGGGTTCCAGCCCCGATTCGCTGTACAGGTCGCAGATGACCTCGAATAGTCGCAGTTTTTCCTCGGGGCTACCCAGATCTTTGTACAGGATGTTGCGCACCGTCCCGGCCCTTCCACCGCGTTCGGCCACAGCGGCTTCCAGCCAGCGCAGACTGCCTTTTTTGCCGCGGTGATCCCGTCCGCTCAGGTGAGGTCGAAGGGTCTCGAGGTGAACCTGCCAGAGTGTACTCACTTCACCCACAATATCTACACCATACTGGGGTGTAGTGTAGTGCGCAAGTAAATTTGTAGATTTTATTGCGCCAGCTCTACTTCCAGGTTCTTATTTTTGGGCACATTAATCAGGGTGCTCAAGGTGCGGTAGCCGGGTGCTTCAACCTGCAGGGTGTAGTCGCCGGCCTCGAGCAGGAAGCTCGAGCGTCCCTGGCGGCTACTGGCAATCTCAGTGGTGCCTTGCAAAATGCGGATGGTGGGTTCGGGGGCGTTCACGGTTACGTTGAGGAGGCAGGGGCAGGCCGGATCGACCTCGCGCACACTGCCCGAAGCAACGGATGGGGTTGGGGTGGTTGGCTCGGCAGTGGGCGGCGAGGGTTCGGGCGTGGGCTGGGATGGGCCGGCCTCGGGGGGGGTGGGGGCGGGTTCGGCCGGCGGCGTGGGGGTGGGGCTATCCGGCGCGGGGGGTGTGGCGGGGTCGGTTTGGAAGTTGTTGAGCGGGTTGGGGATGGTGCCTGAGGTGAGCAGGTTGGGGCTGCTGCTGTTCAGCAGTACGATGCTGCCAAAGCCGGTAAGCACCAGCAGCACGGCCAGACCGGCGCTCCAACCTGCCAGGCGGCTCCGGAGGTTCAACAGGGCCCAGACCAGCAGCAGCACCCCCAGGATGCCCAGCCCCCAGAAGACGGTTGTGCCGTACTGCTGGTGCAGCCAGGCCCCGCCCAGCCCAGCCAGGCCCAGCACCAAACCAAATCCCATCCAGGCCAGTCCACCGCGCGGTAGGCGGGTGAGGCCCCAGAGTGTAATAAGCACACCCAGAATGCCCAGAATCCAGAGTAAAAGCGCGTTCATGTCAGCTCCTTTCGTAGATTGCTCGAGGTGGGGTTGGCTCCGACACCTGCTTAGACTCTAACACCCACCTGCTAGGGCATGGTGTAACCCTGGTTGCGGGGCCAGCCAAGGTCTTAGGGCAACGGTATACTCGAGCCACTATGAAGCTCGTACGGTTCGACGCAGGTCAATGGGGGGTACTGGAAGGCGAGACCATTCACGAAACCGATGGCCCGGCGGGCAACCCCACGGGCCGTCATTTTGACCTGGGGGGCGTGACCCTGCTGGCCCCGGCCACCCCCACCAAGATTGTCTGCGTGGGGCGCAATTACCTCGACCATATCCGCGAGATGGGCCACGACTTCGGGGGCGATCTGCCCAAGGAGCCCGGCCTGTTCCTGAAAGGCCCCAACACCCTGGCCCACCCGGCCAACCCGGCCCGCCCCGAGCGCTCGGGCGATGTGGTGCCCTACCCCAGCTTCACCAACCTGCTGCACTACGAAGGGGAGCTGGCGGTGGTGATTGAAAGCCGCATGAAAAACGTACCCGAGAGCGAGGCGCTCGAGCACGTGCTGGGCTACACCTGCGCCCTGGACGTGACCGCCCGCGACAAACAGAAAACCGACCTGCAGTGGGTGCGGGCCAAGTCCGCCGACAAGTTCTGCCCCCTGGGGCCCTGGCTGGTGACCTCGCTCGACCCACAAAACACCACCCTGCGCACCTACGTCAACGGCGAGCTGCGCCAGGAGGCCCACACCAGCCTGATGATCTTCCCGGTGGCTAAAATTCTCTCCTACATCAGCAGCTTTATGACCCTCGAGCCCGGCGATGTGGTACTGACCGGCACCCCCGAGGGGGTGGGCGAGCTCAAGCCCGGCGACCACGTGGAGGTCGCCATCGAGGGCATTGGCGACCTGCACACCCGAATTGGAAACTAAACCGCTGCTTTAGGCCCGATTTGGCAGCATACTGAACCTGGGGTGCTTCGCGCACCAGAGTACAAAGTTGCCTGGCAGTTTTGCCGGGGGATGGGGAGGTGTATTTGCCGAGACCGGAGACCCTTCTGCTGATCACTAGTATCCTGCTGCTTCTCAGCGTGCTGGCCACCAAGCTGGGTGGGCGGCTGGGGGTGCCTGGGCTGCTCTTATTTTTGCTCATCGGGATGCTGGCTGGCAGCGATGGGCCGGGGGGTATCTGGTTTGACAACTACTACGTGACCCAGTTCATAGGCACGGTGGCCCTTGTCTTCATCCTCTATTCGGGTGGCCTTTTTACCCGCTGGAATACGGTGCGCCCGGTGCTGGGGGCTGGCCTGTCGCTGGCCACTTTTGGCGTGTTATTTACCATGCTCCTGACGGGCGTATTCGCTCACTGGGTGTTGGATCTGGGCTGGCTCGAGGCCTTCTTGCTGGGTGCCATAGTCTCCAGCACCGACGCCAGCGCGGTGTTTGGGGTATTGCGCGAGCGGGCCGTGCGCCTGCGCAAGCACCTGCGGCCTTTGCTCGAGTTCGAATCCGGCACCAACGACCCCATGGCGGTGTTTCTGACCGTTGGCCTGACCGCCCTCCTGACCCGCCCCGAGATGAGCGCCTGGCAGATTCTGCCCATGTTCGTCCAGCAGATGCTACTGGGCTTACTGCTGGGTTATAGCCTGGGGCGGGCGGTGGCCTGGATTTTGCAAAACATCCGGCTCAGCTTCGATGGGTTGTATGCGGTTTTGTCGGTTACCTTAATGCTTTTGGTGTTTTCCCTTACCGCCGTGCTGGGCGGCAGTGGATTTGTGGCGGCTTATGTGGCGGGGGTGGTGGTGGGCAACAGCGACTTTCCCCGCAAGACGGCGCTGCTGGCCTTTCATGAGGGCAACACCTGGCTGATGGAGATTGGGATGTTCCTCACCCTGGGCCTGCTGGTCTTCCCCTCGCAGCTTCCCTCGGTGGCGGTAGGGGCTATTCTGCTGGCGCTTTTTCTGATGCTGGTGGCCCGACCTGTGGCGATTTTCCTGAGCCTGCCCAATCGTCGCTTTGCCCTCAACGAGAAACTCTTTGTTTCCTGGGTGGGCTTGCGGGGGGCCATCCCCATCGTGCTGGCGACCTTTCCTTTGCTGGCTGGGGTCGAATCGGCGCAAAAGATATTCAATGTGACCTTCTTCGTGGTGCTGTTTTCGGTGCTGGTGCAAGGAACCACCCTACCCCTGGCCGCCCGCTGGTTGCGGGTGCGCGCCGAGGATGAAGCGGTGGCCTCACCGCTTCCCGAAGCAGTAGGTAGCCGCTAGCCTGTGGGGGTGCTTCTTCAACTCGGGGGAAGCTCAGCATCCACAAAGAGGGTCTTGGCCTGGGTGTACAGCACCTGGCCGGGGGCCGCTTTGCGGGGCCGCCAGACGTGTTTTTTGGCGGTATAGTCCACCGGTACGTTTTTCTCGCCCCGGGCCTTGGAGTGGTGGGCCGCGAGCTGTGCGGCATAGAGCAGGTCGGGCAGGGGTGCGGGGCGGCCCTGGGTGCGCAGAATCACGTGCGAACCGGGGAGGCCCTGGGCGTGGAACCAGAGGTCTTCGGAGTGGGCCATGCGGGTCAGGAGGTCGTTTTCTTTGCTGTTGCGCCCCACCCAGACCTCGAGGCCGCTGGGACTCACCAGGCGCAGGCCCACCTGGGGGCCTTTCTCACGGCTTTTGCGGCCCAGGGCCTGCAACTCCTGGCGGGAGCGCTGCTCGAGCCAGGCGAGTTCCTGCTTTAGCCCGGCGATCTGGGCCTCCAGGGCCGGTATCTGCTCCAGGGCCCGCTCGGCATTGGCCTCGAGGCGCTTGGCCCGGGCGTAGAAGCGGCTGGCGTTCTGGATGGGGGAGAGCCCGGCTTCCAGCGGAATTTCCACCATCTGGCCGGAAAAATCCTCCAGCGTGGCCTTCCGCCCTGGCGGAAGCTGGTGGCCGTAGGCCATTAGCAGATCGCCCCAGCCCCGCAGGCGCTGGGCCTCCTCCAGGCGCTCCAGGGCGTTGTGGGCATCCTCCAGGCGGGCTTGCAGGGTTCGCATCTGCCGCTGGAGGGCCTCGCGCAGGGGTTTGCGCAGGGCCTCGGCCTCTTCCTGCGCCCAGGCGGCCTGGAGGTCAGGAGGGGTGGTTTGCAGGCTGGGCTGCTCGACCAGGCTGTGGATAACCCTGTGGATAAGTGGTAGATGTTCGTGGCTGAGCCGAGTTTCCGGGCTCAGGTGTGCGCGTCGGCAGAGTTCGGCCCCCAGGGCTTTACCCACCCCGTCCAGGTTTTTGATGAGCTGCGCGAGGGGCTGGCCCACAAAGGGCTTCAGTTCGTCCTCCTGCAGGGTGCGGGGGTCGAGCTTGTGGTAGGGTGGGGGCGGGGTGTAAAAAAGCCCGCTCCGCAGTTCGCGGTAGCGGTTGATGGCGGGCGTAACCGGGCGGTCTATGCCGATAATCCGGCCCTCGAGGTCACAAACCATCAGGTTGGCGTTGCGGCCCGTGAGCTCGAAGACCAGCCGGGTGGGGGCGGTGTCCACAAAGCCCTTCTCCCCTTCGAACTGCAAAAACACCACCCGGTCGAGCTTGAGCTGTTCAATTTTTAGCAAACGCCCCTTGCAGCGGGCCTCCAAAAGGCGCTGGAAGGGAGTCTTGGCCTCGCCCACCACACGATCCGCTTCCAGTGCCAGAAGGGGATGGGGCGGGCGGTAGCGCAACAGTAGATTGCCCAGTCCTTCCAGGAGCAGGGCGGCGGTGCCCTCGTCGGGGAAAGCCCAGCCCAGGCTGCGCAAGGGCAACCTCCCCGCCAGCCCGCGCACCACCGCATGAATCAGCAAGCCTTCCACGCTCAGGAGTCTAGCGGACTCTCGACCCCATGCCCACCCTAATTGAGCCCGTGGGTTTGCACATGTAGAGAGTTTCCGTAAAGGCTGGTCGTTGCGATAAAAGATCAGGCAGCCTTGACAGGCTCGGATTAATCTCTAGAATAATATATAGATTTCGTGGAGGTGACACATGGGTTCCATATACCTGCCCGATCAACTGAAGGCCAGGTTGGTTCGAGCAGCCCGGCGTCGCGGTTACCTGGTTGGGCGTGGGCGTCAGTCTCAGCTGGCAGAGTATCTGGCCTATCTCATTCGGCTGGATGAGCAGGCTGGAGGGGCTGAGCGGCCACGGCGCACGCTGGATCAGGCCCGTGGGTTACTGTCGGTTGCTGGAAAGCCGGCGCCTTCGGATGAAGCGATCCGGGATATTCTGGCAGAGCGGCGAATGCGCAAGTAGGTTCGTTATTCGAGACCAACCGCGATGCGAATTCTCCTGGATACAAATGTTGTACTCGATGTGCTTCTTGGGCGAGAGCCGTGGCAGGCTGAGGCATCGGCCATCTGGCAGGCGGTCGATGAGGGGCAGGTTGTCGCGTATGTGCCGGCTTCGGCTATCACCGATATCTACTACGTTGCCCGGAAACTGACGGACCTTGTTCGGGCGCGACGGTCGGTGCAGGTGTGCTTGGATGCCTTCCATGTGTGCGCTGTCGATCGATTTGTGCTCGAGCGAGCTCTAGTCTTGAGCGGGTCGGATTACGAGGATAATGTCCAGATAGCCTGTGCTGAGTTGAACGGGTTGGATGCGATTGTGACCCGAGACCCGGACGACTACGAGGGTTCGCCGATCGCCGTCTGGTCTCCCGCGCAATGCCTCAAGAACTTGCGGGGCAAAAGCCACCGCAGGTCTCCTTGATTCGCTCCTTTTTGTGTACCGGCCACAGCGTACCCTTGAGCGGAGCAGCCTCGGTTCACCCGCCACGCAGCAGATGCGAGCCGTTAGCCCCCCCCAACCCGGCGGAGCTGCACCAAAAACGCCGTATGCCCCACCTGCTGAAACTTGGGGTGGGCGATGGGGGGTCGCACATCCCACTCCCGGTGCTGCACCTCCAGGGTACGCTCGTGCAAAAACGGCAGTTGTAGGGTTTTGATTTGCTCGAGCAGTGTAATTACCTGGGTCAGGTTGGGCAGGTAGCAGACCAGAAAGCGGTCTGTTTTCAGTGCCGGTGCAATGTTGTTCAGCGCTTTCCAGGGTTCCATCAGATCTAGCGCAATGCCGTCAAAGGAGTTGGGTGGTAACTCGGCCTGGGCCAAGTCGCCCTGGACAAAGGTAACGTTGCCCCAATCCTCAAATTCGCTCAGGTTGCGTCTGGCCCGCTCGAGGTGTCGGGGGCGGGACTCATAGCTCCAGACCTGGCCCGTAGGCCCCACCGCCCGCGCCAGGTACAGGGTCAGGCCGCCCGAGCCCGAGCCTGCCTCCAGCACCCGCATCCCTGGGGCCAGGTCGAGCAGAAAGCAGATAGTAGCGGCGTCTTTGGGGTAGGTGGGGGTGGCTTCGCGGGGCATCTGGAGCACGTAGTCTTCCAGGGTGGGGCGGTGGATGCTGAAGCGTTCGCCTTGGGGGGTGGCCACAAACCGGCCGACCCCGGCCTGGATAATGGCCTCGTGACGGATGGAGCCCCGGTGGTAGTTGAATGTACCGCCTTGTTGTAAGCGAAACAAATAGACACGGCCCCGCCGGTCTTGTAGCAAAGCCCAGTCGCCATAGTTCATGAGGTTTAGCGTAGCGGGTTTGCGGGTTGGTTTGTCAAACGCTTTGCAAGGCCCAAGGCTCTGAATTTGGGCACTCCCAATGGGGGGTGGCTGTGTAGCACCAAAACACCCAAGGCAGTTTTGTTTTTGCGATCTTCTGGTAAGCCGCAGGTCTCAAGCGGGATTTCCATCTACCATGAATGGGCCAGTAGACTGAAATTATGCCGCTCAAGCGCCAACTGGCCTGGGTGATCGGACTGCTGGCCTTTATTCCCAACCTGGTTATAGTTCTGGTTTTCTGGGCTTCTTTTCAAGGAAGATCGCTGGAAACCTCGCTATTTTTGCTGGTCTGGTTGTCGGTGCTGGCCCTGGCTGCGGCTGGGGTGGGGTATTTCCTGGCCAATACCCTTCTGCACCCAATCGACGAGCTAACCCGTAGCCTCTACTACCTGCGGGGAACCGGTCGCACCCTGGCCGAGCTTTCGCTTCCCTCGCCCAAGCAGCCACCCCCCGCCGAGATAGCCCAGTTGCGCGAGGGCTTTGAAGAAGTGCTCGATCACCTGCGTGAGCTGTTGGAAGCGCGTGAAGCCACCTATGCAGCCCTAACCCACGATCTTAAAACGCCCTTGCTGGCAAGCCTGCGAACGCTGGAGTATCTGGAAGAAGCCGACAAAATTGGGCCGGAAAAGCGAAAAGAGCTGCTGCGTAGCTTGCGGGAAGAACTGAACCGGAGCTACCTGTTGGTGGAAAACCTGCTCACCGCCAGCCGCCTCGAGGCCCGGCGCATCCAGCCGGAAAACCTCAACCTGCGCTCCGTGCTGGAGGACTTCCGCCTGCGCTATGCCCAGCAGGCTCAAAAGCGCGGTCTGCGCCTGGAGATAGAGGGGGCTGGGCAGGCCAGGGCCGAGCGACTCTTGCTCGAACGGGCGCTGGCTAATCTGGTCGAAAACGCGTTGCGTCACGCCCAAAGCCGGGTGGTGCTGCGGGCGGGGGATGGCTGGCTCGAGGTCGAGGACGACGGCCCGGGACTGCCCGACAGTCTGGAAAACCTTACCCAGCCTTTTCGCAGCCAGCGCCTGCGCGGGGTGCGGGCGGGCAGCGCGGGGTTGGGGCTGTACGTGGCCCGACGGGTGGCTGAGGTGCACGGCGGGCAGCTGGAAAACCTGGCTTTGCCGGGAGGGGGAACCCGGTTGCGCGTCCAGTTGTCTTAGAGCGTTTTCCACGAATACCCAGCGCAGCAAAATACGCTGCACTGGGTAAATTGCCTGCCACCGTGGGCCAGGAACGCGATAAAGGCTCCTCGCAGCAACCGGTTTTTGCAGCCGGCATGCTGCACAAACCAACGTGTGATATTTGACCATGGGCGGCGAGTATCCTGAAAAGAAGCGAGTAACCTTCTCCAGCACGAATAAAGGATCGCTTAAAGCAGTTCCGCGCGGCGCATCAGCGACCTGATTAACGTAACGCATCAACCCCCATCTGGGGGTACTTGAATTCAAACGGCCCGTCCAAACTCGAGGCGGTATGGCGAGGTGCGCGCAGGCCTATAAGCAGATAAAAACGCCGGGGGGCTTTACCCTACTGGAGCTCATTGTGGTGATGGCCATCCTGGGGGTGGCCGCCGGCCTCGGTATCGCCCAGATACGCAACATCGGGCAGCGGCAACAGGCTCTGGCAACGGTGGATCAAATCCGCCAGCTTTTCTGGCAGGGTGCGACTGCGGCAGCCAGCCGGGGCGGCACCAACTTCTTGCTGGTGCGCAGCGGCAACACCCTGCAGGTGCAGTCCCAGGTGGATGGAAGCGTGCTGCGCAGCGTGACCCTGCCGAACGGGGTGAGCTGTAGCCTAAGCAATGGTACACTGGCCACCTTTACTTCTCCTGGGAAAGTAATTTTTTCTAGCAGCTTTCCGGCCAATCGTCAGTTCACCGTAACAGCGGCCGGACAGACCTTTACCCTGACGGCCACCCTGATTGGGGAGGTGCGACGGCAATGAGAAACCGAGGGTTGACCCTTATCGAGGTGATAGTGGCCGCGGGCGCGCTGGCGATTGTACTGGGAATCTTTACCACCCTGCTGGTGGGCAGCATGCGCCAGACCAGCGTTGTAGGGGGGCGGGCCCAGGCCAATCAGCTGGGGCTTTTTTTAGGCCGGCAGATCATCGAGGCCGATGAACGGGCCGTCCCTGACGAGGGCGAGAGTCTCACCTGGGGTTATGGCCAGTTGGCCAACGCCACCAGCGGCTTCCCCAGCCTTACCAGCGAGCAGCAGTTCGCTAACCTGGCCCTCTATCGTGCCAGCGTAACCAACCAGGGAGCCCCCTCCTGGGCCAGTAGCAGCTGGCAGATCAGCCAGTACCGCATCGAGATTTGCTGGCGCAGTCCGGAGGGGGAGCAGTGCGTCAACCAGAGTATCATCGGCCCTTCCCCAGCGCGGGTGGGAGCCGGGATTAACAGCGGTATCAACTAAAGGAGGTTGCTTTGCGTCCTCGAGGTTTTACAGTCCTGGAATTGCTGCTGGCCCTCTTGGTGCTGGTGATCGTGATGGCACTGGCTTTCAACACCAGCATCCAGGGATTGCAGCTTAACCAGTCCAACGAGGCGGTGAGCTCGGCCCAGAACAAAGCCCGACGGGTGCTGGAGGTGCTGAGCCAGGATTTGCGCACGGCGGCGTTTGCCATCGTGACCCATACCCCCTTCAACAGCAACACCACCAGCATCTCTTTTGCCCAGGTGGCAGGGGGAGCAGGTTATGCCGTTAGCGCTGTGGCTGGTAACAGCCTGACGATTGTGAGCAACTCCCCCACCATCGCTACCGAGATTCCGGTGGGCAGCCGGCTGGTTGTGATCGACGGCAACGGTAACGCGGTGCTAACCCGCACCACTGCGCTGCCTGTGCTAAGTGGTGTCAATACCTACACTCTAACCACCACCTGCAACAACCTGCCGGTTACCGCCACCTCTCAGACCCTGGCCTCGGTGGTTAGCCTGCTGGGCTACAGCTACGATGCAGCCAACCGCAAGCTGGTCTACCAGGCTTTGGGCGATGCAGCTTCTACCGATGTGGCCTACGATGTGAGTAGTTTCCGCATCGACTACGTCTATCAGCAGCGCAACGATTCTTCGGTTAGCGAAGAGCGCAACCCCAGCGGCTATCTGGTGAGCGGCCGGGTACAGCCCTACTTCACCAGCGGTGGGTCGGAGTTTACGCTGCGGCGGCTACAGTTCACCCTAGGGGTTCAGGTGCCGTTGCGCGGGCGCAACGTGGAGCGAACCTACACCGGGCAGGTGGACATGATCAACAACCTCTACTATCAGGCCAAGGTGGTGAGCATATGCAACCCATGAGGGATCGCCAGGGCATCGCGATTGTGGTAGCCCTGACCATTATTCTGCTGTTGAGCGTGGTAAGCACCTTAATGTTCACACGTTCCATCAACGACTTGCGTACCAGCCGGGATAACACGGCCATGGCCCAGGCCATCAACCTGGCCCGGGGAGGGGCTGTGGCTGCTAGCGCGCTGATGTCCTACGAGGTGCGGGCCAGCCTCGAGGGTATCGTACGTTCGGGGAACCCCAGCCTGGGCGGCATCAGTACCAGCGATATCTGGTACTACGGAGGCAACGCCACCCAGCCCATCGCCTCCACGGTAGCGGCCCGGCTGGCTTTGCTGGCCAATACCCTTCAGACCAGCCTCAATACCGCCATCTGTGGCCGCAACTTTGCGCCGGATGGTTCAGGTGCCACGGTACAAGTGCGCGTGCACTTTACCACCGCCCCGGCCTGCGGCCAGGCCTTTCCCTCCTCGGCCCAGCTTCCTTCCGGATATGTGGTAGACGACGACAACAACCCGGCCACGCCCCTTACCCGCCAGGTGCAGGGGTATGCCCTGCCCTACGTGATGGTGGTCACGGCTTCTCCTGGCACCCCTTACCAGCGGAACGTGATGGTGCAGGGTGAGTATCGTTTCTTGCTATCTAACGGGAGCTTCGCCCGCTACGCGCTGTTTACCAACCGGCACCGCAACCGCGCCAATAGCTCGATCTGGTTTACCGGCAATACCCTGTTTGATGGGCCTGTGCACACCAATGAGCGCTTCCGGTTCTCCTTCAACCCCTGGTTTGGTGGCTATGTGACCAGCGCAGGCTGCACCGATGCTGGGGCCAGCCGTTGCAGTGGCTCCATCAGTCCCGGTGCTTTTTTTGGGTCAGGTACAAGTTCTACTTTCCTATCGCCCGGCCAGATGACCAACCCCAATGCCCCTTCCTGGACCAGTGGTGGCATTACCCATGCCCCGGTTTTTGAAGGCAATCCCAGGGTGAACTGGCAGGAGCCGTTTATCCCCATGCCGGCCAACAACCAGAACCAGCGCGACGCGGCCAATGCCGGGGGGTTATACCTCAACTTCGATGTCGCACGGATCACCCTGTACGCAGGGGATGCCAGTGGGACGCGGCCTACCTGCAACGCCTCGGGGGTTTGTACGCCGGCCACCTCGCCCTACCAGTACATCGAGGTCTGCCGGACCACTGCCTGTACCGGCAGCGATCGCCAGCTTTACCGCTACGACGCCAGCGGGGCGCTCTATCGCCACAACGGAAGCTGGCCCGGCGTACTGGTGCGGACGGGTTTCAACGGGATGATCTTTGCCGACGGCAGCATCAACAACCTCACCGGCCCGGCCCGCTCCGATGCTAGCAATCCCAACACCGCTCCTCCGGCACTGGCCAGTTTTGCGCAGATTACCGTAGCCAACGCTGGTAGCGGTGAGAATATCCGAATCCAGGGTGACCTTAAGTACCAGAGCCCGGCCTGCAGTGGTACGCCCACCCGCAGCGGCAGCACGGTGACGCGGGCTACCTGCAACAACCTCTCCGCCGACAATATCCTGGGGGTATACAGCCAGGATGGGGATATTCTACTGGGCAACGGCACCAACAGCTCCCTGCAGGATCTGACCATTCATGGGGTGCTGATGACCTCGAGGGGCGAGGTGGCGGTGCAGAACTACAACAGCATCGCTCCGCGCGGTGCGATCCGCTTGCAGGGGGGTATTATCCAGTACACCTATGGGGCCTTCGGGCAGTTTAACAGCTCCACAGGCCAGATGATTCAGGGCTATGCCCGCCAGTTCACCTACGACCCCCGGATGCAGGATCGGGCCCCGCCCTTCTTCCCCACCACCGGGGTGGTGCAGGTAAGCGTGGCCACCCCCCTCAGCTTTGGCCAGCGCGAACAGGTGTATTAGCCCTGCTTTCCTTCCACAGCCCCAGCTAAGGGGCTGTGGAAGACTTTTTATTGCGACCTGCTAATCTAGAGGCTAGATGCGCCTGCTGATCGCCGACGACCACCCTTTGTTTCGCATGGGCCTGCGTGCGGCCCTCGAGCGCGAGGGTTTTGCGGTGGTGGCCGAGGCGGGCGACGGTCAGGAAGCCGTTAAGCTGGGCCTGGCACTGTTGCCCGATGGGGTGCTGCTGGATGTGCGCATGCCCCAGATGGACGGCATTGCGGCTACCCGGATGCTACGAGAGCAGCGCTACGGCGGACTCATTGCCCTGCTAACCACCTTCAACGAACCCGTGCTGGTTCAGCAAGCCGCCTACGCCGGTGCCGATGCCTATTGGTCGAAAGAGCTGCCCCCGGAGGCTTTGGCTGAGCGTCTGCGCAGGCTGGGCCTGGGGCTGGAGCCCCGCCTGCGGGCCCCCGAGCTGCCCAGGTTGACCGCCCGCGAGCAAGAAGTGTTGCAGTGGATGGCGCAGGGGCTATCCACCAAAGAAATTGCCCGCCAGATGCATATTTCGCCAGAAACCGTCAAAGATCATTTATTGAGGCTGTACGAAAAGCTCGAGGCCCGCAACCGTGTGGAGGCGCTCGAGCGGGCCCGCAGCCTGGGGCTGTTGAGCGTATAGAGCCGCGCCCATGTGCAGGGGTTGGGCGCTTGCCTCAGGTAGGGCTTATAATCTGAAGCAATTTTCGAACTTGCGGAATTTTTGGTGCTGCAATTGGGGGAGAGGTTTATGTCAGATACAAGGGGCCTTGCATTGGTTTCGACGCTGGTGTTTATGTTCATTGTTATTGTGCTGGTTAGCATTGCTATGCTATCCTCCCTCAACAACCGTCGCAATGCCCAGGATGCCCTGCGCACCTCCCAGGCCCAGTTTGCTGCCGAGGCAGGGCTCGAGCGGGCCGTGGCCCGGCTGTGGCACCAGGTGCTGGCCAGTGCGACCTCCCGTAGCGTAACGGCTTATGGCGTCGAGTTAGACCGGATGGGCCTGACCAACGGCACCACCATACCCAGCTTGTTCGGTGCTCCACAAAGCCTGGGGGACGGCTCGAGCTTTGTGGTGCAGGTCTCGCGCCAGGATGATACCCGTCCCGATCCCGACGCCATCGTACTGACCGTGACCTCCACCGGTACCCTGGCCGACGGCACCACCCGGCGCCTGCGGCAGGTCTTCCGGGTAGATCGGGCCTACTTTCCATTCGACTACGCCCTTTTGACCAACAACGCCGAGTGCATTTTTTGCCACCTGGAGGTAAAAAGCCTGGATGCGCTGCGGGGCAACCCCAACCCCAACGACCCCAGCACCTGGTGGCGGCGGGCCAAGGTGGGGGTGCTGGAAAGCCTGATTATGCGCGACGATGAAGAAGCGGGGGTGGTGCACGGCCCGCTGGTGGCTCGAGGCACTATCAGCCGGCAGTACAGCGGTGCTATCGGCCCTTCCAGCCGCTACTACACCACCATGCGCCCCGGTGATACCCGCATTCGCTCCGCCACTCCCATCACAGCCACCCCGGCCGACTGCTCGACCCCCAGCAACTGCACCACCCCGCAAAACTTCTACTACAACTACCCCGATAGCAGCAGTCTGGCAGCGTTTGGCAACCGCTTCCCCGATGGTGAGCTGCCCGATCGTTTTCCCCTGCCCATCCCAGATGCCAACCACAACCGGCTCATCGACGACGCTGAGTGGAACGCCGAGGTGGGCTCGAGCCTGGCCGGAACCAACGAGAGCTACAGCGCCGGCACCCTTAGGGCGGCTATGATCCTCAACCCCAGCGGCGGCGTGGCCTGGCCGGGCGGGAGCGCGGTGCAGACCCGAACCTCGGCCGATCTGGGCCAGAACCCCACGAATGTGCTGCTGGATGGTTCTGTCATCCCGATTGAGCTGAGCGGTACGGTGTTCATCAATGGAGACGTGGTGCTGAGGGGATTTGTTCGTGGCAACGGCACCCTTCTGGCCCGCGGCAACCTCTACGTGATGGGCGATCTGACCTACGATTGCGGTACTGGGAGTGGCCTGGTTCCCTGCGATTACAGCAACCCCAGCCGCCTACCCCAGCTCAACCTAATAGCGGGCGGCAATTTGCTGGTAGGCGACTTTATGACCGTTCAAAGCGACATAGAAAGCCTGAGCGAAGAGCAGATGCTCAGCACCCGCTCCAACCAACCCACCATCAGCTTCTGCAGAGAAAACCCTACCGACGCTGCCTGCTACCCGGAAGAGCGCCCGCGGCCCAACCTGGCCCTGACCGAGATAGCCAACTTCAACCGGCGGGAGTTGCAACGCTACCTGCGCGACAATAGCTACCGGCCGCGTTTTTACACATTTGGCGAGGATCGCATCTACTTCGCCACTGGTTGCAGCCATCAACCACAAAGATATGGAGAATACAGCACCATTGCAGCGGGGGCTCGAGTCTCCTTCTGCCGTGGCGACACGATACTGAGCAGCAGCACCCTCACAGCCGAACAAGCCAGCCGCATCCTGGCCGGTGCAGTCCGCTACGAAGTGACCTCGAGCTCCTTCAACAACGCCATTCTCAAGAATCTCTGGGCCAACTCTATGAACGCCCGGGGTACCGGCCCACTCCGCACCGATGGGCTGCTTTATTCAGCCAATGCTATTTTTGGCCTTGCTCAACGCAAATATACCAAGCTGGGTGGGCGTTGGGACTTGCGGGGGGCCCTGGTGGCCGCCGATACCGGCATCTTGGTGCCCGGCCCCGGGGATGGCTCTTCGGGCCTAACCATCTACCACGACAGCCGCCTGCGCCCTCGAGTACCGGGGGGTCAGCAGGCCCAGCTTAGAAGGGGCGTGTGGGAGGTGGTTGGGCAGTGAACGCGCCTTCACAAAAGGGCATCAGCCTGCTGGAGCTTTTGATCGCGCTGGCCGTGCTGGGCATCCTGCTGGGGGTGGGTTTGGTCTCACTGAGCGCTTACCGACAAAGCCTGGTTATCCGCGAGGCGGCCACCCAGGTCGCGACCGAGCTCCAGAGCATCCGTCAACAAGCCCGCCGGCAATCGCTTAACTTTTCCTTTCAAGCGGTGGAGGGTGGCAACACCTACAAAGCAGGCCGTACCGCTGAACTGGCCTCCCTGCCCAGCAGATCGCTGCCCCCAGGGGTGGTTTTCCAGCGCGTCCCTGCTGGTGGGGGTGGCGTTACCTTCCTGGCCCCGTACGGCGTGGTTGACGCGGCCAACCGCACTTTTACCCTCCGGGGGCCGGGCAACCGGGTGCTGAATGTGCACGTGGTGGGCAGTACCGGCAAGGTGGTGGTGCGTGCGCCGTAAGGCTTTTTCCCTGGTAGAAGTGATGGTGGCCCTGGCCATCCTCTCCATCACCATTTTGATTTTGAGTTACTTTGGCTCGAGCTTCACCCTGACCCGCAACGCCCAGATAGACACCCAGGCCCAGGCCTTTGCCCGCAGCTACTTCGATACCCTGCGGGCCCGCTGGTCAACAAGAGCTGCTTTTGCTGCGGGGACACCGCCTTCTGTGGCCCTTCCCAGCGGCTTTAGCAACCTTACCATCGCCACCGAGGATGTTCAAACCATCGGAACCCAGGTGGTGTTGCGCCGGGTTACCCTCCAATTCACCGGCCCGCAAAACCGGCCGTACCGCTTCACCACCGAGGTGGTACACCCCCCCCAGTAGAGGCCTTATGCGCAAGACAGGCTTTACCCTCATAGAAATGCTGATTGCGGCCGCCATTGGGGTGGTCATTCTGACTTTAATTGCCGCGGGATTGCGCAGCAGCGGTGATAGCCTGCGCTTCATACAAAACAACCAACTCCTTACCGAAGACCTGCGCAACGCTGGCAACCTGATAAGCGACTATCTGTCTGTGGCGGCTTTTGTGTACCCTCCCGGCGTGACCCTTAGCATAGGCAGCGCGGGTGGCTATAGCGTGCGCAATCCGCGCACCGGCGACAACACCTGGCAGACGGGTCTGGATCCGGTGATAGCCCTGCTCCAGCCCCCGCGAGTAGAGAATGGGGTGGAGGTGGTGAAATTCGTGATGATCTACCCGCTCAACCGGGGCTGGGTGGTCGCGCGGGCCACCGGGGCCGAGAACCCCGGCTCAGACCCTGCCAACAACGACAAGTGGTTGCTGTACATCTACGAACGCAACCTGACGGTGGGTGGCAACCGCCTGCCCAATGGGCTACCGGCCACCATGCCCACCACCATACCGGGCAGCAGCGGCAACCTGCTGGCCGACTATGTGCAGCCGGGCGGTTTTATGGTGAGCTTTGCCGACTGCCTGAGCTTCGACGAGGAGGGTCTGGCCATCCCGGTGCCCTGCCCTTCCACCGCACCTGCACCGCTTCGGGCCGAGCACAGTGCGGCGCGGGTGCGTTTTTCGCTGCAGGGCGAGATAAGGCAGGGGGGGCGCGACGCCCGCGTGCCGGCCAGCCCCCTGCGTTTCGAAGCGGCTCCCCGCAACCTGCCCCAGCGGCTTAGCGAGATTAGCCTGAACTAGTCGCGCCCGGCCGACAACACCGCCAGGAAAGCCTCCTGCGGCACATCCACCTTGCCGATGGCCTTCATGCGCTTTTTGCCTTCCTTTTGCTTTTCCAATAGCTTTTTCTTGCGGGTGACATCGCCGCCGTAGCACTTGGCCAGCACGTCTTTGCGCAGGGCCTTGACGGTGGCGCGGGCGATGATTTTGCCCCCGATGGCTGCCTGGATGGGCACCGCGAACTGCTGGCGGGGGATGACCTCGGCCAGCTTGTCCACAATCTCACGCCCGATGCCATAGGCCTTGTCTTTGTGGGCAATAAAGGCCAGGGCGTCCACCGGCTCCTCGTTGACCAGGATGCTCACCTTGACCAGATCGCCTTCCTGGTAGCCGGCCTGTTCGTAGTCCATGGAGGCGTAGCCCCGGCTGATGGACTTCAGGCGGTCGTGGAAGTCGTAGAGGATCTCGCCGAAGGGCACCTCGTACACCAGCTCCACCCGCTTGCCGACGTAGTGCATGTTGCTCATCTTGCCGCGCTTTTCCTGCAAAAGCTGCATGATGGAGCCCACGTATTCCTCGGGGGTGTAGACCGTGAGCTTGACGTAGGGCTCGTAGATGGCCTCGATTTTGTCGGGGTTGGGCAGCTCGGAGGGGTTGTGAATCTCGATCTCCTCGCCGTTGGTGAGCTTGACCCGGTAAATCACGCTGGGGGCGGTGGAGATGAGGTCGAGGTCGAACTCGCGCTCGAGCCGCTCCTGCACAATTTCGGCGTGCAGCAGCCCCAGAAAGCCGCAGCGAAAACCAAAGCCCAGCGCCTCGGAGGTCTCGGGCTCAAACGAAAGCGCCGCATCGTTGAGCTTGAGCTTCTCCAGGGCCTCGCGCAGCCGGTTGTACTCCTGGGTGTCGGTGGGGTAGAGGCCGGCGAACACCACCGGTTTGGCCGGCTGGAAGCCCGGATAGGGGGCTTCGCAGGGGTTCTGGGCCGAGGTGATGGTGTCACCCACCTGGGCATCGCCAATCTCGCGGATGGCGGCGGTAACCCAGCCCACCTCGCCGGGGCCCAGCCGGGCGACGGGCTCCAAGGCCCCAGGCCGGAAGACCCCCACCTTGTCCACCTCAAACACCTTGCCGGTAGACCAGATGCGGATGGTGTCGCCGGGCTGGATGCTACCGTCCATCACCCGCACGTAGGGGATCACCCCCTGGTAGGCGTCGAAGATGGAGTCGAAGATCAGGGCCTGCAAGGGGTGCTCCGGGCGGCCCTTGGGGGCCGGGATGCGGGCCACGATGGCCTCGAGGATATCATCCACTCCCTGGCCGGTTTTGCCCGAAGCAAAAATGCAGTCGTCGGCGGGGATCCCCAGCACCTCTTCCACCTCCAGCGCCACCTCCAGGGGCTGGGCGCCGGGCAGGTCAATTTTGTTGATCACCGGGATGATGGTGTGTTCATGCTCCATGGCCAGGTAGAAGTTGGCGATGGTTTGGGCCTCCACCCCCTGCGAGGCATCCACCACCAGCAAAACCCCCTCCACCGCGGCCAAAGCCCGGCTCACCTCGTAGCCGAAGTCCACATGGCCGGGGGTGTCAATCAGGTTGAAGATGTAGGTCTCCCCGGCTTTGCTCTGGTAAAACAGCCGCACCGCGCTGGCCTTGATGGTGATACCACGCTCGCGCTCGAGTTCCAACGAGTCCAGAAACTGCTCGCGCATCTCTCGATCCGAGACGGCTTTGGTCATCTGAAGAATGCGGTCGGCCAGCGTAGACTTGCCGTGGTCTACGTGCGCGATGATGGAAAAATTGCGAATCCGCTCCTGCACAGCCTATTCATTG
>BPIL01000019.1 GCA_026004095.1 Meiothermus sp.
TTCACCCTTATCTCGTAGCACTACATGTCACGCGACGACATATACTTCAAAATGAGAAACGACATAAAGGTAAAATTCTCATGTATATCTATGCATGATGATTTGCATTATATGCATACTTATGCGTTACATGTGTGAAACACTCAATAGTCCGATTCCGAGTACCAGCGTATCAGGTCTAGATTATCTGCTGCTGCCGTGGAGCCGTTGCGTACCTCGAAGTGTCTGCTCAGAAGTGTGGTCTGGGCGGGAAGGTCGGTGTTATAGGTCGTATCTAGGAGCACGGTTGAAGTGCCGTCGAAGTTATGCTGCGTTATCCGAACACCGAGGTCTGTGCCGTTGGGCCTGGAGAAGAGAGTCATATCAAATACTTGGTTGTTGGCAACCGCCACCCCCAAATTAACCTTTTGCACCGTGCCGGTGCCCGTGCGCCGCGCAAAAAACCAGTTTGTGTCGGTCGAGTCTTTTACCATACCGATCACGTTTGGTAGCGCCGACGGTTCTCCCGCCAGAATACCGGTCTGGCTGCTCAGGCAAATACATTTTTGCCCCCCCGCCAGGCTGATGCTCCCCGAGGCAAAGCGCACGTGATGAAAAAACCCCCCTCGGCCTGCGCTGCCGCCGCGCCAGAATGTGTTGACATTATCCCGCACCCCACTTGCGTTGCCTGCAGTGGTGCTGGTGCTGAACCGGGTGCGGTAAATGCTCTCTGCCAACGTGGTTGTAGCGGGAGTCGGGTGGCTTAGGGTGGCTGCGGTAGTAGGGGTAAGCCCGAATGAGCCGAGCGCGGTTCCACTTCCGGGAACCCACATCATAATCCGGTTACCAAATAGCGCTGGTTGAATATCGCTATCCACCCCAGAAGGGCCCACAAACTGCGGCAGAATCCGCCCGGCTCTGGAACGCGCATATAACGTGAGTTGCTCACTTGCGGACGCGGGCGCTGCATCGGTGCGGGCAGTTAGCTGCACGCCTGAGGTACCGATTACAATCTGGCCTAACCCGTTGACGGTGGCCTGCGATGCACCGCCAAAGCTGCCGGCGTTGTTAAATTGCACCTGGCCGCTGCTACCCCCGGGGGAACCACCCCCACCTGAGGCCGATAGCGTGCCCCCCGATAGGGATAGCCCCGAACCCACCGTGATGGATTCGACATTACCAGAGCCGGCGCTAGACCTACCTAAGAGGGTGCCACTAGCAATAGTTTGGAGCTTACCCAGCGGCACGCTGTTGTTGATCAGAGCCCTCGAGCCATCAATGGCCTGGGCCAGCACGATAGCCAATATTAACACTAGTCCGACGGCCATGCCTCTGTGCATGTATCCCCTCCTAAGCTGCGTTATCTATGCTTAGCCACCGCACGCGCCCGGAACTACCCGGCCCGATCTGGAATCCGCAATACTGGTTAGACGCCTTACTGGTGGTCGGATGGCTAACGAGCAGTGACCCGTTCGCGTAAACACTGATGATTGTTCCCGTATCCCGCACTTCCAGGGTGTGCGCTTGCGCGTTGGAACGGCTGGGGCCGCTGGCGCCGGTGACATACGTGTATGTGCCGCCTGTGATTTCCCCGAGAGAAATGAAGTTGCTGCTGGGGTCCCAAAACACCTGCCACTGATCGCCATACCACTGGGTCTGGCTGCGAATCCAAATGGAAATCGGTGAATCTGGAGTAGCAACGTCAACTATGCGGAGTCGCAGCCTGCGGGCCGGGCTTGGGAGTTGAAGTGTGGGAGTATCGTAATCTTGTCCGTTTTCATTGTAGAAACCTACACTCTGCCTGAATATTCCCGCATCGCCCTGCCAGGAACGGTTTGCCGCTGTATTAATACTCTGGATGCCCCCTCCGGCATTCCGCCAGCCTGCATCGGCGTCCGTTTGACTGTAGCCGGCTGTATTACTCGGGCTTCCGCTGACCTCGTCGCTCGTGGGCTGTGGAACACCGGCAATGATTGCCCTGACCACAAGATAGTAGGTCGTGCCGTTTAGCAGCCCCCCTACCTCAAAGGACGTGTTGTTGCCTACAGCAAAAAAGGTATAGGGGCCTCCCGATACCGAGGCGATTCCTATCTCATAGCTGTCAGCGGCCAGCGCGTTCCAACCTACGACTGCGTACCCATCGTACCAGGTTGCCGACAGCCCACTCACCTTTGCACCAAATACAAATGGGTTAATGATTATCTTGCTCATGACGGATATCCAATTAATGTCACTTTGAGACCCTTGGCCCCGGTGCCCGCCGAGGTGATGTCTATGCTGATTTCGGCATCGTCCCCCAGGTTGGTGTCAACCAGGTTGGGCTGGGTGGCTGCCGTGGTGCTGGTGCGCTCGTTGGAATCAATAGACAGCTTGTTGCTGCCCATGATAGAAGCTCCGTTCTTCCGAATGTCAACCACAACCAAACCGCTGGTTGAGGCCGTGCTCAGGCTCGCTCGCACCGCTGTTAGGATAAACGCATACGGCATGCGGAAAGTCACCTTAGCCGTGCCGGTGGTCAGGTTGCTGGTCTCGTCGCTGGCAGCGATCACGAAACTCTGGATGCTGTTGAGGCTGCCGCCGGAGGCGCTCTCCGCCCCCACAATGAGCAGCACATCGTTGTTGGCCAGCTTTGCCTGACCTGCGGCGGTCAGCGTAAGCACAGCCCCGGCGACCGTATAGTCGTTGCCTCCACCCTCTACCAGGAACTCGGCCCTGGCAACCACAAACACAGCCACGTCGCCCCGCGGCGTCCAGGGTAGGTTGATGGTGCTCTGGCCGGTAGACCAGGTGGTCCAATGCGCCCGAAAGGAGGCACCCGCGATGGGAGCCTCCCAGGCCGTGCCCGTCCACACTTGTATCCGCTGGCCGGTTGGGGCGTCGGCCACATAGATTTGGCGGCCCGCATCCTTGGCCGACAGGCTAGGGCGGGTCGCAAGCGTAAATACGGGCACCCCGAAAGGCACCCTTGTACCTGCCAGCCGGCTTTCAATCTTGCTCATGCCCTACCCCCTATCCGGGCAGGACGTAATCCACTTCGATGCGGGCCGCGCCTGCCGTGGCGCCGTTGGCGGCGTAGGTTGCGATGATGTTTTCCACCGAGCCGACGGGCGTCAGGTTGGGCTCCACCTCAAAACTGGTCAGGGCCGGGTAGCTGAGGTCGTTCTCAGTAGCCCCCATGTATTTCGCCGTATTCCCCGATATGCCCACAGAGACCTGCGCACCCGTACCACCCGTGAAAGGCGTATCTATGATGAGCCTTACTCGCAGCACCCTGGCATTGGCCGGCAGGGCGAACATGCTGACGGTGGCGGCGGAGTTGAAAGCCAGGCTGGTGGTATCGGTCTTGACCGTATCGTTGGCCACGGCCACGTTGGCCCACTCGAGCACCCCCGGGGTGCTGCTTTGCGCCAGCACCTGGTTGGCCGCCCCCTGCGCTGTCGGCAGGGTCAGGGTGTAGTCGGCGCTGATGGCAGGGCTCTGGATGGTGATCTGATTGGTATCCCCATCGTTGAGCTGGAGGGCCTTGACCCGGATATCGATGTGGGCGCTGTCGGCCCGGTTGCGGAAATCCAGCCGTCCGGCGGCGGTTTTTAGCAGGGCAGCCGTGGCGCTGGCCAGGCCGATCTGGAACTGGTCGCGCAGGGTGCCAAAAAGTTCCTTCAGGGGGTTGCTCATATCAGCTCCTATAGCGGGATCAGGTTGAGAATCACCACACCCGCGCCCTGGGTGGCGCCCGCTCCGGGGGTGATGAACAGGTAAATGCCTTCGCCAGGGGCCAGCTCGAGATTCGGGAATACCTCGTACTGGGCGGCGAAGGCGGGGTCATTCTCGCCTGCCAACATGAACCGGCCTGGCTGGCCGGGCTGGCCGATGGATAGTTGGGCGCCTACCCCGTTGAAGGGGGTTCGAATATCAAGCTCTACACCGGCGAGGAGGGTTGGCCCCTGCACCGTATGCAGCAGCATGGGCGAGGGGACGCCGAAGGTGAAGGTGCGAAGCACTGGGGCTATGCCCCCTGCTTCACCCGTCTGCATCACGATGATGCCTTGTTCCACCAGCTCCACTTCGGGGTACGCCAGCACCGTCTGCATGTCCACGCCCAGCTCCACCACCTCGATCTGGGTGGTCTCGAGCGTGGTCTCGTAGTGCTCCTTAACCTCTATAACCTCAATCACCCACCACCACCTTCCCCTCTAACCACTTCCACCGGTGGGCCCCCTCGATAAGGGCCAGCTCTCCCCAGCCCTGTTTCCAGGTCAGGGCTGCCACGTCGGTGTGCGGCATAAACCAGGTAAGCGCCACCCGATCCGGCCCGTTCAGGGTGAAGTAGAGGTTGGGGTTGGCCGGAGTGGTGCTCAGGTCAAGCAGCGGGGGGCCCTGCTTGTTGGCCGGGTAGATGGTCAGGCGGGCCTCGAGGCCGTTGAAGTTCGCCGGTATCCGCTCCCCGTTGGGGGCTCGGTAGCTACGGGTGAACACCACCCGGTAGGCGTAACCCAACACACCACGATGTATGGTGGGAAAGGCGGTCAGCTTTCCCCGTTCTGTAGGCATGTGGCCTCCTATGTTATTTCAATCTCGATACGCCAGCTCGTATTTGGAGTTAGTACAGCATTTTGTTCGGTGCTATCGTTGAAAAACGATACTACCATACTCCTTAGAGCGGTAGACGTGGGGGCCAACTCGTGGTTTACAACCCAATCGCCTGTGGACGCGGGAGCAATCCACGCGTTCACGCTATTTACGATTATCTTGCCACCGCTCGCACTGCCGGTCTGAACTCGGCGTAATAGGATCCTCTGGTTTTGGAGTGCTATTGGCAGCTCATACACTAATCTGTTCGTTTGCGGCGCCAGCACTATATTGCTACTTCCTCCTATGCAGCCGGAGTGGGTTTGGTAACTTTTGGTTACGAGTCCCTGAGTATCTCCTCGTAACCCATTCAGTGTGTGTACCCACCGCCCCCCTCCAGCAGCGTTTAGCACCCACAGTCCGTCGACACCGAGAGCCGATGGGTTGTATAACCGGTAACGCCCGTATCCTTCCACATCCACCGTATCGCCATCATTGAACCCGGTCGCTGCAGCCAGGGCCGAAAGAGACCCCAGGCGCTGGATGCGCTTGATGCCGACCCCTTCGACGACCAGGCGAGATTGGTGCAGGTTTTCAGTCCGGTTGAGCACCGCCTGGATGGCGGCTTCCAGTGGGCCGATGGCCACCGGCTCGTTGTTCCCGGCCTGTGGGAAGTTTGGGATGCTGGTAGGAAAAGCGTTGGTGGGGTTGAGTGTTTTTGGCATTTAGGCCTCCTGTAGTTCGTAGGCGCCAATGTCGGGCGCCCCGCGCAGCCTGGGCAATCCATCCAGATCGTATTCGGGGAGCTGGCTCACCAGCGCCCCTGCGTTGATGGCCGGGCTGCTTTGCAGCAATCGGTAGTTGCCGTTGCCGCTGGCCTGATAGTCCACAAACTTTGGATCGGCGTTGATGCTGTTTTGATGGGTGCTGGTCGCCAGCGCCCAGTTGGTGGGGTTGCCCCAGTTGAGGTTATTCAAAAATTGGTTGACCCCGGTCTGGGTCACCTCCTGCACCCCGTAGCTGCCGTTGAGGGCAAAAATGTTGTTGACAATGACATACCCATCCACCGTATGTCCAGCCACATCGGTGCCAATCGAAAGCCCGCCATACCGGCAGTTCACCACAGTGTTGTTGATGATGTACCCATTCTTCGGCCTGTGCCAGTTATCCAGGCCGTACCCTCGCACGCGCTGCACGAAATTGTTTCGGATAATGGCCCCATATCCCTGGGCGTAGATGCCGTGAATCCAGGTGCAGGGCCCGGCGGCATAGTCCCCAATATCCCGCACCACGTTGTAGGCCGCCTCGCAGTTTTCCGAGTAGGTGGAGAGGACGATCCCCGCCCCGCCGTTGGAGTCGCAGGGTGGGATGATATCGTGTACGTAGCACCAGAGCACCCGGTTGCTCTGGTACACGTTAGCCGGGTTATACGTCCAAGACATTATCCCCACCCTTGCCGCCCCGTATACCTCGAACCCGATCACATCGATATAGCTGCCCCCAAAAGTGATGCCGTAGTTATGCCCAGCGGCATTGATTTTGGCGCCCCATTTGTTCTGCGCCATGATCACAATGCGGTTGGTGGGGGTGCCGTTGCGATTGATGTGCACATATTCGTTGTATACCCCGTCGAGGACTCGCAGCACATCTCCCGCCGTCAGTTGGCTGATGGCGTACCCAATGGTTTGCCAGGGCTGGTTGATGGTGCCCGGATTGCTATTGGAGCCTGACGGGGATACATAAAAGGTACGCAACCCCGTCGGGTTTGGGTAAAAGGCTTGCTCTGGCCACAGTTGGATAGGGGGCGCCTCCCACACCTGGCCTGAGGGATCCCAGGTCAGGCCCGAAGGGTTCCAGGTGATCGGGCCATATCCAACATAGTAGGCCGCCGCAAGCCTCGTGTGGGCGGGTTTGATTTTGTTGATGATGGCCAGGATGCGGGCCCGCTCCTCCGGGGTGCCATCGTAGCTCCGGGTATTTGGGTACAGGTATACGTTGAACTCACTCCACCGCGTGGTGTCGTAGGTCCAAACGGGCACAATCGCGGAGGCATACCCAAGCTGCGACAGGGCCACGGAAAGCCCGTACTCGGTGCCGGCCCATTGCCAAAATTCCCAGGCCCCGAGCACCCGCGTGCGCCAGGCCTCGAGGCTCTCCCCCGGATACCGCGTTAGCCCACGCTCAGCGCCGAGGCGGTTGAGCGCATCCTCCGGCGCCAACTGCGCCCAGCGGGCCAATAAGCCGGTAGCAACCAAAGAGCTGTACTCGTCCAGCGCACGACCCCAGCCGGCCAGGAGCGCCCAACCACGGTCTTTTTGCAGCCAGGGTGGGGCCAGCTCGGGCAGCCAGTCCTCGTAGAGCTGGACTGGGACTAAATCAATCTCCTGGCCCGGCATCTAAATCTCCTGATAGGTGGCGCTCAGCGTAAAGCTGGCCACCTGGGTGGGGGTCAGGGTCTGGTCGGCAGAGGGGGCGGTTAGCACTACATCGAGGACATTGGTCACGAATAGCGCCTCAATCAGCGCCGAGCGGTAAACCATTGTCCCAATAGCAAGGCTTTGCTGGAAGGCAGCCAGTCGGGAAGTTACCTCGGCCTGCACCTCGGTGAGGAAGCCGGCCCGTAGGCGGATGGTGGCGGTTATGGCGATGTTTACCTGGGTGGCGGCGTACACCTGCACATTGGCGGTCAGGGGCTTGCGCTGCTGGATGTAGGCATCCGCAGCCGCCACAGCCCCCGGCCCCAGGCCCCCCTCCCCCCACACCACCACGTCCACCGTGCCCTGGCCGCGGGGGTTGTTATCTAGCACCCGCACCTTGGTAATTGACGGCGTGCTGGATAGGGCCCAGCTTTCATATGCAGCGCGGGTAGCGCCATAGCCCAGCTCCCCCCAGCGCAGCCGGCAACGCTCGCGGTAGGCGGCGTCGCTCTCTTTGTCAATGGCGGCCTCCAGCACCCCCGTGTTCACGATGGTCACTCCTGGGAGCGGCGTGAACATGACGGTGCCGGAGCCGATGGGCAGGTTGTAGGCCGCGCCCGGGCTCTCGGCCCGAAACTCCAGATCCAGCGTGCCGCCCAGGGGGAGGGTGCCGCCGTTCAGGTTGTTGAAGCGCAACCCGGCGGCATTGCCCGCCCATAGCTGGCCGGGCTGGATGCTGTAGGGGCCAAACCCCGCCTGGGCGGTAAGGCGGAAGGTCTGCCGGGCGAAGGTGGCCTGCTTGCGGGTCAGGGCATAGGCGCTCTGGCCCAGCAAATCCAGGTAATCCCCGGTTGCGGTGTCGAGAAACCCGCCTTTGGCGATTTCCAGGCGGAGGGCCTCGAGGTCGGCAATCCCGGCAGCCTGCAACTCCACCAGGGTTCGCTGGACGCTTCCTTCTACCCAGTCGGTGGGGGGGTAGCCCTTGGCCTGCAGGAAGGCAATCAGCGCGGCCAGCACCTGGTCGCGGCTGCGGGGCTGCAGCAGTTGGTTCAGGTTAGGCACGCAGCACCTCCACGCTCAGATCGCTGACCCGCACCACCAGGCTGAAGGGGCCTTCCTCGGTTTGCAGCACGATATCCAGGTCGAGCTGGTTCCACTGCGGCTGGCTGGCAACCACTTCGGCGCTCAGGATGCGGGGGTCAGCCTCGAGGGCGTTCGTCGCCCGCACCTCGATCTCAAAGAGGGTTTCGGGGGTGATCTCCTGGTTCAAAAATTGCTTGAGGTCGAGCCGGTACTCCGGCGCATAAAACAGGCTGCCGGGCGCTGTGATCAGGCAGCGCGCTGCTGCCTCGGCCAGGTTGTCCAGGCCGCTTTTGAGCGTCCAGGATAGGTCGGGCAGCGCGGATAGATCGGTTCCGAAATCGGCCATATGCTTACCCCGAACTGGTCTTCGACGATCCACTGATGATGGTGCCTGTCACAGTAGCCGTGCCGGGCTGCACGCCGGACACCTGGATCTGATCCCCCACGCGGGCTACCGCTGGGCCGCCGCCGGCTAGCTCTACGATAGGAGCGTCCACCATCACTTTCACACTGGCGGCCAGCCGCACCTCCCGCAGCCCCTCCCCCCGCCACAGGTCGCAGTAGCGCTGCTCGGGATCGCCCCGGTGGAAGCCCACCAGCACCCGGGCCCCCGGCGAGACCTTGACGCTAACCCCCGGCAGGCCCAGCCAGATGGGCACCCGGGTCAGGGCGCCCAGGCGGGGATCGTCTACCTGCACATCCACGTGCATGTCCTCGTAGTCTTTAAGGATGCTGCCGGGGTACAGGGCCAGGTAGTCGAGGTGCGCCGGGCGAGCCAGTTGTTTGATGGCGTTGGTCAGTCGTTCTTGCATCTACCCTCCTTAACCTATATAGATGGCGGTGCGCAGCTTGGCCCCAATCTGGTGAATCACCCGCTCCACCCGGCCCAACTCCCGCACCTGGCCGTCCCAGAGGCCCTTGAGCACGACTCCGGGCCGGAGCGCGGGCGTCGGTAATAGTGAAAACCAGCCCCGCTGGGGGGCGGCCTCGGAGACCACCGCCCCCTCGGGCCCCTGCGGCCAGGGCTCGGCCCCGGCCCAGGTCGTGCCGTCGGGCAGCACCCGCCAGGCTCGGTCGGGCAGGCGCGCCATGACGGCTTTCAGGGCCTCTGCGGCAGTACCGCCGCGACGAGCCCAGCGCACGAATACGGTGGGCAGATCCAGTTCCCCCGGCTGCTCCCCCGCTTCGGTTAGCAGATCCCGCACCACCAGTGCGGCCGGCACGCCTTCGTAATCCTTAGGGGGCAGGATTTTGGATAGCCCGTCGGAGCCACCAACCAGGAGTACCTCGGTCGCGCCTGCGCTGGGGCCGCCGCGCCGCGCGGTGGTGCGGTAGGTGGTGCCGTCCTCGAAGCGCAGGATTACCGCCTCCCCGGGGGCCAGTGGCACCTCCTCCCCCAGCCGCAGCTCGGCCAGGGGGCGGCCTATGCGGGGGATTGTGATGATGCCGCTGCTAACGGGGATGTTATTGGCGGTCAGGTAGCTCATGGCCGCACCCCCTTTGCGCTGGGCGGATTGGCCAATGCCCGCTGCTGGGGGATGGGCGTCCCGTCCCGGTCAGCCCCGCCGGTGTCGGTGCTGCCGCTCTTCTTGCCCACCTGCGTGGCTTCGGTTTTTACCTTCTTGTAGCTGGGCCGCCACTCCCGCATCTGCAGGGTGGCCGTCCAGCCCTTCACCGGGTCGTAGGGCGGCTCCTCGAGGCCGAAGATGTACAGGTGGGTGATGCCGTGCCGGCGCAGGGTGGGGTGCACCGGCTGGCACACGTCGGGGGCCTTCTGCTCCTTGGCTTTGGGGCGGAAGAGCTGGATCAGCCGTTGGAGTTTGACAAACTCAGTCTCCTTCCAAACCCGGATCTCCACCGTGACCTCGGCGTAGTCGTAGCCGAGGTAGGTGTATTCCACCCCTTTCTTGGGAATCTCGGTGGTTTCTTCCTTCAGAGTGCGGCGCACCGATAGCTGCACCACGCCCTGAATCTCGTTCTGGCCTCGGGCTTGGGGCTTGACGGCAAAGCGCTTGCCGCCCGGCCCTACAAATACGATCTGGTCTCGCTCCATCAGGCACCCTCCTCGATGGCGGCCCGCTCGAGGGCCTCCAGGATGGCCTCCACCACCAGGGCCTTGGCCTCGCCGGGGGTCTGGGCTTGCTGCAGCACGATGTGGCCGATGTGAACATGCACCTCGCGGGTGGGGTTAGCCGTAGCCCCTGCGCCCGCTGCGATGGCCGCTACCGGCATCTGGGGCGCCGCCGGGATGGCCGCCGTGGCCAGGGCCAGGCCCGCGCCGGCCACTGCCCCGCGCATGGCCAGCAGGCCGCGCTGCAGGCCCAACCCGCCCTGCTCCCCGATGCGGGCCAGGGCCCGGCTGGGGGAGCGCACCTCGAGGCCCTCCCGGGCCCCGCCTACTGCCTGCACAGCCAGCCCCTTGGCTGCCTCCCAGATTTTGCCGGGCGCGGCCTTGAGGCCGTTCCACAGGCCGGTAATGGCGTTGCGGCCAATCTCCAGCATCAGCCCCGGCAGGTTGGCCAGGGCGCTGCGGATGGTCTCGGGCAACCCTTTAGCCCAGACAATCAGCTCCCCGCCCTTGGTGATGATGGCCTGCCATACGCCATTCACGCCGTCGCGGAACCAGCCCAGGCGCTTGTAGGCCACCACCACGGCAGCCACCAAACCCCCTACCAGGGCGATCACCCAGCCCACCGGCCCCATCGCCAGCAGCCAGCCGCCCGCCATGCGGGCTGCGGTGGCTACCCAGACCAGGCCCAGGCGCAGCAGGGTGCCGGCCAGGCCAAAGGTCAGGGTGTTGAGCAGGCGGAACCCGGTGGTGAGCACCAGGAGGGTGCCCACCAGGGCCAGGCCCCCGGCGTTGGTTCCGGCCAGGCCGGCCTGATTGGCCGAGAATCCCCTGGCCAGATGGCCCAGCAGTGCAATGCCCGGCTCCAGCGCCTTCCACACCCCCTGCAGCGCACCCAGTCCGGTCTGCACCCCCGCCCAGAACTGCCGGGCATACCCCAGGGCCAGGGGGAAATACTGCCGGGCCTTCTGCGCCAGCAGGGCGGCCCGATCAAGGAAGCCCAGGATGGCCTCCCCGGCCTTTTTCGGCTCGGTGGCGCTGGCCAGCGGCCCGAACACCGCCTGCATCAGCCGGGCCAGGCTGGCCTGGAAGCGGCGGGCGATGGCGGCGCCGGGACCCTGGCTGAAGTCGGTCAGGGCGGCCAGGTTGCCGAGCATTTGCTTGAAGGGCTTGAGCGGCCCGCCGTCGCCCACGTCCATCTGGCTGAAGAGCTCGAAGGGGCGGCTCTTGAGCGTGGAGATCAGGCCGAAGATGCTGGTGCTCTGCTCCTCCATCAGCCCGCCGAAGCGCTTCTGGATGATCTGGCGCACCGCCAGCATGGCCTTGTTGACCGTGCCCACGTAGCTCCCGCTCTTGTCGAACCTGAGCCCCTGGGCCTCCAGCAGCTCCCGGCTGATGCCCAGCTCCCGCAGCCGCTCAAAGGCCTCGCCGAAGTTCCCTGAGCGCAGGCGGGTCAGGGGGCTGATGGCGTCCTCCAGCCGCACCCCCATCGCCGAGGCCAGGTCGCCGGCATCTTTGAGCAGCCCTTGCAGGTTCTTGACATTCACCCCGGCGGCCAGCAGTTGCTTGCCGCCGGCCAGGACTTCCTGGGTCTCGAAGGGCGTCTGGGCGGCAAACCGGGCCAGCATGGCATAGGTTTCCTGGGCCATGCGCCCGGCGTCCGCACCGAACTGGGGCCGCAGCATCACCCGCAGGCTGATGAGTTGCTGCTCCTTGAAGCCCAGGGCATCAAATATGGCCTTGGTGGTCAGCCCAGCCGCCCCAGCCAGCAGCAGGTTGGGCAGGCTGGTCAGGCGGCCAATCAGCCCGCTTAGCGATGAATAGGCATTCTGGGCGTAGGCGCGGATGCTGGCCAGGTGGCGGCTGGCCGCCCCTACCGCCACCAGGGCCCCCACCAGGCGCCGCGCGGCAGCGGTCGATATGCCGAAGCTACTGGAGATGGCCCGAGCTGCAGCCGCACTGTCTCGGCCCGAGCCCTGCAGCTGGGTGCGGATGCGGCTCAACCCCGCCGACATGGCCCGCGACTGGGTCACGAAGTTGTTGCGCAGCCCGAAAAACCAGGTCAGACGCCTCATGGTTTCTCCTCAAAGTGGCCCAGCAGCACCGCCGCCTCCAGCGCGGCCCCGGCCAGGGCCTCGGGGCTATCCTCCCCCCGCCGATAGGCCAGCAGCAGCTGGCCCGCGAACAGGGGCCGGTCGCGGTGCTTCACGGCCTCATTCAGCAGTTCGACGGATTTTTTGAAGGAACTCCGTCTCGGCCATCTGGGCGATGGCCGCCAAGTCCTGGCTGATAACGTCGGCCAGGCCGGGGTAGTCCTCCAACATCTGCTCGAACTCGGTCTTTTCGGGGTACACCAGCGCCGCCTTGGCGTACTTCTCGCCGATGGCGTAGGTGTCCAGGGCCAGCTTCTGGCCGCTGGCGGCCTTGTCCAGGTCGGCCCGCATGAGCCGGTATTCGCCCTTGGATAGCGGGCGAAACACCAGCGCCCGGCCCTGGCGCACCAGGGCAAACAGCCGGTCGCCGTGCGATTTCAATCAGCTTGGTAGAGGGTGGTGGGGGGCAAAAGGCCCTCGAGGTCGTCCGTCAAAATTTCGGGCTTTCCCATGTTATGCCTCAAAAAGGTTCCGGCCCCGCCAGGGGCAGGGCCGGCTCAAAGCAATATCAGAAAGTGGCCAGGTCGCCGGGCACCACGTCCAGCGCCTTGCAGGTCAGCTCGGCCATCAGGGCCTCCGCGCCAGGGGTAGCCGAAAGGGCATCGTTCAGGATGCGCAGGTCGTTAAGCTTGTCGATGATGACGTTTTCGTCGGTATCCACGAAGGTGACCACCGCGTTGAAGGATTTGCGCTTGTACTTGGCCCCCAACTTGGCGCGGAACTGGTGCCACTGATCCACCGGCATCTTGATGGTCACATCCGCCGGGGCCATCTGGCCGGGGGTGCGGCCCACCGGCTTGCCCCCGGCGTAGATGTACTCCTCCGAAACCTCGCCGGTGTTGTATTCCAGCTCGACGTTCACCGGGATGCGCTCCCCGTCCAGGTCGAGCTGGATGCTGGAGTTGTCGTAGACCTTGCCGTTGCGTACGGTAATCGCCACGCGCCACCTCCTAGGCTACCGGCTGGAGCTGCGGGTTGAAGAACCGCACCTTGCCGGTGATCCGCTCGGCGTAGCCCAGCGGGACGATGCTGATGTCGTAGGGGATGGTCTTGGTGCTGAGGATGTTCTCGGCGCGGTCAATGCGCACGTACACCGCCGGTTGGTCGGTGTTCTCGTCAATCGAGACCTTGCCGCGCAAGGCAGTGCGAACCAGCCCCTGCACGTAGGCCTCGATGCGCAGGGCCTCCCGCTCCAGGATCCGCCCGGTCTGGGCCGAGACCTGGATCTGCTCGTTGAGCCAGCGCAGCCAGGCCCGGTAGGCCATCTCGCAGGCCACGTCCATCACCTCGCGGAGCTGCACCTGCTCGTAGTCGCTGCCGGGCGGGGCGAACAGCCGGCCCCGGGTGATGTAGAAGCCGCCCTGGATGGTGCGCAAGGTGGCGAAGCGAGCCGCGTCCAGCGCCCGGGTGACCGATTCGTCCCCGTGCAGCTTGACCACCGTTTTGAGCGCCCCAGAGGCGTAGCGCCCTGGGTGCTCCTCCACCGGTCGCCCGCTGTAGCGGCCCGCAATGACCCAGGCCGAGGGCCGCTTCATCACCAGGCCGGTGATGGGGCTGACCACATCCGCGTAGCGCCCCCCGGCCCCCACCCGCACGCTGGTGAAGCTGGCAAACGCAGCAATCAGGTTGGCGTCGGTGTCGTCGGCGGTGTCCAGAATCGCGTGAATGAAGCGGGGGTTGTTGGCGTCGTTGGCCTGGGTTTCCAGGGCGGTGTTGACGCCCGCGGCCACCGTGGGGGTGGCCGCCCCCACCACGTGGATGAACCGATACGACAGCTCGGTGCGGGCAAACAGCACGTTCAGGGCGTTGATCAGGTCGGTCAGGGTGTAGCCGGGGGCGGTGCAGGTGGCGGTGTAGGTATCCCCCACCACGAAGGTGCCGTCGGTCCAGGTCAGGGTCAGGCCGGTGTCCGGGATGATGTAGACCCCCGAGACCGGCACGGCGGTCTCCGGGCTGTAGGTGTTGCCGTCATCCAGGCTGTATTCGAAAGCGGCCTGGGCCGCTGCGAGGTTGGCCGCCGCCCGCGTGATGCGCACCCGGAGCTTGTAATCGTCGCGGGGGGTGCTGCCGGTCAGGGTCAGCGTGGCGGTGCCGGTGCCGGTCTTGGTGACGGCCCCGGCGACCCCGGCCACGCTGGGATTGGCAGCCAGGCAGATCACCGCCTGGGTGCCCTCGCCAAAGGCCAGGGCGGCGGCCTCGGCCAGCTTGCCACCCACCTGTTCCTTGGCGCCCTGGGGGCTGGTCACGGTCACCAGGGTATTTGGGGCCAATACCGTGGCCACCCCAATTTTGACGTGTACTCCCTCCCCGCTAACCGGCACCGAGCCGATGCCAAAGTCCTGGGGTTTGACCTCTACCCGGGGCAGGCCGGTCATCGCGCACCTCCGATGGGCTCATTCGCCGCCTCGGCAATACCCCGCTCAAAGGCCGCCTTGGTCAGCTCCTGGCCCACCACCCAGCGGTGCTTGGCCCGGGCTGCCGCCAGCAGCCAGTCCGGGGTGCCGGCTTCGGCGGCCAGCTCCTCTACGGTTTGCAGTTTGCGGGGTTCCGCAGTCGTGTCGTTTTTTGCCATGTGTTTCCTCCTAGGGGAGCACCTCGGTCTGGTCGAGCAGGGCCCGCTCGAGCCTCACATACACCCCCGGCTCTGCCGCCCCCACCTCCAGGAACACCCGGAAGCGGAGCTGATAGCGGCGCTTGTCGGCGGGCAGGGCCGCCGCCTGGCCGGTCTCGTCCTCGTCCCAGCCGCTGGGGAAGAGCTCCAGGGCGCTTCCGCAGATGCGCCGCAGCGCCGCCACGCAGTCGGAAAGGATGCCCTCCACGGTGGCGTAGTCCTTGCCCCAGATGTGCAGGGTATAGCCGGCCAGCCGGGTGTAGGGGGGTTTGGGTTTGGGCTCGGGGGGTGGCTCCTGGGCCAGGGCCTCGCTCGAGATAGCCCGGCCATCCGGCGCGGTGAAGGTGTCCTGGCCCGGCACCAGCACCAGCTTGAGGGGGGCCTCGAGCTGGTTCAGGGCCTCGGGGCCCAGCTCGAGCTTCACCCGCCGGGGCAGCTCGGCCTTGAGCCGCTCGAACAGGGCCTGGGTCAACCTAGCTCACCGCCTCCCGCAGGTATTTGCCGGGCCGGAAGCGCACCACCGTCTTGGCGGGGATCTGAATCGGCTCCCCGCTGCCGGGCCGGGTGCCCTTGCGGGCCGCACGGCGGGCGGTCACAAAGGTGCCAAAGCCGGTGAGCTGCACCTCCTTGCCGTCCGAAAGGGCGTGTTTGATGGCCGTCAGGGCAGCCTCCAGGGCCGCCCCGGCCTGCTTCTTGCTCAGGCCGGTCTGTGCGTGGATGTGCTCGATCAGTTCGGTTCGGTTCATAGAACCTCCTTTTCCAGGTAGGCTCGGGCCGCCTCCTCCAGCGCCTGCTCCCAGCGGGGCGAAAGCTCAGGCTCAGGGATGAAGGGGCGGGCGGGAATCTCCACCCGCCGGGCCTGCACCCAGTCCTTGCCCACCCGGAAGCGCAGGGTTTGCTTGCGCTTGGGGAGGATGGTGGCGCCGTACTGGTGGGTGGCCGCATAGCGCACGTTGGTGCCGATCTCGAAGCCCTGGGGGTCGGTCTTGAGGGCCGACTGTGAGGTCATGGAGCGCTGCAGCCGGGCGGATTTGCGCAGGGTCTGGCCGCCGGTGGCCTCGGCCCGGGCGCTGGGCTTCCAGGGCCGATCCCAGGGGTCTTTCTGGCCCGCGAAGGACTCGTCAATCTGGTTCAGCGCGGCCTGGCCCAGGTTCTTCACCAATCCCGCCGCGAACTGGGGCTGGCGCAGCCTATCAGCAAACCGGATCAGCCGATCCAGCTTGCGGAAGGAGCCGGTGACGCTCACGGCTTCCACCGGGCCGGAATCCGGCCCAGGGTCGTGACGGCGTTCCACTGCTGCAGCGGGGTGAGCCGGAGGGCGGTTTTGCGCCCCCACCAGCGGCCCCGCTCGGCGCGGGTGTTTTCCGCCACGCTGGGCACCCCGTCCACCTCGCCCAGGTATATGCCGATGTGCCCCTCGCGGTCTGGGGCGGTGCGGGAAGAGCGGGGCGCCTCGTCGAAGGGCGCGCTGCTGAATAGCAGGTCGCCGGGCTTGATGATTTTGAGGAGGGCCGCCCGGTCGGCGGTTTTGGCCGGGTCTCGATCCACGGCGGACACATCCCAGTCCAGCCGGTCTATGGCCCGCTCCACCGCCACCGCCCAGCGGCTGCGGTCGGGGTCGGCCCGCACCGAGTCCAGGAGGCGGCTATAGAGCAACCAGCGGTTCGTTTCGTAGGCACGGGCGATGGCCTCAAAGGCAAACGCCACGCACCAGCCCGCGCTGGTGGGGAAGCCGGGCAGCTCCCGCCGCACGGCCTGGAGGGCAATCTGGGTAACCTTGCTCATAGTTTGTGATTCTTTTCACTCCTTGCCTCTAAAACCGTTTTTGAGGCGGGGGTAGACCCTGCTCCCTATTCAGGGTAGGGGGCAGGGGTCACGGGCGGGATTTGGCCGCAATAGTCACGGCAGCCGGGCTACCAGCCCTTGAGTTTGTCCCGGCCAAACACCCGGCCTGCGGATTCGATCTCCGGCTTGGCCTCGGACGGCACCACCCCCCCCTGGGCGCCCCCAGGGGGGATGGGCTGGCCGTCGTCGGCGGGAATCTGGGCCTTGCCCTCGGCCACCAGCCGCAGCCACTTGAGGGCCTCCTCGTAGTCGCGCACCACCACATCGTCGGCGGTGCCCTCCTGGAAGCCCCGGCGGGCCAGAATCAGGTAGAAGGCGATGTCGGCGTTGATGCGCTTGAGCGCCCGCACCGGCGGCAGCGGCAGGGTGTAGCGCTGGCTGACGAAGCTATCAATGGTGTCGGCGGCGTCCTGGATGGCCGCCTCGGCCCGCTCCTCGGCCAGCACCGTCCACTCGCCCACGTTTTCCGGGTCGAGGGCGTAGAGCATGGCGTCTTCCCGCTTGCGGGTTTTGAGCTCGTCCAGCGTGAGGTAGGGCATTATTTGCCTCGAGGCTTCTTGGGCGGGTCGGCCTCAACCTCCTCCAGCACCTCCACCCGGAGCAAGGGGTCGGCCTGCAGGCGCTCCAGCTCCTCGGGCGAGACCAGGGCCTCCCGCGGCTCCGGCCACCACTGCCGGGCGATCCGCCAGCGGCCCTTCGGCTGGGGGGTGGAGACTTTGACGCGGTACTGGGTCATTGGGGGCCTCCTAACCGACGCACTTGTACGCCAGGAAGGGCAGGCTGTAGCCCGCGTTGCCCCGGGCATCCACCCCGTAGACGAACTGGCGGCGCATGAAGACGTTGTCGTCGGTGGGGTCGTCCTTGCTGACGAACTCGGGGTTCTGGCGGTTCTGGAACACGAAGGGCCGGATGGGGCGGCTCGTGTCCAGCAAATACCAGGCGGTGGGCTGGCTGGCCAGCTTGGGCACCACCAGCAGGTCGGCGCTGCCCTTCCAGATGTTGGTATCGCCGCCGGCCACGAAGTCGGCGTTGAGGATGCGGCGGGCGGTGCCCTCGAGCTGGGGCGGCACCACCAGCAGGGTGGGCATCACCTCCAGCGGCTGGCCGTCGTCCCCCCGGAAGGCCATCATCTCGGCCCGGGTGGCCTCGTAGTTGGCGGTGGTGAGGGGGCGGCTGGTGGCGTAGTTGGCATATACCCCCAGGCTGCTGTCCACCGTGGAGACCGGGTGGTCGGTGTCGAAAAAGTTCTGGCCGTCAAAGCACAGGTTCGACTGCCCGTTCAGCAGCAGGGAGAACACCAGGTCGTCGGGGTACATCCGGGCGGCCTGGCCCATCTGGTCGAACTGCATGTTGTAGATGCCCAGGTTGTCGTCCTGGATGTCGTTGCGGTCTACCGCAACGGTGGCCTCGAAGTTGCGGTTCTGGATGGTGTAGGAGGCTTCGGCCAGGTTCTGGAAGACCCGCTCGCCCAGCCACTCCCGCATCTTGAGCATCTTGCAGCAGCCAGCCGTAGGTGTTCTCTTTGGTGGTGCTGGGCACCTCGGTGGCGACGCGGTTCCATAGGGGCTGGGCGGCCTGGTAGGCCTCGTTGTAGCGGGTCTCGAAGCTCACCCGCAGGGCTTGCAGTGCAGCGGTGGTGATTCGCATGGTTCCCTCGCTTTAGTAGGTTTCGACCCAGACCCCGTCGGCCTCTACGCCGACCACCTTGCCGGCGCGGCTGCGGGTGTTGGTGCCGTTGGTCGGGCCACGGTGGTGGAGTTGACGATGAAGCAGTCGTTGAGCAGGTCGGCCTGGGTGATCTGGTCGGCGGCGGTCGAGTTCTGCCACTTGAACACGCCCCGGCTCACCCGCACCCGCTTGGCGCCCTGGGCGCCGCCCTGGTTGTTCACGGTTTGCTCGGCGCGGCCCACGGCCCGCAGGTTGGTGGCGGTGCTGCCATGCACGGCGTAGCCGGCGGCGTTGAGCACCACCAGGTTGCCGGCCTCGATGGTGGTGTTGGCCTCGAGGGGCAGGTCAAAGTACTCGAGGATGGGCCCCAGGCCCTGCTGTGGGGTGTTGCGTTCAGGCATGTTGTTCCTCCAGACGGCGCTTGGTGGCCAGGTACTTCTCCACGCTCACGCCGGTTTGGGCGATGATGGCTTTTTCGGTCTCGCTGAGGGGGTCGCTGGGGGCCGCCGGAGGCCGGAGGGGCCCGGTGGGGACGGCTGCCCCGGCCCGCAGGCTGGCCAGGTGGGCCCGCACCGCGCGGGGGTTCTGGCGGTAGCGATCCAGCCAGTATTCGCGGCTGGCCGCGTGGATGCGGCCTTCACTGAGGGCGGCCTCGATCACCGCCTCGGCCTCGCCCTCCAGGGCCTGGGTGCGCAGGGTGGCCAGCTCAGCCTCGAGCTCGCTTACCCGGGCCGCCAGCAGGGCATTGGCGGCAGCGGCCATCGCCTGGCCGTGGGCCTCATCGCTGCCGATGGGGGCCTGGATGCCCGCCTCGGCCAGCAGGGCCTGGGCCTGCTCGAGCTGCCCCGCCCGGTTCTGCAGCTCGGCCAGGGCAGCCTCAATCTGCTCCTCGCTGGCGTCTTCGGCCAGGCCGAGGATTCGAATCAGTTTTTCTCGCATGGAATCTCCTACTGCCGATGCCACCAGGGGCATCTGGTTGACGGTGGCGGGCTGGTTGGTCAGCCCGATCATGTCCAGTTGCCGGATGTGCCCATCCTCGTCCCAGAAGACCGGCGACCAGTGGCGGTACTCCCCGGCCCTGAGCAGGTTGGCCGCGGTCTCGGTCCAGCGCACGTTGACGGCCCACAGGCCGTCGGGGCGGGCCTCGAGCTGGAACCACCCTGCTGCCGGAACCGGCCCGTTGTCCACCGGTGACTGGCTGCGGTGCTCGTAGTCAATGGGGAGCTCGGGCATCTGCACCCGCCGGATGACCTCCTGGGCGTCCTCCGGGGTGAACAGGAAGTCCATCTGCCTGCCGTCGGCCCAGCGGAAGGGCACCGTGCCGTAGGCCCAGATCCGAAACTCGGCGGGCGGCTCCTGGGACTCAAAAACGTTGAAGCCGGTATGTCGTCGTCTCACACGGGGCTACCTCCTCGGGGTGGATTTTCGGAGCTACTCGAGCGGCTCCGGCCGCTCGGGCTGGGCCAGGCGCTCGGCCAGGGGTTTGCTGATGAACTCATAGGTCGCCACCGAGCCCGCGATGCCGGTGGCAATCTGCAGCAGCAGGTTTTCCAGGCCCAGCCCGCACAGGGTCAGCCCCGTGGTCAGGGCCGCCACCGCGTTCAGAATCACCACCGCCTTGCGGGGGTTCTGCTGCACCCAGGTAATGCGCTTGAGGGCGTCCACCAAAAACGAGATCACCGGCCCCTGGCCCAGCAACCAGACGGCAAATCCCAGCGCTTTGCACGCGTCCATATACACCTCCTTCCGCCACGGCAAAACGAAACCCCCGACCGAAGTCGGGGGCAGGTTGCCGAGATTACTGCGATTATACCGGATTTTTTGCTAGGTGGTGCGTTTGACCTCGATCAGTTCGTCGAGGCTGACCTCGCGGTTCAGGAGGGTCTCGAGAGTTTGATGCAGCCGCCGTAGCGTTTCCGGTGTTGGCTGGGTTTCGCCACGAGCAATTGCATACACTGTAGCGGGCAGAAGACCGCTCATTTTCGCCAACCTATACAGGCTGATGCCGTTTTCCTCGGCCAAATCGCGGATGCGGTAACGGTACACCATCACAGCTATATGCTAACGCAGTTATATCTGTCATGCCAATATATTGACAAACTATTATGGTCGTACCCATAATACACATAATCCAAGAGGGCCGGTTTCCAGGGCCACCCTCTTGGGTCTCTTAAAGGAGGACAGATGGAGAATACCACACCCTGTAAGCACATGGCGGTCAAATCAGCACTGCTGAGCTTCTCTGAGATGCGGCTGCCCCCGGCCCAAGGCTTCTTCTTTAACCGGCTCAGCCCGTACCTGGACGCGGCCTGGGAGTCGGCCAGCACGCAGGACTGGCCCGCGTTTGTCGAGGCCGTGCGGGACATCTACCTGGCGGGCCTGCTGGACAGCCCGCTGCCTTTGGGGGTTCTGTTGGCCGAGGCCCTGGCCCAGTCCCCGCTCGAAACGCCCGAGGAGGCTCCATGAGCAAGCTGATTCGCACGCAAGAACTGGACACTCCGCTGGGCACCCGCCTGCCGGTGGCCTGGCTGAACCTGGAGGGCCGCACCGAGGTGGCGGTGCCCCTGGCCCGGCTGGCGGAGGTGGTGGGGTACGAGCTTGAACCTTTACGCACCCTGATTAAGCGCGACCCTGTGCTGATTTCTTTCCAGACCATCGTTACGATGGTGCGGGACGGAATCCCGCACAAGACGGCCTTTCTGCAACGTCCTGGGGTGCTGGGGGCGCTGGCCAAGCTGAGCGCGGCCCGCATCAAGGATCCAGCACGGCGGGCGCGGGTCGTTGCCTTCCAGCGCTGGGCCTTCGAGACCCTCGACCGCCTGCTCTTCGAAGGGGCCGCCCCAGCCCAGGCCCCACTGTTTAACCCAGCCCCACAGACCGCACCTGCCGCACCAAGGGGCGACCGGCAATTGGCGGCTCGCCTGTTGGTGGGCGAGGTGCTGGGGCCGGGCGGCAGGCTCTATACGTACTCGGAGATTGCCCGCCTGAGCGGCACCCCCAAGACCACCCTGTACCGGCTGGCTGGGCGGCTGGGAGTGGCGCACCTCCGCACCCACCACCCCCGGCCCGAACTCCGGCGCACCCCCGAACTGGCCCGTATTCTGGCCCAGCAGGCCGAGATTCTGAGCCTGATAGCCCGGCGGCTGAGCTGAGCCGGGAAGCGGTTGCTCCCCAGGATTGCTCCTGGGGAGTTTTTTTGCTAAAATTTCTAGTGAATCCTTTTGGGTGGGCCTGGGTTCCCGATACCCAATTGCAGAGCGCCGCACTCTCCAGGGGGTGGATGGCCCTTTTTAATCTCTCCCCCACAACAAGAACCCGATGCGCCGGTCACGGATGTATTTGGGTCTACTGCTGTATACCTGGGTATAGCTAGTCCAACCGGCCCCCTTTTGCTGCTCCAGCACGAGCAGGAATGCTCGCTCCGTTTTATCGTCTTGGTAGAGTTTGACAAAGTATTTGCGAAAAGCAAACGCTCCGCGGTCTGACTGCAAAGGCACGAGCCAGACCTCAAACGGATTGGCCACCACGTCGGGCAGCAGGCTGAAGAAGCGCTCTCTACCGTCCGGTTTGTTGCGGTCAAGGTGATCGAGCAAGATTTGTGCGTTGAGAATGGTGCCTGCCCCGGTCGGATCAGCGACCACTGCCTCCAGTCCACCCCAAGACTCCTTGAGGGCCTCAAGGAAAGCTCCCTCACCAACAGCCGCGATGGTGGGCAACAAGGGCACAGTGAGCGTGTCGTAGGGAATCTCAGCAGGACGCCCATAGGTGCGCCAGTTTGGTGCTTCACCAATGAAGACAGGCTGCCATCGTGCACTGTCAGCCGCGGTCGCCACGCCCTTCGCCCAGTCGCGCCCCCACTCCGTTAGGTCGGGACGCTGGCCAAAACCTGGATCTGATTCAGCGGTGGGGGCGATTGAGGAAATTTTCCGTGCGGCCTCCTCAGTCGTCAGGCTGCGCACACCACTACGGCAGCCAAAGTGTCGGGGTGGGTAGTTTTTGTCCCAGAAGGGGTGATCATAGCGCAACACGGTACCGTTGAGCTGGCGACAGGTCTCTGTGGTCGCACTATCAAGTACGGCATCGAACATCCAGTAGGGCCTCGCTTTAATCACCTCAGGCTGGGTGGCCTGTGCATACCGTCCAGCCGCATAGGCCGAGAGGATATTCTGTTGAAATACCAAGCGGGTTCGGTAGCTGTTTGTAAATCCCCAGGCGGCCTCCAGCTTGGGCCCCAGGTTTTTAGCCCACTCCTCATAGGGAGTGCCCATCTCGAGGGCATCCAATAGGCTTTTGTACACATCTTCCAGCAGGTTGAGGGAGGTTATGCCCGCTACAGTGAAGGCCCGCCTGCGCGCCCGGTCGGTAAGTTGGCGGAATTCTTCAGCACGAATGGTTACTTTCTTACGGAACCATTCTATCGCCTCCGCTGGCCGCAGCGGATCGACATTTACTCTCCAGGCCATATCAGGCGTCCTCCGCGACCGCGGCACGACCCGCAATCTCCGCCAGCATCAGGCTGTTTTCCAATAGCTCGGCCAGAACCGGCTTGGCCAGATCAGGGAACTCCTGGATCAGGGCTTCTCGCAAACTTGTGTAATCTTGGCTGGTTTGAGCCAACTCGGTGATTCGCCGAATGTGTCTCTGGAGCGTTCTCGCTGCCTCAACCCTAGAGGCTTCCTCCAGGCTATCCACGTAAATCTGGCCGGAAACAAACCCTGAGGCGATTTCCCCCGAGGCCAGCCTGACCCGCCGCCCCCTCGAGGCCAGCCTGAGCTGGTTCCGCATGGGGTCGAGCACCTCGTCCTCGGGCTGGGGGGCGGGAATCTGGAAGCGCTCGTGGATGTACCAGGTGGGGATGGGCGTCCCCGCCTCCACCAAAGTTTTGATGGTCTCGGCGGCGGTGCGCAGATCCTCCGGTTCCCGAATAATCGGTTCCACCGCCGGCGCCAGGTCGGCCCGGTCGAAGTTGTAATGGCAGAAGGGCACCAGCAGGTCGCGGCGCAGGGTGGCGTAGACCGCCTTGGCGTCGGAGCGGGTCAGCCGCTGCGAGATTTTATCCAGCGTGAGGGCCATCGCGTTGCTGCCCCCCGCCCCGTCAAAGCTGCTCAGGGGCGAGCCGGTCACCGCCACCGCCATCTCCCGCTCCATCAGCTCGATGAAGCGGCTGTAGGCGTCGGCGCTGCCGAAGCGCTGGGCCTCCTTGAACTCGATCTCGGTGGCCTTGGAGATCACCCCCCGGCCCTCCGGCCCCAGGGCCGCCACGGCCTCCTTGAGGGCGTTCAGCTCGTCCTTGCTGGCGGTGGGGTCGTACTTGCCCAGCACCAGGGGCTGGCCGTACATCTCCAGGAAGGTGACCCAGTCCTTGATGGCGTAGTTTTTGAAGAGGTAGAGCCAGGCCAGCGACCGCATCAGCCCGGCCCGGGTCGGGGCGCCCGACTTGGCCCGGTACTGGTGCACCAGGGCCGCACCGTAGGGGATGGGCTCCAGCCCCCCCTCGGTGCGCATCCGCAAGGCCCCGCTGTCGGGGTCGTAGCTCAGGTTGCGGGGGTGGACCCAGGTGAACTCCGTCGGGAGCTGCATCCGCGACAGGCGGTGGTACTCCCAGCGCATGGCCACCACGCTCACCCCCTTGGCGGTGGCGTCCAGCAAGTCCAGCAGCAGCGTTTCCAGGTCGATGTTGCGCAGCAGCTCGGCTACCTGATCCGCGATGCGCTGCGCTTCCGCCGAGTCGTCGGCGGGTAGCACCTCATAGTCCAGGGCCAGCACCGCCTGTTTGCGCGTTTGTAGGAGGCTTGCCAGGTACGCATCCTTCTCCTCGATCTCCTCGAATAGCTCCATCTGCTTGGTCAGGTCGCCCTGCTCGGCCTGGCGCAGGATGGCCGCCAGCCCGGCGGGCTCCAGGCCCCGCGAGACCCCGCCCAGCACCCGCCCGCTGGGGGTTTGGGCCGTTGGGGCCAGGGGGGGCTTCCTGCCCAGCAGTTTTTGCACCTGTTCAATCAGCCACATTACCAGGCTCCTTTCTCCAGCCGGGGGCCGCCCACCCGCTCAAAGGCGATGGGGCCGCCGGGCCGGGCCGCCGCATGCACGGCCAGGGCCGCCGCCCAGAACTCGTCGGCGTGGCCGGCCTCGTCCCGCTCCGCATCAAAGCGGAAGTTGCCCGCGCTGGTGGCAATCCGCCGCACCGCGTGCAGGCTCTCGCGGATGCGTTCGTGGGGGGGGATGCGAATCTGCCGATCCTCGAAGCGCCGCCGCAGGGTGATGGCCAGGTCTTCCTTGACCGCGTTGGTAAACAGCACCGGCTCCACCTTGCTGCCAAAGCGCTGGCGGGCCTCCTCCGCCAGCTGCATGCCCAGGCCGGTGGCATCAATGGCCGCCCGGCGCACTTTGGGCAGCAGGCCATATAGCACCTCCCGCTGGGCGCTGAAGGGGGTGCGCTCGAGCCAGACCACCTTCCGCGTCCAGAGCACGTCCCCCACCAGCTCCGCCACCCAGATCACGCTCAGGTCGCGGTGCCGCCCGATGTCCATGCCCAGGTACAGCTCGCCCTCCGGCTCCCCGTCGGTGCGGGCCTGGTCGCTCTCGCAGGTGGCGATCAGGTCGTAGGGCAGCCAGGCGGTGTTTTCCTCCACGAACTCCAGCAGGTACTCCTGCTGCCACTTCAGGGGGTCGCGGATGCCCTGGCGGAGCACCTCGGGGTCTATGGCCAGGCCCTCCCGCACCGCGTCGTAGATGTCCACCCGGTGCCGGCTCCAGATGTCGCCCGGCGCCGCCCTGCCAGAGCTCCCAGAACTTGCCGCTCTGGCCGTTGGGGGTGCTGATCACCCGAATCTTGTAGCGCTCGTTGCGGGTGATGGTGGGGTAGATGGCCCCCCAGATCTCGCGGGAGTCCTGGTGGAAGGCAAACTCGTCCAGCAGCACGTTGCCCGAGTAGCCCCGGGCGGTGTCGGGGTTGGCCGGCAGGCTGATGATGCGGCTGCCGTTGGGGAACTGGATCACGTACTGCTTGGTGGCCACGTCGAAGTTTTCCTGATAGAGCTCGGCCACCACCCGGATGGCCTCGCAGTGCCGCTTGGCCTTCTCGGCCAGCTCCAGGCTCTGGCGCTCCCCCCGGGAGAGAAAAATCCACAGGTTGCCCCGGTGCTCCAGGGCGTCCAGCACCGCCTCCAGCGAGGCGGCGAAGGATTTTCCGGTCTGGCGGGCCAGCAGGCCGATCTTGAAGCGGCTTTTGTCGGCCACCCAGCGCTGCTGGTAGGGCAGCAGGATGACGTCACTCGAGGCCATAAATCTCCCTCACCCGCCGGATGATCTCGGCCCCGGCCCCGGCCTCCGAGAGGGTCTGCTCGACCTTGGCCGCCACCTCCAGGCGCACATCGGCCCGCTCGAGCCGCGACAGCACTTCCCCGGCCCGCAGGCCCCGGTCAATGGCCCGCAGCCGCTGGTTGTCGTCCAGGCTCTGCCAGTCCAGGTCGTCCAGCACCCGCAAGGTTTTGGCCAGCACGGCGTTGGCGTAGGCCCGCGCCACCGAGAGCTTGCGGCCCGTGGCCTGGCTGATGGCCTCCACCATGCGCTCGGTTTCCAGGGCGGCCTGGATGGCCGGGTTCAGGTGGTTGTTTTTGTGGCGGGACAAAGCAGCGATGCTGGTGTGCAGGCCGCGCTCGCGGCCCCAGTCCACTATCTCCTCCATGCGCCAGCGGCTGCCGTCGTCTTTGCAATGGTTGCCCAACAGCATCTCGTCAATTTCGTCCCGGAGTGGGCTGTTGCAGATTTTGCAGCGGGCTTCGCGGGGGTAGAACAAACTGGACATGCCTCACCTCCTCCCAGGCCGCAATCCGCCAGTGGGCGGTAAATCCCAGGCCAAATCCCAGCACGCCGATAATCAGGGCCGCCCAGATCCGCAGCCGGGGCGGGCGGCGCAGTTGCAGTTGGATGAGCCCATCGCGCACGTCCCGGAGGGTGTGGCTCAGCTCCTCGTGGGCGATGGTGTGGGCCAGCCGCAGGCCCCGCAGCTCCTCCCGCAAATCGTCCATCTGGGCCTCGATGCGATCCAACCGTTCCATGTCACCGCCTCGAGGCGAAGTACACCGCCTTGTCATGCAGGGTGCCTTCATACAGGTCAATGCCTGCGGTGGTCAGGCGCACCTGGTCGAAGGTGCCGCTACCGTCCTTGCGCCAGGCCACCTCCAGGTAGCCCTTCTCCGCGCAGTAGCGCAGGGCTGCGTGCAGGTCGTTCTCGGCTGGGAGCTCGCCCAGTTGCTCCAGTGCCGCCACCAGCACCCCCCTGCTCATGGTGTAGGGGTCGTCGGGGTTCAGGGCGTCGCCCATTGCGGCGAAGTAGACCACCTCAATAAGCCGCCCCCGGATCAGGGCAGCCCGGCGGGGGTTGTTTTTGTTGAAGATGCTCATTTTGCTCCTTTCAAGGTTTCCAGTTGATGCCCACTGCCGCCAGGGCGGCGCCAATGAGCGTGGCGATGAAGCGGAAGAACCATTCGTTCTGCCACCAGGCCGGGGCCCGGGGTTTGGGGATTTGCAAGATGACCTTCCGCGCTTGCAGGATGTTTTCCGCTTCCTTGAGCTCGGCTTCCCGCTCGGCCTTGCGGGGGGCGCGGATGGCCCGGATGAGATGTTCCAGCAGTCGGTTTTCGTTTTCGTCCATGCGCCTCCAAACAAAAAGCCCGCCGCTGGTTATGCGGCGGGTTACGTTACGGAAATGGTATCAGATATTTTGCTGGTAGGCCGGTTTGTCCAACACCTCGGCACAGCGGGCCAGCTCCAGCGTCCACCGGGTCAGGCCCGGGTGCTCGTTGCCCGGCCTGACCCGACGGTTCCGTGAGTCGTAGTACCACAGGCTGGACCACCTGGCGCGGTGGAGGAAGGCGGCCCATTCGTCCTTGATGGCCGGATCCATCTGTTCCAGCAGGCTGGCATAGGCCGACCGCCAGAAGCGCAGGGTGTGCCGTTCAATGCCCAAAGCCGGCAGCTCCATCACCCGGACGATCAGGTAGCCGGGGCGCACCACCCGCCCGGTCAGCCGTTCCAGTTCCGGGGCATAGCTGGTGTGGTCGGTCTGCCACTGTTTCACCCCGGAGGCCACCCACCACAGGTACTTGGCCAGGTGTTCCGCCCGCCAGCGCAGCAGGTTATCCATGTTCCACCTCCCGACGGACGTAGCCATCCGCGGTCTGGACAATCAGGCCGGCCTCCACCAGCCGGGCCGCCAGCCGGTAGACCGTGGTCTTGGGCAGCCCGGTCTGACGGGCCAGGGCGGACGGCCCCAGGGGCTGGCTGGATAGCTGGGCCATCAACTGTGCCGCCCGCTCGTCCAGGGAAGGGGCTCGTGTTCCAAGTGCAGGGGGTGGCGTTTCAGCATGGGCGGACGGGGCTGTTTCAAGCTGGACTCGGTTGTTCCCGTTGGACTCCGCCTGGGTGGACTGGTGAACCGTGGTGGTCTGGACATGGGTCTGGATGTGGACGGTGGGGGTGGAGCTGGTCGGCTGGAGTGGGCTCGCGGATGCGGGCCGGGGCCGGGAGTCCAGCCGCAACAGTTCGCCGATGGCCTTGCCGGCCACCAGGGGCCCCAGGGCAAATAGGCTCTGGAGCAGCACCTCCCAGCCGGGGGCGTCGGCCACCCGGGCCATCGCCAGCAGGTTGCCCAGCCAGACCAGGAGCAGGAAGAACAGTCCGCCCGCCAGGCTCCAGCGGAGGCGGGGCTCGAGTGTGGAGGCCAGGGAGAGGGTGAAGGCCAGCAACTCGAGGCCCACCGCCAGTCCGATAGAGAAATACCAGGGCAGGTCGCCCAGGCTCAGGTCGAACCACTTGGTCAGGTGGCCCGCCGACATCACCAGGGTGGCCAGGTAGGCCAGGGCCAGCAGGCCGACCAGGCTATTGCGCAGGATAGGGTTCATGCTACCTCCCAAGAAGGAAATCCTCCAGCCGCACCCACAGCCGGGTCAGGCCCAGGCGCACCACCCAGGTGGGGATGACATTAAGCACTTCAGTGACCTCGAGGCCGTCTGCCCGCCAGTCGGCGGCGTGCTCCGGGGTGCCCCAGCGGTACCAGCCCCAGGTCTTGTGCTGGCCGCGCACCTCGAGTTGATAAAGACGCATTCTACTCATCTGGGTTCTCCCTCTGTTTGCGCAGGGCCCGGTAGGCCCGATTGCCACAGACCTTGGAGCAGTATCTGGAGTCCTTGCAGCTTGCCCTGTACGTCTGTCCGCACCAGTCGCATTCCCGTTCGAAGGTGTGGCTCGCCGTGGTCTCTTCGGCGGGTTCGGGGGCCTCAGCCTCCTCCGGCTGAGGATCCGGGCCGGGGTTTACCAGCCAGTCGCTGTACTGGCCGACCAGCCGGGCGATAATCCACTCGGCGTGCAGTGCGTCCACCAGCCCGATGGCGTACATCTCCACCATCTCGCGGACCAGTCGCACCTTGATTTCGCTGGTGTTGGCGGGCTCGTCTACCATAACAACGCCTCCTATACGTTCCTCAGTTCAGCTCTTCCCGGCCCAGCACTTCGATGGGGGCCTGGTCTCCTTGGGCTTTGTGCCAGTTGGGGCCAATCAGCACGATGGCCCCGTTGTGTAGCTCGCAGTGGTACTCGTCCACGTGGCCTCCCTGCATGAAGCGCACAAACAGGCGCTTGCAGATGTTCATGGCCTCGGGGGTCAGGTCGAGGGTGATCTGTGGGGCCGGTTTAGCGGCCGCCAGTACGGCCTCGGCCTTGAGCCGCTCGAGCTGAATGCGCGCGTGATCTATGATTGTGGCCGCAACAAGGGTGGCAACCCCAAGCACCACAGCGGCCAGGATGATCCCCCTCATCTCCACCCCCGGATTTTCTGTTCCGCCTCAAAGAGAGCCTGCTGGGTGGCCTGGGGCATCTCGGTATCCCCCCAGCGCAGGGTGCGGGCATCGCGGTAGGCCAGGACGCGCTCGAGGCCGCTGCGGATATAGCTGAGCGCATAGGCAATGATGCGGTCGGCCTGCTCGGCCGAGTTGGCGATGTGGTAGCGGCGGGTCATCGGGTCGAAGCCCACCACTTCCGGCTTTGCGCCGCCCACGGTGGGCTGGGCCGACAGTTTGGCGCAGAGTTCCACGGCCTCCCGCATCTCCCGGTCGGAGGCCTTCACGGCATGGGCCAGGGCGTCCCGATCCAGGCCTGCCGGGCCGGCTTCCCACAGGGCGCGGAAAACCGCCCGGGCCAGTTCGATCTTGGGGTCACTCATGCCGCTCCTCGAATGCGCCGTACAGGCGCTCCAGCTCGGTGGCCGAGTCCCAGTGGTTAATCGAGATGTTCAGGTCGGCCAGGGCCTTTCGCAGGGTGTTGATGTAATGCCAGGACACCTTGGCGTCACCCGTGTACTTCCCCTGTTTGTCGGGGGCATGGCGGGCTATCCGGTAGGCCGCCTCCAGCAGCTTGTGGCGGGGGTCAGGCATCCTGCACCTCCCAGGTGTAGGGGCCGTACAGGTTCAAATAGCCGTCCAGGGTAGCCTGGGCCACCCGCAGCCATTCGCCGGTGCTGGGCAGATGCAAAGCGTAAAGGGGCTCAACGCGCCCATCCTCTTCGATCAGGCCCTCATAGCGGGCCAGCACCTCGATCCGGCTGCTGCGCAGCAAGACCGGCTGCCCCTCGTGGTCGTTGAGGAAGCGCACCGCGTCGGCGGTGTTGTTGACCGCGCGCTGCTGGGCCGCCCGCTGGCGGGCCAGGGCCTGGGCGCTAGGCATCGGGGGCCTCCCGCTTCATGCGCCGCTGGATCAGCTCCAGCCCGGCCAGGCCAATGCCCCGCAGGGGCAGGCCGGCCAGGTGCTGCTTCATCCAGCGCCAGACGGTGTCCTCGTCGGGGTAGGTGGCCTCCAGCGTGGGCTCGAGGTCGTAGGTTTTGATGTACTGCCCATCTTTTTTCCAGACGGCAAAGTGCGTCCCCTTGAGAACCAGGCGGGGGTGCTCATGGATCGTCACGCCCTTGCGGGCCAGGCGCTCGCGGAGGGTTTCAATAGCATTCATCCTCCACCTCCAGGTGGTGTACCTGGCGGCGGGATAGCACCACCGCCAGGGTGTTTTCGGTCACTTCCAGCCAGTCATCCAACGTGGGGGAATAGATTCCAAACAGCTCCACCGTCTGCCCGGGGTGGTATCCCATCGGGTGCGCCGGGTCGGGCACATCCGGGAGCAGGGTGCGGCCCAGGTAGCACAGGCGCAGGGCGGTGTCGTGGGCGTAGAAGAGCAGCACGGGCCGCCCGGCCTGCTCGGATGGCGTTCAGGATCTCTCCGGGGGTGTGCATGTTCGGTTCAAGCCGCACAGTGGAAGCAGGGGATGTCGTCCAGCCTGCCGGTGTTCCCGCAGGTGGGGCAGATGTAGCCCTGGCGTTGCCATCGTGCAGCCCGGATGCGCTGGGCGGCCTCCAGGGCTTCGGCCACCTCGGCGTAGAGCTGGGCCCCGTAGTGGTTGCCGTTCATCTCGCACAGGCGCCCATAGTGCCGGGCCTGGGTAGGGGTGTCAGGTTTTTGGCGTAGATGCGGTCAAGGCTGGTCATGTATGTCCTCCTCGCGGCTGTGGCGGCCTGCTGCGCAGAGTATGGCCATCAGCCCCATGCCCATCAGCCCGCCCGCCGTGTATGCCAGCAGTAGCCAGATCCAGGTGTCGGTCACGACATCCTCGCTTCCAGCAGGCGATGTAACGTTTCCCTGCGCTGGCTGGCCTGCTCCTGCAGGGCCCAGCGCCAGCGCGTATATGCCCGCTCTTCCTCGGTTGCCCCGGCAGCCCGGTCAAGAAAGCGTTGTCGGGCTTCTATTTCCCGGCGCAGCTCGTGATTAGTCATGGGATCTCCACGCCCTTCATGCGGTGCGGGTTGCGCAGGATGTCCTGCACCACGTCCTCGTTTTCCAGCCCGGTGGGGCCAAACAGTTCCAGGCAGGCGACATAGGCCGCCATCGCCCGGCCCTTCATGCGGTGCGGGTTGCGCAGGATGTCCTGCACCACGTCCTCGTTTTCCGGCCCGGTGGGGCCAAACAGTTCCAGGCAGGCGACATAGGCCGCCATCGCCCGGCGGGCGATACGACGCAGTTCGGCCGGCTCCAGCTCGTTGTGCTCCTTGAGCTGCCGGGCAGCGTAGATCAGGTCAGTGGCCAGGTCGTATAGAAAGAAATACAGATACTTGTGGGGCTCGATGGGCAGGTTGCTGGTAATGGCGTCCAGGGCATCCTGGCTCTGCTCGAAGGTCTGGGGCTTGATGGGCTTTTCCATAGATTTCCTCCCGCGTTGGGCTATTTTGGCGAGGGTGGCGCTTTTGTCCGTTCGGGTGCGGCTCCGCCTGTGGGTTGGCTCTGCCTCGCCCCAGAGGGCCCGCAGGTCGGGGTCGCTATGACTGGTCA
>BPIL01000020.1 GCA_026004095.1 Meiothermus sp.
TTTCCCCGTCAAGGTTCAAGCGGAGTCTAAGGGTGGGGCCCGGAGCTTGTCAATAGTTGTGAACACTTACGAAAGTTTTCGAAAAAGGCCCCTTGCTTTAGGGCTGCCGTGCTACCGCAACCTCGAGCCCCCGCTGCCGCAGGAGCTCGAGGTCTTCTTTTTTAGCCTTGCGGTCGGTGACGAGCAGGTGGGCTGTTTCCAGCGGCCCTATGCGGGCAGCGGCGATCTGCATGATCTTGCTGTGGTCGGCCAGCACGATAATCTCGCGGGCGGCCTCAATCATGGCCCGCTTAATCTCGGCCTCTTGCAGGTTGGTGTTGGTGAAGCCTTTGTCGGGGTGCACCCCGTTGCAGCCAATAAAGGCTTTGTCGGCGTTGATTTCGCGCAACAACAGGGTGCCGTAGGGATTGACCAGCGAGTGCTGCAAAGGCCGTAGCGTACCACCTGTCACGATAACGGTGATGCCGGGGTGCGACTCCAGCAGCAAGGCGATGTTAAGGGCGCTGGTGATGACCACCACGTTTTTCAAAGAGGGCGGGAGGGCTTTGGCCAGCTCGGTGGTGGTGCTGCCCACGTCCACAATGATTGTCTCACCGTCGCGCACCAGACTGGCCGCATAACTACCGATGCTTTCTTTTTCTCTGGCGTGTACCTGGCGGGTTTCCTCCAGGGGCAGCTCGAAGCGCTTGGTCTCGGCGGGTACAGCGCCCCCCCGCGTGCGCCGCAGCGCCCCCTGCTGTTCCAGGTATTCCAGGTCGGTGCGGATGGTGACCGTAGAAACACCGAAATGCTGGGCCAGCTTGCGTACCTTGACCCGTCCATCCCGGCGGAGCATCTCCAGGATGTCTTGATGTCGGAAGGTGGCCTCGAGGGAGGGCATAGCGAAAGAATACGAAAGTTTGCGAAGGGATGCAAACAAAAGCTACTCTTCTTCGGCCAGCAGTGGCAGGAACACGGTAAAACGGGTCTCGCCAGGCCGGCTGGCTACGCGAATTTCCCCCCCATGGGCCTCGGCGATTTGCTTGGCGATAGCCAGCCCCAGCCCGGTTCCGCCCTCGGGGCCGCGGGCGAAGCGGGTAAACAGGCGCGGGAGCACCTCGGGGGCGATGCCCGGCCCCCGATCCACCACTGCAAAGGCCGCCCAGGGCTGCTTGGGGGGCTTCATCTCGGGGGTGGAGGTGGTGCGCAGTTCATCGGCCGACTCGTAGGGATCGGGGGGGTTGTCGGTAGGTTCCTTGACCATCCAGACCCGCACCTGTACTTTCTCCGGGCTTCCAGCAGCCCGCACCGCATTGGCAATCAGGTTGCGAGCCAGTTGCAGCAGGCGGTCGGGGTCGCCTAAGACCTCGGGAAACTCGCGGGGCATTTTGAGAACAACACCCGGATACTCCCCCACCGCCTGCCGCAGCAGGTCGCCCAGATTGATGATGTGTGGGTTTACGCTGCGCTCGGCCTCACCGCGGGCCAGGGCCAGGAGATCCTGCACCATACGGACGGTATGGGCTGCAATCTTACGGGCGCGCTCGAGCATCTCGGTATCGCCGGGGTTGCGGCTGAGGCGCTCGAGGTAGCCATTGAGCGAGGTGAGGGGGGTGCGCAGCTCGTGCGAGACCTCGGCCAGGAAGGCCCGCTCGCGCGCCTGGGCCTCGCGCAGCTCGCCCAGCAGGTCGTTGACTTTCTCCACCATCACCCCCAGGTCGTCCTTGGGGCCGGTGTAGTGGATGGGCTCGAGGTTGCGCGGGCCGCGCTTGTCCACCTCCGAGGCCGCGCGGTGCAGGGGAATGAGCGAGAGGCGGGCCGCCAGCACAATCAAAAGAGCCCCCAAGGGCAATAGAAAAGCCATCCCCTGGATCAGGGTATTGCGCACGGTGGCTGAGATGCTCTCGATGTAGCGGGTGTCCTGGCTGACCACCACCACCGCCCCCGGTATGGCCTGGTAGGCCGCCATAAAGCTGGGGGCATAGTAGGGCTTGGCCGTGTCGCTGGCCGAACGAATAAAGTGTTTGGGTACTATATGCTCGAAATCGGGGCTGGGGGCTATCAGAAGTTGCCCGCCCGTGCTGTAAAAGCTCACATTGATGGGGCCGGAGCGGGGTAGGCTGATCTCCCCGGCACGCCCCGAGGCGTACAGCAGGGCCACCTCGTTGACGTAGCGCAGGAGGGTACGCTCGACCTGCCCGTACAGGCCAAAGTTGATGCTGTAGACGGCGATGCTCAGGGTCAGCACCAGAATCAGCACCCACAGGATCGTATAGGCCAGGATCAGTCGGGTGCGGAAGGACATAGAGAAAGGGGGTGCTGGGGCCCCGGCTCACTCCGCCTCGCGCTGCCGCAGGGCATAGCCCACCCCGCGCACGGTGCGCAGGTAGCCGTAAGCACCGGCTTCGCGCAGCTTGGCGCGCAGGTTGGCAATATGCACATCGACCACGTTGGAGTCGCGCTCGAGCTGCCTTCCCCACAGGTGCTCCTCGATCTCCTGACGGCTGAACACCTTGCCCGCACGGCTCACCAAAAGCGACAGCAATTCGAATTCCTTGGGTGAAAGGCGCAGCTCCTGGCCTTCGAACAGCACCTGTCGCTTGGCTAGGTGGACTTCCAGGCCCCCCACGCTGATCTGCTCACCCCCTTCACGGTGGCGGAGCTGTACCTGGATGCGGGCCAGCAACTCGGCGGGGTGGAAGGGCTTGACGATGTAGTCGTCGGCCCCGTCGGAGAGCAGGCTGACCTTGCGCTCCACCGCATCGGCGGCGGTGAGGACGATGATGGGCACCTCGTAGCCTGCCCGGATGCGCCGGGCCACCTCGCCGCCGTCCAGGTCAGGTAGGCCCAGATCGAGGATGACCAGATCCGGTGTGGCCTCGCGCAGGCGCACCAGGCCCGACATTCCTCCCGAGGCCCAGTCCACGGTGTAACCGGCCTCGCCCAGCTCGAGCTGCAAGAGGTGTGCGATCTCGGGGTCGTCTTCAATCAGCAAAATACGTTTCATCGTACCTCCGGCAAGACACGCCCGTTGGGCAGATTCAGGCGGTATGTGCGGGTTAAGAGCTCATTAAGGCTCACGCGCTCTCCTTGAATGACCAAGGCGACGTCCCCCCTAGGGGTGGTGATTCCATTGTAGGGTGGGCGGTAGCCTCCATCTACCCGGAACAGCACCCGCACCTCCCGGTTAGCAGGGGCGGGCAGCTTGCTTTGCAAAACCAGGTTGCGCTCCTCCACTTGCCAGACCACATACACTGTGAGCAAATCCGGGGAGACCACCCGAATTTCGCTGCCCGACGGAATAAAGGGCAGGTTGGGTAGCGGTGCGAGCGCCAGTACGAAGGCCAGTAAAAGACCGCGCATCGTCTCACCACTATGCAAGCCTACCCAAATAGGCGCATGGGATTCCAGTAAAGGGCATTTTATCGCTGAGAGGGTGCTTCATAGGTCTTTGTGTTGCCGGGTAATATAGCTGGCAATACCCACCGTCATGGTAGTGTAAATGGGAGGCCGAGAAGTTTAGCATTTCTTAAGCCGCGAAGGCCCCGGCGAGCCAGATGGCTGCCAGCCCCCCCAGGGTGGTGGCCAGCAGGTTGGTGAGGTCGTTGCTCCACCAGGGTATCTGATCTTCGCCCAGCCCCAGCAGCGTATCGGCCAGCGCGCCGGTGAGGCCCCCCAGCACCACCGCCCAGACGGGAACCTCGAGCCAGGCCGCCCAGGGGGCAAATAGAAGCGCCCCTGCGAGCAGGGCCAGGGTACCCGGCCCACTGATGGCCGCGTTGGTTCCGCTTTCCACAGGGCCTTTTAGCAAATGCCAGGCCCGCGGGCTTCGGCTGCCCAGTTCAGTAGCCAGGGTGTCGGCTGTGGCGGTAGCCAGCGCTGCGAGGAAAAAGGTCGGTGAACCGAGTACAAGTCCCAGTGCAGCCGGAAGCCCATTGGCCAGTACCTGTGAAGCCGTTCGGCCTGCACGATCGCGGCTGCTCGAATTGAGCCGGCTGGCCAGGCTGCCCAGCACCACAAAGAACAGCACCGCCAGGGCCGCGGGGACGCCGCCCGCCCACAAGGGTAAGCCCCCTACCAGCGCGGCGGCCCAGGAAGCCCCCGGTTTGAGCCAGCCCATGCGCTCGGCCAGCAGCCCGATTCCAAGGGCGATGAACAGAGCCAGGAACAGACTCATCTTGCGGGCGGCTACAACACCTGTGACCAACGCACCGAGCGCACGTTGGGCACGTTGCGCAGGCGTTCATCCAGGGCTTTTTGCTCGCCCTCGCTTAAGTCGATGCGGGTGCTGATGCGAAACAGGGAGGACAGCGGCGAGGTGGGGCTCGAGTTTACACCCATGGCGCTTTTGCCCATCCAGGCAATGGCATCCATGATGTCGCGTAGCAGACCGGCCCGGTCGTCGGCCAGCACCTCGAGCTGCATCACCCGGCCCAGCCCTTCCCAGTAGGCTGGAACGACCCGCCCGGGATCGTGCTCCATCAGCCGGCGCATGTTGGGGCAGCCTGCTTTGTGAATCGTGACCCCCCGACCCCGGGTGATGTACCCCAGGATGGCATCGCCCTTGGCAGGCTCGCAGCAGCTAGCCAGCTTGATGGGTGCGTTGAGGCTGGACTCCAGGCGGATTCCCAGCGTGTTTTTAACGGGCCTGGGCTTGATGGCGGTGGATTCGCTTTTGGGTGCCAGGATGCGGGCCACTTGCTGGGGTGCTACCCGCCCGGTTGCGATGGCGGCGTAAAGGTCTTCTGGCGACGAGCTTTTGATGAGCTTGCGCCCCACCTCCTCGAGCTGGCTTTCCAGCGGCCGGGGTAAGCCCCGCCGCTTGAAGTACTTCTCCAGCATCCGCATGCCTTTTTCCAGGGTCTCGGCCCGCTCAAAAGCCCGGAAGTACATGCGAATTTTTTGCTTGGCTGAGCGGGTTTTGGCGTAATCGATCCAGTCTTTGGAGGGGTGGGCGGTTTTGGCGGTGAGAATCTCCACGATCTCACCGTTTTGCAGTTCGTAGCTAAGGGGTACGATGCGCCCGTTAACCTTAGCCCCCACCATGTGGTGGCCCACCTCGGTGTGGATGTGGTAAGCAAAGTCCACCGGGCTCGAGCCCTTGGGAAGGTTGATGATCTTGCCTTTGGGGGTGAACACAAAAACCCGATCCCCCAGCAGTTCTTTGGTGACGGCCTCGACAAAATCGCGCGAGCTGCTGTATTCCTGCTGCCAGTCCTGGATGCTTTTGAGCCAGCCCACCCGCCGACGGAGTTCCTCGGGGTCGGTTACGCCTTCCTTGTACAGCCAGTGGGCGGCCACGCCAAACTCGGCGACCCGGTGCATCTCCCGGGTACGAATCTGCACCTCCAGCGGCAGTCCGTTCACCGCGATGACGGTGGTGTGCAGCGACTGGTAGCCGTTGGGCTTGGGCACCGCGATATAGTCCTTGACCCGGCCCGGGATGGGCTGCCACAGGGCGTGCACCAGGCCCAGCACGTGATAGCAGACCTGCTTCTCCCGCAGGCTGGTTTCCTCGGGATCCTGCCCCTGGCGCGGATCCAGAATCACCCGCAAGGCCAGCAGGTCGTAAATTTGTTCGATGGTTTTGCCCTCCCGCTCCATCTTTTTCCAGATGGAGAACAGGTGTTTGGTGCGGCCGGTGACCTCGAATTTTTTGATGGACTGCTTGAGGATGAAGTCGCGGGCCAGGGCCTGTTCGAGTTTTTCCCTGGCGGCCTGCACCGCGGCCTCGCGCTCGGCCCGGTGGCTTTTGAGGCGACGCTCGAGGGCCTGGTAATTCTCGGGGTCGAGGTAGCGGAAGGAGAGGTCTTCAAGCTCGAGCTTGACCTGCCCAATCCCCAGCCGGTGCGCCAGCGGGGCATATATCTCCAGGGTTTCGCGGGCGATGCGCTGCTGTTTGTGGGGGGGCATGAACTCCAGGGTGCGCAGGTTGTGCAGCCGGTCGGCCAGCTTGACGATGATGATCCGCACGTCCTCGGCCATGGCGATGAACATCTGGCGCAGATCCTCGGCGTGCTTTTCCTCGGCGTGCTTGTCTTCCTGGGCAGCGTGGGCTAGCTTATAGAGCTTGGAAACCTTGGTCTCGCCCTCCACAATTTTGCGCACCGCAGCCCCGAAGCGCTCCTCGATGTCCTCCGGCCGAACCTGGGTATCCTCGATGGTGTCGTGCAGGAGCCCGGCCAGTAAGGTCTCGACGTCCATACCCAGCTCGGCCAAGATTTGCGCGACCGCGACCGGGTGGGTAATGTAGGGGTCGCCGCTCTTGCGCTGCTGGCCTTCGTGGGCACGGTGGGCGAACTCGAGGGCCTCCCGCACCTGGGCCTTGGCGGCATCGTTCAGGTAGTGCAGGTGGGGCTCGAGCCGCTGCCACAAGGCCTCAACTGCAGAGTGGGTTGTGGGCGATGGGGGCGCCGCGGTGGGCTGGGTAGGCTCGGTCATATCGAGGTTTCAAGGTTCCGGGTCTGCACAGGTCAGCCCTTCTATGGACACGCCTCTCAGTCTAGCACCTTGCCAACAACTAGCCAATTTTCGCCCTGGACGGCTGCATGGGGGTGGGTGTGATGCGTCAAATTTTTGAAGGACAGGATACACTGGTCGCATGCTGCGGCTAGATCTGGCAAACGTACTATCCGAACGCATCGGCCCAACGGGCATCGACTGGCCGTCGGCCCTGGCGGCCCACGCCCAGCGCCTGGAAACAGCCCGCGATGCGCTCTGGCGGCGCAAGTCCGACCCCGCCGAGTTTCTGGGTTGGATTGACGTACCCGAGGACACCGAGACCCTGCGGCGGGTGTTGCGCTTCCGCGAGGCCCAGGCCTGGGTTGAGGAGCTGGTGGTGCTGGGCATTGGGGGCTCGGCCCTGGGGGCCCAGGCGGTGGCCGCGGCCCTGGGTAAAGGCCCGGTGCGGTTGCATTTTGTGGATAATGTTGAGCCTGAACCCATCCTCGAGCTGCTGCGAAAGCTCGAGCCTTCCAAGACCCTGGTCAACGTTATCTCCAAGTCGGGTTCCACCGCCGAGACCATGGCGGCCTTTCTGGCCTTCCGCAGGTGGCTGGAAGACCGCCTGGGGCCGGACTGGAAGCGGCATGTTGTGGTTACCACCGATCCCGTCAAAGGCATCCTGCGCCCCTACGCCCAGGCCGAAGGGCTTCCCACCTTCGAGGTGCCCCCCGCGGTGGGGGGGCGTTTTAGCGTCACCTGTCCGGTGGGCACCCTGCCGCTGGCGTTTGCCGGGGTCGACCTGGAAAACCTGCTGGCCGGGGCCCGCAAGGCCAACGAACAGGCCAGGGCGGCCCTCGAGCACAACCTGCCGGCCCAGACCGCCCTGATTAATCACCTGTACAGCCAAAGGGGCAAGAACATTGTGGTGTTCATGCCCTACTCCACCCGCCTGCGCTACCTGCCCGACTGGTTTGTGCAACTCCACGACGAGTCGCTGGGCAAGATGCGCGACCGGGCCGGCCAGGAGGTGCGCACCGGCACCACCGCGGTACGGGCCATTGGCACCACCGACCAGCACGCCCAGGTGCAGCTTTTCCGGGAGGGGCCGCACGACAAACTTATTAATTTCGTGCGCCTGCTGCGTCCCAGCGAGGATCTGGAAATTCCCGCGGTGCGGGGGCTCGAGGCCCTCGACTACCTCTTCGGCAAGAGCTTCTTCGAGCTGCTGGACGCCGAGGCCAAAGCCACCGCCCACGCCCTGGCTAAAGCCGGCCAGCCCAACTACACCCTCACGCTGGAACAACTCGACGCCTACCACCTGGGCTGGTTGCTGCAACACCTGATGTGGCAGACCGCCTTCCTGGGCGAACTGTGGAACATCAACGCCTTCGACCAGCCGGGGGTGGAACTGGGCAAGGAGTACACCTACGCCCTGATGGGGCGCCAGGGCTGGGAGGCGCTGGCCCAGGAGTTGCGCGCTGAAGGGGTGGAATAACGGCAGCCAACCAGCTCAGTGCCCCAGCAGTTGGCGCATGGCCTGTGGAACGCTCTGGGGCTGGCGCGTCTGGGGGTGGGCCGCCACGTAGATGACCTCCCCGCTAACCAGATGCGCCTCGCCCCGGAAGATGCCCAGCACAAACTGCATGCTGCTGTTGCCGATGCGCCCGACCCGCACCCCGATATCCAGCTCGTCGTCGTAGTGGGCGGGGGCGTGGTACTCCACCGTTGCCTTGACCACGAATAAATCCAGCCCAAAGCGCTCCACCGTGCTGGGGTAAGGGATGCCAGCGGCCCGCCAGTACTCGGTGATGGCCACGTCGAAGTAGGTCAGGTAGTGCCCGTTGAAAACGATGCCCTGGGGGTCGGTCTCGGCCCAGCGAACCCGCAGGCGGTGGAAGAATCCAAAATCGGTGCGCTGCATGCTCAACCATATAGTGCCCTAAAAAACCTCCCCTGGGGAGCAGGGGAGGTCAGAAAGGGGAGGTGTTATTCCGAGCTGCCCACGTCCCAGTGCTCGGGGGAGCGCCAGAGGTTGGAAATCAGCAGCTCACGCATAGCCAGAAACTCCTTGGGCATCCGCTCGTAGAGCTTGATGAAGAGTTCCTCGTGCGAGAGAATTTCCTTGAGCCACAGTTCGCGGTCGATAGCCATAAGCTCCTGGAACTGCTCCTTGCTGAAGTTCAGGCCGCGCCAGTCGAGGTCTTCGTAGTGGGGCACATAGCCCAGGGGCGATTCGGTGCCACGCCCGCGCCCGTTGGCCCGATCCACAATCCACTTCAACACCCGCATATTTTCGCCGTAGCCGGGCCACAGATAGTTGCCGTCTTTGTCTTTGCGGAACCAGTTCACGCTGAAGATACGGGGCGGATCCACCACCCGGCGGCCCATGTCCAGCCAGTGGTTGAAGTAGCTGGCCATGTGGTAGCCGATGAAGGGCAGCATGGCGAAGGGATCGCGGCGCACCTCCCCGATCTGCCCGAAGGCCGCGGCGGTCATCTCCGAACCCATGGTGGCACCCAGATACACCCCAAAGCTCCAGTTGAAGCTCTGGTAGACCAGCGGCACCACCGTGGCCCGGCGCCCGCCAAAGATGAAGGCTTTGATGGGCACCCCTCTGGGGTTTTCCCACTCGGGGTCGATGGCCGGGTTCTGGCTGGCCGGGGCGGTAAAGCGGGCGTTGGGATGAGCGGCTTTGCGCCCACAGTCCGGTGTCCACTCGTTGCCCTGCCAGTCGATGGCCCTGGCCGGCGGCGGGCCGTCCATGCCTTCCCACCAGACATCGCCCTCGGGGGTGAGGGCCACGTTGGTAAAGATGGTGTTGGCCTTGATGGTTTCCATGGCGTTGGGGTTGGTGGCGTAGGAGGTGCCGGGGGCCACCCCAAAGTAGCCCGCCTCGGGGTTGATGGCGTAGAGCCGTCCGTCGGGGCCGGGTTTGATCCAGGCGATGTCGTCGCCCACGGTGGTCACCTTCCAGCCTTCTTCCTGGAAGGGCTTGGGCGGGATCAGCATGGCAAAGTTGGTTTTACCGCAAGCGCTGGGGAACGCGGCGGCTACGTAGGTTTTCTGGCCTTTGGGGTCTTCGACCCCCAGAATCAGCATGTGCTCGGCCAGCCAGCCCTCGTCGCGCCCGATCACGCTGGCGATGCGCAGGGCCAGGCACTTTTTGCCCAGCAGGGCGTTGCCCCCGTAGCCCGAGCCGTAGCTCCAGATGCTGCGCTCTTCGGGGAAGTGCACGATGTACTTGGTGGTGGGGTTGCAGGGCCACGGCACGTCTTTCTGTCCGGGTTCCAGGGGCATGCCCACGCTGTGCATGCAGGGCACGAAATCGCCATCCTCACCGAGCACATCGTAAACCGCCTTGCCCATGCGGGTCATGATGCGCATATTGACCACCACATAGGCCGAGTCGGTAATCTCGATGCCGATGTAGCTGATGGGGGAGCCCAGCGGCCCCATGCTAAAGGGCACCACGTACATGGTGCGGCCCCGCATGCAGCCGTCGAAGAGGCTCTGCAGGGTGGCGTGCATTTCTTTGGGGTTGACCCAGTTGTTGGTGGGGCCGGCGTCTTCTTTGTTGATGGAGCAGATGAAGGTGCGGTCTTCTACCCGGGCCACGTCGCTGGGGTCGGAGCGGGCCAGGAAGCTGTTGGGGCGCAGTTTGGGGTTGAGGCGAATGAAGGTACCGGCCTCAACCAGCTTATCGCACAGGGCGTTGTACTCCTCTTCCGAGCCGTCGCAGAAGTGCACCGCATCGGGCTTGCACAGCGCAACCGCTTCGGCGATCCAGTGTTTAACCCGTTCGCTCTTGATGTAGGGAGGGAACTCGAGGTTTGACATAAGCTCTTTTACTCTAACGGTAGCCTTGAGATATTTCACGAGATGTGAGCCTTCTCGAGGTCAGTTTTGGCCTCTGGCCGGTCTTTGTGGGCGTTTAAACTGGGCATATGCGGATTCGCTTGCGTGAGAACGGGCCGCTGGTGATTGACCTGCCGGAGGGCAGCCGCTACCGGCTGGGTGGGGAGGCGCGGGTGCTCGAGCGGGCCAAGCTGGCTTTATGCCGCTGCGGCCATTCGGAAAGCAAGCCTTTGTGCGATGGAAGCCACAAACGGCTGGGCTTTGTGGCGGCGGGGGGCGAGCTGGAGTTAGAGCCCCGGTAGCCTTATTTGTTATGCTGGGTCTGTCCATGAAGCCGGGCCGGTTTAACGCCATCACCGATGTTCCAGGCATCCAGGTAGGCCACTACACCGACCTCGAGCACCTCACAGGGGTTACGGTCATCTATCCTGAAAACGGCGCGGTGGCAGGGGTGGATGTGCGTGGTAGTGCGCCGGGCACGCGCGAAACCGATTTGCTGAACCCAGTTAACCTGGTCGAGCAGGTGCAGGCCATCGTGCTCTCGGGGGGGAGTGCGTATGGCCTCGAGGCCGCTTCAGGGGTGATGCGCTGGCTCGAGGAGCGCGGCCGGGGCTACCCGGTGGGCAACGCCACCACCCAGGCCATTGTGCCCATCGTGCCAGCCGCGGTGATTTTCGATTTGCTGGTGGGCAGTGCTGCGGTGCGGCCCAGTGCCCAGTATGGCTACTGGGCGGCCCAGAACCTGAAGGGCGGGCCGGTGGAGCAAGGGGTGGTGGGGGTGGGCACGGGCGCCCGCAACGGTGGGTTGAAAGGGGGGGTGGGCACCGCCAGCCTCGAGCTGCCCGGCGGGCTGGTGGTGGGGGCCATTGTGGCGGCCAACGCCCACGGGCGGGCCCACGACCCGGTAACCGGCGAGCTTTACGCGCGTTTCCTGGAGCATGAGGGCGAGTTCAAGCTCAAGCACCCCCCCCGGCAATTGTCGGCCCCGGACTACACCGAGGTCTTTGCCGACGCCTTTGTGCGCAGCAACACGGTAATCGGCTGCGTAGCCACCAACGCCAGGCTGAGCAAAGCCCAGGCCCAGAAGGTAGCCCAGATGGCCCACGACGGCATCGCTCGAGCGGTTTTCCCGGCCCACACCATGTTCGATGGCGATGTGATTTTCTGTCTGGCTACCGGCGAGGTGGAGATTACCGGCCCCGCCGAACTCAGCCGGATTGGTGCGGTGGCCGCCGATGTGGTGGCCCGCGCCCTGGTGCATGGGGTGCTGCACGCTTACTCGGTAGGGGGGCTGGTTTCCTACCGGGACTTGTACGACAAATAGGCCTTAAGAGCCGCGCCTTTTCCACCCTGTGGGATGAAGAATGGACAGAAACAACCTTGCCCTCCAAGCTGCCCAGGCTGTAGATGCCGACGAGCTGGTGCGCCTGACCCAGACGCTAATCCGCATTGCCAGCTACTACCCGGGGCCGGGGGAGCAGCCGGTGGTGGATTTCCTGGAGCCCTACCTGCGCGAGCGCGGTTTCAAGACCACCGTGCAGGCGGTGGTTCCAGGCCGCCCCAACCTGATCGCCGACCTGGGGCAGGGCAAAGGGGGGCTGATTCTGGAAGGCCATACCGATGTGGTCACGCACGGCAGTCTGGATCAATGGACGATCCCCCCCTACGAGGCCCGAATTGTGGACGGCAAAATTTACGGGCGCGGGGCCTGTGACATGAAAGGCGGGCTGGCTGCGGCCATCTGCGCGGCGGTGGCGGTGCAAAAGGTGCTGGGCCCGCCCCAGAAAACCCTGCGGCTGTGCATTCCCTGCGATGAAGAGGGCCTGATGATCGGTATCAAGGCGTTTATACGCGCGGGTTATGCCGAGGGCTTCGCCGGGGCTGTCATCTGCGAGCCGGAGGAAAACCAGGTCTGCCTGTGGCAAAAAGGGGCCATGCGGGTCTGGGTGCACTTTCAGGGGAAGATGGCCCACGGGGCCATGCCCTATGCCGGGGCCAACCCCATCCTGGCGGCCTCCAGATTCGTAGCCGAGCTGGGCAGGCTGCAGGCGGCCTTGCAGGCGGAAAGCCAGCACGAGTACCTGGGCCTGCCCTGGATTACCCCGACGGTCTTCCAGGCGGGGGCCGGGGAGGGGCAGTTCAACGTGATACCCGATCGGGCGCGGGTGGGGCTGGACATCCGCACCAACCCCGGACAGGATCACCGGGTTCTCGAGGCCCGGCTTCGGCAGGCCCTGGAAGGGAGTCTGGAGGCTGGGGTAAGCGCGCGCCTCGAGGTCTTCGAAGACCGCCCCGCCACCGAGACCCCGCGCGATGCTGCGCTGGTGCAGGCGGTGGAACAGGGCTTGCAGCTTTTGCAGATGCCCATCCGGTATGGGGGGGTGCCGGGGGCCACCGACGGTACTTTTTTGCGGGCCTGGGCCGGGCTGCCCATTGTGACCCTGGGGCCGGGTGGTAAAACCATACCCCATCAGGCCGACGAGTACATAGAGATTGAAGAACTGCTGGCCGCAGCCCGGCTGTATGCCGCCGTAGGGGTGCTGATGCTGGCCGGGTAGGGCAGGCTTTTTCCTTGGGGGGAATTGTGGTATTGTCTCTTTGCGAGCGAGGCCGAAAAAAGCGTATCGGGTAGGCTTTTTTCGGATAGGAAGGGTGGAGAAAACCCGACCTAGCATGGTGAAACTCGAGATACCGGGTTCACCCGCGCGACGCGGCCATAAATCGCGACATCCCCACAACAATCCAAGGAGGAATCGAGATGAAACGTTGGTTGCTCATCGGTGTCCTGGCTCTTGTTGGGCTGGCCTGGGCCCAGCAGCGCGGTGGTAGCATCACCATCGCCATCCAGACCGAGCCCGCGGCCTGGGATCCGACCCAGGTGGCCGGGGCGGACATCTCCCGCGTGGTGTACGACAACGTGCTGCAGGGTCTGGTTAAGCGCAACCCCAAGGGTGAGATCGTGCCCTCGCTGGCTACGCGCTGGGTGGTTTCCAACTCGGGCCTGACCTACACCTTTACCCTGCGCCAGGGCGTAAAGTTCCACGACGGCTCCGACTTTACCGCCCAGGACGTGCTGGCTAAGTTCAACCGGGCCCGCAACCCCGACACCCGGGCCTCGGGCCACCTGCGCCCCGACCTGTACCGCGACATTGCCAACATCACCAGCCCCAACCCCAACACGGTGGTGTTTAGCCTGCGCCAGCCCAACAACGACTTCCTCTTCATTCTGTCGCGCCCCGAGTCGCTCATTGGCCCCCGGCAGCGCCCCCTGGCCGAGCAACGGGTGCAGCCCATTGGCACCGGCCCCTTCCGCTTTGCAGCCTGGGAGCGGGGGGTGGCGGTGCGGCTCGAGCGCAACCCCAACTACTACGTGCAGGGCCTGCCCTACCTGGATCGGGTCAACTTCCGCTTCCTGGGTGATGGGGATGCCCAACTGGCCGGCCTGCGGGCTGGCGACCTGGACGTGATCGCCTACAGCCTGCTGCCCGAAAACGCGGTGGTGCTTTCGCGCGATAGCAATTTCAAGGTGTTCTCGGGCTCCGGGACAGCCGAAGCGGTGGCCGGTTTCAACAACAGCCGCCCGCCCTTCAACGACGTGCGGGTGCGCCGGGCCATCACCCTGGCGACCAACAAGGACGAGCTGATCCAGGGGGCCATGCTGGGCTATGGAACCAAGATCGGCTCCATGCGCTCGCCGGGTGAGGCCTGCTACGTGGACTTGAGCAACTTCAACGCCTACAACCCCGACGAGGCCCGCCGCCTCCTGGCCGAGGCCGGTTTCACCAACCAGAACCCCCTGCGCTTTACCTTCAACCTGGCCGCCGAGTTCCCCTACGAGCGCCGCATCGGTGAGGCCATGGTGGCCCAGCTCAACAGGCTGGGGCCGCTGCAAGTGACCATCCAGGTCACCGACTTCAACACCTGGATCCAGCGGGTTTTCTCGCAGGCCGACTACGCCATGACCATCATCGGGCACGTGGAAGCCAACGATATCGGCAACTACGCCAACCCCCGCTACTACTGGCGCTACAACAGCCCGCGCTTCCAGCAGCTCTTTACCCAGTACCTGCGGGCCCCCAACCAGACCAAGGCCTGCGAGGCCCTGGCGGCAGCCCAGCGCCTGCTGGCCGAGGATGCCGCGGGTGTCTGGACTATGAGCCTGCCCGCCCTGGGCGCCTACCGGGCCCGTGTGCAGAACTGGCCGGATGGCTTCTTGTCTCCAGGAATTAGCGTGGCCGAGGTGTGGGTACGGCAGTAGCTAGCTAACGTGGGCCTTGAGGGTCGAGTGTCAAGGGCGTTTCGGCTCGAGACCCTCGACCCTTGATCTCTGACTATGTTCGCCTACACGCTTCGTCGCCTTGGCTTGGCCCTCGTCACTCTGTGGCTGGCGACGCTGCTGGTGTTTGGGGCGTTGCTGCTGATTCCCGGCAACCCGGCCCAGGCCATTCTGGGGATTGAGGCCACGCCCGCCGACCTCGAGGCCCTCGAGGCCCGGCTAGGCCTGGATAAACCGCCGCTCGAGCGCTACATAAGCTGGCTGGGCGGGGTGCTGCGGGGCGACCTGGGCCAGTCCATCCGCTATGAGCAGCCCATCTCGGAGCTGATTGTGGCCCGGCTGGGCATCACCCTGCCCATCGTGGTAGCTTCGCTGCTGCTGGCGACCATCCTGGCCGTGCCCATGGGCATCCTGGCGGCCCGCAAGGCTGGCAGCCCCATCGACCTGGGGGTCTCGGTGGCCTCGTTGCTGGGCATCGTGCTGCCCTCGTTCTGGGTGGGGCTGATGTTCATCTACATCTTCATCGTCTGGCTCAGGCTGCCCCTGCCCACCAGTTTTCCTATCGGGGGCTGGGAGAACCCGGAGCGCGCGCTGGCGGCCCTGGTGCTGCCGGTGCTCACCGTGGCGCTGGCCAGCGCCTCGTTTCTGGTGCGGCTGGTGCGGGGGAGCGTGCTCGAGGTGCTCTCGCAGGACTTTATCCGCACCGCCCGGGCCAAGGGGCTGACCGAGCGGGTGGTGCTGTACAAGCACGCCCTGCGCAACGCAGCCCTGCCGGTGGTCACGGTGCTGGGGCTCGAGTTCGCCAGCCTGCTCATCGCCACGGTGGTGGTGGAGACGGTCTTTGGGATTCCCGGCCTGGGCTCGCTCTCGCTTACCGCCATCAGCGCCCGCGACTACCCGTTGGTGCAGGGGGTGGTGCTGGTGATTGCGGCCTTTATCGTGCTGATGAACCTGTTGGTGGACTTGTTGTATGGGTTGCTCGACCCAAGGGTGAGTTATGCCTGATCGGGCTGTACCGGCCAAACCGTTCAAAAAACCCTCGGGGTGGGCCCGGCTGCCCATCGCCCTCAGGGTGGGGGCCTTCCTGATTTTGCTCATACTGCTGATGGTGCTGGCCAGCGCGCTCAACCCCACCGACCCCAACGCCACCACCCCCAACCGCCTGGCCCCCATCTTTTCCCCAGGGCATCCCCTCGGCACCGATATCCTGGGACGGGACACCCTGGCAAGGGTGCTGGCCGGGGCCCAGAATGCGCTCTACGTGGGCCTGGTGGCGGTGGGCATTGGGTTGACGGCAGGGCTTCTGCTGGGGGTGCTGGCGGGGTACTTTGGGGGCTGGCTCGACCAGATTCTGTCGGTGCTGCTCGAGGCCCTCTACGCCCTTCCGGCCCTGCTCATCGCCCTCTTGCTGGCGGCCATCTTCAACCCCGGCGTAACCACCTCGATGGTGGCGATTGGCCTGGCCGCGGTGCCAGCCTTTGCCCGGGTGGCCCGGGCCGGGGTGTTGTCGGTCAAGGCCCTGCCCTACATCGAGGCGGCCAGGGCCCTGGGCATGGGCCATGGGCGCATCATGCTGAAGCATGTCCTGCCCAACATCATCGGGCCTTTGGTGGTGCAGGCCAGCCTGGCCTTTGCCGTGGCAATTCTGGCCGAGGCCGCGCTCTCGTACCTGGGCCTGGGCACCCAGCCCCCCAACCCCAGTTGGGGCCGGATGCTGCGCGAGGCGCAGAGCTACCAGGAGCTGACGCCCTATCCGGTCATTTTCCCCGGTCTGGCGATTGGCCTGGCGGTGCTGGGCTTCAACCTGCTGGGCGACGGGTTGCGGGACTACCTCGACCCCAGAAAAAGAAGCTGAGGAGGTAAGCATGAACTACGCGGAGATGTTCCGGCTGGATGGCAAGGTGGCGCTGGTGGTGGGGGGCGGCTCGGGGATTGGACAGGCCTCCTGCGAGGCCCTGGCGGCCCAGGGGGCCACCGTGGTGGTGGCGGATGCGAAGGCCGAGCTGGCCGCCGAGACCGCTAGCAGGATTGGGGATCGGGCCGAGGCCCGGGCCGTGGACATCACCGACCTCGAGGGGGTCAAGGGCCTGATTGGGGGCATTCTGGAACGCCACGGGCGGCTCGATGTGGCCGTGACCACGCCCAGCATCAACGTGCGCAAGCCTGCTTTGAACTATACCGGCGAGGAGTTCGACCGGGTGGTGAACCTCAACCTCAAAGGCACCTTCAACCTGCTCACCGAAGCGGGCCGGGTCATGGCCGAGCAGGGCGGGGGCTCGCTCGTGGCATTTTCCTCCATCCGCTCGCTGGTGGTGGAGCCGGGGCAGTCGGTCTACGCCATGACCAAGGCTGGGACGGTGCAGCTCATCCGGGGCCTGGCCGTGGAGCTCGGCCCCAGGGGGGTGCGGGCCAATGCGATTGCCCCTGGGGTGATTGATACCCCCCTCACCGCCCCCATCAAGGGCAAGCCCGACTGGTATCAGGCCTACGCCGAGCGCAACATCCTGCGGCGCTGGGGCCGCCCCGAGGAGGTGGCAGCAGCGGTGGTTTTTCTGGCTTCGCCGGCGGCTTCCTACATCACCGGCACCATTCTGTTTGTGGATGGGGGCTGGACGGCCATTGATGGGCGGTTTGATCCGCCGTTATAGCCAGCCGAGGTTGCCGGAAGCCTTCAGCGATTGTTCAGAAAGATGCCCTAAACTTGGCCCGTGAACGCTGCGTTCCGAGCCTTCCTTTTGCTGTTGTTGCTGGGCGGCGCTGCTTACGCCCAACGACCTGTGGACATTGCCTTTTGGCACACCCTCGAGCCCCCAGCACGGGAGGCCCTGGAAAAAATTGTGGCCGACTTCAACAGCCGGCAGCGCGACTACCGTGTGCTGCCACAGTATGTGGGCGATCTGCGCGAAGGGGGTATTAAACTCACCGCGGCCATTCGCGCTGGCAATGCGCCCCCGCTCTACTACGGCGAGGTTTCGTTTGTGAGCCGGGCGGTGCAGGAAAACCTGGCCCTGCCGCTGGACGAGTACCTTGGGGCTTTGCCGGGCGACTTTTATCCGGGGCTGCTCGAGGCCGGGCGCTGGCGGGGCCGAACCTATGCCCTGCCGGTGGAGCTGCACCTGCCGGTGCTGTTTTACAACGCCGACCAGCTAGCCAGCCGCCGTCTCAACCCCCCCTCAAGCTGGGAGGCCCTGGCCGCGGCGGCCCAGCAGCTCACCACCCGCTCGGCCAAGGGTTTTATCGTGGTGAGCGATGTGTACAGCTTTAATGCGGTGGTGATGAGCCGGGGCGGGCAACTGGTGCGCGAAGGCCGGCCCAACTTTACCGATGCCAAGGTGGTGCAGAGCCTCGAGTACCTGCAGAACCTGGTGCGCTCGGGCTACGCGGTGAGCCGCAACATCGCCGAGGCCCCCTTTGCCATGGTGGATTTTGTGCGCACCAAGGTGTTTATGGGGGTGGCCCCCATCACCGTCTGGCCCACCCTGGAAAAGCGCACCCCCATTCCTTTCCGGCTGGGGGTGGCCCCGCTGCCCCGCACCCCCGACGGAAAGCTGCCGCTGGCCGGGGGCAACCTGATGGTGCTGCGCGGGGCCAGCGAGGCCCAGGCCCGCGGGGCGGTGGCGCTGTGGCGCTACTGGATGGAGCCGGCCAACATAGCCGAGTGGGTCAAGGCCACCTACTGCCTGCCCCTGCGTCGTTCGGCCCAGCCTTTGCTGGAGGACTTCTACCGCGAAGACCCCCGCCGCCGGGTGGTGCTGGGGGGCCTCGAGCAGGCCGCGCTCTGGGCGCAAGACCCCGAGGTAACCCTGTGGTACGGCTTCCTGGAAGAGGCCCTCGAACGCGTTTTGAAGGGCGGCGCCAACCCCCGCCAGGCCCTGGAAGAGGCCCAGCGCAAAGCCCTGACAGTGGAACGCCGCTGATGCCTTTATAGGTGCCGCTGGAGCCAGTCGGTTATATCGTGCAGCACCTGTTCTTTTTGCAAGTCGTTGTGGGGCTCGTGATAGCCTTCGGGGTAGACGCGGAGCTCTTTGTCGATGGAAGCGGCCTCGCGGAATAGCCAGCGCGCGCCCTCTACACGGTTGATGGTATCGGCCTCGCCGTGCAGGATGAGCAAGGGGTCGCGAATGTTTTTGATCTGGGCCTTGACCGAAGCAATGGTCTTGAGCACCTCGCTACCCCAGCGGGCGCTGGCCTGATTGTGCACCAGTGGGTCTTTGCGGTAGGCCTCGACCACCCCCGGATCGCGGGAAAGGGCGCGCGCATCGAGTCCCAGCCGGAGCGAGAAGGTAGGGTGGTACCTGGAAAGCAGGTGTGCAATCCCTGCCAGCAGGGGGTTGGCCACCTTGCCGGGCTCGAGCAGCACCCCGCTCAGGATGGCGCCTTGCAAGCCTGATGTCTGATAGGTCAGGTAGTCCAGCACCACCAGGCTGCCCATGCTGTGGCCGTAGATGAACAGGGGTGTCTGGCGTTCGTAGCTCTCAACCACATTGCGAAAAAACGCCAGGTCGTACCAGTAATCACGCCAGGTATCAACGTGCCCGCGCTGACCGGGTGAGCAGCCGTGCCCCCGCAGATCGAAGGCATATACTGCGAAGCCTCGAGACGCCAGGTGGGTTGCCAGGTCGGTGTAGCGCCCGCTGTGCTCACCAAACCCGTGAATGATCACCAAAACTGCTCTGGGTTCTTCGGGCCGCCAGCACCGATAGAATAACCTTGCCCCAAACGCGCCTGAAAAATAACCTTCACCGGTGCGCATAGCCTAGTCAACCCAAAGTGTATTTACTATACGCGATTGACCGAAAAAATTCTAACAGGCTCCAGCAGCCACTGCCCCTGAACGGGTGGGGTCTCGCCCCCCGCGGGCCGTTGATGGATGCGGTGAACCACCTCCATGCCCCGCACCACCCGGCCAAAGGCGGCAAACCCCAGGCCATCGGGGTTGCGCCGGCCACCGTGGTCGAGCTCGGGCTGGTCGCCAATGCAGATGAAAAATTCGGACTGGGCCGAGTTGGGCTCGAGGCGGGCCATCGAGACCGTACCGTTTTGGTGCCGAAGCCCGGTCTGGGCGGTGGTCTCCAGCGTGATGGGCGGCAGCTTGGCCGGGTGTTCGCCCATGCCCAGCCCACCCTGAATCACCTCGATCTTGATGGGGCTCTGGGCCTGGTTGTCCATGCGCACGGTGCGGTAAAAGGTTGCGCCCCGGTAGCGATGCTCGTCCACATAGCGCAGGAAGTTGGCTACCGTGCGGGGGGCCTGGGCGGAGAAAAGCTCGAGGACGATCTCACCTAGCTCGGTCTGGATCGAAACCTGTGGGTTTCTTGGATTCATAGGTGGGCGGCTCCTTTGCTGGAAACGGGGTATCCTTCCCAGTCGGCCGGGCGTTCCGCCAGGCCCAGGCGCCAGGCCACGCCCTGGGCGCAGCGCTCCCCGGCCTGGCCGTCGCCATACGGGTTGGGGCGGTGGCGCATGGCCTCTAGGGCAGTCTCATCCGAGAGCAGGGTGTCGATGGTGGCAAACACCTGCTCGGGGTCGGTTCCAGCCAGCTTGAGGGCCCCCACCTCGAGCCCCTCGGGCCGCTCGGTCACGTTGCGCAACACCACCACCGGCACCCCCAGGGTGGCCCCGCTCTCCTGAACCCCACCGGAGTCGGTTACAAGCAGGGTGGAGCGCTTCATTAAACCGGCCATGGCCCCAAACTCCAGGGGCTCGAGCAGCGTGAAGTTGGGCACCTGTTGCAGCACTGGGTAGACCGCCTCCCGCACCGCCGGGTTGAGATGCACGGGGTATACAAAATGACACTCGGGGTGCGCTCGAGCCACCCGCGCCAGGGCCGAGGCCAGCTCGTGCATAAAGGGGAGGTTTTCGCGGCGGTGCATGGTTACGGTCACGATGCGCTTGTCCTTGGGTAGCGGTGGTGGTGTGCCGCGCTCGCTGGCATAGAGCACCGCATCCACCTCGGTCTGGCCGGTTACGATGATGTTCTGGGCGGGTTTGCCCTCGCGCAGGAGGTTGGCCCTGGAGGTATGGGTGGGGGGCAGATCCAGGTCGGTGAGCACGTCGGTCAGACGGCGGTTGGCCTCCTCGGGGAAGGGCTCGAGCATATTAAAGCTGCGCAGCCCGGCCTCCACGTGCGCTACTGGAATCTGCTCGAAGAAAGCCGCCAGGGTTACGGCAAAAGTGGTCAGGGTATCGCCGTGCACCATCACATAATCGGCGCGAAGTTCCCTGAGCTTGGCGGCCGCCGCCGGTACGATGCGCCCCATCAGGTCGGGGAGGGTCTGGCGGTCGGTCATTACCTGTAGATCGGCGTCGGGCTCGATGCCAAACACCCGCAGGGCGTCCTCGAGCTGGGTGCGGTGCTGCCCGGTTGAAAGCACCACACTCTCGATGCCGGTTTGTTTGCGCATGGCGAAGATGACCGGGGCCATCTTGATGGCCTCCGGCCGGGTTCCAAAGGCCAGCACCACCCGCTTCACAGGCCCTCCTGCGCAGCGAGGTTTTGCCGTATGAGGGTGTGAAGAAACTGGGGCTTTGCCGTAATTGAACCGTGCGTTCTGCAGTTTTTTGGAAAATCTGATAGAAAGACCATCCTATCGCACCATAGTACAGCCTTGTATACTGAACGGCTCAAAACGGGTACAGTAGCCTGGGGATACTGCCATGTTGAGCCGCCTTGCACCGCTGGTAGCAGCCGGAATCGGGTTGCTGGCGCTGGCCCAGGGTGTGCCGTGGCCGCCGGGCGAGCGGCTGACCTACAACCTCACCTGGCAGGGCCTCGGGGTGGGCCGGCTTTACCTGGGCGCAGACCTGGTGGAGGGTGGCTGGCGTTATCGGCTCAAACTCGAGCCCACCGGACTGGCTAAAACCCTGGGGTATGGGCTCGAGTCCGAAAGCTACGTCGGCTTCGACTTTCGCACCGACCGCTTCTGGCAAAACCTGACCGAGCCGCTCAGGGGCACCACCCGGCTCATATACGAGCGGCAGGAAAACAGCGGTTCGTGGGCCCGGGTGATCCACCCCGATGGCAGCCAGACCGGCTGGGTCAGCCCAAACGATCAACTGCTGGATCAGCTTGCTCTTATCTACTACCTGCGCCTGCATCCCGAGACGCGGCAGATCGTCGCGGTGGACTACCCCAAACCTGCCCAGGGGCAACTGGAAGTCTTGCCAGCCAGCAACGGCCTGGTGGGCTATCGTTTTGCTCGAGACGATGTGCTGGTTGAGGTCTGGTACCGTCAGAATCCCCAGCGAACCCCTGTACGCTTTGTTTTTGGGCGCGACTTCGGTCGTTTGGAGGCCACGCTGGTTGAGAGCGGGCGCTAGCACATACAACCAATCCCCAGGTACAACCAATCCCCAGGCCGCCGGGGCCTCTTCGAACCATCCTGGATTCGATGCTGGCCGGGATTTGTGCGTTGACCACAGGCCCTGTTGCAACCGATGGCTTGGAAACTGCTTCGGGGTGCGTTATAGTTGCCCTAACCCAGCCAACCCTGACACATACCCCAAAGGGCTATAAAAGGCTGAGGTTGCAGGCAAGACCAAGCAAATCTGGAGGCATGTGTTGAAAGGAGAGATCACCGTAACGGAAAGTGCGCTGGCCGCTATTTTAGGTTTGGCCGCACACGAGGTACCGGGTGTGCTGGGCATGAGCCCTGCGGGCATCCGCGAATCCATTAGCCGTATCCTGGGCCGCAGTGAGGCCAGCGAAGGGGTGGTGGTTAAGCCCGACCCGGCCGCTGGTGGAAAGTACCAGGCCGATTTGTATGTGGTGGTTGCTTTTGGAGCCCGCATACCCGCTGTGGTCGATAGCATTGGTGAGCGGGTGCGCTGGGCTGCCAAGAGCCTGGCTGGGGCCGAGCTTTCTAGCGTGCGTGTGCACGTGGTAGGGGTGAGCCGTGGCTAGCAGCCTTTCACCCGCCGAACTGGCGAAGGCCTTTCGCTACGCCACCGACTGGTTCGCGGTGTACGTGGAGGAGGTCAACGCCCTTAACGTCTACCCGGTGCCCGATGGCGATACTGGCACCAACATGCACCTCACGCTACAGTCGGTGCGGCGGGAGCTAGACCTGACCGACACCAGCAAAATGGGGGAGGTGGCTCGAGCCATCAGCTATGGTTCGTTGCTGGGTGCTCGAGGCAACTCAGGGGTCATCACCTCCCAGATCCTTAAGGGCTTCGCTGAATGCATTAAAGACGCGGCCTCGATCTCACCCACGCTGCTGGCGCAGGCTCTCGAGGAGGGCTCCCGTATGGGCTACAGGGCGGTGATGAAACCGGTGGAGGGTACCATCCTGACGGTTTCCCGTGCGGCGGCTGAGGGGGCGCGTGAAGCAGTCGAAAAGGGAGCGGCCAGCCTCGAGGAGGTTTTACAAGGGGCTTTGCAGAGGGGCCGCGAAGCCTCCCTGCGCACCCCTGAGCTGCTGCCGGTGCTCAAGCAGGCCGGGGTGGTGGATGCCGGTGGGGTGGGTTTGCTGCACTTTATCGAGGGCCTCGAGGGCTACCTCAAGGATCGGCCCCTGCCGGAACCACCCAAAATCGAGCGTTACGCCCAGACCGCCTTCGAAGAAGAGGAGTTCGGCTACTGTACAGAGTTCCTGATGGAGGGGGTGGCGGAGCCCATCGAGAAAATCCGCGAAGCGGTTTTGTCCTTTGGCGACTCCTTGCTGGTGGTAGGAGCCGAGGGTTACGTTAAGGGCCATATCCACACCAACGATCCCGACGGCTTGCTGGCGACGGTTGCTCGCTACGGCCGGATGATCCGCACCAAGGTGGAGGATATGTCCCAGCAGCACACCGAAATTCTTTCTATGGCCGGGGCTGCTGACGAGGCGCCGCCGCCCACCGGCCTGGTGGTGGTTGCCAACGGCTGGGGGCTGGTTAAGGCCTTCCGGGGGTTTGGGGCGCGGGTGGTGGCTGGGGGTCAGACCGCCAACCCCAGCGTACAGGATATCCTGGATGCCATCCGGAGCCTGCCCAACCCCGAGGTTATCGTGCTGCCCAACAACAGCAATGTAATTATGTCGGCCCAGCAGGCTGCGGGCCTGGCTGAGGGGAAGACCGTCCACGTGGTACCTACCCGTACCATGGGGCAGGGGCTGGCGGCCAGCGTGACGTACCAGCCCGACCTACCCTCGAGCGAGCTCCTACCGGTCATGGAAGAGGCTTCTAAGCGGGCCGCCACCCTGGAGGTGACCCGGGCCAGCCGTAGCGTGGAAATTGGCGGGGTTAGCGTGACCGAAGGGCAGCCCATCGGTTTGCGCGACGACAAGCTGGTGCTGGCCGCCGATAGTCCCGAGGAGGTCTTGTTTAAACTGGTCAGCCTGGCGGTTCAGGAAAGTGAGTACGAAATACTCACCATTTTTCACGGGGCCACGGTGAGTAAAGAAGCTCTGGACGCTCTGACCGATCGAATTGCCCAGGCTTTCCCCAACCTTAGCCTGGAAGTCCACCCCGGCGGCCCCGATCTCTACGACTACCTGGCTGTACTGGAGTAGCGTTGATTCGGATGCCTTGGGGGTTGCTTAGAAGTTGATCGTTGCAGAGGGCCGGCTGAACTTGCTACAGCCGGCCCTCGGCGTTACGGGCGTACGAGTGTATTTTTTGAAGAAAAAACTGTCTGGCACAATAAAACAACCCCTTAAAACCCCCAAGCTTTGTCAGGGAGGGATCAGGGCTTAGATGAGAAAAATAAAGGAAGGCTTTAGGTTAAACTCATAAAGCAAAACTGCGAATAGCTCTTATTTGAGATAAAAAAAACAAGCCCCATCTAGCAGCCCCGTTCAATGGCCCCATTAAATGAGAGATGTAACGCTTCGTTCTAAGAGAACCTGAGAACTACCCTCCTAACCTCAGGGGCGTATGAGACGGCTATTGCCCCGAGCAATTTCAACTTTAATCTTGCTAATTACGGCGTTTGGATTGAGCTGGGCTCAAGCACCCAAGGTGATGACCCTCAAGGCCACGGCCTATACCTCCTCGGTTCGCGAAACCGACAGCACCCCCTTTATTACCGCCACCGGTGCGCGCACCCGCATTGGCATCATCGCAGTGAGCCGGGACATGCTGCGCGAGCTGCCCTATGGTTCAAAGGTGATGCTCGAGGATATGGGCACCCCTGGCGGTAGGAACAAAGGCCGTTTTGACTACTTGTTCAAAAACCGGGTTTTTGTTGTGGAGGATACCATGCATCCCCGCAAGCGCGAACAACTCGATGTCTGGTTGCCCGACCGTAGTACGGCCATCCGCTTTGGGGTGCGTTATGTTCGGGTAACGGTTATCCAGCGGGGCCGGGGGTAAGATGATGCTCGGCCGGGGGAACCGCGCCTTGGGTTGACAGGGGCCTGACCCGACCCGGGCAGCCGTGCGCGATCCGACCCTCGCCCTGAGCGTATGCGTTTTGTCTGGTTCCTTGCTTTACGCCACCTGCGCCACCGCCGTACCCAAAGCTTGATCAGCCTGTTGGGGGTGGCGGTGGGCATTATGGTGCTGACCACCGCCCTCTCCTTGACCAACGGTTTTATCAAAGGCCTGGTTGAAGCCACCCTCAAGGCGGTGCCTCACATCTACCTGCAGAGCCTGAATCCCGAGGAAAGCCCTCCACCCCCCCCACACCCCCAGGTGGTGGGCCAGGCCCCGGTCTTTCTGACCAAAGCCCTCCTGACCCGCAGGGCAGGGGATGGCCGCAGCGCTGGGGCCGACTTCGCCACCCTGATTGGGCTTGGCGAAGGGGGCCAGGCGGTTTATCCCGAGCTGGATCTGGGCCAGCTAAAGCCCGGAACCATCGTGCTCGGTAGCGCCCTGGCGCGAAGCCTGGGAGCTTACCCGGGTGACCGGTTGTTCCTGGTCTCCATCAATCAAAAGCGCATCGAACTGAGGGTGGTGGGCACTTTCCAGACGGGGAACTACCTCCTGGATGCGGGCTTTGCTTTCACCGCCCTGCAGGATGTTCGCGCCCTGATGGAGGCCCCCAGCGCCCTCTCAGGTTACCAGCTGCGCCTGCGCGACGCCGAACAGGCCACCCAGGTGGGGCAGGCCCTGGCCGGTTCGCACTACTTTCCCCAAACCTGGCAGTCCAGCAACCGCACCCTGATTGAGCAGCTGGCCTTGCAGAAGCGGGTAATCGGCATCGTGGTCTTCTTGATTGTGGTGGTGGCGGCTTTGGGTATGGCCAGTGTGTTGGTGCTCACGGTGATCGAGAAAACCCCGGATATCGCCCTGCTTCGGGTGATGGGTGCCAGGGCGAATCAGGTGGCGGGGGTGTTTGCCCTCGAGGGCCTGGTGCTGGGCGTGCTGGGCATTGCCTTGGGTAACCTGCTGGGCTTTGGCCTCTCCAGCTACTTTGCCTGGCGGCCTGTGGAGATTCCCGGCGAGCTTTATTTCCTGACCCGCCTGCCCGTGGAGATCAGATACTCAGACTTTATCTGGGTCTCAGCGATGAGCCTGCTGGTGGTGATTTTGGCCTCTCTCTTACCGCTTTGGCGGGCTCTGCGGATTAAGCCCGGAGAGGTGCTGCGCTAGGGGCGTAAACTAAGGGTATGTTCGGCTTTTTCCGCAAACCGGATGAGCATGTTCAGCGGGAGGGTGAGTCGGCTTTCCGTGTGCGGGTGCGTACGGCGCGTAGCGGTGACGTTGTGGAGCTGCGGCTTACCAAAGGCAACGAGATCTCCATCTCCGATGAAGGGGGGGTACTATGTGCGTAAAATCATAGTATCACCCCAGCACCTGGATCGGGCTGTGCTGGAGATCTGGTTTGACCGTGCGTACCGCCCCACACGCAAGGTGGTGGAGGGGGGTGAGCTGGTTCCCATCAAGGAATGGGAGTAATTAGTTCGGCGCCGGAAGGCGGCCAACCAACCCGACCGAAGGGATACGCTATGTGGTAAAAAGCCCCTACCCAACGGGTAGGGGTATACCTGCTGAGAAAAAGGTCAGCGCAGTTCGTCCTCGAGGTTATCCATCAACCGACGGGTGAGGCTGCTTTGCTCCTCACTGGTAAAACCATCGTCGGCGACGCTGGGATAGCTACGCCGCCCGCCCCCGGTGCGCTCGAGCTGGGCCTGTAGCTCGCGCAGATCGAGGTAGCGGTCGCTCTGGTTGCGCAGCTCGAGGTCGGTAAGCTCGGGTACCCCCAGCAGGTGAATCTCCTTGCCCTGGGCCCGCAAGGCCGCCAGGGTATGGGCCAGGTCACCCGAACCGCTGGCTACCACCGCCCGTTCCCAGCGGGGGGCAGTAACAAGCAGGTCAGTGGCGATCATGGCCTCGAAACGCGGATCACCATGGGTCTCGCGGCTGCGCACAGTGTAGCCCATGAACACTAACGCATCGAGGAATTTTTGCTGACGCTCATCGTTGCTGTCGGTGACGGGGGCGTAATAGAAAGCGTTATACAGATCCTCGGGCTTGGAAAAAACCCCAATCGCCTTCCGGTGGTCAATGTTCCACCCTAGACGCTTGGCCGCATCGTACATGTAGGAACCGTCAATAAATAAAGCCGTCTTCATTTTCTTTTGTCTCACTTCCTGGTTTGCGGAGGGGCCATCCGCTACGCTAGATGTGTATGGTACACCTAGACGGCCCAATCTACTACCTCGGTACGCTCGAGCGACCGCTACTAATCAAGACAGGGCCACCCCTAGCTCTGCTCTTTACATCATGCGACATGGCCCGTCAATTTCCAAGCAACGTAACGGTTTTGGCAGGGCTGGATGTGCAGGTGGCGAACGACTGGCGAGCAAAAGAAGAACTTTTCAAAACCCTCCTTTTGCACGGCATCGAGGCTTATTTGCTCGACCCTTCCCCAGACCAGCCTCTGCAGGCACAACCCCATGCGGTGCGCGCTGCCTTGGTGTACGTGCAGAGCCACAAAACCCAGACCGCCTGCTTGTGAGCGAAAATGGCAGGCGGTTGGCAGATTTTGATGGGCGTTATTCGAACTGAGTATTAAGAACCAAAGGCAAATTTGATTTTTATAACTAAAGCAAGCCTGGCGTGCCAGCAGACCTAGCCCCAGCTACACTTCCAAGACCACCTTACCAAACACGCGGCGCTCCTCCAGCAGCCGGTGGCCCTCGGCGGCCTGGCTGAGGGGTAGGGTGGCGCCGACCACAGGCTGTAACTTTCCCTCGGCTACAAACTGCAGGATGGGGAAAAGGCGGCTTTTGGAAGCCATGGTGGAGCCAAAAATGGAAAGCTGCCGGTAAAAGATGTGTGAAAGCGGGGTTGTGGCTTCATACCCGGAGGAAGCCCCGACCAGGCTGATCCGCCCGCCCCAGGCTGTGGCCTTGATGACCCCCTCCCAGTACTGGGCCCCGGTATGGTCGACCACCGCATCGGCCCCTTTACCCCCGGTAAGCCGACGAACCTCTTTGTACCAGTCGGGATGGCTGTAGTTAACCCCCTCGTCGGCACCGAGGGCTTTAGCCTGGGCCAGCTTTTCGTCGCTGCTGGCTGTGGCGATGACCCGCGCTCCGTGCAGCTTGGCAATCTGGATGGCAGCCACCGAGACCCCAGCACCTGCTGCCATCACTAGCACATCTTCACCGGGCCGAACCTGTAGCTTATCCACCACCATCTGCCAGGCGGTCAGAAAAGTAAGGGGCAGCGAGGCGGCCTCGAGCCAGCTTAGCCGGGCAGGTTTGGGCAGGATGTTGGCCGCCGGGACGACAACCAGTTCTGCATAGCCGCCCCAGCGGTGCTCGCCCAGAATTTGATACTCGGGGCAGAGGTTGTCCTGTCCGCCCAGGCAGCGCTCGCAACGGCCACAGGAGATCCCGGGGCTTACAACCACCGCATCCCCAGGGGCGACCCCGCGGACACCTGCCCCAACCGACTCCACCACACCGGCGATGTCACACCCGAGGATATGGGGCAGGGGGAGCTTGGGGCTGGCGATGCCCTTCCGCACCCACACATCGAGGTGGTTGAGGGCCACGGCTTTCACAGCGACGCGCACCTGCCCGGCTTCCAGCAGGGGAGGGGCGATCTCTCCGTAGCGCAAAACCTCCGGGCCGCCCCTGGAGGTCATCCATACCGCCCGCATAATGGCGATTCTGACACCTATGGCTATGAGCCGTCAAACTTTACCCGCCCACAATCCGGGTGCCGGCGCTACCCTCCAAAACTTGTTGCAGGATGCCCTGGGCACCCCTGGCGATGGCGGCCCAGGGGGCGCCTTTGTGCACTGCGTTCAGGGCGGCCTCCACCTTGGGTATCATGCCCCCGGAAATGGTGCCTTCCTGCATCAGAGCCTGTACCTGGGCCTGGTGGAGCTGGGGGAGGCGGCTCGAGGGGTCTTTGGGATTGCGCAGCACACCCACCACATCGGTTAGGAAGATGGCCGGCAGGTGAAGCGCTCCGGCTATGGCGCCGGCGGCGGTATCGGCGTTGATGTTGAGGGGGCCCTGGGTATCCAGGCCGATGGGGGCGATCAGGGGGGTCAGGCCGGCCTGCAACAGTTTGTGAATAACCTGGGTATGCACCGTTGTGACCTCACCAACCCGGCCCAGGAGGGGGTCTAGTGGCTGGGCCTCGAGCAGCCCGGCATCCCGTCCGGTCAAGGCTATGCTGGGGCGTCCGCGCCGGGAAAGCCCCTCGGCGAGGTATTTCCCGAGGGTGGTGAGCACCATCTCGACCACTTCCATCTGCTCTGGGGGGGTGATGCGCAGCCCTCGATGGAAATGGGTTTCAAAACCCATGCGGTTTAACCAATCAGCGATGCGCGGGCCGCCCCCATGTACCAGCACCAGGGGGCCCGGGTAGGCGCTGATCTCATCGAGCAGCTCACCAGCCTCTTTGAGGCTGCCGCCGATTTTTACAAGCAAGGCCTGTTCCATGGTGTTCATCATACCCAGCGCAGCCTTGACAGGCCTCGAGGCGGGTGTTACCCTTTTGAGTGCGTTTGGGTGAGCGGGCGATTAGCTCAGCGGGAGAGCACACGCTTCACACGCGTGGGGTCGTAGGTTCAAATCCTACATCGCCCACCAAGTCCAGGACGAGAAAAACCGGAGTCGCTAAGGCTCCGGTTTTCGCTTGTACCCCCACGCCATACCCCCATTGGGGCTCG
>BPIL01000021.1 GCA_026004095.1 Meiothermus sp.
ATGCGGCGCAACGGCGTACCCTTAGCGATGAGCTCGAGGTAGCGCAAGACCAGGCTGGCGGTCTTGCCGGTTCCGGCGGAGGCGACACGAACTTTCACAGGTGTGGGTCGGTATAGTCCTGATTACAGGCCATCAGCAAGAAAGCTCGAAATCCTTCCAGGCTCAAATAACCGGCTGCCATGAGCACCATCATATCCTCAATCTCGAGCGCCGGGCGGCTAATGTAGTAGCCGTTGGCGTGGAGGGTGGTTTCGACCGCAAGCCAGGCCGTTCGCTTATTGGCATCGTGAAAAGCGTGGTTCCTGGCCAATCGAAAACCCAGGGCCGCTACTTTGGTAAAGAAGGTGGGATAAGCATCCGCGCCCCCAGCGCTCGCAATAGGTGCGGACAGGGCCGACTGTAGGGCCGCCGCATCCCGAATCCCCTCCAGGCCCCCAAAGCGTACCAGGGCGTTGTGGTGCAGTGTAACAACCAGTTTTCCTGTGGGGTAGCGGTGGCCTTTGTAACGATAGAAGAAGCTAGCGCTGGGCAAGGCCACGTAATACCTCTGCGTTGCGCTCCAGGGCCTCCGCCACAATGCGCTCCTGTTCTTCGAGGGGAGTCTCCTCGAACTCGAGCTCCTCGAGCTGGGGAAGCTCAACGGGTGCAGGAACTTCGAGTTGAATGGGTTGGGTTTTGGCAGTGGACATGGCACTCCTGAGACAAATAAGTATAGCAATGTCCTGCTAGAATATCGAGCGATAGAGGGCTTTTGTGAAATACGCCAGCATCAACGGAACCATCATCGAACACGACAAGGCCAGCCTGCACATCTCCGACCTGGGCCTGCGGCGGGGGTATGCGGTATTCGAGTTTTTCCGCATTTTGCGGGGTGTTCCGGTGTTTCTGGAGGATCACCTCGAGCGCTTCGAGCGCTCGGCCCGGCTGCTGGAGCTTACCCCACCCTTCGGGCGGGAAAAGCTCGAGGGCCTGATTCGGGAGCTGATAGAGCTCAACAACCTGCGGGAAGCCGGCATCCAGATGCTGCTCACCGGGGGCTACTCCCCCGATGCCTTCACCCCCGGCCAGCCCAACCTGATCATCGCGCCCATGGCGGTCACCCCACCCCCAGCCCAGCTCTACCAGCAGGGGGGCAAGGTCATCCTGCACCAGAACCTGCGCGAGCTGCCCGAGGCCAAAACCACCGACTACCTGGTCGCGGTGAAGCTCGCCAAACGGGTGCGGGCCGAGGGGGCCACCGAGGTGATCTATCACGATGGAAAAACCGTGTACGAGGGCGGGCGCAGCAGCCTGTTGATCATCCAGCAGGGCACCCTGATCACCGCCCAGGCGGGCGTGCTGCCGGGCATCACCCGCAAGCACCTGCTGGAGGTGGCCCGTCCGATTTTGCCCATCCAGGAGCGGCCCATCACCCTGGCTGAACTCTACTCCGCCGACGAGGTGCTGCTGACCGGGGCCACCCGGCAGGTCATGCCCATCACCCAGATTGAAGATCGGCGGGTGGGCGATGGGCAGGTAGGGCCTTACAGCCAGCAGTTGATGAAAGCCTTCCAGGAGCACCTCGAGGCCTATCTGAACCACCGCATGGTGCTGCGCTGAGCGCAGGGGGCTTGGGAGGGTTGTATACTTTCAGTGCTCTCACGGCCGGAGGGCTTCGGGTTCAGTACACGGTGGGGCCTGGGGGCCGACCTGTTGCTGCCCCCGCGCCCGGGGGCCTCGGCTTTTGCCCGCGGTTCGTACATAGAAGACGGTCTGGCTGTTGCTCTGAGCGTAACCTGGGAGACCTACATCGCTTACCGCTAGGTGGCCTCGACACTGAACGGCGGTGGCGTAGGGTTGGACACGGGGTATTACTGGCCCATGGCCCTCGAGACCGGCCAGGGGTACATCGGGCCCCGCCTATACAGCTATGTGCAGTGCCAGAGCACCAACAACGCTCCCGTGCAGTGCGGTGGGCTGCGTCTGAACCCCGGCTTTAGCATCGGGGCCAACCTCAACCTGGGGCGCTTTGTGGCCGCGCCGGAAATCCCGCTGTTTTTACTGCCTCCAGACGAGGCCTATGCCACCCTCCGCCTGGCTTCGCCGTTCAGTTTTTCGCTGTCTTTCCGTTTTTGAAGGAGGCTAACTGTACTGCGCCTCACGGCAGACGTCCCGAACACCACAGCTACGGCAACGGAAACCGGGGTTGGGTTCCACCACCCCGGTTTTGTACTGGGCGTAGGTCTCCTGCGCTTTGGCCAGTAGGTTCTCGAGCGCCCCCCAGAGCCGTTCGATGGGCTTGCCGTACACCAGCAGCGGGTCGCCCAGCACCGGCCAGGCCCACAGATAAACGCGCTGGACGCGCTTCGGGAAAGTCGAGAGCAGGTAACCGGCGGCCCAGCGCTCACTCCAGCGCTCGCGCACCTGCTGGTCGGCCTTTTCTGCGGGGGTCTCGGGGGCTACAAAGCGGTAGATGTGCACCTCGCCGCCCTTGCGCAAAACCCCGTCCAGCCGCGCTTCCAGCCCCGCACCATTCAGCCTGAAACCCAGGCTGAGCTCGCTCAGCAGGGCGTAGTGGTGGCGCATCCAGCCCTCGGTCTGGGGGAACTGCCGGGCCAGGGCCTCGAGGCGGGCCGGCACCAGCTTCTCGGCCTCGCGCAGCTCGTGTGCCCACTGCTGCCACCACTCCCAAGAACCCTCCCGGATGAACTGCCAGGCCCAGAACTGAAAGCCGCACTCGCGGTAGCGCCGCAGGTCTTCCACCCGAGGCGCCCCCAGGCTCGCCCGACCCAAGGGGGCCCGGTAGCCTCCTTGCTGGGCCAGCTCGAGCCGGCTGGCCGGGGGGAGCTTGGGCAGGTAGGGCGGTGCGCCGCCCACCAGCATGGGCTCGGGTTCCAGCGGCCCCTCCTGGCTGGCCTCGGGGTAGGTGATGATTACCTCGTCAGCGCGGGTTTTGAGCTCCTGCAAGAGCAGGCGGTCGCGCCCCAAAAAGCGTTTGGGCAACCCCGCAGCTTGAAGGGCTTGCTCGAGGCCCACCCGCAACTCCTCGGGGATGAAATAGTCCTCCTGCTCGCCGGTGCTGTAGGCTCCTTCTACCGCGTAGGTCAGGTAGAGCTTCTTCCAGCGCTGCCCTGAGGCCAGGTTGGGCGTGAGCACCGCCACCCCCCCCGGCGGGCGCTGGGCTTCGTAGGTCTCGGCCAGTAAGGCCGCCCACCAGTGGCGGAAATCGGGGCCCAGGGCGATGCGGTGGGCTTCGTAGGCCCGTTCCAGCAAACTAGCCCGGCGGGGGCTGTGGCGCACCTCGGGCAGCGAGTCCAGCAGCTCCTCGGCCCAGGCCAGCGAGGGGTGGGTGCCAACATCCAATTCCCGGCCCTCGAAGAGCGACCCTGCCTCACCAGGAGCCTTCAGGCGCGAGAGCCAGGCCGCCCACAGGTCTTGCATCCCCAGCTCGGCGGCCAGGCGGGTGGTGGCCTCGAGGCCCACCAGGCCGCGCTCGAGCGCCGCTCGGCCCAGCGGGGCCAGGTCGGGCACGGCCATCAGGCGGGTGGGCGTGGGGTAGTCGGGCAGCTCGAGGAGCTCGAGCAACAGCCGCCCCTCGGGGGTGTCGGCGGCAGTGCGGGGCCGGTGGTCTACCAGGGGCAGGCCGTACTCGTCGGCCAGGGTGAGCAGGGCAGGAATCCGCGACTCCGGCGCCACCACCGCGACATCCAGGGCCGCCAGGCCCTGCGCCAGGTCGCGCTTGATGGCGCGCAGCACCCAGCGGGCCTCGCTCACCGGGTTCTGGGCGCGGTAAACCTGGGTGGGAATGAGGCGCGGGGGCAGCACCTCATCGGGGGCGAGGCCGGGCGGGGCTTCGGGCAGGCCGACCCAGACCGGAACATGGCGGGACAGCGCCTGCAACAGCCGCAACTCCTGCACCCCCAGTTCGCGGAAGCCGTCCACCACCACCAGGTCGGGCTCGAGCCGCACCGGCCCCTGCACCAGCAGTTCCAGCGCCCCCTGGCGAAAGTCGTCGTAGTCCCAGCGGCCCCAGTCGTTCTTAAGCTTCTCGTAGCGCTGGTAGACCTCCCGCAAGCGCTCTGCTTCCTCTCTTTCGCCCTGGGCGGGAATCTCCTTCCTCTGGATAGGAATCTCCTCCGGTTTTACCCCGTTGCGCTTGGCCTCGGCGATGGCGCGGGCAAACAGGCGGGCCTCGCCGGGCTTGGGAATTGGATTTTCTGGATTTTCTGAATTCTGCAGGGCCTCCCCCGCCAGCGCCACCCGGCCCGGCCCGGGCAGGATGGGCTTCAGGCCATGGCTGGCCGCCAGCAAGCGGTAGTAGAGCTGCTGCGAGGAGAGCACCTCGAGGCCCAGCACCGCGCCCTGCTGGGTGGCCCGGCGGTAGACGTAGGCTTTTTGCGCGGGCAGGCACACCCACCAGACCCGTTTACGGGCGGCCAGATAGGTCTGGGCTAGCTCGAGCAGGCGGGTGGTTTTGCCGGAAGCCGGGGGGCCAACCAGGAGGCGCACAGCCCCACTATAGCGAGCCGCCCCTGGCCTCGAGAAGTACTAGCGAAGCTCGGGCGGAAAGCGCACCGCCGAGCGCTGGTAAACCACCCGCCAGCGGGGGTTGGGGATGGGCTCGAGGTTCTGCCCCAGCAGCAACACCCCCACCACCCGGCCCTGGTAGGTCAAGAAGCAGCGGTAGCCGGTGGGAACCACCACATACCAGTTGCCCAGGCGCAGGCTTTGCAGCACCCCCTCCAGGCGCTGGGCCAGCCGGTTGCGCAACCGCACGGCGTCCTGCACCGGACGCTCGAGCGCCACCACCGCAATATCCTCCAGGCCCAGCGGAACCGGCCGCAGGTCGATGTTGACGGTCAGCCGGGTCAGGGCGGCTTCCCCGGTGCCCAGTACCACCCGCAGCAAGAAGCGCTGGGGGGCTACCCGCTCAGCGTAGGCGAACTGAAGGTGCAGGGCCTGAACAACCCCCTGGCAGCGCTCGAGCACACCCGGCTCGCCCGACTGCGCCCAGCCCCAGGCCCCCAACAGCAGCAGAAAAAAACAGCGCCTCAAGCCGCCTCCACCCGTAGCACCGGTACACCGCCCCCCTGCTTCGCTCTATCAATCGCCCCTCTGCCCCTCCCCAGCGATCGGGCCCCAGGCTTCAGCCCACTTTATGCGGTGTAGCTTAAGCCCACCTGAAAAGGCATCGGCCCCCTCGAGCGGCCACAACGGGTACCCGGCCCGGCGGAGCTGCTCCCTCAGGCCAGCCACCACCTCAAAGCTGCTAAGGAAGGTTCCGGGGTAGTAATAGCCCAGAATCTGACGGAAGTCCCAGCCCTGCAATGCCAGCCCTCGAGCCCCCCACTGGCTCATGCCCACCCCATGGCCGCTGCCCTGTCCAAACACCTGCCAGCCCTCGAAGCGCACCCGGGTGGATGGCAGCCCCAAACCCCGCAGCAGACGGGTGGATTGCGGCGCATCAAGCTCCACGCTACCGCTGCTTCCCACGATGCGCAGGCGCAGGGGGCGGCCGCTCTCGCTTACCAGCAGCGGGGTCACCGCCTGCACCACCCCCACCTGCATACCCAGCCCGGCTAGGCCCCGCGCCACCGCCTCGGGCGCCAGGGTGCGGCTCCAGTTGCTATTGGGACTCACCGCGAAAGGATCGGGGCGCGCTATCAGATAGGGCACGGTGTTGCCCCAAACTTCGGCAGAAGCCGCCGTGTATCCGCCTGAATCGGCATGGTAGACCGCGGTAATCGGTTTCTGGTTGAAGCTCACGATCAACGAGCGGGTCGTATACACCGCGCTCGAGTGCCGGGGGTTTTCCGCCGAGCGCCCCAGATAAACCTGACAGCGCTCGGTCGCACACAAATCGTAGAGCCCCTTGGGATTAAGCCGGTATAAGGCAAAAGTACGGGCCAGGATGGCCTGGGCCTGCAAAACCGCGTCCGGGAAAGAAGCCGGCACCTCGGCGGGCACAACCCCCAGCAGGTAGTCCTCGAGCCAGACTCGATTGATAAACAAGGCCCGGCCAGCCTGCCAGACCACCAGCAGGTTGCCTCGATAGCTTCGCCCTCCGAAGGTAAAACCATCCGCGGGCACGAACTCTACCCAGGGGCCTGCACTTTGGCCGTCTACCAACACCTCGCCCGAGCCTACTGTAATACGGAAAGCGCCCGAACCAGAATCGCGCATACCATAGGCGCCTTGCCGCTGATGAGGGCCCAGCTGAACCGTGCCGTTGGTAGCCTCGGCAAGCAAAACCCGCAGCAATAAGTCCTGCTGGGCCTGGGCGAGTCCCAGCAAAAAAAAGCACACTAATACGATACGCACCATGCCCGCAACCTTAGCTAAGTATATGTCCATGCCTGGAATACCCTTGTTCATCTGGCCGTGACTTGCTGGATGCTTGGGTGCCCAATGTCCTGACTTGTTAGGATTACAATTGCCGTGTGTAACAGAAATAGTTTGCACAAGGCTGCTCTGGATTGGGGTTGTGGGTTCTTGCAAGTTATGGTATACTCTTATTAGTAATGATTACTATTTGCAGAATAACCGGCCTGCTTGAAAGGAAGATTCGATGAGTACAACCATCACACCTCCTATACCTGCTCGAGCCCCCTGGCAGTTGCTCTGGAGTCACGAAGTTAAACGCGGTTTTCTACTGTCCGGAATTACCCTGCTGGGATTGGTGGGGGGCTATGCCGCTGGACACTATGAGCTGATCGGGCTACAAAATGCCCTCTGGGCACTGGCCTTTTTAGCAGGCGGGGTTCCATCGGCCATCAAGGCTACCCGCAGCCTAATTCAAGAGCGCAAACTGGACGTAGATCTGCTGATGGTGGTCGCCGCCCTGGGGGCAGCCTCAGTAGGTCAGGCGGGGGATGGCGCCATCCTGCTTTTTTTGTTCAGCCTTTCCAATGCTCTACAAAGCTGGGCCATGAACCGTACCCGACGGGCCATCGAGGCCCTCATGACCCTGCACCCCGAAGGGGCCAATGTATTACTCCCCGACGGAAGCGAGCAGTGGAAGCCATTGGATGCTCTATCGCCCGGCGACATCCTGGTCGTGCGCCCCGGTGAGCGTTTCGCCGCCGACGGCCTGGTGGTGGATGGGTACACCGACGTCGACGAAAGCGCCCTTACCGGCGAGAGCGTTCCGGTAGACAAAAAACCCGGTGATCCGGTAAGAAGCGGTACCCTCAACGGACACGGGGTGGTGCGGGTGCGGGTGGAGCGTCCGGCCAGTGAAAGCACCCTGGCTAAGCTAATCAAGCTGGTCGAAAGCGCCCAGGCCAGCAAAAGCCGTACGGAGCGCTTTGCCGAGCGTTTCGAAGGCCCCTATACCATTGCGGTGCTGTTGTCGGCTCCGGTAGTTTTTGCAGTGGCTCACTTTGTGTTTGGCCTCGAGGCTGCCCAGGCCTGGTACCGCGCCATGACTTTCCTGGTTGTAGCCAGCCCCTGTGCAGTGGTCATCGCCACCCCTGCGGCGGTGTTGTCGGCCATGGCTGCAGGAGCCAGGGCCGGGGCGCTGTTCAAAAGCGGGGCCGCGTTGGAGGCCCTGGCCCGGGCCAACATCTTTGTCTTCGACAAAACCGGCACCCTCACCGAAGGCCGCATGAAGCTGGTGCAGGTCGTCGTGCTGCAAGGCAGCGAGGCCGAGGCCCGGGCCCTGGCCGCCGGAATTGAGCGCTACAGCGAGCACCCCATCGCCCAGGCCATCGCCCAGAGCTGGGATGGCCCTACCCCAGAGGTGCGCAAGATACAGGCCGTGCGGGGCCACGGGGTGGTTGGGGTTCGGGCCGACGGGGCACAGGTCTGGGTCGGCAACCGCCGCCTACTGGGCAGCCTCGGGGTAACCCTCCCCCCTCAGGTAGAGCACCGGCTGCAGGCCATGGAGCAAAAAGGCCTAACCACCGCCATACTGGGAAGCGACCGGCAACCTATCGCTTTGCTGGGTGTGGCCGATACCCCTCGCCCGGAGGCTGCCCAGGCCATCGCCAAGCTCAAGCGACAGGGCGCGCGGGTCATCATGCTCACCGGCGATCGCAAGGCTGTGGCTGAGTATATCGCCGCACAGGTGGGCATTTCAGAGGTTTATGCCGAACTATTGCCCGAGGACAAGCTCGAGCGCATCCGGCAACTCCGCCAGGAGGGGACGGTGGTCATGGTCGGGGACGGCCTCAACGATGCCCCCGCCCTCAACGCCGCCGATGTAGGGGTCTCGATGGCCGCGGGCGCCGATGTTTCGCTGGAAAGCGCCGATCTGGTGCTTATGAAAAACGATCTCAACCGCCTGGTCGGGGCCCAGCAACTGGCCCGCGCCACCGCCCGCACCGTCTATTTCAACCTGAGCTTTGCCCTTGGTGTAATCCTCGTGGTGGGTGCTTTTGCCCTGGCCGGCCAGGTACCCCTCCCGCTGGGGGTGGTAGCCCACGAGGGCGGCACGGTGTTTGTGGTCTTGGTTGGCCTGCGCCTTCTGGCCCATCGGGTAGGAAGCTAGCGGCTGGAGCGGTTGCACCACAAACGGGAATCCGGGGGTTTGGTTCCCCCGGATTTTGTGTCCCTGACTTGGTGGAGCTGAGGGGATTCGAACCCCTGACCTTCTGAATGCCATTCAGACGCGCTCCCAACTGCGCCACAGCCCCGCGCGAACAGCAATGGAAAGTATAGGGGGCCAGCGCCAACTCGTCAAGCCTGGTCGGCGGGGTGGCATCTGAGCAGGTTGGTAAGATACAGGCATTATGGCAGACAACACACGGGCTTTGATGGAGGAGCTACTGGCCGAGATGGAGGAACGACGCAAGCGCATCGTCGCTGGCGGGGGGCCGGAACGACTGAAAAAACAACACGAAGCCGGCAAGATGACGGCCCGTGAACGCATTGAATACCTGCTCGACCCCGATAGCTTTGTTGAGCTGCAACCCTTCGCCGAGCACCCCGAAAGCGAGCTGATGCGCGGGGTTCAGGCGCCCGCCGATGGAGTGGTTACCGGTTATGGTCAGATCGGGGGCCGCACGGTTTTCGTTTTTAGCCAGGATTTCACCGTGCTGGGCGGGAGCCTGGGCAAAACCCACGGGCAAAAAATCGCCCGCCTCATGGATATGGCCGCCAAGGTGGGCGCCCCCATCATCGGTCTTAACGATTCGGCAGGAGCGCGCATCCAGGAAGGTGTGGACAGTCTTTCGGGCTATGGTGAGGTGTTCTACCGCAACGCCATCTACTCCGGGGTGGTGCCGCAAATCTCGGCCATTCTGGGGCCCTGTGCCGGGGGGGCCGTCTACAGCCCAGCCCTTACCGACTTTGTACTGATGAGCAAAGGCAAAAGCTACATGTTCATCACCGGGCCGGAGGTGATTAAGAGCGTGACCCGTGAGGAGGTCACCTTCGAAGAACTGGGGGGCTCCGAGGTTCACTCCACCCGGTCGGGCGTGGCCCACCTCGAGTGCGAGGGCGACCAGGGCGTGCTGGACACCATCAAAAAACTCCTGATGTACCTGCCGCAAAACGCCAGGGAAAAACCCCCCCTACGGGAAAACAGCGACTCCAAACAGCGCAAAACCCCGGAGCTTTTGAATCTAGTTCATCCCGACCCCCGCCGCCCCTACAGCATGCACCAGATCATCGAGACCATCGTGGACGAAGGGGTGTTTTTGGAGCTGCACCCCCAGTTTGCCAAAAACATCATCGTGGGGTTTGCCCACCTGGGAGGCCAGAGTGTGGGGATTGTCGCCAACAACCCCCGCTTCATGGCCGGCGCGCTGGACATCAACGCCTCGGACAAGGCGGCCCGTTTTATTCGCACCTGCGATAGTTTCAATATTCCCATCCTGACCCTGGTGGACGTCACCGGCTTTCTGCCGGGGGTGGCCCAGGAACACCAGGGCATCATCCGCCACGGGGCTAAGATGCTCTACGCCTACGCCGAGGCCACCGTGCCCAAGATCACCCTGATTACCCGCAAGAGCTATGGCGGGGCTTACCTGGCCATGAACTCCCGCGACATGGGGGCCGATGTGGTGCTGGCCTGGCCCACCGGGGCGGTGGCGGTGATGGGGGCAGAGGGGGCCGCCAATATCATCTACCGCAAGGAAATCCAGTCCTCACCCGACCCCGCAGCGACGCGACAGGCCAAAATTGCCGAGTACAAGAAAGCCTTCGACAACCCCTACGTGGCGGCCAGTCGGGGCTATATTGACGATGTGATTGACCCCGCCGAGACCCGCCGGCTCCTGATACGGCACCTCGAGATGCTCTCCGGCAAGCAAGAGCAGCGGCCCTACAAGAAGCACGGGAACATCCCGCTCTAGCCCTACCTCGAGCGCTGCATCCGCCCCTGGGGGCGGCCCGACAGAACCTGGTCGAAGCTGCTACGGGCGCGGGCCTTCATGGCCTCGATGGCAGCCCAGTTGGGCTGACGCTGGGTGAGCACCGCCGAGGCCAGCAGATCGGGGTCGCCGGGCATATCTACGTACACGGCCCCGGCGTCGCGGCAGAAGCCGGCCACCTTGGGGTCGTAGGCGATGCCGGCAAAGGGCGTTCCGGCTGCCGCCGCCAGGATGGCCCCGTGCAGGCGCACCGAGATCACGTAGCCGGCCTGGGCCAGCAGGTAGCTCACCCGGCGCGGGTCCCAGGCCAGCTCGCGGGTGAAGCTGCTGAACTTTTCCAGCACCGGTTCATCGAAGCCCGGTTGCAGGGCTAGAACCACCACCTCGAGGCCCTCCACCCGCAGCCGGTCGGCCAGTTTGTGCAGGTTGGCGTTGGCCGCCTCGGTGCCGTACTTGGGCACCAGCACCACCATGTTGGGCTCGCGTTCCACCGGCGGCGCTGGGGAGCAGCAGGGCCGGGTCGGCCCCCAGGTGCACCTCCAGTCCCAGGCCGCGCCCGTACTCGAGCGAGCCCTCGTCGCGAAAGTAACAGGGCACCCCGCGCAAGGCCCGCCGCACCCGGCGTTCCCCTCGCTGGCTCAGGGGCCCCAGCGACTGGTTGAATACGTACACCGCCTTGCCCCGCCGCCGGGCCAGGCCCATCATGGTGAGGTAGTACCACAGGCTCAGGCTGGAGGTTTTGTCCTGCAACAGACCCCCGCCGCCCGATAAAAGCAGGTCGATCTGGCCCAGGGCCTTCCAGACCTCGAGGGGGTGGGTGCGTTTGACGGCTTCCACCCCGTAGCGCTGCGCGGTTTCGGCGGGGTTGTTGGAAAACACCACGGCCTGGTGTCCACGGGCCCGCACCTCCTGCACGATGGCCTCGAGGATGGCCTCGTCGCCCGCATTCTGAAAGCCGTAATAGCCGCTAACCCCGACGCGCATAAACCCTCCTTTCCATCTTGGCATGCCCGGGCATCCGATGCTTCTACCTGAGCCACCATTCGCGCAGGCGGCGGAAGACCCAGACCCCCACCAGGCCCAGCAACAGGCCGATGAGAATTCCATTCAACACCCGGAAAAAGGAGATGCTCAAAGGGGTGTGGTAATGCGAAAAGGTGTTCAGTATGGAACCCATACCCACCGCCACCAGCACCAGCAGCGCATTTCTCATCCAGGTCGGCCAGGGCAGCAGCAGGGCCATGGGGGCCAGGGCATGAGCAAAAATCTCCTTGAAGCGGGGGCGCACCATCACGTCCTGCAAGAAGGCCCTGAGCTGCAATTCCCATTCCGGCACGATGGAGGGGGCCGCATCGTTGCCCCGTCGCAACACCGCCAGCGCCACCACTGCCAGACCCAGCAGCACAAGAACCGCTTCGCCCAGCTTAAACTGGTAGTTGTAGAGGAAGTTCAGAACGGGCTTGTAATTGCTGGGCAAGAACGAGAGGGCCACCAGGAGGGGCGGCACCACCAGGGTCAGGGAGACCCCCCGGAAAGGCTCCAGACCCAGCACGCTCTGGGGGGTGCTGCCCAAGGCGGCCAGGAAGACCACCCCAGCCAGCGAGTAGAGCACCGCGGCCAGCCACAGGCGCAGGCCGGTTAATTGGCGCTCGAGGAAGCCCAGGGCCGGGAACACCATCGCCGCCAGCAAGGGCGCCGCATCCCCGCGGGCCACCCCCAGGGCCAAGAGCACCAGCAGTCCAACCACCGGTACTCCCAAGGGTTGTGGCAGCCCACTGGCCAGCAAAACCAGGCCTGCTACGATGCCCAAAAGGGCGATATACCGGAGCGGTGAAGGCGTAAAGTCGCGGGCCCTGGGCTCACCCATGGGGATACCGGAACGCTCCAGATCGCGCTGCAGGAAGCTCAGAAAAGCCTGGGTATCGCTCGGTTCCCGGTAGGGCCGCAGGTAGAGCAACTGGTGGCCGCGCTCGCGGGCCGCCAGCACAAACTTGTCGGCGGTCTCGGCAGGGGTGAGTTTGTCCTGCCACTCCGGGCGGATGCTAAAAAGCCGTTTGACCGGCAGGGTCTGGGCAAGCTGGGTGAAGCCCCGCTGGGGGGTGCCCTCGATCCAGGCGATCGGTTTGCCCTCCAAACCGGCTGCAACGGCCTCGAGGTTGTCCTTATAGCCCAGTGCATCCAGCCCTGCAAACGCCACTGCGTCGGCTTCGGGGGGCACCAGCTCCACGTCGTATTTGCGGTAGGGGTGATCGAAGGGCCGGGCCACGATGTAAAAGCCCTGGGCTTTTAGCTCGCGGGCCAGGGCCAGATCGAAGCCGGCCGGGAAAAACTCCACATTGACCGGGGTGGCCAGCCAGGTCTGGGTTCCGATCAGCACGCGTTCGGTCGGGATATCCCAGCGGGCCACCATAGCCTCCAGCAAGGCTGGGGGGCCGGCCAGGTAAAACCACCCCGGCTTGATCTGGGCGTTGGGGTAGAGCAATTGCAGGGTGTTGGCGGGATGGTAGCTAAGCAACCCCCGGTTTACCCAGTTACGCACCGGCTGTTCGTAGAGCGCCACCCCGTGCACCCCCAAAGCGCGGTACTCCTCCATGAGCTGCAGGAAGGTTTTGCCGGTAAAGCGGGCCTGGTCGGCGACTTCCTCGCCGTCCATCACCAGCACCACCGGCCCGGGCCGCTCAGCCTGCATCCGGGGCAGCAGGGCCGGCAGACTCAGCAAGGCCGAGAGCAAGATTACGATTCTGAGGTAAAAGTTCATGGCCGCCCCCCGTGGCCCACCCGGCCGTCCTGCACCAGGCTGCGCACCCGCGCGGTCAGCATAGCCAGGGCCTCCTGGTTATGCCCCCCGTGGGGAATGATCACGTCGGCATAGCGCTTGGACGGTTCCACAAAGGACAGGTGCATGGGGCGAACCTGCTCGAGGTACTGCGCTATCACGCTCTCCACGGTGCGCCCGCGCTCCGCAATATCGCGCTGTAAGCGCCGGATGAAGCGCACATCGGCATCGGTATCCACAAACACCTTGAGGTTCATCTCGGCGCGAAGGGTGGCGTCCACCAGCAGCATAATGCCCTCGAGCACCACCACCGGGGCAGGCTTTACCAGTATGGTTTCGCTCGAGCGCGTGTACTCCTTAAACGAGTAGACCGGAACCGCCACCGGCTGACCCGCCACGATCTGGCGGATGTGCGTAAGGTAAAGCTCGAGGTCGAAGGCGTCGGGGTGGTCGTAGCTTTGCTTGAGACGCTCTTCAAAAGGCAGGTGGGTGTTGTCTTTGTAGTAGTTGTCCATCGGCAGCAGGGCCACATGCTCGGGCCCTACTGCATTGATCACCGCCTCGGTTACGGTGGTTTTGCCGCTACCGGTTCCACCGGCAATTCCAATCACAAAAGCCCGACTCACAAAGCCAATCATACGCTCTGCAACCGGGCCTGGGTAGGCTCGACGCCAGGACTTTTGCAATTTCGGAGATTTGTTAGAGTATACGGCGGAATGGTGGTGCTCACCGGCGAGATCCTGGTTGACTTTATTGGTCGCAACCTCCTATCGAAGCCCACGCTCTCGTATCACGGGGTGCTGGGGGGGTCGGCCCTCAACACCGCCGCCATTCTGGCCCGTCTTGGGATACCAACGCGGTTTGTGGGTGAGCTTGGACAGGATTTTTTAGGCGACTGGGCCCTGGCCCGCATCGCCGAGCGCAAGATCGAAACCCGCTTTATCCAGCAGCTCCCGGAGGTGGCCACCCCTCTGAGCCTGGCCGAGCTGGATTCCCAAGGCAACGCGCGGTTTAGCTTCTACCGCGCGTTTGGTGCTACCCGGTTCAGCCCGGATAGCGCAGCCATGGCCCGGGCCAGGTGGTTTCACTTTGGCTCGCTATCGGCCTTCGACCCCCGCAACATCCCGGGCATCCAAAGCCTGCTGGAGATTGCCCTCGAGTTCGATGTGCTGGTAAGTTTCGACCCCAACCTGCACGCGCCCCCCAGCGAGGCCTACTGGGAACAGTTGTTGCGCTATATGCCGTACGTTTCGGTGCTGAAGGCCAGCCTGGACGACGCCCGGCGGATGTTCCCTCAGGTACCCGATGAGCCCCAGATCTTGCTCGAGCACCTCGTCGAACTCGGCGCCCCGGTCACAGTGCTCACCCTGGGGGCCGGCGGGGCCATGGCCGCTTTCCGCACCCGGATGATGCGGGTTCCTTCGGTGCGGGTAGCCGTGGCCGATACCGTGGGGGCTGGCGATGCCTTCATGGCCGGGCTCATCTACGGCATGATGAAGCAAGACATTGGCTCGAGGATGGAACTCCTGACCTGGGATGGCACCCAGCTCCCGGTCATCCTGGCTGCCTCCTGCCACCTCGCCGCCATCACCTGCACGGTGGAAGGGGCCAGCCCCCCCGAGCAGCCCCTGCAGGCCTGGTGGGAGCGTTTTGGTTAGGGTTTCCCAGTCCGTGGCAAATTGGACTGCGATGATTCATGCGGCTTCACAAGGGTACACATCAAGTCAAAAATCGCACCACACATCAGATCCCACAGGCAAACAACCCCAGTCGCTTGACCGGGGTTGCGTTGAATGTCTAGCGCTCTAGACTCGAGCCACCGAGCGGCTGTCTTTGACCGTGGCATGGCCGATGGCCTTTTCATTCCCCTCCACTTCAAAGGCGTGGAGCTTGCTGGTGTCCACCAGGAGTTCCACCGTGTCGCCGGTGCGCACCAGGGCGTGGCCGTCCACCTTGGCGGTCATCATGTGCCCGGCCACATCGACGTGCACCTCGGTATCGGCGCCCAATGGCTCGACCACCTCCACCCTTCCCTTGATCACGTTCTCGCCTTCAGGAACGGTAGTCCAACCCTTAAGACCGATGTGTTCGGGGCGGATACCCATCCAGACTTCCTTGCCGTTGTAGGGCATCAGGCTGGCCCCCAGGGTCTGGTTGGCCTTAACCTTGAAGCCTTCCCCCACGAAGTAGGCGTTGCCGCCCTCGACCTGCACCCTCGAGCGGATGAAGTTCATGGAGGGGGAGCCAATGAAGCCCGCCACAAACTTGGTCTCGGGGAAGTCGTAGAGGTTGAGGGGGGTGTCTACCTGCAAGACCTCGCCGTCCTTCATCACCACAATCCGCTGGCCCAGGGTCATGGCCTCGACCTGGTCGTGGGTTACGTAGATGGTGGTCACCCCCAGGCGGCGCTGGAGCTTGGAGATTTCGGCCCGCATCTCCACGCGCAGCTTGGCGTCGAGGTTGGAAAGGGGCTCGTCGAACAGGAAGACCTTGGGCTCGCGCACGATGGCCCGGCCCATGGCCACCCGCTGGCGCTGACCCCCCGAGAGTTCGCGGGGTTTGCGGTTTAGCAGGTGGTCAATTTTGATGATGCGGGCGGCCTCTTTTACCCGACGGTCAATTTCGTCTTTGGGCACCCGGCGCAGCCGCAGGCCAAAGGCCATGTTCTCGTAGACGTTCATGTGGGGGTAGAGGGCGTAGTTCTGGAAGACCATGGCGATGTCGCGGTCCTTGGGGGGCACATCGTTGACCAGGCGGTCGCCGATGTAGAGCTTGCCCTCGGTGATGTCCTCCAGACCGGCAATCATGCGCAGGGTGGTGGTCTTGCCGCAGCCCGAGGGGCCTACAAACACCACAAACTCGCCGTCTTCGGTCTCGAGGTTGAAGTCTTTGACCGCCGTCACCTTGCCGCCGTACCGCTTGTAAATGTGCTCCAGTCGGATTTTTGCCATTATTGGCCTCCAATCTGATGCCAAGCCGCCATGCTGGCTTGGCGCGTACCGCGTTCCCGCGCTGTGAGACCTCGCCCTGGCGAGCCCATCGGGGATTCATCTGGTACGCGGCCAGTTTACCCAGTTTGCGCAACCAACTTCAATACCTGGCGTGACGCTGACACCCCAGGGTCTTAAAGCGGTACAGCTATTCGCCCCGCCGGGCTGGCCTGCTTGCTTTTTAGCTGCTGCACCACCAGCTCAGAGATATCCAGCACCCTGGGGGCCTGGCCCTCGGGTTCCTGGGCGGTCTCGAGGTTCATCATCTGCATGCAGAAGGGGCAGCCCACCGCGATGGTCTCGGCGCCAGTGCCTTTAAGCTCACGGTAGCGGTTGGTAGAGACCCGCTCCTGACCGGGCTCCTCCTCTTTCCAGAACTGGGCCCCACCGGCCCCACAGCAGAAGCTATTGGTGCCGTGGCGCGGGGGCTCCTTGAGCGCAAGGCCGGCCGCCTGGATGACCTGGCGGGGTTCTTGCAGCACCCCGTTGTGTCGGCCCAGGTAGCAGGGGTCGTGGTAGGTGACCGCCCCGCTCATGGGAAGGAGCTCGAGCCGCTTAGCATCAATCAGCTCGGCGATGAACTCGGTGTGGTGCTTGACGGTGTAGCGGCCGCCGAAGTCTTTGTACTCGTTGGCCAGGGTGTGGAAGCAGTGGGGGCAGGTGGTCACGATGGTCTTGGGCTTATCTGCCATGACCGCGTTCAAGGTCTCCACATTTTCGGTGGCCAACTGCATGAACAAGAACTCGTTGCCGGCCCGCCGGGCCGCGTCCCCCGTGCATTTTTCCTGCTTGCCCAGTACCGCCCAGCTCGTACCGGACTCGTGCAGAATTTCCGCGAAGGCTCGAGCGGTCTTCTGGGCGCGGGGGTCGTAGGCCGGGGCGCAGCCCACCCAGTAGAGCACCTCGGCCTCGGGGTTCTCACTTACGGTCTTGACCGGGAACGGCAGCCCCTCGGCCCAGGCCAGGCGCTTATCGGCCCCCAGGTTCCAGGGGTTGCCGTTGCGCTCCATGCCCTTGAAGGCGTTGTTGAGCTGGGTGGGGAAGGCCCCCTGCATCATCACCTGTTCGCGCCGCACGTCCAGGATGTGCAGCATGGGCTCGTTGCCCACCGGGCAGACCTCCACGCAGGCGTTGCAGGTGGTGCAGGCCCAGAGGGCCTCTTCGTTCAGGGCAAACTCCAGCAACGGGCGGGGGCTCTCCTGGCCCGCGGCAAAAGCCGGCAGAATCTGGTTCAGCTCGTAGCGCTCGTTGATGATCAGGGCCGAGGGCGAGAGGGCCTTGCCGGTGGTGTAGGCCGGGCAGACCTCCTGGCAGCGGTTGCACATGATGCAGCTATAGGCATCCAGCAGGCGGGGCCAGGTGAAGTCCTCCAGCCTGGCGACCCCGAACTTCTCCAGTTTTTCCAGCTCTTCAAAGTCCTTGGCGATGGGCAGCAGGGCCCCTGGCTTCTCCTTCTTGAAGGCCAGGTTGAGGGGGGCCAGGAACAGGTGGATGTGCTTGGAGCGGGCAAAGTAAGGGATGAAAAGCAGAATCGAGCCGATGGCGAACCACCAGAAGAGGTGCTCGAGGACGATCAACCGGTCTACATCCACCCACATGAACAGGTTGCTGGCCAGGCTGGCCACCGGCTGGAAGGGATCGGGGCCGTACTCGAGGTTGGCGGCCTGGGCGGCCTTGTTCAGCAGGCGGCTCCCCACGTGAAAAAGAATGAACCCACCCACAATGGCGCTATCGGTGGGGATTCCCTCGCGCACCCGCTCATGCAGGGGGGTCTTCTCGTTCCAGCTAAAGGTCTTGCGCCCCGCCCCGGAGTAACGCCGGATGAGCAGGCCAGCAATGCCGACCAGAATGAGAGCCGTGAGGATGTCGGCCACCAGGTTGTAGCCGTTCCAGAAGCCCCCCCGGGCCTTGAAGGGGAAGAAGCCCTCGAGCACGTCCACCAGGTTCACGCTCAGGTAAAACACAAAGCCGTAGAACACAAAGGCGTGCAGCAGGCTCACCCAGGGCCGCTTTTTGAAGACGGTCTGCATGGTGAGGGTCTGCCACAAAGCCCGGCCCGCTCGAGCCGGCAGGTTGTCGAAGCGGTCTTCGGGCTGGCCCCGGCGGATGGCCTTGTAGACGCGGTACAGCGCCCCGCCGCCAAAATAAAGCGAGGCCAGCACCAGCAGCAAGAAGAGGATTTTTTCAGGTGTGGTTAGCATGGAACTCCCTTCAAGCGGTAAAAATTTATACTGAGTATAAGTTTATTGGTCGCCTGGACGGATATCAAGTGCGGGGCTTTACCTCAACCCATCGTACAATGCAGGGCGATGAGTACCTTCGTGCTGGCCTGGATCTTGCTGCTGGTGTTTGCCGCTTTTAACAACTACATCATCTACCGGCTTCTGCGGGAGCGCAACCGCACCGACTTGATGTGGATTGGCGTGGTCGCCACGGTAATACCGGTGGCGCTTTTTGCCCTGTGGCCGGGGGCGCTGACCCTGATGTCGTTCCCGCTTTTACAGAGCATTGGGATGCTGCTGATCATGCGCCTGGCGCAGCGGTAGCCCTAGCGCGGCTGGGCCAGCACCACCGCCCAGGCGTGGCCGACCCTGGACAGCCCCGCACCGGCCTCGGTGTAATAGGGGTTCATGATGGCCCGGCAGTGCACCGGCGAACGCAACCACCAGCGCACGGCCCGCGCTGGATCGTTGCTTCGGCCTTTGAAGATGATCTCTGACATCCGCAAATAGCGGTAGCCGGCCCTGGCAACCCGCACCCGCGGCCCCACCCCCTGGTAGTAGTGCGACATAAAGCCGTAGCGCCCCATGTTCAGGGCATGCTTCTTAGCGGCTAGGGCCAGGGTTGCGTTGTAACGCAAGGGGGGTAGCCGGACACCACCCCCACCCCCACGGCAGGCCACACCCCGGGCCCGTGCATCGTTGAGCAAGGAGAGAATTTGCGTCTCGAGCTGAGTGGTGGACTGCGCCACTGCCAGCGGGCCAATCAGAGCAATAAGCACCCAGACCACCCTTTTCATAGGACTGCCGATAAGCTACCACCCCACCACCCCCTCAGGCAACCCCAGCGGCCCGGATTCACACCAGGGTAAAGCTTAAGAAAGCAAAAAGAATACCCAGGACGGCGCCCACAGCGACCTCGAGGTAGGTGTGGCCCAGCAACTCCTTGAGGGGCTCGGGCCGCGGGCCGTGGGCGAAAACTGCACGAAACTCCTCAAACAGGTCGTTCAGGCGCTCGGCGTGCAGCCCGGCCGCCCGGCGAATACCGGTGGCATCGTACATCACGATGATAGCCAGCACCACCGCAATGGCGAAAAAGGCGCTGCCCACCCCCTCGGTAATGCCCACCCCTGTGGCTAAAGCGGCCACCGTAGCGGAGTGGGAGGAGGGCATGCCACCGGTCTCGGCCAGGCGTTCCCACTCCCAGCGGCGCTCCACCCAGTAGTAGATAAACAGCTTGAGAAGCTGTGCCACCACGCTGGCTAAGACAGCCGTCCAGAGCACCTGGTTAGAGAGCAACTCACCCATAGTCAGCGCTACCTGCCAGATTCTACCTTCATGGGGTTAGCGCGCCGCCTGCAACCGCTCGCCCGTGGGCCTGCCCCGCCGCCGCATGGCCGCAATCACCGTGTTGTAAAGCAGCATAGCCACCGTCATAGGGCCCACGCCGCCGGGCACCGGGGTCAGGGCCGAGGCCACAGCCGCCACCCCCGGGGCCACATCCCCTACCAGGATGTCGCGGCCTTTTTCGTTCTGGCCCACACGGTTGATGCCCACATCCACCACCACTGCGCCCGGCCGCACCATCTCGGGTGTGATGAGACCGGCTTTCCCCACCGCCGCCACCAGGATATCGGCCCTGCGACAAACTGCGGCCAGGTCTTGGGTGCGCGAGTGGGCTATGGTCACGGTGGCGTGTTCTCGTAACATCAGCGCAGCCAGGGGCTTACCCACCAGGTTGCTGCGCCCCACAATCACCACTTCCTTGCCGGCGAGGGGAATCTGGTAGTGCTTCAGGATGCGCATGATCCCAGCCGGTGTGCACGACTCCAGGGCCTCCAACCCCATCCACATCCGCCCGGCATTGACCGGGGTCAGGCCGTCCACATCCTTGAGGGGATCGATGGCTTCCAGCACGGCATTGAAATCAACCTGCCTGGGCACCGGCGACTGCACCAGGATACCATCCACCTCGGGGTCGGCGTTGAGCCGGGCAATGTGGGCCAGCAGCTCCTCTTGCGAGGTACTTTCGGGGAACACATCCACCTGGCTGGAGAGTCCAAGTCTTTTAGCCTGCCGATCCTTTAGACGCACATAGGCCACCGAGGCCGGGTCATCCCCCAGCCGCACCACCCGCAGGTGGGGTACATAGGGTAAGGTGGCGAGCAGGGTTTGCAGCTCCTGATAAACCGCCTCGGCAACAGGAGGGCCGGATAGTTCTAGCATGGCGCACCTCGAGGTCAAAAGAAGATTTTGGTATGCAAGCGGCCTAGTCGCTCTTGGCTACCGCCGATAGCTCACCCGCTTCAATGCGTTTGAGCAAACGGGCTAAAACCCCGTTGACAAAGCGTCCAGAGTCCTCACCGCCGTAGCGCTTGGCGATTTTGACCGCCACCTCGATCAAAGGGGCGTAGGGCGTGGGCTCAAAGAGCATCTCATAGGTCGCCAGGCGCAAAACCGCCAGGTCGGTTTTAGCCATCTGGCTGAAGCTCCACCCCTCAATGGTACTGGCCAGTGCTTCATTCACCGTTTGCTCTTGCGCTGCATAGCCCTGCACCAGGCGCTGGGCGAACAAGAGCCCCTCGCGATCGAGCACATCGGCTTCCTGGTCGGCCTCCTCGGGTTCGACCTCCTGGGTGGCGTGCTGCCAGGCCGCCTCGAGCGGAACCCCGCCCACAGCGTGCTCAAACAGCACCTTAAAGGCCAGTTCACGCGCTTTACGCCGCATGCGACCCCCGGCTCAAGCAGCACAGACAACAGCCCAGGTCAATGCGCTTGAAGCGCCCGGCAAAAAACATACTAGGCTGCATGGGGCTCCTTATACTCCACAGCCACCACCGTAACGTTGACCGCCTTAACCTTGAGGCCCGTGGAGGCTATTAAAACATCACCCACGGTTCGCTGGGCCTCCTTGGCCGCTTCAATTACGGATTTGCCGTAATCCACGCACACGTTAAGATCCACTACCAGGGTATCCCCTTCACGCTCCACGCGCACCGGGCGTGAGCGCCGCCCCGAGAGCATCTCGCCCACACTCCGGCTACCTGCCTGGGCCAGGCGCAGTCCTTTTTGCCCCTCCAGGGCCAGCGTGACCAGGCTGACCAGGGCCGATTCGGAAAGGTCGTAGTCCACCATGCCCGTAGTTTACCTGCTTGTGAGCCTCGAGCGCACCCACCCCCAGAAAGCAGTTCGGACAGGCAGACCCCCAATCTTCAATACGGCAGCGGCCAGGTGCGGAAGTAGTCCCGTATGCGGCCCCACAAGCCCACCAACCCCCTGGGTTCCAGAATCAGGAACAGGAGAATTAGCACGCCAAAGGCCACGCTGCGCCAGGCCGAGAGCTGGGCCACGTACTGCGGCCCGAAAGCCCCGGCCATCACGCTCAAAATTTCGGGAATCAAGACGATGAACAAAGCCCCCAGAACCGCACCCAGCACCGTTCCGGCCCCGCCCACGATCACGATGGCCAGGTACTGGATGCTAAAGGCCAGCACGAAGTTCTCAGGGGTCACCGCTCCAATCAGGTGCATCAAGATGCCGCCGGCAATGCCTCCGTAGAAGGCCGAAAGGGCAAAAGCCGTGAGCTTGGAGCGCACCAGATCTACACCGGAGAGCTGGGCCGAGAGGTCGTTGTCCCGCACGGCGAACCAGGCCCGGCCCGCCCGGGTGGAGAGCAGGCGCTTGGCATAGAAAAACATGGGGATGGCGAACACCAGGCCAAGGTAGTACACCACCCGGTCGTCGGCCAGGGGCAGCCCCAGAAAAGTGCCCTCCGCCGGAAGACTGCGGCCGGCCACCCCCCCGGTGAAAGCAGTCCAGCGCTTGAAAACATAGTCGGCCAGGAACTGAAAGGCCAGCGTAGCGATGGCCAGGTAGGCCCCCTTGATGCGCAGCGAGGGGATGCCCAGCACAATCCCAATCAGGGCGGCCACCAGCCCACCGGCCAGGATACCCAGGGGGGCCAGGTCGCCCGAGAGGTGGCTCGAGACATAGGCACCAATGCCCACAAACGCGGCCTGGCCCAGCGAAATCTGGCCCGCGCCCCCCACCAGCAGGTGCAGGCCCAGGCCGGCCAGGGCTGCTATCATAATCTGGGTGGTTACAAACAGCGGGTACTGCGGCAAGAGCAAAGGCAGCACCAGCACGCCAATAATTGCCACGGCCAGCCAGAAGCGCCCCTGCGGGGTGCTGGCGTAGGCTTCGTCCTGGCGGTAGTCTTCGCGCACCGTGCGGGAGAAGCGGCGGCTAAAGGCATCGGTTAGGGTTTGGCTCAGGCGGTACATGACGGGTTTCCTCAGAGGTTCAACAGCAGCATCTACAACGCATCGGTCGCTTCCTTAGGCACGCACCTTGGGTTCATCCATCGGCCTGCCCACATCGGCAATCTGCACCTCGGCCTCGAGGGTGCCCTGGCCCTCGAGGTAGCGGATGGGCAGCGTCAGCTTCACCTTTTTGGAACCATCGTACAGCGCGGCCAGCAAAGCAGCATAGCGCGCCTCCACCGTACCCCGCTTGACCTTGCGGGTGCGGGTGATTTCCTCGTCGTCGGCGTGCAGTTCTTTGGGCAGGATGGCAAAGCGGCGCACCTTGAGCTCTTCGGGTAGGCTCTCACAAGCCATCCTGAGCTCCTGGGCAATCAGCTCGTAGACCTGCGGGTTGGAGGTCAGGCTCTGGTAGGTGGTAAAGATGATGCCGCGCTTGCGGGCCCAGTTCTGGGTGTTCTCGGGGTCAAGCTCAATCAGGGCCGTCACAAACGGCTTGGCGTGACCGATCACCACCGCCTCGCGAATGTAGGGCGAGTATTTGAGGCGGTTCTCCAGGAATTGCGGCGCAAACCGGGTGCCATCGGCCAAGGCCCCCACCTCCTTGAGCCGGCCCAGCAGCACCAGATGGCCGTTTTCGTTGAAGAAGCCCGCATCGCCGGTGCGGAACCAACCGTCCTCGGTGAAGGTTTCCCTGGTGGCGGCCTCGTTCTTGAAGTACCCCGCGAACACCTGCCGGCCCTTGACCTGAATCTCGCCATCCTCGGCGATGCGCACCTGGGTATTGGGCAGGGGCTTGCCCACCGTCTCGGGTGGGGTGTCGCCGGGCAGATGGGCCACGCTGGTGGCCGCGGTCTCGGACTGGCCGTAAACCTGGCGGATATCCACCCCCAGCGCGCGGAAAAAGGTAAACACCTCGGGGCCCAGCGGGGCCCCCCCCGTGGCGGCGATGCGGCAGGCCGCCAGCCCCATGCGGGCCCGGAGCGGGCGGGCCACCAGCGGGTAGGCCAGGGCCCGGGCCAGGTTGAGCCCAAAGCCAATGGGCTCTTTGCGGAACTCGCGCTGGGCGCACTCGAGCAACACCCCCATACCCCAGCGGTAGACGGCCTTCTTGAGCCCGTCGGCGTCCTCCATCCGGCTGCGCACAATAGCCGCTGCATCCTCCCACAGCCTTGCCGGGGCCAGATAAAAGTCGGGCTGCACCTCTTTGACATCCTCGCGCACGGTGATCACATCCTCGGGGAAGTGCACCACCGTACCGTCGGTAAGGTTGCGCACCACCGTGAGCATCTGTTCGCCGATCCAGGGCAGCGGCAGGTAGGAAAACACCCACTCCCCACCGCGGATGCTGATGGTCTCGCGCCCCGCCTCGGCCCCGGCAATCAGCTGGGCATGGGTCAGCATGGCCAGCTTGCTGCGGGCCGTGGTGCCGGAGGTGGGGGCCAGAAGCGCCACCGTATCGGGCCCCACCTGGGCTTGCGCGGCCCGCACAGCCTGGCGGTTTTTCTCGGCCTGGCCCAGCTCCAGCACGCTGCTAAAGGGCCGTACCCGCTCGTTCCAGTACTTGCTCATGCCGGCCTCTTCCCAGACCAGCACAAACTTGAGTTTGTCTAGATGGGGCAGCACCTTATCCAGCTGCTCCTCGTCCGAGACCACAATGCCCGCGCACTCGGAGAACTCGATGAAGTAACCCACCTCCTCCGGCATTGCATCGGCGTAGATGCCCATGGGCATAGCGCCCACCGCCTGGGCCGCCAGTTCGGATATGACCCACTCCGGTGCGTTCTGGCCCAGGATGGCCAGCACTCTACCCGGCTCCAGGCCCAGTTCCAGCAACCCCCCCGCAAGCTGCTCGACCTTCTCTTTGAGGTGGGCCCAGGAGGTGGTCTCCCACACCCCCAGGCGCTTAACCCGCATCGCAGGGGCGTTGGGCCTGGTCTGGGCGTGATGGGCCAGAAATTCAATCAGGGTCTGACTCATGCACTCCTCCCCAGATAAGCCTCGGCCACGCGGGGGTTCTCCCGCACACCCGCCGGGGCTCCCTGGTACAAGACCTCGCCGTAGGACATCACCAGTACCCCGGTCGAAAGCTCCAGCACGGCTTTAAGGTCGTGCTCCACCAGCACCAGCGTAACGCCCCACTCGCGCCGGGCGTCCAGCAGGAAGCGGGCCAGGTCTTGCTTTTCCTCCAGGCTCAGCCCGGCCATGGGCTCGTCCAGGAGCAGCAGCCTGGGCCGCCCGGCCAGGGCTCGAGCCACCTCCACCCGCTTTTGCAAACCGTAGGGCAGGGCCCCGGCCGGTACGTGGCGGTACGGTGAGAGGTGCAGGTAGTCCAGCACCTCTTCGGCGTGGTGGCGAATCTTCCATTCGATCTGGGCTTTGGGCATCAGGTCGGTGTAGCCGCCCACGGCCAGCTCGGCCCCCAGCTTGACGTTGTCCAGCACGGTCATGCCCCGGAAAAGCTCGAGGTTCTGAAAGGTGCGCCCCAGCCCCTTGCGCACCCGTTGCTGGGGGCTCTGGCCGGCCAGGTCTTCACCCATGAAAACCACCCGGCCCTGCTGGGGCCTGTACAGCCCCGACAGCACATTAAGCAGGCTGGTCTTGCCCGCCCCATTGGGGCCTATCACTGCGAACAAGTCGCCCTCCGCTACGCTAAAACTCACCCCGGCCAGTGCCTTGACACCCCGGAAGGAAAGGTGCAGGTCGTGGACCTCGAGCAGCGTTTCAGACATGGCGGGCCTCCTTGTCGTAAGGCCTGGGCGGAAGTCCCACACCAGCCCCCCCGTTGACCACCCACCTTTTTCTCGAGACTATACCCATCGCTTTCTCCTCCGATACCGCTTGGCCTCCGAGAAGCCACCGGCCACCGCACCCCCTAAGTAAAACTCCATCACGTCGGCATCGGCCTGGGCTTCCTGGGCAGTGCCCTCGAAGACCACCCGGCCCTGCTCCATCACATACACCCGCTCCACGATGGAAAAAGCCGCCCGGGCGTTCTGCTCCACCAGCACCAGGGTAAGGCCCTTGTCGCGGCGCAGATCGTCCAGCACCCGCATGACCTCCTCGGTCAGCTTGGGCGACAGGCCCAGGCTGGGCTCGTCCACCACCAGAATCCTGGGCTCGGTCAGGAGGGCCATACCCAGCAAGAGCATCTGCTGCTCACCACCCGAAAGGTAGCCCCCCTGCTCGAAGCGGCGCTCGTAGAGGCGGGGGAAGCGGGTAAAAATCTCGTCGGTCAGCTCTTTCTGGCGCTGCGGGGTTAGTTTGTGCCCTGCGGCCCGCAGGTTTTCGATCACGGTCAGGTAGCGAAAGATGGGGCGGCCCTCGAGGATCGCGGTCAGGCCCAGGCCCGCCACCTTAAGCGCCGGCAGGTGGGTGATATCCTCCCCACCCAGGGTAATTCGACCGTCCAGCACCCGCCCGTCGTACTGCGGCAACAGCCCGGAGATGGCCCGCACCAGGGTGCTCTTGCCCGCCCCGTTGGGGCCCAGCAGCGCCACCGCCTCGCCAGCCCCGGCCCGCATGCTAACGCCCTGCAAGGCCAGGATGACGCCCCGGTAGACCACTTTCAGGTTTTCAACGTTAATCTCGGCCATTCAACTCTCCTTTCTCCTTGGATTGGGGATGCCCTCCCTTCACACCCGCTCGATGCGATGCTGACCAAGCAAGCCATACGGACGGAAGAGCAGCACCAGCAGCACGATTAAGAAGGGAATGGCCTGGGTGATGCCGGGCAGCAGGGACTCGAGGTAAAGCTGCGAGAAGGCCTCGATCAGGCCGATGATCAGGCCCGCCACCACCGCACCCGGTACCGAGTCGAAGCCCCCCAGGATGGCTACGGGGAACACGATCAGACCAAGCAGAATCAGGTGATGGCCGGGGCCACCCCCCCCCGCCGCACCGGCCAGAAACGCCCCGCCAATGGTGGCCGTTACCGCTGAAATGCCCCAGGCCATCGCCACCACTCGAGGCGCATTGATACCCATGGCCAGCGCAGCCGTTTCGCTCTCCGAGACCGCCCGCAGCAGCACCCCGTAGCGGCTGTATTTGAGCGCCAGCACCAGCAGAATAGCCAGCGGCAGGGCCAGAATTAAGCTCCACACCGCTTTAGAGGAAAGAAACACCCCCCCCAGGTTAAAAGCCAGGCTGGGCACCTCCTTGGGTAGCTGGGAGATGTCGGCGGCCCCCATGGCCTTCTGGTCGGGGCCCCACAGGATGAGGGTGGCCCCGTCCAGGGTGGCGGCCAGCCCGATGGTCGCCATAATCACCGCCACCACGTTCCGCCCCAGGAGGGGCCGCACAAACCCCCGCTCCACCAGCACCCCAAAGATAAAGGCCAGGGGCAGGGCCAGCAGGATGGCCAAGAGCAGCGGAAAAAAAAGCGACATGGTGTAGGTCAGGTAAGCGCCGATGAGCATGAACTCCGCGATGGCGAAGTTGACCACGCTGGTTGAGCGATAAACCAGCACAAAGCCGGCAGCGATCACCGCGTAGAGCGCACCGTTGGCCAGACCGTTGAGGGCGGTTTGGATGACTAAGGCCAGATCCATGTTTTCCTTTAGCAGATGGCTTGTGGCAGGCTCGAGGGCCCGAGCCAACCAGCGGTCAGCTCCCGACCCTCGAGCCCCCAAGGCAGCTTAGAGTTTTGAACCGTCCACCCAGTCGGTGATGGCGTCGAAGCGGCCATCCCGCACGTTGGCCCGCCAGAGCTTGGTAAATGGCAGTCGGTGGTTCACCCAGCGCATGTTGCGCACCTGGCCGCCAGCGTTGTAGTCGCCCAGGCTCTCCAGGGCCTCGATCATGCCGGGGCGGGTCAGCTTGCCCGCTGCATGCGCCCGGCGCATGGCCTCGGCAATCACATCCACAGCCATCCAGGAGCCCATGTAATAGGTGGTGCGGTACGAGAGATCGCGGCCTTTAGAGCGGCGCAAAGCCCGGATCTGCTCCACCGCCGGCACCGTGGTGTCGTAGTAGTAGGCGTTGTGGTAGGTCACGATGAAGCCATCGGCCGCCGCCCCGGCCCGCTGCATCAGGGCCAGCTCGGCCGAATAGTAGGTGCCCA
>BPIL01000022.1 GCA_026004095.1 Meiothermus sp.
CCAAGCTGGAGGCTCGAAAGGTCACGGCAGCGGAAGTGCTACCCTTGATTCAAACGTACTAGGCCTGGGTGTGTACCCAGGCCCAGTCCTAAGCCTATTTTAGGCTATGAACCCACCAGGGTCAACGAGCCCTTGGACTTCAGCACAGGCCGTATCCAAATCATATGAAATCCTTTTGATTCATTCCCCTAACATCCCCCCGGCCACCAGTGAAATAGGGTGTAGCTCTGGATAAGCGCGGGCTGGGTTTGTAGGTAAGCGCACCGGGCTTCCACCTTGGCCCACAGCTCCTCTTCATCCTGCACCTGCCCATTGGCCACGACCGCGTCAATGAGCCCCCAGACTCGTTCTACCGGCTGCAACTCGGGCGAGTAGGGTGGCAGATAACACAGCCCCAGGCCCTTGGCTGGCTCCACCCGCCCCGAGGTGTGCCAGCCAGCCTGATCCAGCACCACCAGTACCAGCTTGCCCGCCCCCGCCCCCCGTAGCCGGGCAAAGGCCTCCAACACCAACTGGAACCCCTCCACCGAGACCGAGGGCAGCAGCCAGTACTCGCTTTCCCCCGTACCCGGTCTTATGAAGGCGTACACATACAGCCAGCGATAGCGGGGCCGCTCCTGCGCTAGCGGCGTCCTCCCTCGCAAGGCCCATACCCGTCGGCGGATGGGCTTCAGCCCTATTCGGTGCTCATCAAAGCCCCACACCTCCAACTCCAGTTCAGGAAAGAGCAACCTGAACAGGAAAACCATCAGAAAGAGCTTTTTTTGAAAGCCTCCTGCCGCTTCGCATCCGCCTCCCGGTGGCGCGGCCGGGGGCGCAGCGGGGCCAGGCCCAGGCGACGCATCCAGTACCAGGCCCGCCGCCCATCCACCGGACGTCCCAGCCTTTCAGCCAGCCACTCCGCAGCGTTGCGAATGCTCCAAAGCCCGTCCCTGGGATGGGGCTGGAGGAGGGCCTGGCGGAAGCCCTCCTGGAGTTCGGGCGGTACGAGGGGGGCCCGGCCTTTGTTCTCGTGCCGCAGATTCTTCATGGGCAGGCCCTGATTGTAGCGGTGGATTACCTGACGCACCCAGCGATCGGTATAGCCCAGATTCCTGGCTACCTCGGGGATGCTCTGACCCCTGGCCAGCAGCCAGAGAGCGTGCCAGCGGGCGCGTTCGGTGTGGTCTTGGGACTCCCGGTAGAGGGCGTGGAGGTTATCCGGATGGTGTCGCAGTTGGAGTTCCAACCGGGGGCGGCGCTGATGTTGGGCCAGTTGCATGGCTCCATTTTAGTGGAAAGAGTCTTGAAGATTTCTTATCATAGGCTGGCCCTCCGAAGGGGTTTTCTCAAAGCCAGCCCCCTGGTGGGTGGCGCAGGCATTTCCTTATCACTCGTTCCAGCCTCCCCAGTCCCACTCGTGCAGGGTGCCTGAGGGGCCTTCCCAGTAAGGGGTGCCCTGCTCGTCGTAGTGGGTGATGTCCGGTGTTTCCCCCGAGAGCGCCTGGCTCCATTCTTCTGCTGCCCAGGTGTTGAATTCCTCCCCTGCCTTCCAGGTCTCCTAGAAACTGCTGTCCCCGGCATCCGGCGTGCTGAGCCCCGTGAAGGATTCGGAATCGTAGGGTGTTATCGGAGCGGTGCCCTCATACCCGGGGAAGCCGCCATAGGGAGCTGGAGCGGGTGGTAGGGGCTCGGGGCCCGGGCCGTAATAGGAAGGGGGTGGGGGGGCTGAGGTCTGGGGGGTAGGGGGAAGGGCTGGGGGGGCGTAGGCCAGGCCCAAGGGGCTCAAAGCCTCCTGGAAGGCGGCTGCGTACTGCGCGAGCTTGCCCGGCTCACCCGTAAGGGTGATCTGGTACCCTTCCTGCCCCAGGACGAAGGCAAGCACCCGGAATTCCAGGCGCTTGCCCTTTGGAGCCCCTTGGGCAGCAAACTCCACCCCCTGCACTCCAAGAATCTGCAAGGGCCGTACCGGGCCCATGCGGAAGCCCTCGAGGCCCTGAGCGTTTCGCCGAGCCACCACCTGGGCGTACTGGAGACTGCTCACGGGCTGGGGCAGGGCTTCTCTGAGGATATTGAGGTTCTCCCGGAAGGTGTCCTCGCGGCTTTCCAGGGGGGCTAGAAGGATTCTGCCACCAGAAGCCTCACGGGCCTCAAAGCCCTGGGGTACCTTAAGGCGTACCACCCCCACCTGAACCTCCCCCGGTTCATCGGGGAGCAGGTTCCCTAAGATGCCCAGGAAGAGAAGAACCAGAGCACCTGCTAGAAGCCAGTTCCGCCACGATCGGGGACGGGGAGTTGCTACCTTTTCTTCCATGGCTCCACCTCGGCCTATCGCACAGGGGGAAGCACCGGACACTTCCCCCTGGTTTTTGAGCGCTTGAGATGCTGTTGATTGCCTCCAATTCAAAAGCCCTGTAACGGGTATGTCAACGCTGGATGCGCTTGCTCTCCTCGGATGATTCGGCCAAACCGCAAGCCCTTTCATCCTCGTGGTGCATCTCTCCCAGGGCCCTCTGCCAGACCCACCTCACGCCGGGCCTGTGCCTCGAGGAAAGCTTGGGGGTGTGGGCGTGCGGCACAGGGTCGCCCGCGCCGGAAAACACTTTTTTCTCAAGCCTTACCTCCTTATCCCCCAGGTTAAGGTTGATTCCCTGCAGAACCCCTGCTAAGGAGCCCGTTTAGCCAGGAACGCAACCTGTCGGTCGTAAAGAAGGTTCTCTCCAGGCTGGCTACACTTTGCAGCGCAAAGTCGATCCCGGATCGAGGGGGCTCCACAAGGTAGTTGCCCCGGGAGTCCACGTATATACCCAGGTAATCCGCGTCGTCCACTTCCTGGTTTTGATTGACGTCCCTCCAGCCCACCACCAGATAGGTGCCTGGGGCCAGGCCCCTGAGGGTGTAGGGCGCCCTCCTCTCGTCTCGCGTTATGGTGATGTAGGTGCTTTTGTTCTCATCAAGATTGCCGTCCCGATCGATGTAGAGGCCAAACACCCGGGTTCCTGCAATGGTGGCGGGTGGAGGGGGTGGCGGGGGCTGGCTGGTGATGGAGAGGGTTAGCGAGGCTTCCCGGGTTAGGCCCCCCGATGAACCCCTGATGCTGAGGGTGTAGTTCCCCGGTGCGATGCCCTGGCCCACGGAGAGGGAGAGGGTACTGGAGGAGGTTGTGGGGTTGGGGTTAAAGCCACCCGTCACCCCCGCCGGTGCTCCGGAGAGGGAGAGATTTACCGCACCACCGAAGCCCCCGGAGGCCACCACAGCCACGTTGACCTGCGCGTTTTGCCCGGGGGTCAGTGTGAGGCTGGCAGGGGAGAGTTGCAGGCTGAAGTCGGGGGTGGGGCCGGGCCCGGAGCCACCGCCCCCCGCGGCTTGGAGGGCGCGCACCGGGTCTACCAGTCCGGCGCCGCAGTCTGAACCCCTCAGGCTGACCGTGACCCTGGGATGGGGGGCGCCTGTACAGGCCTGATCGGAAAGGGGCCGGGCGGTGCTTCTCAAGATGTTGAGAATCTCTGCATAGCCCAGGTTGGGGTTTCTCGCCTTGAGTAGAGCGACCACCCCGGCCACGTGGGGCGAGGCCATGGAGGTTCCATTGAGGAAATCAACTGAAGGTTGGTCGGACTGTTCGTCCCAGACCGTGCTCAAAACCCCATCCGGATACCGGTCGCCGTTTTGATCCTGGGTAACATCCCCTCCGGGGGCCATCACGTCTATCCGAGGCCCGTAGTTGGAGTAAAAGCCCCGGTAGTTCCTGAACTCTGTGGCGCCCACCGTGATAACCCCCTGGCAGCTCGCCGGTGTGTAGTTGCTGGCGTTGTCCTGGTCGTTGCCTGCAGCGACTACGATAACGGGCTTTTGGGGCTGTGCATTCACCTGGTTAATGGCCTGCTGATAGGAGGGAACCTGTGTGCAGGAGGGTTTTCCTCCCAAAGACATGTTGATCACCTGGGCGGGGTTTGGGTTCCGGGAAACCCCGGGGACGTCAATTCCTGCTGCCCATAGGAGGCCATCGAGAACATCGGCTATACTGCCGCTGCCGTTGATGCCAAGAACGCGCACATGCACAATCTTTGCTCCCCAGGACACCCCCGCCACCCCAAGGCTGTTGTTGGTGGCCGCGGCAATCGTTCCCGCTACATGGGCTCCGTGATAGCGGCTTTCGTAACCTTCATCCTCTGCGTCGGGGTCGCGCCCGTCCCCATCCCCTGCTTGAAGCGGATCGGAGATTAGATCGTACCCTGGGAGCTGGACGGGGGTCAGGTCAGGGTGATACTTGCGGGAAAGGCCACCGGTGTCTATGACCGCTACCACCACCTGGCGGCTGGTTCCATCCTCGATGTCCCAGGCCTGTGGGAGGTTCAGGTGCTGTCTGTCGTAGTGCCATTGATAGGAATATAGGGGATCGTCGGGGGTTTTGAGTGCCCAAAGAATGTAGTTGGGGTGCGCGTACTCTGCTTCAGGCAGGCTTGCAACGGCTCGAGCTAAAGCCTCCATGTTCTCTACGCGCGCCAGGGCCTGTAGGCTAAGCCCCTCATCGACCCGGTATACCCCTGCCCCCGGAAGCCCCATAGGCCTGACCAGGCTCAGAGAAACAGCCCCCGCCTGCAGGGTTCTGGGCAAAGTTTGAGCGGAGGGCCCATCTTTAGAGCGAAGTTTCACAACGAGCTCTCCTGGAACGGCCTGGGGTTCGGAAGGGGTGGAACGGGGCTCGGTGCGGGTGGGGTGGGGGATAAGGAAAGCCCCGCTTTGAATGGAGGGGTCGAGGGAAACCGTACCGCTTATATTCCGGCTGCCCTCCACGACGAGGCGGAGGGAACGCGAACGGACTATATCACCGGATGTGGCCTTCAGCGAGGCGTTGTATGTGTTTGCAGGGGTTTGCGCAGTTGTGGATAGGGTAAGCGATTGGACGATTGGGTCGTTGGTGGTGACGTTGAGTGAAGAAGGGGTCAGGCTAACGCCGGTGGGGCCGTTTTCTAGCTGAAGGGTGACGGTTCCGCGAAAACCACCTATGGGGGTAAGGGTAAGCCGAAGAGAGGCGCTATCCCCCGTGCCAACCTGTAGCTCGGAAGGCTCCAGATTGATTTCAAAGCTCGAGGTCTGCTGGCTGGTGCTCTGGCAGGCCCCAAGGAGGGTAAGGAGCCCGAGGAATAAGCTTGTGGCGATTGGTTTTTTACTCATAGCAGCACATTCTTGGAGCTAGGTGAGCCAGCGCACGCCCTGCTAGGGGTAGATTCTGAGACCTGCCCGCATAACCACTCCAAAGACCGTCTGGCCTGCGAACGACAGGCTGGGCTCGCTCGTGAACACCAGGGAGGACTGCCTGTTGAGAAAGTACTCGGCGCCGGCCAGACCCCTGAGGGCAAATGTGGTCTGGTTGCCCCCGAAGAAAACATCGAATCCAAGGCCTGCCAGGGGGCTTATGCCCGTTCCATAGCGTCCGAAGTGGAAGATGCCCTGGAAGCCCAGATTGAAAGTTGCTGTGCCCTGCTGAACCCCCAGACCAAAGCTGCCCTCCAGGCCAAAGGGGCCGGCCAGTTCTCGAGCCCCGGCCCCTAGGGCAAGCCCCATGCTGAACGAAGTTTGACCGGCAAAGGAAAACCCCAGGCCCGCGCCGGTGCCGGTGGCGTTTAGATAAACCCGCTGGGCCTGGGCGGGGAACAACCCCAAAACCAGTACGGCCACGACCAACCCAAAAATTTTCCGAATCTTCCTCATGCCAAACCTCCACGCAAGACTTCAGCTTCGGTTGCCTTCGATACGTTCGCCGGAAGGATTGTGTTTCTAAACAGCTCTCACCCCCTTTATCCAAGTAAGTAACTGGACGGGCCTACAAAAGTCTTAAACGCGTGGTGGGCGGCTCGCATGCCGTGTATAGGTTTGTCAAATTGCCTGTGTAACCAGCCCCTTTCGTCTACCATGAGGTATGGGTCTTGAAAAGCGCTCATACCGGAAGTCCAGACGCTTGCGCGAGATCGAAGATCTGCTGGAACTCCGGCCGCGCAGCACCGCGGAGCTTGCCGGGCGTCTGGGCGTCAGCCAGCGAACGGTGCAGCGGGATATCGAGGAGCTGCGCTCGCTGCGCCCAGAATTGCGGGAGGACGGCCAGGGTCGGTATTTCATCGCCAAGGAAGCAGACTCGAACCCATACAGCCTGCTCCTGCGCTACGTCACCTTTCGGTTCTTTTACCACCAGGCGCCTACCCACCATCAGTACTTCATGCAGGAATTGCACCGTTTGGTGAAGGCGCTGCCGGAGCATATCCGCCGCCTGGTGGCGCTGGACCTCGAGGCCTACCACCGGCGCAACCTTCCCTCCGATCGCGTGCTGGAGATGGTGCTGCGGGCCTGGAGCGAGCGCCGTGTGTTGCAGGTGGATTACCAGAGCCTGCAGGGACGCCGAACCCGGCGGGAGCTGGAAATTTGGTTTCTGGAGCTGAATCGCTGGAACCTGGCGCTCTACGCCCTGGTGCGGGTGCCGGGTTCACGCTACACCGGCCCCCAGATCTACAAGCTGGCGCGCATGTCGAATCCGAGAATCCTGGAGAAGACCTACACCATCCCCGAGAATTTCAACCCCAACGGACTGCTTTCCGGGGCCTGGGGCGTTACCCTGGCCCATCGAAAGGCGCAGGTGGTGCTCCGATTTGCCCCGGCGGTGCTTCCCCGGCTCCGTGAGGGGGATCTGCCGGGCCCGGTAGAGTGGCGCGTGTTGGAGGATGGTCGCGCAGAAGCGGTGTATGAGGTCAACACCGACCCGGACGGCTACCCCTTCGAGCTTTTAGGCTGGGTGCTTTCTTGGGGCAGCCTGGTGGAGGTGGTGGCCCCTGCCGATCTGCGGGCCCGCTGGCTTCAGGAGATTCGCACCCTGGCCGGGCAGTGGTTGGAGGCCCCGCCGCCGACGCCCCACCTGCACAGGCGACACTAGGTGTCGCGCTGCTCTGCAAAACTGGCCTTACCAAATCGGGTACGGAGGTGAGACGAGCATGCAGATGAAGCAACAGCGCCAGACGGTGGAGTTCAACCGGGCCCTCATCCGCCAGTACGTGGAGGAGCGGAACCTCCGGTACCTGACCGACCGGGATGGGGACTACGTAGCCATTATGGCGATGGAGGAGTGCCCGCAAAAGCTATTCACCATCTTTGCGGCTTCGGGCGTGCGGGAGGACGTTTTCTCCATCACCATGCGCGTGGAGCCCTCTCCGGAGATGTCCGAGCTGGAGGCGCTTCGTCTGGTGAACCGCTGGAACACCCAGCGCCGCTGGCCCAAGGCCTACCACACCGAGGACGGTTTTACCCTGGACTGGCACATCGACCTCGAGATGGGCATCAGCCCGGCCCTTTTCGCCGATATGTGCGATACCGTGATGATGGCGGCCCACCAGTTCGTTATGGAGCTCAACCCGGGGCAGGGCCGGGGCATGGCGGAGGTACAGGATCTGTTCCGGGCGTTGCTGGAGCGGTTGCGAGAGGGAAGATGAAGCGGAGGAACCCATGGACAAACTCAAGCACAACCCTTACACCGGCGCCTACGAGTTTGCGGAAGATGATATGGAGCCGACCTACAACGAGTATGAAGGGCGCTACGAGCTGGGCCGCCCGGGGGATCTGAGCTACTCTCCCTATACCCGCAGCTACAGCAAAAAAGGGACGAATCTGGTGGACAGGTACAACCCCTACACCGGCCGCTACGAGCAGGTGCCGGAGGACTGGGAGCTTACGTACAACCCTTACAGCGGGAAGTACGAGTTTGGCCCGAAGGGGTAAAGCCCAGACTTGACCGATATACAGCCCTTGGGGTAGAGAAAGATCATGACTCTGCGCCAGGCGCTATCCCAGGTCCCGGACCCTCGGGCCCACAACCGGCAGTACCCCCTTTGGGGCCTTCTGGCCCTCATCCTGGTGGCCTTCCTGAGCCGCGTGGACTCCCTGCGCGGCGTGGAACGCTTTGCCCGCGCCAACCCCCACCTCTTGCCCCACCTGGGCCTGCGCAAGGCCCCAGGCCACACCGCCATCACCCTTCTCCTTCACCGCCTGGATCCTGAGAAGCTCCAGGCGGCCCTTGGCCAGGTCTTCCCCGAAGCCGACCTTGGGGAGGTCCTGGTGGTGGACGGGAAGCACCTGCGGGGAAGCGGCAAGGGGAAAAGCCCCCAGGTCAAGCTGGTGGAGGTCCTGGCCCTGCACCTCCATACCACCCTGGCCCAGGCCCGGGCGGAAGGGAGGGAGGAGAAGGCCTTCCTGGAGCTTCTGGACCGTTTGGAGGCGAGGGAGCTGGAGGGCAAGGTGGTGGTGGGGGACGCGGGGTACCTGTACCCTGAGGTGGCGGCCCGGGTGCGGAAAAAAGGGGGGACTATCTCTTGGTCCTGAAGGGGAACCAGGGGGAACTTTTGGAGTGGGCCCTGGAGGTGTTCAAGGGGATGGCGGGAAGGCGTCTTCCCGGGGAGACGGAGGCGACCTGGAGTGGGGTGCGGGACGGGGAGGTGTGGACCTACCGGGTTTGGGCTTCCCCCTACCTGCCGGAAGAGGTGCGGGCCTTCCCTGGGGCCAGGCAGGTGGTGCGGCTTTGGCGGGAGGTGAGGCACAAGGGGACGGGGGAGGTGCGGCGGACGGTGAGCTACGCCCTCACCAGCCTGGGGCCGGAGGTAGCGGACGCAAAGCGGCTGGGGAGCCTGTTGCTTTCCCGCTGGGAGGTGGAGAACCGGTCTTTCTGGGTGCGGGACGTGTGCTTTGGGGAGGATGCCTGTCAGGTGCGGGGGGTGGGGGCGTGGGCGCTAGCGGTGCTGCGGGCCTTCCTGGTCTCCATGCTTCACCGAGAGGGGGTGAGGGAGAAGAAGGCAGCCCTAGAAATCTTCTCCTTCAACCCCCTCTCCGCCCTGCGCTTCCTGGGGCTCTATGCGGCATAGCGGTCAAGTCTGGGTAAAGCCCGGGGGTGTTGACAGAATCCAGTCGAGCGTGTAATATTTACTTTTGCGGCGTTGCGAGGATCGGCTACTTCCGAAAAAATCGCCACATTGATTTGTTAAGAAGATTAGCACCGATCCCACCTTGACCCGCCCCGCCCTGCGGGCCCGGTTCGTGCTCAGAAAGTCCGGTTTATAAAATCCCCTACAATTCTTTTTTTTGTGCGCCATTCGGCGAGGTAGGTGACCTTTGGCGGCTTTGGCCGAGAAGGAGGAAGGCATGTCGCGCATGAAAGCCATCGTGGAGGATTTGTCGTCCTGGATTCGGGATAACCATCTGCAAGTCTTGCAAAGCAGGGTAGACAGGGACGGGGATGGGTTCCTGGCCTTTACCTCCGATAACCACCTTAAATTCACGCTGGTCTTGCAAGAGGAGGACAACGGCCTTGTCTACTACCGCCTTGCTGCCTTTTTCTCCAAGGACGGCCTGCCCTCCACCCCCACGGAAGCCCTGCTCCAGAACATCACCTCCAAGGTCAAGGGGGTCAAGGCCTACCTGGACGAGGACGGCGATATGGTGCTGGGGGTGGATGGGTTCACCCACGACCCCCACGCCCTCCCCTTCATACTGCCCAGGCTGATGCAGGTGCTGGAGCATGCCAATGCGTTGGTGGCTATGTGGTTCTTGATGGATCAGCTTCTGCCGCTCAGGAGGTAAGCCCATGTCCTTGACCTTCACCTACGAACGCGGGGCCGCTCTGGTGCCTACTGCCCACTCCGAATTTCTGGCGCTGGCCCTGAACTGGCTCCCTGGCAACACCTTCTATGAGGGTGAGGCCGGGCGTCAGCAGAGATACCTACACCTTGCCTCGAGCCTGCTCTTGCACGACCCTGCCTTTGTGGCAGATATAGCAGCCTACAGCCGCCAGGTTCTGGGCCTTCGCACGGTGGGGGCGTATCTGGTAGGTACCCTCTTCCTGGCGGGCTCCGAGGTGAGCCAGGGGCTTGGTTACCCGGGCGAGGCCCGCTCCCTGGCCCTCCGGGCAGCCCGCGCGGTATGGCGCCGCGGGGATGAGCACCTACAAACCCTGGGCCACCTGGCTCATCTCCGGCTTCCCCTGCCCAAGGGCCTCCGCAAGGCGGTGAAAGCTCATCTGGAGACCCTGCCTCCCCGGCAGCTCCTCAGGTACAAGCAGGTGAGCCCTACCGGTCTATCCCAGGGGTTCAGTCAGCGGGATGCCATTCGCCTGGTGCATCCCCGTCCCCGCAGCCAGGAGAGCGAGGCGGTCTTCCGCTACCTCCTGGGCAGGGCGGGCCCCGGGGAGCTGGCCCTGGTGGCATGTCTGCGCCAGGAAGCCCCCACCTGGGAGGCGCTGCTCTCCGCCCAGGGCAGCACCCCGGAGGTATGGCGCGGGGCGCTGCCCCAGATGAAGGCCCTGGCCCTGGTGCGCAACCTGCGGAACTGCCTCGAGTCCGGTCTTGCCCTCGAGGAGCTTCTGCCTCGTGCGGAGCGGGTGGATGTGCGCGACCTCTTCCCCCACCAGCTTTTTCGGGCCTACCAGGAGGCCCCTCTGGCCCTTCCTCTCCTGGATCGCCTGTTCCGCCGCATGGTGGAGGCGCGCCCGTCTATGCAGGACACCCTGGTGCTCCTGGATGTCTCGGGCTCCATGCACGGCGCCCCGCTGGCACAGGCTGCCCCGCTGGCGGTGGCCCTGGCCCTCAAGGGCGGGATTATCGTCCCCTTTGACGACGCGGTGCACCCTGCGGTGCTCCCCGGTGAAAGCCCCATCCAGACGGTGGAGGCGCTGACGCGGCTGGGGGGTGGGGGCACCTGCCTAGGGCAAGCGGTGGATTACGCTGCCCGCCAGGCAGCCGAGGAAGGATACCGCCGCCTCGTGGTGATCACCGACGAGCAGGCCCACGACGACGCCCTCCTGGCCTTGCGGCGCTTCTTAGGACAGGACACCGGGCGCCAGGCGCACGTGATCAACCTGGTCGGCTATGCCCCCAGCGTGGTGAGCCCCCACCCCCGGCTTCACCGCCACGCGGGGTTCAACCCCCGGCTCCTGGACTTCCTGCCGCTGGTGGAAGGCGGCGGCGAGGCGGTCAGGGGCTTCCTGGAGCGCTGGGAGCGGGAAGCCGGCCTGGAAGGGAGGGCGCTCGAGGCCGTTTCCGGGGAAGAGGAAGAAGAGGATTGACGTACAGATTCATTGTTGACAATATCAAATGATATTGACAATGTAATATGTAAGTATTACCCTTGGAATATGGACAGCCTCGAGACCCTGTTGCAGCGCGGCGCCGAGTGGGATTTGCAGGGGCTGGTGCGCGAAGCCAACGCCCGCCTGCCCCGCTACCTGCCCCAGGAATTCGGCAGCCAGCGGGTGCGCGAGGCGGTTACGGCCCGCCTGGTGCGCCACTACACCGGGCTGGGGATGCTCGACGAGCCCTTGCGGGCTGGGCGGGAGGCCCGCTACTCGGCGCGGCACCTGCTGCAACTGCTGGTGGTGCGGCGCCTGATGGCCGAGGGGCACGGGGCCAGCGCCCTGGGCGATCTGGCCCGGCGTAAGAGCGACGCCGAGCTTTTGGCGATGCTCGAGGGCGGGGTGGCCCTCACCGCCAGAGAGACCCCTTCGGCGCTGGCTTATCTGGCGGGGCTGCGCGAGCAGTACCGGATGCCCCCCGCTCCGATCCCCGCCGCCCCGCCCCCAACGGAGGCAGCGCCCCAGGCCGAGCTGCGCTGGCGCCGCTTCGAGATCGCCCCTGGATTGGAACTGCACGTGCGCGAAGACTTCCGCCCACCCAAGACCCCCAGCGAGCTGGACACGCTGCTGCGACACCTGCGCGAGCGGCTCGAGACCCAGAAACCGCGCCGGCGCTGAAGCCTGCGCAACCAGAAGGAGGAAGGATATGCATACCGATTCAAGCCCGAACGCCCGGCCCCACCTCGAGCTCATCCCCCTCAAGCCGGGGGTGAGCGCCACCCGCCCGACCCGCCAGCAGGTGTTGCTGCGCATCCACACCCCCACGCCCCAGGCCCGGCCCGAGCGCCCGCTGCTCAACCTGGCCCTGGTGCTCGACCGCTCCGGCTCCATGGGGGGGAGCAAGCTGAAGTACACCAAGGAGGCCGCTATCTACGCGGTGCACAACCTGCTGCCCGAGGATCGGGTGGCGGTGGTGATCTACGACGATGCGGTGGAGGTGCTGGTGCCCAGTACGCCGGTGGCGGATGGGCGTGCGGCCATTGCGAACCTTATTCGCACGATTCGCACTGGCGGGAGCACCGCGTTGCACGCGGGCTGGCTGGAGGGGGCCACCCAGGTGGCGGCCTACCAGGAGGCGGGGCGGCTCAACCGCGTGGTGCTGCTCTCCGACGGCCTGGCCAACCGGGGGGAGACCAACCCCGGCGTGATTGCCGAGCAGGTGCGGGAGCTGGCCCGCCGGGGCGTGAGCACCAGCACCCTGGGCGTCGGCCTCGACTACAACGAGGATCTCATGACCGCCATGGCCGATGCGGGGGAGGGCAACTACTACTTCATCGAGAGCCCCGCCGACCTGCCCCGCATCTTCGCGCAGGAACTGGCAGGCCTGGCCGGGACGCTGGGCACCCGGGTGCGGCTGTGGCTGCGGCCCGGCGACGGGAGCCGGGCCTGGCTCTTCAACGACCTCGAGCAAGACCCTTCCGGGGCTTACGTGCTGCCCAACCTGGTGGCCGGGATCCCGCTGGAGTTCCTGCTGGAGCTGGAAGCCCCGGCAGGCCGCGAGGCTTCCTTGCGCCTTGAGCTCGACTGGGAGACCCCGGAGGGCCGGCGGGAGCGCCTCGAGGCGGCCCTGAAGCTGCCCGTGCTGGGGGAGGCCGAGTTTGAGCGGCTCCAGCCCCACCCCGATGTCGCCGCCATGACGGCCAAGCTCGAGGCCACCCGCGCCCGCCAGCGGGCCATGGAGGCCCTGGCCGACGGCGACCTCGAGGCGGCCCGGCACGCCCTGCACCGTGCCGCCCCCATGCTCGCCAGCTTTGGCCCTGCGCTGGCCGCCGAGGCGCATGAACTCCGGCTTTTGCTCGATGAGATTGAGACCGCACCCCAGCGCGCCCGCAAAACCCTTTCCAGCCAGGTCTACCGCGACCGTAAGGGCCGCAAGGATTTCTGAGCCTCGAGGTGCATCTGCCGCTGCTTAGCCTTGCTGGACTCCCTATAATGCGTGCAACCGGCACGGGCATGGCCTGCCAATGGGGGAGACAGAATGCCGATGACTGAAGCCCTTCATCGCGTGCTGGTGGTATGCGCTGTGATGGATAGGGCTATGCAGAAGGGCTGCGAGATTCTATACCGGCCCCCAGGGGCAGTGCTACCCTGACCATGCGTCCTGAGGCCATGATTCCCACGGACGGCTATTCGAGCTGCGACAGTGAGCTGTATGAGGGGGACTGGGTTGAACGTGGTCTGAATCCCTTTGTTGTATGCGCTTAGAAGATATCCAGCCCGGTGCTGTCTTGCGGGGCATCCTCCCGGATGCGCTGGTATTGGTGATCAGCGTGCAGTGGCATGGTTCGGACGCGCTGACCCTGGTCTACCGCGACCCGGCCGGTAAGGTGGCCGATGAACTTCTCTTCCGCCACGACGAGGCCCGCCTCGAGCTTGTGCAACAAGGCCGCCCGTGGAGCTTCGATGGCGACGGGGCCCTCTTCCGGCTGGTGGCCGAGGCCCACCGCATCCGCCTGGCGCACCTCTTTGACCCGCTGCTGGCCGTACACACCTCGCTGGTGGAGCCCCTGCCCCATCAAATCACCGCGGTGTACGAGGCCATGCTGCCGCGCCAGCCCCTGCGCTTCCTGCTGGCCGACGACCCGGGGGCCGGAAAGACCATCATGGCGGGCCTCCTCATCAAGGAGCTGATGGCCCGCGGCGACCTCCAGCGCTGCCTCATCATCTGCCCCGGCAGCCTGGCGGAGCAGTGGCAGGACGAGCTCTCGCGCCGCTTTCACCTGCCCTTCGAGATACTTACCAACGACAAGCTCGAGGCCGCCCGCACCGGCAACTGGTTCCTGGAAAACGATCTGGTGATTGCCCGGCTCGATAAGCTCGCACGGAACGGGGAGGTGCAGGCCAAGCTGGCCGCCCCGGACAACCGCTACGACCTGGTGGTGGTGGACGAGGCCCACAAGCTCTCGGCGACCTTCTTCGGGGGGGAGGTCAAGTACACCAAGCGCTACCGGCTGGGCCAGCTCGTCTCCGGCCTCACGCGGCACTTCCTCCTGATGACCGCCACCCCCCACAACGGCAAAGAGGAGGACTTCCAGCTCTTTCTGGCCCTGCTGGACGGCGACCGCTTCGAAGGCCGCTTCCGCGACGGGGTGCACCAGGTGGACACCAGCGACCTGATGCGGCGCATGGTCAAGGAGAACCTGCTGAAGTTCGACGGCACCCCGCTGTTCCCCGAACGAATCGCCTACACCGTGCCCTACCGGCTCTCGCCCCTCGAGGCCCGGTTGTATAAAGAGGTCACCGAGTACGTGCGCGAGGAGTTCAACCGCGCCGAGGCGCTGCAGAACGACAAGCAGGCGGGAACCGTGGGGTTTGCCCTCACCATTCTGCAACGGCGGCTGGCCTCCTCGCCCGAGGCCATCTACCAGTCCCTGCGCCGCCGGCGCGAGCGGCTGGAGAAGCGCCTGCGCGAACTCGCGCTGCTGCAGCGGGGCGCCGAGCTGCCCGGCTGGACGATCCTCGAGCCCGAAGACCTCGAGGACCTCGAGGACGCGCCCGAGAATGAGGTGGCCCGCACCGAGGAGCAGATCCTCGACCAGGCCACCGCCGCGTGCACCATCAGCGAACTCGAGCTCGAGATCAAGACCCTGACGCGCCTGGAATCCCTGGCCGCCGAGGTGCGCCGCAGCGGGGAGGACACCAAATGGCGCGAGCTATCGCAACTGCTGGGCGAGCTCTTTAGCGATCGGGCGCGGACTGAACAAGCGAGCGCGACCGGGGAGGGGACAGCCCCCAAACCCAGGCCCTCGCCCAGCCAGAAGCTGGTGGTCTTCACCGAGCACCGCGACACCCTGACCTACCTGCAGAACAAAATCGGCGGTCTCTTCGGCCGCCCCGAAGCGGTGGTGGTGATCCATGGGGGCATGGGCCGCGAGGAGCGGCGCAAGGCCCAGGAGAGCTTTCTGCACGACCCCGAGGTGCGGGTGCTGCTGGCCACCGACGCGGCGGGCGAGGGGATCAACCTGCAGCGCGCACACCTGATGGTCAACTACGACCTCCCCTGGAACCCCAACCGCCTCGAGCAGCGCTTTGGCCGCATCCACCGCATCGGCCAGACCGAGGTCTGCCACCTGTGGAACCTGGTGGCCCTGGAGACCCGCGAGGGCGACGTGTACCACCGCCTCCTGGAGAAGCTCGAGGAGGCCCGCGCTGCGCTGGGCGGCCAGGTCTTCGACGTGCTGGGTAAGCTCCAGTTCGAGGGCCGGCCCCTGCGCGACCTGATGATCGAGGCCATCCGCTACGGCGACCGGCCCGAGGTGCGCGCCCGGCTCACCCGCGCCGTCGAGCAGGCCGTGGACCGGGAGCACCTGCGCGACCTGCTCGAGGAGCGGGCCCTGGCCCACGACGCCATGGATCAGAGTCGGGTGGCCCGCATCCGCGAAGAGATGGAGCGGGCCGAGGCCCGGCGCTTGCAACCGCACTACATCGAGTCGTTCTTCCTCGAGGCCTTCCGCCGCCTGGGCGGCAGCGCACGCGAGCGGGAGCCGCGCCGCTACGAGCTGACCCACGTACCGGCCCCCATCCGCAACCGCAACCGGCAGATCGGCACCGGCGACCCGGTGCTGCCGCGCTACGAGCGCATCGTCTTCGAAAAGCCCCTCATCGCGCCCCCCGGCCAGCCGCTGGCGGCCTTTGTCTGCCCCGGTCATCCGCTGCTCGATGCGGTGATCGACCTCACCCTCGAGCGCCACCGCGACCTTTTGCGCCAGGGGACGGTGCTGGTGGACGAGTCGGATCCCGGCACCACCCCGCGGGTGCTGTTTTTCCTCGAGCACGCCATCCAGGACGCCAGCCTGCTGCCCTCCGGCGAGCGGCGCACCATCTCGCGCCGCCTGCTCTACGTGGAGATGGACGCGCAGGGCCAGACCCGCCACCTGCACTACGCGCCCTACCTGGACTACCGGCCCCTGGCCGGGGACGAACCCGAGGCTGCCCGGCTGCTCGAGCGCCCCGAGCTGGCCTGGGTGACCCGCGACCTCGAGGCCCGGGTGCAGGACTACGCCGTCGCGCAGGTGGTGCCCGAGCACCTACGCGAGGTGCGCGAACGGCGGCTGGCCTGGATCGAGAAGACCCGCGCCGCGGTGAAGGACCGCCTGACCAAGGAAATCGCCTACTGGGATCGCCGCGCTGAGGATCTCAAGCTCCAGGAGCAGGCCGGTAAGGTGGGCGCCCGGCTCAACTCGGGGGAAGCGCGCAAACGGGCCGACGAGCTGCAGGCCCGCCTCGAGCGCCGCCTGGCCGAGCTGGACCGCGAGGCCCAGATCGCGGCCCTACCTCCCACGGTGCTGGGGGGTGTGGTGGTGGTGCCCCGGGGCCTGCTGGCGCAGATGGCCGGGCGGCCGGCCTCCGATGGGGGCCTCCCCACCGACACCCAGGCTGCCGCGGCCCGGGCCCGCGCCATCGTGCTGGAGACCGAGCGCAGCCTGGGCTACGAGCCCGTGGACCTCGAGTTCGAGCGCCTGGGTTACGACATCGAAAGCCGCGACCCCAAAACGGGCCGCCTCCGCTTCATAGAGGTGAAAGGCCGCGTGGCCGAGGCCGAGACCGTCACCGTGACCCGCAACGAGATCCTCACCGCCCTCAACAAGCCGGAAGACTACATCCTGGCTTTGGTGGTCTTCCAGGAGGACGGGAGCCACCAGGTGCGCTACCTGCGCCGCCCCTTCCACCGCGAGCCCGACTTTGGGGTGACCAGCGTCAACTACGACTTTGCGGAACTGCTGGCTCGAGCAGAGGAGCCGCATTGAACACAGCGGTGGAGAAACCTGTTGTAAGGTTTATGCGATGACGAGGAAGAAGCTCATTGAAGTGGCCCTACCCCTGGAAGCCATCAACGCCGCCTCCGCGCGGGAAAAGTCCATCCGCCACGGCCACCCCAGCACCCTGCACCTCTGGTGGGCCCGCCGCCCCCTGGCCTCGGCCCGGGCGGTCATCTTCGCCCAGATGGTGGACGACCCCTCCGCCTGCCCCGAGGAGTTCCCCACCGAGGAGGCCCAGGCAAGGGAGCGCGAGCGCCTTTTCCGCCTTATAGAAAAGCTGGTGCAGTGGGAAAACACCAACAACGAAGACTTGTTGCAGGAGGCCCGGCAGGAGATCTGGAAGAGCTGGCAAAGGGCCTGCTGCGACAACGCCCACCATCCCCGAGCCGAAGAGCTTTTCAACCCCAATCGCCTCCCCGCCTTCCACGACCCCTTCGCCGGAGGCGGCGCCCTTCCTCTGGAAGCCCAGCGCCTGGGCCTGGAGGCTTACGCCAGCGACCTGAACCCCGTGGCCGTGCTCATCAACAAGGCCATGATTGAGATTCCCCCCCGCTTTGCGAATAGGCCCCCGGTGAACCCCGAGGCCCGGACGAAAGAGGCCCTTATGGAGCGGGAGTGGAAAGGGGCCCGGGGCCTGGCCGAGGACGTGCGCTACTACGGGAAGTGGATGCGCGACGAGGCCGAACGGCGCATCGGCCACCTGTACCCCAAGGTGAAGATCACCCCCGAGATGGCCCAGGAACGGCCCGACCTCAAGCCCCTGGTGGGCCAGGAGCTTACCGTTATCGCCTGGATTTGGGCCCGCACCGTGCGGAGCCCCAACCCGGCCTTCGGCCACGTGGAAGTGCCACTGGCCTCCACCTTCATCCTATCCAGCAAGCCCGGCAAGGAGGCCTATGTGGAGCCGGTAGTGGAAGGCGACCGTTACCGCTTTACGGTGAAGGTGGGCAAGCCGCCGGAAGGGGCTAAAAACGGCACCAAGCTGGCGCGAGGCGCGAACTTCCGCTGCATCCTGTCGGGTACGCCCATTGAGCCGAACTACATCAAAGCGGAAGGCCAAGCTGGGCGCATGGGCGCGCGGCTGATGGCGATTGTGGCTGAAGGCCCGCAAGGCCGTGTATACTTGGCACCCATCAGAGAACATGAAGCCAGTGCACGTGAAGCGCTGCCTCAATGGAAACCGTCTGGCGATGTACCAGCGCGCTTGACTGGCGGTACATGTGTGCCTTACGGCATGCGTCAATGGGGCGACCTCTTCACCCCCCGCCAGCTGGTGGCCCTTACCACCTTCGCCGACCTGGTGGGCGAGGCCATGGAGCGCGTGCGCCAGGATGCCCTAGCCGCGGGCCTCCCCAACGACGACACCCCCCTGCGGGAGGGCGGCACCGGCGCCCGGGCCTATGCGGAGGCGGTGGGGGTGTATTTGGGGTTTGCCCTTTCCAAGGTTGCCAATGTTGGATCGTCAATAACATCGTGGATGAGTGATAGAGGGGCGCTAAGGGAAACATTTGCCCGCCAAGCAATCCCTATGGTTTGGGATTATGCCGAGGTTAATCCCTTCTCTCATGGAGGAGGGACCATAACTAGTGCCTTGGAAAAGAGCGAGAAGGTTTTGCTTTTCTTCCCCGCAAAGCCCGTTTCCTTTGCATTACAGGTGGATGCTACTACTCAGGACTTTGGTTTTAGCAAGGTTGTGTCTACTGACCCTCCCTATTACGACAACATCGGCTACGCCGACCTCTCGGACTTCTTCTACGTCTGGCTCCGGCGCTCTCTGCGTTCCGTTTTTCCTGAGCTCTTCGCTACCGTAGCCGTGCCCAAGGCAGAAGAGCTGGTGGCCACGTCCTACCGCCACGGAAGCAAGGAGAAAGCCGAGAAGTTCTTCCTGGAGGGCATGACCAAGGCCCTTTCCCGTCTGGCGGAGCAGGCCCACCCGGCTTTTCCCGTCACCATCTACTACGCCTTCAAGCAGTCGGAAAGCGAAGGGAACGGCGAGGCCCGGCGCACGGGGTGGGAGACCTTCCTGGAAGCCGTCATCCGCGCGGGGTTTTCCATCACGGGCACCTGGCCTATGCGTACGGAAGGTGAGGGCCGTATTGTTGCTAGAGACACCAACGCCCTCGCCTCCAGCATCATCCTGGTCTGCCGCAAGCGCCCGGAGAACGCCCCCACCGCCACCCGCCGGGAGTTCCTTGCCGCTCTTAAGGAGGAGCTACCCCAGGCCCTTCGCCTCCTCCAGGCGGGCAACATCGCCCCCGTGGACCTGGCCCAGGCGGCCATCGGGCCGGGGATGGCGGTGTACACCCGCTATTCCAGGGTGCTGGACGCGGAGGACAACCCCGTTACCGTGCGGGAGGCCCTTTCCCTCATCAACCAGGTGCTGGACGAGGCCCTGGCCGAACAGGAGGGGGACTTTGACCCCGACACCCGCTGGGCCCTGGCCTGGTTTGAGCAGGTGGGCTTTGGCGAAGGGGAGTATGGCGTGGCGGAAACCCTTTCCAAGGCCAAGAACACCAGCGTGGAAGGGCTGGTGGAGGCGGGCATTCTGGAGTCCAGGCGGGGCAGGGTGCGTCTTTTCAGGCCGCAGGAGCTGCCCGCCGACTGGGATCCGGCCCTGGACACGCGCTTTCCGCACTGGGAGGTGCTGCACCAGCTCATCCGCCGCCTGGAAGAGGGGGGCGAGCAGGCCGCTGCCGAGCTGGTAGCCAGCCTGGGCAGCCAGGCCGACACCGCCCGGGAGCTGGCCTACCGGCTCTACACCATTTGCGAGCGCAAAAAACGCGCAGAGGAGGCGCTTTCGTACAACGCCCTGGTGCAGAGCTGGCCCGAGATTGTGCGGCTGGCAGGGGAGAGGGATAAGGGAAGCGTGGCCCAGGCGGGGTTGTTTGCAGTGGAGGAGTAAGACCGTATGGCCATTACCAACCGTGAACGTGTGGGCAAAGCATTGGACTTGCTGCGCGATGGGCTGGCTCCTTTCGTGGAGCGCGAGGTGCAGGCGGCCATCAGGGCGGGCGCTGTGAACATGGAAACCGTGCGCCGCTTTGCCGAAGACCCCCTGTTGCGGGACAAACCCATCGCCGAGTGGGACAGCGCGGGCTTGCTGAAGCTGATGTGGGAGACCTGGAACGATGTTTTCCGCAACACCCTGGGCTTTCCTGAGCGCAGCCTGGTGAGCGAGCTGCGCGACTGGCGCAACAAGTGGGCGCACCAGGAGGCTTTTTCCAGCGACGATGCCGACCGAGCCCTGGACTCCATGGAGCGGCTCCTGACCGCTGTTGCGGCCCCACAGTCCGACGAAATTCGGCGCTTGAAACTGGAGCTGCGTCGGTTGGTCTTCGACGAGCAGGTGCGGGGTGAGAAGCGCAAGGCGGGCGGTTCGCTGATCGAGGTTGCGGCCAGCGGGGAACTCAAGCCCTGGCGGGAGATCGTGACCCCCCACCCCGACGTGGCCAGCGGGCGCTACCAGCAGGCCGAGTTCGCCGCCGACCTCTGGCAGGTGCACCTGGGCGAGGGCAGCGACGAGTACCGCAAGCCCGACGAGTTTTTCCGCCGCACCTACCTTACCGAAAGCCTGAAGCGGCTGCTGGTGGGCGCGGTGGAGCGGCTCTCGGGCAAGGGCGGCGACCCGGTGGTGCAGCTCCAGACCAACTTTGGCGGTGGCAAGACCCACTCCATGCTGGCGCTGTACCACCTGTTCTCCGGGGCCAGGCCCGCGGAGCTGCCCGGTGTGGATGCGGTGCTGGCCGAGGCAGGCGTGAAGGAACTGCCGCGGGTGCGCCGGGTGGTGCTGGTGGGCAACAAAATCTCACCCGGCAACCCCGTGACCAAGCCCGACGGCACGGTGGTGCGCACCCTGTGGGGCGAGCTGGCCTACCAGCTCGGGGGTAAGGAGGCCTACGCCCGCATCGCCGAGGACGACAAGAACGCCACCAGCCCCGGCGACCGCCTGCGGGAGCTGTTCAACGCCTATGGCCCCTGCCTGATCCTGATTGACGAGTGGGTGGCCTATGCCCGCCAGCTCCACGACCAGAGCGACCTGCCGGGCGGGAGTTTCGAGACCCAGTTTTCCTTTGCCCAGGCCCTCACCGAGTCGGCCAAGCTGGCCAAGGGCTGCCTGTTGGTGATCTCGCTGCCCGCTTCGGATACGGCGGGCTCGCCCCACGCCCAGGCCGACGATGTCGAGGTGGGGGGCCTGCGCGGGCGGGAGGCGCTCGAGCGCCTGCGGAACGTGGTGGGGCGGGTGGAGTCGTCGTGGCGGCCGGCCAGCGCCGAGGAGGGCTTCGAGATCGTGCGGCGCAGGCTGTTCCAGCCCATCTCCGGGCCGGAAGCCTTCAAGCTGCGCGACGTCACCGCGCGGGCCTTTGCCGATTTCTACCGCGCGCACGCGGCGGAGTTCCCCTCCGAATGCCCCACCTCCGACTACGAGAAGCGCATCCAGGCGGCTTTCCCCATTCACCCCGAGATCTTCGACCGGCTGTACGAGGACTGGTCCACGCTGGTCAAGTTTCAGCGCACCCGCGGCGTGCTGCGGCTGATGGCGGCGGTCATCCATGCCCTGTGGGAAAAAGGCGACCGCAGCCCGCTGATTCTGCCCTCCACCATCCCCGTGGACGACCCGCGCGTGCAGTTCGAGCTAACGCGCTACTTGTCCGACAACTGGGTGCCCATCATCCAGAAGGACGTGGACGGGCCCAACTCCCTGCCCCTGCGCATTGACGGCGAGGTGCCCAACCTGGGCAAGCTGTCGGCCACGCGGCGGGTGGCCCGCACCATCTACCTGGGCTCCGCGCCCAAGGCGGGTGCGGCCCACCGGGGCCTCGAGGATCGCCGGGTGAAGCTGGGGTGCGTGATGCCGGGGGAGTCGCCGGCGGTGTTTGGGGATGCGCTGCGCCGGCTGGCCGCGGCGGCGACCTACCTGTACCAGGACGGGCCGCACTTCTGGTACGACACCCAGCCCACCGTGACCAAGCTGGCCGAAGACCGCGCCGAGGAGCTGAAGCGCGACCCCGACAAGGTGGCCGGGGAGCTGGAAAAACGCCTGCGTGCCGAGCTGCGAACCATCGGGGACTTTTCCCGGGTGCACCCCCTGCCGCGCTCGGGTGCCGACGTGCCGGACGACCTGGATGCGCGGCTGGTGGTGCTGCCGGCGGAGTACCCCTACAGCAAGGAAGAGGGCAACCCCGCGGAGAAGGCCGCTCGAGCCATCCTCGAATCGCGCGGCCATGCGCCCCGGCTCTACCGCAACACCCTGGTGTTTCTGGCCGCCGATAAGGTACGGCTACAGGATCTGGACGAAGCCCTGCGCAAATTCCTGGCCTGGGACTCCATCCTCGGCGAGCGGGAGACCCTCAACCTCTCGCCCTTTCAGGCCAAGCAGGCCGAAACCCAGCGCAAAGCCGCCGACCAGGCGGTAACGGCCCGGATTCCCGAGGCCTACTGCTGGCTGCTGGTGCCCGAGCAAAAAACCCCCCAGGCCGGGATCACCTGGCAGGCCCTGCGCCTGGCCGGCAACGATGCCCTGGCGGCTCGAGCCAGCAAAAGGCTAAAGAACGAGGAGCTGCTGGTCACCAGCCTCGGTGCTACCATCCTGCGCAAGCACCTGGACGAAGTACCCCTCTGGCGCGGCGATCACGTGGCCGTGCGGCAGCTTGTCCAGGACTTCGCCACCTATCTCTACCTGCCCCGCCTGGCCGGGCCCGAGGTGTTGCTGCGCGCTGTATCGAACGGCCTTTCCATGCTCACCTGGCAGAGCGAGACCTTCGCCTATGCCGAGGGCTACGATGAAGCTGGTAAACGCTACCGCGGCCTGTGCGGTGGCCAGGCCCTGCCGCTTACCCCCGAGGATGCCGGGCTTCTCGTCAAGCCGGAGGTGGCTGTTCGCCAGATGGAGGCGGAAAACCCCCGTGTTGTGAACGGAGGCAGCACTACCAATGGGAATGGAGGGGAGGAGTCCACGCCGGTTGATCCCCAGCCCCCGTTGCCTCCAACACCCAAAATCGCACGCTTTTACGGCAGCGTGCGTTTAAATCCAACGCGGGTAGGGGCCGATGCAGGCCGGATTGCGGAGGAGATAATCGCGAACCTGGTAGGGCAGGGGGCCAAGGTAGAGGTGACCCTGGAGATTAGGGCTCACAACCCCTCGGGCTTTGGCGAGCAACTCATACGTACGGTGCGGGAGAACAGCCAGGCGCTTAAGTTTGAGCAGTTTGGCTTCGAGGACGAGTGACCGTACGAGGTACCAGTACCTCACTGGCTAAAGGGAATTTAGCGATGCAGGTGCAGAACTCTACCACTCGAATCGGCCACTCGCAGGGTCGTGCGTACTGGTGCCTCAATGAGCAACAGCGCTCCGGTCATCTGCGCCGACCGGGTTTCACCGGATTCCAGCTCGATCACAACCTGCAGGGCTTCGTCGTCCTGTTTCATGTAGAGCAGCCTGACTCTGAAGGGTGTTTCATTGCGTAGGCCGCTAAAATAATAGCCAACTGCACTGCCGGGACGGGTCTTGGGTGGATCGGTGAGACCAAAGTCCTGCCAGAGCTGTTCCAGCTCCGCAGCATTACGAAGCCAGCCTCCACGGGCTCGCAACCCGCCAGATGTGACTGTGCCGATGTGTAGGAGCCGGGGCAACTCAAGACTTTGCGTTTCGGCTAAACGTACCCGGATGGTGCTGTACAGCACTGAATCGGGCGCAGGATTGTAGCGCAGTGGAGGCAAGGTGGCCTGGTGGGGGAGGTCTAGCAGTTCGAACGGTGGTTTGATCGGCAACTTGTTAACATTCGCTTTGAACCAGTCTGATTCAGAGGGTGTGGCGCCCTGCAATGTGAGCTCCTGTCGCTCCCAGTGACCGTTTTGTTTCAGGAACCAGCGGCCATCGTACAACCAGTGGTTGTTCTTGCTGTCGTCTGAAGGGCTTGCGGTGGTTACCTCAGCGGCGGTTGTTTCGATGGAGAAAATGCTTTCATAACTAAAAAATAGCCGTTGGCTCTCCATAGGGCCATCCACCTGGACCTCGAGGGGGCTTTGAACCACAGGACTCACCAGATAAATGCCTCGATTTTCAACGATCAGATGCGGTTCTAGTACGTTATACCCAGTCTGGGCTTTCACCAGACTCAGGGCGACCAGCCCAATCTAGGATTGGGATTTTTCCCATGCACCAATAATACAGCCTCCGTGTGCCACCTGAAGCCTAACCCTCCACCCCCGCCATCCTGAGCAGAAGACGGCTCCGGATGAGGCTGTGCACCAGCAGAATCAGGTTCACCCGCGCCAGGAAACCTGCCAACGACCGGGCCTCCACACGGAAGCGCGTCTCGATCCAGTTCCGCACCTTACCCATCCACTCCTTCCACGTTTTTGCTCCCTGCACCCAGCAGAACCCCAGGTCTCCCGGGCAGGAGGCGCCAGCGAAAGAAGAGCCCCCGCTCGTTCATCACCCCCAGGGAACCCAAGCCAGACGGGCCAGGAGGGCCTGGGCGTTTCTGAAGAAGTGAGGGAGGGAGGGGAAGAAGGGGCGGAGGGTGGTTTTGGCGGTGAGGTAGCCTTTGGCCAGCTCCTGCCCTGCCAGGATGATGAAGATGGCCAGGGTGGCTTTTTGTCCCTTCTGGGGTTTGGGGAGGGGATGCCTGAAGAGCTTCGAGTTCGTCATCCACCCAGATGCAGGTAACCACCGGGAGGGTTTCTGCGTCAAGAAAGTACAGGGGGTGCTCTCGATGAGATTGCATAGCACCCCCTCTTTTTTTACGTCCCCCAGGTAGAGGTCAAGTA
>BPIL01000023.1 GCA_026004095.1 Meiothermus sp.
GCTGGGGGCTGGGCTGCAAGACCTGCATCCCCCGCTGGGCCAGGATGGCGGTCTTGCTGGCGGCCTCCTGCTGGCTGGCCTGCCAGCCACGCTGCTCAGCCCGGCGGGCAGCCGCCAGCACGGCCTCGCGGTCGGCGGGGCTCAGGCTGTCCAGGGCCCGGCGGCTCACAAACACCATGTTCTTGGGAATCCAGGCCCTGAGGTCGTAGAAGTAGCGGGTGAAGTCCCAGGCCTGGCTGTCCACCCCGGTCGAGGGGGAGGTAATCATGGCGGCCACAATACCGGTGGCAAAGGCCTGGGGAATATCGGCGGCCTCCACCTGGGTGGGGATCATACCGGTTAGCTCGGCGATGCGGGCCGTGGCTGGGTTGAAGGCCCGAAAGCGGATACCCTTCAGGTCGGCTGCGCTGTTCACCGGCTGCTTGGTATAAAGCCCCTGACCCGGCCAGGGCACCGAGAACAGCAGGGTCATACCACGCCTTTGCAACCAGTTTTCGATCTCGGCGCGGGAAGCCCGGTAGAGCCGCTGGGCATCGTCGTAGCTACCCACCAAAAAGGGAATCGAGTCCAGGGCAAAGACCGGGTTCTCGTTGGCTAACAAGGAGATGAGCACCTCGCCCATCTGAATCTGACCGTTGCGCACCCCCGGCAGAATCTGCGGGTGCGGCAACAGGGAGCCCCCGCTGCTAACCCGGATGGTCAGGCGGCCCTGGGTTGCAGCCTCGACCTCCTTGGCGAACTCGCGGATGTTGATGGTGTGGAAGTTGCCGTCGGGGTAAGGGGTGGCCATGTTCCAGACCTGGTTCTGGGCCCACCCCAGCCCAGCCAGCAATAAACCCAGCAAGACACCGATTGGTTTTCTCATGTCCTCCTCCTAGCGCAGCGCAAAAAGTGACCCCAGAAAGCCTTCTATATCGGCTTTCCAGGCCCCCACATAACCCAGCCGCCGGGAGACCTCGTGGGCAGCCCGGTCGAGCTGTTGTAGGTAGTTGTGCAAGACCGTTTCCTCGCGGTAGTGGGCCTCGGCCCCGGCCAGGCTGATGGCCGCCAGCACCTCACCCGCGGCCCCGCGAACCGGCGCGGCCAGCTCGGCGGAGTGGGGCTCGAGCTCCCCGAAACTCGCCGCAAAGCCGCACTGTTGGGTTTGGCGCAGCAGCTCCTGAAGCCGGGGCCGCGCCACCGGGGTGGCCGGGGTGTAGCGCCTGCGCGCACCCTCCAGCACCGCTTGCTGCACCGCAGGCGGGGCAAAGGCCAGCAAAAGCCGCGTCGAGGCCCCGGCATAGAGCGGGGCCCGCCGGCCCGGCGCAATGTACAGCCGCACCCGGCTGCGGGCCTCGAGCACCTCCAGGTACACCCCCTCCTGGCCGTCGCGCACCACCCACTGCACCGACTGCCCGGTGGCCTCACGCAGCTCTGTCATGGTGGGCAGGGCCACCTGCCGGGCCGGGTAGGCCGCTTTGACCAGGGCCCCCAGGTGCAACAGCCGGGTGCCCAGCCGGTAGCGCTCGCCCTCCCGTACCACCAGCCCGTGGCTTTCCAGGGCCCGCAGGCTGCGCAGGCAGGTGGCCTTGGCTAGGCCGCTGGCCCTGGCAAGTTCGGAAAGCCCCCAGAAAGGCCGCTCCTCGCTGAAGAAACCCAGCAGGTACAGGGGGCGCTCGAGGGTGGGAATGGCTTCAGCCGGTTTCATTGAACGAACCACCTAACCAATAAATGAAACTTTGGGGGCTATGGTATCCCCCAGCCCCCTCCCTGTCAAGCGCGCGGGGCGCGGCCTACCAGCCCAGCACCAGCGCAAACATCAGCGGAGCCACAATCGAGGCGTCCGACTCGATGATGAACTTGGGCGTGTCCACGGCCAGCTTACCCCAGGTGATTTTCTCGTTGGGCACGGCCCCCGAGTAGGAGCCATAGCTGGTGGTGGAGTCGGAGATCTGGCAGAAGTAGCCCCAGACCGGAATATCGGGGCGCTGCATATCCTGGTGCAGCATGGGCACCACGCAGATGGGGAAGTCGCCCGCGATGCCCCCGCCAATCTGGAAGAAACCGATGGAGTGTTGCTTGGAGGTTTCCACGTACCACTCAGCCAGCATCATCATGTACTCGATGCCAGTGCGCACGGTATGGACGTTTTTAATGTGCCCATTGAGGCAGTGGCCCGCGTACATATTGCCGGTGGTGGAGTCCTCCCAGCCCGGCACCACGATGGGCAGGTTTTTCTCGGCCGCCGCCACCATCCAGCTATCCTTGGGGTCAATCTGGTAGTAGGGCTCGAGCTTCCCCGAGCGGATAATGCGGTACAAAAACTCGTGCGGGAAGTAGCGCTCCCCGGCCCTATCGGCGGCCTCCCACTCCTCCAGCAGGGCCGCCTCGAGCCGCCGCATGGCCTCCATCTCGGGAATGCAGGTATCGGTCACCCGGTTGAGGTGGCGCTCCAGGAGCTTCTGCTCATCCAAGGCGGTCAGTTCGCGCCAGTTGGGGATGCGTTCGTAGTGGTTATGGGCCACCAGGTTGAAGAGGTCTTCCTCCAGGTTGGCCCCGGTGCAGCTTATGGCGTGCACCTTATCCTGCCGGATCATCTCGGCCAGCGAGAGGCCCAGCTCGGCGGTGCTCATGGCCCCGGCCAGGGTGACCATCATCACCCCTCCCTGCTCGAGGTGGGCGCGGTAGGCTTCGGCGGCCTCCACCAGCGTGGCGGCATTGAAGTGACGAAAATGGTGCTTCAGAAACTTTGAAATTTCTCCACCTGGCATACAAGCTCCATTCCCGCGGGGTGGGCGATGGTGGCTCCCCCCTTTGGTCTTCTAGACCAAGCGCCACGGCGCTCCAGGGACAAAGGCGTCCCGCTGAGCTCCAACTGCCAAGTGTACCAGGGTTGTGTAGGCAGTCAAAAATAGGGGCTTTGCTCACTACCCACAGGTGCCCGCCCGGCGTATGGTGGGCTCTGTGAAAGACCTCGAGTCCCGAGCCGACATCGCCGTTGTGGTAGACAGGTTTTACGCCAGAGCCATCCAGGACGAGCAGATCGGCTACCTATTCGAAGGCCTCGACCTGATGAACCACCTGCCGGTCATCTACGATTTCTGGGAGAACATCCTGTGGCGCACCGGGGCTTACAAGGGCGGCATGATGTACAAGCACCTGCTGCTCAACGCCCGCAAGCCCCTCAAGCTCGAGCACTTTCAGCGCTGGCTCGAGCTCTTTACACAAACCATCGACGAGCACTTCGCCGGCGAGAACGCCCGCACCATGAAGCAGTTCGCCCACTCGGTGGCCCGCACCATCTACGCTCGAGTCTCCCAACAAAATAGCCTCCCGCTCGGGGTTCGGGATGCCCCTAGCGAAACCAGCGCCAAAGCAGATTGAAGAGCAGGCTCAGCGCCAGACTCACCAGCAGCATGGAGGTGAGGGGAAAGTAAAATCGGAAACCCTCCCGCTCGAGGCGAATATCACCGGGTAGACGGCCAAACCAGGCCAGCAGCCCCGGGGCATACAGCCACACCAGGCCCAGTACCACAAGCACCAGGCCCAGGGCCACCAACGCGCGCCCGATCTCCATGCTTCAATGGTAGCCCAGTTCGCGCAGGGCTTCAGGGTCTTTGCGCCAGTTGGGGTAGACCTTGACCTGCAAGTCCAGGTACACCTTGCGGGCCAGAAAGACCTCGAGCTGCTTGCGGGCGGCTGCCCCAATTTCCTTGAGCTTGCGCCCCCCCGCCCCAATCAGGATGGGCTTGTGGTTCTCGCGCTCAACGTAGATGTTCACCTGGATGTAGAAGGTTCCCCTGCCCCCGCCGGCGGGGGCAGGGCGCAGCTCAAACGCTTCGGTTTTGGTGGCAATCGAGTAGGGAATCTCTTCCTTGAGGCGCTTCATGGCCTCCTCGCGCACGATCTCGGCCGCCCACTCCTCGGGGGTCTGGTCGCCCTTGGCGTAGTCTTCAGGGAAAAAGAAGGGGCCTTCGGGCAACAGGGAAAGAATTTCGTCCCGCAGGGCTTTGGCATCGCGCTCATTCTGCGCCGAGATCATACGGGTTTCCAGGCCCGGCAAAAGCTCGGCGTAGGCCTGCAGCGCAGCCTCGGGATACCTGGCGGCATCGGCCTTGTTGCCCACCAGAATAATGGGCACCTGATCTTTCAGGGGCCGCAAAGCCCGCGCAACCAGCTCATCCTCGTGGGTGGGAGGGTGGCGCAAATCCACCAGCCAGAGCACCAGGTTGACCTCGGCCAGGGCCTCGGTAATCTGCCGGATCATGTACTCGCTCAGGGCATCGGAGGCTTCGTGCCAGCCCGGCGTGTCCACAAATACAATCTGGCGGTTGCCCTCGGTGTGAATGCCGCGCACCCGCTTGCGGGTGGTCTGCGGCTTGGGGCTGATGGGGGCGATTTTCACGCCCAGCATGGTGTTAACCAGGGTAGACTTGCCCACGTTGGGCTTGCCCACCACGGCTACAAATCCGGAATAGGTCGTGCCTTCAGTCACGCCTCCTAGTATAGGGGCCTTCCCCACATCCGTTATCCTGTAGCGAGCTATGCCCGACCCCCTGGCCCTTGCACTCACTCCCCAGGTTGGCCCCCAGCGCCTGCAGCAAGCCCTCTCAACCGACCTGAGCGTGGAAGCCGTGGCCGAGGTGCTGGGCCCGGAAATTGCAGCGGCCTATGCCCGAACCCTTCAGAGCGGCCTGGCCGAACAGGAGCGCGCGCAGGCAACCCGGTTGGGGGTGCGGCTGATCGGGCTCTGGGAGGAGGACTACCCAGGGGTGCTCCGGCACCTGGAGAGCCCACCTACGGTGCTGTACCTGAAAGGGGAGCTGCCTCCTTCCGAGCGCAACATCGGAATTGTGGGCACCCGCAAAGCCAGCCCCTGGGCCACGGCCTGGACGCACAAAGTGGCCCGCGAGCTGGCCGAAGCTGGCATCGGGATCATCTCGGGGCTGGCCCTGGGCATAGATGCCGCCGCGCACAAGGGGGCCCTGGACGGGGGCGGCTATACCCTGGGGGTGCTGGGCAGCGCCATAGACCGCTTCTATCCGGCCCAGAACCGCGCCCTGGCCGAGAGGATGAGCGTAATCTCGGAGTTCCCGCTGGGCACCCCCCCACAGGCCGGGTTGTTTCCCCGGCGCAACCGGATCGTGGCGGCCTTCGCCAGGGCGGTGCTGGTGGTGGAGGCCGGGGAAAAAAGCGGCAGCCTGATTACCGCCAAGTTTGCAGCAGAGCTGGGCCGCGATGTGCTGGCCGTACCGGGCCGGCCCGGCGATGCTTTTTCGCTGGGCTGCAACCGGCTGATTCAGGACGGGGCCGGGCTGGTGCTGAACACCGAGGACGTGCTGAACGCCCTGGGGGTGCTGGCCCCCCAAAAGCAGGCCGTGCAGTTGGAGGGAAGTGAAGCCAAAGTCTACCGGGCCTTGCTCGAGCTCCCCGAGGCCCTGCCCGACGACCTCGCACAGAGCACCGGCCTTTCCACCGGCGAGGTTCTCTCGGTGCTGATGATGCTCGAGCTCAAGGGATTGGTACAGAGCAGCGCAGGGCGCTACAGCCCGGCGTGATGGGCTGGCTCAGGAGCAACCCCTCCAGAGGCCGCCACCCGCTCGAGGGCCTCCTGTAGCACCTCCACCCCCGCCCCCCGCCGGCAGGCCCGCTCGGAAAGCATTCTTCGCCACAGGCGGCCACGGGGCTGCCCCTTGAACAGGTTGAGCATATGCCGGGCGATGGCCCATAGCGGGGTGCCCTGCTCGAGCTGGGCCTCGGCGTAGCGCAGCAGGGCCTGGGCCACCTCGAGGCGGGTGGTGGAGCGGGCCTCGCCAAACAGCCTCCGATCCGCTGGCTCGAGCACGAAGGGATCCTCGTAGACCGCCCGCCCCAGCATCACCCCGTCCACCTTGGCCAGGTGGGCCTGCACTTCTTCTAGTGTGCGCACCCCCCCATTCAGCACAATGGTCAGGTGGGGGAAGTCCTGCTTGAGGCGGTAGACCCAGTCGTAGCGCAGCGGGGGGATGGTGCGGTTTTCGGCGGGCGAGAGCCCCTTAAGGTAGGCTTTGCGGGCGTGGACGATAAATACCTCTATCCCCACCTCGGCCAGTTTTTCGACGAAGCGGGCCAGATAACGGTAGTCCTCCACCTCGTCCACCCCCAGCCGGTGCTTGGCCGTGACCGGAATTTTCACGGCCTGTCGCATGGCCGCCATGCTTTCTGCCACGAGATCGGGCTCGAGCATCAGGCAGGCCCCAAACCCACCCCCCTGCACGCGCTCCGAAGGGCAGCCCAGGTTCAGGTTGATCTCGTCGTAGCCCCAGGCTTCGCCAATCCGCGCCGCCTCGGCCAGCTTTTCCGGCACCGAGCCCCCTAGCTGCAAGGCCACCGGGTGCTCCTCGGGGCTGAAGTCCAGCAGTTTGGGCCGGTTGCCCAGCAAGATGGACTGATCCACCACCATCTCGGTATACAGGCGCACCCGCCTGGAGATGAGCCGCACCAGATAGCGAAAATGCCGGTCGGTCCAGTCCAGCATCGGCGCGACGGACAGCCGGTAGAGATTCGCGGTGTTGACAATTGGGGTGGTAGTCATTCGTAGCGTATGAGCACTCAGGCACCTGCCAGAACTTCCTGGGGCGATAAGCGTTTGGGCTCGCGGAACTCGATATCCTCCCACTCACCTTCCTCGATGACCTCGAGGTTGGGGTTGAGACCACGGAAAAAGGCCACCACCTCCTGCACCAGGTCGTCCGGGGTCGAGGCCGCCGAGGTGATGCCCACCCTGCGTACCCCCTCGAGCCACTCCGGCCTTATATCGTGCACGGTATTGATGCGCTCGGCCCGGCCCACCAGGCTCCGGGCCAGCTCCAGCAGCCGCATCCCGTTGGAAGAGGCCAGGCTGGTAAGCACTAGAAACAAGTCCACATTGGGCGCAATCTGCTTGACGGCATCCTGGCGGTTTTTGGTGGCGTAGCACAGGTCGTGGCGGCTGGGTACCACCAGCCTGGGGAAGCGCTGCTTGAGGATCTCGATGGTGGCGAGGGTGTCATCCACCGAGAGGGTGGTCTGGGTCAGCACCACCACCTTTTCGGGGTCGGGCACCTCGACGGTGCGGGGGTCGGCCAGGCGGGGATCGCGCCCCACATGGGTGTGCACCGCCACCAGGATGGTCTTTTCCGGCGCTTCGCCACGGGTGCCCTTAATCTCTTGGTGGTCGGCGGAGTCGCCAATCAGCAGAATCCAGTAGCCCTCCCGGGCGTAGCGCTTGGCCTCGCTGTGGACTTTGGTGACCAGGGGGCAGGTCGCATCAATCTGGTACAGGTTGCGCTGGGCGGCCTCGGTGCGCAACCAGGGGGGGATGCCGTGGGCCGAGAAAACCACGGTTTCGTTCAGCTTTCGGCCCGCCTTCGCCAGCTCCTCGCGGAGCGCGTCCACCTCGGAGAGGTCTTCGACAAAATGCACCCCGTGCTGCTCTTGCAGGCGTCTGACCACCACATCGTTGTGCACGATGGCGTGGTACACCACCAGTTCGCCCTCCTCGCGCAATTCCCGAGCCGCCTTTTCCACCGCTCCAATCGCCATAACCACCCCAGCACAAAAGCCCCGGGGTTTGGCTAGATAGACTCGCTCGACCATACCGAAAGCCCACCTTAGCACAGGCCGCTGCCCGGCTCTGTAAGCTGAAGCCGCTACGCACCGTAAAGCGCCGTATACTTGCGGTTCAGATAGTCTATCAAAAACTGCGGGTTCAGATCCTGGCCGGTCACCTGCCGGAGCAGGTCACGGGGCCAGTAGCGGCTGCCCTGATGGTGGATTTTCTCCCGCGTCCAGTCAAGCAGCGGCGCAAACTCACCGCGCTCGAACCTGGCCTCGAGGCCGCCCAGCTCCTGCTCGGCCTTGGCGAAAAACTGCGCTGCGTAGAGGTTGCCCAGGGTGTAGGTGGGGAAGTAACCAATCAGCCCCGCCGACCAGTGCACGTCCTGCATCAGACCGTCTTTTATTTCCGCGGCCTTTATTCCCAAGTAGGCCTGGTATTTGGCATCCCAGGCCTCGGGGGCCTCGTCCAGGCTCAGATCTCCCCGCAACAGCGCCAGCTCGATCTCGAAGCGGATCAGGATGTGCAGGTTATAGGTCACCTCGTCGGCCTCCACCCGGATCAGGCTCGGCTCCACCGCGTTGATGGCGAAGTGGAAATCTTCCAGGCGCACATCCCGCAGCGACTCGAAGTACTGCTGGGCTCTGGGCCAGAAAAAGCGCCAGAAGCCCAGGCTACGCCCCACCAGGTTCTCCCAGGTGCGGCTCTGGGACTCATGCACCCCCAGCGAGATCTCGGTGCCCATGGGGGTGCCGAAGTGCTCCGGCAGCAACCCCTGCCCATACAGGCCATGCCCCATCTCGTGCACGATGCTAAAAAAGCCGGTGTTGAAGTAGTTCTCATCGTAGCGGGTGGTCAGGCGCACATCGCCGGGGCCGATGCCCTGCATAAAGGGGTGGGCCACCACATCGAGCCGGCCCGCCTCGAGGTCAAAACCCAGGGTTGCCAAAACTTCAAGTCCAAAGGCCTCCTGCGCGGCCCGGGGGAAAAAGCGGCGCAGAATCGCGGTGTTGGGTTTGCGCGCACTGCCCTCGAGCCGCTCCAGCAGCTTTACCGTAGCCTGGCGCAACTGGGCAAAGACCGGCTCGAGCTGCCTGGCGGTAGCCCCTGGCTCGTACTGATCCAGCAAGGCGTCGTAAGGCTCCTCCCGATAGCCCAGCGCCTCGGCCAGCTCGCGGGTGAGGCCGAAGATTTTCTTCAGCGCCGGCTTGAAACCGGCCCAGTCGTTCTTGGGCCGGGCCTCCTGCCAGATGGCCTCGCCCTCGCTGGTGGCCTGGGCCAGCTCCACCGCCAGGCGCTCGGGCACCTTGGTCTGCAGGTCGTAGGCCCGGCGCCACTCCCGCACATTCACCGCCTCCACCGATTCGGGCGCCCCCAGCCAGTCCGAACCCTCCACCACCGCCAGCATCTCGCCGATGCGGGGGTCGGTGGCCCGCTGGTGCAGCACCTTGGCCAGCGCAGCCTGCATCTGGGCCCGGTGGGCATGGCCCTTTTTAGGGGTGTAGGTGGCCTGATCCCACCCGGCCAGCTTGCTAAAAGAGGCCAGGCAGGCGGTTTCGCGGCTGTGTTCCAAAAGCCAACGGTATGCTTCTTGCGGCGTCATACCCGCCCATCATAGCGGTTCAGTCCCAGGCCACCCAGGCCCCACCCCCTTGCACATCAAGCCGCAGGAGACCGTTGTGGTACACATACCCCTGACCCCGCGTCGGGGGCGCAACCCCCCACACCTCAGCCACCACCCCTTGGCGGGCGTGGCCGGAGCGGTCGGTAAAGTAAAGCTCGAGCCGCCGTCCATCGAAGCTGCCCTCGAGCTCGCTCCAGGCCCCTTCATCCCCCCCCTCGCCCGCATCCTCGAAGACCCGGCCCCGCACCTCTGGCCCCAGCGCCACCCGGAAACAGAGGAAGGGCCAGCGGGCGGTGTGGGTCGGGTAGCGGGCCTCGGTCAGGGGAATGGCCGTGCCAGCCCGCTGAAAAAGCGGCAGGCGCTCCAGCGGGGCGGCAACCCGGTGCAAACTGGATCCCTCCAGCCGCTCGCCGCCCCAGAAGTCCTGCCAGCCCCCAGGCGGTAGGTAAACCTCGCGGGCCCGCTCCCCCCGGCGGAGCACCGGGGCCGCCAGCAGGGCTTCGCCCAGCAAAAACTGGTCGTCGCGCCAGGCCGCCGCCTCCCCGGGCCAGTGCAGCCCAAGCGGGCGCAGGAGCGGCAGCCCCTCCTCGTGGGCGGTGCGAGCCAGGCTGTAGAGGTAGGGCAGCAATCGGTAGCGAAAGCGCAGGGCCTCACGCATCTGGCTTGTCCAGGGCTCGCCAAAAGCGTAGGGCTCCTGGCGGCGGGTGCCCAGGGCGCTGTGGTTGCGGAAGAAGGGGTACAGGGCGCCCAGCCAGGTCCAGCGCAGCAACAGCTCGGGCTCGGCGTCCAGGCCAAACCCGCCCACATCGCTGCCGGCCAGGGGTATTCCCGAAAGCCCCAGGGAAAGCAGCATCGGCACCGAGAGGGCCAGATCCTCGTAGCGGCTTTCGTTGTCGCCCGTCCACACGAAAGCGTAGCGCTGGATGCCGGGGAAACCGCTGCGGGTCAGGATGAAGGGCCGCCGCCCCAGGGCTTCCAGGCCCCGGTAGGTGGCCTCGGCCATGCCCAGGGCGTACAGGTTGCGGGCCTCGAGGTGGCTCAGGGCCCCCTGCCGGGCCGTGAGGGGCAGGGCCTTGTCAGGCGGCTCGGCGCCCCCCAGCTCCAGCACCGCGGGCTCGTTCATGTCGTTCCAGATGCCCGCGAACCCGTATGTTTGTGCAAACTTCTGCACCTCTTCGGCCCAGAAGGCGCGAGCCTCCTCGCGGCTAAAGTCGGGCCAGACCGCCCGCCGGGGCCAGACCCCCCCCACCAGCAGCTCGTCCCGGTCGTCCTGAATGAACACCTGGCGGCGCCTGCCCTCCTCAAATACCGCGTACCCCTCCTCGGCCTTCACCCCAGGATCCACGATGGGCACCAGCCGCACCCCCCGCTCCGACAACTCCTGGGCCAGGGCAGCCAGCCGGGGGAAACGCTGGGGGCTGGCCGTAAAGACCTTGTACCCGTCCATGTAGTGGATATCGAGCCAGACCGCCTCCAGGGGCAGCCCCTGGGCAGCGAACTGCTCCACCACCTCCCGCACCGAGGCTTCGTCGGCGTAGCTGTAGCGGCACTGGTGGTAGCCCAGGGCCCACAAAGGGGGCATGGGCGGCCTCCCGGTCAGACGGGTCAGGCCGGCCACCACCTCCAGCAGGCTGCCCTCTAGCAAGTACAGGTCGAGGGTAGGGCCGGCCACCGCCAGGCGGGCCTCGGCGGGATGGGAAAAGCCCAGGTCGAACAGGCTGGGATAGCTCTCGTCCAGGAGCAGCCCCCAGGCCCGGTCGCCCTCAACCCGCAGCAGAAGGGGGCTGGCCTGGTAGAGGGGGTCGCGGCCTGACCGGGGGGGCTGGTCGGCGGTAAAGTTCCAGTAACGCCTCCCCCGGCGCTCGAGCCCCCCCACCCGCTCCCCCAGCCCCAGGTAGCGGGCCGCACCCAGCGGAAAGCTAAGGGCCAGCAAGGGGTAGGGTACGCCGTCGGTGAGCAGCCGCAGCAGCGGTGGAGCCTCGCGGTGCGGGCAGCCCCAGAAGGCCAGCTCGAGGCCCCCCCACCCAAGCCCCTGCTCCCCCAGCACCAGCGGCGAAAGCCCTTCAGCAAGATAGCTTTCCGCCACCTTCTGGGGTTGCCTGCGCACCACCCCCCGCACCGCCGGGCCTTCCTTGACGGCGTCGCGGGGCCGCTGGGTCAGCAGAAGCCGCCAGGCCCGCACCCCCTCGTGTTCGACCTGTTCCACCCGGGCCTGCACCAGCCCCCCCTCGAGGGCCAGCCGATCCATCCGATCAAAGGGAATGTCCCAGTTCAGCAGTTCGTTCAAAAAAGCCTCCCAGCGTAGCTCGCTCAAGAATCCCAGACACCACAACCGGGCCGCGGGCTTCTAGAACCTCGAGGCTTCCGGTGTACGCCCGTGCGAAACGATGGTTCAGCCTTTCACAGCCCCCGCGGTCAGCCCGGCCACGATGCGCTGCTGGAAGATCAGCACCAGGATCACCAGCGGCACCGTCACCACCACCGAGGCCGCCATAATCGAGCCCCAGGGAATCTCAAAGGGGGTGGCCCCACCAAACGAAGCAATGGCCACCGGCACGGTGCGCACGTTGTTGCCAATGGTAAAGGTCAGGGCAAAAAGGTACTCGTTCCAGGCGGCGATAAAGGCCAGCAGGCCGGTGGTCACCAGACCGGGGCCGGTGAGGGGCAGCATGACCTTGATCAGGGTTTGCATGGGCGTGGCCCCGTCCACGTAGGCGGCCTCCTCGAGCTCCCGCGGCAAACCCCGGAAGTAGCCGGTCAGCACCCACACGGTAAAGGGCAGGGTGAAGAGCATATACGAAAGGATCAGACCTGCATGGGTATTAAACAAACCCGTCTCCCGTAGCAGCACAAACATCCCCGAGAGCACCGATACCTGGGGGAACATGGTCATGGCCAGCACCAGGTAAAGTACGGCGTTTTTGGGGGGAAAGCGCAGCCGGCCCAGGGCGTAAGCCGCCATCACCCCCAGCACCAGGCAAATTAAGGTGGTGCCCCCCGCCACAATCAGCGAGTTGAGCAGGTTGCGGCCAAACTCCGCTCCGCTAAAGACGTTTTGGTAATGCGTAAGGGTGAAGGGCACCGGCAAAAAGCTGGGGTTCGAACTAAACAGCGCATCGCTGGTTTTGAAGCTGCTTATCACCGCCCAGTAAAAGGGAAACACGCTGTAGACCACAATGAACACCACCAGCATATAAAACAGCGCCCGTCCAACGTAATAACCCAGACCTTTAGTCCTCACCGCGCACCCCCTTTCCGGCTACGCGCATGTAGAGCACCACAAAGATAAAGATGATCACCAAAATCGCCACCGATACCGCAGAACCATACCCCAAGTCCTGAAAGTCAATCAGGGTCTGACGGTTGTAGATAGCCAGGCTGCGGGTAGCGGTGTTGACCCCCACCATCACGAAAATCACGTCGAAAACCCGCAGCGCATCCAGGGTACGGAAAATAAGGGCCACCACCAGGGCCGGGGTTAGCAGCGGGAGCGTGAGCGTCCAGAACTGCTGCCACTTGCTGGCCCCGTCAATGTCGGCGGCCTCGTAGATGTCGGACGGAATCAGTTGCAACCCGGCCAAAAGCAGCAAGGCCATGAAGGGGGTGGTCTTCCACACATCCACCGCCACCATGGCCCACAGCACGGTATTGGGGTTGGCCAGGAAGGCGATTTTGTTAGCTACCAGGCCGGTATTGACCAGGATGACGTTAATCACCCCGTAGATGTCGTTGAGCATCCACTGCCACATCTTGGCCGAGACCACCGTGGGGATGGCCCAGGGAATCAGGATGGCCGCCCGCACGATACCCCGGCCCCTGAAGTTGGAGTGGATCACCAGGGCAATAGCCAGCCCCAAAACGGTCTCGAGAAAAACCGAAACCACCGTAAAGCGCAGCGTGTTCCAGAGCGCACCCCTAAAGTCGGGGTCTTGCAACAGGAAAATATAGTTCTTTAAACCCACAAACTCCGTGGGCTCTACAAATGAAATATCGGCCCGGTGAAACGAGTAGTAGAACACCTGCGCCAGGGGATAGCCTGCCACAAACGCCACCACCAAAAGCGTGGGCAGTACCAGCAGCCAGGCTAGGCGGGTTTGTCGAATAGTGAGCATCTATACACACCTCCACTCAAGTTAGCCGTCAGGAGCTGGCTCTTTTTCTAGATGCCGCTACTATATCGCTTTATATGACCACTTTCCAACATCACCGTTCGATGCGGTCTTCTTACGTAAAGAAATGGGGCCGGAGATCCGACCCCACTCCTTATCAAAGCACCACCGCAAACTTTAGCGCAGAATGCGCCGGAAAGCGGCTTCCATATCCCGCACAGCCTGGGCCGCGGGCTTGCGTCCGGTGATGGCTTCGTGCACACCCGTCCAGAAGGCCTCAGAGACCTGGTTGTACCGAGCGCCCGCTACGCCCGAAGGACGGCCCACGGCGTTCTGGAAGACCGGCAGCAGGTCTTTGAAGAAGGCGTTCTTAGCCAGCACCTGGGGGTCATTGTAGAGGGCCGGGCGGGTGGGCAGGCGCGAAAGGCTGATGGCGTTGTCCTTCTGGACTTCCACGCTGGTCAGGTACCTGACCAGATCCGCAGCAACCCGCTGGTTGCGCGAGTAGGCCGAAACCATCAACTGCCAGCCACCCAGGGTTGCGGCGTTGCGGCCCCCCTGGCCCGCCCCACGGGGTAGCACGGTCACCCCGATCTTGCCCCGCACCGCACTACCTTCGCTCTGACCCAGGCTGTAGGCATAGGGCCAGTTGCGCATAAAGGCAGCGTTGCCCGACTGGAAGGCATTGCGGGCTTCCTCTTCGGCGTAGCTGGTCACCCCTGGTGGGGAGATACGGCCCACCCAGCTCCGTACCATCTCGAGGGCGGCGATGGCTTGAGGGTTGTTGATGGTGATGCGGCCATCGGGCTCGATAATGCGGCCGCCGCCCATGGAGAAGATCCACTCCAGCGCGTCACAGGTCAGGCCTTCGTAGGCCTTGCCCTGCCAGACAAACCCCCAGAAGTCGCGGTTACCGGCCTGACGCTCACCGGCCTGAATCCTGGTGGCCATCTGGTCGAGTTCGGTCCAGGTCTGGGGCGGGCGCTGATACCCGTACTTTTGCAGCAGGTCGGTGCGGTAGTAGAGCAAGCCCGCATCGGTGAAGAAAGGAATTGAGGTCAGTTTGCCCCGAATGGTGTTGTTTTCGACGATGCGGGGGAAGAACTGGCTCAGCTCGGCCTCGGTAAAGAACTGCTTGAGATCGGCTGCATGGGGCGCCACAATGCCGGGCCAGATCACGTCGATCATGTACACGTCCACGTCGGCACTGCGGGCTGCCCAGTATTGCTGGTACAGGGCCAGACGGTCGTTGGTATCGGCGGGGGAGTCAATGTACTCGATCTTGTTGCCGGTTTTTTGGGCCCACTCTTCCGCTTTGGCCTTCATCCAGCGGCCGCCTTCACCCACCGCGGTTGAGTCGCCTGCCACACGGATGGTTACCCCCTGGGCGAAGGCCAGACCCCCCAGCATAAGGGTCAGGGCCAATGCGCCTAAAAGCCACTTCTTCATGTCTCCTCCTATTTTGTTGGAAGTGCTTCCATGACAAGCCAGCCGCAAGATTAGCCGGCATTCTGTCTTTTAGAAGAACTTCCTCCGCGAAGTCTATACCAGCCGCCCCATACTGTCAACTCGGCGTCAATCACTCACAAGTGGCACAGGAACAGCAAAATTCGATGAAACCACTACACATATTTGGATGCCACCTCAAAGAGAACCCCTGGCGAAGATGGGGTTGGATAGCGGTTTTATAGGTTTTCATGGCTCTTTCACAGATTTTTTGAGCAATCCCGTTTTCAGCTTGAATCCTTCACCGCCATACGGAGTCAGTGAAGGATTCAAGCCGACCGATAGGCTGGTCAAAACAATGCTACTGAAATGCGCACCAGGGGCTTTCCACCCCTACCCGGTATGGGATTTGAGTCAACAAAGCACGCTGCTTCCGTCAGGCTCCAGCTCATCCGCACTTGCTATACCCACAGGTATAGCACTTAACACAGCCCTCCTCGCGCACCAGGTTCTCGTCGCCGCACTCCGGGCACTTACCCTGGCCCGTTTTTGGCTGGATGCTATGGATGGGTGCGGTCATGGCCCGTTGCATGGCCTGGGGCACCATGTGGTCGTCAGGGGGCATCTGGGCGGCTTTAGGCTCAGACGTGGGAATCTGAATTTTGCTGCTGGTCTCGAGGGCCACCGCTATCAGGTCGGCTTTACTGGTCACGAAGCGGCCCTGGTAGCTGCCGTACAGGCCGCCATTAATGCCGCGCAGGGTTTTGACCAGTTCGGCCACCGGCACGCCATACTGCAGGGCCTTGGAAATAATGCGGCCCAGCGCCTCGCTATCGGCGTTGGCCTCGTCGCCGGCCTTGCCCGAGGTCAGAATTACCTCCACCGGGTGCTCACCCTGCATGTTCACCGTAACCAGGAAGCTGCGGCGGGTGCCATCGGCAGCGGTAAGTTTGACCATGTCGGTGTAGCCCATCAGCCGGCCCGTGCGCTCGAAGAGGGGGCGGGCGGTGCGTTCCGAGCTGGGCGGAACCTCCAGAAGGGCGGGCTGTACGGCCACCGTCTCCTGGCTCTTGCTCTGGGCTTTTTCCTCTTTCTTTTCTTCCTTGCTTACCGAGAGCACCTGGAACTCACGGCTGCCGTCGCGGTAAACCGTGATGCCCTTGCAGCCAGTTCTGTAGGCCTCGGTGTAGGCCGCCTCTACGTCTTCCACGGTGGCCTGGTTGGGCAGGTTGATGGTCTTGGAGAGCGAGTTGGCCGCGTAGCCTTCGGCATCGAAGGCGGTCTGCACCACCCCCTGCATTCGCACGTGGTCTAGCGGGGGCACATCATGGGCCCCTTCAAACACCGCGGCGATGGCGGCGGGGATACCCTCGAGCCCCTTCACGCTGCCGTGGTTGGCCTGGATGGCCTCAATGATGGCGTCCCAGTTCCAGGCCCCGTCTTTCTCAAACGGCCCGGTGGCCGGGAACTGCTCCATCATCTCTACGAACAAGGGGTGCAGCAGGGCTTTGTACTGCCCGCCGATGCGCCGCCACATGAAGGGCGAGAACATCGGCTCGATGCCGCTCGAGACCCCCATCAGCATGCTGGTGGTTCCGGTGGGGGCCACCGTCAGCACCGCCACGTTGCGCCGTGGACGGATACCCAGCGCCTCGAAAGCAGCCCGGTTCTGTTCGTACACCGGGAACACCCCGCGCTCCTGGCCCAGCCGCTCCGACTCGGCGATGGCCTCTTCGCGCAAGGCGTTCATCACCTGGGCCACCACCTGGCGGCCCGCCTCGGAGGAGTAGGGCAGCCCCATCTTGATGAGCATGTCGGCCAGGCCCATCACCCCCAGGCCCAGGCGGCGCAGGGTCTGGCTGGCGATGCGGTTGTCCTCGAGGGCAAACACGTTCACATCCAGCACGTTGTCCAAAAAGCGCACCGCGGTGCGGACGTCCTTGCGGAACTCGGCAAAGTTGAACGCGCCGTTTTCCACGTAGGCGGCCAGGTTGATGGCCCCCAGGTCGCAAGGTTCGCCCACCGTCAGCGGGATCTCCCCGCACGGATTAGTCGAGCGAATCTGATAGCGCGGCCCCAGGTTCTTGAGCGCCGAAAGCTCGTTAATGCGATCCACAAAGATCAAGCCGGGCTCGCCGGTGGCCCAGGCGTGCCAGGCAATCTCGTGCCAGAGCCACTTGGCCGGCACCTTGCCGTCGTAGACCGGGATGGGCCGGGCGCCGTCCTGGGCGCGCTCGGGCAGGTCGGGCAGCGCCCCTGTGTAGGGCCCCTGCACCGGGTAGGGGTAGTATTTGCCTGGCACCTCCGAAGGTTCCACTGCCCATAGCCCATCAGCCTGTAGGGTTTGCCAGAAGGCTTCGGTGACCAGAATCGAGATGTTGAAGGTAGAGATGTCGCCCTCGCTGGCCTCGCGGTCGAGATCCTTGGCGGTCAGGAAGTCCAGCAGGTCGGGGTGGTCAATGGCGATGGTCGCCATCCCGGCGCCACGCCGGGTTCCACCCTGGCGCACCACCCGCAGCACCGGCGCATACACATAGCGCAGGGTGGCGACGGGGCCGGCTTTTTCGGCCCCAAGGTTGGCCCACTCCAAAAAGTTATCGAAAATCTCCACCAAGAAGCTCACCGGGCCGCTGCTAGTACCGCCGCTGCCCCGGATGGGCGCTCCCTCGGGCCGCAGGCTGCTGAAGTCCACATGGGGTTCCTGGCCCTTCACTGCCAGGCTCGAGGCCAATTTGGCCGCCTCGATAATGCCGCGCATATCGTCGGGCACTACCAGCACGTCGCTGGGCCGCTCGCGCACGGTCATCACCCCGTTGCGCCGGGCCAGCGCGGCCAGCTCGGGCTTCAAGAGGCCATAAACCACCCGCGTCCAGTTGCGCACGGTGATCTGCTCCTTATCGCCATCGGGGTTAATGGGAGGGCGCATCATGCCCTTGATGAAATCCTCAACATCGGCATGATCGGCAGCAATGTAAGCGAAGCCGCGCACCGTACCGCGGGGGCCGGCATGCTTGCGCGAAACGTAGGGATCAAGGTTGACGCCGTTCCCCCCCCCCACCTTGGTCACCAGGGCCAGCTTGGTTGCAACCTCCATCACCCCATCAAAGCTGCTGGGTTCGTGTTCGGTTGCGCCCTGCACAAAGCAGTTGAGCACATTCCCGTGTTGGGTTCCTGCACCCGCCAGCACCCGCCCGCCCGGGCAAAAGCGTTTGGAAGCCATTAACCGGTAAAACTGCTCGCTCCAGTATTGCCTATCCTGCTCGGATTTTTCCGGTGAGGCCACCCAGGTAGCCACCCGGCGAAACATGCCAAACACATCCCCATCGCCCGGCTGCATATACTGGCGTTTGGCAATGGCTTGAGCATGATCATCAAACAGTGCGGGTTCAAAGCCATTCATGGACTCCTCCAAAATTTCGAACAAGAACCCCCCAGCCACCCTAGTGGCACTACATATAGGGGCTTCCGCGCTAAATGCTACTACCGGTTGTGTATCCGTGGCAAGTAGCCCGGGAAACCATTAAGAGCAGCAGTATGGTGTGGGCATAATAAGAAATCTTCAAGACTCTTTCCACTAAAATGGAGCCATGCAACTGGCCCAACATCAGCGCCGCCCCCGGTTGGAACTCCAACTGCGACACCATCCGGATAACCTCCACGCCCTCTACCGGGAGTCCCAAGACCACACCGAACGCGCCCGCTGGCACGCTCTCTGGCTGCTGGCCAGGGGTCAGAGCATCCCCGAGGTAGCCAGGAATCTGGGCTATACCGATCGCTGGGTGCGTCAGGTAATCCACCGCTACAATCAGGGCCTGCCCATGAAGAATCTGCGGCACGAGAACAAAGGCCGGGCCCCCCTCGTACCGCCCGAACTCCAGGAGGGCTTCCGCCAGGCCCTCCTCCAGCCCCATCCCAGGGACGGGCTTTGGAGCATTCGCAACGCTGCGGAGTGGCTGGCTGAAAGGCTGGGACGTCCGGTGGATGGGCGGCGGGCCTGGTACTGGATGCGTCGCCTGGGCCTGGCCCCGCTGCGCCCCCGGCCGCGCCACCGGGAGGCGGATGCGAAGCGGCAGGAGGCTTTCAAAAAAAGCTCTTTCTGATGGTTTTCCTGTTCAGGTTGCTCTTTCCTGAACTGGAGTTGGAGGTGTGGGGCTTTGATGAGCACCGAATAGGGCTGAAGCCCATCCGCCGACGGGTATGGGCCTTGCGAGGGAGGACGCCGCTAGCGCAGGAGCGGCCCCGCTATCGCTGGCTGTATGTGTACGCCTTCATAAGACCGGGTACGGGGGAAAGCGAGTACTGGCTGCTGCCCTCGGTCTCGGTGGAGGGGTTCCAGTTGGTGTTGGAGGCCTTTGCCCGGCTACGGGGGGCGGGGGCGGGCAAGCTGGTACTGGTGGTGCTGGATCAGGCTGGCTGGCACACCTCGGGGCGGGTGGAGCCAGCCAAGGGCCTGGGGCTGTGTTATCTGCCACCCTACTCGCCCGAGTTGCAGCCGGTAGAACGAACCTGGGGGCTCATTGACGCGGTCGTGGCCAATGGGCAGGTGCAGGATGAAGAGGAGCTGTGGGCCAAGGTGGAAGCCCGGTGCGCTTACCTACAAACCCAGCCCGCGCTTATCCAGAGCTACACCCTATTTCACTGGTGGCCGGGGGGATGTTAGGGGAATGAATCAAAAGGATTTCATATAATACACCAAGGCTGGCGCAAAGGCAACATTTATATGTTGTGGATTCGCAAATAATCAACCACTACTTATAGTGGCTCAATCTAAGAAACGTCTGTTGAACACAGAAGGCCCCGGCATGCCTGCTGGCTTATTCCTGGGCCCGCCATACCGCCAGGGTAAAGGGTTCCAGAACACCGTCTTCTAAATAACCCCCTACACACCGGCCCGATCTACCTGACAACAGGTCAACCGCCTGCTCACCCCGCGGCCACACCCCATGTAGAGGAATGTTGACGCGCCAGGGTTCCGGGGAGGCATTGACCGTTACCACCACACTGGCCTGCTCGAGGGTGCGGGCAAAGGCCAGGTGGCCGTCCTGGGCGTACAGATACTGGTAACGCCCCCGGCGCAGCGCTGGCAACGAGCGGCGCAAAGCCGACATCTGCTGGATGGTCTGCTGAATGGATTTGTGCCAGCGAGACTCATCCCAGATCATGCCCCGGCGGTTGTCGGGATCGTGGCCTCCAGCCATACCGATCTCGTCGCCGTAGTAGACCGTGGGTGCGCCCGGAAGGGTGAAAAGCATGGCAAAAGCCAACTGCACCCGCTCAACCTGGCCGCGCAAAATACTGAAGATGCGGGGGGTGTCGTGCGAGGTCATGATGTTCATCTGTGCGGTCACGATCTCCCAGTCGTAGCGGCGGAAGAGTTCCTCGAGGCGGTGGTGGCAGGCCATGGCCCCCAGACTTTCCAGCCGCCCCAGGCCGCTCTTGGCAGCCAGGTCTTTGTCCAGCACATCAGCCCCCACAAAGCCCAGGATGGCCCGCCCCAGCGGATAGTTCATCACCGCGTCGAATTGATCGCCTTGCAACCAGCGGCTGGCGTCATCCCAGATCTCACCCACAATGTAGGCCTCGGGGTTTCGGGCCTTGACCCTCCGGCGGAACTCACGCCAAAAATCGTCGTCGTCGATCTCGTTGGGCACGTCCAGGCGCCAACCATCGATACCGTACTGAAGCCAGTATTCCGCCACCGACAGCAGATACTCCCGGCACTCGGGGTTGGCGGTGTTGAACTTGGGCAGCTCGGGGTTGTTCCACCAGGCCGCATAGTTGGCGTGTTTGGTATAGGCGTTCAGGGGAAACTTGTAGATGTGAAACCAGTGGAGGTAGGGCGAGGCCGTCTCGTTTTCCATGATGTGCTGAAAAGCAAAGTGGGCCCGCCCGCAGTGATTAAACACCCCGTCCAGCACCACCCGCATATCGCGCCGGTGGGCTTCCTCCACCAGTCGCTGCAAGGCCGGATTACCCCCCAGGATGGGGTCGACCTGGAAGTAGTCGCTGGTGTGGTAGCGGTGGTTGGCCGTCGAGGCGAAGATGGGGCAGAAGTACAGGGCGTTGAAGCCCTGCTCCTTGATATAGTCCAGCTTCTCGATGACCCCCCAGAGGTTACCCCCTTTGAAGCCGCGCAGGGTAGGGGGGGCATCCCAGGCCTCAAAAGCACCTTGCACCGGCGCAGGTTGGCCCGCTGGCCCCTGCCCTATGCGAAAGCGATCTGGAAATATCTGGTAGAAAACCGCGTCTTTGACCCAATCTGGTGTCATCCAAACTCCCGCACGTTACCAGGGGTTAGTCTAAACCCTACAGGCCAAATCTCAAGTGGCGCTAAACGCCTGGCTCTGATAGGATGCCAAAGTTATGCCGCGTGGGAATCTTTTTGTCATGACTGGGGCCTCGGGGGTGGGCAAAGGCACCATACGGGGACGGCTGCTGGAGTACCACCGTATGTACTATTCCATCTCCATGACCACCCGCCCGCCCAGGCCGGGTGAGCGCCATGGGGTGGACTATTACTTCGTGAGCAGGGCCGAGTTTGAAAGTCGGATTTCGCAGAACGGCTTTCTCGAGTGGGCCCAGTATGTAGACGACTACTATGGCACCCCCAAAGAACCTGTTGAAGAAGCCCTGAACCAAGGGCAGGACGTGCTCCTGGAGATCGAGGTGCAGGGGGCTTTGCAGGTTAAGCAGGCCCTGCCCGAAGCCATCCTGGTTTTCATCATCCCACCCTCGCTCTCGGAGTTACGGCGGCGCTTATTGGTACGCGGCACCGATAGCCTGCCCAAGATTCGTAAGCGGCTCGAGCGGGCCGTGGAAGAAATCCGTATGGCCGACCGCTTTAAGTACGTACTGGTCAACGACCAGCTCGACAAGGCTGTCTCCGACTTCGCCGCCATCATCCAAGCCGAACGGCTGTTGCAGCCCCGCATGCGCGAGGCCATCGAGCGGGCCCTCTCCAAAGACCCCGCCCTGGAAAAAGAGCTTGACGAACTCGAGCGCAAGCGGCTCGAGGCGGGCGAGGCCGGTTCATAAGCAAGAACCAACCTCGGTTGCACGCTGGGCCCGTTGCTTGTTGTTGGAAACTCAAGTATCAGCCCTGGTCTTTGGTGTACAATCGGAACTTGGTTGTAGTTGTAGAGGTATACCTATGGCAGAACCCGGTATCGACACCCTTCTGACCCTGACCGATTCAAAGTACCGCCTAACCGTGGTGACGGCCAAGCGGGCTCAACAGCTTTTGCGTTACGACTTTAAGAACACCGTTCTGAGCCCCGACGAGTACCCCCGGATGCACACCCTGGAAGGCGATAAACCCGACCCCAACGCGGTCACCTGGGCCATGCAGGAGCTCAAAACCGGGCGCCTTCTCATCGGTGAGAACCTCATCGCTGAAGATCGGCTCACCAAATTCCTCGACCAGATGTACCCACGCGAGGTTATCGAGCCCGCCGACTGAAACGCGTATCGGTAGGGTGTGGGCCGCCCTGCACAGCCCGCATCTTCATGCATTGGGCCAAAACCAAGAAAGCCTTTTTTGTCGCCATATTGCCGCGGAGCCCTGTATAATCTCAATTCGGTATTCAGGGAGTTGATATGGCAAGCAAGGAACAGAGGCACCGCGCTATCCAGGAAATTATCAGCCGCGAGAGCATTTCCACCCAGGCCCAGTTGGTGGAGCGGCTGCGCAAAATGAACTTCGATGTAACCCAGGCCACCGTAAGCCGGGATATCAGTGAGTTGCGCCTGGTACGGGTTCCGCTAGGGCGGGGGAAGCACAAATACGCCCTGGCCCACCTCGAGCTCTCCGAAGATGTGATGGATGAATTACGGCGCATCTTCCCCACCTTCGTGCGGGACGTGGATCGTGGAGAGAACATCGTGGTATTGAAGGTCTCGGAGGGGCACGCCTCGGGTATTGCGCTCCTGATCGACCGGCTCCGGCGCGACGACATTGTGGGCACCATCGCCGGCGAGGATTCGATTCTGGTAGTTGGCCGCACCGTTCAGGCTGCCGAGGCCCTGCAAGAGGAGTTTGAGGCGCTCCTGACCTGAGGTGCTGACCCCGCATCCGGCCTTCGTTCTGCTGGCAGCAAAACGAATGTGATACCCTGTGGCTAGGTATGCTAGAGCGCCTCGAGGTGCAAAATTTGGCTGTTCTGGAGCAGGTGGCGCTCGATTTCAGCCCTGGGCTAACCGTGCTTACCGGTGAAACCGGCGCAGGCAAAAGTGTGCTGGTAGATGCCTTATCGCTTCTGCTGGGCGAAAAGGCCGAAGGGCTGGTGCGCGCCGGGGCCGAAACCCTCCTGGTAACAGCCTTCTTTGACGGGAAAAGCCTCTCGCGCAAGGTGGCCCAGGGGCGCAGCACCGCCCGCATCGATGGGGAGGTGGTCAGCCTGCGAGAGTTGAGCGAGGAGGCCGCCCAGCATCTAACCATCCATGCTCAGCATGCCTCGCTGACCCTCTTTAGTCGAAAAGCCCAGCGCAAACTGCTCGATTCTCAGGTGAGGCCAGACCTGCTGGCGCGCTACCAGCACGCCTACGGGCAGTATCAGTCCATTTTGCGCGAGACGGAGCGCCTGGAAACCGCGGCGCGCGAACGCGAGCGGAGGCTGGATATCCTGCGTTTTCAAATTGCAGAAATAGATCAGGCCCGGCTGGTAGTAGGCGAAGAGGAGCAGCTCAAGCAAGAAGCCGAGCGCTTGCGGCACCTCGAGGCCCTGCGCGAGCGGGTTTCGGCGGCAATAGGTGCGCTGAGTGGGGAAGGCGACGCTTTGGGGCTGGTTACGCTGGCCTCGAGGGAGGTCAGGGCGGCGGGCCGCTTTGATGCCCATCTGGAGAGCCTGGGCCGCGATCTCGAGGCTGCTTTGGACGCGTTGCGGGCA
>BPIL01000024.1 GCA_026004095.1 Meiothermus sp.
AGCGGGGAACACCCAGGATGTACATAGCAGCCTTGAGGTTGGGGGGCCTAGTGGGCGGCCGCCCGGGGGGCGCGGTTTCCGCTGGCAGTGGGCGCTTCGAAGACGCGCAGCTCGTTATAGAGCGCGTCCCGTTCTACCGGTATCCGCCCGGCGGCCTGGATGAGCTGCACCATCTTCTGGCGGGAGAGCCCCAGCGGCGAGGTGGCCCCGGCGGCATGGGCGATGTGCTCTTCGATGATGGTGCCGTCGATGTCTGAGACCCCCCAGTCCAGCGAGACCTGCACCAGGTCGGAGGAGATCATCACCCAGTAGCCCTTGATGTGGTCGAAGTTGTCCAGGTAGAGCCGGGCCACCGCCAGGTTGCGCAGGTCGTCGAGGCCGGTGGTGAACTCGGTCTTGCCCAGGTTGAAGGCCAGGGCGTTGGCGTCGGGCTGGAAGGCCAGGGGAATGAAGCTATAAAACCCCCCGGTCTCGTCCTGCAGGCGGCGCAGCCGATCCATGTGGTCGAGGCGTTCTTCCAGGGTTTCGATGTGCCCATACAGCATGGTGGCGTTGGTGCGGAGGCCCAGGCTGTGGGCTTCCCGGTGGATTTGCAGCCACTTTTCGGCCTTGACTTTGTTTTTGGCGATCTGCTTGCGCACCCGCTCGGCGAAGATCTCCGCCCCGCCCCCCGGCAGGGCTACCAGACCGGCCTCCTTGAGTTCGCGCAGCACCTCGAGGGTGGGCTTCTTGCTGATTTTCGAGAGGTGCTCGATCTCGGCGGCGGTGAAGGCCTTGACCTGAATGCCGGGGAAGTTTTCGTTCAGGGCCCGCACCATCTGGGGGTAGTAGCTCCAGGGGCGGTTGGGGTGGTGGCCGCTGGACATGTGCAGCTCGGTCAGGCCCGGCTCCCACTTCTCCCGTACCTTGGCGACCACCTCCTCCACGCTGTAGTCCCAGGCCCGCGCCTCGCCCTTGCGGGCGGCAAAAGCGCAGAAAGTACAGCCCACATAGCAGATGTTGGTGAACTCGAGCCGCAGCGAGTGCACAAAGTAGGTTTTGGAGCCGTGCTTACGCTCACGCACCCGGTTGGCTAAGCGCATCAGGGTGTTGTAGTCCGGGGTGTGGTAGAGCACCAGGCCCTCTTCGAAGGTGAGGCGCTCGCCGGCCTCTACTTTTTCTACAATCGGAAGTAGCTTGGGGTCGCGCACGGGGGCGTACTGCCAGGCCCCGGCATAGGAAGCCGCCGCGTTCATCGAGACAATCCTAACACCACCCGCCCAGAAGGCCATGTTCCTTAGCTGACGATTGGCCCCATCCTGCCACCAGGGAATCGCCGGTCGCGCAGCAGCCCTGGGGTGTTTTTGAAGAGGGCCGGTGCGTAACGGTTATATCTACCTCCCTGCCCCAGGGGGGGTTTTATCCTGGATTCTGGAAATCGTCGGTGGTTTTTACGGAAGGAGAGGTATGAAATACATTCCTGTTTGTCAGGAGGCTATTTGGCAGTGGATGCGAGCGGGTTGTATAAGCGTGGGTGAACCCGCTTGAATCTGAGAGCTTGCTGAGTTTGCGCCGATATCTGGAGGTTTGGTATGTTTTTGCTTGGAGTTTCTGGTCGGATTGGGGTGCGTTCTGAGAAGATTGGTATACCATGCCGCCTCCGCCAGGCTGTGCGCTCGTTTTGCTGCTTGAAGGGTTGCCGCCATGTCTGAAGGACGCCCTCCCCGCCAATTGCGCCTGTCTCGAGCCCCCGCGCAGGCGAAAACCCAACCCCCAGTGGTACCGGCCTCCCTGATCGAGCGTTTGCTGAAGGGGGATCTATCCTCTGCCCTCGAGCAAATCCTGAGCGAGCTGCAGGATGAGCTGCCCGGGGTGACGCAGGCCCTGTTCTGGGTGCGTACCGGCCCCAATCACTTCAATCTGGGGGCGGCTCGAGGGGTGCCTGAGGCTGTGCTCGAGGGGTTGGAGGAGGTGTCGGAGTCCTTGCTCCGATCGGTCTACCTGGGCCCACCCGAAGGCTGGCTGGGGGGGGTGGTGCAGGTGGATGGCCGGCCCCACCTCCTGGCCCAGTTGCTCGGGGTGCAGCCCGCCCAGGCCGTGCTCGAGGTGCAGGAAGCCCCGGCCAACCTAACCCTGCCCCTGGCGGTGGAGCAGAAGGTTTGGGCCGTGCTGCACCTCCATGCCACAGCCCAGCAGCTAGATCCGGCCGCGGTGGGCTGGGTCGGGCGGTTTGTCTCGAGCATCGCACCCATCCTGCACGAGGTGTACGTGCGCGAACAGGCAGAGCGGCAGTCCCTGTGGTTGTCGGCCATCAACGCCTTGCTGCAAGCCTCCAGCGAGCAGCCGCTGGAGGTGGTGCTGCAGGACGCCCTCGAGGAAGCCACCCGGCTTTCCGGGGCCGATGGTGCCCGGCTGCTCACCTTTGAAGGACACGCCATCCGCACCATTGCGCAGGCCGGCTGGGGGGCTGGATTGCCGGTGGAGGCGGCCATCACCCGTCCGATGGGGCAGCGCCTGCGCAGCGGCCAGCAGGTGGGTGTTCCGCGCTACGACCTGTACCCGGGCCAGCGCCCAGAGCTGGTCGAGGCTGGGTTGCGCAGCCTGTTTATTCTCCCGATTCTGCGTCAGAGCAACGCAACCAGTGCGCTGCTGCTGTTCAGCACCCAGCGGCACTGGCTGCCCAGCACCCAGACCCAAGCCCTCCTGGGCGATATGGCCGCGGCCATTGGGGTGGTGCTGGTTGAGCGGGCTTTGCGGCGTGAGCTGGCCTGGGCGGCTTACACCGATCCCCTGACCGGGCTGGGCAACCGCCGGGCCTTTGAGCGGGATCTGGACAGGCTGGCCGTCCGCATCAACGGCCGGATGGTGGTGTTGATGATGCTCGATTTAGACGATTTTAAGGTCATCAACGACACCTATGGTCACGTGCACGCCGACCACCTGCTGGTGCGCTTAGGGGGGGTGCTGCGCGCCCGGGCCCGGGCCGGTGACCGGGCCTACCGCCTGGGTGGGGATGAGTTCGCGCTGATTATCGAGGGCTCGAGCACCCTGAATCCACAGCGCGTGGCTGAGCGCTACCGGGCTTTACTGGAAGATATTCGGGTCTCCGATAGCGCCCACCTGAGGGTGAGCCTCGGCTATGCCACCTACCCGAGCGAGGCCGCCGATGCCCAGAGCCTGTGGCGGCTGGCCGACGACCGGATGTATCAGGATAAGGCGCGGCGCAAAGGCCGCACCCCGCTGTTCGCGCCCTCGGACGACCCGACCCAGTGGAGGTTGCAGCTCGAGACCCCCTTGTGTCGGCTGGCGGCCCGGCTGGCCCAGGTTTTACAGATGGCCCCGGAGGAACAGCAAGTGTTGCAGGCCAGTTGCTACCTGCTCGAGCTGGCCCTGGGTCGTATTAAGCCCTCGCAGGATGTGCCAATCCCCGAAAACCTTTTGTACGAAGCCGCGCGGGTGCTGATGCGCCTGCCAACCCCCTGGGAAGAAGCCCGGCAATCCCAGAATTGGTTGCGCGAACCCGCTCCCCGGGTGGTGCATGTGTTACAGGTGGCTCAGCACTACACCTCCGCTATCCAGGCGGTGGAAGGCCGGGCTGCTTGCAGCGTAGAAGAAGCTTTAGAGGAAATTGCGGCCCTGGCCCACCAGCGCTTTGATCCTGCAGTGGTAGAGGCTTTATACTCTTTGCGGGTGTGGCTAAATAGCGAGTCGGCGGCCTGATCGCAGGCTCTGAATTGCAACGAATATACGATCCAGCGTGGCCGGTGCTGTTTGTGCAATCCAAACCCATTCTTCCGTAGATTCATGAACCGTAACGAGCTGCTCCGCTGCCTGATGGACGAGTCCGCCCCAGTCCGCAGGCGAGCGGCCCATGAGGCCGAAGCAAACGGCCTGATTGAGCGCCTAAAAGCGGAAGTGGGTGCGGACGCCGCCGGGGAGCGGGCGCTGGAAGCGGCGGCCTATGCGCTGGGGCTGACGGCGCGCGGCCGCTGCGCCGAGGCCCTGCCCTTCTATGAGGAAGCCCGTCGGGGTCTGGAGGGTTTGGGCTGCACGGAGGGGGCGGTGCGTGTGGGTATGCAGCAAATACAAGCCCTGGCTACAACCGGCGAGATGGCGCGGGCCTGGGCCTTGGCCGAGCAGACCCGCGCGCTGTGTGTGGGGTTGGGTTTGTGGCGCGAGGCGGCGCTGGTTGATATCCACATCGGCGCCATCCACCGGCGATGGGGGCGCGTGCACGAGGCCGAGGCGGTGCTTGGGTCTGCATTGGAGCAGCTCGAGCGCCTGGGGGATAGGGTGGGCCAGGGCAGGGCCCATGGGAACCTGGCCCTGGTTTACGAAGCCCAGGATCGCTATCACGAAGCCATGCGCCACTGCCAGCGGGCCCTGAAAATTTGCAGGGCCCACAACCAGCTCGAAGACTTTATCGGCTGCAGTGTTAACCTTGCCCTGCTCCACCGCAAGCAGGGCCGCCTGGGCCGGGCCCTCGAGCTGTTGAGCCGGGTTCGAGGGATATATGACAGGCTCGAGGACGGCCCCAATGCGGCCCTGGCCCGGCTCGAGGAAGCCCGCCTTTACCTCGACCTCAACCTTTTGCCCGAGGCCATCCAGTTTTCCCAGGAGTTGGTGGGGTTTTTTGCCGAGCGGGGCATGCGGATGGAGCTGGCCGAAGCCCTCGTCACCCTGGGCAGCGCCCAGGCCAAGCAGGGCCGGCTCGAGGAGGCCCATCAGACCCTCGAGCGTGCGCGGTCGGGCTGGTTGGCGCTGGACAACGCTGTCCAGGCCGCACGGGTGGAGGTTTTGCTGGCCTCTTTGTATGTGCAGTCGGGGCGTAACGGGCAGGCGGTCGTGCAGGTGGAGCAGGCCCTCGAGGTACTAAGCGGGCTGCCCTCGGCCAGAGCCCTGGGCCTCAGCGTGATGGCCGAGGCTTTGTTGTACCAGGGCCACCATTCCAAAGCCAGGCGGCTTCTGGAAGAAGCGGCTTCGTTGGCGCTGGGGCTGGGGAGGCCCGACCTCATCGTTCGCATTGAGCGCCTGCGGGGCCAGACGACCCTGCTGGAAAACCGTACACATGCTGCTGAACTACACTTTAAGCGGGCCATCGAGCGCCTCGAGAAGGTGTGGGTTCACCTCGGGGTTGACGAGTTTAAGCTGGCCTACCTGGGGGATAAGCTCGAGGTTTACGGCGACCTGGTCGACTTGCTGCTGGATAAGCAACGGCTGCACGAGGCCTTTGAGTACGCCGAGCGGGCCAGGTCGCGGGCCCTGGTAGACCGGCTGGCCCAGCGGGGCGGGCCGCCTCAAGGCCGCACCGACCCTGAAGTGGGGCGCTTACGGCAGGAGCTGGCCGGGGTGCGCCGCGAGCTGAACCAACACCTGGTGGCCCTGGAGATGCAGGGACAGGGAACCCGCGGCCACCACCGGGAGCAATTGGCAGCCCTCGAGCAGCGGGTCACGCGGCTCGTCCGCGAGATTGAGCGCCTGCAGCCCGATACAGCCATCATCGAACAGGCCCAGAACCGGCGCCTCTCCGATGTGCAACAGGCCATCCAACCCGGCGCGGTTCTGCTGGAGTACTACCACACGCGCCGTGGGCTTGTGGCTTTTTTGATAGAAGGAACCCGCGTGGAAGTGGTGCGCAACCTGGGCTCTTTGGAGCAGGTTCAGCGGCATGTCGAGCAGCTCGAGTTCTTCCTGAGCCGTGTGGCTCAGGGTGGCATCATGCTCAAAATTTACGGTGAGGAGACCCTCAAGCGCCTGGTGGATGAGCAGCTCCAGGCCCTGTATCGTCTGCTCATCGAACCCTTGCCGCTACGCTTCTCCGGCCAACCCCTCGTTGTTGTTCCCCATGGGGTGCTGCACGCCGTGCCGTTCGCGGCTTTGTTTGATGGTGAGCGCTACCTGCTGGATCGTGCGGAAGTCTCCTTTACGCCCAGTGCGGCTGTGTACGCTTTGTGCCGTAAGCGCAAGCGCCTCGAGGCCGCTCCGCTGGTGGCTTTTGGCGTTTCCCTCGAGCACATTCCCCAGACCCTTGAAGAGGTCGAACAGATCGGCCGAATCTTCCAGAACGCCCATATCTTTATGGGAGAAAGGGCCACCCTGGAGAATTTCTTTACGGCTGCACCCCAGGCCGGGGTTCTCCACATCGCGACCCACGGGGCTTTCCGCCCCGATAACCCCATGTTCTCGGGCCTGCGCCTGGCCGATGGCTGGCTGGCGGCCCGCGACCTGTACGGCCTGCACCTGAAGGCCGAACTGGTGGTGCTCTCGGCTTGCGAGACGGGGCTGGCGAAACAGGTCGGTGGTGACGAGCTGGTGGGCCTGGCACGGGGCTTTTTATGCGCCGGTGCTACCAGCTTAATTACCAGCCTGTGGCCGGTGCGCGACGATGCCACGGCCCAGTTTATGATCGCCCTCTACACCCATCTACGGGCGGGCAAACCCATTGCCACGGCGCTGCGTGAGGCCCAGCTCGCCATGCGTGCAGCCTTCCCCAACCCCTATTTCTGGGCGGCTTTTGCTGTTACGGGTGACCCGCACCGCACCCTGCGTTTGTAGGTGCCTTGACAATCTGGCTACGAGCATAGAATAGGGTGAAACCTTAGGAGGAAGACGTGAGGCGATGGCTGGCTTCGTTGATCTTACTGGTTGGAATGGCCTCGGCCCAGACCGAGATCTCGTTTTGGCATAGCATGGATGGCCCCGCCGAGCGGGTGATCGCCCAGTTTGCTAATGCGTTTAATGCTTCGCAGCGCAACTACCGGGTCACCCCACGCCTGATTGGCGATTACCGCGAAGGGGAGACCCGCCTGCTGGCGGCGCTGCGGGCCGGTGGTGCGCCGGTGCTGTTCCAGGCCGAGATACTGCTTTTCCCGCGCCTGGTGGCCGAAGGGGTGGTGCTGCCGCTGGACGAGCTGACCAGTACCCTGCCCAAAGCCTTTACCGATGATCTGTTCGAGGCGGCCTGGGACTACGGTCTGATCAACAACCGTCGCTATGGGCTGCCCTTCAATACCTCCACCCCGGTGCTTTTCTTCAACGAAAACCAACTGCGGGCCAAAGGGCTCAAAGTGCCCACCAACTGGCGGGAGTTTGAACAGGCGGCCAGGGGCCTGACCAGCCGCACCTCCAAGGGTTTTATTGCCCTTTCGGAGTCCTGGACCTTCGAGGCCCAGGTGACCAGCCGGGGCGGCAACCTGGTGACAGCCGACGGACGGCCCAACTTTACCTCGAGGGAGGTGGTGGAGGCGCTCGAGTTCCTACAACGCCTGGGGCGCGAGGGCAGTACCAGCGTGCGCAACCTCTCGGAGAGCTTCTTTGCCCAGACCGATTTCATCCGCACCAAGGGCATGATGGTGATGGCCTCGATCGCCAACTGGCCGGCCGCCGAGAATGCTTCCTTTGCCTTCAAGCTGGGGGTGGCCCCCATCCCACGCGAGCCCAACGGAAAAGTGCCGCTGGGCGGGGCGCAACTGGTGGTGCTGCGCGGGGCCAGCGCCGAGCAGCAGCGCGGGGCCTTCGAGTTCTGGCGCTTCCTGATGGAGCCGCAAAACATCAAAACCTGGGTGGAGGCCAGCTACTACGTGCCCCTGCGCAAATCGGCCACGCCGCTGCTGGAAGCCTTCTACCGTGAAAACCCCTACCGCAAGGTGGCCTTCGAGCAGGTTGCGGTGGCCCAGCCGCGCCCTCGAGTGCCGCAATTTGCAGTGTGGCGTAATTTCCTAGAAGAAGCCCTGGAAAAAGCCCTCAAGGGCAACGTGCCGGCCCGCCAGGCCCTGGAGGAGGCCCAGCGCAAAGCTGAGGCAGCGCGCTGAGGTTTGCGTTGGGATAAAGCAGTTCCGGTGGGGCGGGTTATTCCCGACCGGATGACCTCTGGTACTGGATGGTGACTGAAACCCCTGAACCACTTGTGAAAAGAAGTACAATCGAATAGGGACAAAAGTCCTCAGCAGGTTGAGGCGGAGTTCCCTGGGAGGCATTGGATGGCGAACAAACACGTGGTGGTGCTGGGGGCTGGCTTTGCTGGTTTACATGCGGTGCGCGAACTTTCCCGCGAACCGGGGGTGCGGGTTACGTTGGTCGACCGCAACAACTATCATCTGTTCCAGCCGCTCTTGTACCAGGTAGCCACCGCTGGCCTCGAGGCCCCCCAGATTGCTTTTCCCATACGCGCTTTCCTCCGCAAGCACAGGAATGCCCGCTTTTTACTGGGCTCAGCCGAGGGGGTGGATCCCCGGGCCAGGGTTTTGTGGGTGGAGGGCCGTCCCATTGCCTACGACTATCTGATTGTGGGCACCGGGGCCCGTACCAACGACTTTGGCCTGCCGGGCGTGGCCCGGTATGGCTACGGTCTTAAGAACCTCGATGATGCCATGAAAATCCGCGATCGGATTCTCTCGGCCTGCGAGGAGGCGGTGCGCACCCCCGACCCCGCACGGCGCAAGGCGCTACTGACCTTTGTGGTGGTGGGGGGTGGGCCCACTGGGGTGGAGCTGGCGGGGGCGCTGGGGGAACTGCGCCGCCACGTGGTCTCGAGGGACTACCCCGACCTCGACCTGTCGGAGTTTCGGGTTGTGCTGATCGAGGCCGGCCCCCGCCTGCTGGAGGCTTTTGCGCCTTCGTCGGCCCAGTACGCACAGCGCTTTCTGGAAAAGCTGGGGGTGGAGCTGATGCTGGGCGAGCAGGTGGTGGAAGTGACCCCCGATGCCGTCCGGCTACGAAGCGGCCTTAACCTGCCCTGCTTTACCGTGCTCTGGAGCGCTGGGGTGACGGGGCAGGTGCTGCCTGGGCTAACCCCGGCTCGAGGGAACCGCATAGCCACCGCCCCGGAGCTTTATGTGCCCGATTACCCCTCGATTTATGTGGTGGGAGACTTGAATTATCTGGAATACCGGGATGGCCGCCCCCATCCCCAGGTGGCCCCTGTGGCGATGCAGCAGGGGGCGCTGGCTGCCCGCAATATCCTGCGTGAGCTGCATGGTCAGGAGAAACGACCTTTCAAATACAAGGAAAAAGGCAGCATGGCTACCCTGGGGCGCAGCCACGCCATCGCCGAGATCGGCCGCCTGAAGATGCGCGGCTTCCTGGCCTGGGGGGCCTGGCTGGCGGTGCACCTTTACTACTTGATTGGTTCCCGCAACCGTATGATGGTGCTCTCCAACTGGGCTTACAGCTACTTCACCTACGACTACGCGGTGCGGATTATGCATAACCGCCACAGCTTTGCATAGCAAGGTGAGCCGGCTGGTGATGCGGTGAAGCGCTAGATATGGGTTGGTGCGGCTGTATCAGGGGGCAGGGCCGGTTAGTTTCGAAGTATGATCTCGCTGTAATAAGCCCTGTTCAAAAACCGATATTTGAATCGTACTCAAACCACAAGAAAGGCCCACTGGCTGAGGGTGGGCCTTTTGCTGGGATTTGCAGGCTGTTAATGCTGCGTTACTGTCCGCTGAATCCGGTGGGGATCTCGCTCAGGATTAATTTCCCCACGGCCCGGGCCGTGGGGAGGCTGAAGGGCTTTTGCTTTAAGCCTGCACTATGGCTTCACCTCTACCGTTACCGTGAATTTCATTTTTTCGAAGGCAACGGTAATTTTGATTTCCAGGTTGTCCGGCCCAATGCGGTCTTCGATATCGATGCCTGGACCGGTGTTTTCATCCAGTGAAACGCTGGCCGGCAGTGTGGCGATAACCTGACCGGGATCGCCCAGCTTCGTTAGCTGCAGCGCAAGCCCCTGTTCCCCTTCTACCAGCCGCAGGTTGTAGAGCGGATCCTGGTCAGGCGGGCACCAGACCCTGTTGGGCCCGCAATCGGTGGTGGTTCCAGGCAACACCGGCTTTTTGCGGAGATAAACCATGCCCAGGTTCTGGCCAATCAGTTCCTCGATGGTGCGGGCTTCGCGCAGCCGGGGGTTGTCGTAGGGGATGAGGGCCAGCGAGAAATCGTTGCGCAGCAGCCAGGAGGGGGGCCAGGACGCTGGGAAGGGCTTGGGGCGGCCACAGCAGATGTCCCGAAGCGTGTTGCTGAGCTGAGGCAGCGCCGTCAAACTGGCCTCAATAACCCGACCTTCCAGACCATCGGGCAGCGGAGCGACAATGTGTACCACCCGGCCTTCATAGTCAATGCGCAGAATATCGACTTCGGTGGTCTGGGTGCCGTCCGGGTAGGTGGTGGTTTTCTTGGAGAAGAGGGTGACCTTAATGCGTCGGGCTATCTCCTCTGGGGTGGGCGCCCGATCCGTTGCGGTGGCCGGGGTTCTCACGGTAGCAGCGCCCCGCGCCCCGTACCACTCCACCTCATAGCCGTTCCTGCCCTGGCGCAGGTAGCCCATATAGGCCGTGTGCCGTGGGCTGGATTTTGTCTTGATGACCACAAAAAGGGGTTTGTCGACCAGATCCCGCGGCCCATTGGGTACCGGCCAGGGGAAGGGTGGGCGCCAGGGGCCCCCGATCATCAAGCCGTCGCTATCCACGTCAATGCAGCAAAAGGAGGTGATGGGGCGGGGTTCGCTGGTGGCCTGCACCCTTGTGGAAGCGGGCAGCACGTCGCTAAATGCGCTTATAGCCGCGTCGAGGGCGGCTTCGGCCTGTTGCAGGGACTGGTCTTCGGCCTGCACAAGCTGCTGCAGCGGGGCGGTTCCCGCCGGGCCGGTACCGCAACCTGCCAGCAGCAGCGCCAGGAGGAATAGAAAAAGCGTAGCCTGTTTTACCATATGGGCTCCTTTCTTTTGAGGCTATGGGGTGAAGCCTCGAGCCCGAATGTAGCGGCCCCCCTCTTAACCAAGCCTGAACCGGCCATGAACTCCCCGCCGCAAAAAAGCATCCCGGGAGCCTCGAGGCTCCCGGGGCAGAAGGGCTTCGCTCAGGGCTTTTGGGAAAGATCCACCATCCCCTTGCCCACCTCCTGGGGTGGGTAGGGCAGGGATCTGGCGTGCTGCTCGAGGTTCTGCTGAAGCTGGGCAGGAGAGAGGTTTGGGTCGGTGGAGAGCCACAGCGCCATGGCCCCGGCCACGATGGGGGTGGCAAAGGAGGTGCCGGTGCAGCTTCCCAGCCCCCCGCCTGGGGTCACGCACTCGAGGGCTGTGCCCGGTGCCGCCAGATCCACATAGGCCCCACGGGTGCTGTAAGAGGCGGGGCTGAGGTCTTTATCCAGCGCCCCCACCGCCACCAGCCCCGGCAGGTCGAAAGCCGCCGGGTAGTGGGCGGGGCTGCCCTGGTTGCCCTGGTTTCCCGCGGCAGCCGCCACCGGAATTCCCTTGGCTAAAGCAGCCTGCAAGGCCAGCTTCAGGGCCTCCACCGGGGTATCGCCCCCCAGGCTCAGGTTCAGCACGGTGGGGCCCTGGCGGTTCTGCACCACCCAGCACACCCCCCGCACCACCCGGCTGGCCCGACAGGTGCCCCCCTCATCGCAGACCCGCACCGGTATAATCTCCGCTCCAGGGGCGATCTCCCGCACCAGCCCGGCTGCACCCGTGCCATGACCACCGGGGAAGGCATCCTGCGGCGTGGTGTCGTTCTCTACAAAGTCGTAGCCGGGGAGCTGGGGGATGGCCCCGTCCACCCCGGTGTCCAGCACCGCCACCCGCACCCCACGGCCTTGCACCCCCCGGTTGTGGGCCAGCGGAGCGCCCACAGCCTCGGCACCCCAACTACTCAGGCTCCACAGGCTCTCGGGATCGGCTTTGTAGCTCGGATCCTGGGCTTCCAATTCCTCCAGGGCCCTGCCCAGGGTATCGCCGCTGTAGCCCAGCTCGGCCAGGGCAAAGCCGCAGTCCTGGAGTTCATCCTTTTGGAGCAGGGTAAGGTTTGCAGGCAGGCGGGGGGTCTGGCCCAGGGGCAGCCGCAGCAGGATGCGGTCGGGGGCAACCTGGCCCAGCACCCCCAGGGTGGCGCGGGCCTCCTGCGCCCCCCGCACCACCCGTACCTCTTTGGGGCCGCCAGAAAGGTTGGTGGGTACCCGGAAGCGCAGGGTGGTGGACTCACGAAGGGTGACCGCTGCCTCGGTCTCGCCCACAAACACCCGCACCCCCTCCGCGCTCATCCCTCTTAGCTGGGCTTCCACCTCCTCCCCCAGCGCGGCCCGGCTGGGGGAGAGGCTCAGGCTGGGTGGTGTGGATGTGCAGGCTGGAACCAGCAGCACCAGAAGATAGAGCCATTGACGCATAAAACATCCCATCGCTGTATAAAATGCTGCACCCGCTCAGATCCAGGATCCAGGTGGGCATGGCTAGGGCAGGTTGATGTTACCGCCACCCACGGTGTAGCTACTGGTAAAGGCCCGGGCCGACCGCAGATAATCCCCGGCTGCAAAGGAGAGCAGGGCGCTGTTATCTGCCGCCAGAATGGGTTTGTTGCTTAGCAAGGCCGTTACCTCAAAAGTACCGCTGCCCGAGGACGGTGCGGTATAGCCCAGCAGACTGGGGGCCGAAAGGTCGGGCAGGGTGTAGGTTGTTGCACTTCCCAGCCAGCTTTTGCCGATGATGGCGGTGTAGTAGAGTTGTGCGGTTAGCTGGAGATATATCTGGTAACCCCGCAGGTCGCTGTCGCTTCGTGAGAGGCCGCTGATGCTGGGGTGGGCCGTCTGGTTCACGCCGAGGCTTCCGGCGTTCCACGGCGCGGGGAAGGCCAGGCTGGGGGTGCCGGTGAAAAATTGGAAGCTTTGCAGCTCGGCATAGGACGCTGTGGCTATAAGAATGGCTGTGTAGCGATCCCCACCGCCAGACCCGCTCACCGGCCGGTAGCTGGTGGGAGAGGCGTTCACCCCACCCCCGCCCGTGTTGCTGGCGCTTGCATAAAAGATCAGGGCAGCGGGGAAGCTGCTATAGCCCGAAGGTGGGGTGGGCAGGGTAAAGCTGACGGGGTTCTGCTGGTCGGCAGATGCCAGGTTGACGTTGGTGCTGCCGCCCGCGCTCACGTTCACGCCCTTGACCACCTTGGCTACCTTGACCATATTGCTACTATCGGCCAGCACAATCAAAAGATCCCGGGTGCCGGGCTCGAGGTTGGCTGTGATGGCCACGCTGCTATTTGCAGGCTGGCAGTTGAATCCGTTCACGCATACGTTGTCCCCGCTCGCCAGTAGACTTGCATCGATGTTCACGTTTACGGTGAAGGTGACGGTGGCAGGCGTGCTGCTGCTACTGCTGCATTCCAGCTTGGGGTTGGGGAGTTCGCTCGCCGTGGCCTGGATAACCTTGACCACCAGACTGCTGCAGAGCACCGCCACGCCGTACTTGCTCTGCCCGTTCAGGCTGAAGGTGGCGGTTTTGGTGGTGCTGCCGGTCATGTTGAGAGTCTGCCAGCTCCCCGAGCCCACCTGGTAGGCGGCAGCGTTGAAGCTGCCCAGGGGGTCTTCCACGGTGAGGGTGATGCTGCTGGGTGGTGGAGGGGTGCCTCCACCGCAAGCGGCCAGTAGAGCAGCCAAAAAACCTAGCGAAAACCGACCTATGGCTTTTTGCATGAGCATTTACCTTGCCTCCTTTCCACGTTGCGTGTAGGGTAGATGCCCACGGCAGGAGCCAGGGAATATTTACCGATGGGATACAGGACTGTGCTATGGTTTCGGGTAAGCAAGCCCTGCCCTGCCGCAGGCAGCGCCAGGTTAGCAAAGGGGGTCTTAACTAGGTCTGAATTCGGCCAGCCGGTTCCGGTAACGCTCGGCCAGTACGGTGTAGCGGGCTTCCTCCAGCAGCGAAATGGCCTCCTCCAGGCTGGCCCGTTCACCGGTAAGCTCGGCCAGGTTGGCCAGCACTGCTGCAGTCAGCACCCACTCCTGGCCTGCTCGGGCCAGCCGCAGGGCTTCCTGGTAGGCAGTCCTGGCTTCGGCGGCTTTGCCCTGGCGGTGGTAGAGGGCCCCCAGGTTGTTCCAGGCCCGCCCCATGGCCTCGAGGTTGCCCTGGGCCAGGGCGAGTGACTCGCGGTAGAGCTGCTCGGCCTCCTCGAGCCGCCCCTGGCGTTCCCGTACCACCCCTAGGTTGAGATAAACCCGTGCCCGTAAACTTTCCCGCCCCCCAATGGCTGCCAGAACCTCGGCAAAGGCCTCTTCTCCCTGGCCCAGCTCGGCCAGTGCCACCGCCCGGTTGCTCAGGGCCCCCAGGTGGCGCACCTCCTCCCCAGCCATCAGGAAGCGCACGGCTGCTCGGCTAAAGGCTTCAGCGGCCTCCTGGAAGCGGCCCTGGCTCAAAAGCATCATCCCCTGCAGGTTGAGCCCCTCGGCCTGGGCAAACAGGCCACCCCCTGCGGCGGCCTCGGCCTCGGCCCGGGCCTCGGCCAGGTGTCCCAGCCGCAGCAGCACGCCCCCGCGCAGGGCGCTGCGATCCGGGCTGGGTGGCAGTTCGTCCAGAAGTTCCAGGGCTTCGCGGTAGCGTCCCAGCCGCTCCAGGGCTCGAGCCCGCAGGAAAAGCAGCTCCGCGTCGGCGGCCAGATCGCTCAGCAAAGAAAGCGCTTCCTGTGGACGCTCATCTACCAGGCTGCGGGCCAGGCGAAGCAGCGCCAGGCGGCCCCTGGTATGGTCGGTTTCCTCCCAGTGTGCACGGGATGCTTTATATAAAGGTGCAGCCTCGCCCAAAGGAAGCAGGCGGGCCAGCTCGAGGGCCACCTTGCGGGCCTGTAGATTGGGGGGTACCTCTACCAAAGGCCGCCCCTGGGCGTCCAGAAGCCCTTCGTTAATTAGAAAGTCCAGCGCTTCTACCGGTATGCTCAGGAGTTCTATGGCCTTGCTCAGGCCCACCCACTGCACTGCAAAAAAAGCCCGCTGCACCTCGGGAGGAAATGGCCTTAGCTGGGGTCTCTCATCTACCACCTCGAGCACCCCGGGCAGCTCGAGGGCGGTTTGTAATAAAGCCTCTGCCTCTTCCAGCCAGCCCAGGCCGGCCAGTGCCTCGGCCTGCCGTTGGTGCGCCTGCCAGAGGGCTAGAACCAGGGCCTCGCGTTTGTTCCAGACCCACTCCTCGAGCTCAGGTGAAAGCCCGTCGTCCGCGCCTTCCAAAAAGCGGCCTTTATAGAGCTGGCGGGCCTCGTCCAGCTTCCCCTGGGCCAGGGCTTTTTGCAATTCCACCGCGTCGCAAGCCACCTCGGTGCTGAGGATCTCCTCACCCGTTACCAGCAGACCCGCCGAGCGCAGCCGGCTTAAGGCAACCGATAAGCTGTTCAGGCCATCGCTGGCCCCCGGCCAGAATAGCTCGGCCAGGTGGCGGCGCGACCGGGGCCCCTCCAGGCGTAGATAGGCCATCAGCAGCAGGGGTTTCTTTTGCAAAGGGCTCCGCTGGTTTGGTGGATTGTGCTCGAGGGCTAACTTCCCCAGGGTGCGCAACATGACCTCTCCTAAAATACGCCAGCCAGGGGTTTGCACCCTGCGCAAACACCCCACCATCCTGCGCTAGCAACCCTTTCTTGACTCAAAGCAACCACACTCCCCAAGGCGGGCTCCGGCCTGCTCGGTTTCCACACATCTAATACCATATGCCTTTTGCTCTTTTTGTGCGGTGTGTATACACCACACCTGACCTTACGAGCACTGTGAGCCCAGGCTACCCCGACCGGGCCTCGAGTTCTTCCAACACTTCTTGCAAAGCCCGGCTCAACTGCTCAATCTTGGCCTCAGGTACCGTTGCGAGTGCCGCCGCCATTCTCTCGAGAATGGCCTCGTCGACCTGGCGCTTGACGGCCTGGGCCGCGGGGGTTAGACGGATACGCTTCTCGCGGCGGTTTACGGGGTTTTCGCTGCGCTCAAGCAGCCCCTGACGTACCAATCGCTCGATCATCTGGCTGGCGGCGGCCTTGGAAAGCCCCACCCGTTGGGCGATCTCCGTGACGTTAAGGGAGCTGTTTTCGTTTAACTCGTAAATTGTATTGAGTTCGCTCACCGTGAGCCCATAGTGCTGGGCGATTCCGATCATCTGAGCCGTCCAGTTAGCGTAGGCCGATTCACTCAGCCGCCATAGCCTTACCGCCAGTTCCCTTCGCAGAGAATCCACAGCAGCAGTCTAACGCCAGGTCGGGTCTATTTCACTTCTGTTGATATTTTGATAAAGCAAATGGTTTGACATAGCAAATCATTTGGATTAACCTCGAGCCGTGGAACGTAGCGGTCTGATCTTGGTTTTGGTGATTTTGTTTGTAGATATTGCAGGGGAAAGCCTGGTTTATCCGGTGATTCCAGACCTGTTGGAAACCATCAGCGGGGGAAGCCCCCAACAGGCGGCCAGCCTGTATGGCTGGTCGCTGGCGATTTACGCAGCCCTCACCTTGTTTTTTGCACCGGTATGGGGTGTGCTGTCCGATCGCTACGGGCGCAGGCCGATGCTGCTGCTTTCCATGGTGGGGGCGATGGTGGGCAATCTGGTGACAGCACTGGCGACCAGCCTCGAGCTGTATTTTCTGGGTCGAATCATTGCTGGGGCCACCAGCGCCAACATGGTGGTCATCAACGCCTATCTGGTGGATGTTTCTCCGCCCGATCAACGAGCCAGAAACTTTGGTTGGATCGGGGCCATCGCTGGCATCGGTTTCGTGGCCGGCCCGGCCTTGGGCGGCCTGGTGGGGAACCTGGGCTTGCGGGCTCCTTTCTGGATTGTGGCGGGGCTCTCGGCCCTGACTTTTCTGATTGCCCTGTTTGGGCTTAGAGAATCGCTTCGGGCAGAACACCGTCGCGCGGTGCGCTGGCTCGAGGCCAATCCTTTCAGTGCGCTGGCGGCCCTGCTTCGCTATCCGCTGGTGCGTTCGCTGGCCTGGGCGGCCATGTTCAACGGATTCGCCCTTAGCATACTTGTAGCCGTATGGATTCCCTACTGCACCTACCGCTACGGTTTTGGCGTTACCGAGAACGGCTTTACGCTGGCCCTTTACGGGCTGACCACGGTGGTCGGGCAGGTCTTGGTGGTGCCCTGGCTGGTTCCCAGGCTGGGTGAGCGACGGGTTATTTTGCTGGGCTTGAGCGTGAGCCTGGCGAGTTTTGTAGCGTACGGGCTGGCTAGCGCTCCGTGGATACTGCTGGTGGTGCTGGCGGTGTCCTCGCTCGGGGCGGTTGATGAGCCAGCGCTTCAGTCCTTTATCAGCCAAAATGTCTGCGATGAGGAGCAAGGCACGGTTCAGGGGGCGCTCTCGACCCTCAACAGCCTGATGGGGGTGGTGGGCCCGGTGGTGGGAACCCACCTTTTCAGCCGGTTCAGCGGGGTTGGGGTGGGGTTGGAGCTTCCCGGTGCTCCTTTCTTTGCGGGCGCGCTGGCAGTGGGCATCGGCCTGGTGCTGGCCTACCGGGTGCTGAGCCGAACCACCGGCTGAAGGGCCCCCTGCCCGACAGGCTATAGCTCGTCTTCCAGCAGGGATTCCCAGCTTTGCCGCCGGCGGAGCACCTCCCAGCCCTGGCCCGTCCACAGGAGCTCGAGGGGGCGGGGGGTGTCGAGGTAGTTGCTGCTCATGCTGCTGGCGTAGGCCCCGCCTTGCAGTATGGCCAGCAGGTCGCCTTCCCTGGGTTCGGGCAGGGTGACGTCGCGGGCCAGCACATCGCCCGACTCGCAGGCAGGGCCGGCCAGGTCGTAGGTGGCTTGACGGGGGTTGTGGTACAGCGGCTCCACCGGGTGTACTGCGCCATAGAGCATAGGCCGGATCAGCTGGCTCATACCGGCATCTATCAGCAGGTAGTTGCGCCGGGTGCGCTTGGTGCCCCAGCAGCGCGTAACCAGCACCCCGGCCTCTGCGACCAGGTAGCGGCCCGGCTCGAGCCACAGCTCTGCGCCGTGTTTGTGGGCCAGGGCAGCCGCCTGTGCCCCCAACGCATCCAGGTCGAGGCCCAGCCCAAAGCCCCCGCCCAGGTTCATGACCTGGAAGGGGCCGTGGGTGCGGTACAGCTCGTCCATCACCCGGTAGCCCGCCTGGTAGTCTTCGGGGTGTTCCAGGGCCGAGCCCAGGTGGATGTGCAGGCCCAGCACCTCGAGCCGCCCCCGGCGGGCCAGTTCCAGGGCCGGCCCCACCTCCTCGGGCAGGATGCCAAACTTGCTCTGGCCACGCCCGGTAGCCAGGTGGTCGTGGGTGACGATGGGCAGGTCGGGGTTGACCCGCAAGAGGACGCGGGCCCTGGGCAGCACCCTCGAGGCCCGCTCGAGGTCGGCCAGCGAGTCGAGGCCCAGCATCGGAAGGCCAATGCGGTTCAGCTCTTCCAGCATGGCCGGCGTTTTGACCGGCCCATTCAGCAAGACCTCGTTGCGGCGGAAACCGGCCCTGTAGGCCCGGTACACCTCCCCCAGGCTGACCGCCTCCACAAAGACGCCCCGTTCCAGAAAGCGCTTGAGGAGGCCCAGGCGGGGGTTGGCTTTGATGGCGTAGAACAGCTCGGCCTGCGGAAAGGCTTTTTGCAGGCGCTCGAGGCGCTCCAGGATGGCGGGCCAGTCGTAGGCGTAAAAAGGCGTCTCAAACTGAGAGGCGGCTTTAAGCAGGGCCTCTTTAAACTCAGGCCGCAAGGCGGTGTAGGATTGGGACATGCTCATCGGCGTAACCCCTCAGTCGCGCAACACAGAAGGTCTTTTTCGCACCAGAATCTGGGGCCTGCTCGAGCCCTATGTGCGGGCCCTGGAAAGCCAGGGTGCCAGCATTGTAATCCTACCGCCCCAGGCGGGCGACAGGCTGCCCGCTTTGCTGCGCCAACTGGATGGCGTGTTGCTGCCGGGCGGCGTGGATGTGGATCCGGCCCAGTTTGGCGAAGAGCCCATCCCCGAGCTGGGGGAGGTGAGCCTCGAGCGCGACGCCCTCGAGCTCTTTGTGGCACGTTATACGGCCCAACACGGCATCCCCACCCTGGGGATCTGCCGGGGTATCCAGGTCATGAACGTGGCCCTGGGCGGTAGCCTGTACCAGGATCTGCCCGCGCAGGGCTTCCGCACCGTGCAACACAGCCAGAAAGCCGAACCGCCGGTGCTGGGGCATGGCCTCGAGCTGGTTGGGCCCAGCCCTTTGGACAAACTCTTCGAACCTCGTTTTCGGGTCAACTCCTACCACCACCAGGCCATTAAAGACCTGGCCCCCGGCCTGCGGGCGGTGGCGGCTGCGCCCGATGGCATCGTGGAAGCGGTGGTGCTCGAGGGGCACCCGTTCTACTTCGGTGTGCAGTGGCATCCCGAGCTGCTGCCCGAGCAATGGGGTATTTTCCGCTTGCTGGTCGAGGCGGCTGCCGGTCAGCGGGTTCGCTAACCAGGAGAATTGCGCCGGATGCCTCAGTATGGACGGGATGCCTGGGCTTGATGTAAATCCACCCTACAGACTGGCTGGCTGTAGGTTTGAACCACCTAGCAGCACGATTCACGATACACTGGGCAGAGAACAGGTATCGTATGGTTTTGACGGGAGGTCAAGGCTTGTCGCTGTATCAGACTCTCAGTAAATCCCTCGAGCCGGTGCTAGGGGATCGGGCCCGGGTGGTGCTGGAAGAGGGGGTTCGCCGGCTGGGTACCAGCCCGGATAAGCTCGACGCATCCGAGGCCGAGACTATTCTCAAGCGCCTGGTGTACCGTGAACTTCAGGCCAAAATGAGCCCCAGTGCAGCCCGCAGCCATATCGAGGAGCTGCTCAAAACCTTGGGGCTGGGCGGAGAGAAAACCGCCAGCGGGTTGTCGGCGCACGCCCAGGGGGTGCTGGCGGAGCTCGAGGCCGGCCTGAAGCGCTTTAGCCTGTACCTGGACTGGCCCGAGGTTGGGCGCCTGCGCGGTCTGGTCAACGCGATTAAGCAGGATCCCGAGGCGGCCGCGGCGCGCACTTTGTTGCGTGAGGGGCAGGAGGTGCTGGCCCAGCTCGAGGAGAAGCTCCAGGCGGCTTTGCTGCGCCAGACCCGGGATATTGCCGAGCTGGAGATGAGCTTATCTCGAGTGCAGAGCGTGGGTGGGGCCAAGGTGCGCCGCCTGGAAAACCTGATCCGGATTATCCAGGAGGCCCACGCCCAGGAAACCCTGGCCGCCGCCGAGGTGGAGCGAGCCCGCGCCCTGGCGGCTGATATGCGCAAGTTGGTCGAGTCCTCGGTGGTGCAAAACCCCACCGGTGAGGCCGCTATTACCCTGGACACCATCGAGGAAATCGTACCGACCGAGCCACAGGTGGTGCTCAAAGACCCCACCATCGAGGCGCCGGTGGTGCTGGAGGAGGCCAGCGACGGCTTCGACGACGAAGCCCTGGTGATCGACCTCGACTTTGAGGCCCTGACCTCCGAGCAGTTGTCGCGCATCCGCGAGATTGATCTGGCCGAGGACGCCCGCCGGCTGGAGTCGCTCAAAGAGCGCTATGGGGCTGTGCTCAACCAGACCCAGGTGGCCGGTGAGCTGGCCGAACTGGAAGCCGAGCTGGCGGCCGGCAATCCTTTGGGGGAGCGTCTGGATGCTTTTGCTGAGCTGCTCAAGACCGCGCACCAGGAGGCCTTAACCGAAGCCCGGGTGCGCTATGAGTGGCTGGCCGACCGCCTGGGCCGCCTCGAGCTGCCCTCCGAGCGAACCGCCCCCCTGCAGGCCCGCCTGACGGTCGCCCTGGAAACCTTGCAATCCGGCGGGATTCCCCACGAGCTGGCCGAGCTGGAGCGCAACCTGGAGAGCCTCGAGGCCGAAGAGAAGGCCAACCGCGAAAACCAGGCCCGCCGGGCCCGCCTCGAGGCCGCGCTGGCTACTTTGCGCAGCGAGGCCGAACATGCCCTGTCGCCCTTCCGTGGGCGGCCCCAGGTGGAGTCTTTCCTGACGGCCCTGGCCGCCCCGGATATCTCCGAGGCCGCCTTGAGCACCCTGCGCCAGGAGCTTTCCGACCTGCTCTCCCAGCTAGCCCGGGAGCGCGAGGAGGAAAGCCTCAAACGCATGGGCCTGCGGGCCAGCGTGCAGGCTTTGCCCAGCCTCGAGCCCCTCGAAGCCGATAAAAAGCGCCTGTTGCAGCAGCTCGAGCAGGGATTGGGTAGTCTGACCGAGCTTGAAGCGGCGGTGCAGGCCCTGGTGGAGCGGGCCCGGGGGGTGGTGCAGGGCCGGCTGGAGGCCCTCGAGGCGCGCATCCAGCACCTCGAGCGCGTTCTCAAAGAATCCCTGATCGAGCTCAAGAAACCCTTGCAGGCCAACCGCGAGGCCCTGGCCCAGGGCCGCCTTGCCGATCCCAGCCCGCTGGAGCGGGCCCTCGACGATCTGGTGGCGGCCCGGCGGGCCTCCATCGCCGAGGAACTCGCACGCTACGAAGCGGTGGCCCGCAGCATGAAGGGGCTGGGGGGTGAGGAGCTCGAGGCTAAAGTGGTTCAGGCTCGAGCCTACCTCCAGGCTGGAGAACTGCCCGACCTGAGCGAGATTCATACGCTCCTGGGCCGCTTGCGCCGTGCCCAGGAGACGCTGCGGGCCGACCTGGGCGCGCGTATAGGGGCTTTGCTCGAGGCCTATGGCGTGCACAAAGGGGTGGGGGGCGAGACCGCCCTGCGCCTCAAGCCCTTATGCGACTTCCTGCAATCGGCGGCTGAGCGCCTGCCCCGCCTGGGGGTCAGCGGTTTGCTCGAGGTGCGGCGGGCTTTGGAGGAAGCCGAGCGCCTCGAGGCGCAGCTAGCCCAGGAGTACGCGGCGGCCCAGAGCGTGCTGCAAGAACTCAAAGGGGCCGACCTCGAGTCCTTGCTGGACGTGTTCGAGGCCCCCAGCCCACCGCCCTCGCCCCAGCCCGCCACCCCCCCCGAGCCCGAGGCGCTGAGGCAGTTCCGGATACGCGGTGTGGAGGCTGTGGCCCTGGTTGAAGGGGGGCAGGTGGTGGCCGGTGGGCTGCCTTTTGCCTCCAGGAGCGCCCAGGTGCTTTTCGACGACCTGATCAACCTCGCCAACGAACTCTCGGGACAGCCGGCCCGCCTGTCGGTGATATCCCTTCCCCAGTGGGTGCTGGTGCTGGTGCCCTTGAAGCAAAAAGGCCTGGTGATTCTGGCAGAAAAAGCCCTTCTATCGCGCCTGCTGGCCCTCGTTGAGCGCCAGCGTGAAGCGCTGGAGGCGCTGTAGGGCTGCCTGGTCAGTCCCCGCTGCCATGCACGTACTGCAGCTCGTAGAGCCTGGCATAGTAGCCGCCCTTTTTCAGTAGCTCGTCGTGGCTGCCCTCTTCCAGCAGCCTGCCCTTGCGGAAGACCAGAATCCGATCCACATGGCGAATGGTCGAGAGCCGGTGGGCAATCACAATCGAGGTGCGGCCCTCCATCACCCGCTCGAGCGCGGCCTGAATTTTCTGCTCGGTCTCGGAGTCCACGTTGGCGGTGGCCTCGTCCAGAATCAGCAGGATGTCGGGGTTGTGCAGGATGGCCCGGGCCAGGGCCAGCAGTTGCTTCTGCCCTGTGGAAAGCCCCCCGCCGCGCTCGTGCAGGACGGTCTCGTAACCCTGCGGCAGCCGCTTTATAAACTCGTCGGCCCCCACAAAAGCGCACACCTCCTGGATGCGCTCTAAGGTAATGCGCTCGTCGCCCAGCCGTAGGTTCGAGGCGATGGTGCCGCTAAACAGGAAGGGCTCCTGCAGCACGATGCCGATGGCCCGGCGCAGGTCGCGCTGCCGGTAGTCCCGCACGTCCAGGCCATCGATCTTGACCGCGCCCTGCTGTACGTCGTAGAAACGAGCAATCAGGCTGATCACGCTGGTCTTGCCTGCACCGGTGGCCCCCACCAGGGCCACCTTCTCGCCAGGCCGCACCCGGAAGCTCACCCCCCGCAGCACCCAGTCCCACTCGCCCTCTTCAGGGGTGGTGGGCTCGAGCACCTCGAGGCCGGCGGCTGGCTGGTCTTCAACCTCTTTTCCTTCTTCCCTAGGCCCCGTTCCCTCGGGTTTGGCCTCGCCCCGTCGGCCATAGGCAAACCAGACGTCCTCGAAGTCAATCTGGCCCCTAAAGCGCTCAACCGGTATCGCCCCCGGCTTGTCGGCCACCTCTTCTTTGGTATCCAGCAGGCCAAAAATGCGCTCTGCCGAGGCCATGGCGGCCTGGAAGATGTTGAACTTTTCGGAAAGGTCTTGCAAGGGCTGGAAGAGCTGGCGCACATAATCGGTGAAAGCCACCAACAAGCCCAGGGTAATGGCCTGCTGTACCACCTGCCCGCCCCCGTACCACAGCACCAGGGCCACCGTGACCTCCCCCATTAAGCCCACCAGGGGGAAGAACAGGGCAAACCACTTGATGATCTCCACCCAGGCCCTGCGCAAATCGCTGGAGAGCAGGTTGAACTGCGCTTCGTTCTTGGGCTCCCGGTTGAAAAGCTGGGTGGTTTGGACGCCGGCCAGGTTTTCCTGTAGCGAAGCATTAACCTTGGACAGCCGCAGCCGCATGGCCCGGTAGGCCTCGCGCATCCCACCCCGGATCCAGGTGGTCACGGCCAGGAAGATGGGCATGATGGTAAAGGCCACCAGGGCCAGGCGCCAGTCCAGCACCAGCATAAAGGTCATCAGCCC
>BPIL01000025.1 GCA_026004095.1 Meiothermus sp.
GTGTTGTAGGCCCCGCCGCCAGCCACCCAGATTTCGTCGAGGCCCAGAGGTAGCACAAAGTCCTGGTAGGCTTTGGCGATGGAACGCGCGGTGAACTCGGTCAGGGTGGCCAGCAGGCTTTGGGGGGGTAAGGCTGCATCCTCGTCTAGCGTTTCCAGATTCCAGATCTCGCGCCCCGTGGATTTGGGCGGTTTGCGGTCGAAGTAGGGATGGGTCAGCCAGCGCTCTACCAGCAGCGTATCTACCTTGCCCGAAGCCGCAACCTTGCCGCCTGTGTCTTGCATCAGCCCCAAACGACCCGCGGCTTCGTCGAGCAGGGCATTGCCAGGGCCGGTGTCAAAGGCCAGTACCTTGTTGGGGTCTAGGTCGGCAGGCAGGTAGGTGAGGTTGGAGATGCCCCCGATGTTGTGGATGGCCCGGCGAACGCCTTTTTCTCCGTATAGCAGCAGGTCGGCATAGGGCACAAAGGGTGCACCTTCCCCGCCCAGGGCCAGGTCGGAGGGGCGGAAATCGGAGACCACCGGTACGCCCAGGGTCTCCGCCAGATAGGCGGGCTCGCCAATTTGCAAGGTGGCGTGGGGGGGTTCGTGCCAGACGGTCTGTCCGTGGGAGGCCACCAGGTCTACCTGGCCTTTGAAATCGGCAGCCGCTTCTGCATAGAAACGACCCATGGCATGGTGCAGCAGGGCCACCTCGCGGGTCGTGGCCTGCGACTTCAGGGTGCGGATAATCTGGGCACGCAACTCGGCTGGGAAAGGGGTTTCTTTGTGGCGAAGCACCCGCCAATCGAGCTTTGGAGGCCGACCCGCCAGCTCGGCCAGCACCAGATCCACCGCGTCCACCGAGGTGCCGGACATCAGACCCAAGACGCGCATAACCTAGACTCTACCCTTATTCGCTGGGTGAGCGGTATAGACTGGGGAGGTCATGCTAAAAAAGGCTTCGCAGATCGTTCAGGGCGCGGTTGAATCGGGGCGAATACCGGGGGTTGCATTGGGTGTGGTGGGCCTGGATGGCTCCTCGGAGGTGTTTTGCAGCGGGGTCAAGCACCTGCAAAAGCCAGAACCAATAGACCCCGATACCCTTTTTGACCTGGCCAGCCTGACCAAGGTGCTCTTCACGGTGCCACAGGTGCTGCACCTGGTGGAGGAGGGGCTGGCCGACCTGGACGACCCGCTCTCGAGCTTCCTGCCCGAGCTGGCCTGGATGCAGGGCAGCGCGCTGCCCAGCCGCACCCTAAGGCAGTTGCTAACGCATGTGGCCGGGCTGCCGGCCTGGGAGGCCGTTTATACCTGGGGCGGGGAGGCTCATACCCTTAAGCACCGGGTTTTGCAGCACCGCTGGGAAGTGGGGCCGGTGGGCGCGCATGTGTACTCGGATATTGGCTACATCCTGCTGGGTTTGGTGCTGGAGCGTGTGCGGGGTCAGGATTTGGATGTTTTTGCCCTTCCGGAGGGCCTGGTCTTCAACCCCCCCAACCCCGCGCAGTGCGCCGCGACCGAGCACGACCCCTGGCGCGGGCGGGTTTTGCAGGGTGAGGTGCACGACGAAAACTGCTTTGCCCTGGGCGGAGCCACCGGACACGCCGGGCTTTTTGGCAGCCTGAAGGGCGTTCTGGCCTACGTTCACCGGTTGATGAAGGGCGAGGTGCTCTCCCCGGCGGCGCTGGCGGAGATGCGCCGCCCGCAACATGCCGAGCGGGCTTTAGGCTGGCAGATTCCCAGCCTGGCTTTTAGTGGGGGTAGCCTGTGCAGCCGCCAGACCCTGGGCCATACCGGATTTACCGGAACGGGGGTCTGGATGGATTTTGAGCGGGGCTATGCCTGGGTTTTGCTCACCAACCGGGTGCACCCCAGCCGGCACAAAGAAACTGGCATTGCTGAACTGCGCCGGGCGGTGGGAAACGCCATCGCGGCTGCCTGGAAGGGCTGATCTACTCCAGGGCCTCGTCGGCTGGGACGCCCTCGAGAACCCCCCGCCATAACAACACCAGGGTCGGTATGGCGACCACCAGAAGCAGCAGCAACGACACAAGCCCTTCCACAAGGCCAAGATAGCCCGGATTGGTCAGGGGGTGGTCAGCTGGAAGCCTCATCGCGGCTGGGGTGCTTACGGTTGGAGGATTGATTGGCCCTGATGCCGGCCTCGAAGTCGATCTCCATGGGGGGCTTGTCGTCCATATCCACAAACACCGAGGGGTGGCGGGGCCGCTTCCGTGGCTGTCGTGTAGGGTTCGAAGGCTGGCTCAGGCGCCCTAGCTGGAAGAAGGTCAGGGCGACCAGCGCCAGCAGAACCAGCACCCCTAAGGCCCATTCCAGGGACATGGCTTTATGCTACTGCAAAACGCCGGGGCCTGCCGAACCCCATCTAAATCACCTCGCGGAAGCCAATGGCCTCGGCCCGGGCCTGGAGTTCGCGCTTTAAGAGGGCGTGCTCGGGCCGCTCGAGGTAGGGGTCGGCCTCCAGGATGGCCTTGGCTAAGGCCCGGCTCTGCTCGATGATGGCCTGGTCGGAGGCCAGGTCGCCCAGCCGCAGGTCGGGCATGCCCGACTGGCGGGTTCCCCGCAGCTCGCCGGGGCCGCGCAGCCGGAGGTCTTGCTCGGCGATGTAGAAGCCGTCGGTGGATTCCTCGATGACCCGCAGGCGCTCGAGGGTGCGCTTGGAGGTTTCGCCGGCGATCAGGATGCAGTAGGACTCCAGCCCCCCCCGCCCCACCCGCCCGCGCAACTGGTGCAACTGGGCCAGCCCGAAGCGCTCGGCGTTTTCGATGATCATCACGGTGGCCTGGGGAATATCCACCCCCACTTCAATCACGGTGGTTGAGACCAAAAGGTCGAAAGCCCCTTGTTTGAAGCGCTCCATGACCGCGTCCTTTTCCTCGGCTTTCATCTTGCCGTGCAGCAGGTCAATGCGCACGTCGGGAAGAAGAATTTCCAGCTCCTCGCGCAGCCGGGTGGCCGCGGCCAGTTCGGCGGTGGCCTCCGACTCGCCCTCTTCGATCATGGGGGTGACCACGAAGACCTGGTGGCCCTTTTTGATCTCCTGCCGGGCAAAGGCGTAGGCCTGGGTGCGGGTTTTCTGGGTGAGGATTTTGGTGCGGACGGGGGTGCGGCCGGGGGGGAGTTCGTCGATCTGGGAGACCTCGAGGTCGCCGTAGAGGGTAAGGGCCAGCGAGCGCGGGATGGGGGTGGCCGACATCACCAGCACGTCGGGGCGCTGGCCCAGCAGCCGGCGGCGCTGCACCACGCCGAAGCGGTGCTCCTCGTCGATCACCGCCAGGCCCAGGTCGTGGAAGGCCACCCCATCCTGGATGAGGGCATGGGTGCCCACCACCACCTGGGTCTGGCCGCTTTTGAGCCGCTCCAGCACGCTCTTTTTCTCACCATTCGACATGGAGCCCACCAGCAAATCCACCGAAACCCCCAGCGGGTAGAGGTAGCGGGTGAGGTTCTCGAAGTGCTGCTTGGCTAGGATTTCGGTAGGGGCCATCAGGGCCCCCTGGGCCCCGTTCTGGGCCGCCACAAAGAGCGCGGCGGCGGCCACCGCGGTCTTGCCCGAGCCCACATCGCCCTGCACCAGCCGGGCCATCTGCCGTTCGGACTGCATATCGGCCAGGATTTCCGAGAGTACGCGTTCCTGCGCGCCGGTCAGGGTAAACGGCAGGGCGGCGCGGAAGCGCTGAAGCATCTCCGGGGTAACCCGGAAGACCCGGCCCAGAAGCGCCGAGCCCCCGGACTCGATCATCACCTTCAGCTCCAGGAGCAAAAACTCGTCGAACTTGAGACGCTGGAGGGCCTGCTCGAGCTGTTCTTCCGAGCTGGGGAAGTGGGCCTGCCGCAGGGCTTTGTCCAGGGGTATCAGCGATGCTTGCTTTAAGTAGGGCTCGAGGGGGTCGGGTATGGTTTGGAAGGCCTCGAGGGCCCGCCAGGCCGCCCGCCGTAAAAAAGCCTGCCCGACGCCTTCCCGGGCGGGGTAGACCGGCACGATGCGCCCGGTGGAGAGCGACTCGCCGCCTTCGTCCTCGAAGTACTCCACCATCAGCGAGGTAACGCCCCCGCGCTTCTGCACCCGCCCCGACAGGACGAGGCTGGCCCCCTCGGGCATCTGCTTGAGCACCCAGGGCTGGTTGAACCAGACACCGGTAAACTTCCAGCCCCAGGCGTCCATGAAGCGCACCTGCACCAGTTGCAGGCCCTTTCGGGGGGTTTTGACCAGCTCCCGGCTCAGCACCTTGCCCACCACTGTGGCTTTAGCGCCGTCCTCGACCTCGCGGATGCTCTGCAAGGTGCGCCGGTCTTCGTAGCGGCGGGGGTAGTGGTGCAGCAGGTCGCGCAGGGCCCGGATGCCCAGCTCGGCCAGCTTTTTTCTGCCACCGGGCCCCAGGTTCAGGGCTTCCACCGGGGTGTCGAAGGACACGCTGTCCAGCGCCGGGCCTCGGGTAGCGGGCACGGCTTGGGGGGGCTCGAGGCGCTGGGGTCTACTTTCCGCGACCTGACCCCCCAGCAGCTCGAGGGCTTTTTTCAGTTGCTCTTTGCGGGTTTCGACATCCATCTGGCGGTACCCGGCCAGCACCCGCCCCACCTCGGGGAAGGGCTGGCCCAGGTTCTGAATCAGCTTTTCCAGGCCCCCGGCCACCACCCGATCCTGGGCGCCGTCGGCCAGTTCGCGCGCGATGGGGCGGATGAGGCGGGCTTTGAGCTCTTCGCGGGTCACGTGCTCCTCTTTATCCATTCTAGCGAAGCCCACGGATTCTTTTGTGGTGCACCCTCGGCAATGTCAAAAAGGTCATGGTCTGGGAGGGGCTGGCGCGTATACTTGGTGGGTATGGCTTTATCCCAGGTTGAAGTGTTGCCCAACGGCCTGACGCTGGCCGTGGAAGAACGCCCCTGGACACCGGGTGTGGCTATGCAGCTCCTGGTTCCGGTGGGCGCGGTGAACGACCCCGAGGGGATGGAGGGTGCGGCCAGCCTGCTGGAGGGCTGGCTATGGAAAGGGGCCGGCCGCCGCGATGCGCGGGCCCTGGCCGAGGCCTTCGACGACCTGGGGGTGCGCCGGGGCAGCAGCAGCGCCCTCGAGCACACCACCTTTGCCGCGCAGTTCCTGGCCGACAAGCTGGAGGCGGTGCTGGGGTTGTACGCCGATGTGCTGATGCGCCCCCACCTGCCCGGCGAGGCCCTCGAGGCCGTGCGGCAGATTGCCCTGCAGGAGCTGGCCGCGCTGGAAGACCAGCCCCCCAAGAAGATGTTTGCCGCCCTGCGCCGGGCGGTGTTTGCCAGCCCCCACGGGCGCAACCCCAGCGGCCAGGAGGCCCACCTCAAAGCCATCTCCGCCGAGGCCCTGCGGGCCGACTTTGCCCGGCGCTACGCCCCCCAGGGGGCCATTCTGGCCCTGGTGGGCGGCATCAGTTTCGAGGAGGCCAGACAGGCTGTGCTGAACGCTTTTGGAGCCTGGAGCGGGGCGGGGGCGGGCCACCCGCCGGTTGAGCTGGCGCCGGTGCGCGCCCTGCACCTCGAGCAGGAGACCGCCCAGGTGCAGATTGGCCTGATCTACCCCGACATCTCCTTCGAGCACCCCGAGTTCTACAGCGCCCGCCTGGCCGTGCAGGTGCTCTCGGGGGGCAGCAGCAGCCGCCTGTTTACCGAGGTGCGGGAGAAGCGGGGCCTGGTCTACTCGGTCTACGCCGCGCCCAACGGCGTCAAGGGCTACAGCTACCTGACCGCCTACGCCGGCACCACCCCCGAGCGGGCCGACGAGACCCTGCGGGTGATGCAGGCCGAAATTGCCCGGCTGGCCGAAGGGGTGCGCGAGGAGGAGCTCGAGCGCACCAAGGTGGGCCTGCGGGCGGCTTTGGTGATGCAGGACGAGTCCTCGCGCTCGAGGGCCGCCAGCATCGCCCGCGACCTTTACCTGCTGGGCCGGGTGCGCACCCTGGACGAGATCGAGGCCCAGATTGCAGCCGTGGACGTAGCGCGCATCAACCGCTACCTGGCCGCCCACCCCTACCAGAACCCCTGGATTGCCACCCTGGGGCCGCGCAAGCTGGTGGCTGCCGAATAGATTCGCTTTCCGGAGTAGTCATGACCCTGACCCGACCGACCCTGACCTTCCGCCAAACCACCCTCGAGAACGGACTCACCGTCATCGCCGAGATCAACCCCGAGGCCAAGAGCGTGGCCCTGGGCTACTTCTGCAAGACCGGTAGCCGCGACGAGACCCCGGAGATCGCGGGCGTTTCGCACTTTCTGGAGCACATGCTGTTCAAAGGCACCGAGCGGCGCGACGCCCTGCAGGTCAACCTCGAGTTCGACCAGATGGGGGCCCAGTACAACGCCTACACCTCGGAGGAGAACACCGTCTACTACGGGGTGGTGCTGCCCGAGTTCGCCCCCCGGCTTTTGGAGCTGTGGAGCGACCTGATGCGCCCGGCCCTGCGCCAGGAGGACTTCGACACCGAGAAGCAGGTCATCCTCGAGGAGATCGCCCTCTACGAAGACCGCCCCAACGTGATGCTCTTCGACTGGGGGCGGGCCCGCTACTTTGCCGGGCACCCGCTGGGGAATAGCGTGCTGGGCACCACCCAGTCCATCACCGCTCTGACCCGCGAACAGATGGCCCAGTACCAGGCCCGGCGCTACGCCCCCTCCAACCTGGTGCTGGCCCTGGCGGGTCGGGTGGACTGGGAGCGCACCCTCGAGCAGGTGGCTGCGCTCACCGCTTCCTGGCCGAAGGGCCGCGCCGAAAGAGCCTACCCGGCGCTGAACCCGGCGGTGGGCGAGCTGCGCGAACCCTACCCCAAGGCCACCCAGACCTACCTGGCCGTTTTTGCACCGGGGGTCTCGGCCCAGGATCCGCGCCGCTATGCGGCCAGTATTCTGGCCAACATCCTGGGGGAGGAGGGCAACAGCCGCCTGCACTGGGCCCTCACCGATAAAGGGCTGGTGGAGTCGGTGGGGGCCGGGGTGGACGAGGCCGACCAGGCCGGTATGTTTTACATCTACGCCCAGACCGACCCCGCCAACGAAGAGGCGGTCAAGGCCGTGCTGCGCGAGGAACTCGAGCGCCTCGAGCGCCAGGGGGTGCGCCCGGAGGAGCTCGAGCGGGCCAAAAACAAACTGGCCACCGCCCTGGTGTTTGCCGGTGAAACCCCCATGCAGCGCCTGATGAGCGTGGGCCTCCAGTACCTCTACAACCAGAGCTACGAGCCCCTGAGCGAGGTGGCCCGCAAGGTGGAGGCCGTCACGCTGGACGATGTGAACGGCCTGCTCGAGGCCCAGCCCTTCAGCCGGAGCTTCTTCTACAGCCTGGTGCCGGCGGGCTAACGGGGCCGGGCCAAAACCAGCGTCCAGTAGGTGCGGTAGGTGTTGGAGGCATTGCCCTGCACCAGGGCTGCTCCAATTTCGCTGAAGCTGGCGCTCTTGATGGCTTCGCAGTGTCCGCTTTTGCTTTCCAGCCAGCCCCGGATTACCGAGCTCATGTCGGGGTAGCCGGCGGCGATGTTCTCTCCCCAGATGGCGGCGCTGTAGCCGGCCTGCGCGATGCGCTGACCAGGGTTGCTACCGTCGGAGCCGGTGTGCGAGAAAAAATTGTTGCGCTGCATGTCCTGGCTGTGGGCCAGGGCGGCGGCCTCGAGCTTGACGTGCCAGGCTACCGCGGCCACCGGGGTGGCATAGGCCTGGTTGGCGCAGCGGCAGGGGGTGGCCCGCACCTGGTTGAGGGCCTGGGTAAACACCACACTGTTCAGGCCTGCGCCCGCGGCATTGAAGCGAACCGTGCTGCAGGCGGGTAGGCTTTCCGAAGGCGGATCGGGGCTCTCTGTGGATGGTGGGGCGGCAGGGGAGGTGCAGGCCGCCAGACTTAGCAGACAAACCAGCATCCAAGGCTTCACGGGCTTTATTGTTGCATCTGCTTTAGCTCGATGACCATTGAGCCTTTTCTCAGGAAAACAAACACCTGCTCCTGCCTTTAGCCCCTATGATGCAAGGGTGTGGGTGTGGTTTTTGGGGTTGTTGCTTTGCGGTGGGGCCTTGGCCCAGACTGCCCTGGAGCTGGAGGTGCTTCAGCGCACCAACCAGGTGCGCCAGGAACGCGGCCTGCGGCCCTTGCAGTGGGACGCGCTGGCCTACAAGGCAGCGCTGGGGCACGCCCAGGATATGCTGGAGCGCAACTTCTTTTCCCACCAGAACCCGGATGGCCTGGGGGCCGCCGAGCGGATGCAGGCCGCCGGGGTGCTCGAGGTGATGGTGGGGGAGAACCTGGCTAGCTTCGAGGGCTACCCCGACCCCGAGATCCCCCAGCGGGCGCTTGTGGGCTGGATGAACAGCCCCGGCCACCGGGCCAACCTGCTCAAGCCGGAGTTCACCCACCTGGGGGTGGCCCTGGTGCGCCAGGGCCGCCGGGTGATGGTGGTGCAGAACTTCATCGGGCGGCCCTTCGACCCCCAGGTGCGCCTGACCCCAGCCCAGGCCGAGCGCACGGTGCTGGTTCTTTCGGGGAGCGCCCCCGGTACGGTGGGGGTGTTTGTGGGCAACAACCTCTACGCCCGGCTCAACCCCCCCGTCCAGGCCCGCCTCGAGCTGCCCCCCAGCGCCGAGGTGAGCTTTGCGCTTTTCGACGGCCAGACCTGGTGGGCCACCCAGAACGGCCGGCGCGGTTTGCGCCTCGAGCAGACCCTCGAGCGAAGCGCTGTACCCGGCCGGCGCATCTCGCTCAACCTGCCGGCGGGCAGCTTCACCCTGGCGGTGGGCGCACAACCGCGCTTCTGGCAGAACCTCTCGGGCCCGGTGCGCCTCGAGCTTACCCTCCCCAGCACCCTGGAAGCGCTATGGCTGGGCCTGCGTCAGGGCAACCGCATCAGCTACAGCCACCGGATTCCCCTGAAGCCTTAGGTGCTGGCCTGGCCAGCGGTCTTTTGCGGGCCACCGGCTGGATTTGCTCGAGGTTCTGCTGGCCCTGCAAACGGGCCCAGAAGAAGGCCATCTCCACCACGGCCTGCAAGCGCATCCCCTCGAAGCGGTATTTACGGGCGGTGGGTTTCATACAGCGGTGTGCTATCTACGCCCATGTTAGTATCCTCCAGCGGTGAAGCCGTCTGTCCCGAGAGGAGCCGGTTGTTGTGGAAGCTCGAGTTCTCCTTGCCATCGCCCTTACCATCCTGCCCTGGGCCTCGGCCTTTGCCGGGATACGGGCGGGCCTGCAAGACTACAGCCCCGCGCACCTTACCTTGCTGCGCTTTCTGGTGGCCTCGAGCGTGATGCTGGTTTACGCCCTGCTGGTGCGGATGCCGCTGCCCGAGCGGCGCGACTGGCCGGCCATCTTCGGGCTGGGGTTTTTGGGCATTACCGTCTACCACACCGCCCTCAATTTCGGGCAGGTCACGGTGAAAGCTGGCCCGGCGGCCCTCCTGATTGCGGTGGGGCCGGTGTTTGTGGCCCTGATGTCCTATTTTTTCCTGCGGGAGCGGCTCTCGGCCTGGGGCTGGCTGGGCATTGCGGTGGCATTTACCGGGGTGGCCCTGATTGCGGTGGGGAACCATCCGGGTAGTTTTCAGCTCGAGCCCGGCGCTTTGCTGATCGTGCTTTCGGCCTTGGTGACCTCGGTGTATTTTGTCTTTCAGCGGCGCCTGGCGCTTAAGTACAACCCCCTCAACTTCACGGCCTACACCATCTGGGCCGGTACGCTGCCCCTGCTGGTCTTCTGGCCGGGGCTCCTCGCCGAGGTGCAGGCGGCTTCGCCGCAGGCCACCTGGAGCGCGATCTACCTGGGGGTGCTGCCCGGCGGCCTTTCGTACCTGACCTGGAACTACGCCCTGAGCCGCGCCCCGGCCTCGCAGGTGACCAGTTTTCTGTACGTCTCCCCGGTGCTTGCCACCCTGATTGCCTACCTCTGGCTGGGGGAAGTGCCCGGCCTGCTGGCTTTGGTGGGCGGGGGTGTCGCGCTGGTGGGGGTGATCATCGTGAACACGCTGGGGAGGGTGACCGGGGATGCGTAGCCCTGCGGACCGCGCCTGCCTACCGGTACAATCAACAAAGATATGGCCGAGATTCTTCCCATCCGCCTGTACGGCGACCCTGTTTTGAAGAAAAAAGCCCTGCCGGTGCAGGACTTTAGCGGTATACCCCAACTGGCCGAGAACATGCTCGAGACCATGTTCGAGGCCCGGGGGGTGGGGCTGGCCGCCCCGCAGGTGGGTGTGAGCCAGCGGCTGTTTGTGGCCGCCGAGTACCTGGACGACGACAAAGAAGAAGGCCCCGAGGCCGACCTCAAGACCCGCGTCAAGCAACTGTATGTGATGGTGAACCCCGTCATCACCTACCGCGCGGGCCAGCAGTCCATCCTCGAGGGCTGCCTTTCGCTGCCCGGCTTATACGCCGAGGGGGCCCAGCGCGACCTGCAGGTGCGGGTCGAGTACCAGGACGAGCACGGCCAGAAGAAGGTGCTCGAGGCCGAGGGTTACCTGGCGGTGGTCATGCAGCACGAGATTGACCACCTCGACGGCATCCTTTTCTTCCAGCGCATGTCCTTCGCCGACCGGCAGAAGTTCCTCGAGGAGCACCGCGAAGACCTGGCCGAGTTCCAGCGCCAGGCCAAAGCCTTTTTGCGAGAAGCCAGGTCATGACGAACGAGACCATCTCAACCCACCCCAGCCGACGTCGCAGGGTGGCCTTTTTCGGCTCCCCGGCCTGGGCGGTGCCGGTGCTCGAGGCCCTCTACCAGCAGCACCAGGTGGTGCTGGTGGTGACCCAGCCCGACAAACCGGCGGGCCGGGGGCTCAAGCTCACGCCCTGCCCGGTGGCCGCCTGGGCCGAGGCCCGGGGCCTGCGGGTCGAGAAGCCCGCCAGACTGCGCAAGAACCTCGAGTTCACAGAGCTTTTCCGGGAGATCGGCCCGGAGGTGGCGGTCACGGCGGCCTACGGCAAAATTCTGCCCGCCGAACTGCTGGAAATCCCCCGGTTCGGCTTCCTGAACCTGCACCCCTCCGACCTGCCCAAGTACCGCGGCCCGGCCCCGGTGCAGTGGACGCTGATCCACGGCGAGACCGAGACCGCCGTCTGCATCATGCAGACCGATGTGGGCATGGACACCGGCCCGGTGGTGGCCCGCTGGCGCACCCCGGTGAACCCCGACGAAACAGCCGTGGAGCTTTCCAACCGCCTGCGCGACAAAGGGATCGAGTTGTTGTTGGAGGCCCTGGCCGACCTCGAGCACCTGCAACCCCAGCCCCAGCCCGCCTTAGGCACCCACGCCCCCATGCTGCAAAAAGACGACGGAAGAATCGTCTGGGAGCGTACCGCCGATGAAATCTACAACCGCCACCGGGGGGTGCAGCCCTGGCCGGGAAGCTGGCTCGAGCACCGGGGCCGGCGGGTAAAGGTGCTGCAGATGTCGAAGGCTGTGCCGGAACGGTCTACGCATCCTGCGGAACCGGGCACGGTTCTGCAAATTGCCGATGGGCTACAGGTGGCCGCCGCGCAGGGAAGCCTCTTGCTGAAAGAGGTGCAGCCCGAGGGGAAGAAGCCCATGCCCGCCGCCGACTGGGCGAGGGGAGCCCGCCTGCGGGTGGGCGACCGGCTGGGCTGACCCGGCTTTGCTGGTAAGCTATCGGAAAAACGCTGCCTGATTCATAATGGGGGCGTGACGCATGAGTCCCACGGATAAGGTGAAGCTGGCCGGGCGCTACCGGCTGCTGGCCCCCCTGGGCGAAGGGGGGATGGCCGAGGTCTGGCGGGCCGCCGATGAGCGCATGGATCGCCTGGTGGCGGTCAAGATTCTGCACACCTACCTGCCCCCCAGCGAGCGCAGCCGCTTTTTCCGCGAGGTGAAGGCCCTCTCCAAGCTCTCCCACCCCGGTGTGGTGCAGGTCTTCGATCTGGGCGAGGAGGAGGGCCGCACCTATTTTGTGATGGAGCTGGTGGAGGGCGGCAGCTACGACCGGCTGGGCCCCTTCGAAGACGGGGTGGAGGGCCTGCGCCTCCTGACCGCCTCGGCGCGGGTGCTCGAGGCCCTGGAGCACCTGCACCAGCGGGGCGTGATCCACCGCGACCTTACCCCCCGCAACATCCTGGTCACGCCCGAGGGCCAGCCCAAGGTGATGGACTTTGGCCTGGCCTACCTGATGCAGGAGAGCCGCCACTTCACCCGCACCGGCATCACCGTGGGCACCCCGGAGTACATGGCCCCCGAGCAGGCCAAGGGCCTGGCCCTCACCCCCCAGGCCGACCTCTACAGTTTTGGCGCGGTGCTCTACCGCACCTTCACCGGCAAGCCCCTGTTCGAAGGGGAAAACGACCAGTCGGTGCTCTACCAGCACGTCTATGAGCCGCCCAGGCCCCCCCACAGCCTGAACCCGGCCATTCCCCTCGAGGTCTCCGAGCTGATTCAGTCGCTTTTGCAAAAAACCCCCGGCGAGCGCCCGGCCAGCGCGGCCACAGCCCACGCGGTGCTGGAGGAAACCCTGCGCCGCTACCGTGAGAGCCTCTCGGCCACCCCGCGGGCGGGGGCCAGCCGCAGCGGGCACTACCCCACCGGCCCCGCGCGGCCCGAGAAGCTCGAGCTGCGCGGCACCCACGACCTCTCGGGCGAGGTGGCCTGGCCCGGTGAGCTGGTGGCCCGCGAGGGGAACCTGTGGGTGGGGGCCGGACAGGGCATCGCCCGGCTCGACCTGACCGACGGCTCGGTCTACCGCCAGCGCCTGGGCGACGAGGTCTCGGCCCCGCCGGTGGTGACCGACGAGCGGGTCTATGTGGCGGCCTGGGACGGCCGCCTGACCGCCATGTCCCTTTCCGGGCGGCCCATCCTGAGCTTCCCCACCCGCGCCGAGATTACCGCGGCCCCGCTGGTGGGCGACCTGATCTACCTGGCCGGGCGTGACGGCTTTTTATACGCCCTGGACGCCAGCGGCACCCTGCGCTGGGGCTTTCAGGCCGGGAGTGAGCTTTCGGCCTCGCCCACCCTGTACCGGGGGCTTTTGTTCGCGGCCAGCGAGGGCGGCTGGCTTTTTGCCCTCGACCCCCAGAGCGGTCACCTGCGCTACAAGGTGGAAGCCGGGGCCGTGCACACCGCCATACCGGCTCGAGGCGGCCTGCTTTTTATCCCCACCTGGGCGGGCGAGATTCACGCCTTCGACCCCCTGACCCGCGAGGTGCAGTGGAGCTTCGACCTCGAGGGCGAACTCTGGGGGGCCCCGGCCCTGGACGAACGCCACCTGTATGCGGCGAGCTGGGCTGGGAAGCTCCACGCCCTCGACCAGAAAACCGGCGACGAGGTGTGGGTGCTCGAGGTCGGTAAGGTCACCGCGGCGCCCTCCCTGGCCCATGGGGTGCTGTACCTGGGCACCGAGGAAGGCCGGGTGCTGGGGGTGGACACCAGGAGCGGGCGTTTGGTCTTCGAGGCCACCGGCTTAGGCCCCATCCAGGTGCCCCCGCTGCCCTACCGGGGGGCGCTTTACGTGGCGACGCTGGCGGGGAAGCTGTACCGGTTTGCGTGATGCTTGGGACTATCTGCCATGGGCCGATTTGAGAAGCTGCTTCTAAAAGTTCTGCGGGGTACTGCCGATGCCAACATAGACTTTGACGATCTCCGGCAGTTGCTGCTTCACCTGGGTTTTGAGGAGCGGGTAAAAGGAAGCCACCACATTTTCCGCAAGGAGGGTATTGAGGAGCGGATCAATCTTCAGCAAGATGGAAGCAAGGCCAAGCCGTACCAGGTGCGGCAGGTTCGCGCGGTGATTACTCGATACAAACTTGGGGGTGAGGAATAGTGTACAAGTACGAGATCATCATCTACTGGAGCCAGGAAGATGATGTCTTTATAGCCGAGGTGCCCGAACTGCCGGGCTGTATGGCGCATGGTGATACCCCAGAGGCTGCACTAGCCAATGCACAGCAGGCCATCGAGCTTTGGATCGAGACTGCTAGAGAGTTTGGTGACCCCGTTCCCGCGCCCAAAGGGCGTCGTTTGCAGTTTGCCTAGAGCGCTTTTCGGAAAAGCCGGTTTCGAGCCCAGGCCTGATTCGCCCGAAACCTGGGGGGAGTTGCTGATTCTTGAGTAGACTGTTCGAGCTGTGTCGCTGTGCCTAACCGACGAACAACAAGCCATCGTGGCCCACAACGAGGGGCCGGCGCTGGTGTTTGCGGTGGCCGGGGCCGGCAAGACCACCGCACTGGTGCACCGCCTCGAGCGCCTGGTGCGGGAGCGGGTCTTCGAGCCCCGCAAGATTCTGGCTACCTCCTTTAGCCGCATGGCGGTGAACGACCTCAAGCGGGCGCTTGCACGCTGGCCCCACACCCAGGGCATCCAGGTCTCTACCCTGCACGCCCTGGGCTACCGCATCGTGCGCAAGGCGGCCTCGGAGGGGCTTTTGAAGCTGGCCGAGGTCAGGGATGAGGGCTCTGAACAGGCCCTGTTGCAGCGCACCCTGCGACGGGCCCGCGAGTTGAAGCTCGAGTGGGTGTCCGAGCTGGATAACCTCGAGGCCGAAGACTTTCTGAGCTACGTGGGGGCCTGCAAGGGCAACCTGCAGTATGCCGACCTGAAAGGGGCCGGGCTGCCCCCAGCGGCCCTGCGGGTGGCTTCGCAGGCCCAGGCGCCCGAGGAACTCGAGTGGTACCTGGAGCTGTACAAACTGATGGAGCAGGTGCGGCTCGAGGAGGGCCTGCTCACCTTCGACGACATGCTCATGACCGGCTGGGAGGTGCTGGTGCGCCATCCCGAGATTCTGCAGGTCGTGCAAAAGACCTTTCAGGCGGTGCTGGTGGACGAGTTTCAGGACGTAAACCTGGCCCAGTCGGAGATGCTCGACCTGATCACCCGGCCCCACCGTAACTACATGGCGGTGGGCGACGACGACCAGACCATCTACGAGTGGCGGGGGGCCAGCCCGCGCTTCATCCTCGAGTTCGCCCAGCGCTATGGGGCCAAAAAATATCTGATCCGCGATACCTTCCGCTGCCCCGCGCCGCAGGTGGTGCTGGCCGGGCGGGTGATCGCCCACAACCAGCAGCGCGAACCCAAGCGCCTGAGCCTGACCAAGGGCTTCCAGGGCCGGGTGCACCTTCGCCTGGAACCCCACACGCCCGCCCAGGCCCAGGGCCTGGTGAGCGATATCGCGGGCCTGCTGGCCCAGGGCCGCAAGCCTGGCGAGATGGCGGTGCTGGTGCGGCTCTATGCCCAGACCCCCTACATCGAGCAGTGCCTGATCGAGCGGCAGATTCCCTACCAGGTGGTGGGCAGCACGCCCTTCTACCAGCGCCCGGAGATTCAGGTGCTGCTGGCCTACCTGCAACTGGCCCTGAACCCCGCAAAGCACCTCTGGCTGCAGATCTACAACACCCCCAAGCGCTACCTGAGCCGGGCCCTGGCCGATGCGGTCTGGCGGCGGGTGGAGCGGGGGGCTTCGCTGGTGGAGGCGCTGTGGGCCGAGGTGGCCGGGGCCGAGGAGCGGGTGGCCCGGCGGCTGCGCGAGCTGGCCGAGCTGTTTGAGTGGCTGGGTGGGGCTATAGCGCAGGGCCCGGCCCACACGGTGCTGGTGGCCCTCGAGGCCCGCCTGGACTATTGCCGTCATCTGCTGCGTTCCTCGGGCTTCTACGAGGTGGGGGTGGGCAGGGCCGAGGGGGTGCGGGCCTTCCTCGAGTACACCCGCGACAAGGGCCGCGTGCTCGAGCTCTTGCAGCACCTCGAGCGGCTGGCCCAGGAGCACCCGGGCGACGAGCCCGCGCCGGAGACCCGCGAACGCCTGAGCCTGATGACCATCTTCCGGGCCAAGGGGCTGGAATGGCCGCTGGTCTTTATCCCCGACTGCAACGCAGGCACCCTGCCCTACAGCGGCTCGGAGAACCTCGAGGAGGAGCGCCGCCTGTTCTACGTGGCCCTGACCCGCAGCTCGCAGCACACCTTTCTTTATGCCCTGTCCAGCCTGCCGCTCTCGCCTTTCCTGCAGGAGGCCGAGTACCAGCAGGTGCTGGGGGCTGTCGAGCGGGTGGGGGAGGCCCTGGAGATGAAGGCCGAGGAACTCTCCACCGCCCAGACCCTGGCCCTGGCCCAGGGCGCCCACAAGCTGGGCCTCGAGCGCTTCTTACATAGCTGGTGGAAGGCCGAGCAGGCCCAGTCCATCGCCGCCAAGGTGCTGCGCCTGTTCGCCCACGCCGAGCAGGCGGGCTGGCTCGAGGCGCTGGGTCTTACCCCGGAAGCCAGGGGCCTTTGGGAAGCCTTCGATGTGGAGCCGGGGGAGGGGGTTGCGGGCGAGTTCGCCGACCTCGAGCGCTTCCTGCTCGAGCCCAAAGCCCCCGAAAAGCCGTCCGGGCTATCACTGGGGCAAAAGGTGCGGCATTTCCAGTTTGGTACGGGGCTGGTGGTCGGTTTGGAGGATGGTGTGGCTACGGTGGCCTTTGCCGATGGGGTGCGCAGGCTGGCCCTGCGCTATGCCCGGCTGGAAGTGGTGGGCTAGCTGGCAATACATAGACTTCGTTTGAGATGGGCTCACGGGTGCTACGGGCACAGCGTCCAGACGGTGTCTTTGTTGAGCACCAGCGAGCGGCTAAAGCGCAGATGGCCGGGCTGGCCGGGCTGGGTGCCCTCGGCCCGTAGCTCGTAGCGGCCCTCGCGCAGGCTGGGGAAGAGCCTCGAGCCCCGCACGGTTCCGATAAACTCTCCGTTGATGTAAAAAAACACCGTCTGGTTGGGGCCGGTGCACTGGTTCTGCACGATCAAATCGAAGCGCCGCACCTCGGTAAGGCTGGGCGCACAGGCCGACAGGGCCAGCAGGGCCATCAAGCAGCAGAATAGAACGCGCATCATCCAGACCGTGATACCTCGAGCCACCTCAAATTGCATGAGGGCTGGCCAATCGGCTGCATCCCGTTGCTGCCGAACCCATTCCGGGGCGGGGAGCTAGAGCTTTCTCTGTGTGGCCTCCGTCTCCACCGACTCGAGCCGGTGGTTGGCCTGGTAGTGCCCGGCCAGCTCGTCTATGTAGGTGTCCTTGCAGGGCTTGACCCCCGAGAGGTAGGCCGCGCGGCCCAGGGCGTGGGCGGCTACCGGCGCGGTTAGAACAATAAAAGCCAGGATCGAAAGCGCGCGGGCTGCCACCGAGAGCTCCTGATAAAACACCGCCACCGCCACCAGGATCAGGCCCACCCCCAGGGTGCCGGCCTTGGAGGTGGCGTGCATGCGGTTGTAGAGGTCGGGCATCCGCACCACCCCGATGGCCGCGATGAACAGAAAGAACACCCCACCCAGCACCAGAATGTACACCAGCCACTCAAGCATCTCAGTCCTCCTTGTGGCCCCGGTACTCGATGTAGCGGGCCAGCCCCAGCGTGGCTAAAAAGGCAAACAGGGCCAGCGCAATGGCCACATCCAAGAAAGCGGTCTGGCCGCTTACCAGGGCATACAGGGCGGCCAGCGCCACCGAGAGCGTGGTGATCAGGTCGAGGCCCACCACCCGGTCGGGCAGGGTTGGCCCCTTCACCAGGCGGTACAGCGCGAAGGGCAGGGTTAGCATCAGGGCCAGCAGCATGGCCTCCAGAAAACTCATCGGGTCACCTCCAGGATGGCTTTTTCCAGGCTTTCGTGGGTAGACTCGATTACCTTTTGCGGGTCGTCCACAAACATCCCGTGCACATAGAGCACCTTGCGGTCGGAGGAGACGTCCAGGCTCAGGGTGCCCGGTGTGAGGGTGATCAGGTTGGCCAGCAGGGTGATCTCGAGGTCGCTCCTGACCTCCAGCGGGTAGGCGATAATGCCGGGTTTGATGGGCATCCGGGGCGAGAGCACCGCCTGGGCCACCCGCAGGCTCGAGAGCACGATCTCCCACAGCATCAGGAGTACGAAGCGGGGCAGCTTCCAGGCCAGGGTGAAGTAGCGCCTCGAGGGGGCGTCGAAAAGCGGGCGGGCCAGCAGCAAAATCAGGAAGCAGATGACAAAGCCCACCAGGAAGTTCTCGAGGGTAAAGGCTTCGGTCACGGCCATCCAGAAGATGGTCAGCACCACGTTGTACACAAAGGCCCTCATCGGCTCACCCCCAGCACCGCCTGGATGTACCCGGATGGCTCGAGCAGCTCCCGCGCGGCGGCCTGCGAGAGGCTCAAGAGCGGCTCGGCCCAGAGCCCAATCCCCAGCGTCAGAACTGCCAGCAGACCCACCGGCAGCGCCAGCCCACCCAGGCCCCCGGGGGCCGCCCTGACTTCCCCTGGGGCCTTCTTCCAAAACACCTCAGCGAAGACCAGCCCCATCGAGAGCAAGGTCAACAGGCCCACCAGCAGGGCCACCGCCACAATTCCATACTGCCCGGCCTGCAGCCCGGCTGCCACCAGCGTGTATTTGGCCCAGAAGCCCGAGAAAGGCGGCAGCCCGGCCAGCGAGAAGGCCGGCAGCAAGAACAGAACCGCCAGCCAGGGGTAAGGCCCGTACAGCCCGCCCATCCGCACCAGCACCGTGGTGCCCTGCATGCGCTGCAAGAGGCCCGCCAGCAAAAAGAGCGCCGCAATCACAATCATGTGGTTGAGGGCATAAAACACCGAGCCGGCCAGGGCCAGCGGGGTCAGGATGCCCAGGCCCATCAGCATATAGCCGATGTGGCTCACCAACTGGAACGACAAAAGCCGCCTGAGCTCCCCCTGGGCCAGCGCCATCAGCACCCCCAGGAGTAGGGTAAAACCGGCAACCCAGAGGATCAGGCTATGGGTAAACCCGGTGTCGTGGGTGAAAAGCAGGGTGAAGACCCGGATCAGGGCGTACACCCCCACCTTGGTCAGAAGCCCGGCAAAAAGGGCCGAGATCATGGCGGGAGGGGCCGGGTAGGAGGCCGGCAGCCAGAAGAAGAAAGGAAAAACGGCGGCCTTCAGCCCAAACGCCACCAGAAACAGCATGGACAAAGCCGTGAGCAGCCCCGGATGAACCCTTTCCACCCGGAGGGCCAGGTCGGCCATGTTCAGGGCCCCGGTTGCCCCGTACAGCAGGCCCACCGCCACCAGGAAGAGGATCGAGGACAGCAGCGAGACCGCGAAGTATTTGACCCCGCCCGCGAGCTGGGCCTTGCTGCCCCCCAGAATCATCAGCACAAACGAGGAAAGCAGCAGCACCTCGAACCAGACATACAGGTTGAACAGGTCGCCGGTCAGGAAGGCCCCGTTCACCCCAAACAGCAACAGATGGCCCAGGGCGTAGTAGCCCAGACCCTCGCGCGCCTGGTCGTTTTCGGCCAGGGCAAAAAGGGCCACCGCCACCGCCACCACCCCAGTGACCAGCACCATCAGGGCCGAGAGGTGGTCGGCCACAAAGGTGATGCCGAAGGGGGCCGGCCAGTTGCCAATCTGCACGGCCTGGATGCCCTGGCGCTGAACCTGGGCCAGCAGGGCCAGGCCCGCGGCCAGCAGGCCCAGGGCCCCCGCCAGGCCCAGCACCCGCTGGGCGGTGCGGCCCGGCAGTACCAGGCACAGGATGCCGGTGGTGAGCGGGATCAGCAAGGGCAGCACCAGCAGCCAGCTCACTGGGCCACCTCCTCCCGCACCTCATCCACCGGCGAGGGGGCCGGGGCCGGTTCGGGTGCTTCGAGGATGGCCTCGGCGTTCAGGGTGCCCAGGGCCTGCTGGGCCCGGTAGAAGAGCACGATGCCAAACGCTGCCAGGCCAAAACCGATCACAATAGCGGTGAGAATCAGGGCCTGGGGCAGGGGGTTGGCGTAGGGTTCCAGCACCGCACCGTCGGGCTGTACCAGGGGCGGGAACTGGCTGCCCAGCCGGCCTGCGGTAAAGATCAGCAGGTTGGCGGCGTTGCCCAGCACCAGAAAGCCAATCAAAAACTGAATTAGGTGGGGCCGGAGCATCAGATAGACCCCCACCGCCATCAGAGCGCCCACCAGGAACGAGAGCAGGATTTCCATCAGGCGCCCTCCGAAGGATGGTGTGCGGCCTCCTCGAGCCCAAAAATGGCCGCGAGCAGCGCCCCGAACACGGTTAGGTAGACCCCGATGTCGAAGATGACCGGGGTGCCCACCTTCACGCCCAGCAGGCTGAACCACTGCCCGGTCATGAGGGGCTGGCCCAGCAGCAAGGCCGGCAGGGCGCTCAGAAGGGCCACCAGCAGGCCCCACCCCACCAGGCGCAAAGGGGGAAGGGGCAGGAGTTTGCGGGCTGCGGAAAGCCCGTGCGCCAGGGCAAACAGCGCATAGGCCCCCACCGCCACCAGGGCCCCGATAAAGCCCCCGCCCGGCTCGTTGTGGCCGCGCAGGAGCAAAAAGACCGAGAGCAGAAGCAGAAGGGTGAAGAGAAACCTCGAGGTCGTCTTGAGAATCAGGGTGTTCATGGCCGCTCCTCCCGCTGCCGGCGTTTCAAAAGAGCCCAGACCCCCAGCCCGGCCAGCCCTACCACGGTGATCTCGCCGAAGGTGTCCAGGCCGCGGAAATCTACCAGAATCACGTTCACGATGTTGCGCCCGAAGCCTTCGGGCAGGCTTTTCTGGGCGAAAAACTGGCTCAGGTGCAGCTCGAGGGGCTGCGCCAGCACCCCCAGCATCAAGAGGGTCACCAGGCTGCCAAAGCCCAGGGCCACCGCCTTATCCAGCCAGCGCCCACGGGGCACCGACCCGATGTTGCGGATCTGCAGCAGCACCAGGGCGATCAGGATGGCGGTGAGGGTCTCCACCAAAAACTGGGTAATCGAGAGGTCGGGGGCGTTCTGCAACAAAAAGACCAGGGCCACCCCCGCCCCCACAATGCCCAGCACCACCACCATCGCCAGGTGCGAGCGCAGCCGCAGCGCCCCGATAGTCCCCAGGAGCATCAGGGCCAGCAGCAGCACCTGCTCGAGTTTGGGGCTCGAGGCCCCTGCCGGCCAGAGCAGCACGCCGCCGTGAAAGAGGGCCAGCCCCACCAGCCCCACCAGCCCCCCAAACGTCCAGACCAGGTAAGCCCGCAGCGAACCGCTCTGCAACAGGCGCTCGACCCCTGCCGCCAGCCGCATCAGCCCGCGCAGGAGGGCCACATAGGCGTTTTCCGGCCCAGGAATGGGTTCCTGCGCCATCCAGGCCTGCAAGCGCGGGTAGAGGAAGTAAAGCCCCACCCCCAGCAGCACCGTCAGGAGGCTCAGGAGCAAAGCCAGATTAAAGCCAGGCCAGAGCTTCAGGTGGTAGGCCACAGCCTTCCCCTTTACCGCGCTGGCCACCGCATCGGCCAGGGGGTTGTAGAGCCCCGGAAACAGGCCCAGCAAGAGCCCCAAGCCCGCCAGCACCAGGGGCCCCAGCCACAGGCTGGGCGGCCCCTCGTGTACCGCCTGGGGCGGCTGGCCCCGGAAGAAAGGCACCACCAGCAGCAGGGCCAGCATGGCCCCGGCGGCAAAGCCCAGCACCGCCAGCCCCACCATCCAGGCCGGGGCCGCCTGCAGCGCGGCTACATAGAGCACTTCCTTGCCGATAAAGCCCAGCACCGGCGGCAGCCCGGCCAGCGAGAGCGCGGCCAGCACCACCGCCACCCCGGTGAGGGGCATCACCCGGAAAAGGCCCCCGAGCTGGTTGATGTCGCGGGTGCCGGCCTCGTGATCCACCGCGCCCGCCGCCATAAAGAGTCCGCCCTTGTAGAGCGAGTGGGCCAGCAGAAAGGTGGCAAAGCCCATGGCCGCGTAGTAGTCGGTGAGGGGCACCAGCCCGATCAGGAAGACCAGCGCCCCCAGCGCGGCCACCGTGGAGTAGGCCAGCAGGCGCTTGAGGTCGGTGTGGCGGAAGGTGAGGGTGGCCCCGGTGAGCAGCGTAGCCAGCCCAAAGACCATCAGGGCGCTGCTCCAGACCTCGGTGCCGCCCAGGGCCGGCTGGAGCCGGGCCAGCAGGTAGACCCCGGCCTTGACCATGGTGGCCGAGTGCAGGTAGGCCGAGACCGGGGTGGGGGCTTCCATGGCGTTGGGCAGCCAGAAGTGGAAGGGAAACTGCGCCGACTTGGTAAAGGCCCCCAGAAGCACCAGGATGAGGGCGGGCAGGTAGAGCGGATGCTCGCGTAGTACCTGGCCCTGGCCCAGCAGCTCGGAAATCTCCAGCGAGCCGCCCATGAGGGCTAAAAGAATCAGCCCGGCCAGCAGGGCCAGCCCCCCACCCGCCGTCACCAGCAAAGCCTGGGTGGCGGCCCGTCGCGACCTGAACTCGCTATGGTTGAAGCCAATCAGCAGGTAGGAGGTGATGCTGGTCAGCTCCCACATCACAAACAGGGTCACAACGTTGTCGGCCAGCACCAGCCCCAGCATGGAGGCCATGAAGAGCAGGATGACTAGGTAGAACCGGCCCAGGTTGGGGTGGCCCTTCAGGTAGCCGCCCGAGTAGATCACAATAAAGGTGCCGATGCCGGTGATGAGCAGGGCGAACAGGAGCGAAAGCCCATCCAGGTAGAAGGAAAAGTTGACCCCCAGGCTGGGCACCCAGGCCAGGCTGTGCCGGAGGGTCTGGCCTTCCACCACGTCCGGCAGCAGGCTGGCAAAGTAGACCGCGAGGCCCAGCGGCAACAGGGCCAGCGCCCAGCCCGCCGTGCTGCCCAGCCAGCGGTGGAGCCAGGGTGCGGTAAGAGCTCCTACAAAAGCGACGATACTAGCGACCACCATAGATTGCTCCGGTATAAAACCCCCCACAACATAACAAACGGCAGAGACCTTTGACAGTCTCCACCATAAAACGCCGCCCGCAGGCAGCTTTGGTTTTTCAGGGCGCATTATACCGGGTCGGCGACCCCTCGACCACGCCGCCCCAATCCGGGCCTGGGCTACACCGGGGCCCGCCCCAGCATCCGGTGGATGGCCCGGCCCAGGCGCTGGAGGCCTTCCTCGATCTGTTCGCGCGAGGCGCTCGAGTACGAAAGCCGCAGGGTGTTCTTGCCGCTGCCATCGGCAAAGAAGGGCTGCCCTGGCACGAAGGCCGTCTTCTCCTCCACGGCCTCTTTGAGAAGCTCGAGGCTGTCCAGCCCCGTGGGGGCGGTGAGCCAGAAGAACATCCCCCCTTTCGGCACAATCCAGCCGATGTCCTCGGGCATGTACTGTTGCAGGGCCTGTAGCATCCAGTGGCAACGGGTCTGGTAGGTCTGGCGGATTCGGTCAATCTGCGCCTCGTACCAGGCCCCATCCCGCACCAGTTCATAAACCAGCATCTGGTTCAGGGTGGGGGTGTGCAGGTCGGCGCCCTGTTTGGCGAAGGTGATTTTTTGAACC
>BPIL01000026.1 GCA_026004095.1 Meiothermus sp.
ACCGATGGCCACCATCAGCGCCACCACCCCAAAGCCGACCAACGTTACCGCATGGTTCTGGTTCATCTCACACGTACCTCCTCGGGTCGTTGGCTAAGGCCTCCTGAACCAGGCCGGCCTCGAGTAATTGCTGGCGGGCCAGCACCATATCGGCGTACCTGGCCGAGAAATGGTCTTCGCCCCGCCTGACGGCGGCCACCGCCAGGTTGCCTCCGTTGTAGCGCACCAGGCCCATGCGCACGCTCTTCTGGGCCCGAATCTGCCGGGCCAGGTAGCGAGCGCCCAGCTCGAGGTTCACACGTGGGTCAAGAAGGCCTTCAGGCATCCCCTTGTAGCCCACCGTGATGGCGGTGGCCCCCTTGATCTGGGTCAGGCCGTACACCCGTGCAAGCTGGGCGTTCGTCCAGCCGCGCTTGCGCGCTGCATCAAAGTATGTGCTGTCGGTAATCCACTTTTCCGGGCGGTTATCCAGGGTGATGCGGGGGTCAGAGCGCCGGTTCTCTTGCAACGACAGGGCGGCCAGCAGGCTGGGCTTGATGCCGTTGCCCCGGGCAGCATAGATAAGCTGCTTGCGGTAGGGCTCGAGGCCGCTGGGCAGCACCAACAAGGTAGGCCTCACCGCTTCCTGGATAGACCCAGCGCTGGCCCTAATCACGCGCTGACCTGGCTCCGACACCACGGCGGCGGCGGTGGCGGCGGCTAAGGTGGCTATCAATAAATCGCTCATGCGAGACCTGCCGCCTGCGCATGCGCCATGATTCGCGCTGCGCTTAAGGGGTAGTTGTAACCTGCTATATCGGAAAAAAAACCCTCAAAACTACCAAAACCTACGCCTAAAACGGTGTTCGGAATAGCAATATTTGCTTGGCTTGAAGGGCCAGAGGCTACCTCGACACCGTTTAGATATATACGATAAGTCGAGCTTTGCAATACCAGCGCGACGTGTGCGCGGCTCTGGATGCTCACCGCGTGCGCCAACCTTTGTGATGCCCAGTTAGGCCCATGCTCACCCACCGCTATACCGTTCGTGCCCACCTGTAAAATGGCGGCTCGTCTGCCGTTACCCCCCTGGGCACTTCCGATCAGGTTTTTATTATTTGCGGTTGTCAGTGAAAATGTGTCATTTCCGACAAAGGGGGTCGATGCTGTTGGTAGTACCACTGCCTCCACAGTCCAGGCGGTATCTGGACTATTTATTTCGGGCATGACCAAAAATCCGTTGTTTCCGGGGTTGGTGTTGGTTTGCACCATGCGGGTGTTTATGGTAGTGCCTAGAGCATTTAACGTCATCCAACTAGGCCGTGGGTAAGCAGTGTTTGAAATGGTCTCTAGTAGAGATTCGCCACCCGCTTCCTTAAGAGAAAACATCCAAAGTGGGTTGTCTGTTAGCATGGCCGAAATTAGGCTACTGGTAATAACTTCCTGGACAGATACCTTAGACCAAATCCCCGGCGAGACGCAGACATAATAGATGTTGCCCACGATGACCTGCTGGCCTACTACTGGATTCTCGTTCAAAGTAAGTGCTACGGGGATATTTCCTGCTTGTCCTGCTGGGCCTTCTGGCCCAGGCGGGCCTACCAGCTCCGAAAGAGCAATTAGGTTTGACCAAGCCTCTCCTACATAACGCCACTGAATGTGTGTGGTGGTGGTCCTTAGTTCGATCTCGCGGCCATCACGCACCGTGCTTTGCAGCGCTGCTTCAAAAGCTGCTTTTGGAGTCCGGCGAACTTTTGATACGCCGTTTTCAATGATCGTGCCTAGCAGGTGCGTAATGTTACTATATTCTGTCAGCTGCTCATCGGCTAAAATGCGCGGTTGCCTAGACATAGATTCTCCTTTGGTCGTCCAGGTATTCGCCTGAAGTTTCGTTTAGCCACGGGTTGGATAACGTGCTCGAGCCTGCCTCTGACCGGCGCGAATCCGAGTCCTCGAGGCCTTTCAAGTAACGCGACACTTTGCCACCTGGCCCAGGTCGTGTGTCCCAGCCTGCACGCACCGGTACAACACTCCATTCAGACGCCCTGAGATTTGCAAAAAGCGCCTGACCAGGGTCTGAGGGTGATCCGTCTGCATCAACAGCAAAGCCGATCTGCCCCTCCCAACTAAGAAGCAGTGGTGCCCCAATTAGAGCTAGCGATTTGTTGTTTTGCAGGATTTCACCGGTGATATAGTCATCGGTGACCTGCAAAATCATGTCATAGGCTGTATCCCAATCTACTAAAAGCGGCGTCTGGGAAAATACAATGTTTAGACCTCCGCGCGTAGCGGTCAGTTCTAGGCGATTGTCCACATTCGAAAATCGGTAAAGCCTTAGCCGGATGCCATCCCGTGGAGTTTGATAGCTTGCTCCAGGGTTTGGGATGTATCGAGCTAAAATGCTGGGCTGGACGTTATCGAAAAGGCCAGGCCTCAAAATAAACTGTGTCTGCACTATCCCTGTGCGAAAGGCCATTTTGTTGTTGCTGATGAAGGCCTGTACAGTGTCACGGAATGAGCTAAATCTTAACCAGTTGCGGCCATGAAAGTTTGATATCTCCCACTGGCCCCAGGGCTGTGGCCGACTCCAAGCATTGGTGATATCAGCGGTGTAGCTGCCAGGTACACCGCCTACCGGGAATGTTGCGAAGTCATCGAAAAAGCGCATGGCTGTTTAGAGTTTTGAGGCTCTAGTTCATCGTCCGTAAATCTGGAAGGTGGCCGGCTGCCCATCCACGGGCAAAATCACCACCTGCTGCACCACCGAGGTGATGGGGATGGACACCCCAGGAGGTACGGTGTGTTCCGGGCTTTCGCCACCCGGGCAGATCAAGCGCACCTTGAAGGGGCTGTCGCCCAGGTTGGCGTAGAAGCCGCCGTAGATAAGCCGCTTGCCCTGAGGATGTTTGGTCTCGATGGCTGTTTGCTGAGTAACGGTCTGCTCCCAGACCATGGGGGGTTGGATCATCTTGCGCCGGGTGATGCCAGCGTTGGGGTCGTCCACAAACTCGCCGTACTCAGCGATGAGCGCACCGCGAATCTTGGCTACATCCGCGTTGGACTCCTTCTGGCCCTTGACCAGCTCCACCAGTTGGCCGCACACAAACTTGAAGACGTTATCGAGCTTCTGTACCAGCTCAGATAGGTTTGGAAACATCAGGGCCTCCCCAGGTTGCTGCGATCTATGCGCTCCAAAATCTGGACAACCCGCTCGAGCACAACCGCCTGCTGGGCCTGGGCCCTGGACACCTCGTCAATCTTGCGGTTTTGCTCCGGCATCCAAACAATCAGGATGTAGGCCACCAGTGCCAAGGCACCAATCCGCTCCAGCGCCTTCACCAGCAAGTCCAGGTAGCCTAGCATTCGTTTATCCTCACTTCCCTCCACAACCGCACCCGCCCGCCTCGGTTTTGTTTTTGGTCAGAAGCCTCCCAACCAGGTAGACCAGAGCAGCAAACGTGGTTGCTCCAGCCGCCAGCCAGAAGCCAGCCTTGAAGTCATTCATGGGTTCACCCCTTGGCGTTTTAGGTTGGCCACAGCGGCCTCAACCAGCAGCCGGGCCTCACCAGGACTTGCAATCTTGCTAACAGCGTGCAGCGCCTCGGCCAGGCGCTCGGCTTTGGAGGCCTCAATGGCTGCTGGAGGTGGGTTGCCGTTGTACTCCCTCATTATCTCCTGCAAATCCGCTTTGTATTTCTGCCCGGCTGCCAGCACCGCTTGTTCGGCCCGCTTGAGCCGCAGCTCCTCGATGCGGGCTAAAATCCACTGCTTGATGTTTTCGCGGAAGGGCCGTAAAAAGGGCACCGCTTTGAGCAGGGTATCGGTCAGCCAGGCCACCAGCAGGGCCGGGATGGCCCCGTTGGCAAAGGTAAAGAGGGTATCCAGCGTGCTGGATAGCAGGGTGAGCAGCAAGGCTTGCAAATCAAAGGGTGGCATGGGTCAGTTCTCCGGGGTGGGTACAGTCCAGGCTTGCAAGAGTTCTTTCTCAGCATCGGTCAGTGGGGCATCGGTGCCTACCGGAACCCCGATCTCCCCGCGCCGGTACTCATCCCAACCGTCCGAAAGCTGGGGCGGACGGGTGGTGTCAACAGGTACGATCTCGGGCTGGGGTCGGGTGGACTGCAAGTAGGTGTAGCCCAGATAGCCCGCAGTTCCCAGCACCACTCCAGCCAAAATCCAAAGCAAGGTTTTTTCGTTCACGTGATCTCCTTTCTTAGGCCACGGTGTAAGGCTGCACCGCGCTGTAATTGCCACTGGCTAGCAACTGGCTGGCCCGTTCGTGGCCGGCATAGGCGTTAGCGGCTTGAGGGGTGTAGTCCACCCCGTAGCGGGTTTTGAGCTCCTTCACCATACCCCGGTACTGAATCTCGAGCTCCACCAGGCGGGCCTCGTAGGGCTTGCGCTGGGTGGCCTGCCACTCCTTGAGCTGTTGTTCGGCCCAGGGTATGGCCTCGTCGATGATGATGTGCCAGGGGTTGCGGTCGTCCTCAGGGTTGCCGGAGGTGCCCTTGTAATACCCGTTACGGATGGGCTGCTCCATACGGCAACCCGGCATCACTGCGTCCCGACACGGCGCATCCCACCAGAAGCGGCCACAGCGGTTCCAAACCTCCTCCTCGCATTTGCCGATCAACGCGCCAAAACGCCCGGAGTTCCGCTGCTGGTTGATGTACTGCTGGCGGAAATCTTCCAGGGGTGCTCGGTTGTTGTTGACTTTGTCTATCTCGGCCAGTTGAAGCATCTGGAGATTCTCCACCGCCGCAATCCGATCAATGAAGCCGCGAATTTCGGCCTGGCGCTGGCGTTCGGCCTCCTCGGCCTGCTGGCGCTGGATTTCGGCCAGCACATCAGCAGGGGTGGCGTTGGGGTTGATGGGTGGGGTACTGCCCTGGCTATCTGGCGAGGGCAGCGCCGGGGCTGGTGCCACCGGTTTTACCGGGCTGGGCTCGGCTTTGGCGTCCTGGGAGCGGCGGAAAAGGTAGTAGCCCCCTCCGGCCAGGGCCGCCAGCACAGCCACCGATCCCAGGGTGAGGGCGACGGTCTGGCCAGTGTTCATACCACCACCGTCCCGTGGTAGCGGAAGCCATCGCCCTGCTCGAGGTGATCCAGGTCGAGCTGCACCTGCTGATACTGCACGCGGGCATCAGTCACGCCGGTCTGCACCGTCACCACCGGAGCCGGTTTGGGCTGACGGCGCAGAAGGGCATAAGCCCCCGCTACCGCCAGCAGGGCTACCCCCCCCAAAAAAACTTTCTGCCCGGTCTTCATGGCTTACCGTCCCAGCATCTTGTAGGCCACCACGCCCACCGTGATGATGCCCAGGCCTGCTACCCCATAAAGCATCATCTGGCGCATTTTCTCGGCCTCGAGCTTGGCCTGCTCAACGGCCTGACGCTGGCGCTCGATCTCAAGCTTGGCCTGGGCCTCGGCGGCCTCAGCCTGTTCTTTTCGCACATCGCGGTTCACGATGCCGTCTATAAAGTTGATGATTCCAGCGGCTAAATCCACCAACGCCTCCTTAGCCCTTGAGCTGCTGTTCGGCCATGCGGGTCAGCATGGGCCCGTCCAGCACCCGAATGGGCGTGTAAATCACCGGCAGGTTGAAGATGTTTTCCGCATCGGCCCCCCAGTAAATGCGGCTGTTTGAGCGCACCCGGATGGTCAACAAAAACTCTGGTGCCAGGAAAACGTCCTTGGCAGTGCCCAGGGTGGGCGCGGTCAGCCGGTTGGTCTGGTCGGCGGAGTGCAGCGAGCGCAGGCTGGTGTTGAAAAACACTGCGCTGCTGCCATCAGAACCGCTGGGCACTTCGGCGGCAATTTGCAGCTCACCATCACCAGGTAGGTAGAAGACCCGCGCTTTGTTGGCACTAGGCACGATGCTCCCATCCAGCACCACCACCCCGGTCTGCCAGTTGACCGAGACCACGTTGGTTTCTTCCCAGGTGACCCCATTGTCGTCGGACAGCTCACCTACGATGTCCAGGTGGGCCGAGGTGGGAAAGGCCGGGTTTTGGCGCTGGCTCTGCACCAGGCGGATACCCTGAGCACCTAGGTCAATCTGCACGTTGCCCCCCACCATGGTCAGTGCACCCTGGGTCTCGTACACCGCCTTGATGTAGGCCTGGAGGGGTGCCCCCCGGCGCAATACCATAGCGATGTTGCGGGGCACTTCCAGCTTGGCTACCGTGGACATGATGCCCAGAGTTTGCTGGCCCGGCTCGAAGCTTTCGGCGGTGAGGGCGCGGACATGGGGCTTACCCACAATCTCATACGGCAGCATTAGCGCACCCCCGAGAACTCACCGGGCTTGCCCTCCAGCGTGCCAAACTCCACGTAGCTCTTCGTCCAGTCCACCTGGTCGGGGCCCTGCACCGAGATAATGAACTGGTAGTCTTGCATCAGCACCAGGCCCGGCCCCACGTTCAGGTCTACCTGCCCGGCGATCTGATCCACGTACTCTGCCGATTTTTGCTGGTTGAGGGTAACTTCACGCCAGATGCTGTAGGGCAGGGTGCGGTAGCGCCGGGGAGACTCCCAACCAGGGCCCAGCACAGCAATTTCGATTTTGGAGCTGCCGCTGATGCGCTGACCGCTGGCCTTGTTCAGGTCGAGCTTGAGGTCGAAGCCGGTGGTCTTGCCTGCCTTACCCATGAACTGGTTGGGGATGACGAACTCGGCCCCACGCGGCACGGTGAACTTGAAGATGGGGGTGGGAACATTGGCGGCCACCACGTTGGGGGTAAGCTCCACCAGGCTGCCGGACTCGCTGCTGATTACGGTTCTCTTTGCCATTTTTCTTTCCTCCTATGGGTTCAACACCTGAACGTTGTCTTGGATGCCATGGGCCAAAAGGGTGCCTGCCGAGGCGATAAGGGCCATCCGCACACCCTCGGCAGTGGGGCTGTCACCCTTCACCAGGGCCAGGCCGCCCAGGGCCAGCAGGGCCAGCCCGAAGCGGGTCGCCTGGCGGCGCAGGTTGAACATGCGGGAAACCTCGGGCACCACATCCCGAGTAGGCCGCCCGGTGAGCGGGTCTACCTGGCGAAAGACCCCGTTCTCGGTTTCCCAGCCGTAGATGTCGCGGAACTGGGAAAATAGGGCTTTCTGGCCCAGGGCAGTACCCACGATGCCCACCGTAGCGCCCAGCGCAGCCACCTGGATGCGCGGGTTTTTGATGGTGCGCACAATCTCATTGCCGGTTTGCTTCAGATCACTCATGCTTGCCTCCACGCCCCAATCCTCTCCAGGTATCGGCTGCCATCTGGGGCCAGGCGGGCCACCACGCCACGTCCAGTCAAACGGTCATAGACGGCGTACTCACCGGGTGTTTTGGTTTGGGGATTGGGGTATTTGAATGTGCCGGGGTCGGGGATTTCCGGCCAGGTCTGCATGACCCGCTCACGCTGACGCTGCTCGCCCATGGGGAAGATGGCCACCCGCGTGGCCTGTTTGTAGGCGGCAGAGTCCACCGTATCGTCGCTGGTGGAGCCGAACACCGGCGTGACCTTGATGATGTCCACCCCGTATTTCCTGCCCTCGGCCTCCACCCGCCTCATGCCGGGGGGCATGTTGTTTTTGGCCAGGTAGTTCTGGGCCTCATCCACGGTGATACGCACGATGCAGTAGCGGGTCTCAAACTGGCCCAACGACATGCAGGCCTGGCCCAGGGCGTCCATGAATTCGTAAACCCCATCTCCAGGGGCTACCTCAAAGTGGATGGAGCGCTGCGCCTTGATCACGGCGGCTAGCTTGGCCGGGTCGTAGCGCTTGGAAAGCTGCTCAGCCCCCAGGTAGTACCGATGGGTGTAGAACTCCGATAGCTGTCGGGAGGCATTGACGCACACATCAAAAAAGCAACGGTCTTTGCCAGCCTTGATCACCTCATGCAGGTAGGTGGTTTTGCCGGAGCCGGAAGCCCCGGTGATGAACATATTGAAGGCCTGCCTGCTCATGCCGCCCCCTTCCAGATGTAACGCTCCACCAGTTGCAGCACATGCCAGGGCAGCATGTGCTCGCTACCCACCCGGTCGTAGCCCTGAAACTTGATCCAGACCTGGCCCGGCCCAAAGGCCTCTATGGTGCCGCCCAACTGGTCAAAGATTTTCCGGGCCCTGGCCACCCGCTGGGCATGGGCGGTGAGCATGGCGGTGGTGGAGGTCTCGGCCTCAGTCATGCGCGCCTCCAGGCTGGTGGTTCTTGCATTTTGTTGGCAGCAAAAAACGCCATTGGATCGGTAAAGTATTCCTTGACAGCGGCCAGGTCGGAGCCAGGCCAGTAGCCCCAATCGGTGGAACCGTCTTTGCGACGGGGTGGGCGTTTGACCATCACATCAAAGTGCAGGTGTGCCAGCATGGAGTTGTTGTAGCCCTTACCCACAGTACCAATGCGCTGACCGGCCACAACCTTCTGGCCCGCGCTCACCAGCACATCTCGCAGGTGCATATACCGCGCAAAGTACGGCCCGTGCTGGATAACTACACCGTTGCCCCAGGAGCGCCCTGGTAAGAGACCCGCAAACATCACTGTGCCGTCTTCAATGGCATGCACAGGTTGTCCCAGGTCGGAGTCGCCCCCATCGGGATGGTTCAGATCAACGCCGGTGTGCCATTGCCCTGGTCGAATCAGCCACCGGCCCCCAGGCCCCTTGACCCCCAAAAAATAGGTGGGGTCTAGGTAACGCGCGTCAGGGCGGGTGCGCCGGGGGTTGATGGGGTAGTACATGGTGAAACTTCTCCTTGGCGGTTCAGCGGGTTTCTTGCGCAAAGCCGGATAGGAGGCTGCTAAGATCGCCAACCCCATTCCCAACAGAAGTAGAAGGGGCGGTAGGCTGCTCGAGGTCTTGTGCCTTGAACTCGACACCGGGGACGGTGGCCCCTGCAAGGTCGCTGGGAGGGAGTTGTCTATCGGCTGCGGCATATGCACCTTTACTGATGTAGCTCACACCGGCCAGCACCGCCAGGCCCGCGACAAGCCGGATCGCCGGGTGCAAGTTTTGCAAGCCCTGGCCGCCCATCTGGGCAAACGCTCCGGGGAAATCCAGCACCTCGTCGAGGACGAAAATGACCAGCTCGTTGTGCTCGATGTCGCGCACAAACTGTTCACGCGCGGCTGGCGAGAGGTCGAGCGACATTAAGAAGGCGGTGATCCGGGCTAGTTTGGGGGTGATCTCGGGGTTGGGCTTGGGGGCTGGCTTGGGTGGAGTGCTGGGCTGGTTGCTGTCACCAGCAATAGCATCCTCCAGCGACATGCTGCGGGCCTCCTCGATGCTGGCCAGAAATTCCGGGTCGAAATCTTGGGCCTGTTCAACCGCGGCCACCGGTTCAGCTCCGGCTTGGGTTTCATTGAGCAGGGTCTCGTCCATACCGTCACCGTTTAGGGGTGGGAATGTGGAAAGCTGGAGCTGGGCCAGTTGAAACTAGCTGGTTAGCTGCCCTAGACAAAGCTGGTTTTGATGCCGGCCTTGCCAGGGCCAGGCCGCCCGCGCCGGTGGCCAAAGCCGCGCCTAGCATCATGAACAGACCATCCAAAGAGCCACCCTTGGGCTTCTCTTCGGTAGCCTCTATCGGTTTCGGTTGTGGTTTTGATTCTTGAGGCATGGGCCGAATTTTGGGCACCAGTGGGTTCTGTTCGATCAGGGAGCGTGTAAAGGGGTCAAGCCCCTCAAACCGTGCGACGGCCTGATCAAGCGCCGCACGGTTTACTTCAACTTCCCGGTTGGCCTGTACACTTCTGGACGTTGCCGGTTGGGAAGTGGAGGGTGTTTGAGCAAAAGGCACCAGGCCACCAAGCGATAGGTCTACACGGCCTTGAGCGTTGCGCTTCATTTGACCTTCACGGCTCCTTCCGGGTTAGATAGTGCGTTGGTGGTCTCTTTGAGAGAGTTCGCGGCATCACGGCCCGCGGCCCGGAGCTGGGCCACCAAGAACACAGACGCAAACGTGATGGCCGCAACGCCCAGCACGCTTACTGGCTGGTTCACGAAGTCGCGCAAAGTGCTACCCGTAGACGGGCCGCTTTGTGGGGGAGTGCTGTTGTTGGTAAGGGGTTGCTGGGGCTGTCCGGGCTGGGGCGTAGGAGGCCGAAACACATCCAGGTTGATACCGAAGTAGGGAGCCGCAAACTTTGCCACCAGCGCGGCAGCGATCCATTGCATAACTACGACTGGGTGCATTAGGCCTTCCTCACTGTGGCCCAGAAGTAAAGTGAGCCTTTCTCAAACCACTTCCGGGTACGAAATACGCGCTTACCCCCAGAGATCACAAAGTTGGTTCTCTGAAGCGTAACCTTGAATCCGTTTTGGGATAGGGCTTTCTCCAGGAGGGGTATAACTACCGAATCCCACAGGCCAAAACTGTTGGCTAGCCGCTCTAGCAGCTTGCTTGTGAGGGTGTTTTTGGCGGTCAGCTTGAAAAGCCGCTCACCCTCTCCGATGTTTTCGTTTTGGCCAATCCGAACCATGCGCTGGTTCAAAGACATAGCCCCCACGCTAGGGCCTGGGGGCTAGAAAATCTAAGCCGAATTGCGTGTGCAGGTTGCTTAAGCAGGTTGCATATGCAGTTCGGTCAAAATACTGTAGTGCATGGGTTTTGTGCTGCTTTTATGGGTTGAAGCAAAAGCTGTACTGCCTTCGCTCCAGTGACTCCCGGCCTGGCCCAAACCGATAGATCAGAGCTTCATAACATCCACCGTTGAGCATCCAGCGAGGTACGCTAATCCAGAACATCTTGCCATCGAAGTCCGCGTACCTTACTTGTGGATCGGAGCACCAGAGACTGTCTGTGTAGGCAAACGGCTGGCCTACGTCGCGGCCCCTGGTGGGGATGATCTCCAGGCGCTGGACGCCATAACCCGGCACTCGCTGCCAGGGAACCCCAATGCGATATGTGTTACCAGAAGCCTGCACCAGCACCCTCCCAGGGTATGGGTGTGCTTTTACGACGCCTAGCGCATCCTTGGCCCAGTTAAAGTCTTGGCAATCCTGGGCAAAGGCTGGGATCACGCCAATCATGAACAACGCCAAAACGATCTTTTTCATCTAACCTCCAAGTTCGCTAAACGAAGCCCCGCTCTTTTTGGATGGCTTCCCAAAGATATCCCTCGAGCTCCTCCATCTGGCTGTCCACCCCATCAAGATCAACCACTTCACCTGACTCTGTGGTAATGCGCAAAACCGTGTTGCCAGGTGGTTTCCCAAAGAAGAGGATGATCAACCCTATCAGCAGCAACACTGCTGTTCCAAACCAACGGGTATCAAAACTGTAGGAGCCAGAAAATGGGTCGCTGTAGTAGTAAAAACCCGCAAAAACAAATGCGACTAAAGCCGCGCCCCAAGGCACTTTGCCGGGAATAACCTTCATACCTATAGAGCAAACTTTTCCCAGGTCTAAGCGGTAAAGATACATATCGCCGTTTTTTGCTTTTGAGCCCAAAAAAAGCCAGCCATCCTCTATTTTGGCTAGCACGGGCAGCTTATCGAGCTTGAATACGTACGGCAAATAGCCTCCTGTAGCAGGTTTTGAAGTCGGTTGTGGTAGCGCCACATTACACCTCCTGGAGCACCCCCAGTATGCCAATTAAGCAAGCGATGGTCTGTCGAATTTGACCAACCTGCTTGTGCAAGGTGTATGAGCAGGTTGCACAAGCGGTTCGGTCGGAACGTTGTTGGGTGCGGGTTCTTGACCGAATTGCTAGGTCGGGTTGGATTCCTGGGTCAGATATGCCTTAACGTTTTCCAGCATGGCCTTAAGCTGTTCTGGGGTGGTGTCGGATGTGATCTTGCTGCTGAGCTGCTCGAGCAAGTCCACCGTGAGCTGCATCCCTACGCGGCCCTGGGACTCGAGCCACACCTCCAGCTTCCCAATGGCCGCATAGCTGATGCCTGGACAAAACTCCAGCCGCTTGAACCCGTAGCGGCTACCAAACTGGGCCAGGGCGTACAGGGTGGGGAACTCGTGGGCCAGGTACTCGGCGGCCTCGGCGGAGCCGGTAATGACCTCGAGGATGTGGCGGTGCTCGATCTCAGCAGGCGATAGGCTATTCCGCTTGGCACAGGCCCGCAGGCCCAAACGGTAGGCTAGCGAGCGTTCATAGGTAGCCCTGCGACGGGTTGTAAAAGGGGGTGCATCATTCATAGCGCGGCTTGGTTAGGCGGTGGGTAATCTGCCGGTCAAGCTCCGGGTCAATCGGGCCCAGCTCCAGCCGGGTGCTGTGCCGATCGACCCAGTCGGCAAGGGGGCCCAGTTGTTCGGGCCCTTGGGTCAGACGGCGGGGCACCTTAACTTTGCGGGGGGTTTTGAAGGTGGTTCTAGCCATGGCTCTACTCATAGTGTACCTCAGCGATTTCTCTGGCCCTAGCAGTTCGAGCCGATACCAGATACAAGCTGTCGGGCAGCAAAATCACAATCATTGTGAGCTTGCGCCCAGCGTGGGTGCTGCCCACCACAAGAGCCACCGGGTTTTCCCCCTCGCTCATTACGGGCCTGCTGCGCCGCTTGGGATCGGCAAGAGCCTGGTGCACCTCCTGGGGCCTCACGTTGTGCTTGCGCCTGATCTTGTCCTCTATTTCGGCGGTGATGATTACATTGGGCTCCCAGTTTTTATCTGCTGATGGCAGCAAAGACCAGTAGCCTGTGGATATCCACAATCCAATAGCAACGGCCAGTGCAGCCAGGAACACGGCCTGCCAAAAGGTGTTCTCCGGCCCCAGCCAGACCACTGCCACGAGCAGGACAAAAAGCAAACCAAAAGCAATCACACAACCTCCCGTTTGGGTTGGCCGTACCGCAACAGGGCCTCGGGGTGCTTACGCTCAAACTCCTTCCAGCGCCTCCAGGCGGTATGGTTGCTACAGGTGTAGCCCAGTTCTCGCACGATCTGTGCAGCTTTATCAGAGCTGTAACCCATCAGATACAGGTTCTCCAGGATGGGGTAGGTCAGCAGGCTATTGGGGGTGCGGTAGCCTAGTTTTCGGCCAGGTTTTGCCATGCATGCTCCTTTTCCAGGCTTTCCAGCAGGGCCACCAGTTGCCGGGCCCTGTTAAGAGCCAGTCGGTAGCCGCTGCGGATGCGGTGGCGGGTGCTGGTGTGGGGCTCGAGGCCTGTGTACAGCCGCAGGCCGATACGAATGTCGGATAGCATCTGCCAGGCAGCTTTTTGCTGGTAGATGTTCATGACCGCCCTCCCAGGTAGGCCACCCGACGCACCGGAGCGTTCCGTAGCATGTCCAGCAGCCCGGTTTCGTCCAGCAGGTGGCGGGTGTAGGCTGCCGGGTTGTTGAGCCGGCCGCGCTCGCGGGCATCCATGCCTCGTCGGATTTGCTCATACAGACGCGTAAAAATGCTCTGTCCCACATCGGCCAGCCGGCGGGCCTGCCAGAGCAACCAGCACCACCCCCCAAACCGCCTGGGGTCGTCGCCCAGAGCCGCCAGGATAGCCCTGGCCGCCCGCTCCACCACCTCGCCCACCTCTTTTCGGCTGGCAAACTCGACTTCAAATAGCACTTCTACCGTGCTGGACGGGTTTTCGACATACAGATTATTCTCGGGTTGGATAGATGTGGAGGGGATCGCCCAGTTAAGAAGACCTGCATCTAATCCTAACTGTCCACTTTCTTTTGTATGTCGAATCACCGTGTAGGACAGCTTTCCGTTGGCCTTATCCTGCTCCAGGTTGCGGTAGGTTTCTTTCATGTCGCTCCAGATCAGGCGGGCTTTGCGGGTGGGATCAAGGCTCACAAACCATACCGTGCCGGTGTGGCAGGTGCGGCCCCAGGCTGTGACCTTCTGAGGCCGGTAGACCACCAGACCAGCCTGTACCAGGGGCCGTAGCCAGTGCTTGATGGTGTGGCGGTGCACGCCAAAGTCCAGGGCTACCTGCTCGAGAGGGGCGTGCAGAGTGACCTGTTTTGGCAGGGTGGAGAGTCGCTTGTGCCCCAGCCACAGCAAGGCGGCGTTTAGCAGGTGGCTGTATAGCTCAAAGGATTGTTGGTTGAGCTTGTGGCGCTCCCTGGCCTCGAGGGCGATTTGCTGTCGGTAATAGTCTATGGTCTTGCGTACCTTGGGCGGGTTGGCGGCCAGGTCGGCCTTGAGGTTGCTGAAGGCTGGGGATTCGATGGATGGGCGGGGTGCGGTCATGCCCGACCACCCCTTTCTCCGGTGGTAGACCCTGGGCCACCTCTGCGAGGGGCCTTAGCGTGGCTTACAGGGCCTAGATTTTTGCGTGAGGGACAAGCTTCATTTTGTATAGTGGGTGGGCCCCCTTGTTCCGGTGGAGAGGCCGGCACCATACCCAGCAGCTCGACCAGGTCGAGGAGGGCCTCGAGGGGTGACTCGCCGGTGCCCCAGATATCGGCGTACTGGGGGGCCTTGGAGGTGGAGGCGCAGACCCAGATGATGGCCCCCTGGTAGCGCTTGCGTATCAGCGCCAGGAATTTCACACCCGGTTGCTGGGTGGCGTGATGTACCTGCTCAAGCAGCTTTCTGAACTGTTCATCTTGTTGGGCGTAAGGGGAGGTGGGGCTAGGCACGGTACACCTCCCGGCTTTTCCCTAGGGTGAACTCGAGGTACTCGGTAACAAAGAACAGCTCGAGCACCTGCAAGCGAGAACGGTATACAGCCAGCTGGGCTAGCCAGATTTGGTAGGCGAGCTGGGCCCTATCCATACCGCACCCCCTTCCAGGGGCGGAACATGGCCCGCACCCAACGGGCAGTTTCGGTAAACAATGCAGTCCGAGCCACCACCAGCTCACGCCGGGCCTGGGCAAACATAGCCAGGCGGGCCTCGAGCGTTGCCGTGTCGTTGGTCAGCAGCGCCTCATCCACAGCCGCCTTGTACGCAGACGCTCGAGCAAGGGCCTCGAGGTAGTTCCTGGTTGTAGGGGGGTCTACAGGTTGGGGTCTTGCAGGGCTTGTGAGATTATCGTCTTGGCGATTTTTGGGCATCTGGACAGCTTCCTTCCTAGGAACTGTCCGGGGGTTTGCGTTAGCTTACCATTGAAAAATAACGCCAACTTCCGGATTACAGTTACCTGACGTTATTTTTACCCTATTCTCAGGCATAAAGCAAGTTGATATGCACATCATTGATCCACATGAGTATCCACAAGTTGTTCAGGAAGCGAATCAAAGGCAAAAAAAGAAGACCCTCCTCCCAAGGAAGCTGTCCAGGAATCCGGGAAGAGGGAGTGACACTACGGGGCGGGCCGTCGTGCCTAAAGATAGGATAGCACACCGGATTTTGGCCAAACAGCGCCTAAAAATGGTGCTGGAAGTAGAGGCCGGCGCCTCGTGCTGGGAAGTTGGCAGGAAATATGGATACTCCAAAAGCCAGATAAACCTCTGGTACAGGCGCTGGTTGAATAGTGGCAAGAAATTTTCGTCACTGCTAAACCAAAAAGCGGGGCCGCGTAAACCCAGCGCGCGCTACGACATTGACCAGCCCGTAAAAGAGCTTTTTGAAAAGGGTTTCAGAGGCCCCCGCCTTCAGCTAGAGCTGAGAAAGCAGGGTATCAAAGTATCGTTACCAGCGATCTACCGATCACTGAAACGGCAAAATTTGAAAACGCCAAAGCGCAAAAAGCCAAGAAAGAAGAAGCCGTCACCTCCCAGTTTTCCGCTTGGATATCTACAAGTTGATACCATGCACATTGAAAAAGGAGGCCCCTACCAGTACTCCGCTTTGTGTACGGTAAGCAGGTTGGCGTTTTGCTGGGTCTACCCCGAACTTTCGGTTGCCAACTCCATTCACTTCCTGTTTTTGTGCTTCAAATTCTTTCCCTTTAGAATCACTACTATCCACACAGACGGAGGGGCAGAGTTTACCTATATTGCCCATCAGATACCTAACACCAATCATCTCTTCACCAGAGCGATAGAAGCTGCGCAAAAAGTACACGAGATTAGTGTGGGTAAGCCCTGGCGCAACGGGCGCGTTGAGCGATTTCATCGAACCATCCAGAACGAGTTCTACAAGCGTCTACCAGATAACGAGCAAAGCGTATTTTTTTATCGAAAGCGGTTACCAGAATACCTAGAGAAGTACAACCAGTTACGAGAGCATCAAGCGCTGGGGTGGAAACCGCCCGCATCTGTTCTGCAAGAATTGCTGGGCTATACCGTCAACATTAGGTATGATCTTGCGCTTTGGCCCGCCGAACAATCCTAGATATGGTGCTTTTGCTCACCCGCATAATGCGTGCCACATCGGTTTGAGAGCGGCCCTGGCCAATCAACTCCAGGGCCTCGGCTTGCAGATCGGGCGTGAGGATGGGTCGCCGCCCCAGAATCACCCCCCGGGCCCTGGCCCCCTCCAGACCGTTCTGGGTGTTTTCGCGCATGACATCCAGGCGTAGCTGGTTGAGTACGCCGATCATCTGCACCATGGCCCGGCCCATGGCGGTGCTGGTGTCCAGCTTCTCGGTCAGGCTGTGCAGGGTGACTTTTCGTTCCTCGAGGAGCCTAACCAGACGCTCAAGCTGCTCCACGCTAGCGACCGCTCGATCCAAGCGCCACACGATCAGGCTGTCGCCCGGCTTGAGGGCAGCCAACAGACTCAACCATTGCGGACGATCCCAGCGGCGGCTGGATAGGCTCTCGCTGAAGATTTGCTGGGCACCCGCTCGGCGCAACTGGTGTATCTGACTCTCCAGGTTTTGATCGGGTGTAGAGACCCGCGCATAGCCGTATTTCATGGCTTCATTTTGCAACGCCTTTATGAAACCGCCATTTAAGCTCTGGCGGTTACGTTGTTGCAGAACTCAGAAAGTACCGTTTTTGCAACCCTTCAGCGCAACAGTGCGGCGCTGGGCCATTTGTAGGCGCGGCCCTGGGCGATCTTTTCAAGCTGGCTCTTTGCTTTCAACAAGCGCTTTTTACGCCGCTGCAAAGCCTCGCGTTTTCGCTGGGACTTGGTGGCGTTGGCCTGACTAACCACCTGCTGAAGTTTGAGCTCCAGGGCTACCAGCTCATCTTTAGCCTTGGCGGGTAGATTCTGGGCCAGGGCCTCGGCCCGCTTTTGGGATTTGCTCTGTGCGGCTTTCTGGGCTTTCTGGCTGGCCATGGCCTTGCGCTCCCAGTAGGTGGGGTCGTCGCGGGTCACCTCCTCGTCCCAGCGGCGCACATCCTCCAGAATCTCCTGCTCGATCGCAGCCTTCCAGCGATTGTAGGCCTCCAGATAGGCCTGGTCGCCCCTAATCCTGGCCGCTTTGACCTCCTCGAGCACTTCTTTTGGGGGAAAGTACGTGACTTTGACAGGCTCCCAGTTCACGCGTTGGATGCTGGCCCGCCCACCATCCTCTAGTTTCAGGCTCTCGCGGGTCTTGCGCCATACCTTGGGCTTGATGGGCTCAACAGGCTCCAGCGCTTTGGGTGCTTTGGCAAAACGCCCGGCCTCGTCGAACCAGACCACCCGGCATATCTCGCGGCTCCTGATAGGCTGTCCGCTGGACTTGCCTTTGGAGCTGGCCTGGCCGGGTTTAGCTATGCTGGCGAGCCGGTATCGTCCACCCGCTTCCTCGACCTGGCCCTCGAGCTCGAGCTGGCTCAAGGCCTGCAAGGCCTCGGGGGTGGTAATCTGCAACTCGGCGGCAATGGTCTCCACCGTTGCCGGCCCACGCTTAAGAATACGCTTGACGTACTCCTTCATGCCTCACCTGGGTATCCCGGGCAGTACACGATCTACCAGGGTGTTGGGCAGGTTAGCTAGGGTGCGATCCATGCGATCCACCCCGCGATCCACAGAGCGCTTCAGGCCCCAAA
>BPIL01000027.1 GCA_026004095.1 Meiothermus sp.
ATGGCCCGACAAGACGGTTTTGCACCCTGGCACCGTCGGAAATGGCCGAGGAATGCTTTACCTCTTCAACGCATCACGAATCTCCCGCAGCAGGATAATCTCTTCGGGTGGGCTGGCAGGGGGTACCTCTGGCTCTTTTTTCCTGGAGATCTCTTGCAGTTTGTTCATAGGCGTGACCACGAAGAAATACAGCGCAAAACCCACCATCAAGAAACTCACCACGGCGTTGATAAACTTGCCAACGTTCAGGGCGCCCAGCTTGAGGCCCGAGAAGTCCGGAGTCCCAAAGATCATGCCGATAAGGGGGGTAAGGATATCAGCTACCAGCGAGTTAACGATGGCTCCAAAGGCGCCGCCGATAATCACGCCCACGGCCAGATCGATCACGTTCCCACGGAAGATAAATTTCTTGAATCCTTCTAGCATACCAGCCTCCTTCTGAACAGCTTGAACCCGGGTAGTTATCTCTGTAGCCGAGAGTATACCTGCTGTGCGCGAATTATGGGGCGGGCTTCAAGCCGGTGATGCGGCCTCGAGGTCGCGCTGGTGGGCCCGGCGATAAAGCGCTTCGTACTGATCGGTGATCAGCTCCGGGTTGAAGTGGGCCTGGGCGTGGTTGCGGGCGGCTAGGCGCATCTGCTCGAGCTGGGGCGAGGTGAGCAGCTCTACCACCGCCTGTGCAAAGGCCTCCAGATCGCCAAACTCCACCAACCGGCCCACCTCGGGGGTGAGCCATTCGGGAACCCCGCCCACCCGGGTGGCGACCACCGGTACCCCGCAGGCCAGGGCCTCGAGGCCCGACTGGCCGAATCCCTCGTATTCCGAAGCCAGCAAGAACACATCGGCCGCACCGATGATGGCCTCGGGGTTTTTGGCGGTAGCCAGCGAGGTTACGCTGTCGTCGACCCCCAGGCTGTGGGCAATGGAGAGGGCCTCGGCCCGCTCCGGCCCGGTGCCCACCAAGACCAGCCGGGCTTTGAGTTTCTGGCGAATTTTGGCGAAGACGTGCACGATATCGCCCACCCGCTTAACCGCCCGGAAGTTGGAGGCGTGCACCAGCAGAAACTCGTCCGGGGCTGCGTAATAGCGCCGGGCCTCGAGGTTGGGCCGGAAGCGTTCGGTGTCTACGGCGTTGTAGATAACCTGCGGACTCACCCCAAAAGCGCGCTGGGCCTGCTGGGCCAGGTTCTGGGAAACGGCGGTGACGGCAGCGGCTTTCTGCAAGGCCCGGGCGGTAAGGGTCTGGTAGGCGGGGTCTATGCCCAGAAGGGTGACGTCGGTGCCGTGCAGGGTATGCACCAGCGGAATGCGCCCCTCGGCGGCCAGCTCAGCGGCTACCGCGTGGGGGATGGCGTAGTGGGTGTGGATAAGCTCCAGGCTTTCCTCTCGGATGGCCCGCTCGAGCGCCCCCGCCAGCGCGAGCGTGTAAAGCGGGGCTGGAAACACCGGGTAATTGGGCACGCTCTACCGCGCATAAACTGCACCGGACTCCCTTCCGGCAAGCGCATGGGCAGCTCGGTAGCAAATAGGTACACCCGGTGCCCCCGGCGGGCCAGCCGGTCGGCCAGCTCCGAGGCCACAATGCCGCTCCCGCCCAGGCCCGGATAGCACACCATTCCGATTCGCATGGCCTTAGCCTAAAGAAACCTGCCCTGACCGGCATTGGCGCTGGGTGCACGGTTGCGCCCACCCTTGACGTTCGGCCTGCGAGTTCCGACAATCGGGGGGTGAAGGCCTTTAAGCCCCACCTCCAGGGACTGCCCAGCTACCCCTATAAAAAGGTAGAAGCCCCCATCAAACTCGACCAGAACGAGAGCCCCTACGACCTACCCGCCGAGCTCAAGCAGCGGGTTTTGGTGCGCTTGCAGGGCCTGGACTTTAATCGCTATCCGTACCTCCACGCCGAGGACGTGCGGGAGAGGCTGGCCGCCTGGCTGGGCTGGCCCATGGAGGGGTTGGTGGTCGCTCCGGGCTCCAACCTGCTCATCCAAGCCCTGGCACAGGCTTCCAACGCTGTACTGGATACCGCGCCTTCGTTTCCGCACTATGCCTTTTCTGCCAAAATATCGGCCACGCCCTACCGAGCAATTGCACTGGGGAGCGGTTTCTCCCTGCCGACTGAGGCTCTGCTCGAGGCCATGGAGGCTCCTCCAGGGCGTGCTGTTTCTGCCCAACCCCCACGCCCCCACGGCCCGGCTGTTTGCCGAAGCAGACATCCATCGTCTGGCCGACAAAGCTGCCCGGACGGGCTGGCTGCTGGTAATAGACGAGGCCTACCACCAGTTTTCAGGTACGGATTATGCGCCGCTGGCTCGAGCCAACCCCAGCGTAGCCCTTCTGCGCACCTTCTCCAAGGCCTGGGGCCTGGGGGGGGTTCGGGCCGGCTACCTGCTGGCCTCACCGGAGGTGTGCAACGTGGTGCAGAACTTTGTCCCGCCCTTTGGCCTGCCGGCCCACACCGCCCAGATTCTTCTGGCGGTGCTGGAGTCGCCCGGCTATGTCCAGGGAATTGTGCAGACCCTGGTGGCCGAGCGGGAAAAGCTCTTCCAGGCCCTGCAAAAGCACCCCACCTGGCGGGTGTACGAAAGCCAGACCAACTTCCTCCTGGTGCGCACCCCCGATGCGGCGGCGGCCTACCAGGGGCTGCTGCGCCAGGGCATCCTGGTGCGGCGGCAGGATCACTACCCCGGCCTCGAGGGGTGCATCCGGGTCTCTGTGGGCACGCCCCAGGAGAACCAGCGCTTGCTGGAAGCCGCCTTTTCCCTGGCCGAGGTGCCCCATGCGTAGCGCCACCATCCAACGCAACACCGCCGAGACCCAGATCCGCCTCAGCCTGAACCTCGATGCGGCCCTCGGGCGGGCATATCTCGACCGGGCTGGGCTTTCTGGATCACATGCTTTTGGCTTTGCAGCGGCACGGGCGCTTGGGGCTCGAGGTCGAAGCCACCGGCGACCTGGCCGTGGATGTGCACCACCTGGTGGAGGATGTGGGCATCGTGCTGGGGATGGCCCTGCGGCAAGCCGTGGGGGAGGGCCGGGGGATCGAACGCTACGGCGAGGCCACCGTGCCCATGGACGAAACCCTGGTGCAGGTGGTGCTGGATCTGTCCGGGCGCAGCCACCTGGCCTTTGCGCCCGAGGAACTGGGCATCGAAGGGAGCGCCGGGGGCCTCAACGCCTACCACCTGCGGGAGTTTTTGCGCGGGCTGTGCAACCACGCCGGCCTCACCCTGCACCTGCGGCTCCTGGCTGGCCGGGAAGCCCACCACGTGCTCGAGGCCGCCTTCAAGGCCCTGGCCCGGGCCCTCTACCAGGCCACCCGCCTCACCCGGCCCGACCTGCCCAGCACCAAGGAAGTGCTTGTAGGGGCCAGCGCCATGAAGACCCTGCTGATCGACTACGGTTCGGGCAACCTGCACAGCGCCGCCAAGGCCCTGCAAGCCACGGGCTACCGGGTCACGGTCTCGGACGACCCCCGCCAGGTGGCCGCCCACGACCTGCTGGTGCTGCCGGGGCAGGGCCATTTTGGGCAGGTTATGCGCTCGTTTCAGGCCTCCGGCTTCGAGGAGGGGGTGCGGGCGCACATTGCCTCGGGCAAGCCTTTTTTGGGCATCTGTGTGGGCATGCAAATCCTGTTCGAAGGCTCCGAGGAGGCCCCCCAAACCGCCGGGCTGGGCCTGGTGCGGGGCCGGCTGGCCCGCTTCCGGGCCGCGCGGGTGCCGCAGATGGGGTGGAACACCGTGGAGTACAGCGCCCACTTCCAGCACCTGTCGGGCCGCTACTTCTACTTTGTGCACTCCTACTTCGCCCCGCTGGTGGAGGGGAGCGTGGGCGTCACCGAGTACAGCGGCACCCGCTTTACCGCGCTTTATGCCCAGGGCAACGTGGTGGCCCCCCAGTTCCACCCGGAAAAAAGCGGGGCGGTGGGGCTGGCTTTGCTCGAGGCCATCCGGCGGTATTTCGCGTCCGGCCTGTAATACCGTTTCCGCTTGAATCCTTCACCACCATCTAAGGTGAAGGATTCAAGCCGACCGGCATAAGCCCGTTTCATTGGGGTGAAATAGCCGGCAAAACCCTGTATTGAAAGCCTACCGGGCCTGTAAAAGATCCTCCTCGGTAATGAGGCGACCCTGCCCGCCAATGGCGGTGGCGGCCAGGGAACCGGCCAGGTTGCCTAGGCGGGCGGCGGTAAACGGGTCTTTGCCTTGCATGATGGCGTGGGCGAAGGTGGCGGTGAAAGCATCCCCCGAGCCGGTGGTATCCACCACCTCCTCGAGGGGGTAGGGTTCGATCAGCTCTTGTCGGGTGGGGGTAATCACAATAGAGCCCATGGCCCCCACCTTGACCACCACCGTCTCGAGGCCCCAGGTTTTGAGCACGTTCACCCCGTAACTGATGGATGTAGCCCCTGTCAGGGCTAGCAGCTCTACCTGGTTCATCAGCAGATAGGGAACCCCGCGCAAAATATCCAGCAGCTCTTTACCAGCAGCCCGCACCGCACCGGTGCCCAGGTCGGCAAAGATGGGTATCTCACGCTTGCGTGCAGCATCCAGCACGTTAATTGCGTACTGGCGCTGCGGCCCGCCTACAAAGGCGTAAGCTGAGAAAACCACCGCGTCGATCGAGTCGAGCATTCGGGGTTTAAACTCGGCGGCATCCAGGTAGCGGCTGGCGCCCCCTGCCGAGACCATGGAGCGTTCGCCGCCGGGAATTAGCAGAATCAGAATTGAAGAGGTGGTCTGCTCGGGGTCGGTTTGCAGGTATTTGAGATCAACCTTGACTTTTTCAAGCTGCGATAGGGCCACGCTGCGAAAAGGGTCATCGCCCACCCGGCTGGCCAGATAAACTTTGTTGCCCAGGCTGGCCAGGTGGGCTGCCAGGGTGCCTCCCGGCCCCCCCGGGTTTCATCAAGGCCGCGCTGTGCCGGTACTTCCTCTCCCGGCTCGGGGATTCGCTCAAGAAAGTAGATTAGGTCAACTGATACGTCACCTACGACAAAAAACCGCATCACGGCCTCCCAGCCTTTGGCTCCCAATTACAGGATTTACCACAGTCTAACGGCATCCTGAACCGATGTGTAGTAGCTTAAGCGAAACCTATGAGAAATCGCTAACAAACATAGATTACACCACGTAAGCCAGCATTTGTTCAAATTGCGGCAAACCAAGGGCCTCGGCGCGCACATTGTCGGGAAGGCCCATGGCCTCGAGCCCGCGTTTCACCCGTTCGGGGGGGTAGCCCGCGGCCTTGAGGGCGTTGACCAGGGTTTTTCGCCGTTGCGCAAAGGCTGCCTCAATCAAGCGGAAGAGCCCTGGGTGATCGGGCCTGTTATTGGGCTGTAAGCAGATGACCGAGCTCGTTACCTTGGGTGGTGGGAAGAAAGCACCCGGGGGTACATCCACTATGCGCCGGGCCGCCGCGTGGTACTGAACCCGTAAGGAGAGCAGGCCGTAGGCGGGGGTGGCGGGCCGGGCTACCATGCGCAAGGCCACTTCCTTTTGCACCAAGGCCACAATCCGGCGAAATCGGTTTGATAGCAGCAGTTGGGTGATGAGGGGGGTGGCGATGTTATAGGGCAGGTTGCCTGCGAACAGACTCTGGGGCGGTAGGCTGCTCCAGTCGAAGCTGAGGGCGTCTGCCCAGATGATCTGCACCGGCAGCCCGGCCAGGGTTTCGGCGTAGACGGCCTCGAGCCGACGATCCATCTCGATGCTCACCACCCTGGCGCCGGCCTCGGCCAGGGCCCGCGTCAGGGTGCCCAGGCCCGGCCCCACCTCAACCACCGTTTGGCCCGGTGCGTTAGCCCTACAGCCTCTACGATCTGCTGCAGATAGGAGCGTTCCACCAGGAAATTCTGCCCGAATCGCTTGTCGGCCTTCAGTCCGTAGCGTTCCAGCAAATCCCGCACAACCTTGGGTGATGTCAGATTCACGTCTTGCAAGTAAGGGGCATTGCATTGCCCGTTTATATACAGCACGGCTAGTAGAGCTGCGTTCCAGCCGGTGGGATCTCCACTATCTCCCAGTCCAGCCTGTCCTCGTCGAGGATCAGCTCGAGGTACTGGTTGTGATCGAGCGCGTCGATTAAGGCCAGTTTATCCTTGATGAGGATGCCGTTTTTCATCACGGTGTGCCCGTATACGCCAAAGCGGTAGCCCATTCGCTCGACGTAGTCGGCGTTGCTCAACCACCATTCCTTGGCCTCACGCCCGTTGTAGAACATCTCGTCGTAGGTCTGTAGCCAGGGTACCGGCCCTACGTGGGCGAAATTGACCCCATAGAGGGTAATTTGAGTGGGGAAGGACTGGATCCAGTGCTTGAGTTCCTCCGGAAGCTCCACGCCCCCCAGCTCGGGGTGAAACTCCCTGTGCTCGAGGTGGGCATTGCCCAGCACCAGATCGCCCGTGACCGCTGCGTGGTCGTGGTTGCCCAGCAGAATGGTGATGTGATCGGGGGCGGCCTCCTGGAAACGCTTGATGCGCATCAGCTCTCGAATCTGCGCTTTGGCCGCCGTGCGCAGGTGGTCGGGGTTGCTGGGATCGTAGTCCTCCAGGCCGGTCAGCCGCCGGTAGTCGGCCAGGAGCTTTGGGTGTACCAGATCACCCATCAGCACCACGCGGTAGGTACCCCGCAGCAGAGGGTCAGAAGGTAGCCAGTCTTCACCGACGGCATAAGAATTCCGCAAGGCCCGCCACAACTTAGGAAAGTCGGCGTGCAAGTCTCCTATCGCTATAACCTTGATCACAGCAACCCTTTGTTCATGAAGCCTGACTTTTTAGCAAAGCCCGGAGCTCGCCGTAAAGTTTACGGGTTTCCTCGGGGTGTTTGCCATACCCCCCGTACTTCACCACGATTTGTGCAGCCTGTTTGCCCAGACCAGCTTGCTTGAGGCGCTCGAGCAGGCGATCGATCAGCTCTTGTGGTTCGGGCTTACCCTCGCTGGCGGATGCGCGCTCGTGTTGGCCTGGTTGAGGTGGCTGGGAGGGGGTCTCTGTGCCGGGCGGGTTGAATTGTCCGGTGCCGGCATCGTAATCAACCCACTGTTGTTCAAGTTGCATATGGCGCCGGCCTACGCCAAATTTAGCGGCTGCTCGCACCAACGCCTCGGCAAAAGCAGCCTTGAGGCTATCGCCCTCGCCCAGGTCTTCTTTGGAAGTATTCAGGATGGTTAAGCGGCACTTAACTGCATACAGGTTCGGTTGGGCTTGAAGCACCTCATAGCTATCCTGCCAGCCTTGAGGGCCCAGCACCTCATCGAGGCGATCCAGCAGGGCTGAGTGGCTTACAAAGGGCGCTACCAGGGCCTTGCGCTTGTCTTTAGATAAGGCCTCCACCCGCCACTGCATCTCCTCTGGCGGGAAGGGCTCAAGCAGCATATCCCAGACGTCGTTCATTGGGCCTCATTCTAACAGTTTGGCGGGCCTGGGCTTTGCGGTGTTTCGTCCAAAACACCCCTTGCCGTGAAGGGGCTACTTATGTATACTTCCTCTTTGGTGCTCTTCCTTGGTCTCATAGACCGTGGAGGCAGCCAAAGACAGCGACGGGCAAGGCCTTAATCATGTCGCCGAGGCGCTCTTAGGGAAGCGTTTTCGTGGTAAAGCGTTGGGATTTCCCTAGTCCCAAAGTCAAGCCTGGGGTGTGCGTGGGCGGTCTGCCGCCTGGCAATGCCCCGACCAGGAGGAACTTTGCCTAGCAAGCGCAACATCGAAAACCTCGAGGCGCTCACCGCTGCTTTAAAGGGCGCGGGTGGCTCGTTCTTCGTGGTGAACTACCAAGGGCTTGAGGCAGGGCCGACCGGTAAGCTTCGTAAGGCGGTACGGGAAAAGGGTGGCGAGATGATCGTCGCCAAAAACACCCTGATCCGCAAAGCCATCCGCGATCTGGGTCTGCCGGAGGTCGATGGCCTAAGCGGCCCCTCAGCGGTGGTGGTTTTCTCTGACCCTGCTGCGGTGGCCAAGGCCCTCAAGGAGTTCGCCAAGACGAACGATAAAGGCATTCCCGTGCTCAAAGCGGGGGTGCTCTCGGGGCAGGCCCTCACGGGCCAGCAGGTAGAGGCCCTGGCCGATCTGCCCAGCCAAAAGGAATTGCAAGCCGAGCTGGTCGGCGTGCTGTCCGCCACGATGTCCAACTTCGTGGGCGTGCTGGGGGCGAAGGCCCAGGAATTCGTTGGCATCTTGGATGCCCAGGTACAGAAACTAGAGGCCGCGTAGGCCACCGGGTCGTTTTCGGCCCATAAGCAGGAGGAGAAAAATGGCACTCGATATCGCTGCAATCAAGGCTCAACTTTCCAGCGCAACCGTACTGGAGCTCAAGCAACTCATCGACGAACTCAAGGAAGAGTGGGGTGTAACCGCGGCTGCACCGGTGGCCGTGGCCGTGCCTGGGGCTGCGGCTGGGGCGGCTGCACCCGCTGCTGAAGAAAAGACCGAATTTGATGTGATCCTTAAGGATGCCGGTGCCCAGAAGCTCAACGTGATTAAGGAGCTGCGGGCCATTACCGGTCTGGGCCTTAAGGAAGCCAAAGACCTGGCCGAGCAGGGCGGCCCCGTCAAGGAAGGCGTTTCCAAAGAGGAGGCCGAGAAGATCAAGAAGCAGCTCGAGGACGCCGGCGCCAAGGTCGAACTCAAATAGCTTTCTGTGCGTGCAGGCCCCCAGCCGCGGCTGGGGGTTTTCTTTCGCCCTAGCGCCCTGGGAAGGGCCCAAAGAGCTCGTCCGGAGGATTGTAGGGGCCAGCCACAAACTCACCCATGCCTGTAGCCAAAACACCCTGCCCTTGCCAGGTGCCGCTACCGGCCACCGGGCCCTCCCAGTAGGCCACCCGGGTTGAGGCTGTGAGGAGCTCCTGGTCTTTGCGCAAGGCCTCGAGGCGGAGGTTTAAGCCGTCGGCTTCGACCTGCCAGACCAGGCTGTAGCTGCGCCCGCTGGGCGAGACCCAGTTTTCCAGAGGGGTCATCCGCAGGTTGTTGAGTGCGCGCGCCTCTCCCTGTGCATCAACCGCGGTGGCCGCGAGCTGAACCACCTCCTCTCTGGCATTCTTTACGCGGTACAGCATCAAATCGACCCCATTGGAAAGATGCAGACCAAACCAGTCCCACAGGGCCCCCAAGCCGGTAGGGCTGCTACCCTGGCTGCCGATCTGGTCGCCCCATTGGTGATCCATCCAGGCTTCGCCGCGCACGGCCCGGCCAGCGATAGCGCCTTCCAGGGCCATGCGGGTAAACGACACGTAGTACATCCGCCCGGTTTCGGGGGTGCCCGAGTAGCCCGGCGGGTGCACCACGGCGGGTTTGAGCGGGGTCAGGCGCACCTGGATGGGCCCGGCCGAGAGATGGTAGGTCGAGCCTTGCTGCACCAGCCTCCAGTCGCCCTGCTCGAGCCGCAGGGGTGGAAACTGCACGAGGCTATCCCCCTGGGGCCGGTCGGTGCGGAAGTCGAAGCGTTCATCGAAGAATTTTTGATGGCTACGGAGGTCGGTAATAGCGAGGTGCGCGGCGTGGTATGGGCCGGGGAAAAAGATGGCCGGCTTAATAGGGCCGACCTGCCAGTTTTGCGGTACATAGGCCTTAAAGAACGCCCAGTGAAAGGCCAGACCTTCCTCGGGTAGGTAGCCGGAGACATACCACCATTCCAGGGGTGTGTTGTTGGGGCCCCAATTATCGGCTGTGAGCAAGCGGTCGGGGTCGAAGGCCTGCAGGGAGGGTAAACAACCAGCCAGGGCCAGCACTGCAACCATCAGCCACCAGCGCATAGGGCTAGTTTAGACAGCGCATGGCTTCTTGGGCTGTAGTCCAGGGCGTAAACTGAACTTCGGCGGGACAGAACATGACCGATACCCATTGCCACCTAGACTACATGGAGCCCCAAGAGACCCAGGCGGCCCTCGAGGCCTCGAGCGACTTCAGGGCCATCCTTACCATAGGTACGAACCCCGAGCGCAACCGCAAGGCGCTGGCCTTGGCCGAGGCCCATCCCCATATCTGGGCCGCTGTGGGCCTGCACCCTACCGAGGCCCAGCTTCTTTCACCGGAGCTCGAGGCCGACCTGCAAGATCTGGCCCAGCATCCAAAGGTGCGGGCCATCGGTGAGACCGGCCTGGACTTCTACTGGAAGCCAGAGACCCGCCAGGCCCAGTATCGCGCCCTGGATTTTCAGCACCGACTGGCGGCTGCGCGGGGCTTGCCGCTGATCTTTCACGTGCGCAGCCGGGAAGACGGCCTGGCCGAGCAGGAGCTGGCCGACTGGCTGCTGTACAACCGTCCGTTGAGGTTTGTCCTGCACGCTTTCTCGGGGCATCCGCGCCTCCTTGAGGTGGGCCTGGAACTCGGGGCCTATTTTGGCTTGGCGGGGCCCTTGACCTATAAGAAAAACACGGCCTTGCGCGAGGCAGCCCGGCAAATTCCCCTCGAGCGCCTGCTCGTCGAAACCGATGCACCCTTTCTACCCCCCGAGCCATATCGGGGCCGGCGCAACCACCCCGCGCTCGTCCGGTTTACACTGGCTAAACTGGCCGAGGTTCGAGCGCTGAGCCTCGAGCAGATGGAGCAAGTAACCGATCGGAATGCGCAGGCTTGCTTTGGGTTTAACCGATTCTGAAGGTTGTGTGCTTGGCCTTGTGGTCGGGCTCCACGTGGATGGTGGTGGTTATGCCATCGAGGCTGGCCTGCAAGGCGCCCTCGAGCCGGTCGCATATCTGATGGGCCTGCTCCACCGAGGTCTGGCCCGGTACAACCAGGTGAAATTCCACAAAAGTACGCGGCCCGGCCCGCCGGGTGCGCAGGTCGTGAATCTCCAACACCTTGCCTTCGGCGGCCAGCCCCTCGAGGGCTTTGTGCAACGCGCTGCGGATACTGCTAAGCTCGAGTTCCGAAACCGACTCATCCATCAGACCCCCAACGGAGTCGCGCACCAGCCGCCAACCCACCCACAGAATGTTGATCGCTACGGCCATGGCCAGCAAGGGATCCAAGACCCACCAGCCGCTCAACCAGGCCAGCCCAACCCCCAGCAGCACCCCCACCGAGGTCAGCACATCGGCCAGGATGTGCCGCCCATCGGCCACAACCGCTGGTGAACGGGCTTTGCGGCCGCTGCTAACCAGGAACCAGCCCAGCGCGGCGTTAATCCCTGAGGCCCCCAAAGAAACCAGCAGCCCTGTGCCCAGGCTTTCAACCGGCTGTGGCATAAACAGTTTGGGCCCGGCTTCCCGCACAATGGCCAGCGCCGCTAGTACAATCAACACCCCCTCCAAGACCGCCGAGAAGTACTCGGCCTTGGTGTGACCAAAAGGGTGATTGCTATCAGCAGGGCGGCGCGAAACCAGCACAGCCACCAGGGCGGTTCCGGCCGCCACGATGTTGACGATAGACTCCAGTGCATCGGAGTACAGGGCTACAGAACCGGTGATTGCATAAGCCAGCCATTTCAGACCAAATACCACCCCTGCAACCACGAGGCTCAACGAGAGGGCACGCACGGGGGTCATAGGGCTTGGCGTAGGGGTTTGGTGGGACGGGTTGCCTTGAGTGGATGCATACAGACTCTTCAAAGATAGTAGCCCTTGAGGCTTATGTACAGTGTATGGGCTCTGCGCTCTCGTCTGAACCACAAAAGAAAAGCCCCCTTGACAGGGAGCTTTTGGTTGTTGGCGGCCTTAGGACTGGTGGGCTGTGCTGGTGCTCACCTTGATGCTGGGCCCCATGGTGGTGGTGAGGTAGATCGAGCGCAGATAGGTGCCCTTGGCCCCGTCGGGTTTAGCACTCTCAACGGCTTTGATAAAAGCCCGCACGTTCTCGGCAATTTTCTCGGGTGCAAAGCTGGCTTTGCCTACCGGGCCGTGCACCACGCCGGTTTTGTCGTTGCGGAACTCGATCCGGCCCGCCTTAATTTCGCGCACCATTTCACCGATATTAAAACCCACCGTACCGGCTTTGGGGTTGGGTAGCAGGCCCTTGGGGCCCAGAATACGCCCCAGTTTGGAGCCGACCGCGCCCATCACATCAGGGGTAGCCACCACCGCATCGAAGTCGGAGCGGCCGTCCAGGATTTCCTGGATAATTTCCTCCCCGGCAGCGATGTCGGCACCGGCAGCCTGGGCCTCAGCAATCTTCTCGCCCTTGGCAATGGCCAGCACCCGCACGCTGCGGCCGGTACCATGCGGCAGAGCCACAGTGGAGCGCACGTTTTGATCCGACTTTTTGGGGTCGATGCCCAGCTTGACGTGCACCTCCACAGTCTCGTCGAACTTGGCGCTCTTGATCTGCGGGATCAGGGCGGCGGCTTCCTCAATGGAGTACACCTTGTTCAGGTCTACTTTTTCCAGTAGGGCCCGGTAACGTTTTCCGCGCTTAGGCATTGGGCACCCCCGTCACTTCCACACCCATCGAGCGGGCCGAGCCAGCAATTTGACGGGCCGCGGATTCCAGATCCAAAGCGTTCATGTCCGGCATCTTCTGCTTGGCAATCTGCAGGCACTGCTCCCAGGTAAGCTTGCCCACCTTTTCGCGCCCGCTCTTGCCAGACCCCTTTTCAAGGCCTGCGGCTTTGCGGATCAGGTAGGAGGCCGGAGGGGTCTTGGTGATGAAGGTGAATGAGCGGTCGGAGAAGATGGTGATCTCAACGGGCACAATCGCATCGCCCATGCTGGCGCTGGCCGCGTTGAACTGCTTGACGAACTCCATGATGTTGGCGCCGTGCTGACCAAGCGCCGGGCCCACCGGGGGCGCCGGTGTGGCCTTGCCGGCTGGGAGCTGTAGCTTGACCACAGCGGTAATCTTTTTCATTGTTCTTCCTCCTTTGCACTGGCCCGCAGTCTGCGGGATGGCTCCCACGAACTTCGTGGTGGTATCGCCTGAGCGCTTTCGCGCTGCTCACAGCGGGTAGCAGAGGTTTCTTGCTAGCCGCGATAAGCCGTTGGCATTAGCGTTCGCACCTAAGCGCGAACGACCTGCGAAAACTCCAGCTCGACTGGGGTTTCGCGTCCAAAAATAGAGACCAGAACCTTGACCTTCTGGCGCTCGAGGTTGACCTCGCTTACTACACCGGTAAATTCGGCAAAAGGGCCCGAAACCACGCGCACCACATCGCCTTCTTTGAAGGTAACCTGGGGCTTGGGGGTTTCTTTTTTCCCAGCCAAACCAGCAATCTCCAGGAGGTGCTGTACCTCATCTGGGGTGAGGGGCACCGGATGGGTGGCGGTGCCAACAAAACCCGTGACGCCGGGGGTGTTGCGCACCACTTCCCAGGCCTCGTTGACCTCACCGGGGGTATCGCCTAGATCCACCAGCACGTAGATGTAGCCTGGGTAAAGTTTACGGCGCACCACTTCTTTCTTACCGCCCTCGCGGTGCTCCACGACCTCCTCGGTGGGGATCAAGACCTGGAAGATCTTGTCCTGCATACCGAGAACCTTCACCCGTTGCTCGAGGTTTTGCTTGACCTTTTCCTCGTGGCCAACATAGGTGTGGACGGCATACCATTCAATGCTCATAGCTGGCACCAACGCGTTAGGGTAAGCGCACCGTGATGAAGCGGAAGATGGTATCGATTAAGCCCAACACAACCATTGCCACGACGGCGAACACCAAGATGACCTGCGTGGACTCGATGACCTCTTGACGGCTGGGCCAGGTGACGCGGGTAAGCTCGGCGCGGGCTTCGCGGAAGTAGTTGATAATCCGCGCACCAAGTGGGCGCCGGGGGGCGGCATTCTGCTCTTGAGCCATACGACCGCCTTAGACCTTTACTTCCTTGTGGGGCAGGTGCTTGTTGCACCAAGGGCAAAACTTCTTGAGCTCGAGCTTGGCCGTGGTGTTGCGACGGTTTTTCTCCGTCGCATAGTTGCGCCGCTTGCACTCGGTGCATTCCAAGAGCAGCTTGATTCGTACGTCACTCGCCATGTTGATCCTCTTTCAGCCTTCGGCCCAGCCAGACCCTCGAGGGCCTGACCGGGCCAGCAAGCTACCAGTTTACCACGCTACTCGATGATTTTTGCCACCACGCCGGCGCCCACGGTGCGGCCGCCTTCACGGATGGCGAAGCGCAGGCCTTCTTCCATGGCGATGGGCTTGATGAGCTCGACGGTGAAGGTGACGTTGTCGCCGGGCATGACCATCTCCACCCCTTTGGGCAGCTCCACCACCCCGGTCACGTCGGTGGTGCGGAAGTAGAACTGCGGGCGGTAGTTGGTGAAGAAGCCGGTGTGCCGACCCCCTTCTTCCTTCTTCAGGACGTAGACCGAGGCCTCGAACTTGGTGTGCGGCGTGACGCTCCCCGGCTTGGCCAGCACCTGGCCCCGCTCCACATCCTCGCGGCTCACACCCCGCAAGAGCAGCCCCACGTTGTCCCCGGCAATCCCTTCGCTCAGGGTCTTGCGGTGCATCTCCACCCCGGTCACCACGGTCTTCTGGGTCTCCCGCAGCCCCACGATCTCCACCTCCTCACCGGTCTTGATCTTCCCGCGCTCAATCCGGCCGGTGGCCACGGTGCCACGCCCGGTGATGGTGAACACGTCCTCCACCGGCATCAGGAAGGGCTTGTCCACGTCCCGCTGGGGGGTGGGAATGTAGGAGTCGATGGCGTCCAGCAGCTCCCAGATCTTATCCACCCACTCGTTCTCGCCCCGCTGGGTCTTGGGGTGGGCCATCATGTGCTCCAGCGCCTTCAGGCCCGAGCCCCGGATGATGGGGGTGTCGTCGCCGGGGAACTCGTACTGGTTCAGCAGGTCGCGGATCTCCATCTCCACCAGATCCAGCAGCTCGGGGTCGTCCACCATGTCGATCTTGTTCAGGAAGACGATGATGTACGGCACCCCCACCTGGCGCGAGAGCAGGATGTGCTCGCGGGTCTGGGGCATCGGGCCGTCGGTGCCCGAGACCACCAGGATGGCCCCGTCCATCTGGGCCGCCCCGGTGATCATGTTCTTGACGTAGTCGGCGTGGCCCGGGCAGTCCACGTGCGAGTAGTGCCGTTTCTCGGTCTCGTACTCCACGTGGGCCGTGTTGATGGTAATCCCGCGGGCCTTCTCCTCGGGCGCCTTATCGATCTGGTCGTAGGCCTGTACCTCCACGTTGGGGTTCGCCGCCGCCGCCACAAAGGTAATCGCCGCCGTCAGGGTGGTCTTCCCGTGGTCCACGTGTCCGATCGTCCCCACGTTCACGTGGGGTTTGGTGCGCTCAAATACGCCTTTCGCCATGTGCATTGCCTCCTTTTGGCTTCCGCTAGGATTCTTCCTTTTTCAGGAACACACCGCCCGCAGCGGTGGACGGGCGGTGTGGGTTTGGAGCTCGGGATCGGGCTTGAACCGACGACCTCACCCTTACCAAGGGTGTGCTCTACCAGCTGAGCTACCCGAGCACCGGAAGCATTCGCGCACGAAGCGCTTGTGGAGCGGGAAACGGGACTCGAACCCGCGACCCTCTGCTTGGGAAGCAGATGCTCTACCAACTGAGCTATTCCCGCGTTTGGCGCTGCCGCGCCGACCGTAGCAGGCTGAGCTAGTAAGCTCGCTGCTATGGGCACACCCGATGGGTGCTTGGTGGGCAGGGGTGGATTCGAACCACCGTACTCCGAAGAGAACAGATTTACAGTCTGTCGCCTTTAACCACTCGGCCACCTGCCCTTGTGGAGCCACCCATCGGAATTGAACCGACAACCTTCCGATTACAAGTCGGGTGCTCTACCAGTTGAGCTAGGGTGGCCCGGCTTGCTCTTGTTCCGATGGCAGCTTGGACAAAGGGGTTGAACCTCGTCCAAGTCGTAAGGTTACACCACAGCCAAAAGACTGTCAAGCCGAACAAAAGCGCAGGGTAAGCCAAAAGCCTGGGTTGAGTCTGGTACAGTACGTGCATGCGAATAACCCCATTTGGCGCCGCGCAGACGGTGACCGGAAGTTGCCACCTGGTGGAGCACCAGAATTACCGATTGCTGCTGGACTGTGGCGCTTATCAGGGTGCCGATGAAGAACGCAACGAAGCGCCTTTTGGTTTTGATCCCAGAACCGTTGACGCGGTGCTGATCTCCCATGCCCACAACGATCACATCGGCCGCCTACCCATGCTGATACGCCAGGGATTCGCGGGCCGGGTGTACGTTACGGAACCAACCCGGTTGATACTGCCGGTGATCCTCGAGGATGCCCTGAGGCTCATGCAAGAAGAGCGCGAGCGCTTGGTGCGCAAGGGCCGTGAGGCGCCCCCATTGCCCTGGAACGAAAGGGATCTGGCCGAACTTTATACCCGTTTGGAGGTGGTCACCTATTACCAGACGCAGAGCCTGGGCCCCTTTAGCTACCGCTTGCGCGATGCAGGGCACCTTCCCGGCAGCGCCTTTATTCAGCTCGAGGCCGCCGGTAGATCCCTGATTTTTAGCGGTGATCTGGGCCACCGACGAAAAGATGTGTTGGTGGATCCCGACTATCCGGCCATGGTTGACCTGGTTCTGTGTGAAGGGACTTATGGAGACCGCTGCGCACCGCCCTTTTGCTGCAACGCTGGAGGAGTTTTCCGACATTTTGAGTAGCGTACTGGGGCAGAACGGCAAGGTCTTCATTCCGTCGTTTGCCCTCGAGCGCACCCAGGAGGTGCTGTTTTACATTCGCGAGCTCGAGCAGCGCGAGGCCATTCCCAGCGTTCCGGTGTTTGTAGACTCGCCCATGGCCTCCAAAATCAGTGAGATTTATCCTAAGGTGCGGGACTTTTTTAGCAGCGAGGTTCAGCGCCTTTACGCCCAGGGCCTCGATCCTTTCCGCCCCCGGCGGCTTCGAGTACACCCACAGCGTGGAGGAGTCCAAGGCCCTCAATCTGATGCAGGGCCCTATGATTGTTATCGCCGGCAACGGAATGCTTTCCGGGGGGCGCATATTGCACCACCTGCGCCATGGTCTGCCCAGCAGCAAAAACGCTGTGATCATCACGGGTTACCAGCCCCGGGGTGGCCTGGGAGAGTTGCTGATTAGCGGGGCGGAGGCGGTGCGGATATTTGGCGAAACCGTACAGGTACGGGCCAGAACCCATACCCTGGGTGGTTTCTCGGGCCACGCGGGCCGCGATGAATTGCTCGACTGGTTGG
>BPIL01000028.1 GCA_026004095.1 Meiothermus sp.
GCCTCTCATCTGTATCAAGGGGTAGGGCCTAAGGCTTCGAATACCCAACCTGCCCCGAGCCGCATAACAGCTGTCCTATGGGTAAGAAGTGCCTATAGTAAGTTTGCTCATGGACTGTATGGCCATGCTGCCGTGTCCGGCGTGATCGGTCTGGGCCAGGCCCCCTGCAAGCAACAGCACCAAGAACATTCCTCACACTTTTTGCATATCCTCCTCGCTATCAAGCAAGCGCTGCCCTTACAACGGGTACCTGGGCCCTGGGCTCAAAAAGCGGCTTGAACGCCCGCAATCTGAGCGCGTTGGAGAGCACGAACACCGAAGACAGACCCATCGCCGCCCCGGCCAGCACCGGCGAGAGCAGCCAGCCCGTGAAGGGGTAGAGCACACCTGCGGCCACCGGGATCAGCACGATGTTGTAGGCGAAGGCCCAGAAGAGGTTGAGCTTGATGTTCTTGAGGGTGGCCCTCGAGAGCGCGATGGCGTTGGGCACCCCACGCAGGTCGCCCGAGATCAGAATCACATCGGCGGTCTCGATGGCGACGTCGGTGCCGGTGCCAATGGCCATACCCACATCGGCCTGGGCCAAAGCCGGGGCGTCGTTGATGCCGTCGCCCACGAAGGCGACGCGGTAGCCCCTGCCCTGGAGCTGCTTCACCGCGTCGGCCTTGCCCGCGGGCAGGACCTCGGTCAGCACCTCGTCGATGCCGAGCTGCCGGGCGATTGAGCGGGCGGTGCGCCGGTTGTCGCCGGTGATCATCGCCACCTTGAAGCCCTGGCGGTGCAGGGCGGCGATGGCCTCGAGGGTTCCTTCCTTGATGGGGTCGGCCACCGCCAGGATGGCCGCTAGCTTTCCGTTAACGGCGGCGTAGAGGGGGGTCTTGCCCTCGTCGGCCAGACACTGGGCCTCGGCGGCGAAGGGGCTCACGTCGACGCCCAGTTGGGCCATGTACCGATCCGCCCCCACGTCCACGCGGTAGATCCCCACCTGCCCGCTCACCCCGAAGCCGGGGAGGGCCTCGAAATCCTGGGGCTCGAGCAGCTCCAGCCCCCGAGCCCGCGCCTCCTTCACGACGGCCCGGGCGATGGGGTGCTCGGACTTCTGCTCGAGGGAGGCGATCAGGCGGAGCACTTCGGCCTCCTCAAAGCCCTCCTCGGTTCGCAAATCGGTGAGCTCCGGCTTGCCCTTGGTGAGGGTGCCGGTCTTGTCGAGGGCGATCACCTGGGCTTCCTGCAGGGTCTGCAAGGCCTCACCCTTGCGGAAGAGCACGCCCATCTCGGCGGCCTTGCCGGTGCCCACCATGATGCTGGTGGGGGTCGCCAGGCCCATCGCGCAGGGGCAGGCGATGATCAGCACCGCGACGGTGTTGACCAGGGCGTAGCTGACGGCAGCCTCACCTCCGAAGAGCAGCCACACCCCCGCGGTGAGCAGGGCGATCCCCAGCACGATGGGGGTGAACACCGCCACCACCCGGTCGGCCAGGTTCTGGATGGCGGGCTTGGAGCCCTGGGCCGTCTCGACCAGCTTGATGATCTGGGCCAGCACGGTGTCCGCGCCCACGGCGGTAGCCTGGAAGGTAAAGGCCCCGTTTTGGTTGAGGGTTCCCCCAATGACCTTCGCGCCCTCGGATTTGAGCACGGGGATGGGTTCGCCGGTGATCATGGATTCGTCCACGTAGCTCTGGCCCGAGACCACCACCCCATCCACCGGGATCTTCTCACCGGGGCGCACCGCAATTAGGTCGCCGGGCAGGACCTCGTCCACGGGGATTTCCCGCTCGGTGCTTCCCTCCACCACCCGGGCAGTCTTAGCCTGCAGCGAGAGCAGCCGCTGCATGGCCTCGGAGGTGCGGCCTTTGGCGAGGGCCTCGAGGTACTTGCCCAAGAGGATCAGCGTGATCACCACCCCCGCCGCCTCGAAGTAGACGTGGCGGGCCTGCTCGGGCAGCAGGCCGGGGGCCAGGCTCATCAACACGGTGACGGCGGTGCTGTACCAGAAGGCCGCCCCCGTGCCGATCATCACCAGGCTGTTCATGTCCGGGGAGCGGGAGCGCAGGGCCTTCCAGCCCAGCCGGAGGAAACGTGCCCCGGCCACGAAGTAGACGGGCACGGTGAGGGCGAGCATCACCCAGTTCCACGCCTCCATCGGGGCGAGGGAAGTGAGGAACATGTGCGCCGGCATCCACATCATCCCCACCATCGCGATCAGGGTGAGGGGGACCGCGAAAGCCGCGGCCAGCAGGGTCGTGCCGCGCAGGTTGGCGATCTCCTTCTCCCGCGCCTGGCGCTCTACGTCGGCCCGGTCCTGCCCGGCACTGGCCTCGAGCACCCCGTACCCGGCCTCGCGCACGGCCCGCTTGAGCTGGGCGACGTCGGTCGAGGCGGGGAGGTAGCGCACCGTGGCCCGCTCGGTGGCGAGGTTAACGCTTGAGCTGAGCACCCCGTCGAGCTTCTTTAAAGCGCGCTCGACCCGCCCCACGCAGGCCGCACAGGTCATGCCTGTAATGCCCAATTCAACCTCGGCCACCACCGGGGTATAGCCCACCTCCTGGATCTTCTCAATAAGGGCCTGCGGAGTGGTAATAGTGGGGTCGTAGGCGACCGTAGCGCTTTCAGCCGCCAGGTTGACCGAGGCCGCCTCGACCCCCTCGAGCTTCTTCAGCCCGCGCTCCACCCGGTTCACGCAGGCCGCACAGGTCATGCCCTGAACGCCGATTTGCAGTTCTTTCACAATGCCTCCCGACGCACCCCTCCTGGGGAGGGGATAGCTGAGAAAAGGTGGCCCGACGGGCTCATCGGGCAACTCGAGGCTAACGGTACTTCAGCACTTCCATCAGCTCGGCCACCAGCTCGTCGGTGTCGCCGCGCTGGGCTGCGCTGGCCACGTGGTGCTCGAGGTGGCTCTTCAAGACCAGGTCGCCCACCTTGTCCAAGGCACCCTGCACGGCCTTGATCTGCTTGAGCACGTCCACACAGTAGGGCTCGCCCTCGAGCATCTTGAGGATGCCCTCGAGGTGCCCCTTGGCCGAGAGCAGCCGGTTGCGCGCCTCCTGCCGCACCTTGGGATCAAGGTGCAGGGTGTGCTCGGCGATGGGGTTCACATTCCCTCCCTCTGGGTCACGCACGGACGGAGGCCGCATAGCCCTCTTCTTGCACCGCGTTGATAAGCCGCTCCACAGGAGCGTTGCCCTCGACGACGGCCCGGCCCTCCTGCAGGAAGACCTCCACCTTCTCCACCCCCGGCACACTCTTAAGGGCCTTCTCGACGCTCATCTTGCAGTGGCCGCAGCTCATGCCTTCAATTTTGAGTTCAATGCTCATTTTTCACCTCCACCCCCTCCAGGGGAGGGGTATATTCCCAGCTTAGGCTTCGCTGGAGATAAAGTCAACCCCACCCAGGGAGGGGTGGGGCTAGCGCAGCACTCTGCTTCAAAGAGACTTTAGCCACTCCCGATACTGCTCGATCTCGCGGCGCTGCACGGCCATGACTTGCTGGGCGAACTTCTTGAGCTGGGGCTTGGTGGCCTTCTTCAGGGCCAGCTCGGACATGTCGATGGCGTCTTGGTGATGGGGGATCATCCCCTCTAAAAAAGCCCGGTCTACCGGCATGGCATGCCCCGGCATGGCTTGCATGCTCATCATGGCCGTGTCCATCATGGGCTTCATATCGCTTTTCATCATGTCCATGTACATCCGGGAGGGCGCCACCCCGTACCAAGCTTTGAGCCAGGCCGTGAGCTGGCCAATCTCCTTGTTCTGCACGGCGATGATCTCCTGGGCTGCTTTGCGGATGCGGGCGTCCTTCGAGACCTTGAGCACCGCCTGGGCCATCTCCACCGCGCCCTTGTGGTGTTCGATCATCATCGACATGTAGGCGATGTCGAAGTCCTTGCCGGTGAGCTTTTCCAGCACAGCCATGCTCTGCATGGCCATGCCCCCGTGTTGCGAGTGGTCGGTCTGGGCCAGGGCTAAGCCGAGCGCGAGTGTAAGTGCCAGGATTGTTCGCATCTTTTTACCTCTCCGGTGCGATGGTGGCGGATTTGTGTTAAGCCCGTGTAAAGCGCTGCCGCGACCCCACCCCCAGCAGCAGCGCGTTCACCGTCACGATCACGGTCGAGGCGCTCATCAGCAGCGCCGCCCACTCCGGCCGCAGCAGGATACCGTAGCTGTTGTAGAGCGCTCCCGCCGCAACGGGGATGGCCAGCACGTTGTAGATGGCCGCCCAGAAGAGGTTCTGCTTGATCTTCCCGCGTACCTTGCGGGCTAGTTGAATGGCCTTGGCGACATCGGCGGGGTCGTTCCTTACCAGCACCACGTCGGCGGTCTCCACGGCCACGTCGGTGCCGGCCCCGATAGCGATGCCTACGTCGGCCTCGGCCAGGGCGGGGGCGTCGTTCACGCCGTCCCCGACCATCGCCACCTTGCGCCCCTGGGCCTGGAGCTCTTTCACCTTAGCCGCTTTGTCCTCGGGTAAAACCTCGGCGATTACCGTGTCTATGCCCAACTGGCGGGCCACGGCCTCGGCGGTGCGGCGGTTGTCGCCGGTGAGCATCACGGTCTGGATACCCATGCGGTGCAGCGCCTGCACCGCTTTGCGGGCGGACTCACGGACCACGTCGGCCACCGCGACCACCCCTGCGGGCTGGCCGTCCACCGCCACGTACATGGCGGTCTTGCCCTCGGCGGCCAGCCGGGACACCCGTTCTTCCAGTTGGCCCACCTCGACGCCTTCCCGGTCCATGAGCCTCCGGTTGCCGATGAGCACCGTGCGCCCCTTAACCTGGGCCACCACACCGTGCCCGGGGACAGAATCGAAGGCGTCGGGGGGTTGCACGCCCACGCCACGCTCCTCGGCCGCCCGCACGATGGCCTCGGCCAGGGGGTGCTGCGAGGGCTGGTCGGCGGAGGCGGCGAGGGCGAGCAACTCTTCGGGGGTGAAGGGGGCGATGGGCTCGAGGTCGGTCACCGCGGGCTTGCCCTCGGTGAGGGTGCCGGTCTTGTCGAAGACCACGGTGTCGAGGGCGGCGGTGGCCTCGAGCGCGGTCGCGTTCTTGAACAGCACGCCCTCCCGGGCCGCCACCCCCACCCCCACGGTGATCGCGGTCGGCGTCGCCAGGGCCAGCGCGTCGGGGCAGGCGATCACCACCGCCGAGACCGCCACGGTGAGGGCGAAGACCAGCCCCTGCCCCCCCAGGAAGTACCAGAAGAGGAAGGTGAGCACGCCCGAGCCCAGCGCGATGAACACCAGGTACTTCCCGGCCAGGTCGGCCAGGCGCTGCGCCGGGGCCTTGGAGGCCTGGGCGTTGCGCACCATCTGCACGATGCGCGAGAGCGCGGTGTCGGCGCCCACCGCCGTGGCCTTGAAGGTGAAGGCCCCGGTCTGGTTCACCGTCCCCCCGACCACCTTCGCGCCGGGGGTCTTGGCGGCGGGGATCGGCTCGCCGGTGATCATGCTCTCATCCACGTAGCTCTGCCCCGAGATCACCACCCCGTCCACCGGCACCCGGTCGCCGGGCCTGACCACGACCTCGTCGCCCACCACCACCTGCTCGAGCGCCACCTCCACCTCCTGCCCGTTCCGCCGGACCCGGGCCGTCGCGGGGGCCAGCTTGAGCAGGGCCTCCACCGCCCGCCCGGTGGCGAAGCGCGAGCGCATCTCGAGCCAGTGCCCCGCCAGGCTGAAGGTGGTGAGCATGGCCGCCGCTTCGAAGAACACCTCGCCCTCGAAGAGGAAGGTAGCCCCCAGCGAGTAGGTGTAGGACACCAAGATGCCCGTGGCGATGAGGGTCATCATGTTGGCCTCGCCCCGCAGCAAAGCCCGCCAGGCCGCACTGATGAAGGGCCAGCCCCCCCACCACACCACCGGGGTCGCCAGCAGGAAGCCCCACAGCCCCATCGAAAGGCCGAAGGGCGGCATGTCGGGGAAGCCCAGCGCCCCGCCGATGGGCGAGAAGATCACGACGGGGATGGTTAGGGCCAGCGAGATCAGGAAGCGCCGCAGCATGTCGTTCACCATCGCGGCCCCGTGCCCGGCGTGCTCGTCGTGCCCCTCGTGGCCCGCGTGCTCCTGGTGCCGCACGGCGGCGTGGTCGTGGGCTGGGGCCGGGGCCGGACGGGCGGCGTGGCCGTGGTGGGCGTGGTCGTGGCCCTCCGAGCCCACGCTGGGGTGCCCGGGCTGGGCCTCGGAGGGGGCGCAGTCGGCGCAGTCGCAGGCGTAGCCCCTTTGCTCGATCTCGGCCTCGAGCCGCTGGGCGCTCGTCACCGCGGGGTCGTAGGCGAGGTGGGCGACGCCCCGGGTGCGGTCGAGGTGGACCTGCTGAACGCCTTCCAGCCGGGCGAACTGCCGCTCGAGGTCGGCGTACTCCGAGCCGTCGTGGCAATTCCTGAGGGCGACCTCGAGGACCGCCGTGGTTGGATGTGTCCTGTGTTCCATCGTGACCCTCCGGGTGGCAGCCAGTTTAGGCGCCGTCATACCCCTCCCCAGGTGGGGGGGGATGTGAACTCAGGATAGTTTGAATCAGGTAAAAGGTCAATCCCCTCCGAACTTTCCCGCGAATAAAGAGGCAGGGATAAGCGTCAGGGCTTCCGCAGTAAGTAGCTCTTCTCTATGCGCATAAGAAGGCCACCAAAAGACCAGCCGTCGCGTTGGTCCAGTCCTGCACGGCAGCGACTTCCGTGTCGTCGGGCCGCTTGCGATGGGGGTAGGCCCCGTACTCCACGTACATGCCGAAGCGCTCGGCCACGGCCTAATCCCGAACCTCGAGCACCCCCATCATCCCCCGGTCCTCGTGCTCGACGAGGTGGCAGTGGTAGACGGTGACCCCGCTGAAGTCGCGCAGGGGCACCGCGATCCGTACGGTCTCGTTCTTGCGCAGGTTCACGGTGTCCTTCCAGGCCCGGTAGGGCGCCGGCTTGCCGCCCCGCGAGAGCACCTGGAAGGGATAGGTGTGCAGGTGGAAGGGGTGATCCATGTCGGTTTTGTTAACCAGCTCCCAGACCTCGAGGCTTCCCAATTGGGCCCGCACATCTACCCGGGCCGGGTCGAACATTTGGCCGTTGATAAAGAATTCAGCTTGCATCATTCGCTCGCCTAGCTCGAAGCGGCGGGTAGCGGTAGCCCTGGCGGGCTCGAGGCGTTCGACGGGGGCCAGCGAGGCCGGCAGCGGCAGGGGCTTGGGGCTGGCCGGGGCCACCACGGTGAGCAGGGTCTCGAGGCGGGTGGCCCCCATGCCCATCATGGAGCCCATCATCCCCGTGTCGCCCATGCCCCCCATGCCGCCGTGGTCCATCATCCCCATCCCTTGGCCCATCCCCTGGCCCATGCCCTGGTCGCCCATCATGCCGTTCATGCCGCCGTGCATCATCATCGCGCCACGGTTGTAGGGGAGGGCCTGCAGCCGATAGCTGCCGGGCCGGATCAGGCGCACGAGCACCTCGGCCCGTTCGCCGGGGGCCAGCAGGAGTTCGGGGAGCTCGACAGGCTTCTCGAGGAAGCCGCCGTCGGTGGCGATGAGGTAGAGGGGATGGTTTTCCAGCGCCAGCCGGTAGTAGCGGGCGTTGCTGGCGTTCAAGAGCCGCAGGCGCAGGGTGGCCTTCTGAGCACGCAGGGTCGGGCGCACGGCGGCGTTGACGGTGAGCAGGTTGCCCTCCCGGCCGTTCATCCAGTCCATGTGGGTCCAGGCCGGGATCCGGTTGCCGGAGAACAGCCAGTCTTTGAGCACCAGGAGGTGTTCCTCGGCCCCCTTCAACTCGGGCAGGGCATCGAGCGGCCCTTCCACCACCAGCAGGCCCGCCAGCCCCGCGTAGAGCTGTGGGGCCACCCGGCCGTGGACGTGGGGGTGGTACCAGTAAGTCCCCGCTGAGCCCTTAGGGACGGTGAACTCGTACAGGCGGCTCTCGCCGGGCTGGACCAGGGCCAGCGGGTCGTCCACGCTCGGGGGCACGTGCAAGCCGTGCAGGTGCAGGTTGGTGGCCTCGGGGAGGTTGTTGGTGAAGTTGAGCCGCACCGTCTCGCCCTCGCGCAGGCGCAGGGTAGGGCCGGGGAAGCCACCGTAGGTCAGCAGTTGGACGGGTTTGCCGCCCATGGTGAGATTGCTTTGTCGAGCAGCAATCTGCGCCTCTACCACGCCGCCCGCCCGGCGCACCTCGAGCGTGCGGGGCTGGGGAAAGGACGCCTGGGCGAGGGCGGTAAGCCTCGAGAGCGCGTAGCTGCCCGCCAGGCCCAGGGCTCCGTACTTCAACAGTTCGCGTCGGTTCATAACGCCTCCTGCTTTAGCCTGCGCGTGGAGTGTTAAGCCTGTGCAAAGGGCAACCCCCGGCCGTGGCCGGGGGCTCGAGGGGGCGGGCATCAGGCGGCCTGGGCCATGCGGCGGCACTCCTGGGCGCAGCGGCGGCAGGCGTCGGCACAGGCCCTCATCGCGCCGTCGGGGTCATCGATGGCCTCGCAGCTCTGGGCGCACGCCTCGCAGACCTCGGCACAGGCCCGGCAGACCTGGGCGTGGAGCCGCGAGCCCCGCAGCATGAAGTCCTTGGCCGTCTCGCAAATCTGTACACAGTCCATCATAATGGTCATGTGGGCGGGCTCGACGTGCTGGCCGCCGTGCTGCAGGCAGTGTTGAACGGTGGTGAGGCATACGTCGTGGCACTCCCCGCAGGCCTCGATGCAAGCCTGCATGGCGGGGCTCATGCCGGTGGTGCCGTGGGTGTGGTGCTGGCTGCTGTGCTGCATGGCTGGACCTCCTGAAATTCGGCCTTTCGGCCCTGATCCGGCTGGCAATTCCGGACGACGAGAGGCAGAGTTAAAGCTCGAGCCGGCGGGTCGAAGGAGGTTCAACTTTAGCCCCCCCGCCTGAAGTTGCCTTGAGTGCCGGCTGAAACTACCGGGTTTACAAAGGCTTAACACCAAGGCATTAGCCTCTGTCGGAGAGGAAGCTTATGACCCATCAACCCGACCGAAGACGAGCGCTGAAGATGCTCGGCGGCCTCGCCCTGGGCCTGGCCGGCGGAGCCCTGGCGCAGCAGGGGAGTGCCCTGAAGGGCCTCGAGGCCACCCTCTACAAGTCGCCCACCTGCGGCTGCTGCGGGGAGTACGTGAAGTTCCTCCAGGCGCAGGGCGCCCTGGTGAAGGTGGTGCTGCAGGACGACCTCAGCCCCCTCAAGCGCCGCTACGGGATCCCGCCCGAGGCCCAGAGCTGCCACACCATGCGCGTCGCGGGCTACACGGTGGAGGGGCACGTCCCGCTGGCCGCCCTCCAGAAGCTGCTGCGCGAGCGACCCAGGATCGACGGGATCGCCCTGCCGGGCATGCCCTCGGGCACGCCGGGGATGCCCGGCCCCAAGACCCAGCCCTACCGGGTGCTGGCCCTCGTCAAAGGGCGGCTCGAGCCCTTCGTGACGCTTTAGGGCGCCCCTTCCCACCGGATCAGGCGCAGCGCGAGGAAGAGCGCGACAGGGCTCAGGACCGGGCTGGCGGCAGCGTGAACCAGAAGGTGCTGCCGCGCCCGACCTCGCTCTCGAGGCCCATCGTTCCCCCCATAGCCTCGACCAGGCCCTTGGCGATGGTCAGGCCTACCCCGCTTCCGCCGTCCTGCCGGCTGCGGGCTGAGTCCACGCGGTAGAAGCGCTCAAAGACCCGCGCCTGGTGCTCAGGGGGTATGCCCGGGCCGGTGTCGTGCACGCTGAAGCACACCCCGCTCGGTGCCGGCTCGGCCTTCAGCCCCACCTCCCCGCCGGGCGGGGTGTGGCGCAGGGCGTTGGCGAGCAGGTTGGAGAGCACCTGCTGCAGGCGCTCGGGATCGCCCCACACCGCCGGCAGCGGCCCACAGGGCTCGAGCCGCAGGGCCACCCCCTGTTCCGCGAACACCAGCTCGAAGCGTTCGGCCGCCCGCCTCAGGGCCGCGGCGGGGTCGAGCGCCTGCGGGCGAATCTCCACCGCTCTCGCCTCGACCCTCGAGACCAGCGACAAATCCTCGACCAGGCGGCGCATGGCCCGCACCTCGTGGCTGATGCGCCCGGCGGCCTGCTCGGGCGGTAGCACCCCGTCGGCCAGGGCCTCGGCGTAGCCCTGCAGCCCGGCCAGGGGCGTGCGCAGCTCGTGGGCGACGGAGCCGATGAGCTCGACGCGGCTCTGCTCGACCCTCTCCAGCGCCTCGGCCATGCGGTTGAAGTCCTGGGCGAGAGAGGCCAGCTCGTCGCGGCCGTGCACCGGCAGGCGGTCGTGGTAGTGCCCCTGCGCGATGCTACGGCTGCCATGGGCCAGCAGCCGCACCCCCTGGCTGACCCGCCTCGAGACCACCCAGGCCGTGCCCGCCGCCAGCAGCCCGGCCAGCGGCAGCGAGGCCAGCCAGGCGGCGGTGAGGGTCGAGCGCAGGCCGCTGCTCGAGGTCGGCGTGCAGCTCGGGGCCCTGCGGCCCGATGGCCGCCGCCATCTGCTCGATGTGGCTCTTGGTAAAAGCGCGGGGCCAGCCACTCCGCGAAGCCCAGCAAGCGCCACCACCGCCACCAAGCGCCGCCAGCAGGTGGGTCAGGAACAGCCGCGTGAACATCACTCCTCCCCGAAGCGGTAGCCCACCCCGCGCACCGTCTCGATGTAGCGGGGGTTGTCGCCGTCCTCGCCCAGCTTTTTGCGCAGGCCCGGCGATGTGCACGTCCACTACCCGATCCACCCCGGGGAAGTCGCCGTACCCCAGACCCGCTCCAGGAGCCGCGCTCGCGGCTCCACACCAACCCGGGGTGCTGGGCTAGGGTCAGGAGTAGGTCGAACTCGAGCTTCGAGAGCGCCAGGGGTTCTCCGGCCAGGTAGGCTTCACGCTCGCGGGGTCGGATCACCAGCTCGCCGAAGGCCAGTTCGGCCTTCAGCCCGCTGCGGCGCAGCAAAGCCCGCACTCGAGCTACCACCTCGCGCGGGCTGAAGGGCTTGACCACGTAGTCGTCGGCACCCAGGTCAAGCCCTCGGATGCGCTCTTCCTCTTCCCCCTTGGCGGTAAGCATCAAAACGGGCAGCTCGGGGTAGTCGCGCCGGAGTTCGCGGGCCACCTCCCAGCCCGAGAGCCGGGGTAGCATCAGGTCGAGCACCACCAGGCTGGCCTGGGGGATCTTCGCCAGTGCTTCTAGCCCGTCTAGGGCCTCTACCACCTCGTAGCCTTCCTGGCGTAGGTAAACACCTAATACCTCGCGGATCACCGGGTCATCATCGACCAGCAGCACACGAGCCACCCCAGCACCTCCAGGTTATCCTTCCTAGCGAACTGGGTTCTCCGGCCCCCGTCCCCGGTAGGCATCTATAAAAGCCGCCGCCAACGCGGCATCCCAAGTCTCCAAGCGCAACAGCCTG
>BPIL01000029.1 GCA_026004095.1 Meiothermus sp.
TATTTTCGATGACTGTTTGCACCCTGCGATCGTTCGAGGAAAAGCTGCTGGCCGTTGTGCGAAGCGATACAGCGCAGCAAAGTGCCCCAGTAGATGGGCTTTCATCTGTTGCTGAGCGCTAAAATTCGCTTTTTTATGTGTACCGTGCCTCAAGGAATAGTTGAAGCTCGAGCCCGCCGGGGGTGAACCGGCGTTGCAACTTGTTTCCTGTTCAGGGTGGCAGGGGTGGTAGCGTAATTTTCAAGTAGCACTGCAGTATATAGCGAACGGTTGACTAGCTCCAGAGTCTTGACAAGAAGACCAAAGTGATGGTAGAAATCGGCCGGCGAATACGCCAAACAGAGAGGCTCAGTAATGGCCGAGAGCTAAGCTAGCCCGAGTTGTTGCTTAGACGGCGTCCTTCGACAGGAGCATCAGGTTGTGGGCCAGAGTAAAGAGGCGGATCCTCAGGGTCACCGCGTGGATCTGCCGGGAGGATCGGGTGTGGGTTCTGTTTGCTACCGTCTCCCCATATCCTTGCCCCACGATGGGCCTAGGCCTGATTCCGTGTCGTCCACCAAGAGGTGGAGCCTCGAGCCTTGGAAGGAGGCCTGTCGGCTGTCCAGGGCGTAATGCTGAACCTGGGTAAGGTTCTTTCAAAGGCGAGAGAGATAGGGAGAGGAGCGATAACTTGGGTAATCCTAGTTTGTTTGGGGAGGTTTTCTTGTGAGAGATCTGTTTTTTCCCCTTCTGATGGGGTTGGCCTTGCTACTTGCGGCGTGCTCAGGTCCGAGGAATGACCTTTCCTCTGACTTTACCCTGAGCCTGGAGTCCACCACCCTGGTAGCACAGCAGGGGGGTGACAGAACCCTCCAGCTCACCATTACTCCGAAGAGCGGCTTCACTGGGGAAGTTAGCCTCTCCCTGGAGAATGCTCCAGAGGGTGTCAGCCTTTCCCCCACCAGCGTGCGGGTGACGGGGACGGCTCCGGTGACACAAACCCTGACCATTGCTGTGAGTAGTTCGGTGGAACCGAGGAACTACACCATCATGCTCAAGGGAACTGCGGGTTCCATCGTCAAATCGGTGAACTTTTCGCTAGAAGTGCTTCCTACGGGATCTCATAACCTGAGCGGGATAATTTTGAGCGAGGGGGCCGGGGCTCCGGTGCAAGGGGCTACCCTGCGCCTTTACCTCCAGGGTACCCTGATGCGCACGGCCACCTCCGATGGGGAAGGTCGCTTTGCCTTGGATCGGCTTCCCGAAGGAGTCTACCGCCTCGAGGTTCAAAAGCCCGGCATGGCGGGAAGCGTGGTGGAGGGTATCCGGGTTCCGGACATGTCAAGCATCACCGTGATCCAGAAGCCGGCCTTTGATGCCAGCGCCACCACCACGCCTCCTACACTGAACATTACCCAAAACGGCACCAATTCCCTGGAAGGCCAGACCTTCACTAGCACCATTCCCTTCCGGGTGCAGGTGGATACCTTCAAGGACTACGTGAAGCCCATGCGCTATATCTATGTAGCTCTGGGGCGCACCCCAGGTTCGGCCTTCCTGAGCCAAACGGCTACTTCCAGCCGGAGCTTCTTTGCGAACACGGAGGATACCGGTAACCAGACCCTTTCCGGTTCCCAGGTGGCGGGTTTGGGAGACACCGATGGGGAGAAGGTTTATCTGGAGGTGGTGGCCTACGACTTCAATAACAACCGGAGCCACTACATTCTCCCCGTGACCTTTATCAACACCGCCTCGACCCAGACCAACACGGTGAGCGCCCCCACCCAGGTGGCAGCCACAGCCATCACCCTGACCCAGGCCGTGGGCTTCTACAACGTCAAGGCGCCCCTCACCTTCACCGTGCCCCTGGGCAAGGGCCAGGTGGGGGAGATGCCCCTGGCCGCGCCTGAAGGGAGCAACCTCTACGTGGAGGTGCGCTGGTGCTACACGGATTCCGTGGTTCCCTTCGCCTTTGACATAGAACGCTCCGCAGACGGCCAGAACTGGATCCGGGTGGGTACGGTGGGGGGAGCCCGAAGCGCCAGTTGCCCGACCAACGCCTTTAACCGTCCCTTCTTCTTCCGGGACGCCTCCCCAGACCTCACCCCCGGCCAGAGCTACTCCTACCGGGTGGTGGCCCGGGGGGCCAACCGGGCGGAGAGTGCCTCCAGCTCCACCACGCCCTTGCCACCTTTCTTTGCCCCCCTTCAGGCCCCTGCGGACGAGATCAAGAACGTTTCCAAGACCCCGAACTTTGTCATCGGACATCCGCAGTTGAACCTCGGCGCAGATGGTGCAGCCTACAACCTCGTTCTTTGGGACACCCTTACGGGTGAGAGTGTTGTGGCCTGGCAGACCCTAGGTGGCGGGTTGCTCCTCGTGGAGTTTGGTACCGGAGATGAGGGGAACAGAATCCCCCAGGGCGAGGCGCTGGTGTACGGTTTGCCGGGGGGCAACCTGGCCGTCTATACCGACACCGCGGGGCTTCTGGATTCCAGCCGTCCCAGCCGTGTCCCTGTAGATGTGGCCCAGGGTACCGCGACCCTACCCTACAACTTTGATGGCTACGCTTCCTTACCAGAGCTCCAGGCCCTTAGAACCTATGCCTGGCAGCTTTATGTAAGCTACGCCTACAAGTACAACCCGGCAGAAGGCTATCGGATCTCCGCCTACAGCATCCAGACCTGGCCCAGCACCACCTCTTTCATCCGCTTGAGTCGTCCTGGAACCCAGGTCTTTGAGTTCACCACGGGAGAGTGAGACGATGAGGAAGTTGAATCTTCGCCCTAACGGGTGGACTTGGCTCCTAACCCTTGGTTTGTCAGTCCTTCTTGGGGCCTGCACCCAGCCTGCAGTTCGGGCTCCACAGGGGCCGGCCCAGCTACCCGAGCTTGCTTCCTACGAGAACGTGACCTACGTTCAGGGCCAGGTGGTGGTGGCCTACCAGGAGGAGGGGGCCCTTCAAGAGGCCATTCGCAGGCTGGGAGCCAAGGAGGTGGCCCGGATCCCTGAGCTCAGGGCGGCCCTACTCCAGGTGTCTGGGGATGCCCTGAAGGCCAGCCAGGCTCTTAAGGGTCTTCCTGGCCTGCGCTATGCCGAGCCCCACTTCGCGATGGTTCAGGCTCCTAAAGACGACCCGGTAGAACGGCTTGGGGGGGGGCTGGCATCCTTGGGTAACCCCGCTGATCAGATCCTGGATGAGCTGCCCCAGTACGCCCTGGATCCGCGGCACCTGGACGCCAAAGGGGCCTGGGATCGGGGGTTTATGGGGGAGGGGGTAACCGTAGCCATCATCGATGACCCCGCGGACGTCACCCACCCCGACCTGGCGGCCAACTGGGCGGGGAAGGCCTACGACCCGGTGACCGACACCACCTACACCTCGGCCCAGAACTGGCTGGCCTTCATTCAGGGCCTGGGGGCGTTGAGCGACACCTACCACGGCACCTTCGTGGCCTCCACGGTAAGCGCCCCCAAGGACGGCCAGGGCATTGCCGGGCTGGCCCCCAAGACCAAGTTCCTGCCGGTGGCCATCTTCCAGCCGGACTATGTGGGTGACTTTTATGTGGCCCGGGGCGTGATCTGGGCGGTGAACCGGGGGGCCCAGGTGCTCAACAACTCCTGGGGTGGCCTGGGGTACGGCAACCTGGTGAAGGAGGCCTTTGACTACGCCTTGGCTAACGGCGTGGTGGTGGTGGCCAGCGCCGGGAACTCCTACAAAGACGAGGTGAGCACCCCCGCCGGCTACCCGGGCATCATCGCCTCGGCCGCTGCCGATGGCAACCGGAACAAGACCGACTTTTCCACCTACGGCCGCCACATCTCCAGCGCCGCGCCCGGCCTGGACGTCCTCCTGGCCAACCCCACCTGGCTTGGGGGTGGGTACGGCCTCATCTCCGGCACCTCCTTCTCCGGCCCCTACACCGCCGCGGCCGCGGCCTTGGTGAAGGCCGCCTGCCCCGGGGCCACCCCCTACCAGGTTCGCCGCTCCCTGGAGACCACCACCTGGGAGGGGAGCTTCACCCGGGAGAAGGGCTGGGGCCACCTGAACGCTCGGAAGCTGGCCGATCTCCTGGCCCAGGGGTGTAGCGCCCTGCCCCAGAAGGGCTCGGTGGTGCGGGTGAAGGTGGAGTACCAGAACGAGCGCGGCACCTTTCCGGGCCTCTTCGCGGACGTGATCCTGCGGGGCCAGGGCCTCCGCCCTGGGGATCCCACGGACTCCACGCCCATGTACTGGGCCAAGACGGACGCGGGCGGGGAGGCCTGGTTCTACGAGATCGCCCCCGGAACCTACGATATCTACGTGGCCGGAGCTGACCTGGCCCTGACGGGTGGCCTGCCTGAGGAGCGGGGAACCTTCGTGGGCACCCTGGTGGCCACCCCAGGCTCCAGTGCGGGCCAGCCCGACTACAAGCTGGTGCGCCTCCTTGCCACGGAGGTGAACCTCAACCCCACGGACCCCTACGAGCCCAACGACACCCCGGTGCAGGCTACCCCCATCGCCTACGGCCAGACCACCCAGGTGGCCTACATCTTTGGCCAGCCCCAGGATCGCGATTTCTTCACCTTCACGGGAACCGCGGGGGATCAGATTCGGGCCCGGGTGTATGCCCGGTCTGGCCTGGGAGGAACCCTGGACTCCTACCTTTACCTTCTGGACGGGAGCGGTAATGTGTTAGCTGAGAACGACGACCTGGTGAGCGGGCAGATCACGGATTCCGAGATCGCCTATACCCTGCCTGCGGATGGGACGTACTACCTGGCGGTGACGAGCTACACCATCACCGAAGGCGGGCAGGACAACAATCCCTTCAACAAGTACCGCCTCGAGCTCCAAAAAAGCTCCTCCACACCCTAGGCTCTAAACCTGAACGGCCCCGGGGGGCGCCCTCCGGGGCTCTTGTCTTATGGGCATGCTACGGAGCCAGGGTACCTTGTCCCCTGCCTGTTGCTGATGTTTTTAATGCCGTGTCTTGTCTACTGTTGTGGGAAGTCTGCCGTTTTCCTAAACCCCCAGGCGCTCGAGCTCATACGGCAGCATCTTCTGCCACCAGGGCCAGTCGTGGTCTACGTCGTGGCCCCAGTAGTCGAAGGTGGCGTACACGCCCTTCTGGTGGAGCAGTTCCTGCATCGCGCGGGTGTCGCGGATGCACTCTTCCTCCCAGCGCCCCTGGCCCACCGCAAACACAATCTTGTTGCGCCGGTAGGCGTTTAGTTTGGCCTCGTCGGTCAGGTTGCGCAGGTACCACAGCGGTGAGTTGAAGTAGGCATCCATACCGCCCTCGTCCCCCACGAAGCCCCCCACCTGGTACAGCCCCGACAGGGCAATCAGGCCATCGAAGACCTCGGGGTATTTGAAGAAAAAGTTGGCCGCATGGAAGGCCCCCATGCTGCACCCCGTGACCCACAGGGTGGGCAGGCCGGTGTTTTTCTGCACAAAGGGCACCACCTCCTGCATGATGTAGGCGTCGTAGTCGTTGTGGCGGCGGGCCCGCGCGGCAGGGGGGATGTTCTGGTTGGTCCAGCTCTGCCAGTCAATGCCGTCCACGCAAAAAAACTTGACCCGCCCGGCCTCGATCATGGGGGCCAGGGCCTGGGCCATACCGGCGTGGCCTTCCCAGTCGTACCAGCGCCCGTTCTGGGCCGGGAACACCATGACCGGCTGGCCGTAGTGGCCGTACAGCTTAAGCTCCATCTCCTGCCCCAGGGCCGGGCTATACCATTTGTGATACTCGGTGTACACGCAGCACCCCCTCTAGGCCCGTTCCTGGATGGCCTGGGCCGCCTGGAGCAGGGTTGGCAGGTCGGGGTGGCGCAGGATGTAGCCGTAATTCCCGATTGCACCGGCAAAAATGCCGCTAATACGCTCGTGGTGGGCGATGAGGGGGCCAAACTCGGCCAGCACCTGTTCGTGCGGGCGCTTGTAGTGGATGTGATCCTTGCGGCCCACGTAGGTGCAGAAGTAGGGGCGCTGGGCCTGCTGGCTCACCCGGCCATGGGTGAGCACGTTGACCCATTCCCTGAATATGTCCATGTCGTTGGCGTAGTTGAACATATCGATCGAGAGGCCCCCCGGCGGGCGCATGTTCACCTCGAGCGCCACCAGACCGCCGTCTTCCAGGCGGAAGAACTCGAAGTGGAAGAAGCGCTCGCGCACGTTGAAGGCCTGCACCACCCGGCGCCCGGCTTCCCGCAAGTCTTCGGGGATTTCCCGCACCATGTAGTAATAGATGTCGGTGTCCTGGTTGACCACCTCCATCACGCCTTTGGAGTACTCGAGGGAACTATCGAAAACCACGTTGCCCTGGATGTCGGTCAGGCCGTCGTAGGTGACGATTTTGCCGGGGATGAACTCCTCCATGATGTAGTCCACCGGGGGCTTGGTGGCGATGTAGTCCATGAGCTCGGCGTCGTTGGTGATTTTGTAGGTTTTGGCTGCGCCCACCCCAATGTCAGGTTTGGCCACCACCGGGTAGCCCACCTCCTCTACGAAGTCCTGGGCCTCCACCGCGCTGCGGCAGACCCGGCCCCGCGCCACCCGGAGCCCGGCCTGCTGAAAATACTGCTTCATGACCGACTTGCGCTTCACGCGATCCATGTCCTGGGGGCGCAGGCCGAAAATGTTGAAATCTTCGCGCAGCCGGGCCTCGGTCTCGAGCCAGTACTCGTTCATGGAGTCGAGCCGGTCGAGCTTGCCGTAGCGGTGGGTAAAGTAGCCCAGGGCCCGCAACAGCTCGTCGTAGTTGTGCAGGTCGGAAACCCTGTAATACTCCGTCAGGGCCTGCCTTAGCTCTGGCCGTAGCGCGTCGTACTCAGCATCGGCCAGCCCCAGCACGTTGTGCCCAGCTTCGCGTAAACGCACGCAAAATGGCCAGAAGTTGGGGGGGAAATGGGGGGACAGAAAAACCACATTCATCGCATACCTCCTGGGCTTTGGGCTGACCCCAGTATTCCCAACCAGTGCCCACAAATCAAGCTTTTTGGCCTTACAAGCCCACTTACTCAGAAGGTTCCACGGCCTCGGTCTTCAGGTCTTCCGGCCAGCCCCCCCCCAGGCCCGCCCAGGCCCGCACCATATCGGCGGGGATGGGGGCTACAAAGTGCAGGTATTTGCCGGTGCGGGGGTGCTGCAGGCGCAGTTCGTAGGCGTGCAGGGCCTGGCGTGCTATCCGCTCGGAAGGCTTGCCGTAGACCTCGTCGCCCAGGATGGGGGCGTGCAGGTGCTTGAGGTGCACGCGGATCTGGTGGGTGCGCCCGGTGTGCAGAATGGCCGAGACCAGGGCGTGCGGTTCGGCTACCGCCAGCACCTCAAACTCGGTCTGGGCGTGCCGGGCTGCCACCCCCCCCACGTGCATGCGGGTGCGGTCGACCGGGTGGCGGCCGATGGGGGCCGAGAGCAGGCCCTCCCGCGGGATGCCCACCGTTAGGGCAATGTAGCGCTTGTATACGCTGCGTCCGGCGAAGGCCTCGGCAAGCCGGCGGTGGGCGGCCTCGTGGCGGGCTACCACAATCACCCCGCTGGTGTCCTTGTCAAGGCGGTGCACGATGCCGGGGCGTATCAGCTCGGGCTTCTGGGCTTGCAAAAGCAGCCCGCCCTCCCCCTCGAGCTCGCCCAGCGAGAGATCCAGCCCGAACCGCCCCAAAATGGCGTTTACCAGGGTTCCGGAGTACACCCCGGGGGCCGGGTGGGTGATCATGCCGGCGGGTTTGTTGATCACAATCAGGTCGGGGTCTTCGTACAGGACGTGCAACGGGATGTCTTCGGCGGCCACGCTGGCTGGCTGGGGGGGCGGGGGCTCCACCTCCACGGTCTCGCCCCGTAGCTTGTAGGAAGGCTTGGTCACCACCTTGCCCCCCACCGTCACCAGGCCGGCCTCGATCCATTCCTGGGCCTTGGCCCGGGAGGTATTGGCCTCGAAGGCCAGGGCCTGGTCGAGGCGAACCCCACTGGCAGAAAAGCGCACCATCAGAGGTTATTGTACGTTACGTCAAAATGACCCGGCGCTCCATGCCAGAGGTGCTAAGGTGAGCCTAGCCATGGATGGCCGTGAGCGCTTGTTTAGCCAGTTCCTGCGCCGTACGGTCTGGGCTTATTTTTGGGGCTCGCTGGCGGTTCTGGTCAATGCCCTGATTGTTCACGGGTTGTACTTCGGCTGGCCGGCCTGGGTTTGGGGATATGCCGTTGCGATTGGCGCGTTGGTGGCCCCCCTGGTTGCGCTGCTGGATCTGTGGTGGGCCCGCCGGCAGCTCAACCCGACGCAAAGGGTCTTTCTGGACGGTGCCGACAGCCTCGAGGCAGCCCGACAAGCTTACCGCAACCTGGTGCACTGGCCGGTGCTCTCGGTGGGTCGGGTGATGGGGCCGCACCTGCTCGGTACCATGGGCGGCTTTTTGCTAGCCATCGACTGGGCGCACCGGTGGGGCGGCTTTCCCACCGGGCCACTGGAAATGCTGTATTTGCTGCCGTGGTATCCACTTAACGCGGCCCTGCACGCCATCATCGAGTATCTGGTGGGGGCCAGCCAGTCCCAGCGCCTGATGGCCTATCTGCGGGAACGTTTGGGCGATGAGGTAGTGGTACCCTCCCGCTTGCGCATCCCTTTTGTCTACAAGGTGCTGGGGGTGCTGGTGGCTTTGGGGCTGCTACCGCTCTTGCAGGTGGCGGTGCTGGTTTACTTCCGGCTTGAATCAACCCATCTGCCGGGGCTGGTGGCCTGGGGGTTGTTTTCCGGTCTGGTGTTGATGGTGGCTGGGGGCATTCTCCTCTCCCATGAAGTGGCCCGGCCCGTGCAGGCTGTGCTCGAGGGCATGCAGGCTATGCAGGAAGGAAAAGGGCCGGTACGGGTGAGCACGGTGGCCTGGGACGAGCTGGCCGACCTGGCCCTGGGCTTCAACAACCTGGCCCGGGCCCTCGAGGCCGAACGCCAGCGCAACCTCGAGCTGTACCGCGATACCGTGCAAACCCTGGCAGCCGCCATTGACGCTCGAGACCCCTACACCCGGGGCCACTCCCAGCGGGTGGGGGCCTATGCACAGCTTATTGCCCGCAAGCTGGGCTGGGATTCACCAAAAGCCTATCAACTCTACATCACCGGACTGTTGCACGACATTGGCAAAATCGGCGTGCCCGAGGCCATCCTGCAGAAAACCGATAAGCTCAGCCCCCAGGAGCGCCAGCTCATCGAGAGCCACCCGCTTATCGGCTACGAGATCGTTCGCCAGTCCCGCGCGCTTGCGGCCCACCTGCCGGGCATTCGACACCACCATGAGCGGCTGGATGGCGGTGGCTACCCCGACGGGTTGAAGGGGGAGGCCATTCCCATCGAGGCTCGAATCCTGGCGGTGGCGGATGTCTGGGATGCCCTTACCAGTCACCGACCCTACCGCCCGGCCCTGAAGCCTGCCGAAGTCTACTCGCGTCTTTGGCAGGAGGCCCTCGACCCAGCGGCCGTGCGGGCGTTGGGGGCGCTGTGGCAGGAAGGGGCGCTGGACGCCTTGCTCGAGGAAGCCCAGCGGGCCACCGGGCAGCCATCGATGGCTGCGACCGAGGGCAGCGTGCCGCCGGGCCGCCCGGCGTATTCTATGTCGAAAACAGAATAGAACGCATCCACTTGCTATGATGGTGGGCGTGGAAGCGGATTTGACCCTGCGGCCCAAGCGGCTGGACGATTACGTGGGCCAGGCCAAGCTCAAAAAGAAACTGCGGGTCTACCTCGAGGCCGCTAAAAACCGGGGGGAGGCCCTCGATCACCTGCTGCTCTTTGGCCCGCCGGGGCTGGGCAAGACCACCCTGGCCCACGTGGTGGCCTACGAACTGGGGGTGAATATCCGCGTGACCAGCGGCCCGGCCATCGAGAAGCCGGGCGACCTGGCGGCCATCCTGACCAACAGCCTCGAGGAAGGCGACATCCTCTTCATCGACGAGATTCACCGCCTGTCCAAAGCCGCTGAGGAGCACCTCTACCCGGCGCTGGAAGACTTCAAGATCGACATCGTGATTGGCGCAGGCCCGGCGGCCCGTACCCTGCGGCTCGACCTGCCCCGCTTTACCCTGATCGGGGCCACCACCCGCCCGGGGCTCATCTCCGGGCCTTTGCGCAGCCGCTTTGGCATTATCGAACACCTGGAGTTCTACACCGAGACCGAGCTGGCCCAGGGGGTGACGCGCGATGCCCAGCTCATGGGCCTGGCCATCGAACCCGAGGCGGCGCTAGAAATTGGCCGTCGCAGCCGGGGCACCATGCGCATTGCCAAGCGCCTGTTCCGGCGGGTACGCGACTTTGCCGAGGTGGCGGGCGAGCAGGTGGTGGGCCTCGAGCGCGCCCGGCAGGCCCTGGACGCCCTGGGCCTGGACGCCCTGGGGCTGGATGCGCGCGACCGCCAGATTATCCAGACCGTGATCGAACGCTTTGCTGGGGGGCCGGTGGGCCTCGAGACCCTGGCCACCGCCCTCTCCGAAGACCCCGAAACCCTCGAGGAAGTCCACGAACCGTTTCTGATTCAGCTTGGCCTGCTCAAGCGCACCCCCCGGGGCCGCCAGGCCACCGAGCGGGCCTACGCCCACCTGGGCTACCCGCTGCCCGAGCAGAGCCGTCTGCTGGAATAAACCGCCGCC
>BPIL01000030.1 GCA_026004095.1 Meiothermus sp.
CTGCACCCGCCCCTGCTCGGCAGGGGTGAGGGCCTGGTACACCTTGCTCAGCTCGGCCAGGGTGGTGGGGCAGACGTCGGGGCAGTTGACGAAGCCGAAGAAGATCAGCACCGCCTTGCCGCGGAAGCTCTTTAGGGTGTACGCCTTGCCGTCGGAGCCGGTCAGGCGGAAGTCGGCAGCGGGCCGGGGATCGAGCAGCGGGGTGCCGTAAGGCTTGTAGGCCCCCATGCGGGGCAGGGCGAAGATTAGCAGGGCCGCCAAGCCCACCGCCCCGGTCAGCAGGCCGACGGCCTGAAGTGGCCGCCTCAGGGGTTGGGCTCGGGTTCGGCCATGGTCTGGGCCTTGGATAGGGTCGGACATGTTCACCTCGCCTGCACGGTCGGTTCCAGAGTCTGGCTCAGGCCCCCCGCGAAGCGCAGGGTGAGCGGGATCTTCTGGCCCTCCTTGAGGGGGGCTTTGAGCCCCACCAGCATCAGGTGATCGCCGCCGGGTTTGAGCACCAGGCGGCCCTTGGGGGGGATCTCGAGGTGCTCCACCGGGCGCATCCCTTTGACCTCCTGCCCGCCCCGGACCTCGCTCACCCCCCGCATCGGCATCACCATCGCGGCCGCCGGGGTGCTCCCCCCGACAAGCCGCAGAGGCTTTGTGCCCAGGTTCTCCAGGGTCATGTAGGCCGCGGTGTCCTTGAGGGTCGGGGGCACCAACCGGACGTAGGGGTCCTGCACTCGGACCACGGGGGCCTGGGCCAGGGTGAGCCCCAGCGCCAGCAGCGCAGCGTGTATGAGGGTTCGTGGCATCGACATTCGTGCTCTCCTTTGATCTCGTAGTCCTCGGTCTGTGACGCTCTCCTCCGGGTGTCCCGGTTTCCCAGAGCGTGTTATGAACTTTTAGAAAAGTCTCGTGCTGAACCCGGCTTCTGGCCTCTTCCGACCTAGCCCGAGGCACGTTGTAACCCCGTCTTGGACAGCGGCTACACCAAAGTGCCTAACACGCTCTAGGGCCGGTAGGTGAAGGACGAAGAAGCCCTCGCTAGGGTGGGTGTCCACTGACAGGACGCGCCATATCACCATGTAGGCCCCGGGCTTGAGGCCGGGCTTCAGGCCGATGACCGCCGCCCGAGTGGTGCGCGGGGGGGTTTTGGGGCCGAGGTCGGCCCGCGGGGTCTCGTCCCCTTTCAGCCTGAGCACCCGGCCGACCAAGGCCTTGGTCCGGGTGCGTAGCCGGGCTGGGTCGTGCAGGGGGTAGACCTTGAGGGTGGAGAACCTGAGCTCGACCGGCTCGTTAAAGGTGAGCCGAACTTCGGTGGGCCTGACCTTTAGGCGCTCGTTCGCCTCGAGGGTTGAGATCACCCCGTCGGCGTGAGCTCGGGCCAGCGGTGCGAGGACGGTCGCTAGGGCCATTAAAGCTAGCAGAGCTGGCCGGAATTTGCTTGTCAAACAGACCTCCCACGAGCGTTCGGGTAGGGTTTTTGCGCGGGGTCAGGGTTGGATCTTCGCCCGGAGTCGGGCGAGCGGCAAGGGCTGAGGGCCCCGGGCCTCGGCGGGCGGGGCCCTCGCTGCTGCCGCCCGCGTTGGGGCTGGTAGGACCGGGCAGTAGCCCCGCGGGGGGACCTCCAGACGTGCCGCCCGCGGCGCCGCCGGTTCGGGCCGAGCGGGAGCTCCCAGCAGCGGAAAGGCGCACAGCCAGCAGCGCTCGCCGTCGCCGTGCGTTTCGTCGTCGGGGCCGCCGGAGGGCTGGCCGCCGCACAGCTGCGCGGGGAGTCGGTTGTGTTGAGTGAGCTGCTCGAGGGTCAGGGCGGCGGAGGTTCCGCCCGCCGCCCTGACCCCGGGCACGGCCTCGAGCGCGAGGTGCAGACACGTCAAAGCCAGCATCCAGACCCACAGGGCCCGGCGGGGGGCGGTGGTCTGCGGCGCGGTCATGGCCTGTTCACTCTTCCGTTCACCCTATGGGGATCTCCCCGGGACGATCGTCCTGCCCCTTGACTCAAGGTAGCAGAAAGATGAACAATGGTTCAAGTATGACGGCTCCCGGTCCCCGACCCGCGCCCCAGTGGGCGCTGGCGCTGCTGGCCCTGCCCTTCTTCCTCCAGCTGCTGGGCTTCGGCGGGGCACTGGGCGGGGGGTTGTGCGGCGCGCTGTTCCGCGGGCGGGATCTGCCGCTGGACCAGCAGCCCGCCGGTTTCTGGTACGCGCTGCTGTTCATGGGGCTGCTCTCCTTCCAGCTCCTGTACGCGGTGTTCACCGGCCTGCTGCTGCTGCTGGACGCCGCCGACCGCCCCGGTGCCGGGGCCCCGCCCGCGCGCAGCTACCGGGGCGGGGCTTGGCTGGCGCTGCTGCTGGTGATCGCCTTCCTGTTGACCCGCACGGTGGGCCTGCCGGTGCCCAGCGCCCAGGGGGTGATATGGGGGGAGGCGGCCGGGGCCAACCCGCTCGGCCTGGTGATGGTGGGGATGACCCTAGCAGGGGGGTTGTGGCTGTGGCGGATCGGCCGATGGCGCGGAGAGGGCTGAGGCCCGGCCCCGCTCGAGGCACTCTTCAGCGGCCGCAGGGCGGGACGGATAAACCGCGGGGTCTCGGGCCGGGGCGGGGGCTGCTGGTCCTGGCCCTGACGGCGCTCCTTGTGCTGTTGCCGCGAGCCGGAGCCGGGCATCCGAGCCCCGGGTATGGGCACCTCCCCGCGCTGCAGGCCGGGCCACAGCTCCCGTCGGATCCAGGTTGTGCCTGGGGTCACCAGCAGTGCCCGGCCGGGCACTGCTGGGCCGCCGAGGCAGGTGGGGCGGGGCTATTCGCGCCCTGCTTCCCTCGGCCCTTTGCTGGACCGGCACTGCGGCGCCAGCAGCTCGCCCTCGCGGTGCCCCGACCGCCGCCGCGGGCCTGACCCGGCGCGCCTGTGGCAGGCTGAAACCTTCCCGACCCGGGGCCTGGGGGTGAACCCCCGGCCTTTCCCTACGAACAAGGGGCTGCCTGCGCCCTCAACCCCGCCGCGTCCAGAAATCCCGCTGCCGGGCCGCGCTCGAGCGACCGGCAGCGCCCTGGCCATCAAGGAGGCCCTCACCATGTCCAAGAACCCCAGCAACCGGTTCGCCCCCAAGGCGGCTACACGCAAACGGCCAAGAGGAAACCGCACGCCCAGCCCGAGAGCTCCGAGACAGGACCCGCCCAAGACCTCCCCGCCCCGGCGGGTCGCCGGGCGCTGGGTGGTGGCCGCCCTCGCCGCCATCGGCCTGGCCTACGGGGGCTGGCTGGGGTGGCACGCGCGGCAGGCAGAGGCCGGCTTCGAGGCCCTGGTGGCGCAGGGAGCGGCGGCGCTGGGACGGGTGGAGATCGGCGCCGACGCCGGACGGGCCCACTCGAGCCTCGGCCAGGACCTGCGCTACGTCAGCAGCCCGCCGACCTCGGGGACCCACTGGCCCGACTGGGTGGACGCGGGCTTCTACACCGCCCCCCAGCCGGAGGAGAAGCTGGTGCACTCCCTCGAGCACGGCAATGTGGTGGTCTACTATGACCGGCCGGGCGAGGGCGCGCTGCAGGCCCTCCAGGGCTGGGCGGCCCGCTTCCGCGGGGCCTGGGACGGGCTGGTGGTGACCCCCGTAGCGGGCCTGGGGCCGGGTGTGATCCTCACGGCCTGGAACAAGACCCTGCGGCTGGAGCGCTGGGACCCCTCAGCCGCCGCCGCTTTCGTGGACACCTACCGGGGCCGGGGGCCGGAGAACCCGGTGCGATGAGCCGCGTGCGCCCCTACTTGGGCCTGGGGCTGCTGGCGGGGTTGGGGCTGAGCCTGCCGCCGGTGCTCCCGCTCGAGGCGGCCGAGGTGGTGGGGCCGGTGGTCGAGGCGCGGGCGACGCGGGAGAGTCTCCCGGTCCTTGTCGCGGTCACTGGTGCCTTCGGGGCCCTTGCCGTAGAAGATGAAGACAAAGTTGTTAGCGCCTCCCAGGCCTCGATGATGTTCAGGCTCCCTGGATCTCCGGGTGCAGGGACTCAAGCTGGAGGTAGTCGCACAAGAACGCGCTCTTCCGCACTGCCCAGGTTTGGTCTGGGCGCGGTAGGTGGGGTGGAGCCCTGCCCGCACCCCTCCCTCGAGGGTGTGTAGGAGAGCTGCGAGGGCGATCAGGGCGCTGGGGGTGTGAGCCCGGGGCACGCCGTTCGCGTTGTGCTACCTTATTGATATGGCCGTCTCAACACCCACCGTCCCTGATCCGGCAGTCTGCGAGGTCAAGGTCGTCCACGCCGAGGCCGTGGCCCGGGCCCGTCAGGGGATGCCCGCCCCAGGGGCCATCGCCGGAGCCTCCGAGCTGCTTAAGGCCGTCGCCGACCCCACCCGCATGCGCATCCTCTCGGCGCTGTGGTCGGTCGAGGAGTTGTGCGTGTGCGACATCGCGGCGGTGGTAGGCATGAGCGAGTCGGCAGTGTCGCATCAGTTGCGTTTCCTGCGCTCCATCAACCTAGTAACCTTCCGCAAGGAGGGGCGGCAAGCCTTCTACCGCCTCGCAGACGCCCACGTTACCTCGATCCTACGTTGCGCCCTCGAGCACGCCGCCGAGTAGGGCGTAGCACCGACCTGGCCAAGGACACCGGAGGGCCGCCACTCGGCGGCCCTCGTGTTCTCCTTCCGCGTCTATTGTTGAACAGTTGCTCATATGTTATCCTCGGGGCAGTGGTTGAATGATCGTTCATGTGTTGAATGGTTATTCCCGACAGGAGGCCCGATGAACCCCAACCCCCGCCGAACCGCCCCCGCCCCCGTGCAGGACCCCGCCCCGGAGGCCCCCGAACTGTGCTACCTCGTCGAGGGCATGGACTGCGCCGACTGCGCCAACAAGATCGAGGCCCTGGTGAACCGCACCCCCGGAGCGTCTAACCCCCGCGTGGCCTTCACCACGCAGGTGCTGCGGCTCAACCTGGACGAGTCGGTCACGCCGAGGGAAAGCCTGGAGGCCAGGATACGCTCCCTGGGCTATAAGCCCACCCTGCGGGTCCCGGACGGTACCAAAAGCCATACCCACCCGGAAGAGGCCGCCCATCACCCTGACCGGGGTGAGGCTAGGGCCCAGGACGGCGAACACGTCCACGAGCTGGAGGACAAGCCCTGGCACGCCACCCGCCAAGGGCGCGAGGTGATCACTACCGGCGTATTGCTGGTGGCGGCCCTCGTCTTCGGCTTTATCGAGCCGCAGCTTTCACGCTGGGGCTACATCGCTGCCACCCTGATCGGGGTCTGGCCGCTGGCCCGCAAGGCCTGGGCCGGGGTGAGGCTGGGCAACCCCTTCAGCATCAACACCCTGGTCACCATCGCCGCCATCGGCGCGGTCGTGATCGACGAGGCCCCCGAGGCCGCGGTGGTGGTCTTCCTGTTCGCGGTGGGCGAACTGCTGGAAGGCATCGCTGCCGGAAGGGCCAGGGCAGGGATCAAAGCCCTAGCCGCCCTGGCCCCCAAGACCGCTTTCCTCCTCGAGGGGGAAGGGGAGGACATCCGTACCCGCGAGGTCCCCGCCAGTAGCCTGCGGGTCGGGCAGGTGGTGCAGGTGCGCCCAGGCGGGCGGGTCCCCGCCGACGGCACCATCCTGAGCGGGTTCTCGGCCCTGGACGACTCGCCGGTGACCGGAGAATCGGTGCCGGTCAGCAAGGGCCCCGGTGACCGCGTGTTTGCTGGCTCCATCAACACCGACGGGGTGCTCACCGTGCGGGTGGACAAGGACCCCTCCGACAACACCATTGCCCGCATCATCCACCTCGTCGAGGAGGCCCAGGGGTCCAAAGCCCCCACCGCCCGCTTCATCGACCGCTTCAGCCGCTACTACACCCCTGGGGTCCTGGCGATCGCGACCTTGATCGCGGTGGTGCCCCCCCTGTTCCTGGGCGGAGCCTGGCACGAGTGGCTCTACAAGGCGCTGGCGCTATTGCTCATCGGCTGCCCCTGCGCGCTGGTGCTCTCGGTGCCGGCGGCCATCACCTCGGCCATCTCGGCGGGGGCGCGGCGGGGCCTGCTGATCAAGGGGGGCGCGGTGCTGGAGACCCTCGCCCGCGTCCGCACCGTCGCCTTCGACAAGACCGGCACCCTCACCGAGGGGCGGCCCCGGGTGACCGATGTGGTTGCTCTGGAAGGCTCCGAGGCCGAACTGCTGGGCCTCGCCGCTGCGGTCGAACAGGGCTCCTCCCACCCCCTGGCCAAAGCCATCGTGGAGAAGGCCGACGAGGTGGGGGCCACGCTGCCCCCTTCCAGCGACCAGCAGGCCGTCCAGGGCAAGGGGGCACAAGCCATGGTGCAGGGCCGAACCCTGGTGGTCGGCTCGCCCAAGTACGCAGCCGAGCTCGCTCCCCTGGCCGCAGAGGTGGCCGGGCAGATCGAGGCGATGGAGCTCCAGGGCAAGACCGTGGTGCTGCTCCTGGACCCTCCTGCCTTGCTGGGCTTGATCGCCATCCGCGATGAGCCCCGTCCCGATGCGCGGGAGGCCTTGAGCCAACTCAAGCAGCTGGGCGTGGAGGGTGTGATGCTCACCGGGGACAACGCCCGCACCGGCCAGGCCATCGCCGAGGGGCTGGGCCTGGAGGTGCGGGCCGAGCTGATGCCGGAGGACAAGCTCCGCATCATCGGCGAGCTCAGGCGAGCGGAGAAGGGGAATCAGAAGGTGGCGATGGTGGGCGACGGCATCAACGACGCGCCCGCCCTGGCCCAGGCCGACGTGGGCATCGCCATGGGAGGGGGCACCGACGTGGCCCTCGAGACCGCCGACGCCGCGCTGCTCAGGAACTCCGTAACGGGCGTGAGCGACCTGATCCGGCTCTCGCGGGGCACGATGCGGGTCGTGGCGCAGAACATCGCCTTCGCGCTGGGCCTGAAGGCGGTGTTCCTGGCCACCACCCTGCTGGGCGTCACCGGGCTGTGGCCCGCCATTTTGGCCGACACCGGGGCCACCGCGCTGGTCACGCTGAATTCACTGCGGCTGCTGCGCTTCCGGTGATCCTGATGGCCGGCTTTGCACCATGCTTCCGGCGCCGCCCCCGACTGGTCGGGCCCCGGGCGCGGGCGGCCCGCGGGGAGGGGGGCGAATGAGCCGCGGCACGCGCTGGCTCCCGCTGGTCCTGGTGGGGCTGTGGGTGGGCCTGGACTTTGCCCTCAAGGGGTGGTCGCTGGGCCACCTCGAGCCCGGCCACCCCCAGCCGCTAGCCCCCGGGGTGCTCTCGCTGGCGCTGGGCTTCAACCCCGGCGCGGCCTGGGGGCTGCTGTCGGGCCAGACTGGGTTGCTGGTGCTGGTCCGGCTGGGGGTGGGGCTGGCCCTGCTGGGCTACCTGGCCTGGAAGGCCCCGCCCCCAGCCGCCGGCGTGGCGCTCTCGCTGATCGCGGGCGGGGCCTTGGGCAACGGGCTGGACCAGCTGGTCGACGGCACGGTGGTGGACATGCTCTACTCGCACACCCTGTCCGTGCTGACCCGGTCCCTCTATGGGCAGGACTACCCGGTCTTTAACCTGGCCGACGTGTGGCTGGTCTCGGGGGTTGTCCTGCTCTTGGTCCCGCGGGCGCGTCCTGTACGCTGGAAGGAGGATCGGCATGGGCGGTAGCCCTGGCGCTAAACCCGTTGGCCCCCGTTCGCTCCGTCCTCGATGCCACGCTCCTCGTTGCCGTGCTGGCCCTGGTGGCGGTGGCGGCGGTACTCTGGAAACGGGTTGGGCGCGGGAGGTAGGCGCATGAGCCGGGGCCACGAGCACGGCAAGGCCGCCCGTGAGGTGCCCGAAGCCCGGCTGCGCTGGGCTTTAGCCCTGACCGGGGGTTATCTGCTGGCCGAGGTGGTGGGCGGGCTGGTCTTCGGCAGCCTGGCGCTCCTGTCCGACGCCGCCCACATGTTCACCGACGTGATGGGGCTGCTGATCGCGCTCCTGGCGATCCGGCTAGGCCAGCGGCCGGCGGACCCGAAGCGCACCTTCGGCTACCGCCGCCTCGAGATCCTGGCGGCGGCCGTGAACGCCGCGGTGCTGTTCGTCGTGGCCTTTTACATCCTCCTCGAGGCCTACCAGCGCCTGCGCGAGCCCGCCGAGGTGCAGAGCCTGCCCATGCTCCTGGTTGCCGTCGGCGGTCTGGCGGTGAACCTGATCGCGGCCCGCCTCCTGATGGGCGGGAGCCGGGAGAGCCTCAACGTGCGGGGAGCCTACCTCGAGGTGCTCTCCGACCTGCTGGGTTCGGTGGCGGTGATCGCCGGGGCGGTGGTGATCTTCTTCACCGGCTGGGGCTGGGTGGACCCGCTGCTGGGGGCGCTGATCGGTCTGTGGGTGCTGCCCCGCACCTGGGTGCTGCTCTCGGCCAGCGTGAACGTCCTGCTCGAGGGGGTGCCCGAGGGGGCGGACCTTTTAAAGCTGCAGGCCGAGCTGGAGGCGCTGCCCGGCGTGCAAGAGGCCCACGACCTGCACGTCTGGGCCACGACCGGCGGGGAGCACAACCTCTCGGTGCACTTGGTGATGGACACCCCAGACGTCAACGTGATCCCCCTGGCCCGGGCGGTGGCCGAGGGCCACGGGATCGGGCACGTCACGGTGCAGCTGGAGACCCCGGCCCTGCGCGCGGCCGAGGAGCACGCCCACCCGCGCTGGGAGTAACCCTAGGAGGTAAACATGCAGGCACACTCAACGGACGAAGTACAGTTCATCAGACGCGCCGACTAAGAGGTGAACATGCAGACCCTTCCGAGCAAGAATCCAACCCGCGCCA
>BPIL01000031.1 GCA_026004095.1 Meiothermus sp.
GTAGGGTGGGAATCCCAAAGTCGGTTACAAAGTTGCTACAGCCGGCCAGTGCAAAAGCCGCTATTACCAGCGCGATGAACCTTTTCATCCGATCATCTCCTCTCTCCATTTGGGGTTTAAGACGAAGAACGAGAGCCTGCTCAGTCCGGTGAGAAAATCTACGTTCTCCACCGCGACTTCCTTGGGCACCTCCAGAACTGCTGGAGCGAAGTTCAGGATGCCCTTGATACCTGACTCTACCAGACGATCGGCCACTGCCTGGGCCGAATCTGCAGGAACCGCCAGAAGGCCGAATTCGATGCGCCTTTCGGCTATGGCCCGCGGCAGGTTATCCATGCTTTCGACCTGCAAACCCCGGAAGGTGGTGGTAATTTTGGAGGGGTCGCGGTCGAACAGGCCCCTTAGCTCGAAGATCTCGCTGAAGCCGGGGTAGTCGGCGATGGCCTGGCCCAGGCGGCCCATGCCCACAATGCAGAGGCCCCAGCGGCGGTTCAGGCCCAGAATTTGCCGGAGCTCCCGGCGCAAAACCTGCACCGTGTAGCCCACCCCCCGCGTGCCGTAGCTGCCGAAGTACGAGAGGTCTTTGCGCACCTGAAAGGCGGTGACCTGGGCCTCCTCGGCCAGTTGTTCGGAGGAGGTGCGGTTGATCCCCCGGGCCTCGAGGTCTTCCAAAATCCGCAGATAAGTGACCAGGCGGGAGATGGCCGCACTGGGTACTTTAGCCATAGAACACTCCTATTTGCTGCATCTAGCGAACCTCCAGAACCTCGAGGCCCCGGGCCCGCAAATCGGTAGCCGCCGCGGTGGTGTCCTCGAGGGGGCCGACCCGAACCTTGACCAGGCCGCCTTCCTCCACCAGCACCACCGGGTAGCCGGCCTGCCGCACGGCCTCGATAACCGCCTGGGCGCTCTGGGCCTTGCGGAAAGCCCCTACCTGAAGGTAGCGGCCAGCCTCTGGAGTGGTTTCTGCGCGGGGTGTAGGGGTCGGAACCCGGCCCACCTGGGGCTGGTACTGCTCGAGGGTGCCAGCAACGGCGCGGGCCCGATCCTGGGTGCTGTAAGGGCCCACCCAGACCCGGGTGAGGTTGCCGGCGGCCTCGAGGCCCACCGGGTATCCCTGCTGGCGCAGGGTTGTGGTCAGGCGTTCGGCGTTTTCGCGGTCGCCAAAGGCGCCCACCACCACCCGCCAACCGCCCCCTGCATCGGCGCTTAGGCTCGGGCGCTCGCTGCTTGGAGCAACGGAACGGGTTGTTGGTTGTGGGCTTGTGGGGCTGCGATCCGTCACCTTGGGAGGGGCCGGAACGGGCTTGCTGCTCGAGGATGAGGTGGTGGGGGCTTGTGGAACAGGTAGGAGCGTTACCACAGGCTCGGGCTCGGTCTGGGGCTGGGGCTTCGATTGAGCTGGAGCTGGGGTTTGTGGCTCGGGCGGTGGGGTTGCAGGGGCCGTCTGGGGTTGGGGTGCAGCGGTTGGTGGGGGGGCCGGATTCCCCTGCGGGCCGCTAAACGGATTAACCCCGACCAAAAAGAACACCACACCTGCCATAATGGCTGCAACCAAGAGGAAGATCAGCGCATCCAACCAGTTTGCTCGAATCCAACCCATGCCATCAATCTACCGCAATAAATCGCGGGCTGGGGCGTAACCCAGGTCGGCGGAGCGCTGCCAGGCCCGTCGGGCTTCGGCCACGCGGCCCAGCGAGCGCAGGGTGAGGCCCAGGTTGTACCAGGCCACCGCGTTGCGGCCATCCAGGGTTACCGCCTGGGAGAGCACCCGCTCGGCATCGGAGTACCTTCCCGCCGAGTAGAGCGCAGCCCCGAGGTTGGCCGCGGTGGCGGCGCTAGGGGCCAGGGCCTGGGCTTTTTCCAGCGATTCGGCGGCGGCGGCATAGTCCTTCAGGTTGAACTGCGCAACCCCCAGAAAGAACCAGGCCTCGGCGTTATCGGCTTTTTGCTGGGTTACCTGTGACAGCAACTCGGCTGCCTCGCTGTAGCGGCGCAGGGTGTATGCAGACTTGCCTTGCAGGAACAGGGCCTCGAGCCGGTCGGTACCCTGGCTGGCTTTGGCGGCCATTTCGGCGAAGCGGGCGGCTTCAGCGGCCTGGCCCAGGCGGTCGTGGGTGGTGGCCAAACCCAGCAGCACCCTGGGCTCGTCGGGGTTCTGGGCATAGGCGTTCTGGAAGGACTCCAGCGCCCCCCGGGCGTTGCCATCGCGCAGGCGGGCCACACCCAGGTTGTAGTGCGCCGCCCACAGTTTGGGGTCGAGGCGGACGGCCTCCTGCAGGGTGGCCTGCTGCTCACGGCCCTGCTGCAGGGTGGATTTCTTGAGCAGCAATTGGGCCCGCACGGCGTTGTCTTTGGCGGCCTCCAGCCCTCGGTCGATCTCCCGCAGGGCCCGCAGGGGCAGGCCCTGGGCCATGTAGATATCGGCAATCTGCGAGACGGCCTGGGTGTTGGCCGGGTCTTTGGCTAGAATCTGGTACAGCACGGGTAGGGCCTCGAGGGGCTTGTTGGCTTTGACCAGGCTATCGGCCAGCAGCGAGGTCAGCTCGAGGTCGCCAGAGGCTTTTTCCAGCGCCTTGCGGGCAGCAGTTGCAGCGGCCTCATGCTGGCCCTGGGTGCGCAGGGCCTTAACCTGGCCTATATAGGCCGGTTTGAGCTCGTTGAGGCCAAGGCCAGCCTTCTCGCCCACCTCGATGGCCTTGCCAAAGGCCTCGGCGGCCTCGGCGGCCTGGCCCTGGCGGTCGCGCACCACCCCCAGGTTGAACCAGCCCTCAAAGCGGTTGGGGTCGAGAACGGTGAGCTGGGTGAACTCGAAGGCTGCCCCCCGCAAATCACCCAGGCGGTATAGGGCCAGCCCCAGTCCGAAGTGCGCGCTGTAGTTGGTGAAGTCGCGAGCAATCACAGCTTCAAAACCCTGCACGGCCTCGTTCAGACGCCCGGCCTCGAGGGCGGCCTGGGCCTGCTGCAGGGTCTGCTCTATCGCAGGAGGCTGGCTTTGTTGCGCCCAGCTCAGCGAAACAAATAGAAGCGCCGCGCACAAAAGTTGTTTCATAGCGTCTCCTTCAAGTTAAAACTCATCTTGCGGCCCATTGTAGCACGTGAAGAAAGGGCACAAGCGGCAAATGAACCTCGCGTTCTTATAGCAGTCTTGACCAAATGGGCGTTCGCGGTTAATATGTAAAAGCTGTCACATGCGGCGACCGACGCGGGGTGGAGCAGTCTGGTAGCTCGTCGGGCTCATAACCCGAAGGTCATAGGTTCAAATCCTATCCCCGCAACCAGAATCAAAAGCCCCCGGCGCCGGGGGCTTTTTTACTGCACCTGTTCGATGCGGCCCAGGGCCTCGGCCGGGGTGCGGGCCCCGATAGCGAAGAGGGCAACCCGCAGTTCGTGCAGGAAGTTTTTGATCCATGCCACCACCGCCTCGGGGCCCTGTAGGGCCGGTTCCAGCAGCGGGCGGGCCACCGCCACCACCTGCGCGCCCAGGGCCAGGGCCTTGGCGGCCTCGGTGCCGTTGCGGATGCCCCCCGAGGCGATGAGGGGTTGGTGGGGCAGCACGCTCCGGCACTCCACCAGGGCCTGCGCCGTGGGGATGCCCACCTCCACCAGCTCGGGGTGCAGGATGCGCCCGTGGTGCACCAGCTCCTCCACCCGGGCCCAGCTCGTGCCGCCGGCGCCGGCCACGTCCAGCGCGGCAAAAGGCAGGGGGGCCAGTTGCTGGGCAATTTCCCGCCCGATGCCGTGGCCCACCTCTTTGAGCACCACCGGAAAAGGTAGCTGGGGCAGCAGGCCCCGCAGCTTATCCAGGAGGCCCCTAAAGTCGGTGTCGCCCCCCACCTGCAGGGCTTCTTGCAGGGGGTTGATGTGCAGGGCGAGGGCATCGGCCTGCACCAGTTTGACCGCCTGCTCGAGGTGCTCGAGGCCGTACCCCTTGTTGAGCTGCACCAGCCCCAGGTTGCCCACCAGCAGGGTGTTGGGGGCTACTGCGCGCACTTGGAAGCTGGCGCGGGCCTGGGGGTGCTCGAGCATCACCCGCTGGCTGCCCAGCATCATGCCCACCCCCAGCTGCTCGGCGGCCTGGGCCAGGGCCCGGTTGATGCGCCCCCCGTGGGCCTCGCCGCCGGTCATGGCCCCGATCAGAAAGGGGGCCCGTAGGGTTTTGCCCAGAAACCGGGTGGTCAGGTCTACTTCCTCCAACGCCAGCTCGGGCAGCGCCCGGTAGCGCAGGCGGTAGCGCTCAAACCCGGTGGTGAGCCGGGTGTATGCCACGGGCTCCCGGAGGCAGACCTCGAGGTGCTTGCGCTTGCGGGTTTGAATATCGGTCGCATTGCTCACGGCTAGGGTGATTGTACAGGCTTTGGGGAGGCCCCCGGCACGATATAGTAACCCTTGATGATCGTACTGGTTCCCGAAGCGGTGGAGGCCCGGTTGCTGCAGGGTTTTCCGGAAGGGGTGGAGATCGCTTTTTTGCCCAAAGAGGGGCCTCTGTCGGAGAAGGCCCTCCAGGCCGAGTTCGCGGTGGCCCCTTATGGCGGGGCCCGGCGCTTCTTCGCCGAGCTCCCCAACCTCAAAGAGCTCAAGGTGGTGCAGACCCTCACCGCCGGGGTGGACTGGATTCTGCCCTACCTGCCCCCCGGCCTGGTGCTGTGTGACGCTGCCGGCGTGCACGACATTCCGGTCTCGGAGTGGATTGTGGCTGCGATACTGAGCGCCATCAAGCGCTTTCCCGAGTTCCGCGATGCTCAGCACGAGCAGCGCTGGGCCTACCGCTGGGTGGACGACCTCGAGGGCTCCACCGTGCTCTTCCTGGGCTATGGCTCCATCGCCAGAGCCACCGAGGAGCGCCTGGCTCCTTTTGGGGTCTCGTTCCTGCGGGTGGCCCGCACGGCCCGCCCGGGCGTGCACACCTGGGCCGAGCTGCCCGAGCTGCTCCCAAAGGCCGATGTGATCGTAAACCTGCTGCCCTACACACCGCAGACCGATAAGCTCGTGGGGGCAGCCCAGTTGGCCCTGATGAAGCCGGGGGTGCTGTTTGTGAATGCGGGGCGGGGCAAAACCGTAGACCAGGAGGCCCTGGTGGAGGCCATCCGGGCCCAGCGGGTGCGCCTGGTCACCGATGTGACCGCCCCCGAGCCCCTACCCGAAGGACACCCGCTGTGGTCGCTGCCGGAGGTTTTTCTCACCCCCCACATCGCCGGCTCCACCCCCAAGCTGTTCGAGCGGGGCTTCCGGCTGGTGCGGGAGCAGGTGGCGCGCTACCTGCGGGGTGAGCCCCTGCTCAACGTGGTGACCGATGGCTATTGACCTTTTGCTGGCCCTGGTGTTTGCGCTCCTGGCCTGGGCCATGGCCCTATGGGTCTCGGCGGAGGTGAGCCTGAGCCCGGCCCAGAACCGCCTGCAAAGCCGCATCCACCTGGGCCTTACGCTGGCGACCCAACTGCTCTACGTGTGGCTGGTGCAGACTGTGGGCTCCTGGCGCGATGCGCTGCTGGTGATCTCGGTCATGCTGGCTTTGGCCTGGTACGCCATGCTGGGCCTGACCAAAGCCCTGCGCCAGAACACAACCGAGAAGAGGTCGCTGGTTGAGCGCCTCGAGCTCTCCGGGCACCGGGCCTTTGCCTTCACTGCCCTCATCCTGATGGGTGCTGGCGCGCTTTTTGCGCTCTTTGACCCCACCCTGGCGCTCACCATCGCCCTACCCCTGGGCGTGGCCCTGTTCTGCACCCTCTGGGTGACCTACTGGGTGCGTAAAAGCGCCTAGCCGCTACGAACGCCGGGTGGGGCGCAGCAAAAACAGCGCCAGCGAGATAAGCGTGAAAGCGATACCAGCCTGCAGCGGGATGGGGAAGCTGGGAATGTACTCCACGTTGCAGGGAATGGGGCCTTTACAGACGTTGGGGGCCAGGCCCGGCACCCATAGCTCCAGAAGGTGGTAGCTGCTCCAGAACAGGCCCACCAGCGACAGGGTGAGGGCATAGGGCCGGATATGAACGTCGTTGCGCCAGGTGGCGAGGCCCAGGATCAATACCAGGGGATACATGGCGATGCGCTGGTACCAGCACAGGGTGCAGGGGATAAAGTTGCGCACCTCGGAATAGTAGAGGCTGCCCAGGGTGGCGACCAGCGCCACCAGCCAGGCAAAGGCCAGTAAGAGCGCGTTTCTGTCGAGCGGGGTGGATTGGGTCTGCATCGGGCTCATTCTAAGGCGTAACGTATGAAGCGGCTTAGGACGCGGCCAGGCAGCTCGGCCTCGGTTCCGGCCAGGCGCACGAAGAGCCGGGGGTGGATGCGCCCCACCAGGGCCGCGCCCACCCCGTTCCCCAGCCGTGGGGGCACCACTCCGGCCAGGAGGCCGATGTTCTGATGGGTGAGGATGGCCCCTACCGCATCGCCGTAGAGGTAAGCCACAAAGGCCTGGCTGTGGGGGTCTTGCAGCAGCTTACCGACCCGCTCTGCCAGGGCAAAGCGCCACTGGGGGGCCTGGTAGGCCTCGGTGAGGATGCGCGCGATGGACCAGGCCTCCGACCAGGGCACCTGCTCGGTCCAGTGGGCGCGGGGGCTGGGCTCGGACTGGCAAAGCTCGAACGCGGCCGTCGCCTGGTAGCCCGATGCCAGCAAGGCCGAGGTTTCGGAGCCCTCGAGCACGGTAAAGGCTGGGGGTGCTCCCACAGCCCGGAAACGGGCCTCGAGCTCCTTTTGGGCGGCCTCGAGGTAGCCAAAAGCGGTGTTGGCGAGCAGCAGGGGGCAGTTGGGCTGGAGCAGGTAGGGGATGCCTTCTACCTCGCCGGAATGCAGCCTGGAGGCCAGCGGGCGGTACAGGGGGTACAGGTCGCGGGGGGTCATGCGCCCAGCAGAGCCTCCACAAACTCGCCGGCGTCGAAGGGTTGCAGGTCGTCGGCTTTCTCGCCCACCCCGATAAACTTGATGGGCACGCCCAGCGTACGCACGATGGGCACCAGCACCCCCCCCTTGGCGGTGCCGTCCAGCTTGGTGACGATCACCCCGGTCAGGCCCACGGTCTGGTGGAACTTTTTGGCCTGCTCGAGGCCGTTCTGCCCCGTGACCGCGTCCAGCACCAGCCAGACCTCACCGGGCTCGCCGGGGTCGGCCTTGGCGATGGAGCGCTTGACCTTGGCCAGCTCCTCCATCAGGTTGTGCTTGGTGTGCAGCCGCCCGGCGGTGTCCACCAGCAGCAGATCCAGGCCCCGGGCCTTGCGGGCCGAGGCCGCGTCGAAGGCCAGGGCGGCGGGGTCGGAACCCTCCGGCCCCTGAATCACCGGGATGCCCAGCCGTTCCCCCCACAGCCCGAGCTGGGCCCCGCCCGCGGCCCGGAAGGTGTCGCCGGCGCAGAACATCACGCTTCTGCCCTTGCTCTGGTAGTACTGCCCCAGCTTGGCGATGGTGGTGGTCTTGCCCACCCCGTTGACCCCCACCATCAGAATCACCTTGCCGGCGGGCTCCACGGTGGATTTTTTGGCGTTGGGGTTGAAGCCCGCCTTGCGGATTTTGGCCCGGAAGCGGTCGGGCTCGAGCTGTACCGTGAGGGCCTGTTTTAGCGCCTCGCGCAGGTCTTTTTTGCCCGACTGACGCACCTCTTCCAGAACTTCCTGGGTGGCCTCCACCCCCACATCGGCGGCGATCAGGGCGAACTCGAGCTCCTCCAACACCGCCTCGGGGTCTCTCGCCCCAGGGGATGGCTTTGACCAGGTTGTCGCGGGTTTTACTCAGGCCTTCTTTGAGGCGTTGCAGCCAACTCATGGCCTCAGTCTACCGCTTCACTTGCAGGCTACTAAACCCACTCTGCTATGATGTGCGGGTTGGTATGGTTGTACCGCCCACCCCCGAAAACCTCGAGCGCGCCGCCCAGATTATCCGCAGTGGTGGGCTGGTGGCTTTTCCGACCGAGACCGTTTACGGCCTGGGGGCCAATGCCCTGGACGCCCGGGCCGCGGCCAGAATCTTTGAGGCTAAACAGCGCCCCAGCTTCGACCCACTGATCGTCCATGTGGCCGATCGGGGGATGCTGCAAAAGGTGGTACAGGAGGTTCCAGCGCTGGCCGAGCGGCTGATGGAGCGCTTCTGGCCGGGCCCCCTCACGCTGGTGCTGCCCAGGTCGGAGCGGGTGCCAGGCCTC
>BPIL01000032.1 GCA_026004095.1 Meiothermus sp.
TTTTGGAGGCGCGGCAGGTGCTGGAAGAGTATGCCAGGGGGTTCGAAGGGATGAAGGGGAAGGTGGGTTCATGAGGCTTTCGGAGTCAGCCAGGAGGCTGTGGGCCAAAAGCGACCGGGGCCGGGAGCAGGGCGCCTGGCATCCGCTCATTGCACACTTGCTGGACGTGGCGGCCTGCGCCGAGGCGATCCTCGAGCGCGAGCCCCCCAAGACCCTCGAGCTTTACGCCCACGATCTAAGCCTGGAGCCCCAGCAAGCCAAAGCCTGGGTTTGCGCCCTGGCGGGCTTGCACGATATCGGCAAGGCCAGCCCAGCCTTCCAGCAGAAGTGGCTCGAGGGCAAGGAACGGCTCTGGGCCACGGGGCTCACCTGGTCAAGCGACCCAACGCCGCCGCCCGACGACCTTTCCCACAGCATCATCAGCGAGGCGGTGCTGCCCGAACTACTCGAGGCCAGGGGGTGGAAATACCGGGCCGCCCAGAATGTCGCAGCGGCGGTGGGGGAGCACCACGGCTTCCGGGCAACAAGGGGCGATCTGGACAAAGCGAACAACCCGTGAGAAAGGCAACGCGAACTGGGACGAGGTGCGCCGCGAGCTATTCGAAGCGGTGCTCGAGGTGCTGGGGGTGGGGGAGGCTCCCAAAGTTAAGCTCTATGGGGGTGCGGCTTTCGAGCGCCTGGCGGGCCTTACCAGCTTTGCCGACTGGATTGGCTCGAGCCTCGACTTTCACCCCCTCGGCGACGATCTGGCCGGGTATTACCGGGAGGCCAAGGTGCGGGCCACGCAAAAGCTTGATGGCATCGGCTGGTTTCAGCGCAAAACCCTGATGCCCGAGCCGCAAAGCCTGGAAGAGGTCTTTGCCTATCTGGGTAGCCCCGAAGCGCCGTTCAGGGCCCGCCCACTGCAAGCTGCCATCGAGCGCCTCCTGGAGGGCGTGGATCGCCCCGCCCTGTTGCTGGTGGAGGCCCCCATGGGCGAAGGCAAGACCGAGGCGGCCTTCTACGCCCACCTGCGCCTGCAAGCCGCCAACGGCCACCGGGGGATGTACGTGGCCCTGCCCACCCAGGCCACCGGCAACCTGATGTTCGAGCGGGCCAAGGCCTTTCTGGATCGCTGGGGGCAGTCCTGCAGGCTCGACCTGCAACTCTTGCACGGGGCCAGCGAGCTGGTGGAGGCCTACCAGGAGATACGCGTGCGCCCCAACAGCCCTGAAGAGCGTGAAGAAGGAGTCGAGGCCCAGATCTGGTTCTCTCACCGCAAGCGCGGCCTGCTCTCCGAGTACGCCGTGGGTACGGTAGATCAGGCGCTTTTGGGCATCCTGCCCACCAAGCACCAGTTCGTGCGGCTGTGGGGCCTGGGCAACCGGGTGGTGGTGCTGGACGAGGTGCACGCCTACGACACCTACACCAGCGGCCTTATCGAGTCGCTGGTGCGCTGGCTTAGGGCGCTGGATTCATCGGTCGTGCTGATGAGCGCGACCCTGCCCAGGGCCAAGCGGGAAAATCTGCTCAGGGCGTTTGGGGCCGAGAAGATAACCGAGGACAAGCCATACCCCCGCATTACCCGTGTCGTAAAGGACAACCCCATGCCCGTGGTGGAGACCTTTGAGGCGCGCAAACAGCCCACCCTGCGGCTACGGGCCTTGCCGCTCGGCCTCGAGGCCATCGCCGAGCAGGCGCTCGAGCAGGCCCGCCGGGGCGGCTGTGTGGCCTGTATTGTCAACACCGTGCAGCGGGCACAGGAGCTGTACCGGGCTTTGGCGGGCAATTCGGATGGGGTGGAGGTATACCTGTTTCATGCCCGCTATCCGCTCGAGGAGCGCTTAAATCGCGAGCAGCTTGTTCTAGATAAGTTTGGTAAGCAAGGGCAGCGCCCTAAAAGAGCCATCCTGGTTGCCACCCAGGTGGTTGAACAATCGCTCGACCTCGACTTCGATGTGATGTTCACCGACCTGGCCCCGGTGGATCTGGTTTTGCAGCGCGCAGGGCGGCTGCACCGCCACGCCCGCAGCGCGGAGGAGCGGCATTCCCACACCGAACCGGTGTTGTGGGTGGCGGGTTTGGAGTGCGAAGGGGTGCCCGACTTCGGTACGGCCGAACGCATCTACGAGCGCTACGTTCTGCTGCGGAGCTGGCTGGCCCTGCGCAACCGCACCCAGATCGAGCTTCCGGGCGATATCGACCGCCTGGTGCAGGAGGTTTACAGCGACCCTATGCCCCAGGGGCTTCCGGAAGCGTGGAGGAGGGCCCTTGAGGAAGCCCAGGCCCGCATGGAAAAAAGGGACGCCCGAGATCAGGACGAGGCCTTCTACGCGCCTTTTGGCGACCCCGATGAAACCGGCTGGCTCGAGCCCCGGGACTTCACCAGGCTGCCCGACGACGAGCCCAACCCCGACGACGACCCCAGCCTGCTCAAAACCCGCAAAGGCCCCCCCAGCGCCACGGTGGTGCTGCTGCACAAGGTGGGCGGGCAGCTCTGCCTCGATGCGGGCGGGAAGGAGGGGGTGAGCCTGGCCAGCCAGCTCGAGCTGGCCCAGGCCAGGCGCATCTTTGCCCGCTCGGTCAAGCTCAGCCGGTATGAGCTGGTGCAAAACAACCTCGAGGCCCTGGAGGCCCATCGGAAAGCCCACGGCCTGCCCGCCAAGCCCTGGAGTGAAACCCCCCTATTGGCCCATGCCCATCCGGTGGTGCTCGAGGGAGGGTGCGCGGTGCTGGGGGAACTTGTGCTCGAGCTTCACCCCGAGCTTGGGGTGGTTTACAGGAAGCAACAGGAGGTAAGCTTTGCCCACGTTTAATCTAATAACCCAGCCCTGGATTCCCGTACGAACGGGAAACGAGCTTTTGCTTGTGAGCCTCGAGCAGGCCCTGCTCGAGGCCCGCGAGTTCGAGCGCATCGAAGACCCCAGCCCGCTGGTGACGGCGGCCTTGCACCGCTTGCTGCTGGCGGTGCTGCACCGGGCGCTGGAGGGCCCCGCCGATGCCTACGAGGCGGCCGAGTGGTTCGAAGAGGGGTTCGATCGCGGAAAGATTCAGACCTATCTGAGTAAGTACCGGGATCGCTTCGACCTGTTCCACCCCGAGCGGCCCTTCTACCAGGTGCCCGACTTCAGTCTCGAGCGCTCCTGCCGCTCCTGGACGGTGCTGGCCCCCGAACTCAACTCCGACAACAACAAGGTGCTCTTCGACCACACCGTCACCTCGAGGCCCCGCCCCCTCCTGCCCGCCGAGGCCGCCCGGCTGCTGGTGGCCAACCAGACCTTTGCCCTTTCTGCAGGCAAGAGCGTGCTGTGCCACACCGCCACGGCGCCGGTCGCGACGGCGGCTCTGGCGCTGGTGCTGGGCGACAACCTCCACCAGACGCTGTGCCTGAACCTAGTGGCCTATCCCAAAAGGGAGCACGAGCACGATTTCGCCACCTGGGAGCAGGAGCCCCTGAAGGTTGCCGACCTGGCGGACTGCGAGCGGGCCAGGGCCAGCGCCAAGGGCATCGTGCACCGCTACACCTGGCTCGCGCGCGCGGTGCGCCTGCACCCTGAGGAGGAAGATGGTCAGACTATCGTACGCTGGATCGCCTACGCCTCGGGGGTTCGCTACGAGGAGAGCCAGGTTCGGCGCGACCCGATGGTGGCGTTTCGCCCTGACCCCAAAGACCCCACCAGAGAGCGCCCCCTCGGCTTTAGCGAGGGCCGGGCCTTGTGGCGCGACTTTGCCGCTTTGCTGCCCAAGCCCGGCTCGGCCCAGGGGCTGGCCGTGGCCGACCATGCCCGCAACGTTTACCGCGCCCTGGGCCGCCATTTCAGGCAGCGGGGCCTCCCCGTGATGGTGGCGGGTCAGGCCAGTGATCAGGCCAAGGTCGAACTCTGGCGGGGGGAGATATACCGCCTGCCCGAGGCCATTTTGGGCGAGACCGACCTGCGCGCTTTTGTCGAGCAATGCCTGAACGAAGCCGAAGTGATGGGAGAGGTTTTGAATGGGGCTGCTCGAGCCCTGGCCGCCGGGTTGCTGTCCATGGGGGATCGCAAGCCCCATAAAGACGACGTGAGCAAGCTGGCCCGGAGCTTTCCTCACCAGGTGGCTTACTGGTCGGCGCTCGAGGGCCATTTCGCCGATTGGATAAGCCAGCTCGGCCCCGATTTCGAAAAGCAGCAGGCTCGGCTCGAGCGGGCCTGGCGCGAGATTCTCCAGCGCGAGGCCCTGCAGGCCTGGCGGCTTGCTGCTTTGGCCGCGGGGGACGATGCCCGGGCTTTGCGGGCCGTTCACAAGGGCGAGGGCATTTTGCTGGCCCATATCTACAAACAAAAGGAGGTAGTGGGTGCAAAAGGAAGTCAGTAGAGAACAGGCTTTTGTACGGTACCTGCGCCAGCGCAGCACGCCAGCCGACCTGGCACGGATGCGCCGCGGCCTGGATGCGCCGGGAGCGGAGGTGGTTCCGCTGGTTGAGGGGTTCCTGGGGCGCATCCAGGACGAGCACGAAGATCGCTGGGAGCGGATTTGTTATTACCTGGTGGCCGGTTTGTGGGCCAGCACGGTCTCTTCATCGGAGCTGGAGCAGTTTCGCAAAGATGAAGAGGAGCCTGAGGTGGGCCAGAACAATGAAGGAGGCGTGAATAAAGGCTACCGCCGCACGCTGGGTCACGCCATTGCACAGCTTTACCTTGCGCGCGACCAGTCCAAAAGCATCGAGCAGCGCTTTATCGCCCTGCTGGATGCCGATGAAGAGCAGTTGCCCTACCGCCTGCGCCAGATGGTGCAGCTTATTGAGAGCCAGGACGACATCCGCATCTACTGGTCGGAACTCCTGCGCGACCTGCTGGCCTGGAACCGTGAGCGCAAGCCAGTGCAACAGAAATGGGCCAGGGCTTTCTACCGTACCGTTGCTAAGGAAGAGACCATCTCCATGGAGGGTGAAGATGCGCAGTAAACAGTGGTTGTGGGTAGCGATTGCGGCTATGGTGCTGGGGTTCGCTTATTTTTGGTTCTCCCCCTACCTTGCCCTTCGCGGGTTGCAGCGGGCCATAGCAACCAACAACGCTTCGGCCGTTTCAAGATATGTGGACTTTCCCAGGGTGCGGGAAAGCCTGAAATCCGATCTCAACCGCGCGTTTATGCGAGAAGTTGAGAAAGACACCACGGGCTTCGGGGCGCTGGCCCTGGCTTTTGTGGGGCCGATGGTCGACCGGGTTATAGATGCTTACGTCACGCCTGAAGGGCTTGCCAGCGTTGGTACGGGAGAGGAGCCGGGGCAGGCCGATACACAAAATGTGACCCACTGGCGCATCAAGCGCCGCGGTCTCTCCGAAGCGTTTATTCACGCTAAAGATAACCCCAACGAAGGCCTGGTCATGGAACGCCAGGGCCTGGGGTGGAAGGTTGTTCGGCTACAGATCGATCTCAATCTATCGCAATAGGAGAAAAACATGAAACACCTGCTCGAGATTCACATCCTGCAAAACTTCGCCCCCTCCAACCTCAACCGCGACGACACTGGCTCTCCCAAGGATGCCATTTTTGGTGGCTACCGCCGCGGGCGCATCAGCAGCCAGTGCCTCAAGCGGGCTGCACGGGAGTATGTGCGCGACCACCCCAATGGCCTGCCCCAGGAGGCGCTGGCTTTACGCACCAAGCGGCTGGTTCAGGCATTGGTAGATCAGCTCGAGGCCAGGGGCAGGGGCAAGGAGGAAGCCCGGCAGAAGGTGGAGCAAGCCCTGGGCGGTATGGGCCTGAGGGTTGATGCAGAGGGCAAAACCCAGTACCTGCTGTTTTTGGGCAGGCAAGAGGTAGCCAGGATCGCTGACCTCATCGACCAGCACTGGGATGGCCTGGTGGCCCCCCAGGCCGAGGAAGAGGGGGGTAAAAAGAAAACCAAAGATGCCAAGAAAGCTGCCAGGGAAGCCGTCCCCGACGAAATCAAAAAAGCCCTGGGCAGTGTGTTAGATGGCGGCAAGGCCCTGGACGTGGCCCTGTTCGGGCGCATGCTGGCCGACCTCCCCGAGAAGAACCAGGACGCCGCCTGCCAGGTGGCCCATGCCCTTTCCACCCACGCCGTGGAGCGCGAGTTCGACTTCTACACCGCTGTGGACGACCTCAAGCCCGATGACAATGCGGGGGCCGACATGATCGGTACGGTGGAGTTCAACTCGGCCTGCTTTTACCGCTATGTTGCGCTCGACCTCGAGAAGCTCCGTGCGAACCTCCAGAACGATACCGAGCTGATGCTCCGGGGCCTCGAGGCCTTCCTGCGGGCTATCGTCAAGGCCAAGCCCAGCGGCAAGCAGAACTCCTTTGCGGCCCACAACGACCCGGAGTATGTGCTGTTCACGGTGCGACAGGAGGCCGACCCGCGCAACCTGGCCAACGCCTTCGAGAAACCGGTGCGCCCAAACCGGGAGAAAAGCCTTACCGAGGCCTCGGTGGAGCGGCTCGAGGCCAGGTGGCAAAAGCTCTCCGCCGCCTACGGGCAGGATGGAGCGGCCTGGGTGCTCAACCTTACCGATGCCCAGAGCCAGATCGGCACGCCCGTGGGAAGCCTGGACGAACTGGTGCAAAGCGCAATGAAAGCTGTTAGGGCCAACCTTGGGCTGGAGGTCTGAGATGCCCACCCTGCTGTTGCGCCTGGCGGGCCCCATGCAGTCCTGGGGCACCAAAAGCCGCTTTGACGAGCGGGACACCGACCTCACCCCCTCCAAAAGCGGGGTGATCGGCCTGCTATGTGCGGCCATGGGCATAGACCGCGAGGAGCGGGCGCCTGTGCTCGAGCTGGCGCGCTTGCGGATGGGGGTGCGCATCGACCAGCCGGGGGTGCTGCGCTACGACTACCAGACTGCCCAGAACGTAATCGCCGCCGACGAGTCCAAGGTGCACCCCACCACCACATCCCGGCGCTACTACCTGGCCGATGCGGTTTTCCTGGTGGGGCTCGAGGGGGAAGACCAACGCCTCCTGGAGCGCGCGCACCGGGCGCTGAAAAACCCCTTCTGGCCGCTATTTCTGGGTAGAAAGGGCTACCTGCCCAGCCCAGGGGTGTATCTCGAGGACGGCCTGCGCGAGGAGCCTTTGCAGGAAGCCCTCAAGTACCGCTACCTCGGGCGCGATTGGCCGAAGGACGAAGAGGGGAAGGATTGCGAGTCGGTCAGGTGCCTGGTCATGCTGGAAAACCGGGGCTCGAGCGAAGGTTCGCTGCGCATGGATCAGCCGCTGGGCTCCTTTGCGGAACGCCGCTTTGGGGCCCGTTTTGTGGTTCCTCATTGGGTGGAGGTGAAACGTGTACCTGAGCCGACTCCAGCTTGATCCCCGCTCTAAGCAGGCCCGCACCGACCTGGCCAGCCCCTATGAGCTGCACGCCACCCTGTGCCATGCCTTTGCCGGGCCCAATCAGACCCCAGCGCGCTTTTTGTGGCGGGCTGAGGTAGGAAAAATCCCCATTGTGCTGGTGCAGAGTGCCGGGATGCCGGACTGGGAAAAATTGGTCCAGCGTTTCCCCGGCTACTTTGCCCAGCCCCCAGCCTCCAAACCCATCCCCCTCGAGCACCTCCAGCCTGCCCAGGTGCTGCGCTTTCGCCTACGTGCTAACCCTACTGTGACCAAAAAAGATCCCAACAATCCTGATAGCAAAAAGCGCAAGCGCCACGGTTTGAAAACCCTCGAAGAGCAGCTCGAGTGGCTGCATCGCCAGGGAGCCAAAGGGGGCTTCTCGGTGCTGGGCGCGATGGTGGTTCAGAGCGAGCGGGTGCGCATGTACAAACACGACGGCTCCGGCCCGATTGTGCTTCAGTCGGTGCTGTACGAGGGGCATCTGAAGATCACCGACCTCGAGGCTTTCAAACACACCCTGGCTGCTGGCCTGGGCCACGCCAAAGCCCT
>BPIL01000033.1 GCA_026004095.1 Meiothermus sp.
GGACGAGAAAAACCGGAGTCTTAGCGACCCCGGTTTTCTCTTTGACCCTACAGTTTGACCCAAATAAACTTCAGGCTTTGGCGCGGGGGCCCAGCAAGTCCTCGGGGTCAAGAATCCAGCCCCGGCGCTCGTGCTCCAGCACATGCCGGTACACCCCCAGGGTGATATTGGGGTTAGCGTGGCCCATCCGTTCAGCCACAAGCTCGATGGGCGCACCGTTAGCCAACATGTGTGAGCCGTAGCTGTGTCTTAGGTCATGCACCCTCAAGGGGTTTATACCCAGCCGCTCGGTGAGGCGCTTCAAGGCGTGGTTTGGTGCGTTGGCATCCAGGGGCTTGCTAGGGTCGTTGCCCGGCAGCAACCAGCTACCCGGCCTGGGTTCTCCCAGCCGCTCGGTGTACCAGAGGCGGTAGGTCTTCAGCCGCTCCAGGGTGGCATGAGGAATCGGCACGGTGCGGGCGGAGGTGAGGGTTTTGGGGAGAGTGACCCTACCCGGCCCCCCACCCCTTGCCCAAGCCCTTGCGACGGTCAGGGTTCCCCCCTCGAGGTCGAGGTCACCCCACTGCAAGCCCAAGCACTCACCCCGGCGCAGTCCACAGGCCAGCATCAGCCGGAGGGCCAGGGCGGTTCGGGGGTCTTTGTGGTCATCGAGGGCAGATAGCAGGGCGGCTATCTCGTGGGGCTCCAAAGCTCTACCGGCCTTGCTCTTGGCCTGACCTCGGGGGGCCTTGATCCGCACCGGGTCTACCGGGTTGCGGTAGACGAGTTCCATATCTAAAGCATCCCGGAATACCTGCCACAGCCGTTGCCGCACCATCTTCACGGTGCGCAGGCTGTAGCGCCCCATGAGCCCATCCAGCACCTCCCGGACGTGGGCGGGCTTCACCTCCTGCAAGGGCCTCGAGCCCAGGGGGTCAGGGGCCTCGGGGTCGGTGAGTGAGGGGAGGGCATAGCCCAGTTCGAGCCGGTAGAGTTCAGCGGTGCGGGGGCGCACCTCTCTGCTCTTGCGCTCCAGCCACAGCCGGGCGTAGCCTGCGGTGGTGCTCCGGTCGCGGGTGAACTGGCCCCGCTCGGCCCTGGTCTTCAGGTCACGCGCCTTGCGTTCGGCCTCAGCGGCGGTCTTGCCGTAGACACTGACCTGCACCGGTGCGCCGTTCTCTCGCAGGGTCAGGCGCACCTCAAAGCGTCCATCTTTGCGCCTACGGGGTTTGTTCGTCAGTCGTGGCATCCTCCACCCCCAACAGCCCTAAAGCCTCGAGCCCGGCCTCCACCACCCGGCCCCGCTTGTCCGGGGGTAGCGCTTTGAACCGCTCGAGTACCACGGCAAGGGCACGGATATAAACCCGCTCACCAGTCTCTCCGTCCTCAAACAATCGCAACCCCCACCGGGCGGCTAGGGCCTCACGTGGGGGTCTTACCAGATGCAGCTTCTCACCCTTTGGCATATAGGGATTATACACGGTTGCCTACCAAAAAGCGCACTTAGTAAAGTAAGTACGCTTTTGTTTTGACCGATAAATCCCCCCTCCCAAGGGTCAAGAGGGGTGGTGTTTTAGGTCTTTAGCGCCTCAGCCACGATGAGGCGCTTTTGCACCAAGCGTAGGCATCCTCCTTGCGGGTGTGACTGTGACCTCCCCCTCGGGGCCAAAACGAACAATCAGCACCGCGCGTGGGTGTTCGCGGCGGGCCTGCTCGCACAGCGCCTCGGCTTTCCGTAGCTGCTCCGGGGTTGGGTGTAGCTCGCTATTCAGCGCGTACGAACGGTGAAGCGTGACGCTGCGTTCACCAGTTTGTTGTATCCGTTCAAGTCGCCTTAGTTTTTCCCAAAGTCCCATGTGTCACCTCCAACTCGAGAGCGAAGCATATCGCGGGTCATGTCTATCTCGGCCAACGCTTTCAGGGCCTCGGCCACAGCGCGGATTGCGGCGGGGTTGGTGGGGTCAGCGCTTTGTGCGGCTTGCCGGAGAAACCGAACAGCCGCACCGATAGCGGGTGCCAGCTCGTGTGCCCACTGCTCAGCAAGCCGCGCTTGCCGCTCCTGGACGAAAGCGGACAGACGCGGGTCGGACAGCAGCCGCGCACGATAGCGGCGCAGCGTCCTATCCGTGATTCCGTGACGCTGACACACACTCTGGTCGTCCGAGAATGCGGCCTCGGCCAGGATGGTGGCGGCGCGTTCGTAGTCAAAGCTCGGCATACTCAATCCTATTCTCCATAGGCCACACGGTGGCTATATCCACCTCACCGGGGTAGATACGCACCTCACACACTTGGGGGTAGCGTAAGGAATCCTCCGCTGCTTCAGATTCGAGAAAGAAGCGCTTGACCACCCTCGCGCTTTGCCAGTTCGGGTAACGGTAAGCGAGGGTAAAGGTCATTTCAGAGGGGTGGGAGTCAAACACCTCCGGAAGGCCTTCACGTAAAGCCCCCCAGGTGGGGAAGCTCCAAAACGCGGCGGTATGCGGCGGAATCGTGCCGCTATGTTCCGGTTCGCTTGCACCCTTCAACCCGTTAGCCACCCGTGCCAGACACAACACCCGGCGCTCGCCGGTGTGGTGGAAGTCCACCTGGATGCCGTGCTCCCTCGCGTGGTGCTTGAGCCACAAGCTCAAGGCCACCGGGCCACCGGGCCAGGGTCCCCCCCGGTGAGGCTCGAGGGCGGCGTAGAGCTCGGTGGGGGTTCCCTGCCAGGGGCCAGGTTCGAGCAGCCGGAGCAGTGTCGGGGGTAGGTGGGGGTAGCGGGTCATATCACTATCACCTCCTCATTCGCTTGCGCCACCAGGCTCAGGAATCGGGCGGCCTCCTCGAGGGAAGCCAGCACCCGCACCCGACCCTGCTGGTCGGTCAAGGACACCGCGCCATCGAAGGGGGGTAGGAACTTCAGCAAGTACCACGCCCCGGCAACCTTGAAGCGGTACAGGTTCCCGAACCCCGAACCGTCCGCCATAACCGCCTTTGAGCCTCGAGGGGGTAGCTCCGGTACTCGTTGCCAGTGGATGGGGCAGCCTGAGGGGTCGGGGTCGCGGGTGAGGGTAGCGACCCAGGGGCTAGCGCCCTGGGCCACCCTATCCATCAACCCCTGTGGCCCTATAACGCCCCCTGCCGCCTCTACCATCCGCAGCAGGTCTTCCTTCCACAGCCGGATGCTTTCCTCAAGGCCAGCGCTAACCCCTTTGGGGCGCAGGACGAGTGCCCCCTCAACACAGGCCAGGGTGGCCCCTCGAGCGCTGAGGGTTCGCAGCAGGTCGGGCAGACTAGAAGACATCGGCATCCTCGAACCACTCTTGTGTAGAAAGATGGGGGGTGGAAATGTCACAAACGTCATCAATGTCACCGATGCGTCCTGCGCGTGATTCTTCGGGTGACATTTGCCCGTGGGGGGTGACATTTGAAACGTCACCGGGTGGGGGTGAAATGTCATCCGGCGGGGGGGTGACATTTGCGGTGACATTTGAAACGTCACCGGGGGAGGGAAATGTCACCTCAGAAGTGCGTCCTGCACGGGGTTCTGACATTGGTGACATTTGTGACGTTTGTTCCCCCCCTTCTTTCTGCATGGCTATCTTCCAGCGGCGTTTGTCCCTCTCTCGTTTGAGGGGGTCAACCTGAACCCCCACCTTGCGCAGCGCGGGGGCTGTGCGCTTGAGCCAGGAAGCCACAGCGTGGGGGGTGCGGGGCCAGCCCTCGGGGGGTTTCTTGTCCCCTCCCCGCAATGCGTTCAACCGTTCGAGCAGTTCTCCGGCGCTCCCCTCGAAGGCTCCCCCCTCCAGCAGCCGCAGCAGCATGGGATATAGGGGCTCGTTATCCAGGGCCACCCGCACCGCGTCCGCCCGCATCTCCGTGAACGCCTGCTCGAACACCCCGACCGTGGTGTACCCCGACTCAGCCGCCAGAGCCCAGCGGGCGAAGTCGGCCAGGCGCACGTTAGGGCTTCGGGTGCGGGGGAGTTCACGCAGGGCCAGGGCGGCAAGGTCGAGCAAGCCCCCCAACGCTCGAGGGTGGGCTTCCTGGAAGGCAGCCCACAGCTCGGCCTCGGGCTGGTGTTGTTCGAGGGGTGGGAGGTGCAGCAGGACGGAGCGGTCTACCAGGTCTTGCTGTGTCAGATAATCGGTAATCCCGTTGAGGATCACCGGGCGTTTGGCCTTCAGAAACACCTCGTCGTCGTTGGTATAGAGTTCCCTTGCCCGCAGTAGCCCACCGGTAGCCAGCTTGCACAGGTCGTCGCTGAGCCAGGGCGGCAAGCCAGACACGTTGTCAAAGGCCAGCACGTGGCTGTGCTTAGCCGCGATGAACAGGTCACGGGACTCACGGGGAAGACTGCCCACATCCCCGGAAGGGTCTATGAGCCGCTGTAGCGTGCGGGCCAGGGTGCTCTTTCCGCTCCCCTGCTCCCCAGAGAGGGCCAGCACCGGGTAAGGGCCCGCGCTCAGTGTCCCCAGCGCCCAGGCCAGCACCAGGGTGAGGGGGGCCTCCTCCAGCGCCCAGGGGCTCAGAATATCCTTCAACGCTTCGCCCCCACCCTGTATCGGGATGGGCAGCGCCCCGGTGGCCTTGCTACGCCGGAAGCGCACCTCGGGGGGCAGGACGGCCCAGCCCTCAGCGGTGATGCGCACGGCCTGCCAGTCCGGACGGCCCAGGTCGAGCCACACCGCCCCGTCCTGGTGGGCCACCCGGGTGTACACCGGGTGCTCAGCCCCGGCAAAGAGCGCTTTGGCCTCCACGGTGGACAGGGCATCCTGCAACGCCTGCGCGTTGGGGGGCCTCTCCCGCTCCTCGTAGTACAGCCGGGTGAGCCACAGCCGGAAGGCCCTCGAGCGCACGGGCCAGTTTTCTGTGTGGTCTTCCACCCGCAAGGTGGCCCAGGCGCCCCCCTCCCCGTCCCTCCACAGTTCGCTGTGCTCGAGGGCCAGCCGGGTGAGCTCCTTAGCGGCGGTGGGCTCGGCCTCATCCCCCTTGGCGTGCTCCCGCAGGGCCTTCTGCATGACCCCCACTCCCACCCCTACCCTGCCTGCGGCCTGCTTGAGCAGCAGGTCTACGCTCACCGGGTCGAGTCCTTGCAGGGCCTCGAGGAGGGCGGCTCTTTGCTCGGGCCAGGTTTCGGGGGTCAGCCCCTCGAGGAGCTTCACCGCCTGCTGGTGGGCCTCACGGGCTTCAGCCGGGGCAGGGGAGTGCCCAGCACTTACCCTGCCCCCCTCAGGGGGCAACTCGAGCGGCGCACTCAGCCCGTACTTCAACCCATCCCGCGCGGTGGCCTCAGCCTCGGGGTGGGGTAGCCCGGCCTGCCCCCCAGCCGCAGCCAGGGCGTGGATGGCCTTCTCAGGGTCGAGGCCCAGGTGCACGTAGCCCCCCATCAGCCGGGCGGCGTTGAGCAGTGTGTTGTGCCGCGTCCCTTGAGGAGCAGCCGCTACCCGCTCACAGGCCCAGTGCAGGAGCCCTTCCAGGCGGCGGCTCAGTCTGTCGCCCTTCACACCCCGGAAGTTCACGGCCTGGTACTCAGGCGGTGGTGGCGGAGGCGGCGGCAGGAGTCGGAGCAGCAGCCCCTCTGGGGCCAGGGGCAGTTCATCGGGGGTTTGCAGGGGTACTTCCCAGCTATAGGCCCCGGTCGGTAACTGGGTGGGGCTACACGCCAGATACGCCTTGCCCATACCGCGCAAGTCCAATCCCGGCAGCTTCCGGGCGCTGGCGCTGAGGCTCCCTACCAGACTCTCAGGCAGGCGCAGGAAGACATGCACCCCGCCCTTGGGGGTTCTCTGCCGGGGGGCCTCGCCTAGCTCGGGGTATTCAGCCCGCAGCCCGTCCCAGGTCGCGGGGTCGTCGAAGTCCAGCACCAGCGCCCCAGGCGGGGGCAGGATGCCCACCCCGGCCGCAGGCGCGGCCTGCCACCAGGTGCGCAGCACCTCGGGGTCGAGGGTAGCGTCCTTCAACCCGTTGGGGGCCAACCGCCCGTGTGGGCGCTTCTCGCCCGGCAGCAGGGGCAGGACGGCGTACCCCAGCCGGGCGTACTCGAGGGCGTACTCGAGTGTGCTATACTTTACGTAGCGCAGCACAGCCCACCCCCCTACTCAGCCCCGCCAACCCCGGCGGGGTTCTGTTCATCCTTACCCTCGAGCCAGGCGCGAAGGGCGCTAGCGGGAATCAGCCAGCGGGAGCCGAGCTTACGGGCGGGGATTGCGCCTTGTTTGATGTACCTATCAACCGAATTCAAATGGATACCAAGAAGCTCTGCCACTTCCTTGCGGGAGTAGGCGAGTTTTTTGCTGTCCTGCATGAGAGAAAACCTCCGTGTTCACGGAGGCCGGAATATCCGGCCTGGAGCCTGTAGCCGTGACGGGATGAACCCGTCGCCTACAGTCCTAGGCCGAGGGTGCGTTGGGTTGGATGGAGGGTATTAACTCGAGAGGGTTAGCCGAGGATACCGAGGAGCTATCCTCACACGGGGGGTGGGTTGCGCCCAGCGCCAGGGCTCGAGCCTCGAGCTCCAAGGTCTGTGCATCATATGCTTCGGCAATCAGGTACTCAGCACGGTCAAGATATGTACCCAAAGCGTAGTCGAGGGTGATACCAAGCCAGGCAAGTTCTTCTACATACGGATCAGGCGAGTTGATTAGCTCATCCAGGGGGCCAGTTGCCCCACATCGCAGCAGAGCGGCAGCCACCAGCCCGTGCAGCAGCAGCAATTGTAGGCGACCCCGATCTCTAGCGCGAAACAAATTGCGCACGGCCCAGGGGGTACGAGTCGAGCGGGCCAGGTTAGCCGCCCTAATAATGGTGAGGGTAGCTGTGGAGAAAAACCCTCTATACCCTTCTAAATCCATAAGCACATCATACCACATGTTGTAGGTGATTCAAAAACAGAGTACTACCTATAGTATTCCTCTAACCCGGTCTTGACCCAAAACCTGACCCAAATTGACCCAAAAAATGACCCAAAACCGGAAGTGTTCTATTGTGTGCGATAGAGTGGATAGTCGGCTTCAGGGCGGCGCTTTTTGTGGGTTAGTGTGTGGCATTGTATTGGCCTAAAGCCGCTTC